>NZ_JBPXMU010000001.1:0-1204768 GCF_051842855.1 Microbacterium sp. A94 | reverse complement strand
CACCCGAACACAGCCCTACCAAGCACACGCAGCCTGAGCACGACCTCGAACGACCCGAGGCCACAACGGGCCCCGGGATCCTCATCGCGCCTACTCACCACCACATCTACGCGTCAGACACCGAGGTTACGAGACAGCGCTTGCTTGACCGGGAGCGATTGTTCATCCCTCGGGATGACCCAGCTGCGACCTGAGGATGACGAGAAGTTAACCGCACGATGAGAGTGTGGAGGGTATGCACTCCCATACTGCGTCTTCTTCTCGTCCCAAGCGCAGTCGTCGCATTCGCAAGATTCTGGCCGTGGTGGGTGTGATCTTCGTTCTTCTGATCGCGGGTGTGCTGTGGGCGGCTCACACGTATGGGCCTCGGATGGGGTTCTACCTGATACCGCCGTCTCCTGAGCAGTACGGGCAGATTGCCATCGAGCATCTCAACCAGGGGTATCGCGCGTCCGGTGACGAGTGGGATACCGCCCGTGCCGCGCTCGAACAGGCCGCCGCTGACGCAGACGACTATTCGGACCTGTATGACGAGATCGCCGCGGCGACAACCGCGGCGGGCGGTCAGCACTCAGTCTTCCTCGACCCGGAAGAGACCAATGAGTACGCGGACTCATCGACCGCCAAGTATGAGGCTCCAACCGTGACGACCGTGGACGGCGTGACCACCATCGTCCTGCCAGCGCTCGGTGCTGTTTCGGGCGATCTTCAGCAGGAATACGCACAAACCGCCGCTGACGGCATCGCGGACGCAGCACCCGACACCTGTGGTTGGATCGTTGATCTCCGTGGTAATACGGGCGGCAACATGTACCCGATGCTCTCGGGCGTCTCAGCTCTCCTGCCGAACGGGACCGCATTTTCTTTCACCACACGAACAGAACAGATGACACCGGTCACGGTCTACAACAACGGTGTAGGACTCGGCAGCACAACAATTAGCGTTGGAGAACAGTCCAAGATTACCGATGCCCCGATCGCAGTCCTTCAGGATTCGATGACCGCATCCAGTGGCGAAGCCGTCGCCACCTCGTTCCGCGGCCTAGATCACGTTGAATCGTTCGGCACTGACAGCTACGGATACACATCGGGCAATGTGCCGCGCACGCTATATGACGGCGCGCAGATCGTCCTCACGACGAGCGTTTACGTCGACCGCGACGGAGTCAGTCTCGATGAGCAGCCAATCGAGGCTGACCATCCGACCACTGCCGACGACGCGGACGAGCAGGCCACCCAGTGGGTTCAAGAACAGGGCTGCTCCTGAACTGAAGCCGCTGATTCCGTCAATGCAGCAGTCCCGACCAACACGTAACCGAAGTGTCGCATAACCCTACGGTTACGAGACGTCTCGGCGCCAAATCACTGATGAGAAGCTAATTCAGGAAACAACGCGGTGGCGTCGAGTCTCACAACTATGTGTCACAACCAATCGCTGTTTTCTCGGCATACACCGTTAGTTGCGAGACACCTGTTTCGGCGGCGTGACACATGTCACGCGAATGAGATGACAGCAGACTCCGGATTCCGTGGCGCCGCGTGGCCAGACTGGGTCCATGAGCACAGCAGCGAGCACATCTACTTCTCCGAGGCCATCCGTCACGGCATCCGACACCGCCGTTTCGTTCGAGGGACTGAACAAGCATTTCGGCTTCGGCGCCCGCGCAGTCAAAGCGGTCGACGGCTTGGATCTCAGCATCCGACGGGGCGAAGTCGTCGCCCTCCTCGGCCCGAACGGTGCCGGAAAGACCACGACGCTCGACATGTTGCTCGGCCTCACCGACGGCAGCGGCGGCACGGTCACGGTGTTCGGTGAGAAGCCCGCAAAAGCGGCGAAGGCCGGCACGATCGCCGGCGTCCTGCAGACCGGTGGGCTGCTCTCGGACCTCACCGTCCGTGAGACCGTTGAGATCATCGCATCCCTGCATGGTCGGGAGGCGCTTTCGCGAGTGCCCGACGTGCTCGCTCGCACAGACCTGGAGCCGCTCGCCAGCCGCCGGATCGCCAAGTGCTCGGGCGGTGAGCAACAGCGCGTGAAATTCGCGCTGGCACTGGTCGCCGACCCCGACATCCTCGTGCTCGACGAACCAACCGCCGGCATGGATGTCACCGCGCGCCGCCACTTCTGGGACGTCATGCGCGCCGACGCCGACGCCGGGCGCACCATTATCTTCGCCACGCATTACCTCGAAGAGGCAGAGCAGTTCGCTCGCCGCACCGTTGTCATGCACCGTGGCCGGATCGTCGCGGACGCGCCGACTGCGCAGTTGCGGGCTAACCTCGGTGGCCGCACGCTCGCCGCGAACCTTCCCGCCACGGGTGCGGATCAACTCCTCAGCATCCTGAGCACGACCAACGGCGTCACCGACGTCCGCGTCGACGGTGATCGCGTCAGCCTGCGGGCGGAGGATTCGGATGTCGTGGCATCCGTCCTTTTGAACGCCGGAGCGCACGATCTGGAGATCGCTGCCCCCACCCTCGAGACCGCCTTTACAGCCCTGACGGAGAACTGATCATGACCATCTCAATCTCACCCACGATGCTGCGCATCGAATCGATGCGCCAGATCCGCAACCCCTACACACTCGCTTTCACGCTCGGGATGCCCGTGGCGATGTACCTGCTGTTCGGTGCGAGCATGGGCTACGGCGATATCTCTGCGGGGCATGGCAACGTCAAGTTCTACGTGATGGTGTCGATGGCCGCCTACGGCACCGCCGTTGCCATGAGCTCGATCACCTCGCTTGCCGCCTCGGAAGCGAAGCAAGGGTGGGGCCGTCAGCTGGCGATGACGCCGCTCAGTACTGCGGGATACGCGGCCACCAAGCTCGTGACCGCTGTCATCTTCGCAGCACTCGCCATGCTCGCGGTGTTCGCAGCTGGGCTGGCCACCGGAGCAGAAACAACCGACGTCTGGCGCTGGTGGGCGTGCGCAGGAATCATCCTCGGACTCGGCCTCATCTTCGGGCTGTACGGTCTGGGCGTTGGATTGTTCTTCAACTCCGATACCGCAGCTGCGCTCGCTTCGATCTCGATGACATTCTTCGCGTTCTTCGGGAACGTCTTCATGCCTCTGGACGGTGTGATGCTCGACATCGCACGCTTCACGCCGCTCTACGGTTTCGTAGCGCTCAGCCGTTGGCCGTTGACCGACGGTACGCTCACGACCGGGCAGACCGACTCGCTGTGGATGGTGTTGCTGAATATCGTGGTGTGGCTCGTCTTGTTCGCCATTCTCGTGGCCGTCGGTGTCAAGCGCTCGCGTTCGCGTCGATAGGGTCGAAGGCATGACGGATGACGTGACCAGAGGCGCGCGGGACGCATCGGTGGCAGCAGCCGCCGGTGCCGTTCCCGCGGCCTGGGCCGCACCAGGAAGCCGACAGGGCCGAGTCGGCGCCGGTTCTCCGTGGGAGCGATTCGGCTGGGTGATGGCTGCTGTCTGGCTGGTCTTCCTCTTCTACCCGGTGATGGCGCTTTTGCGATCGGATGCCGCCTCCGGTTGGATCATCACGGGCTGGGTCGCCCTCAGTGCGTTCGTCGTGATCTATGTCGCCGGATTCGTTTACGGGATGAGCTTCGGCGGCGGCGGACTCACGACACCACCCAAGCCGAGCCAGTGGATGGCGTTCGCCGGGATGATCCTGTGCGCAGCGCTGACAGTGCCGGCCAGCGGCGGCGGCGCACTGAGCTTCCTGCCGTTCATCATGTCGTTCGCGTCATATGGACTCACGCGGCTCGCGCACTGGGTCACGCTGATCGCAACCATCACAATCACAGCAGCGGCAGTCTTTTTCGCGCCGGGAGGTACGACGTACCTCTCCGTGCTGGCGATCATCATCCTGCTCGCGGTGGTCAATACGGTTTCGACGACCCTGATCATCCGTTCGGCCCAGGCAGAGACGCTCGGACTCGAGCTCGCCACGAGTGAGGGGCGCGAAGCCGTCGCGCGGGACGTGCACGACCTGGTGGGCCATTCGCTGACGGTGGTGAGCCTGAAAGCGCAACTCGTGCGCCGGCTGATCGACAGTGACCCGGAACGGGCCAAGGCCGAGCTCGCCGATATCGAAGCCCTCGCGGTCGAGGCTATCGCCGGGGTGCGGGCGACGGTAGCGGGTGTTCGGAGCGCGGCATTGATCGAGCAGCTCGAATCATGTCGAGATGCGTTGAGAGCGGCGGATGTAGCGATGGTCGTCGATGGCGATGCTGGAGCTTTGTCGCCTGCGCAGTCATTGACGGCGAGTTGGATACTCCGCGAAGCGACGACGAACGTATTGCGGCATGCCGCCGCCACCACGGTGACGGTGGGTATTGCGCCGGGCAGTTTTACTGTCTTTGACGACGGTCGTGGTTTCGCCGGTACCGAGGGCAACGGCCTGCACGGTATGCGTGAGAGAGCGACGACAAGTGGCGCCGTGTTTGCCGTGCGCCCGGGTAAAGCGGGAGGCACGCAGGTGGAAGTGACGTGGTGAGTGGCGCTCGGATGATTCGACTGGTGATCGCGGACGATCAAGCGATGCTGCGGGGTGCGCTGGCGGCTCTTCTCGAGCTGGAGGGCGACCTGAGCGTGGTCGGTGTGGCCGGAGATGGAGAGGCGGCCGTGGAGTTGGTGGCGCAGACCACACCGGACGTATGTCTCATGGATATCCAGATGCCCGGGATGGACGGAATCGCCGCCACTCGTGCCGTGCGCGCGGCGAATCCGGGTACGCGGGTGCTCATCGTGACGACATTCGCGCGACCCGGATACCTGCGGGCCGCCTTGGATGCTGGTGCCAGCGGATTCGTGGTGAAGGATGCTCCCGCCGAGCAGCTCGCGGACGCGGTGCGGCGGGTGCACGCGGGGCTTCGCGTTGTGGATGCTGCGCTCGCCGAAGCCAGCCTCTTCGACGGGGCCAATCCGCTGAGCGATCGAGAACAGCAGGTGCTGCGACTGGCCGCAGACGGGCGCAGCGCCGCAGCGATCGCCGCGGAGGTCTTCCTGTCTGCGGGTACGGTGCGAAACAATCTGTCTGCCGCCATCGGCAAGGTCGGCGCGAGCAACCGGGCACAGGCTGTGCGCATCGCGCAGGACAAGGGCTGGATCTGAAAAGACTCGGATGCGCAATGTCTGACCCCGGGCGTATCTTTGACACTGGTCGGGCGCCGATGCCCGTCAGGAGGAGTGCATGATGGATTGGAAAATCGAACTCATCTTCGTGCCGGTTACTGATGTCGACCGGGCGAAGGACTTCTACCTCAAGATCGGCTTCAACGCCGATCATGATCAAGTCCCGTACGAAGGTCTCCGCTTCGTGCAGATGACGCCCCCAGGATCGGCATGCTCGATTGCATTCGGCGTCGGACTGGGCGGAAAGCTCGCGCCGGGGCAGCAAGACACGATCCAGGTCGTGGTGCCGGATGCCGATGCTGCGCTGCAGCAATTGCAGGATGCCGGGGTCGAGGCAGGCGGCGTCGACGAGCAATCATGGGGACGCTTCGTCACCTTCGACGATCCGGACGGCAACAGCTGGACGCTCCAGGAGTTGCCCGACTACGCCGGCTGAGCGGAGCCGAACCTGCGCTGGTCTTGCCCGTTCAGGAGTTCACACGGATGATCTCCTGTTGATAGGGCGCGATGACGTCGCCGGAGATGCGCAGGTCGAGAAGAAGGAAGCGCCGCGCGCTGGCGTCCTCTGAAGTCCAGGTGCCGAGCCGGTCGAGGTCTGCCAGTGTGCGCACAACGACGCCTTCCGCGCCGACGGCTGCGGCGAAAGCTGCGAAGTCCACTTCGGGAATGCGCATCGGTGCTTCAGCCAGGCCTTTGAGTCCGTAGAGGTTGACCTCGGCGCCGTAAGCGGCGTCGTTCCAGATCACGGCGCAGCCGCGACCGCCAGCAGCGCGCACGGCGGACTCGAGGTCGGCGATAGCCATCAGGCCGCCACCGTCGCCGCTGGTGAGCACGATCGTCGACTCGGGCCGCGCTCGAGCAGCCCCGACAACGCTCGGCCAGCCCTGTCCGATCGCTTGGAATGCGGTACCGATCATCATCATGCGATCAGGAGACGCCACGGGCCAGTACATGTTCGCCCAGCCGATGAAGTGTCCGCCGTCGGATACGACGACGCGATCTTCGGGCAACAGCTCACCGATACGGCGCGCTGCCGAACGTGGGTCCAAGCGGCCATTGGCGGCGAGAGGATCGCCGGCATCATAGGTGCGGGCTGCAGAAACGTCGACGCTTTCCCGCCAGGTGGCAGCAGCGGCCTGCGGCTCGCCGATATCGGCCGGTTCAGCGCGCACGGTCTGCGAGGCGGGTGAGGTATTGGTGTTGAGTCGACCGACAAGCGCCTCGGCCACCAGTCGCGCATCACCGCGAACAAAGCCGCCGACATGCGCATGAGTTGCGGCCGGCGCCGTATCCACTTGGAAAACTCGGGTTCCCGGCGCGAACAGCTCGCCGAAGCGCATCGTGAACTGGTTAAGCGATGCGCCGAAGACCACGGCGACATCGGCCTGGCGGATGAGGTCCATCGCGCCTTCGGCGCCAAAGCCTCCGGTGACGCCGAGGTCGTACTGCGTCGCGGGGAAGACCCCGCGCCCGAGAGCCGTGGACGCAGTTAGTGCACCGCTGGCATCGGCCAAGGCTCCCAGCGCTTCGCTGGCGCCGGCGAGCCAGGCGCCGCGGCCGGCGAGCAGGAATGGGCGCTGTGCCCCGCGAAGGGCGGTGGCGATCTCATCCAGCATCCCCGCACCGAACTCACCGCTGGGGGAGAGCGGGGCGGGCACTCGCGGGGTTGGTGCAGGGGGAACCTGGCCAGCATCCAGTGCCGCGACATCGTAGGGAATCGCGAGCACCACCGGTACGTGGTAGGTCAGAGCATGCTCGATGGCGATGACTGTGGTCGCCGCAGCATCCGCTCGACCGACCGTATATGTGCGCGCACCGACGGCTGACGCCAAAGCGATCTGATCGACGTCCCAGGGGCGGCGGCCGGAAGTCGGCTCGTCGCCGACGACGAGCACAAGCGGCACATGCGCCTGAACGGACTCGGCAAGTGCTGTCAGTGTGTTGGTGAAGCCGGCGCCGTACGTCGCGGTCGCCGCGGCGATCCGGCCGGAGGCGCGGTGATGCGCGTCGGCTGCGACAACCGCCCCCTGTTCATGCCGGACGGCCGTGAAGACCGCGGAGGTCTGCTTCTCGATGGCATCCAGAAAGTATGCGTTTCCGTTACCCATCACACCGAAGACGGCGTCAATGTGCTGAGCGAGGGTGAGAGCCACGTGGGCGGAGACAGTGGGCATGCTAAAGCCTTTCGAGACGGCATCGATGAGAGATTCCGTATGTGTCTCGCGCGGTGCATCACTGCGCCGTCGGCTTTGTGCCCTTTTTTCGAGCACCGGTGATTGAACCGGACATGTCGATGGTAGCGCGCGAAAGGGGAGAGAATGGAGCAATGACAGCTATCGAGCGCGAGACGCTCACCTGGGACGGATTCGGATCGGCAACGCGAGACCTGGCGCGCAGGATCCTCGAAAGCGGTTTCCAGACAGAAGTGGTCGTAGCCATCGCTCGCGGCGGACTGCTGCCTGCTGGCGCGATCGCTTACGGTCTCGGCGCCAAGAACTGCGGTGCGATCAACGTCGAGTTCTACACCGGCATCGGAACCGTGTTGGATGCCCCCGAGGTGCTGCCGCCCGAACTCGACATGGCCTACCTCGACGGTCGTCGAGTGCTGCTCGTTGACGACGTCGCCGACTCGGGCCGTACGCTCGCTCTCGCCGTGAAGCTGCTCGAAGACAAGGGTGCTGACGTGCGGTCGGTGACGATCTACACGAAGCCTTCGACGATCATCCAGCCGGACTTCGCATGGAAGGACACCGATCTGTGGATCGACTTCCCGTGGTCGTTCCAGGGCACCGTGCGCGAAGAGGACCTCGGGCTGCCGCCGACCGCTTGAACTTCGGTGGCGGCATGGAGCAACCGTGCCGCCACCTCATCCGGACGCGGACTCAGCCCTTCACTCCGCTCGCGGCGATACCCGCGACAAAGACGCGCTGCGTCACCAGGAATACGAGTAGGGTCGGCAGCGACGCGATAACTGCTCCGGCCAGCACGACGTTCTGATACTCGAAGCTCATCGTGTAGGACATCAGCCGGTTGAGCGTCAGCACGACCGGATACAGCGCCTCCGACTTCAGTATCGACAGCGGCCAGAGGAAGTTGTTCCAGGCGTAGACGAACATGAACACCGCGAGCGTCACGATCGCGGGCTTCAGCAGCGGGACGACGAACTGCCAGACGATGCGGAACTCTCCCGCGCCGTCGACGCGTGCCGCTTCGATCAGTTCGTCCGGGATGTCCTGGATGAACTGCCGCATCAAGAAGATGCCGAAAGCGTTCGCCAGCCATGGCAGCAGCACACCCAGATACGTGTCCGACAGTCCCATGCTGGAGACGAGGTAGTACAACGGCACGATCGTCACGATCGGCGGCAGGAACATCGTCGCGATGATGCCCCAGAACAGCAGATCGCGACCGCGGAACTGATGTTTGGCGAACACATATCCGGCGAGGATGCTCGTGATCAGAACCGAGATCGTCGCCCCGCCGGCGATGATGATGCTATTCACCATCGACTGGAAGAACGGCACCGCCGTCAGTGCGGTGATCGTCGGATCCAGCGTCGGCATCGCAGGGAACCACGTCGGTGGAATCGACGAGAACTCCGCCGGGGTCTTCAGCGCCGATATGAGCAGCCAGTACAGCGGAAAGAGCGGGATCAGAGCGACGATCGCGAGCAGAACGTACTGGACGGTCTTTCCGACCCGGCGACGGACCGTGACAGAGACATCGGCGCTCATCGTGTGCGTCCCTTCATGATGATCCCGAGCACGCCGCCGACAGCGACGATCATCAGGAAGAGCGAGACAGCCAGGGCAGAGGAATCACCGGCCATGCCGTACTGGAACGCCGAGCGCTGAATCTCGAAGCCGACGACGTTGGTGGAGTTGGCCGGACCTCCCTGGGTGAGCAGGTAGATCGGGTCGAACACCTGGATCGAGTTAACGAACGTCATCAGCACGACGAAGACCAGCGACGGTCGCAGCAGCGGGATCGTGATCGACCACGTCTGGCGGATGAGGCCGGCGCCATCGATGCGGGCCGCTTCTGCCCAGCGGTCAGCTCCATATCGCCGATGTGGCCGCCGACGTGATTTCAGTCACGCAGGGCGCGGGTGGCCTCACGAGTGCGTTGCAGGGCGTCGACGGTGTCAGCGAAGCGGCGTTTGGCGACGCCCACGAAGAGAGAGTCGATCAGTGCGAGCTGGGCGATGCGGCTCACCATGGCTCCAGCGCGAAACGAGGACTCTCGCACTTCCGTAAACAGTGCGTGGTCGGAGGCGAGGGCAAGGCGAGAGCCTTTTGCCGAGGTGACCGCGACGGTGGAGGCGCCGTTGTCGCTTGCGGTGCGGAGGAACCGTACAGTCTCGTTGGTCTCCCCGGAGTGGGAGAATCCGATGGCGACGGTGCGACCCGCATTGAGGACGGTTGCAGCGACCGCCTCGTGCGGGTCGGTGAGCACGTGGGCGTTTCGGCCGACACGAAGGAGCTTGTGGGCGAGATCTTCAGCGACAAATTGGCTGGCGCCGATGCCGTACAGGAGGATGCGCTCCGCGCGATCGATGTCATCGATCGCTGACTCCAGAACGTCGAAGTCCAGCTGCCCGATGGTCTCCTCGATGGCGAGAAGTTCGAGGGCTGCCAGTTTGGAAACGGCTTCGCGCAGGGAGTCATCGTCAGAGATCTCCGAGCCCGAGGCGCCGCGAGTGGGGAACTGGGCGGCTTCCTTGCCGAGTTCCGTGGCCAGGGCCATGCGCAGGGTGGCGTAGCCGCTGAAGCCGATCGCGCGACAGAAGCGTACGACGGAGGCCACCGAGGTGCTGCATCCCTGGGCGAGCTCATTGATCGTCATGTCGATGACGATGGATGGGTTCTCCCGCACGACTGTCGCAATGCGGGCCAGGGATGGCGGCAGCGTCGAAGCGGCGGCTTCGATCGTGGACTGAATGCTCATCCGTGCTCCTTTGATGTCTGGGATAACACTATGCCGCAGTCGAGTGCGCAACGTGGTAAATTCTTTTCATTAGGGGTAGCTTGACTGTAGAGTCTTTTCGAAAAGCTTCGACCAATGCCAAGACGTGAGAGTGGAGAGGTGCAGATCGTGCAGACTATCGTCGCGGTCGATCTCGGTAAATCCCGATGCAGGGTTGCCGTGATCAGTGCCGAAGGGCGCACTGTGCGTACGGGCGTAGGTGCGCCCGGCCTCGCGACGAGCGACGGACTTGAGACCTCATTCGCTGCGATCCTTCTGCTGCTTCCGAAGCACGGAGACATCAGCGCGCTCGGTATCGGCGCGGCCGGGGCGTGGACCGCGCCCGATGCCGCCGCCGCTCTCGCTCGAAAGCTCGCCGAGGTGACAGGAGCGCCGACATCGGTGACCTCTGATGTCGTCACCGCCCATGCCGGCGCACGAGGCGGTGCATCCGGAACACTCCTGCTCGCGGGCACGGGTGCTGCGGCGCTCGGCATCGATGCAGACGGTGTGCGCCTCGTGGACGGATGGGGCCCAGAACTCGGCGACTTCGGCAGTAGATCCTGGATCGGACGCGAAGGTATTCGTGCGACGCTGCGATTCCGAGACGGGCTCGGTGCCGACACAGCCCTCTCCGATGCTCTGCGCACACTGATCGAGCCCGCAGCCGACGTCCTCGTGTGGCTCGGCGAGGAGGCTGCGACGGCTCGTCGGCTGGCTACCGTCGCACCTCTCGTGATTGACGCAGCCGAAGCTGGTGACGACGTGGCCGCCGACATCGTGCGGGAAGCGATCGGCCTGCTCACCGCTTCCGCTGTCGCCGCATCCGCTGACCCCGAGGTCGTCCTCCATGGTGGCCTCACCGCGCACCCCTGGTTCCGCCGCGAACTCGAACGCGCCCTCGTCTCGGCCGGACGCACGGTCGCCCCAGCGATCGGCGACGCTTTCGACGGGGCAGTGCTTCTCACTCGTCGCACCGATCTGCCGCATGAAAGGGTCGTCCATCGTGCCGAATGAATCCACCCGCCTTTCCGCGCTCCTGGACGTACTGGCGCACCTCGACACCGAGGCGGTGACAAGCGAACGTGGCGACCTCGACCTGCTCGACACCGCAGAGCTGGTGCGAAGGATGAACGCCGAGGACCAGCGGGTTCCGGTCGCGGTTGCCGAGCATGCCGAAGAGATCGCGCGCGCTGTCGACGGGATCACCGAACGATTCCGTCGGGGCGGCCGGCTCATCTACATCGGCGCCGGCACCGCGGGGAGAATGGGCGTGCTCGACGCCAGCGAGTGCCCACCCACATTCGGAACCGATCCATCGATGGTGGTCGGCCTGATCGCCGGCGGCGACACGGCGATTCGATCAGCGGTCGAGGACGCCGAGGACGACACCGACGCCGCGGGGCACGCACTTCAAGAACTGGGGCTGGCCGAACGCGACACCGTCGTCGGCATCTCGGCATCCGGTCGCACTCCGTACGTCGTCGGCGGGTTGAAATACGCTCGGAGCATCGGTGCGCTCACCGCAGCCGTTGCCTCCAATCGCGGCTCAGACATCGGCGCGGCGGCGGAGATCGCGATCGAAGTCGTCACCGGACCCGAGTTCATCTCCGGATCGACACGTCTGAAGGCGGGCACCGCGCAGAAGCTCGTCGTCAATATGCTCACGACCCTGTCGATGATCAAGCTCGGCAAGACTCACCGCGGCGTGATGGTTGATCTGCTCGTCACGAACGAGAAGCTGCATGCACGTTCGATCCGCACCGTGACGCAGCTTGCTGGTGTGGGCATCGAGGACGCGACGCAGGCACTGCAGGCTGCAGGCGGCTCGGTGAAACTCGCATTGCTTACCCTGGCGACCGGCGCCGATACCGAGCATGCCACCGCCGCGCTGGCGCGATCCCACGGCATCCTTCGCGACGCGATCGACGCGCTCAGCTGATCTGAATCTCGAACCCGCCGGCGGTCGGTGCGATGGTGACCTGCGTGAGGTCCTCGATGTGATGCGTTGGCGCGAACCGGGGCGCGTGCGGGCCCACGCCGATGACGCTCATCCCCGCGTCCAGTCCCGCACGAATGCCCGCACCGGAGTCCTCAAACACCACGCAGTCTGCGGGGGCGATGCCGAGGCTTGAAGCGGCGAGCAGGAACCCTTCTGGATCGGGTTTGCTCCTCGTCACGCGTTCCGCGGTGATGGCGATCTCGGGGATCTTCAGACTGGCCGCTGCCATCCGTGCGGTCATCAGAGCGTCGTTCGCCGATGTGACGATCGCGTGCGGGAACGGCGCCAGTGCGCGCAGGAATGCAGCCGCACCCGGGATCTCAACGACGCCGTCGACCTCGGCGCTCTCGCGGGCGAGCATCTGCGCATTCTCCTCGAGATTGACCGCATGATCGCGCTCCGGCAGCAGAAGGGACATGCTCTGCCAACCCTGTCTGCCGTGCACGGTCTCCAGCACCGTGTTCCGGTCGAGGCCGTGCGGCGCCGCCCATTCCCACCACAGTCGCTCGACCACGGCCGTGGAATCGACGAGTGTTCCGTCCATGTCGAGAAGGGCAGCATGAGCGGTGATCGCAGTCATGGGATCAGGCTATCCGGAGCAGGCCGCGAAAACGCCGCGGCGGTACGTGCTGACGAACGTCTACGCCACCCGGCAAGATGGAGCGATGGACGCACACCTGCTCCGCGCCGAGCGCCTGCGCTCGCACCGGCTGAGTGCGCCGGCTCGCTCGGTGCTGGATGCTGCGCGCCACATGCTCGCGGTGCAGGCGCAGGAGTTCTGGGCCGGGCGCTGGGCTTTGGCCGCACGCACTACCGGTGCGCCGACACTTCGTGATGTTGACCGGCTGTTTAACAATGGTGCCCTCGTGCGCGCGTGGACGCAGCGCGGAACCTTGCACATCGTCCCCGCTGAAGACCTCGGCTGGGTGCTGGAGGTGACAGGTGAGCGACAGCTGCGCATGGCAGCTCCGCGCTACCGCGAACTCGGACTCGACGCTGAGACGCTCTCGACCGTCGAGCGCGTTGTTCGTGCGGCGCTGACCGGTGGTAACGCGTTGACCCGCGCTGAGCTGTTCGTGATCCTCGAGCAGGTGGGCATCGATCCGAGCAACCAGCGCGGGCTGCACGCGATCCAGAACCTTGCACTGCGCGGAATGATCTGCCAGGGACCTGTCATCGCGCGCCCGGACGGTGCATCCCGTGAGCAGCGCTTCGTGCTTGTCGAAGAGCATGTCACTGGCGCCGCGTGGCCGCGTGATCCTGCCGCTGAGTTGTTCATCCGGTACATTCGCGGCCACGGTCCGGCGACAGCGGAGGACTTCGCCTGGTGGGCAGGGCTCACCCTTGGCGGTGCACGCGCGGCAGCCGCAGCATCCATGGATGACGATCGCATCCGTCAGATCGACGACGGGCAGTTCCTCGCACAACCGCGCCCCAGGCGGCAATCACAGGGTGCCGCTGTCGTCGCGCTCGGACCCTTTGAGGAGTACTACATCTCCTACCTCGACCGCACCGTTGCCTGCCCTTCGGAGCATCTCGCGACGGTGGGGCCGGCGAAGAACGGCATGGTGCGTCCGATCATCGTCGCCGAGGGGGTCGTGGCCGGCACCTGGCGTCACTCCACGGCCGTCGGTCGCCACCGCGATGAACCGATCGCCGAGCTGTTCGCGCACAGCACCGCGCTCGACGCAGCCCCCGCGCTCTCCCGCTACTTAGCGTTCATCACCCACTGATCTAGTTTCGAGTGTTCGCGCGTGGCTGTGTTTTGCGCGAAAAGGGAGCCACAACTGGACACTCGCAAGGGGGGAAAGGGGGGGAAAGCTACTCGGCGTGGCGGGCGAGGAACGTGTAGACGTCGTTCTCGTCCACGCCGGGGAATGCACCGCGGGGCAATGGCGAGAACATATGCGTGTGCACGCGGGCGCTCGGCCAAGCCTTGTTGCTCCACCGCGAGGCCAGATCCGGTGTGGGGCGTCGGCAGCACGCCTCATCGGGGCAGGACGACACTGCACGCTCGGCGGTTTCTCGTCCGCGCCACCAGCGGGCATCGTCGAAAGGCACGCCAACGGTGATCGAGTATTCGCCGTCATCAGCGGTTCCGGTCTGCGTCGCACACCAGAAAGTGCCCGCAGGGGTATCGGTGTACTGGTGACGCTCGGTGGTGCGGTTCTGCTGCGTGAACGCCGAGCGCGCCTGGAACTTCCGGCACACCGGCTGGCCCTCCACAGCGCCGGTGACATCCATCGGCAAGAGCAGATCATCGTTCTCGTAGACGCGCGTGATGGCGCCGGTGTCGTCAACGCGGAGGAAGTGCAGCAGCATTCCTAGATGCTCGGTCATCAGATTCGTCATCCGCATTCCGGCGGCCTCGTGGGTCACACCGAAGGCATCGCGGAAGTCCTCGACGGCGAGGTTGCGGTCTTTCTTGGCCTGCTGCAGGAAAGCGACGGACGCGGTTTCTGGCATCAGACAGCAGGCCGCGAAGTAGTTGATCTCCAGGCGCTGCTCGAGGAAATTCGCGTAGTCGGTCGGGGGAGTGTGCCCGAGCAGACGATGCGCCATCGCCTGCAGCGCCATGGAGCGCAAGCCGTGGCCGCCGGGGATGGATGCCGGTGGCAGGTAGATACGGCTGTTCTCGAGGTCGGTGATCGAGCGCGTCGACCGGGGCAGGTCGTTCGCGTAGATGAGTTCGAAGCCGAGCTTCTCGGCCATGATGATCACGGTGCGGTGGGTGAGCGCCCCGCTGACGTGCCCGGCCGCCTTCAGTTGCTTCTCGGCGAGCTTCTCGATGTCTCCGATGTAGTTGTTCTGCGCTCGCATCCGCAGGCGTAGTTCGGTGTTCGCGCGTCGCGCTTCTTCCGGAGTGGCGATGGCCTCGCGCTCGCGACGTTGGAGTTCGCGGTGCAATCCGAGAATCGACTCGATCGTCTCGTCGGGCATGCCTTTGGAGACTCGAACCGGTGTGATGCCGAGCTGGCGGAACACGGGGCTGACCTGAGCGCGCTCCAGCTCGATTTCCAGCGCCGCACGGCGGTTGGGCGGCTCACCGGAGATGAGGTCGGCGACCTCGGTATCGGTCGCCTGCGCGATCGCCTGCAGCAGGGAAAGCTTCGGCTCGCGCTTTCCGTTCTCGATGAGACTCAGCTGAGAACCCGCGACGCCGACCTGCGCGCCGAGCTCATCGAGGGTGAAGCCGTGGGCGAGTCGGTGATGACGGATGCGGTGACCGAGAGTCGTGAGATGGATGCCGGAGTCGCTCATTCCTTGATCATAACGAAAGAATCGCACTTCTTTAACCTCAATCAGTCCGAAACCCCACCGGAATCCTGTCAAGAATTGAGGTACACGCCGATCTCTTCGAAGGAGCAGACATGGCCATGGCCGAAACCTTCACACCTCGCATCCCTGCTGTTGCACCGACACGGGCATTCGGTGCTGTGCCGACCTATGACACGCAGGCCTTTGCTGACCTGGTCGCGTGGGTCGATGGGATCGCAACACTTACTCAGCCGGATTCCGTGCACTGGGTCAGTGGCTCACCAGCAGAGAACGATGCGGTGCTGCGCGGTCTGGTTGACGAGGGGAAGCTGATCAAGCTCAACCCCGAATGGCGGCCCGGCTCATACCTGGCCCGCTCGAACCCCAGCGACGTCGCGCGCACCGAAGCGCGCACCTTCATCGCCTCCGAGCGCGAAGAGGATGCTGGTCCCACGAACAACTGGGCGGACCCGACCCAGATCCGCGAAACGATGACCGACATCTTCACCGGCTCGATGCGCGGGCGCACGATGTACGTCGTGCCGTTCTCCATGGGTGCCGTCGGCGGCCCGCTCTCGCACATCGGCGTTCAAGTCACCGACAGCGCCTACGCCGTAGCATCCATTGGCATCATGACCCGCGTCGGCGACGCGGTCACCCGTCAGATCGCTGAAGGTGCACCCTGGGTCAAGACCGTGCACTCCGTCGGTGCGCCGCTGGCACCAGGCGAGCAGGATGTCGAGTGGCCCTGCAGTGACGAGAAGTACATCGTCCACTTCCCCGACACGCTCGAGGTCTACTCCTACGGATCCGGCTACGGTGGCAACGCCATCCTCGCCAAGAAGTGCTTCGCACTGCGCATCGCCTCGGTCATCGCCCGCGATGAGGGCTGGCTGGCCGAGCACATGCTCCTCATCCGCGTGATCGACCCGAAGGGCAAGGCCTACCACGTGGCCGCGGCCTTCCCCTCGGCGTGCGGCAAGACGAATCTCGCCATGCTGCGCCCGACCATCCCCGGATGGACGGTGGAAACCCTCGGCGACGATATCGCCTGGATCCGCCCCGGCGAAGACGGCCGGATGTGGGCGATCAACCCCGAGGCCGGCTTCTTCGGCGTCGCACCGGGCACCGGCGAATCAACCAACGTCACCGCGATCGAGACCCTGTGGGGCAACACGATCTTCACCAACGTCGCACTCCGCCCGGACGGAGACGTGTGGTGGGAAGGCCTGACGGACGCCCCGCCGGCGAACCTCGTCGACTGGCAGGGAAATGACTGGACTCCCGACTCGGGTCGTCCCGCAGCACACCCGAACTCTCGATTCACCGTGGCTGCAGCTCAGTGCCCGCAGATCTCCGACGACTGGGAAGAAGCTGTTCCGCTCGACATCATCCTGTTCGGCGGTCGTCGTGCGACCAACGTCCCGCTCGTCGTCGAGGCGACGGATTGGACGCATGGCGTCTTCCTCGGCTCGACGATCTCCTCCGAGCGCACCGCCGCCGCTGAGGGGACTCTCGGGGAACTGCGCCGCGACCCATTCGCCATGCTGCCGTTCTGCGGTTACAACATGGGCGACTACTTCGCGCACTGGTTGAAGGTCGGTCGGTCGCTGCGCTTCGACCGTGCACCGCGGATCTTCCAGGTCAACTGGTTCCGCCGCGGCGCAGACGGCCGGTTCCTCTGGCCCGGCTTCGGCGATAACTCGCGCGTCGTGGACTGGATCATCCGCCGCATCAGTGGCGAGGTGGGCGCTGTCGACAGCCCGATCGGGCGTCTGCCGATCATCGACGATCTCAACCTGGACAACCTCGACATCCCCCAGCAGGATCTCGACGAGCTCTTCGCAGTGGATCCGGATGCTTGGCGGCAGGAAGCCGACTCGACAGAGGCGTTCTACGACACCTTCGGTGACAAGCTGCCGGCTGCGCTGCGCACCGAGCTCGCTTCGCTGCGCTACCGACTCGCCCAGGCCGAGTAAAGACCCGCGACGGCGGGATGGCAGGGACATACCCATGGCTGAGTGGTCCCGCCATCCTGTCGTCGCGTTAAGCCGCTCGGGGGACTAGGCCAGCAACTGGTGCCGTGCCAGATCGCGGTACAGCGGCGTCGATTCGATGAGTTCCGTATGCGTTCCCTGCCCCACGACCTCGCCAGCCTGCAGCACGACGATCTGGTCGCTGTCGACGACGGTGGACAGCCGATGCGCGATCACGATGAGCGTGCGGTCAGCAGAGACCGCATCGATCGCTTCGCGCATGCGCTGCTCGTTCACCCCATCGAGAGATGATGTCGACTCGTCCAAGAGCAGGATGGGGGCCTCGGTGAGGAGAGCGCGGGCGATTGCGAGGCGTTGACGCTCACCGCCGGAGAGCATCACACCATCCTCACCGACGGGTGTTTCCAGTCCCAGCGCTCCGCGATCCAGCACGTCGCCCAGGTTCACGGCACGCAGAACACGTTCGCAGTCGGCATCCGTGGCCTCCGGTGACGCCAACCGCAGATTATCGGCCAACGTGCCGGCGAGGGTCGGGGCATCCTGCTCGACGTAGCCGAAGTTCGCGCGCAGATCCGTCCGCGGATAGGTGCGGATGTCGTGACCATCGAGGCGGATTGAACCACCAGTCGGGTCGTAGAACCTCTCGATCAGCGAGAGGATCGTGCTCTTTCCTGCACCGCTCGGTCCGACGAGTGCGACGCGGGAGCCGCGTGGAACTGCGAAGGAGACGCCGCGGAGTACGTCGCGATGTTCTTCTTTCGCGAGGGCTGAATCATCCGTCTTGCTTTCGAGGTGCGCATCGACGAGGACGGTGTGCGCCTCGGTCGTGGCGGCCTCGCGGGCGGCGATGACAGCATCCGGATAACGGAAGCGCACGTCATGGAACGACAGCGCGGGGACGACTGCCCGCCCGGTGGCAGGATCAGCGGCCGCATCAGCATCGCTTGTTCGGACGGCGGCGGCGATCGCGGCATCTTCCTGGTCTTCGGTGGGAAGATCAAGCACCTCTTGGATGCGGCCGAGGGCGCCGAGCGCCTGGTTGACCGAGGTGATGGCGCCGAAGGTCGTGGCCAGCGGCATGAGCATCATAAACAGGAACATCACGAACGTGATGAGCGAGGCCACGGTGATAGCGCCCGCGGCAACGCGGAATCCTCCCACACCGAGCACGGCGAGCAGGGACAGTTGCAGTGCGACACCGGAGATCGGCACGACCAGAGCGGACACCTTGGCAATCTTCACACCGAGACCGTACGCCTCGCCGGCCAGGTGGGAGACCGACGTCGTCTCGCGCTCGGTGGCACCGGATGCGCGCACGGTGCGAATGGAACCGACGGCGCGTTCGACCGCCGAGGCGAGCTCGCCGACCTTCACCTGCTGCGCGGTGGAGGCGGTGCGGATTCGGCCGCTGAGCATGACCACCACGGCCAGCGAGAGCCCCACGACAGCGACGATGATGAGCAGCAGGATCGGATCGATGATCAGCATGGCGATCAGAGCGCCGAGGAACAGGATCGCGCTGCCGACGGCATCTGCAAGGCCTTGCGTGAGTACGGCATACAGCAGCGTCGTGTCGGTCCCGACGCGCGAGACGAGATCGCCGGTGCGGCGCGCGTCGAACTCGCGGATCGGCAGGTGCAGGATGCGGGCGATGAGCTGACGGCGACTGGAATGCACGACGGCTGTTCCGGTGCGCTGCAGCAGATAGTGCTGGTAGCCGGAGATGACGGATGACACGATCACGAAGCCGACCAGCAGCCAGACGAGCACTCCCAGCGTCTGATTGGACTGCACCGCGACGATGACCTGTCCGACCAGCAACGGCTGGGCGAGCGAGGTGGCCGCTCCGAACACACTGAGGATCGCGACGACGATCAGCGTGCGCTTGTGCTCGAACAGGAAGGGGAGAAGCTGGCGGAACGTGGCGCGCGGGCCGTCCTGCGGTGCGCCGCGTCCGCGTCGGCGGCTGGTCGCCGTGCGAGACATACGAGACCTCGATCTGAGTAAGGGGTTACCTACGACCGTACTTCCTATGTGCGGCCTGTTTTGTCACTCCGAGCGCGCTGGCGATCGCCTGCCATGAATATCCGGCCAGTCGCGCACGCCGCACCTGTGTCTCTTCGGTGCGGGCGATCTCACTGCGGATCCCGGCGAGTCGGTGCAGTTCAGCGATCGGCTCGCCATCCGGTTCGAGGCTTTGTGCGGTGCGAATAGTCATAACGTCAATATATGTTGACGATTCGGGCTCGTCAAGCAATGTTGACGCCTGGTCATGCGAGAGAATCAGTGGATGCTGACTGTGCCCAAGCTCGTTCCCGGCGACCGTGTCGCTATCCTTTCGCCCGCGTTTGCCGCGCCAGCGGTGGCTCCGGAGATCCATGAGCAGGCGCTACGGCGACTGACTGAGCTGACCGGGCTCATCCCGGTCGAGTATCCGACCACCCGTCAGCTCGACGCGTCACCAGAAGCCCGGGCGGGCGATGTCAACGCGGCCTTCGCGGATCCCAGCATCCGAGCGATCCTCGCCACCATCGGCGGCGACGATCAGATCCTTGTCGTTCCGCACCTCGACGCGACGCTCGCGCAGGCCGACCCGAAGCCGTTCATCGGCTACAGCGATAACACCAACATTCTGAACTGGCTCTGGGGTATCGGCATCCCGGGGTTCTACGGCGGGTCAACGGCGGTGCACCTCGGGCCCGGCCCCGCCGTGGATGACGTTCATCTGCGCTCTTTGCGGGCGGCTCTGTTGGGCGGTGGGGAGATCGAGCTCACTGAGCCGGGGGAATCCGAGGACGTCGGCAAGCGCTGGGAAGACCCGCTCGCCCTCACAGAGTTCGGTGATCGCGTGCCGACGGAACCGTGGAGCTGGGCGGGCCCCGCCGTGCGCATATCCGGACGCACCTGGGGTGGTTGCCTGGAATCGATCGATGAACTGGCACTCGCAGACCGACTGCCCGCACTGTCGGCGCTTGAGGGGACGATCCTGATCGCCGAGACGAGCGAAGAGCGTCCCTCGGCCGGGTGGGTGGGGCGCTGGTTGCGCGGCTTGGGGGAGCGAGGTCTCCTCGCGGCGGTCTCAGGGGTCGTCTTCGCGCGTCCGCCGGTCAGCGATTTCGAGTTCCACCCTTCGCCGGATGAGGCACAGGCGCTGCGGGATGCGCAGCGCGACGTCGTGATCGAAACCGTCGCCCATTACAACGCGGATGCTGTGGTTTGTGTTGGTGTGCCATTCGGGCACACCAGGCCGCAGTGGATCGTTCCCTATGGCGGAACCATCACGCTGGACGGCGCTGCACAGCGGGTGCTCGCCAGCTATTGATATCTCGAAGATAATTTCGAGAGTACGCAAATAAGCTCTTGCTCGATTAGAAGATAGATGCCATAATTGACCTATGGCAGATATCTCTCCCATCGAAGTTGAGTTCCAGCGCGTATCCGCGTTGCGGGACGAATGGGCCACGCTCGGAACCGAAGTCTCGCGGCTCGAGGCTCGGCGCGCCGAGATCATGGGCGAGCGGTTCGCGATGCTGCGCGAGAAGCTGCCTCCGGGTGCCTTCGACCATGACGTGGCATTCCGTTCGATGGCCGCCGAGTTCGCGGCGGCGGCGAATATGTCGCAGGGGACGGTAGAAGGCGACTTCTGCCGAGCAGACACTCTGAGGCGAGAGCTCCCCGAAATCGCGAAGGCGTTCGCGGCAGGGCTGATCAGTAAACGACACGTCGACGTCATCATTCCGCCGACGATCGGGCTGCCGTATGGCGATGCAGATGCCTACGCGCAGTATCAGGCGCGCATACTCGAGTTCGCCGTCGGCGAGACCCCGGCCCGCACCGGAGCGCACGCCAAAGCACTTGTCGCAGCAATCGCTCCCGCCAGTGTCAGCGAGAGACATCGCAGCGCACGCGAGACGAGAAACGCGCAGTTCCACTCTCTCAGCGATGGTATGGGCCAGCTTGTCATCACGACGCCCGAAGTGCTGGGCAGAGCCGCCTTGGATCGTGCCACAGCCATGGCCAAAGTGGTCTTCGAACAGAACAAGAACGACACCTCTCCCGATGCCGACAGACGAACGATGGGCCAGATCCGCGCAGATATCATCATGGATCTCCTCCTGGCGGGAAAGGCCGAATCAGTAACGGGCACGGCAGCCGAATCGATCAAGGCGACCGTGCAGATCACGCTCACCGCGAGCACCCTCACCGGTGACGACGAGCGGATGGCTGAGCTCGACGGCTATGGGCCGGTTCTCCCAGACCTGGCTCGAGACTTCGCCAGCAGAGCGACATCCTGGTCCCGCCTGTTCCTCGATCCGGAGGGGATGGCCGTTTCCACTGACAATTACGTGCCAACAGCCTCGATGAAGCGATTTTTACGGGCGAGAGATCGACACTGCCGCTTCCCCGGGTGCCGGAGGCCCGTACACCGCTGCGAGATCGATCACAATCATGACCACGCCAAGGGCGGAGCAACCGAGATCTGCAACCTTTCGCACTTCTGCAAAGGGCATCACACGCTCAAGCATCCGGATCTCGACGAACGATATCGATGGTCTGCCACCCAGCTTCCCGGTGGGGCGATCGCATGGACGAGCCCAACGGGTGCCACGTATATCGACGAACCGCCGCCTCGCGTGATGTTCGTCTGACCGAAGTGGCGTCAGCCCAAGCTGACGCGTCCGCGCAGTTCCCCGATCGAGCTCACACCAGTGAGCTGCATCGTGCGCACCGCTTCCGCGCGCATGATCTCCAGCATCCGATCGACGCCGCGCTCGCCGCCGGCCATCAAGCCGTACAGGTACGCCCGGCCCACCATGCACGCGTCGGCGCCGAGACCGACGGCTGCAAGCACGTCCGCTCCCGACAGGATGCCGGTATCCAAGAAGACCTGTGCCTGGCCATCCACAGCAGCGGCGACCTCGGGTAGCAGCCGCAGGGGAGTAGGTGCGCGGTCGAGCTGCCGGCCGCCGTGATTCGAGACGACCAGTGCGTCAGCACCAGCATCCACCACCTGCCGGGCATCCTCAACAGACTGGATGCCCTTCACGACGAGCTTGCCCTCCCACTGTTCGCGCAGCCACGCGAGATCTGTGAAGCTCAGCGTCGGATCGAACATCTTCGCCACGAGCTCTGCGACCGTGCCATCGAAGGAACGCAGGCTCGCGAACTCGATCGGGTCGGTCGTGAGCACATTGATCCACCAGTTCGGATGCAGGGCGAAGTCCCACATCGTCTTCACATTCAGAGCAGGCGGAATCGTCAAGCCGTTGCGGGTGTCCCGCAGCCGGTTGCCAGCAACCGGCGTATCGACGGTCAGCACGAGGGTGTCAAAACCGGAGGACCGTGCCTCATCGATCAGCCGCAGCGTTCCCTCGCGGTCCTTCCACAGGTACAGCTGGAACCAGTTGTCTCCCGGTGCCTCGTGCTGCAGGGCACGCGGTGACGTCGTGCCCATCGTCGAGAGGCTGTATGGAACTCCGGCCCGCGCCGCAGCACGTGAGACCGCGATCTCGCCCTCATGATGCATCATCCGGGTGAATCCGGTGGGCGCCATGATCAACGGGAAAGAGGCCGGACGCCCCAGAATCATCGTGGACGTGTCCACGGCGCCGACGTCGCGCAGGACGCGGGGCGAGAACTCCACCGAGGAGAATGCCGAGCGCGCCCGGCGCAGGCTGAGCTCGTCCTCCGCTGCCCCGTGCACATAGTCGAACACGGAGCGCGGCGTCGTGCGCCGAGCTACCTGCGCCAGATCCTTCACCGTCAACGCTGCGCGCAGCCGTCGCTCGACGGGATCGAGCACAGGACGACGGAATCCGAGCAGCGGAGCTACGGCTGACCAGGTGGGGATGCGGCGCCGGATGCGCCGGCGGGAGACACTCACGCGGTTGTGCCTCCGGTACCCAAGTACGCCTGGATGATGTCGTCATCGGCGAGCAGATCGGATGCCGCACCCGAGCGCACGACTGAGCCGTTCTGCAGGATGTGTCCCTCGTCCGCTGCCTGCAGCGCACGACGAGCGTTCTGCTCCACCAGGAGCACCGTGGCGCCGGTGGCACGAATCTCAGAGATCACCTCGAACACGCCGTCGACGATCTTCGGAGCCAGCCCCATGGACGGCTCATCCATCAGCACCAGACGCGGCTGCGCGAGCATGGCCCGGGCGATGGCGAGCATCTGCTGCTCGCCACCCGACAGTGAACCCGCTGCCAGCGACCGACGCTCACCGAGCACCGGGAACCGCTGATACATCTCGTCGATCGCGGATCCGGCACGTCGCCCCTGCGAGCGGGCACCCATCCGCAGGTTCTCGGCGATGGTCATGGTCGCCAGAATCTGACGGCCCTCCGGCACCTGAACGAGGCCCCGAGGAACCAGCTTGTGCGAACGGGTGCGGGTGATGTCCGCACCGTCGTAGGTGATCGTCCCCGAAGCCGGACGCACGATGCCCGAGATCGCATTGATGATCGATGACTTGCCGGCGCCGTTGGCTCCGACCAGCGTCACGAGTGCTCCCGGGGCGACATCGAAGGAGACGCTGCGGACGGCCTCTACGCGTCCGTACGAGACCACGAGGTCCTTCACGCTGAGCAGTGGTTCAGACATGGTCATCGGCCTCCGTATCTGCGCTGTCGGCCGAGCCGAGGTACGCCTCGATCACCCGTTCATCGGCTGCGATCTCATCGGGTGTGCCATCGGCGAGCACCTCACCGAAGTTCAGCACGATGATGTGGTCGCAGGTACCCAGCACCATGCCGACGTTGTGTTCGATGAAGATGATGGTCAGGCCATCCGAAGCCAGCGAACGGATGAGCTCCGACAAGCCCTCGGCCTCGACGTGGTTCATACCGGCGGCCGGTTCATCGAGGATCAGCAGGGAAGGATCGGCGGCAAGGGCCCGCGCGATCTCCAGCCGACGCTGGTCGCCGTACGACAGTGCGGTGGCCGTGACATCAGCCTTGTCGAGCAGGCCGACACGGCGCAGGCAGCGGGCCGCGTGCTCCAGCGCGAGACGCTCGTCGCGTCGCGCCGAGGGCAGCCAGATCAGCCGACGCAGGAACGTGGGCTTCGCGACGAGGTGGGCGCCGATGAGGACGTTCTCCAAAGCGGTGAGGCGGTTGAAGAGCTTCGAATGCTGGAAGGTGCGGGTCACACCCGCTGCCGCGAACTTATGCACCGGGGTCTTGCCGATCTGCACGCCAAGCACCGTCGCTGATCCGCCCGACGGCGGGATCAAGCCACTGAGCATGTTGACCAGCGTGGTCTTGCCGGCGCCGTTGGGCCCGATGAGGCCGACGACCTCGCCGCTTCGGATGGTCAGATCGACGCCGCGCACAGCGTGTACGCCGCCGTATTCCTTCGAGAGACCCTTCAACTCGGCGATGACTTCACCCGCGGCGGGGTGGCTGCGGCCGGTTGCCGGAGCATCCATGTCGAGAGCGCTGATATCGATGCGCTGCTTGCGACGCGGGATCAGGCTCGCGATGCCGCCGGGCAGGTACAGGATGACGATGAGCAGCAGCAGCCCGGACAGGAACGGGCGGATCCAGCCCGCTTCGATCCCGATGAGGCGTTGGATCTCCGGAAGCATGGTCTGGAAGCCGCTGCCGAGGATCGGTCCGAAGAAGTTCGCCGTTCCGCCGACAACCGCGGTGACCAGACCATCGATGGCCGTTTCGAACGCGAAGTCCTCCGGTGCGATCAGGCGCATGTAATACGCCCACATCACGCCGTAGAGCCCGGCGAGCACACCGGCCGAGACGAATGCGGTCAGGCGGTGCCCGCCGACGTTGATGCCGATGGAACGCGCGGCGAGTTCGTCCTCGCGGATCGCCTCCAGCGCCCGGCCGTAGCGTGAGCGGGTCTGACGCCAGAACCAGTAAGCGACGATGATCAGCACGACCCAGGCGATGACCGGGGTCATGATCTTCGGCACGGACATGCCCTGCGCACCGCCGGTCCATTCGGCGTTGAGGATGAAGATGCGCATCGCCTCGGCGAATCCGAGGGTCGCGATGGCGAGGAACACCCCGCGCAGCTTCATCGTCGGAAGACCGAGGATGACAGCGGCGAGAGCGCCCACCACCATGCCAACGAACATCGCGAACAGCAGGGTGGGGAGCGGGCCCCACTCGGTCGGAGCAGGGGCGATGCTGGCGGCGACGAATGCGGACAGCCCAGCGAATCCGGCCTGAGCAAGGCTCAGCTGGCCGGCGACGAGAACCGCGTAGAACGAGAACGCGAAGACGCCGTTCATCGCGATGAAGACGAGAGTCGACTCCGTGAAGAACATCAGACTTCCCGCACCTTCCGCTTACCGAACAGTCCCTGTGGTCGCAGCAGCAGAATCAGGAACAGCAGAGCGAACGCGATCAGATCACGCCAGCTCGATCCGACGTACTGGATCGTGAAGACCTCGGCGATACCGAGGATCAGCCCGCCGATCAACGCGCCGGGAAGAGAACCCATACCGCCGACGATGATGACGGCGAGCCCTTTAAGCTCGATCGCGGTTCCCATGCCGAGCTGGGCGCTATTGACGTTCAGAGCGAACAACACACCCGCAACAGCGCCGAGCGCCGTCGATATCGCGAAGGTGAGGGAGGTTACCCGGTCGACATTCACGCCGAGAACGCGGGCGGCGGTGGGGTTCTCCGCCACCGCCCGCATCGAGCGTCCCAGTGACGATCGCTTCACCAAAATGGTGAGGGCGATCATCAGTCCCAGCGAGATCGCGAGGATTGCCAGCTGCAGATAGCTTGCTGTCACCCCGCCGATCTGAAGGGACTCATCAGATACCGTCCCCGCCGGGAAGCGGCGGGTGTTCGGTCCGAAGAATGCCTGCAGCAGTGCGATCACCATGCCGCCGAGCGCGATGGACGAGATCAGACCCGCGAAGTGCGCGTCTGGTCGGTCCCGCAACGGGCGAAAGGCGATGCGTTCGATGAGCAGACCCAGGATGCCTCCGAAGAGGAACACCAGGATCAGCACAACGCCGATCGGAAGATCGTAGGCCTCGGTGAGCCAGATTCCGACGAATGCCGAAGCGGCGAACGCCGAGGGATGAGCCAGGTTCAGCCGATCCAGGATGCCGAATACCAGGGTGAACCCGATAGCGAACAGCGCATAGATCGAACCGAGAAACAGGCCATTGAGCAACTGCTGCATGGTGTGTCCTCAGGGAGGGAGACGGTTAGTTCATCACGGCGAAGGAGCCGTCCTTGACGATCTGCACCACTGCCGGGTGCTCAGCGTCACGGTCAGCGTTGATTGTCAGCGAGCCCAGCGGGGTCGCCAGATCCTTCACCTGGGTGAGGCCATCCTGGACATCGGTGCGCTCGCCCGAGCAGTTCACGCGAACCGCGTGGTCGATGACCAGCAGACCGGTGTACGCCTGTGCAGCGAACTGGTCAGGCGCCGAGCCGAACTCCTCCTCGAACGCCGCCATGAACTCGGTGTTCTCGGGGCTGTCAGAAGCAGAGTTCCAGGCAGCGCCGACGATGACGTCCTCAGCGGCTTCGCCAGCATCCGCCATCAGCTGCGGGTTGTTGAACCCGTTGCCGCCGATGATGGGCTGGTCGATGCCGAGTTCGCGGGCCTGGGTGACGAGCGGGATGGCCGCCTCGATGAGCGCGGAGACGACGATCGCGTCGGGCTGGAGTTCCTTGGCGGCCGTCAGCAGGCTGCGGAAGTCGGTGTCGCTGACCGAGAAGGTCAGCGTGTCGAGGATCTCAACGCCGGAGTCCTCGAGAGAGGATGCCATGACCTCGTACCCGGACTCGGTGAAGGCGTCATCGTTGCTGTACATGACGACGACCTTCTCCAGGCCGAGCTTCTCGGTGGCGGCCTGGATCGTCTGCGGGATGACCTGGCCCTCGGTGAGCGAGTCGCGGAAGATGAAGTCGCCCTGCGCGGTGATGCCCTCTGCCGTGTTGGAGATGGCGACGACCGGAAGGCCCGATTCCTGCGCGACCGGCTGTGCCTGGAAAGCGGTGTTGGAGAGGGTCGGTCCGATGACGGCGCTGGTGCCGTTGGCAGCGAAGCCCTCGAACACGGAAATCGCCTGGCGCGGGTCGGTGCCGTCGTCTTCGATGGTCAGGTCGTACTCGACGCCGTCTTCAGCATTGAGGTGCTCAAGCGCGAGCTCGAGGCCCTTCTGCTGCGACTCGCCGTAGCTGGCAGCACCACCGGTCAGGCTGAGCGCCGCGCCGACGGGAACGGTCGCGTCGATGACACAGCTGTCACCGCTGCCGGAACCCTTCAGAGCGCCGGCTTCTCCGCCGGACTCGCCGCCGCCGCTGGCTGCGCAGCCAGTGAGGACGAGGGCGGAAGCAGACAGGACGACAGCAGTGCGAAGCAAGTAGCGCATGTGATTCTCCGATCGTGAGGCAGGGTGGATAAGCCGCGGATCGGTTCCGCCGGTGCAGGGGTATGGCGGAGCTTCTCAGGGGTTGCAGCGCCTCAGCCTCTGTGATGGGCGCGCGTTTACGGCAACGGATCGATTATAGGCAAGATCACAGCTTGTTGTCATGACAAGCAGCCCGGCGAGTCACCAGAGGACGGCGATACCGGCGTTGACGAGCGTCAGGATGCCCACGAGCCAGAAGACGGCCGGTGCGACGCTGCCGGTCTTGCGCTGCTTCGATGTACCGATGCCCAACAGTGCGCCGATGATCAGCAGAACCACGAGCTTGGTGCCGATCTTTGCGTAGTTCATGTCACCCTCGATGCCCCACGGGGCTGCAAGAGCGAGACCTGCAACAGCAGCGATCGCCATTCCGATGCTCATCAGGCGGGTGAACTCGCGCTTCCCGCCGAAGGCCTGCACAGCCCACGATCCGAAGAGCGTGGCAAAGCCGATGAGGTGAATGAATACGACGACGTGGCGCAGGGTCTCCATGTCCTCACAGTAGGCCGACACCGAAGAAAGTGCCAGATAGGCGACCCTCAGTCGCGCAGCTGCTTGATGAGCAGCGCGGTACGCAGCGCAGCATCCGCCGCTTCGGCGCCCTTATCTTCCTTCGAGCCGGCGAGACCCGCGCGATCGATGCCCTGCTGTTCGTCGTCGAGGGTCAGCACACCGAAGCCGATCGGCTTTCCGGCATCCAGCGACACCCGGGTGAGCCCATCGGTCGTCGCAGCAGACACGTATTCGAAGTGCGGTGTGCCGCCTCGGATGATGACACCGAGAGCGACCACAGCATCCGCACCGCCGGCGAACGCAGCCTGCGCTGCGACCGCGAGCTCGAACGATCCGGGCACGCGTACGACCTCATAGGAGGCACCGGATGCCGTGAGCACCCGCTCGGATCCGGCGATCAGACCGTCCGTGATGGTGTCGTGCCAGGTGCCGGCGATCACGACGACGCGGAGTCCGGCGCCGTCGATCTTCTCGGTTCCTGTCGAAGGGGCTCCTGCGCCGCTCATACGTTGTCCTTTCCCTGGGCAAGGGCTTCGGCCAGCTCGGCTGCGCCGAGGATATGACCCATGCGATCGCGCTTGGTTTCGAGGTACTGATGGTTGTTGACGCCGACGCCAACGATCAGCGGAACCTGTTCGATGACATCGAGGCCGAGCTCGCGCAGCTTGGTGACCTTGTCGGTGTTGTTCGTCAGCAGGCGCACCTTCGAGACGCCGAGATCGCTGAGGATGCCGGCCGCTGAGGCGTACTCGCGGGCATCTGCCGGAAGGCCCAGAGCGAGGTTCGCGTCGACCGTGTCGAGCCCCTCCTCTTGCAGGCTGTATGCCCGCAGCTTGTTGATCAGCCCGATGCCGCGTCCCTCGTGCCCGCGCATGTAGATGACGACGCCGCCCTGGCGTTCGATTGCCTCAAGCGACGCGTCCAGCTGCGGACCGCACTCGCACTTCAGTGACCCGAACGCCTCGCCGGTCAGACATTCGGAGTGCACGCGCACGAGCGCAGTCTCATCAAGTTCGCCCGAAACGACGGCGATGTGGTCCGTGCCGGTGACGCGATCCTTGTAGGCGAGAAAACGGAATGTGCCGTGCGAGGTGGGCACCGTGGCATCCGCTCGCAGACTCACTCGGCGCCGACCTGCGTGCGATGACGTCACTGGCGCGTCCAGCGGGTCGGTCTCATTCAGGTAGGCGATGAGCTGTTCGATCGTGATCACCGGGATCTCGTACTGCTTGCCGAGTTCCTTGAGGCCAGGAAGACGCATCATGCTGCCGTCTTCGTCGACGACCTCGGCGATCGCGCCGACGGGCTCCAGGCCTGCCAGTCGCATCAGATCGACCGCGGCTTCCGTGTGGCCACCGCGTTCACGTACGCCGCCGTCGACAGCGCGCAGCGGCAGCACATGTCCTGGGCGGATGACGCTCGTCGCTGTCGACTGCGGGTTCGCCAGCACGTTGAGGGTGTGTGCGCGGTCGGAGGCGCTGATGCCGGTCGTCACGCCTTCTGCGGCATCCACGCTGACCGTGTATGCGGTGGAGCGGGCATCCTCATTGGCTTCGACCATGGGAGGCAGGTTGAGGGTGTCGGCGAGATCTGCGGGCATGGGTGCGCAGATGAAACCGGATGACCAGCGCACTGTCCAGGCGACCCACTCGGGGGTGGCGAGCTCTGCGGAGAGGATGACGTCACCCTCGTTCTCACGGTTCTCGTCGTCGGCGACGATGACGGGACGCCCCGCGCGCAGAGACGTGAGAGCTTCTTCGATGGTGGCAAGGCTCATCGCGAGCCTCCTTCCGAGACAGCCCGGAACGCGAGGAGGCGTTCAACATGGCGGGCGAGGATGTCAGTTTCGAGATTGACGCGGTCGCCGACGGCGCGGGTTCCGAGCGTGGTGGCGGTGAGGGTTTCCGGGATGAGCGAGATTTCGAACCAGTGCGACGCGGTCAGTGAAGGGTCTGACACCGCACTCACCGTGAGGGATGTGCCATCCACCGAGATCGAACCCTTGTCGACGACTAGCGGCGCAAGCTCGGCCGGCAGCGAGACGCGCAGAACGCTCCATTCGACGCCAGGACGCACCTCCAGAACTTCGCCCGTGCCGTCGATATGCCCCTGGACGATATGGCCGCCGAGACGTGCACCGACGGGCATCGCCTTTTCAACGTTGACGCTGGTGCCGACGGATGCTGTGGCAAGCGCCGATACGTCGAGCGTCTGCTTCATCACATCCGCGGCGAAGGAGTCCGAGGTCGACTCGACCACGGTGAGGCAGACGCCGGAGACCGCGATCGACTCGCCGTGCACAGCATCCTGAACAGCGCGCGGCGCTCGCACTGTCAACCGCCAGCCGTCACCAGACGGGGCGATGGCAGTGATCTCGCCGATCTCTTCGATGATTCCGGTGAACATCAGCGGACTCCCTTGCTCTGCGGTTCTGGGGCGGTCGGGTGCGCGATCGCGAGGAGATCGGCGCCTAGCGGCACCCACTCGTCGATCGTCAGACGGCGGGCGGCATCGATCGTCGGCACGCCGATGTCAGTCAGCGCCAGGCGATCGCCGCCCAGCAGGACCGGGGCGATGTAGGCGAGCACACGATCAGCGAGGCCAGCGGCGATGAACGCGCTGGCCAGCGTCGGGCCGCCCTCGATGAACACGCTCTGGATGCCGCGAGCATGCAGGTCGCGGACCACGACATGCAGATCGCGGGTGCTGAAGAAGAGTGGATCGTGCGGGTGGCGGTGTACGGCAGCATCCGGTGGTGTCGCGCGGGACCCGATGACGACGGGGATCGGCTGATGCGCGTACAGGGTGTCGCCGTCACGTGCGGTGAGGGCCGGATCATCGGCGAGCACGGTGCCGGTGCCGACCACGATCGCGTCGGCCTCGGCCCGGCGGCGGTGCACATCGGCGCGTGCATCCGGGCCGGTGATCCACTGACTGGTGCCATCGGTCGCAGCCGCGCGTCCGTCGAGGCTCTGCGCCCATTTCACGGTGATGTGCGGGCGGCCCGCACGCTGAGCGGTCAACCAATCGGAGATCACCGCGCGGGCGGCGTCTCTCTGTTCGCCGGAATCAACATCCACACCGGCATCGCGCAACCTGTCGGCGCCGCCACCGGATGTGGCACCGGGATCATCCAGCGCGTAGACGACGCGGCTGATCCCTGCTTCGATGAGCGCCAGGGCGCAGGGGCCGGTACGGCCGGTGTGGTTGCAGGGCTCGAGGGTGACGACGGCGGTTGCGCCGCGAGCCGCACCGGGCGGCAACTGCGACAGCGCGTCGACTTCGGCGTGCGGAGTGCCGGCACCACGGTGCCGGCCTTCAGCGATGATGTCGCCGGCGGGGGACAGGATCACGGCTCCGACCTGCGGGTTGATCCCGCGGGGGCCGAGGGCGGCGAGCTCGAGCGCACGCGTCATCGCGCGGCGCTCTGCGTCGTTCACTGCCATCCGTCGTCCTTCGGTTTTCCTCCGGGGATGATAGACGGCGCGCTCTCGCGCATCGTGCTGCCTCCCTTCCGGACTAGCGAGATCTCTCTCACATCACCGTCGGTCCCGGAATTCCACCGGATCGGCATCTGAATATCTCAGACACTCGCGGACTGTCACCGCCGGTTCGGATTCACACCGACCCCGGAGCACGTTGATGCTCAGTGTACTCAACGCGTGGACGCACATTTCATTCCGCGTCGGGCAGAGAGGATTTGCGCCTATGTCACTTGAGTAGCCGTGACAGCCTGCGGTCCGCGAGGATCTTGCCCCCGGTCTGGCAGGTGGGGCAGTACTCCAGCGAACGCTCGGCGAAGAACACACTGCGCACCTCATCGCCGCAGACCGGACACGCCTCACCGCGGCGCGCGTGCACCCGGAACCCCGCGCGTTTGGCGTCCTTGAGGTCGGCCGGTGGTTTTCCGGATGCTGCGGCGACAGCAGCCGTCAGCGTCGTCTGCATCGCACGGAACAGACGATCGATCTCGTCATCGGCCAGTGTTGCGGCGATCGCGTACGGCGACATGCGCGCGGCGTGCAGAATTTCGTCGGAATAGGCGTTTCCGATGCCCGCGATCACCGATTGATCGCGCAGCAGTCCTTTGATCTGCGTGCGGCGCCCCGCAATCAGTGTGGCGAAGGTGTCTCGGGTGAACGATTCCCTCAGCGGATCCGGCCCGAGCCGAGCAATGCCGGGAACGTCTGCGGGATCTCGCACCACGGAGACAGCGAGTGACTTCTTCGTGCCCGCCTCGGTGAGATCGAACCCACTGCCATCGTCGAGGGCGACACGCAGCGCAATCGGAGATCTTCCGGGTCTGATCACTGTTGATGGCAGCTTCTCGTACCAGCGCAGCCAACCAGCTTTGGCGAGGTGGAAGACCAGATGCAGATCCTCACCGCAGGAGAGCACGACGAACTTGCCGTACCGCGTGGCGGCGGTGACTGCTGCTCCCTCCAGAGCGGTATTCGGCGGATCATACGTTTTGAGAGCTGCGATCTCTCCGACGCTCGTGCGCGTGATCGCCCGTCCGACGGTGCGCTCGCCGAGGAAGGTGACGAGCCCGTGGACTTCCGGCATCTCCGGCATGGCATCATCCTGCCATCGGTATCCGACGCTCGAAAGGTCAGCCGCGGCCGGAACTCTCCCGCACGATCAGTTCGTAGCCGATGTCGACGTTGGTCGGCTCGAGAGTGTCATCATCGAGAAGCGCGAGCAGGGAATCGACGGCCCGATCGGCGATGGCCTGCTTGTCCGGGGCGATCGTGGTCAGCGATGGCACCGAGAATTCGGCCTCCTGCACATCGTCGATCGAGGTGATCGCGACGTCTTCCGGCACACGTACGCCCATGTTCGCGAAGGCGCGGATGGCGCCGAACGCCAGCATGTCGGTGAAGCAGACGAGGGCGTCGAAGCGGGTGCCCGCCTGCCACGCCTGCGTGATGCCCTCCAGCCCCGCCTGTCGACCGAAGCGATCGGTGTAGAGCACGAGTTCCGGGTCGAAGGGGATGCCCGCCTCGTCGAGAGCCTGGCGATAGCCGCTCAATCGCAGCCGGGAGCTGCGATAGAGCTCGGAGTGATACGCACCCAGCGTGGCGATGCGGCGGTGTCCACGCTCCAGCAGGTGCCGGGTGATGTCTGCCGTCGCTGCGACGTTGTCGATCGCGATGTTCGTGTAGCGCGAGCTGGAGATCTGCTCGCCGATGAGCACGGTGGGCACATTCGGGGGAGTGCGGTAGAGCTCTTCCTTCTCCATCGACATCGGTGAGAACACCAGTCCGTCGACGATATGGGAGCTGAGATCGCGCAGGACGCGCCGCTCGTTCTCGCGGATGCCGCCGGTCTGTGTCGCGATGACGGTGTATCCGCGCTTCTGCGCAGCGATTTCGACCAGCTCGCTCAGCTCGGCGAAGTAGGGCTGGGAGAGCTCGGGCACCGCGAAGCCGAGGATCCGGGTGCGCCCCTGCCGCAGCCGACGCGCGGAGATGTTGGGCCGGTAGCCCAGTTCTTCGATGGCAGCGTGCACGCGCTGCCGGGTACTGTCGCGCACATGGACGAAGTCGTTCACCACGTTCGACACCGTGCGTGGTGAAACGCCGGCGAGCTTCGCCACATCATTGATGCTCGCGCTCATTCAGGCCCTTCTTCGGTCACGGTTCGATCCCATCCTCGCAGACGCATTTGACAGAACGTATGCCACGTGGCAAAAATAACTCTATTGCAAGTTTGCAACGTGGCAAAGGAGAACGGATGTCGAGCCCCTCGACCATCGAGCGCAGCCGCATGCGCCGAGCATCACAGCGCAGCGGCAGTGGCCTCAAATACGGCATCGCCTTCACTGCGCCCTTCCTGGTGCTGTACCTGATCTTCGTGATCTATCCGGTGCTGCAGGCAGTATGGATGAGCTTCCACGACTGGGATCTCCTCGGCGCCACCCGCGATTTCATCGGCCTCGACAACTTCGAGCGGATGCTGTGGGGCCACGAGATCACCTGGTCGATGACCCACCTGCTCCTGCCGCGGGCCGTGCTGGTGATTGCGGCGATCGCCCTGCTGATTCGCCCGCTACTGCGTCGTCGACTCACCATCGGCGTGGGCCTGGGCGTCGCCGGCATCCTGGCGATCGTCGTAGCACTGGGCTTCCACCCGTCCGAGGGCGGATTCTGGTTCGATCCGGATTTCTGGACCGCGCTGCAGAACACGCTCCTGTTCACAGTCATCTCGACGCCGCTGATCGCCGGTCTCGGCCTGGTGATGGCTCTCGCACTGCAGGGAAATCGTCGGGGAACACGCATCTACCAGATGGTGTTCTTCGTGCCCTACATCCTGCCGGTGTCGGTCGTTACGCTGGTGTGGACGTACTTCCTCTCGCCGAACCAGGGGCTGCTCTCAGCGATGCTCGAGCCGCTCGGCATCGATCCGATCCCCTGGCTGTCCAACCCGAGCGTGGCGATGTTCGCCGTGATCGCCACCACCGTCTGGTGGACGGTCGGATTCAACCTCGTGCTCTTCTCCGCAGGGCTTCAGGACGTCGACCCGGCCCTCTACGAGGCGGCGTCGCTGGATGGCGCGGGCGCCTGGCGCAAGTTCACGAGCATCACGCTTCCCGGCATCAAACACGTGCTGCTGCTGGTCATGGTGATGCAGGTGATCGCCTCGTTCCAGGTCTTCGGCCAGGTCAACATCATGACCGGCGGCGGACCGGGCACCTCCACCCTGGTGCTGATCCAGCACATCTATGAGGCGGGCTTCCGCGACTTCGAGCTCGGCTACGGATCGGCGATGTCGCTGTTCCTCTTCGCGGTGATGCTCGTCGTCTCGGTCATCCAGATGCGTACCCTCGGCAAGGACGACAGCAAATGAGTGCACAGACGATGGCGATGACCGTCTCCGACAAGCGTGCCGCCCCGGCTCGCATCCGCCGCAGTGGGGTCGTCACTGCCTGGTATCACGTGGCGATGATCGTCGCTGCGCTGGTCTGGCTGATTCCGATGCTCTGGATGCTGTCGCTCTCGCTGAGTGACAACCAGGCTCTGACCAAAGAGACCCAGACGCTGATCCCGCAGGGCTTCACACTGGAGAACCTGTTCGGGGTGTTCAGCGTCGGTCTCACCAGCCGCTGGTTCATCAACAGCGCGATCGTGACCATCTTCACCACGCTGCTCACAGTGCTGCTGTGCGCCATGGCCGGATACGCCTTCGCGCGCTTCACCTTCCGCGGCAAGACGATCGTCTACGCGAGCGTGCTCGCAGGCCTCATGATCCCCAAAGAGGCGATGTTCATCCCGTTGTTCACGATGGTGGCCGACGTATCGATGCACAACACCTATGCGGCGCTGATCCTGCCGCGCATCGCCGCGCCGCTGGGCGTGTTCCTGATGACGCAGTTCTTCTCGCAGGTTCCGGCAGAGGTCGAAGAAGCCGCGCGCATCGACGGTGCAGGACCCTGGCGCACCTTCTTCTCCGTCATGCTGCCGCTGGCCCGGCCCTCGATGATCGCTCTGGCGATCTTCACCTTCGTGCAGACCTGGAACGACTACCTGTGGCCGCTCGTGTCGGCGACGAAGTCGGAGATGTTCACCATCACCACCGGTCTGGCATCCCTGCAGGGCAACTTCGCGCAGGCGACTGAACTCGGCAGTCTGATGGCCCGCGGACTGATCGGTTCGCTGCCGCTGCTGCTGGTCTTCATCTTCTTCCAGAAACACCTCATCCGAGGCATCTCCATGACCTCGGGCAGCAAGTAGTACCACTGTCCACACAACAAAAAGGAAAACCATGCGAAAGACCAAGACTGCTGTTGCGGCAGCGTCGCTGACTGCAGCGGCGTTGCTGCTTACCGCCTGCGGCACCGGCGCTGAAGCCGGAGCCGGTACCGGCGACGCCGGAGATCTGAATGAGCAGATCGCCGCTGTCACCGCCGACCAGCTCGAGGGCACCACCATCACCATGTCGCGCATGTTCGGCGACTGCGAGGAGAGCACTCAGGGCGTCACCGACCCGGCGCTGGCGACCACCGAGTGCGAAGCGATCCAGATCCTCACCAACAAGTTCAACGCCGAGAACGACAACGGCATCACCGTCGACCGCCTCGGCGGCACCGACTGGAACTCGTACTACGACGCCTTCAACGCGTCTGTCGCCGGTGGCGAGCCCGCGAACATCGCCAACCTGCACGACTACTCGATGTCGGACTACGCCACCCGCGACCAGCTGCTGGCGTTCGACCCCGAGTCGTTCGACATCGACATGACGGATGCCACCGAGCAGGCGCAGAAGTCGGTCATGTGGGACGGCTCCACCTACGCCGTTCCCTTCGACGCGCACGCGCTGGTGATGCACGTGAACACCGACGTGCTCGCCGAGGCGGGCTACATCGGCGAGGATGGTCGCCCGGTGCTGCCGACCAGCCCCGAAGAGCTCCTGCAGATGGGCAAGGACGTCAAGGACAAGACCGGCCTGATGCTGTTCTCCGCGGGCTTCGCCAACGATGACATGGCTTGGCGCTTCTTCTACTCCCTGGTTCGCCAGCAGGGCAGCGACGTGGTCTCGGCCGATGGCAGCGCCGAGGTCGACACCGAGGCGGCGGCCGCCGCGCTCGAGCTCATCAACGAGATGCTCGACGCCGGCTACATGCACACCGACGCCGACTACGCCGGCTCCATCGACGAATGGAAGAGCCAGCAGTCCGCGATCCTGCTCAACGGCGTGTGGGCGATCAACGAGTACGCAGCGACCCTCGACTTCGGCTACACGGTCACCGACCTGCCGACCATCTACGAGGCACCGGCCGCATGGGCGTCCTCGCACATGTGGGTGCTGCCGCGCCAGAAGGGCGACGACCCGGTCAAGTACCGTGCTGCGCTCGAGTTCGCGAAGTTCCTCTACGACAACAGCGGATCCTGGTCGATTGCCACCGGGCACATCGCACCGCGGGTCTCGATCATCGAGTCCGAGGAGTACCTGAACGCTCCGGAGCGTGCGAACTACACCGAGACCGCTCTGACCGGCATCAGCTTCGTGCCGCAGATCGAGAACTGGACGGCGGTCAAGTCGCTGATCCACGCTCAGCTGGACGAGGTCTGGTTCAGCGGCAAGGACGTCGCTGACGCCCTTGGCGAGGCACAGGCACGCGTCACGCAGGAAATCAAGTAACACCGAAGTTCTGAGGGGTGGGGTCCACCTGACCCCACCCCTCACTTTTTGGAAGAAGGCCCCATGTCAACCGCCCACCGCGCCGCCGTCAGTCTCGACGGCGCCTGGCTCTTGCACCTTCCTGGCGAGTCCGAGACGCATCAAGTCTCGGTCCCCGGTACCTGGACTACTCAGGTTCCCGGCCACGGTGATTCGCACGAGACCGTCCGCTTCCAGCGTGCACTCGAGCTGCACAAGCAGGCTGGACGGCGCCTGGTGCTGTGCTTCGGAGCGGTGAACCACACAGCTTTGGTGCGGGTGAACGGCAACGAGATCGGCACGCACATCGGTGCGTGGGAGCCCTTCGAATTCGACATCACGGATGCTGTCGTCGACGGCACGAACACTCTGGAAGTCACCGTCTCCTACCCGCCGCGCTACGGCTCGGCCGATGAGGCGGGTTTCTTGGAGCATCCCCTGGGCAAGCAGTCCTGGTACGGCACCACCGCGGGGATCTGGCAGTCGGTGACGCTGGAAGAACGGCACCCGGTTCACCTTCTCTCGCTTGCTGTGCGAACGGACGCCGCAAGCGGCGAAGTGACCATCGCAGGCTCGGCGACGGCGGGAGCGGATGCTGCGCGGGTTCGGCTGCTGCGCGATGGAACTGTTGTCACGGCCGCTGCACTCGGAGTGCAGGGCACAGATATCGCCGGCTCAGTCACAGTCGAGAACCCGGAGTTGTGGGACCTCGACCACCCCAATCTGTACACGGTCGAGGTCTCGCTGGAGCAGGCGGGCGAGATCACCGACCAGATCACGCGCGAGAGCGGCTTCCGCAGCTTCCGCGCGGACGCCGGACGGTTCTTCCTCAACGACCGGGAGATCTACCTGCGCGCTGTTCTCGATCAGGACTACCACCCCGATGCCACCCTGGCTCCAGAGGATTTCGCGGCCTGGGAAGACATGCTGCGTCAGACCAAAGCGCTCGGCTTCAACATGCTGCGCGTGCACATCAAGCGTCCCGATCCGCGCTATTACGAGATCGCCGACCGCCTGGGGATTCTCGTGTGGACGGAGCTGCCCAGCTGGATGACCTGGACGCCGGAGACCGCCGCCGATGGCCACGCGCTGCTGCGTCGCCTCATCGATCTCGACGCCCATCATCCGAGTATCGTCATCTGGACCATCATGAATGAGTCCTGGGGGATCGATCTCGCCAGCGCCACGCAGCGAACCTGGCTGCGCGAGGTGTTCGATGACATCGAGCAGTACGCCGCGGGATCCCTCGTCGTGGACAACTCAGCCTGCGAACCGAACTTCCATGTGCGCACGCACATCGATGATTTTCACGTTTACCGCGGGATTCCGGAGAGCCGCGCACTGTGGGACGAGAAGATCGCCGACTTCGCCGCGCGCCCGGACTGGACCTTCTCGCCGCACGGCGATGCTGAGCGCACCGGCGCCGAACCGCTCGTGCTCAGCGAGTTCGGTAACTGGGCGCTGCCGCATGCGCTCGATCAGTACGACGCGGATGGCGCTGAACCCTGGTGGTTCGCCCTCGGGGCGGACTGGGCGTTCGGCGCGGCGGAAGGAACGGGGCTCATGCCGCGGTTCCGCTCGCTGGGGCTGGAAGAGGCGTTCGGTTCGTGGGAGGAGCTGGTTCGTCAGCTGCACCACGCGCAGCTGGTCGCCAACCGCTATCAGACCACCAGCATCCGCCTGCATGACGACATCAGCGGCTACGTGCTCACGCAGCTCAGCGACGTGCAGTGGGAGGCCAACGGCCTGTTCGACATGAACCGCAGGCCCAAGCAGTACACCGCGGAGTTCGCGCTTGCTAACGGCGAGCATGCCGTGGCGCTGCGCCCACAGACCTATAGCCTCTATGCCGGCGCGGAGTTGCCGGTCATGGTGACGTCACTGCCTTCGCCAGCCGGTCTGCCGGAAGATGCCGTCATCCGCGTGCGCGTCGACGGTGAGACGGCTCTCGAATACGCCGTGCCCGGCGATCGAGAAGAGCGGATGCTGAACATCCCCGTGCCCGCGGCTGTTGGACAGCACCGTGTCGAGGCCGAACTGCACGGCGGGGGAGCGCTGCTCGCCCGCGATGCCGCGGACATCCTGGTCGTCGCTGACACCGCGTGGACCGGTGGTGCCGTACGGGCGGGAGACGAAGCTACGGCCCAGTGGCTGAGCGCGCTCGGCGTGCCGGTCGACGTCGAAGCGGATCTGCTCGTGTCACTCTCATTCACCGCTGAAGCGCAGCAGCACGCCCGCTCGGGTGGGCGTGTGCTCGTCCTCGCGGAAACGCAGGATGCCCTGGGCTCGGCGTTCGACTATCTGCCGTCGGCGCGTCTGGCCTTGCGCGCGGGGGACGGGGACTGGGTGCCCCGTACTGAGTGGCTCGATCGACGCGGTGCCTTCGCTGAGGTTCCCGGCGACACGATCCTCGGCATCGCCTTCGAAGATCTGCTCGGCGAGTTCGTGATCAGCGGCATCCCCGGTCCACTGCGTGCAGCGATCGTGCACTCGGCGATTTTCTCCGGGTGGCTGCGGGGAGCGGCGACCAGCACGGCGACCGTGCGCTGGAGCGAGGGCTCTGTGACGATCAGCACGCTGCGGGTGCGCACAGCGCTGGAGAAGGCGCCGATCGCACGAGCCGTCGGCCACGCGTTGCTGCGGGCCGCGGCGACCTCCTGACCGCGATCCGCCGATCAGAGCGGCTCAGACGGCGCGGCGCAGAAGCTGGATGCTGGCGATTCTGAGCCGCTCGATGGCAGTGATCTCACCGCGCAGAAAGGCGATCAGGGCGTTGAGGAAGATGCCATCGAACAGGGCGTACGCGGCTGTGGCATCGACCGTGGGCGTGCGGCCTTCGAGTTCGCTGTAGCGCGAGATCACCGCCCAGACCATCTCGGACAGCAGTCCGTCCAGCGCGACGATCGTGTCGCGGAACCCGGTTTGGAACAGTGACTGGTTGCGCAGGTCGTACCAGAGCCGGTGCATGTCGGCCTCATCACGCAACGTGGCGGCCATCGCCTGGGCGAATCGTTCGGCGAGTTCCGCGCCGCTGCGTGAGGTGGCGATGATCGGGTCGTAGCGTTGGACGCATTCGGACTTGTACTGCCAGATGGCCTGGCCGATCAGATCGTCTTTGTCGTCGAAGTAATAGTGCAGGATGCCGAGGGAGAGGTCGGTGTGCGCGGCGACGTCGCGGAGACCGGTGTTGGCGAAGCCCCGTGCGGCAATGGCTGCCAGTGCGGCATCGGCAAGCTCACGTCGCCGCAACGCATATCTGCCCGCGCCGGACTTGTCGGCACGGACGACGGCATCGACCATCGTTCCTCCAGGGGTGGGATGGTCGATTTTACCCCTGATCCATGGGAAAATCGAGGACTTGTTCTCGCGATCGTAATGGTTGCTCGCCTGTCCCGTGTCCGAGGCAGCGACTAAGCTCATCTGGTGACTGTTCCCGGGATTCTGCGCGCCTTGGAAGAGGCGACCCTGTACGAAGACGCCCTCACCTGGGCGCAGACCGATGCCGATCTCGGGCTCGTCGATGGGCTTGATGTTCCCACCATCGCCGGGCTGCTCGGCAAGCGGGCAGCGGTGGGGCGTCCGCCCGCCCTGCTGGTGATAGCGCCGACCGGACGACGTGCGGAATCGCTCGCCTTGGCGCTGGGTTCGTATGTTCCGGATGCTGAGATCCTGCGGTTCCCGGCCTGGGAGACGCTGCCCCATGAGCGGCTGAGTCCGAGCCCAGACACGGTGGGACAGCGACTGCAGACGCTGCGTCGGATCACCACCTGGACCAGAGAGCGCCCGCTCATCGTCGTCGCATCCGTGCGCGCTGCGCTGCAACCGATCGCCGGCAATCTCGGCGACACCGCCCCCGTGGTGCTGGGCCTCGGCGCGCGCGGGCTCGAGCTCGATGACGCGGTCGAACAGCTTGTCGAACGAGCGTACTCGCGCGTGGACATGGTTTCGCGTCGCGGCGAATTCGCTGTGCGCGGCGGCATCCTCGACGTGTTCCCACCGACCAGCGATCATCCGTTCCGCGTCGAATTCTTCGGCGATGAGATCGACCAGATCCGCGCTTTCTCGGTCACCGATCAGCGTTCGCTGCCCGGTGATGTCGACCGGGTAGAGCTGGCAGCGACGCGCGAGTTGCTCCTGACTTCCGACGTGCGCGAGCGCGCCCGTTCTCTTATCGCCGGTTTTCCCGCGATCGCCGGGATGCTGGAGAAGATGGCGGAGGGCATCCCCGTTGAGGGCATGGAATCGCTGCTGCCGGCGGTGTCGGGCCCGCTGAAAGCGCTCATCGAGTACTTCCCCGAGGGGACCGCAACTGCACTCATTGATCCGGAACGAGCCAGTGCTCGGGCCCAGAGCCTCGGCGACACGAACCGGGAGTTCCTCGATGCGGCGTGGAGCGCAGCGACGTCCGGGGCATCCGCTCCCATCGATCTCGGCGCGGGCGACTTCCTCACTGTTGCGCGCCTGCGCGAGATCGTGCGCGAGCGCGACGGCGTCTGGTGGCGGCTAAGCCCCTTCGCCACCGATGACGACGCGGCGGCGAACATCGACTCGTCGATCATTCCGTCCTTCCACGGCAACGTCGACGGTGCCATCGAGTTCGTGGCTGCGCGCCTCACCGACGGCTGGCGCGTGGTGGTCGTCGCCTCCGGCTCCGGCCTCGTTGACCGTGCGAACGATGTGCTCTCTGACCGCGGGCTGGCAGCGCGCACGGTCGAGTCGCTCACCGAAGCGCCCGAGGCAGGTATCGCGACGCTCGTGATGGGTGATCTCGAATCCGGCTTCCAGGTGCCCGAGATCAAGCTCGCCGTCCTCACCGACAACGAGTTCTACGGCCGCACGATCGGTGGCGATCAACGGGTCGTGCGAAAGCTCGCCTCGCGCCGCAAGAACGTCGTCGACCCGCTACAGCTCAAAAACGGCGACCACGTCGTGCATGCCACGCACGGCATCGCGAAATTCGTCGAACTGACCCAGCGAGAGGTCTCCACCGGCGGACGCAACGCCACCAAGACCACCCGCGACTACCTCGTGCTCGAGTACGCGCCCTCCAAACGCGGCTATCCGGGTGACAAGCTCTACGTACCCACCGATCAGCTCGATCTGCTGTCGAAGTACGTCGGTGGGGAAGCGCCGACCCTCTCGAAGATGGGCGGCAGTGACTGGTCAGCGGCAAAGAGCAAGGCACGCAAAGCTGTTCGCGATATCGCGGTCGAACTGGTCAAGCTCTACTCCGCGCGGATGTCGGCGAAGGGACACGCATTCGGGCCGGACACACCGTGGCAGCGTGAGCTCGAAGAAGCCTTCCCGTTCGCGGAGACTCCCGACCAGCTGCAGACCATCGATGAGATCAAGGCCGACATGGAGCGGCCGATCCCCATGGACCGGCTGCTGTCCGGAGACGTCGGCTTCGGGAAGACCGAGGTCGCCGTGCGCGCGGCGTTCAAAGCCATTCAGGACGGCAAGCAGGTGGCGATGCTCGTTCCCACCACGCTGCTCGTGAAGCAGCATCTGGAAACCTTCACCGAGCGGTTCGCCGGATTCCCGGTGAAGGTCAAATCCCTCTCGCGCTTCCAGACCGACAAGGACGCACGGCTCACACTGGAGGGGTTGCTTGATGGGTCGGTGGACATGGTCATCGGAACCCACCGCATTCTCACCGACCAAGTGCTGTTCAAGGATCTGGGACTGCTCATCATCGATGAGGAGCAGCGGTTCGGCGTCGAGCACAAAGACAAGCTCAAGAAGCTGAAGATGAACGTCGACATCTTGGCTATGAGCGCCACGCCGATTCCTCGCACGCTGGAGATGGCGGTCACCGGCATCCGTGAGATGTCGACCCTGCAGACGCCACCGGAGGACCGGCATCCGATCCTCTCCTTCGTCGGTCCGCGCAGCGACAAGCAGATCGCGGCGGCAATCAGACGGGAGATCCTGCGCGAGGGACAGGTGTTCTTCGTGCACAACCGCGTCCAGTCGATCCAACGGGTCGCATCAGAACTCGCCGAACTTATTCCGGAGGCGCGGATCGCGGTCGCGCACGGACAGATGGGCGAGCATCAGCTCGAGCAGGTCGTCGATGACTTCTGGGAGCGCAAGTTCGACGTGCTCGTCTCGACGACGATCGTGGAGACGGGCCTGGACATCTCCAACGCCAACACGATCATCATCGATCGCGCAGACAAGTACGGCCTCTCGCAGCTGCACCAGTTGCGCGGCCGAGTCGGTCGTGGTCGTGAGCGCGCCTACGCATACTTCCTGTACGACGAGATGAAGCCGCTGTCTGAGACCGCGGCCGACCGACTGCAGACCATCGCGGTGAACAACGATCTCGGATCCGGCATGCAGGTCGCGCTCAAAGACCTCGAGCTGCGCGGTGCCGGCAACATGCTCGGAGGCGAGCAGGCCGGTCACATCGCCGGTGTCGGATTCGATCTGTACCTGCGAATGGTCGGCGAAGCAGTCGCGACTTTCCGGGGCGAAGACACCGACGGCGGCACCGAGCTGCGGATGGAACTGCCGGTGGATGCCCGCATCCCGGAGACCTACATCGACAGCGAGCGGCTGCGCCTGGAGGCGTACCAGAAGCTCTCAGCGGCGGCCGCCGCGACGGCGAAGGACGACGCGATCGACCTCGTGATCGAAGAGCTCACCGACCGCTACGGCACACCGCCCGACGAGGTCGAAGGGCTCTTCGCCGTCGCTCGCCTGCGCCGTCGAGCAGCCGCAGCCGGCCTGAGCGATGTGGTCGTGATGGGATCGAACCTGCGCGTCGCGCCGGCACATCTGGCGGATTCGATGCAGGTGCGACTGCAGCGCCTGTATCCGAAAGCGAAGCTCGTCGCCGGGGGAGAAGCAGTTGTCGTGCCGATGCCGGCCGACATCGACATCCTCGGGTGGGTGGCGCAGCTGATCACCGCGCTGTTCCCCGAGCCGGTGGTTGCTGCCTGAGAGGGCGTTGTGTGCGTGGTCGGCGCACGGCAGGCTGGATCGTATGAGAATCGCGGTCGCAGGGGGCACTGGACAAGTCGGAGCGCACGTGGTGGAGGTCGCGCGTCTTCGCGGACATGATGTCGTCGTGCTCGCGCGCAGCGTCGGGGTCGATCTGGTCACCGGGTCAGGTGCAGCGGATGCCATGCGCGGTGTCGACGTCGTCATCGACGTCGCCGCGACCACCACGATGAACAAGTCCACGGCGACCGCATTCTTCGAGGCGACCACGCGTACGCTGTTCGCGGCTGAGCAGGCAGCCGGAGTCGGCCATCACATCGCGCTGTCGATCGTCGGCATCGATGGGGTCGACGCCGGGTACTACGGCGCCAAGCTCGCTCACGAGCGTGCCGTGATGGCGGGTGCAATCCCGTGGACCATTCTGCGCGCCACGCAGTTTCATGAGTTCGCTGGCCAAGTGTACGAGCGCGGGGCATTCGGTCCGTTCCACGTCGCCCTGCGGATGCGCACGCAGCCGATTGCCGCACGAGAAGTCGCCGAGCGGCTGGTGAATCTGGCAGAGGGCGCTCCGACGGGAAGAGCCACTGACCTTGCGGGACCTCGGGAAGAGCAACTCGTGGACATGGTCCGCGCCTACGCCCGATCGCAGGGTGCACGCGGCTGGATCCCCGCGATGTCGCTTCCTGGAGAGTGGGGGCGCGCGATGCGGGATGGTTCGGCGCTGCCCAGCGTCCATGCTGATCTCGGACAGCAGACCTTCGCAGAATGGCTCGACGCACGATGACTCCGACCTCCTGCCGGACAACGCGCTAGTCTGGCGGCATGTTGTACGAGCACCTCGGGGCTCGGCCCCGGATTCATGACACTGCTGTCATCGCGCCCACCGCCGTCATCTCCGGTGACGTGGAGATCGGTCCCGGCTGCCAGGTGCTGCACGGCGCCGTCATCACGGCCGAGGGCGGTGCGATCAGACTCGGCGAGCACGTCATCGTGATGGAGAACTCCCTGATCCGTGCGACCGCGGCCAACGCCGTGCATATCGGCGACCACACCCTCGTCGGCACGCTGGCGAGCATCGCCGGTGCGACGGTCGGCGAGGAGGTCTTCTTCGCCTCGGGCGCGCGCATCTTCAACGGTGCGATCATCGGTCCTCGGTGCGAAGTGCGTGTCAACGCGATCGTGCAGCGTCGCGCTGTCCTCCCGGAGGGCACTGTTGTCCCGATCGGTTGGGTGGCTGCCGGAGATCCGCTGCAGCTGTTCTCGCCTGATCAGGCCGAGGAGATCGCCGAGGCGCAGCCGGAACTGGACTTTCCTGGACACGTGTTCGGGGTGGACCGGGACACTCCCGACCTCATGGTGCAGCTCACCGAGCGCTACGCCTCGTCACTCGCTCGGCACGCGGACGACACCCCGGCGTAGCGAAACGCCCCATGCTCCGAGAAGCATGAGGCGTTTCGTAAAGAAGCGAGGGATCAGATGACGCCCTGGGCGAGCATCGCCGCAGCAACCCGCTGGAACCCCGCAATGTTGGCACCGGCGACGTAGTCTCCGGGAACACCGTACTTCTCAGCCGACTGGAAGGCGGCGTCGTGGATGTTGGACATGATCTCGCGTAGCTTGTTCTCGCTGTCGCCGAAGGTCCAGCGCTGACGGGACGCGTTCTGGCTCATCTCGAGCGCCGAGGTTGCAACGCCACCGGCATTTGCTGCCTTGCCCGGCGCGAACAGCACTCCAGCGCGTTGGAATGCCTCAACGGCCTCCGGCAGGCAGGGCATGTTCGCGCCTTCCGAAACCGCACGCACGCCGTTGGCGATAAGTGCTTCAGCATCGGCGAGGTTGAGCTCGTTCTGCGTTGCCGAGGGCACCGCGATGTCAACGGGCACTTCCCAGACGCTGCCACCCTCGATGAAGCGAGCACCGGGACGACGCTTGGCGTATTCGACGATGCGGCCGCGCTCGACCTCCTTGATCTGACGGAGCAGATCAAGGTCGATGCCGGCGTCGTCGACGACGTAGCCGGAAGAGTCGGATGCGGTGACCGCCGTCGCGCCGAGCTGCATGGCCTTCTGGATCGCGTAGATCGCGACGTTGCCGGAGCCAGAGATGCCGACGCGCTTATCCTGCAACGAATCGTTGTGGACGGCGAGCATCTCCTGGGCGAAGAACACTGCACCGTAACCTGTGGCCTCGGTGCGCACCTCGGCGCCGCCCCAGCCGGTGCCCTTGCCGGTGAACATGCCGGACTCGTGGCGGTTGGTGATCTTGCGGTAAGCGCCGAACAGATAGCCGATCTCACGGCCGCCGACTCCGATGTCACCAGCGGGAACATCGGTGTGCTCGCCGAGGTGACGGTACAGCTCGCCCATGAATGAATGGCAGAAGCGCATGATTTCTGCGTCGGTCTTGCCGTGCGGGTCGAAGTCGCTTCCGCCCTTCGCGCCACCGATGCCCTGACCGGTGAGCGCGTTCTTGAAGATCTGCTCGAATCCGAGGAACTTGATGATCGACAGGTTCACCGAGGGGTGAAAGCGCAGGCCGCCCTTGTACGGGCCGAGAACAGACGAGAACTGGATGCGGTAGCCGCGGTTGACCTGGATCTTTCCGGCGTCGTCGATCCACGGTACGCGGAACATGATCTGGCGCTCCGGCTCCACGATGCGATCCAGGATGCCGGCCTCGACGTACTCCGGGTGCTGTTCGAGCACGGGAGAGATCGTTCCGAGGACCTCATGCACTGCCTGCTGAAATTCGGGTTCATGCGGGCTGCGCGCCAGAACCGTATCGAACACGGGCTGAACGGTCTCGGCGAGCGGGTGGAATTCGGTAAGAGTAGCGGTCACGCGGGACGACTTTCTGAAGAGTGTCAAGGAGGTGCGATCGTGTCGCATAAGAGGGCGTGCAAGGTCCGGCACGAGTTCCCACTGTACCTCGCGTGTTTCGCAGTCATCACACGCGAGGTTTTCGGGCGGGCTTACCCGGTGTTTTGCAGACCCGCTGCGACGCCGCTGACCGACAGCAGGAGCAGTCGGCGCTGTTCTTCTGCTGCGCCAGACCCTTCGGCTGTCTCCGTGGTTGACTCGGCAACAGCGGCGGGCGAGCGCAGTTCGCGCAGTGCACGAAGCTGCAGTAGCGACAGCGCATCGACGTACGGGCTGCGCAGTGTCACGGCGCGCTGCAGGATCGGCTTGTTCTCGAGCAGACCCGTGCCTCCGGTGAGGCGGATGACCCACTCTTTGGTGAGGGCGAGCTCATCCAGCACCAGCTGTGCGAGATCGTCACGGTCACCGAGCGCCAGATACTGACGCGCGATGCGCTCATCAGTCTTCGCCAGGCTCATCGCCACGTTGTCGATCATCGTCTGCAGCAACGGCCACTCGCGGTACGCCTCGCTGAGGAGAGCCTCGTCGCCGACGGCCTCGAGGGCCGTGCCCAGGCCGAACCAGCCGGCCAGGTTGATGCGCGCCTGTGTCCAGGCGAACACCCACGGGATCGCTCGCAGATCCTCCAGGGACTCGACCGAGAGACCGCGGCGTGCGGGGCGAGAGCCCAGAGCGAGCAGCCCGATCTCCTCCATCGGCGTCACCGTGGCGAACCAGGGTGCGAAGCCGTCCGCCTTCACCAGCGAGAAGAAGCACTCGCGTGAGGCCGTATCCATGATGCTTGCGACATCAGCGAAGCGGGCGGCAGCACCGCTGGTGCGCGCCTCGACGGTGGGAGATGAGGCGAGCAGCGTGGCTGCGGCAACCTGGTCGATGTGTCGCATGGCGATGGCCGGCTCGCCGTAGCGGGCGAAGATCGTCTCGCCCTGCTCGGTGAGCTTGAACCGGCCGTCGACGGAGTGCGGAGGCTGGGCGAGGATCGCCGAGTTCGCGGGCCCGCCACCACGGCCGAGGGCGCCGCCACGACCGTGGAACTGGGTCAGCGCGATGCCGGCATCCTTCGCCCACAGGGCGATCTTCTCCTGTGCTTCATACAGCGCAAGTGTTGCGGCGACAGGGCCGACGTCCTTCGACGAGTCGGAGTAGCCGAGCATGACCTCGAAGCGGTTTCCGGTCGCGGCCAGACGGGACTGGAACTCGCGGAAGGTGACGACCTCGGCGAGGATCCCGGGGGCAGCTTGCAGATCGGCGAACGTCTCGAACAGTGGCACGACGTCGAGCTGGGGAACATCATCGCCGAGCGCGTAGCGCGCGAGGCGGTGCACGTTCGCGAGGTCTTCAGCCGATGTCGTGAACGACACGACATAGCGCCCGGCAGCCCGCAGGCCATAGGTGCGCTGAATCTCCGCGACCGCACGGAACACCTCGAGCACCTCTTGTGTGCGCTCACTGAGTGCGCCGCCGGCATCGAGTTCGGCGAGGGCTTCGCGGTGAACCTGCGAGTGCTGGCGCACCTCGAGTTCGGTGAGGTGGAAGCCGTAGGTCTCCACCTGCCAGATCAGGTGCTGGATGCCACCGAAGGCGTGCCGTTTCGCCCCGGATGCTGCCAGTGAATCCTGCACAGCACGCAGATCGGCGAGCAGCTCCTCGGGGGCCTGGTAGCCGCCTTCCAGGTGGAGGCGGGTTTCGGCAATGCGACGCGACAGCGCCTGCAGCACCCGGCGGTGCGGCTCGTCGGGTGCGCGGGCTGCGATCTCGGCTGCGGTGGTGGCATCCGATGCCGCAAAAGCATCCCACAGGGCGACGACGGCACTGCTGGGAGGCGTGCCTTCGGCGTCGAGAGTGAGCGTGCGTCCGATGCGGTCGAGTGCGCGCTCGAGTCCGCGAAGAACATGGTCGGAGGCGATGTGGGCGGCTTCTCTGGTGACCGAAGCTGTCACGAACGGGTTCCCGTCGCGGTCACCGCCCACCCACGATCCGATGCGCACGAAGGCGGGAACGATCGGAGCGCTAGCACCGGAATCTTCGCCGCGCAGGGCATCGTCGATGCGACGGTACACGTGCGGGACAGTGGTGAACAGCGTCTCATCGAACACCGACATCACGGTGCGCACCTCATCGGTGGGCGAGGGCTTCTGCCCGCGCAGCGGTGCGGTGCGCCAGAGCGTGTCGACTTCTTCGAGCATCCGTCGGCGTGCGCGGTGCTCCTCAGAGCCACCGGCGCTGGCCGCGTCGTGCTGGGTGAGCAGTTCTGACAGGCGACGGATGCTGGCAGAAACCGCCCGACGGCGTGCCTCAGTGGGGTGCGCGGTGAAGACCGGGTGGAAGCGGAGATCCTCCAGCCGACGCCGGGCCTCATCATCGCCGACCTCCCGGCGCAACTGCGCATAGGCGGTCGCGACGGTGTCGGTTGCATTCTCACGTCCGGGCTTACCAGCGCGTTCGCGCAGAATGCGCACCCGCTGGTGCTCTTCGGCAAGGTTCACCAGGTGGAAGTAGCAGGTGAACGCACGCGCAACCTCATCAGCGCGCTGCACCGTGAACGAGTCCGCGATCTGCGTCGCGCGCTCAAACGCGTCCGTGCTCTCTTCTTCGTAGGCCTGGATCGTCGCCAGGCGGAGACGTTCGACATCTTCAAACAGTCCAGGGCTGCCGCATTCGCGCAGCACCTGGCCCAGAAGGGCGCCGAGCATGCGTACGTCCGCACGCATCTCGTCGGGAATCCCGCGTCCGGCTTCGAATCGGCCGATGACGCGGATGGCCTCTGTGTTGGTGGGCTCGGGAGTCACTATTCGAGGTTATCCCCGAGTGGCGACCGCTTCTGACCACGTGACGACCGGGGCAGGCGAACCGGGCGGAGATAGCATGGGACGGATGTCTGAATCCAAGAACCTTCTGCGCACTCAGCAGTTCCCGGCGGTGCTCCTGCTGGTCGCCGCTGCCCTCGGGTTGCTGCTGGCGAATCTGCCGACCTTCGGTCCGATCGATCAGGTGCTGGGGTTTCACATCGCGATCCCCGGAGTCGGCATCGACATGTCGGTGGCGCACTGGATCTCGGACGGGCTGCTGGCGATCTTCTTCTTCGCCGTGGCGATGGAGTTGCAGTATGAGCTGACGCGCGGTGAGCTGAACACACCCCATAAGGCCGTGCAACCGGCAATTGCCGCCGCCGGAGGCGTTCTCGTTCCGATCGCGGTGTATCTGATGTTCGCCGGCAGTGGCGATACAGCGACCGGCTGGCCGATCCCGACCGCAACCGATATCGCCTTCGCGCTCGGGGTGCTCGCGGTATTCGGCAAGGGGCTGCCGGCCGCGGTCCGCGTCTTCCTGCTCGCGCTGGCGATCCTCGACGACATCATCGGAATCATCTTCATCGCGGTGCTCTTTGCACACGACCTGAACTGGCTCTACCTCGTACTCTCTCTCGTCGGTGTGGCGGTGTTCGCTGTGCTGTCGCGCATGCTGCCGACCCGGCATCCGCGGCTCATCGTGACCGCCATGATCATCGTCGGAGTCGTGGTCTGGGCGCTGGTGCTGCTTTCCGGCATCCACGCGACCATCGCCGGCGTCATGCTGGGGCTGGCCATCGCATACACGCCGTCGGTGCGTGCCCGCGAGGTGCTGGAGCCCTGGGTCAACGGTGCGATCCTGCCGGTCTTCGCGTTCGCTGCCGCATTCGTGGTGATCCCGGCGGTATCTCCGTCCGAACTGTCGCCAGCGTTCTTCGGCATTGCCGTGGCCCTGCCGGTCGGCAAGATCATCGGAATCACGCTGTTCGGCTGGGTGGCAGTGCGCATCGGAATGCGCGGCAAGAAACCCGCGCTGAAGATTCCCGACCTGCTGGCGGCCGGAACACTGGGCGGCATCGGCTTCACCGTCTCGCTGCTGCTGGCCAACCTTGCCTTCGCCGAGGACGCGGCCACGCGTGACCAGGCCATTCTCGGCGTGCTGGTCGGCTCGCTGATCGCTCTCGTCCTGTCGGGCTTCATCGTGTCCGCGCGAGCGGCGTGGCACCGACGGGTGACGGCCGCGAGTTCCTGAACCACCTTCGGAGGTACACGATGACCCAGTCCTCGGACTCGCTGCGTGAAGCTGCCGAGACAATGCGCGCTGTTCGAGAGCGCTGCGCGTGGTCGCAGCAGATCACACATCGTGACCTGGTGCCGTATCTGATCGAAGAATCGCACGAGGTGATCGATGCGGTGGAGAACGGCACTCGTGCGGACCTGCGTGAAGAGCTCGGCGACCTGCTCTGGCAGGTGCTGTTCCACGCGGCGATCGCCGCTCAAGACCCGGACGATCCCTTCGACATCGACGACGTTGCAGATACTCTCACCGAGAAGATGGTGCGCCGGCATCCGCATGTGTTCGCTGACGCTGTCGCGAACACGCCGGAAGAAGTCTTGGTGCACTGGAACGCCGCCAAAGCCGCCGAGAAGCGCTCACGACTCAGCGTGCTGGACGGCGTGCCGAGGGGGATGCCCGCGCTCGCGCTCGCCCAGAAGATCGCTGGCCGCGCGGCTGCTGTGCTTCCGGTCCCTGGGCCTGCCGGCGCGTCGAAGGCGGCGCCCCCGGCATCCGAAGCTGAACTCGGTGACGCGCTGCTGGTCCTGGTCAACCAGGCGCGCGACAACGGCTGGGACGCCGAGCGCGCTCTTCGCGAGCGCCTGCGCGTGCTGGAGGACGAAGTCCGCGCCGCCGAGGCGGACTGAAGCGTCCGAAGTCCCAGACGATCCGGCAGCGTTGCGGCGTGCCGTACTGCAACACGCCGCAAGCCACCGTCGCCGTCCGGTATTCGGCACAGAACTTGGCTCACCTCAAGACCTGGAAAGATAGAGACGTGGCTACTGTGAACCCGCCGCGCGGCATGCGCGATATCCTCCCCGCCGACAAGGCTCGCCGTGAGCGTGTGCTCTCCGTCATCCGGGGGCGCTATCGCGCTCATGGCTTCGACGAGATCGAGACGCCGGCGCTGGAGGAATACTCGCGTCTGCACGCAGGCCTCGGCGGTGACAACGAGAAGCTCGCGTACAACGTTCTTCGTCGCGGGATGGATGCTGAGGCGATCCGTGCTGGCGCAGACGATGCCGCCGCGCTTTCCGACCTCGGGCTGCGTTACGACCTCACCGTGCCGCTCGCACGGTTCTACGCGAGCAACCGCGGACAGCTGCACGGCGTGTTTCGTGCGATCCAGATCGGTCCGGTCTGGCGAGCCGAGCGCCCGCAGAAGGGGCGCTATCGCCAGTTCATGCAGTGTGACATCGACATCATGGGGGATGACTCCTCGCGCGCCGAAGCCGAGTTGATGGTCGCTTCGCTTGACGCCGTCGACGCGCTCGGGCTCGAGGGCGCGACGGTGCGGATCAACGACCGCCGCGTGCTCGATTGGATGCTCGATGCCTTCGGATTCACCGCCGAAGAGCGCCCGGGCGTGCTGATTACGATCGACAAGCTCGACAAGATCGGTCCGGTGGGGGTTGCAAAGGAGCTGCGAGAACGCGGTGCAGCGGCATCCGCTGTCGACGCTTTCGAGGCATTCCTGAACCGCCCGCAGACCGACGAGCTCAATCCATTCGGCGAACGGCAGATCCGTCAGGCACTGCCGGAGGGCGCACCAGACGAGATCGTCGCGCACCTGGTCGGCATCGGCGAAGCGGTCGCGGTGGGCCGGGCGCTCGAGGGCGATATCCCGCTGGCGTTCGATCCCTTCCTCGTGCGCGGTATGGGCTACTACACCGGCACGATCTTCGAACTCGCGCATCCGTCCGTCGACTATTCGCTCGGCGGTGGCGGACGATACGACGGCATGATCGGTCGTTTCCTCGGCCAGCAGGTTCCGGCAGTCGGGTTCTCCCTCGGGTTCGAGCGACTCGTCGACCTGGTCTCCGAAGAAGACGACGATGCGGCGCAGGCCATCGTTCTTGTGCACGACGCGGACGTTGCGGTCGCTGAGCTCATCGCGCACAAGGCCGCGCTCGTGCAGGACGGCGCGCGGGTGCGCTTGGAGCGTCGTGCGAAGAACTTCAAGGCGCTTCTGGAGCGTTCGGCAGCCGATGGCTACACCTCCTTCGCCACTGTCGCCGCCGGCGCGGCGGTGGGATCTTTGGAGATCAAGCCGCTGAGCTGAGTCCTGTCCGCGAAAATCCACCGACAGGTGTACCGACGTTCAGGCCGTGTTCACGGTGGAACGCTCGAATGGGGCCATGACTCGGGTCCGCGTTGCCCTCGTCGTGGGAGCGGCCTTCGCAGCACTCGCGTTCGGCGGACGCGCACTGCTCACCCATCAAGCAGCGATTGCGCGCGAGCGCATCGGCAAACCGCTCGGCGAGGACGCGCTGAACGCCGATCGAGTATGGACGCGTTCGTTGAGCGGACAGCCGGTGGAGATGCTGCTGCTCGGTGACTCCCTGGCCGCAGGCCTCGGTGCTGAACATCGGAAAGAGACGCTCGGCGGGCGCATCGCGAAAGCCACAGCCAAGCGGATGCAACGGCCGGTGCGCCTGCGCACCGCCGCGGTCGTTGGGTCGGAGTCATCGGCGCTCGCCAGCCAGATCGATGCTCTTCCCGGCGAGTATCGCGCCGACGTCGCGGTGATCGTCGTCGGTGGCAACGACGTCACGCACGTGGTTCCGCCCGCCGTCGCCGCTGAGCAACTCGAGCAGGCGATCACTCGACTTCAGGCTGCCGGTACCGCCGTCGTGATCGGCACCTGCCCCGACCTCGGCACACTCCAGCCGGTGCCGCAGCCGCTGCGCGCGCTGCTATCGCGGATGTCACGACGCCTCGCGCTGGAACAGACGAGGGTCGCATGGCGCACCGGTGCGGTGCCGGTCGATCTCCGAGAGACGGTTGGGCCGGCGTTCCGCGAGCAATCGGAGGAGATGTTCAGCCTTGACCGCTTTCACCCCAGCGCCGCTGGCTACCGACGCACCGCCGAGGCGTTGCTGCCCGCGGTCGTCATGGCGCTGGAGTCTCACCCGCTCAGCGAGCGAACCGCAGCCGCAGCATCCGGTATACGACACCGATGATCACCACACCCGTGCCGATCAGCGATGCCACCAACGGCAGTGTGTTGACCAGTACCAGACAGCCGAGCGCACCGATCACGGGGATGAACCGCGGGTAGCGCCGGGCCGCGCTGGGCTGTCGGAACGCCGAGGCGTTCGCGATCAGGTAGTAAAGCAGCACCCCGAACGACGAGAATCCGATCGCATTTCGCAGATCCGCGACGAGCACGATCCCGATGACGACCAGTGCGATGGCGATCTCCGCACGTTGGGGCACCTGCCAGCGCGGGTGTACGACGGCGAGGAAGCGGGGCAGATCTGACTCCCGGGCCATCGCCAGTGACGTTCTGCCGATTCCGGTGAGCAACGCCAACAGTGCGCCGAGGGATGCCGCGGCCGCAGCCACCCGCACGGCAGGTGCCAGATCCGACCATCCGGCCGCATCGACGACAGCTGCCAGGGGTGCGGTGCTCGTCGCAGCATCCGCTCCGAGCGTCAGCGTCACGACGACCGCGATGAGCACGTAGACGATCAAAGCCCCGGTGAGAGCGATCGCGATCGCTCGCGGAATGTTTCGTGCGGGATCGGTCACCTCTTCGCCCATGGTGGCGATGCGCGCGTATCCGGCGAAGGCGAAGAACAGCAGGCCCGCTCCCTGCAATACGCCGTAGATAGTGACATCGGGCAGCGGTGCCGGTTCGGCCGAGGTCGAAGCGGTGAAGCCCGCTGCCGCCACGATGGCGAGACCCAGCAATGAGACGACGACCAGGATGCGGGTGAGAAGCGCCGTACGGGTGACGCCAAAGCAGTTCACGGCGGCGAGAGCCGCGACGGCGACGATCGCGACCGGGAGTTCCCAGCCTGCCGGAGCGGCGTATGCGGCGAACGTCATCGCCATCGCAGCGCAACTCGCGACCTTCCCGATCACGAAGCACCAGCCCGCGATGAAGCCCCACCAGGGCCCGATCTCCGCGCGTGCGTACGCGTAGGTGCCGCCGGCAACCGGGTGCACTGCGGCGAGCTGAGCGGACGACGCCGCGTTGCAGAATGCGACGACCGCGGCGATGGCGAGTGCGATCAGCAGCCCGGAGCCTGCGACCTCGATCGCCGGACCCCACACCGAGAAGACGCCGGCACCGATCATCGAGCCGAGGCCGATGGCGACAGCATCCGTTAGCGTCAGGCGACGGGCGAGTTCCATTCGGTAATCGTGGCACGCACGAGTTAACGGATGGTGCTCAGTCTTGGCGAGCCGCGGTGACGCGCTTTTTCTCTCGGATATAGACCTCGCGGCGCACCCGCGCGACGACATCGCCGTCGCGGTCGGTGATCTCGGTTTCGAACCACTCCAGCACTTTGGTGCCGCCAGCCGCTCGCTCGCGGAGTTCATCCGCCTTCTCTTTCGGCACGTGGAAGTGCGCGGTCAGCACTCCGCGCCCCGGCTTGAGGAACTCGATCTCTCCGCGGGTGTCCCACACGACGTAGTCACGACCGAGCTGGTGCATGACGAGCATGAAGAAGTAAGGGTCGGTCATCGCCGACATCGACCCACCGAACGCGGTCTTTACGTAGTTGCGGGTGATCACGTTGATGTGCAGCTCAACGGTCGCGTGCGTCCAGTCTTCGCTGAAGCGGCGGATGCGGATGCCGCTGAAGAAGTTCGGAGCCCACAGGCTCATGCCGATCGCGAGACGTCGGGGAGTGATCTTCATTCCGCCAGTGTGGCCGAGAGTGTACGTCGCGACAAAGTAGGTGGAGAGTTGTGACAGTTGTTCTAGTTGAACTAGAATTACTATAAGTTCAGACGGAAGGGGGAACGATGTTGATCAAGATCGACGTCGATAGCTCCCAACCGTTGTTCGAGCAGGTTGCCGCCTCGGTGCGCATGGATATCGTGGCGGGGCGCCTTGCTCCCGGTCACCGGCTCCCATCCGCCCGCGAGCTCGCCGAGGCGCTCGAGATCAACCTGCACACCGTGTTGCGTGCCTACCAACAGCTGCGCGATGAGGGGCTGGTTGATCTTCGCCGGGGGAGAGGCGCCGTCGTCGCGGCGTCGGCCGGTCCGCTCGCCGAACTGTCACAGGACATCACCGCTCTTGTATCCCGAGCCGCAGGGCTGGGGATATCGCCGACTACTCTTGCCGCTCTCATCAAGGAGACTCCCGTATGACTGACGAAATCCGTCGCGCCCGCACTGCTTTTCTGTGGGTGGGTGTCATCGTGCCGCTGGGGCTCCTTGCGCTGGCCGCCGCGGTGATCATCGCGTGGATGCCGGAACTGCCGGACCCCATGGCGATCCACTGGGGCTCGGACGGCGTCGACGGCGTCGCCTCACAATGGGGTTACATCGCGATGATTCTCGGCATTGGCGGTGGTGTGGTCATCTTCGATGCTGTGATTGTGGCATTCGCGCAACGTCTGCCGCAGAGCAGCACCAAGCAGCCGGTCGCGCAGTGGTCGACGACCGCGCGCTTCATGGGCGCAGTCAATCTCGGACTCGGCACAATGATCGCGTTCCTCGCGGTAGTGGGCGCAGCGCTGCAGCGCGGTCTGGCGGATGCCGCAGACACTCCAGATATCGGGATCTGGACATTCGTCGGCTTCGGGCTGCTCGTCGGCTTCACAGCGCTGGGTTGGTTCCTGCAGCCGAAGAGCCCGGTGTACGAGGCCGCTCAAGCGGCGCCCGCCGGAAGCATCCCACTTGCGACCACCGAGCGCGCGGTCTGGTTCGGCACCGCGACCATGGCCCGAAGCGGCGTGGTCGTTCTCGTTTCGGCATTGGCGCTGCTGGCATTGATGACGGTGTTCTGGATCGCGCGTGGCGATGACAGCTGGTGGATTCTCGGTTTCGTGACCTTCTTGCTGGCGGTAACGATCGGAAGCATGGTCGTCTTCCGTGTGCGGGTGAACGCTGAGGGTCTCCGCGTTCGCTCGCTGCTCGGTTGGCCGAACACGCGAATCCCCCTCGAACGCATCGAGAAGATCGAGTGGGTGCAAGTCAACCCGTTCGCCGAGTTCGGCGGCTGGGGATGGCGCATCGGGCTCGACGGGCGGCGTGGCGTCGTGCTACGCACAGGCGACGCCCTGCAAGTGACGGAGGCCAACGGACGCGTGTTCGTCGTCACTGTCGACGGGGCATCCGATGCTGCCGCCGTATTGGAAACTCTCCGCGCGCACAGCGCCTGACGACAGGAATCTGACATGACCCGCATCCGCCCGATCGCCACAATCTCATTCGTCATCCTCGCTCTCGGCCTCGCCTGGCTCCTCGCCCTGCCGCTGTGGCTGGAAGGCGGACTGGCCAACCCGCTTGCCGGCATACTCATCCCCGTGACGATGTTCACGCCGGCGCTCGCCGTATTGATCGTCATGCTCGTTTTCCGGCCGGTGCCGAAGGGGGAGCGGCTGCGGTTCCTGGGCATGTGGCCGCTGCGGCCGGCTAAGCGTGTGGTCTGGATGATGGTGCTCGGCCTGTTCGGACCGACTGTGGTGATTGCAGCATCCGTCGCCATCGCAGCGCTGTGCGGCTGGGTGCAACTGGATCTCGTTGCGTTCTCGGGCTTTGCCCAGCAGTTGGAAGCGAGTACGCCCGCGGGGATTCCGGTGCCTCCGGCGATCATCGTCATCCTTTCTCAACTGGTGGCCATTCCGTTCGCCGCCGCGACGATCAACGCCTTCCTCGCATTCGGCGAGGAGATCGGCTGGCGCGGATTCCTGCTGCCGGCGCTCCGTCCGCTCGGCACCTGGCCCGCGCTGCTGATCAGCGGTGCGATCTGGGGCGTCTGGCACTCGCCGATGATCCTGCTCGGCTACAACTTCGGACGCATCGATATCACCGGTGTGCTGCTGATGACAGCGGGATGCATCGCCTGGGGCATCCTGCTCGGCTGGCTGCGGTTGCGCTCGGCGTCGCTGTGGCCGGCAGTGTTCGCGCACGGTGCGATGAATGCCGCCGGTGGCCTCATCGCTCTGCTGTTCGCCGCCGGAACCACCTTCGACATGGCGTTGGCCGGACCGCTCGGGGTTGCCGGATGGATCGCCTGCGCGATCGTGATCGTCATCCTCGTGCTGGCAGGGCAGTTTCGCCGCCAGCCCGAACTGGACGGATCGATCGGACGGATGCTGTCCCAACCACGCGGCTGAATCCCTCAGCCCTTGACGGCGTCGAGCGCGCGGGGTTGGGTGGAGCCATGGCTGAACCAACGGCTGCGAACTGGCGCCGCACTGATGAGTACCTGTCCGACGCGCTGGTCGGGCATGACCCCGCGTTGGAGGCGGCGCTCGCCGCGCAGCGGGCCGCGGGGCTGCCCGACATCGAAGTCGCCCCGGTCAGCGGCAAACTGCTGAACCTTATCGCCCGCATCAGTGGTGCGCGGCGCGTGCTGGAGATCGGGACGCTAGGTGGATACTCGACCATCTGGCTCGCCCGAGCCGTCGGCGAAGGCGGCAACGTCACAACGATCGAGGCGGAACCGGCCAACGCCGCCATCGCCAGAGCGAGCATCGACGCAGCTGGCGTCGGCGGTCGCGTCGCCATCCGCATTGCTCGCGCAGCCGACGTGCTGCCGACGCTGGAAGGTTCCGAGCCGTTCGACCTCGTCTTCATCGATGCGGACAAGGAATCGAACACGCTCTACCTCGACTGGGCAGCACGGCTCGGTCATCCCGGCACGGTGGTCATCCTCGACAACATCGGTCGCGATGGCGAAATCGTCAACGACGAAACCACTGATCCGCGCGTGATCGGAACCCGTGACGGGCTGCGGATGCTGGGGGAGGACCCCCGCTTCGACGCAACAGCCCTGCAGACCGTCGGAATCAAGGGATGGGACGGCATCGCGGTCGCCGTCATCGTGTGAGGCGCGGTACATCGCCCCGTGCCGGCGTACGAGCATTCGCTCTTTAGTGTGACAGCGGCGCTCCTATGAGCGCGGATGATTTCGATGTGCGGCATCCCATTAGCGTGACTTCTGATCATGGTCAGGCGTCTTGGCGCCGCACGGAAGGAAACCAACGATGGCGAATCTCGCAGCAGTCATGCCCGCTCTGGGAACGATCCGAGTTCAGGAGGTTCCGGTTCCGGAACCCTCAGCCGGTGAAGCGATCGTTCGCATCGAGGCGGTGGGCATCTGCGGATCCGACACGGCGTATTACCGAGTCGGGTACATCGGTGATTGGAAGGTGGAAGGCCCGATCATTCTGGGCCATGAAGCAGCCGGAACGGTCGTCGCCACCGGCAGCGAAGTCACGAATGTCGCCGTCGGCGATCGCGTCGCCATTGAACCGGGTACGCCATGTCGCAACTGCGAGGAGTGCCTCGTCGGCCGCTACCACCTGTGTCCGGACTTCGTCTTCCTCGCGACGCCGCCATACGATGGCGCGCTCGTGCAGAGCCTCGCGATCGACTCGCGCAACCTGTTCGTGATTCCGGATTCGATGTCTTTCGAGGCGGCAGCGCTGTGCGAACCGCTCTCGGTCGGCTTGTGGGCCTGTCGTCGCGCCGGCCTTCTGCCCGGCGACCGGGTGCGGGTGACTGGTGCAGGACCGGTCGGGATCCTCGCCGCTCAGGTCGCTCGAGCCGAGGGCGCCGCCGATGTCGTCATCTCGGACATCTCGGACTTCCGTCTCGCGCTCGCTGCGAAACTTGGCTTCCGCACCGAGAAGGTCGGCGAGATCCCGGAGGGGCCCGGACATGAGGACGCGGACGTGCTGCTGGAATGCTCGGGCGCACCGGGCGCCCTCGCCCAGGGGCTTTGGCGCCTGCGCAACGGCGGGCGTGCCGCGATGGTCGGACTGCCGAAAGAGGACGTGACGCTGCCGCTTTCGCGTCTGAACGTCAAGGAGATCTCGGTCTCGCTCGTGAACCGTTACGCGCATACCTGGCCGACGGCCATCGCGCTGGTCTCCAGCGGGCGCGTCGACGTCGAGCCGCTCGTCACTCACCGCTTCGAGCTTGCGGATGCCGAATCCGCCCTGACTCTGGCAGTGGATGTGCCGGACTCCATGAAGGCCGTCGTGTACCCGAACGGCATCCCGGCGCACTGATCTGCTCATAAGTAGCTCTATAGTGCTCTTATGAGCAAAGTGCTTCCCTTGGATCAGCAAGTACTCCACGTCTATGTCGCGCTTCAGAACCTTGCGCACGGGCGGACCGTGAACGACATCGCCGATGAGATCGGTCGATCACGATTCGCAACCGCCCGGATGGTGCGCAGGGCGCGCGAACTCGGGCTCATCGAGGTGCGCGCAACGGTCGCCGAACCGATCGATGTCGAACTGTCGGCCCGGCTGGCTCAGCGCTTCGGACTGCGATCAGCGCTCGTCGTCGCGACGTACTCGACGAATGAACTGACCGTGCGAGAGGCGATCGCCGCCGTCACAGCTCGGGTGATCGTCGAGACGATCGAAGAGGACGACGTCGTCGGTTTCACTCCCGGCCGCACGCTGGTATTGGCTTCGCGGGGCATCTCCACACTGCCGAGCGCGGACGTGGTCCAACTCACCGGTGTCGGCTGGCCGCGGCTCGAGGACGGCGTAGAGGTCATCTCCAACATGGGCCGCGCCGCTGGCGGTGCCACCTATCCGCTGTATGCGCCGATCCTGATCGAGCCGGAGGCGCGGGTAATCCTCAAGCATCCCGCGATCCAGCACACCCTCAGCCGTTTCGATCACGTCACGAAAGCGTTCCTCACGATCGGCGGCTGGCCGAGCGCTTCGTTGCTTGCACAGCACCTCACCGAGACAGGCGAACTCGACGCATACGCCGAGCAGGGTGTCATCGCCGAATATGGCACGTCGCTGCTTGACGCACACGGGCGAACGGTGCCCGGACTCGAGGATCGATTCGTCGGAATCAGCGAAGAACAGCTGCACAAGGTCGACCTGCGTGTCGCGATCGGCGGTGGGGAGGGCAAGGAGCGTGCGGTCAGCGCGGTGCTGCGCTCCGGGCTGGCGGATGTCATCATCACGGATGTGCGCTCTGCGCAGCTTGCGCTGGAAGAGCAAGACGACATGTGAATGTCGGATGCCTCGCACTAGACTGGCCACGGATCGACGACGCTCCACAACAACCTTTTCTCTGAGCAAGGAGCACATACGTGGCACTCATCGAGGCTGTAGGCGCACGCGAGATTCTGGATTCCCGCGGCAACCCGACCGTCGAGGTGGAGGTGCTCCTCGACGATGGCATCGTCCAGCGCGCGGCCGTCCCCTCTGGCGCATCCACCGGCGCATTCGAGGCGTACGAGCTCCGGGACGGCGACAAGAGCCGTTATGGCGGTAAGGGCGTCCTCAAGGCCGTCGACGCCATCATCGACGAGCTCGGCCCGGCCGTTGAGGGCATCGAGGCGAGCGAGCAGCGCATCGTCGACGAGATCCTGAACGAGACCGACGGTACCGAGAACAAGAAGCGCACCGGCGCCAACGCGATCCTCGGCGTCAGCCTCGCGGTTGCCAAGGCTGCCGCAGACAGTGCCGACCTGCCGCTCTACCGCTACCTCGGTGGCCCGAACGCGCACGTTCTGCCCGTGCCGCTGTTCAACGTCATCAACGGTGGCGAGCACGCCGACAACGGCATCGACATGCAGGAGTTCTTCCTCGCACCCATCGGTGCAGAGACCTACTCCGAGTCGCTGCGTTGGGGTGTTGAGACCTACCACGTCCTGCGCAGCGAGCTCAAGGCTGCCGGCTACGCCACGGGCCTCGGCGACGAGGGCGGCTTCGCCCCCGACCTGCCCAGCAACCGCGAGGGCCTGGAGTTCCTCATCAAGGCGATTGAGAAGGCCGGATTCACCCCGGGCAAGGACATCGCCCTCGGCCTCGACGTCGCCGCCACCGAGTTCTTCAACGATGGTGTCTACCGCCTCGACAACAAGGACTGGTCGGGCCCTGAGCTCATCGAGTACTACGTGGGTCTGGTCAATGACTTCCCGATCGTCACGATCGAGGATGCCCTCGCTGAGGACGACTGGGACAACTGGAAGCTTCTCACCGACGCGCTCGGCTCGAAGGTTCAGCTGGTCGGAGACGACCTGTTCGTCACGAACCCGGCACGTCTGGCTGATGGCATCAAGCGCGGCGTCGCCAACTCGCTGCTGGTCAAGGTCAACCAGATCGGCACCCTGACCGAGACGTTCGACGCGGTCAGCCTCGCACAGCGCTCCGGATACACCGCGATGCTCTCGCACCGCTCTGGTGAGACCGAAGACACCACGATCGCAGACCTCGCCGTCGCTACCAACGCCGGTCAGATCAAGACCGGTGCGCCGGCGCGCAGCGAGCGCGTGGCGAAGTACAATCAGCTTCTGCGCATCGAGGAAGACCTCGCTGAGGCCGCGGTATTCGCTGGCCGCTCGGCGTTCCCCCGTTTCCAGGGCTGAACGCTGAGAGCACAACAGCTGAAGCAGTAAGACGAGAGGGGGAGCCATGGCACAGCGTCAGGCTCCCCCTTCTCGTCCCCGGACGGCGCGGGCGCGGACGACATCGGCCCAGGTCGATGTGCGGGAGTGGGCATCTGGCATCCGACTGTCCGGGTTCATGGTGATCATGCTCTCGCTCGTGGTCCTGGGGGCGTGGGTGCTCGTGCCGACCCTGGGCACCTACATCGACCAGCGGCAGAAGATCGCGGCGCTCGAAGTAGCCGTTCAGGTCAGCGACGATGAGATCAAAGCGCTCGAGCAAGAGCGCGAACGCTGGGACGACCCGGCGTACATCACAACCCAGGCGCGCGAGCGGCTCTACTACGTCAAACCGGGCGAGGTCGTCTATCTCGTCGATAACGACCTGGATCCTGCGTCGCTTCCCGCCGAGCAGACTCCGGTCAGCGATGAGCTCGAAGAGACACCAACCGACTGGATGCCGCAGCTCCTGCGCACGATCGCCGGAGCAGGCCTCGCCGCCACGGCGAGTGCAGCTCAATAGGGGTTTGCACAGCATCTGCTCCCGTAGGCTGGGATGGTGACGACACCGCCTTTCACCCCGCCCACCCCTGCCGAAATCCACGTGGTCTCGACCCAGCTCGGTCGGCCGGCTCGCGGTGTCATCGGCATCGCCGCGCGTTGCATCTGCGGCAACCCCACCGTGGTCGCCACCAGCCCGCGCCTGCCGGACGGCTCGCCGTTTCCGACGTTCTACTACCTGACGCATCCCGCGGCCACCGCCGCGATGTCGACGCTTGAAGCCACCCTCGTGATGCCCGAGCTCGCTGCGCTTCTCGACGACGAGGATGTCGCCGCCGCATACCAGGCCGCTCACGAGGCTTATCAGGCAGATCGCGCCCAGTTCGGCGCGGTGCCCGAGATCGATGGCATCTCGGCCGGCGGGATGCCCACGCGGGTGAAGTGCCTGCATGCGCTGGCCGGTCACGCTCTCGCCGCCGGTTCCGGCGTGAACCCGATCGGTGACGCGGCGCTCGCGCGCTCGAGCTGGTCGCCTGAGCGCTGCCAGTGCGAGGAACCGGGAGTCGCAGGCGGATGAAGCTGCCGACGATGCTGCGAAACACCGTTGCCTTCGCAGCGGTGGCGGCATCTGTTCTGCTCATCGGGGCTGCGGCTACGCCGACTTCGACACCCGCGCCGAGCCCAAGTCCGAGTCCCACCTCGACGCCGCCGCCGATCCCGGATGATCCCACCGATCCGGTGCGTGCGACCGAGTACTGGCTCGACGGCGCTGGAATTCGCGAAGCGTGGCACACCACACGCGGTAAAGGCGTCACGATCGCCATCATCGATACCGGGATCGGCAAGGTGCCCGGCGTCTTCGGTGACGCGGTCATCGATGGCATCGACGTTTCCGGAAGCGGCACACCAGACGGCCGCACCCCCGTCGGAGCGATCGACAGCAATCACGGCACACTGGTCGCATCTGTCGCGGCCGGCCGCGGAAAAGCTGACGGCACAGGCATGATCGGCGTTGCCCCGGAGGCGAATCTGCTGTCGATCTCGGTCGGTTTCGGCGCCGCGGCGGCCGTGCCGTTCAGCGAGCAGATTGCCACCGGCATCCGCTGGGCTGTTGATCACGGCGCAGACATCATCAACATGTCGCTCACCACGAACACGCTTGACTGGGACGAAAGCTGGGATGAGGCTTTCCTCTATGCCTACGAGCACGACGTCGTCGTGGTCGTTGCCGCCGGCAACCGTGCCAGCGGCACCGGAGTCGTCGGTGCGCCCGCGACGATCCCGGGCGTGCTCACCGTCGGCGGCGTCGATCAGACCGGTACCGCGAGTGTTGAGGCATCAACCCAGGGCATCACGATCGGCATCTCAGCGCCGAGCGAGGGGCTGATCGGCATCCTCGCGGACGGCACGCTGACACCGTGGCGCGGCACGAGTGGGGCAGCTCCGATCGTGGCAGGGGCTGCCGCACTCGTTCGTGCTGCGCACCCCGAATTGGATGCCGCGAACGTGATCAACCGCATCATCAAGACGGCGATCAAGGTCGATGAGATCGAAGAACTTCCTGACCCGCTCTACGGATACGGACTCTTGGACGCGGCAGCCGCCGTGTCGGAATCGGTTCCGCTGGTCGATGAAAACCCGATGGGGGATCTTGCCGAGTGGATTCGGCTGTACCGTCGCGCGGAGGCGGATCCTTTGCCACAGCCGGAAGTCACGCCCATCGAGGTTGAGCCGCTGCCTGCCGCGGAGGCACCGACGACTCCGGGTTCGCCGCTGCTTCCCAGCGCTGAATCGCTGCGCTACGGTACCCTTCCGCTGATCGCACTCACAGTCCCTGGTATTCTTGTCGGGCTAGGCGTCACCGCAGCTGCCCGGCTCATCCGATCGGCGCGCAAATCTCGCACGCCAGCACCCTGATTAGGAGTTTCCCAACTGTGCCCGAGAACAGCACTGTGCCCAAGATTCTGATCGTCGGTGGCGGCTACGCGGGTTTCTATACTGCATGGAAGCTCGAAAAGCAGCTCCGCAAGCGTGAAGCCGAAGTGACGGTTGTCGACCCGCTTCCGTACATGACATACCTGCCGTTCCTGCCGGAGGTGGCTGCAGGATCGATCGAACCGCGCCACGCGGTGGTCGCCACACGCCGTCACCTCAAGCGCACGAATGTGATCGCCGCGAAGGTCACCAAGATCGACCACGCGAACAAGGTTGCCACGATCACCCCGACAGAGGGCGACGCATACGAGTTCGCGTACGACCAGATCGTCGTCACCGCGGGCTCTGTCTCTCGCACCTTCCCGATCCCCGGCATCGCTGACAACGCGATCGGCATGAAGTCGATCGAAGAGGCAGTCTGGGTTCGCGACAAGCTGCTGTCGAACTTCGACAAGGCTGCTTCGATGCCGGCCGGCCCCGAGCGTGAGCGACTGCTGACGGTCGTCGTCGTCGGCGGTGGCTTCGCGGGCATTGAGACCTTCGCGGAGCTGCGCTCGTTCGCATCCGCCCTGCTCAAGCGCTACCCGCAGCTCACCTTCGACGAGACGCACTTCCACCTCGTCGAGGCGATGGGGCGCATCATGCCCGAGGTTTCGCTCCCGACCAGCGAGTGGGTCCTCAAGGACCTCGCTAAGCGCGGCGCGAACGTCCACCTCGACACGCAGGTGACCGGTGCGGTCGGCGGCAACGTCGAACTCTCCACCGGCGAGGTCATCCCCAGCGACATCATCGTGTGGACGGCCGGAGTTATGGCCAACCCGCAGGTGGTGCGTGCCGGCGATCTGCCGACCGAAGAACGCGGACGCATCCGGGCTGAGGCGACGCTGCGCGTCGTTGACGCTGATGGCGCGGTCGTCGAAGGCGCATGGACCGCTGGTGACGTGTCGGCTGTTCCCGACCTGACCGGTGGAGGCGTCGGCGGCTTCTGCGTTCCCAACGCACAGCACGCTGTGCGCCAGGCCAAGCGTCTCGCCAAGAACCTCATCGCTGTGCTTCGCGGCGAGGAGCCGGTGAACTACGTGCACAAGAACCTCGGCGCTGTTGCTGGCCTCGGCCTCGGCACCGGTGTCTTCCAGTCCGGCAAGTTCGCTCTTAAGGGCTTCCTCGCGTGGGTTGCGCACCGTGGCTACCACGGTCTCGCAATGCCGTCGTGGGAGCGCAAGTGGCGCGTGCTGTGGGGCTGGTGGAACAACCTGTGGCTCGACCGCGACATCGTGAACCTCGAGAAGGTTCAGCAGCCGCGTGCGTTCTTCGAAGAGTTCGCATCGCGTCCGCGTCCGGCAGCGGATGCCGCGCCTGCGGCCACCGCGAAGCCCGCAGACGCAGCGAAGTTTGCTGACGCAGCAAAGCCCGCTCAGCCGGCGAAGCCGACCGAAACCGCCGCAGCTGCCGCTGCGAAGCCGGCCGTGAAGAAGGCTCCTGCGAAGAAGCCCGCGGCCAAGAAGGCTCCTGCGAAGACGGAACAGCCCGCGAAGTAGCATCGAGAACGCAGAAACCGTCCTTCCCGAGCAATCGGAAGGGCGGTTTCTGCGTTCTCGAGCTGTGCGGCCACCGGTGCCCCCACTGGGACTCGAACCCAGACTGTAGCGATTTTAAGTCGCCTTCCTCTGCCATTGGGATATGGGGGCGCGTCTGACCAGCTTATCTGCGCGTGAGCAGCGCAGACGTCGTAGGGTGGGGGAGTGCTCGACCTCACCGCGACACCGATGTCCGCAGACCACCGTGCTTGGGAGCATCCTGCCCGCTGGTGGCCGAGGCTCTCGGATGCCACCGCCCACCTCGCTGCGCCTGTCGCCGTCATCGACCTCGATGCTCTGCGCCACAATGCGATGGACCTGCTGGTGCGCTCCGGGGGCATCCCGATTCGTGTCGCATCGAAATCCGTGCGGGTGCGCGGCGTGCTCGACGCAGTGCTGAGGCTGCCCGGATACCGGGGCATCCTGTCGTTCTCGCTCGCCGAGGCGCTCTGGCTCTCCGAAACCTACGATGACATCGTGCTCGGCTATCCGACGGTCGATCGTGCAGGGCTGTCGCGGCTGGTGCACGACGAACAGGCAGCATCGCGCATCACGCTCATGGTTGATGACGTAGCGCACCTCGACCTCATCGACAGCATTGCAGCGCCATCTCAGCGCGAGACGATCCGGGTGGCCATCGATGCCGACGCATCGTGGCGTTCAGCCGCACTCGGGCACATCGGTGTCCGTCGTTCCCCTCTGTTCACCGCAGCCGAGGTCACCGCTTTTGCCCGCACGATCCTCGGCCGTCCCGGATTCCGGCTCGTCGGCCTGCAGATGTACGAGGCGCAGATCGCTGGTCAGGGAGACAACGGCTCTGACGCCCCGATCATCCGCATGATGCAGTCGCGCTCGAGTCGTGAGCTGCGCATCCGTCGTGCAGAGATTGCGGATGCCCTCACCGATCTCGCACCGCTGGAGTTCCTCAACGGCGGAGGAACCGGCTCGCTGGAATTCACCGGAAGTGATGAGTCCGTCACCGAGGCCTCAGCCGGCAGCGGTCTGCTGGGCGGGCACCTGTTCGACGGCTACCGTTCGTTCCGCCCGGCACCGGCCAGCGCCTTCGCCTTCGATGTCGTGCGCCGTCCCACCCCCGATATCGCCACGGTACTCGGGGGCGGCTGGATCGCCTCGGGCCCGGCGGTCGCATCACGGCAACCCCGAGCGGTGTGGCCGGAGGGCTTGCGGATGCTGTCCAGAGAAGCGGCAGGGGAAGTGCAGACTCCACTGCAGGGCGACAATGCGCGAACCCTGCGGATCGGGGATCGCGTCTGGTTCCGGCACGCCAAGAGCGGGGAGCCTGCTGAGCGCGTGAACGCGTATCACGTCGTCTCGGGCAGCGACGTGATCGAGGAGCTTCCCACCTATCGCGGCGAGGGGAAGGCCTTTTTGTGACTCGTCCTGGTGGCGTCTGGCAGAACTGGGGGCGTTGCGCACAGATTCGTCCGGCGCGGGTCGAGCGACCGCGCACACCCGAGGGAGTGCAGCGCGCCGTCCAGGCCGCCATCGCCCAGAATCTGCCGATCAAGGCTGTTGGTGCCGGCCACAGTTTCACCGGTATCGCCGTTGCGCCAGGCGTGCTGCTCGAGCTTGATGATCTGCAGGGGCTGGTTTCCGTCGATGCGACGCGCTCGCGCGTGACGCTGCTGGCCGGCACCCGACTTCACCGCATTCCCCGGTTGCTCGCGGCGCACGGGCTCGCGATGGAGAACCTGGGCGATATCGATCGTCAATCCATTGCAGGAGCGATATCCACCGGCACGCACGGCACCGGAGCAGGGTTTCGTGGTCTGGCAGGTCAGGTCGTCGCGGCGACGCTGATCACGGCGGAGGGCGAGTTCCTGCGCGTCCGTGAGTCCGAGCACGCTGAGATGCTGCCGGCGGTTGCTCTCGGCCTCGGCGCTCTGGGAATTCTCGTCGATGTGACGCTGCAGTGCGTGCCGGCATTCCTCATGCATGCAATCGATGAGCCGCTACCGCTCGAGGATGTTCTCGCGTCGCTGGATGAGTGGGTGACAGCATCCGATCATTTCGAGTTCTACTGGTTCCCGCATACCGATGTCGCCCTGACTAAACGACAGACGAGACTGCCGGAGTCAGCACGACGGCATCCGCTGCCCCGGATCGGACGCTGGGTCGATGAGACGCTGCTGTCCAACGGCGTGTATCGCGTGACGTGCGCCGCCGGAGGTCTGATCCCGGCGATAACGCCGCCGATCAGCAGGCTGGCGGTAAAACTCACCGGCGATCGCGACTACACCGATCACTCGCATACGGTGCTGACGCAGCGCCGCACCGTACGTTTTCGCGAGATGGAGTACGCGCTGCCAGCGGAGAACATCGTTCCGGCCTTTCGCGCGGTTCAGCAGTTGATCACTCAGCGCGGATGGAAGATCGAGTTCCCGATCGAAGTGCGATTCGCCGCGGCTGATGACCGCTGGCTGTCCACGGCCTACGACCGGGCCAGTGCTTATCTCGCAGTCCATCGCTACTGGCGGACGGACCCGACTGAGTATTTCTCCGCGATTGAGAAGATCTGTCTGGAATACGGCGGTCGTCCGCACTGGGGCAAGCTGCACACGCTCGACGCCGAACAACTGCGCGAGAAGTATCCGCGTTTTGACGATTTCGTCGCCCTTCGCGACCGCTGGGACCCGGAGCGCCGGTTCGCGAACAGCTATCTGGATCGCGTGCTCGGTGCCTGACGGAGCATCCAGTTCTCACGCAGACAGCGTAGATAGTATGAAAAGAAATTCGGCTCTAGGGGGTAAAGCGCCATGGAATGGCTCATTCCGGTTCTGATCGTCGTTGCGGTAGTGGTGCTGGTCGGCATCTACCTCTGGGCGACGTACAACTCTCTCGTTCAGCTGAATGTGCGCGTCGACGAAGCGTGGAGCGGCATCACCGTGCAGCTGAAACGCCGCGCAGATCTGATCCCGAATCTCATCGAGACGGTCAAGGGCTATGCCTCACATGAGAAGGCGGTCTTCGAGAACGTCACGCGCGCTCGTGCGGAAACACTTTCCGCTACGGGGCCCGGTGAAGCAGGCATCGCCGAAGGTCACCTGCAGCAGGCGCTGAAGAGCCTGTTCGCCGTCGCCGAGGCATATCCGCAGCTGCAGGCGAGTCAGAACTTCCTCCAGGTGCAGCACGCGCTCGTGGACACCGAGGACAAGGTGCAGGCCGCCCGCCGCTTTTACAACGGCGGTGTGCGCGAGCTGAACACCAAGATCAAAGTCTTCCCGAACAACCTGTTCGCTCGTGGCCTCGGCTTCACCGAGCGCGAATTCTTCGAAGTTGCCGATAGTGCTGCGATCGCGGAGCCTCCCCGCGTGCAGTTCTGACACGCAAAGGGCTCACCATACCGAGAGCGCAATGTCATCCGCGGTGAACGACACGTCCCCTCGCAATGACCAGGTGGTTGTCCGGTAGGTACGCGTCGCGTTCGAGCCGTCTGGTGCCGTGCCGGTGACCGTGGCGATCAGCTCGCCGCCTTCGGCACGAAAATCGGTGCGCGAGATCGTGATCTGCGGCAACTTCTCGACGCGGTAGCTGAACTCGCTGACTGACGTGAAATCGGCAGCCCAGGGGATGACAATGCCGCAGGACGCCGGCAGCACCGTGCTGCTGACGGTGCAGGACGCCGCATAGTCGTCGAGCTCTTCCTGGGCGAGAACGGATGCTTCGGGGCGAAGCGTTGCGTCGATCTCGATGTCTTCGGAGCTTCCGGGAAGGACAGCGAACGTCGTTTCGCCCGCGAGGAAGGCGCTTGGCGCCGCGACCGCGGTGTACGCCGCCGGCAGCAGCGTGATCTCGGTGTCGTGCTGGAGCACGGCATCGCCGATCGCGAGCGGCGCGTTGGTGGTGACAGCGCCCAGCGCCGAGGCGGGCTCCGGAACCCAGCGCTCGCCATCGCGAAGCAGTGTCAGCTCGGTGTCGTACTCCTGGGCTGCCAGGCGGTAGGAGACCGCCACGGTTGCGGAGGAGGTCTCTTCGGACAGTGGTGACACCGATACGTCACTCAGATGCTCGGCGGCCGCGAGGAAGGCTGCTGCCGCCTGCTCATCGACGATGACACCGGCCGTTCGTACGGCCGGAAGATCGCCGTCTGCGAGGGCTTGGAAGTACGCCTCGGCGTGATCTTCGGCACTCGAACCACGAGCGAGGAAGAACCAGCTCAGACCAGCCGCCACGACGACAGCGGCCGCTATTACGACAATCCAGACCGTGCGAGACCTCATGCGGATTCCCGCGCATGCACGTGGCGCTGGACATGGCCACGCTCGACGTGGAGCGCCCCGGCCAGAGTCTCGGCGGCGTTGCCCCAACCCGATACAGACACGTTGTCGAGGCCCTGCCACCGCGCCGCCAACGCCAGTTCCCGAGCGATGGGGTCGGCGTCGTCGGGCCGCGCCTGCGGCTCCCACCAGGCGGACTGCACCTGCAGGGTGGATGTCGCCCGATCGGCTTTGAGATCGACCCGCGCGACGATGCGATCACCGACCAGGACCGGCAACGAGTAGTAGCCGAAGCGCCGCTTGTGCGCAGGCACATAGATCTCGATCCGATAGTCCAGGTCGAATGCGCGCAGCGCGCGCTCGCGGAACCAGACCACCGGGTCGAACGGCGAGAGAATTGCCGCGGCATCCACGCGACGGGGAAGCACAGCGTCTTGATGCATCCAGGTCGGCACGGGGGAGCCGCCGCGCTCCCAACCGCGTACCTGCACGGGGATGAGCTCGGCGCTGCTGACGAGTTCGTCGATCGCCTGGCGCACGGCCGGGCGGTCACGGATGCGATAATAATCGCCGAAGTCGGCTTCGGTGGCGACGCCGGAAGAGCGGGCAGCGCGGCGGACCAACTCGCGAATCGCCTCATCACGGGAAACAGTGCGCTCACGCACCTCAGCCGGGATCTCCTGCTCCGCCAGCGCATACCGACGCTCGAAACCCTGTCGTCCGCTGACGGCGACATCGCCGATGCGCCACAGATGTTCCAGAGCGTTCTTGACCTCGTCCCAATCCCACCAGGCGCCGCGCTCTCGCGGCGCATCCGCTCGAAGCTCGGCCGGGCGCAGGGGGCCGCGCGTACGCAACTCGTCTTTCACCCAGGCGATCGTGCGGGCGTTCTGATTCAGCCAGGAATCGGGGTCGGTCTCCCACCGCCGACGAAAGTCATCCATTCGGAACTGCCAGAGCGGCCAGTCCTCGACAGGCACAAACGTCGCCTCATGCGCGAGATATTCCACGTAGTGCGTGGTGCGCGACAGGAAGACCCGATCGAGCAACGCCGGGTCATAAGCGCCCAGCCGCGAGAACAGCGGCAGGTAGTGGCTGCGCGCAAAGACGTTCACCGAATCGATCTGCAGCACTCCGAGGCGTTTCATCGCGGTGTGCAGATGACGGGCAGAGACTTCGGCGGATGGACGCCGCCGGGTGAAGCCCTGGGCGGCAAGCGCAATCCGGCGAGCCTGTGTCGCAGTGAGGGTCTCGACCATCTGGTCAGCGTATCGTCCGGCTCGGACATGCACGCAGAAACCGCACAGGCGCACAACTAGAATGACGACATGACGGATGAGCACCGCCCACGCAAGCGCGATCTGCTGTGGGGCCGTATGCCCACGGAGCGCACGATCAGCACGGAAGCAGACCAGCCGGTGCCGCTGTCGCTACGGGTCGCCGCCGGATACGCGTGGCGCCTGTTGCTGATCGCCGCCGCCGCCGGTGTTTTCATCTGGGTCATCATCCAGCTCAAACTCCTCGTGATCCCGTTGCTGGTGGGCATCCTCATCACAGCGCTGCTGTGGCCCGCGTTCGACCTGATGCTGCGCAGGCACTTCCCGCGCTGGCTCGCGATCGTCATCGCGCTGCTCGGCACGCTCGCGATCGTGGTGGGGCTCATGTGGCTGGTCGGGTGGCAGGTGGGGCGCGAGTGGCCTGAGGTTCAGGCGCGTACCGCTGAGGCCATCGAGGAGTTCCGCCAATACCTCATCAACGGTCCGCTGCATCTGACCGAATCCGATATCGCCGAGTACCTGGGTCAGGCATGGACGCTGATTCAGGAGCAAGCGCAGCTGCTCTGGTCCGGTGCGCTCGCCATCGGTTCCACCGCCGGGCACGTGCTCGTCGGCACTCTGCTCACCGCCTTCGTCCTCATCTGCTTGCTCGCCGACGGCGGCGGGATCTGGAAATGGACGACGAAGCTGTTCCCGCGGGACGCGCGTCCTGCAGTCGATGCGGCCGCGCGCAATGGCTGGCGCACGGTCGTCAACTACGCCAAGACTCAACTGCTGGTGGCGACGATCGACTCGATCGGCATCGGCCTCGGCGCCTTCCTGCTCGGCGTGCCCCTAGCGATTCCTGTGGCCGTGCTCGTGTTCCTCGGTGCGTTCATCCCGATCGTCGGTGCCGTGGCTACGGGCGCTGTGGCCGTCTTCCTCGCGCTGGTGTACAACGACCCGTGGAACGCCTTCTGGATGCTTGTCGTCGTAATCGGCGTGCAACAGGTGGAGGGCCACATTCTGCAGCCGATCCTGATGGGGTCCGCCGTCAAGGTGCATCCGTTGGCCGTCGTGCTCGTCGTCGCCGGAGGATCGATGATCGCCGGCATCCCCGGTGCGCTGTTCGCCGTGCCGCTGGCAGCCTTCGTGAACGTGGTCGCGGTAACCCTCAGCACGGGATCGTGGAAGACTGGACGACAGCCTGCGGGCGATCTGATCTGGAGTACAGTGCCGCGGGAGCGGCGACGGAGGAATACATGAGTGCAGTCCCCAGTCTGGCCGAGTTCGAGGAAGCCGCACGGGGGCTGGAGCGAGTAATCTCGCACACTCCGACGCTGCCCTCCAGGGCGTTGTCGGACATTCTCGGCGATCCGGTCGTGCTGAAGATGGAGAACCTGCAGCGCACGGGGTCGTTCAAGATCCGTGGTGCTGCATACCGACTCTCTCAGCTGACCGCAGAAGAGCGCTCACGCGGTGTCGTGGCCGCATCCGCGGGAAACCACGCGCAGGGCGTCGCACTCGCAGCGCAGGCGCTGGGGATCTCTGCAACGATCTTCATGCCGCTGGGCGTGCCGGTACCGAAGCTCCTCGCTACCCGCGGATACGGCGCTGAGGTCGTGCTCGAGGGGGAGACGGTCGCCACATCGCTGCGCCTGGCGGCAGAATTCGCCGAGCGCACCGGCGCCGTCATGATTCATCCTTTCGACCACCGCGACATCATGATCGGTCAGGGCACGCTCGGTCTCGAACTGATCGAGGATGCCCCGGATATCGACACGATCCTCGTCGGAATCGGCGGAGGCGGACTCATCGCCGGAGTTGCCGCCGCAGCCAAGGCCGCAGCGGCACGAATCGGCCGCACTGTTCGCATCATCGGCGTGCAGGCGGAGAACGCAGCGGCGATGCCGCCGTCGCTGGCAGCGGGGCATCCCGTCGAGATCCAGACGCAGCCGACCATTGCCGATGGCATCCTGGTCGCAAAGCCAGGAGATGTGCCCTTCGCGGTCATCAAGGACCTCGTCGACGAAGTCGTCACAGTGACCGACGACGACATCGCCCGCGCGATCCTCATCCTGCTCGAGCAGGCGAAGGTCGTGGCAGAACCCGCCGGAGCGGTCGGAGTGGCCGCGATCCTCGCCGGGAAGGTCTCCGGAACGGGAAAAACTCTTGTGGTGCTCTCCGGCGGAAACATCGACCCGCTGCTGCTTCAGCGCGTAGTATCGCACGGGCTCGCGGCATCCGGACGTTACCTGACCATCCGCATCCCGCTGCCGGATCGTCCCGGTCAGCTGGCACGCGTCTCTGAGCTCGTCTCGCAGGCAGGTGCCAACGTCATGGAGGTCATGCACACCAGACACGGGCAGGGTCTGCAGATCAGCCAGGTGAGCCTGCAGCTGAGCATTGAGACGCGCGGGGCGGAGCACACCGAACTCACGCTCGATACGCTCCGCCACGCGGGTTATGACCCGGAGGTCATTCCGGACTAACCGGCGAAAGTCTCAACCTTGGTCACCTGGACCGAGATGTTCTTGCCGCTGGGAGCCTCATAGCTGGTCTTCGCGCCGACCTTGAGGCCGAGGATCGCCTGGCCCAGCGGGCTGGCCTCGCTGTATACGTCCAGCTCGGTGCCACCGGCGATCTCGCGGCTGCCGAGAAGGAAGACCTCTTCGCCCCCTGCGACGACAGCAGTGACGACGGTTCCGGGTTCCACGATGCCGCGGCTCTCCGGAACCTCGCCGACCTTGGCGGTCTTCAGTAGTGCCTCGAGAGTGCGGATGCGGGCCTCCTGCTTGCCCTGCTCATCCTTGGCAGCGTGATAGCCGCCGTTCTCTTTGAGGTCGCCTTCTTCGCGAGCCGCTTCAATGCGTTTCGCGATCTCGTCACGGCCGAACGTTGAGAGATGCTCGAGCTCGGCGACGAGTCGATCGTAGGCTTCCTGCGTGAGGAAAGGTACCTGAGCGTCTGTGGACACAGCGTGCTCCTTTGTGCGAATGCCCTTCAGGGCGGTGGGGATAAGCCAAGACGCCCCGGCAGTTGGCCAGGGCGTCGGTCGTCTCAGGGGATTCTATGCGACCCAGCAGGTGTTAACCAAACCTGTTGTCGCTTCCGAAACAGTGGGAATGACTGTGCTCAGACGCTGACTGTGGCTGCCATCGGCAGGAATTTCCAGCACTTTCCAGCCGACAACACCGAACTCTTCATCCAGTGCCTCGACAGCGCAGACGACGTCTCTGCCCTGCGGCTCGGTCACCTGAAAGTGCAGCAGGACGCTGTGCTCGTCGACGACTTCGAAGCCCAAGTCGTCAGCCACGACAGAGTTCATCGACTGGTCGATGGTCATCCAGCTGGCGATGATGATGACGATCACAGCGACCACGGCACCGATGATCCACAGCGCACGCGGAGAGCGCGTGCGGCCGTACCGTTCGTCAAGCTCGAGCGCGGTCGTCACAGGGAAGGTCTTTCGGTCGTTAGGCTGGTAGTTCCAGGGTACGCGACCTGCGAACGAGAGGTGGACACATGATGGTGCTGTTCGGAGCAGAAACCCCGATGCCGACGCCGTCGATGACCGTCGATCCCAACTCGGTCACCCCCGGCCCCCTCGGATTCGCGGTGATCGTCATCGTGCTGATTGCCGTCGTGCTGCTCATCTGGGACATGAATCGCCGCGTGCGCCGCGTGCGCTACCGCGAAGAGGTGCGTGACGAGTTGGATGCCGAGCAGGCAGCAGGCGAGGCATCCGCCGACGCCGGTGCCGATGATGCGGCGTCCGATGGTGAGCAGCCGACGAGCGATCCCGGTCGCTGAACCGGCGTCAGTGCATTGTCATGCCGCCGGTGACATTGAGTCCCTGGCCGGTCATGTAACTTGCCAGGTCGCTGGCCAGGAATAGCGCGACACCGGCGACATCGTGCACGGTGCCGGTACGTCCCAATGGCACCTGAGAGCGATCCTCGGCGGCGACCTCTTCCGCGCTCATCCCACGGATGGCTCCTCCCTCGACGCGTTCGCGGTGCTTCATCGGTGTCTCGATGATGCCGGGGCAGATCGCATTGACGGTGATGCCGTGCGGCGCCAGTTCCACAGCCATCGTTTTGGTCACGCCCAGTACGGCATGCTTCGAGGCCACGTAGGCGGTCATTCCCCGGTAGCCGTTCTTTCCGGCCTGCGAGGCGATGAAGACGATGCGGCCGGTGCGCTCCTGCTCCAGAAGCCGACGGGATACGCCTCGAGCGATCAGGAACGAGCCCTTCGCGTTGACATCGAGGTTGCGGTCCCAATCTGAGCCCGTGGTCTCGGTGGCAAAGCCCAACGTCGAGGTTCCGGCGGCGGTGACGGCGACGTCGATCGTGCCGATGCGGTCGGTGATGGCATCCAGCACCTCCTCGACAGCGTGCTCGTCACTGACGTCGAGATTGACCGCCCACTCTCGCTCAGCGATCTGGTGCACCCCGGCCGGCAGTGTCAGGTCGGCACCGATGACGGTCGCCCCCTCAGCGAGGAAGGCGTCGACGATTCCGGCTCCGATACCGCTGCCTGCGCCGCTGACGAAGACGACACGGTTGCGTAGTTCGTCGAACATCACACTCCAACGCGCGCGAACGCGTCGAGGCTGATGCCCTGAGCAAGGATGTGCTTGGACCACTCCCGCGCGCTGTGCAGGCTGTGATCGCGGTAGTTGCCGCAGCTGACTGCGTCGACGCCGGGCACATCGTCCCAGGTGATCTCATCAGCGATGGCGGTGAGTCCGGTGCGGACTGCCCGGGCAACGTCAGTAACTGAGGGCTCGCCCCAGGTGATCAGGTGAAAGCCGGTACGGCAGCCGAAGGGGGAGATGTCGATCACGCCGTCCAGCTGATCGCGCAGCACACTGGCGAGCACATGCTCGATCGTGTGCAGCCCCGCCGTCGGGATCTCACCGGCATTGGGCTGGACGAAACGCACATCGAAGTTCGAGATTGCATCGCCTCGCGGACCTGTCTCCACCGCGATGCGCCGGATATAGGGCGCGTGCACAGCGGTGTGGTCGAGGGCGAAGCTTTCGACGTCAGCCATGGTGTTCTCCTTGCGTGTTCTCAGCACACCTTCCGGGTGCACAAAGAACCTAGCCGCGGATATGGCCGCAGATCACATCCTGTTACGCACCGTTGCTTCGCCGGTGGACAACCGGGCCATCGATCTCAACCGGGGAGGCCGAGTGAGGGCGAGTACGGTGCGATCGAGATGAGGAGGCAGGCGGTCCAGTGGCACAGGAACGCCAGCACCGTGCAGAGGTGAAAGATCTCGTGGAACCCGAAGTGTCCCGGCCAGGGGTTCGGTTTCTTCAGCGCGTAGACAACGGCGCCGCCGGTGTAGAGCAGACCACCGACGCAGACGAGCAACATCATGGCCACATTCGCCTGCAGGAGATCCACCATGTACATCACGGCCGCCCAGCCCAAGACGAGGTACAGCGCGACGTACAGCCATCGAGGTGCGTTGATCCAGAACACCCGGAACAGGATGCCCAGCAGCGCTCCGCTCCAGACCAGGATGAGCAGCAGCGAGCCCTTTTCGGGGACGAGCGCGTTCACAGCCAAGGGTGTGTAGGTGCCCGCGATCAGCAGCAGAATGTTCGCGTGGTCGATGCGCTTGAGGATCAGCTTGGTCTTCGGACCCCAGTCGAAGCGGTGATACAGCGCGGAGTTCCCGAACAGCAGCAGCGAACTGGCCATGAACACGGCCGCGGCCCACTTAGCGGGGGCCCCCTCCGCCAGCACGATCAGCACGATCCCGGCTACGATCGCCACCGGGAACGTGCCGGCGTGCAGCCAGCCCCGCCAACTCGGTTTGACCTCGACGGCGGCATCTGCGGCCGCAACCTCCAGCAGCGGAAGCTGGGGCACAGGTACGGAGTTCGTGTCGGGTGCGCTCACGTGTTCACTCTAGATCGCGCACCATACGGTTACGTGTACATATCCGCCCGGTGCACAGCTGAAGCGCACAAGGCGCGATAACGTAGGCACGTGAATGCACGCACGAGCGAGGGTCGAGGGCTGCTGTACCGGCTGTACGGCAACCGGCTGCGGCGACACCTTGATCCAGCATCCGTTCCGCATCACGTCGCAATGATGATCGACGGCAACCGGCGCTGGGCTCGGCAGCTGGGTTTTGATTCGCCGGCCGACGGTCATCGTGCCGGAGCTGCGAAGATGCGCGAGTTCCTCGGCTGGTGCGATGAGATCGGCGTCCGCGTTGTGTCGCTGTATCTACTCTCCAGCGACAACCTCATCAAGCGCGACTCGAAAGAGATCGAGGATCTCATCGAGATCATCGCCGAACTCGCCGAGGCCCTGTCACAGGAGGGCGGCTGGCGGGTCAAGCATGTCGGGCGCAGCGACATCATCCCGAATGAGCTCGCACGCGTGCTGCACGATGCTGAAGAGCGCACCAAAGATCATGACGGTCTGCATGTGAACCTTGCCGTCGGGTACGGCGGACGCAATGAGATCGTGGATGCGATGCGCTCCATCATCACCGAGCACGGCGAATCCGGTGGAACCATAGAAGACCTGGCCGCACATCTCACCCCGGAGATGATCGGCGAGCACCTGTACACCGGTGGCCAGCCCGACCCGGATCTGGTGATTCGCACCAGTGGCGAGCAGCGTTTAAGCGACTTTCTGCTGTGGCAGAGTGCGCACAGCGAGTTCTACTTTGTGGAAGCACTCGGCCCGGATCTGCGCGAGGTCGACTTCTTGCGCGCGATTCGCGACTATGTCGATCGGGATCGTCGCTTCGGACGTTGATCTGCGCCCCATGCATTTGCATGGGACACTCATAGGGTGAGTGCTTTCGATGATTACCTCGCCACCTTCGAGGGCGACCCCGGATATCTTGACTGGGCGGCTTTCGGCCCGCTGTCGCCGACCGTCCGCGCGGAGGTCTTTGCAGACGCCGATCTGCTCGGCAGTGGTAGACCCTCCTCCCGGAAGCTGATCGCTGAACGTGCCGATCAGGCGCGCGCAAGCGCAGCGGACCTGCTCGGCGTTGAGCAGGAGCGTGTCACCCTGCAGCCCTCGGCAACCCACGGCCTGATGCACGCACTGTACGGATTCTCCGGCGAGGTGATCGCCTCCTCGGCGGAGTCCCCGAGCATCGCCGTAACGCTCGAGCGGGCAGCCCAAGCATCCTCTGGCGCACTCGCTGCACGCTGGATCACCCCCGATAAGACCTTCGTCACCCCGGATGTCGTCGCCGAGGCCCTGGACGATGATGTGACCGCACTCGCCGTCAGTCACGTCGACTTCCGCACCGGCTACCGTGCCGACCTCGCAGCCCTGCGCGACGTGATCGGACCCCACCGGTTGCTCATCGTGAATGCCGTGCAGTCGTTCGGCATCGTCGACGACGACTTCTCGGTCGCCGATGTCGTCGTCGGACACGGCGACAAGTGGCTGCGTGCCGCACGAGGCACCGGCTTCGCCTCGTTCTCGGCGCAGGCGAGGGAACGTATCGCTCCGGTGCTGTCAGGGGTCGGCGGCGTGGAGGGCGGGCTTCCTGTCGACGCGCTGCCGCAGCCGGCAGCATCCGCGGCCGCATACCAGATCAACAGACCCGACCAGCTTTCCGTCGCGCGTCTGGCGATCGGCCTTCGCGACGTGCACAATGCCGGCGTCGTCAACATCGAGACCGCGATTCGCGAACGCGTCGACCGGATCTTCGAGATCGCCGAGCGGCATGGCATTCCGGTGGTCACACCGCGTGATCCTGCGCGTCGTGCGGGGATCGTCGCGTTCGCGCCGGAGGCACCGGCAGCGCTCGCCGCAGCTCTCACCAATGCCGGGGTCGTCGCCACCACTCGCGGAGCCACCGTGCGGGTGTCGGCACACGCTGGCACGAGTAACAACTCACTGCAGATGCTCGACGACGCCATCGGCTCGGCGATCATCCCAGGCGCGTAGCGGCGTTCAGCGGGGGTTCATGCAGGGTTAATCCTGCGTGTGGGCGTGTCCCGCCGGACACATGCGGTCCTCGTCGTACCGTCAAGGCATCGGACATGGTGTCCGATCGGGTCGGCCGTCAGGACCGCGACTCGTGGCCCCAGGTCGACTCGTGGCATAGCCGGGAATCATCCCGGGTCGGGAGTGGGTCGTGACCACACGTACATCGCAGCAGTCCACCCGTCAGGTCTCGCATCGGGCGGCTTCGCCCGACCAGGACCTCCGCACCTATGTGCTGGACACCTCGGTTCTGCTGTCGGATCCGCAGGCGTTCTTCCGCTTCGCCGAGCACTCGATCGTTCTTCCGGTCGTGGTGATCACCGAGCTGGAGGCCAAACGTCATGACCCCGAGATCGGCTACTTCGCGCGGCAGGCGCTGCGTCACCTCGACGATCTGCGAGTCGAGCACGGTCGGCTCGATTTTCCGGTACCGGTCGGCGCGGGCGGCACGCTCAGAGTCGAGCTGAACAACACCGACGGGCAAGTGCTGCCCAGTGGCATCCGACTCGGTGACAACGACAGCCGCATCCTGTCGGTTGCGATGCACCTCTCGCAGAACGGCCAGGACGTCACGATCGTCTCCAAGGACCTGCCCATGCGTGTGAAGGCGGCGTCCCTCGGGCTGTCAGCTGAGGAGTACCTGGCCGAGCAGGCCGTCGACTCGGGGTGGACGGGCATCGCCACACTCAATCTCTCCGGCGATGAGATCAGCGACCTGTACGAGAGCGAGGTCGGAATCAGTGAGGACGCCCGCGGAATTCCGGTCAACACCGGGCTGATCATTCACTCCGAGCGCGGCTCAGCATTGGGACGGATGGCCGGCGACGGCGAGTTCACACTCGTGCGCGGTGACCGCGACCTGTTCGGGATGCACGGGCGTTCGGCGGAGCAGCGCATCGCGATCGATCTGCTGACTGACCCGGACATCGGGATCGTGTCGCTGGGCGGGCGTGCCGGGACAGGGAAGTCGGCGCTCGCGCTGTGCGCGGGACTGGAAGCCGTGCTTGAGCGGCAGCAGCAGAAGAAGATCATCGTCTTCCGGCCGCTGTTCGCTGTCGGCGGGCAGGAGCTCGGATACCTTCCCGGCGACCAGGGCGAGAAGATGGGCCCCTGGGGTCAGGCGGTCTTCGACACGCTCGGCTCGGTGGTCTCGGGCAACGTCATGGAAGAGGTGGTCGAGCGCGGGTTGCTGGAAGTTCTGCCGCTAACGCATATCCGCGGACGTTCCTTGCACGATGCCTTCGTGATCGTCGACGAAGCGCAGTCGCTAGAGCGCAACGTGCTGTTGACCGTGCTCAGCCGGATGGGGCAGAACTCCCGTGTCGTACTCACCCACGACGTCGGTCAGCGGGACAACCTGCGGGTCGGCCGGCATGACGGGATCGCATCGGTGATCGAGACGCTGAAGGGACACGAACTGTTCGCGCACGTGACGCTGATGCGCTCGGAACGCTCGGCGATCGCCGCGCTGGTTACGGAACTGCTAGAGGGCGGGGAGCTCAACTGAGCTTGCCTTCTGGGTGTTGCACCTGTCGGAGGGTGTTACGAATGTCGGAGCTTTAGGGGGAATCGCACCGACAGACGTAACACCCTCCGACGGCTGTGTCACCGAGCGCGGAGCCGTCGCAGAGCGCCGAGGATGGCCGCTTGCACGGTCGGCCAGTCGTGAATAATCTGCGCGTAGTCGAAGCGCAATGTTTCATATCCGAGAGCGGATGCCGCGGCATCCCGTGCCCGGTCATTATGGCGCTTCGTCTCACTGTCATGATTCTCCTTGCCGTCGGCTTCGACGATCAGGCGTCCGCCGAGGACGAAGTCGACCTTCCCGACGCCGGTGATCACGACCTGGCAGTCGAGGTGGATGCCGAGGATGTGCGTTCTCAGCCGCAGGAGAGATTCCAGTCCGCTGTCGGCATCCGGTCGGGCGATCTCGACCAGCCAGCGAGCGGATGCTGGCAGCGCCTGCCGCACGCGGGAACGAGCAGACTTCGACAGGAGCCGCTTGCGCCAGGCAGACTCGTACGCCGCGAAGAAGGCCTCGTCTCCGGCGCAGCGTCGCAGATGAACCAGCGCAATCTCCACGGGCGCATACCCCAGCGGTGGGATACCAGTGTAGAAGTGGCTGGTGCATGAGCACGCGTCGTGGCTGTGCACGCGACCTTTCGGTCCCATCCAGACATGAGGCCCATCGTCGTCGGGGAGCACCCAGATCTCGTGCGCGCGCAGCGCCGAGGCACAGGTGACAGCCCCGCCGTGAGCGGCTGCGGTGCGGATGCCGCTATCAAGGTCGTGCGTCGCGAAGACACCGGCGCGCACGCGTTGAATCTTTTCCTCTTGCACCAGGCGTGCCAGCTGAGTGCGGGTGAACCCGAGGCGTTGCAGATGGGAGCCGCGGGCAATGCCGCCGAGGCGACGGATGGTCTGTGCAGGACTGAGCATGATCCATACAGTGCCGCATCACCACCCCCTCGAACGGGATTCCACAGGTGTTTGGCTAGGGGGCCGATCGTGCAGAACAAGTGGTCGCCCCGGGGGAACTCTCGTCGGGCTGCGACACCCGTCGGAGCCTGTTACGGATGTCGGAGGAATTGATCAAGTTCCTCCGACGGATGCAACATCCTCCGACATCCGAAACATAAGTCCGCGGCCGGGACCGGTCGATAGGCTGAGCGGATGCCAGACGCAACTGACCTGCCCGTGTCCGAGTATGCGTTCCCCGGGCCGCTTCGTGACTTACTCGTCGGGGCGATCCTCACGGGCGAGAAGACGTCAACTACCTCACTGGTCACGGAGTACGAGCTCGAGCGCGAACCCCTGCCTGCCGTCGGCGACCGCGCAGTCGTGATCGACTCCGAGGGCGAGCCGGTGTGCATCGAAGAGGTCATAGAGGTCCGAGTCGTGCGCCTGGCAGATGTCGACCTCGACCATGCCGTCGCAGAGGGCGAGGGATTCACGACCATAGCCGACTGGCGCACTGGACACGAAAAGTTCTGGCACAGCCCGGAGTTCCGCGAAGGAATGGGCGAGGCATCCTTCACGGTCGATGACGACACTCAGACTGTGCTCGTGCGCTTCCGAGCCGAGCCGCTGAGTCCCTGAGACGGATGCCATGGCGTCACACATGTCGGAGCCTGTTGCGGGTGTCGGAGGAATTCACAAAAAACCTCCGACGGATGCAACAGGCTCCGACAGGTGTAACAGGCGAACGAACGTCAGCCGGCGTGGGTCATGCTCAGTAGGTCGAGCTTCTCGTCCAACTGAGCCTCGGTGATCTCACCGCGCTCGACGTACCCGAGGGCGATGACGGCCTCGCGCACAGTAATGCCTTCGGCGACAGCGTGCTTGGCGATCTTCGCGGCAGCCTCATAACCGATGATCTTGTTCAGCGGCGTCACGATGGACGGGCTCATACCGGCGAATGCGGCAGCGCGCTCGGTGTTGGCAACCAGGCCGTCGATGGTCTTGTCAGCCAGAACGCGGACAGCGTTCGAAAGCAGACGGATCGACTCCAGCAGAGCGGTGCCCATCACGGGAATGGCGACGTTCAGCTCGAAGGAACCGGATGCCCCGGCCCAGGCGACGGTCGCATCGTTGCCGATGACCCGAGCGCACACCATGAGCACGGCCTCCGGGACGACCGGGTTGACCTTTCCGGGCATGATCGACGATCCAGGCTGCAGGTCAGGAATGTGCAACTCGCCAAGACCGGTGTTGGGCCCAGAGCCCATCCAGCGCAGGTCGTTGTTGATCTTCGTCAGCGAGACGGCGATGGTGCGAAGCGCACCGGATGCCTCGACCAGACCATCACGGTTGGCCTGAGCCTCGAAGTGGTCCTTGGCCTCGGTGATCGGCAGTTCGGTCTCTTCGGCGAGGAGCGCGATGACCTTCTGCGGGAAGCCGAGCGGCGTGTTGATGCCAGTGCCGACAGCCGTGCCACCGAGGGGAACCTCGGCGACGCGGGGGAGGGCGGACTGCACGCGCTCGATGCCCAGGCGGATCTGGCGGGCGTAGCCGCCGAACTCCTGACCGAGGGTGACGGGGGTTGCATCCATGAGGTGCGTGCGCCCGGCCTTGACGGCATCCTTCCACAGCTCAGCCTTCGCCTCGAGGGCGACGGCGAGGTGGTCGAGCGACGGGATGAGAGTGTCGATGAGGACCTGCGTGACCGCGATGTGCACCGAGGTCGGGAACACGTCGTTCGATGACTGCGAGGCATTCACATGGTCGTTCGGGTGCACAGCCGAACCCAGGATGCTGGAGGCGAGGTTTGCCAGCACCTCGTTCATGTTCATGTTCGATGAGGTGCCAGAACCGGTCTGGTAGGTGTCGACGGGGAACTCACCGTCGTGCTTACCGGCCGCCACCTGGTCGGCAGCGGCGGCGATCGCGTCGGCGATGGCGCCGTCCAGGGTGCCGAGTTCCTTGTTCGCCAGGGCTGCGGCCTTCTTGATGCGAGCCAAAGCGGCAATGTGGGTCGGCTCCAGGCCCGTGCCCGAGATCGGGAAGTTCTCTACCGCGCGCTGCGTCTGAGCGCTGTAGAGCGCGTTCAGGGGCACGCGAACCTCGCCCATGGTGTCGTGTTCGATGCGGTAGCTCTGCGATTCCTCGCCGCTGCGCTGGTGTGTATCGGTCACTTCGATGCCTCCTCGGTTGCGGGGACGCCTTCGATCCCCGTGTCGATTCCCACTGTGATCACGGGCACGGCCGTGCCCTCAGCAAGACGGTAGTTCGCGCCCACGATGCCGAGGCGGCCCTCGGCGACGGCGTCGCTGATCAGCTCAGACGACTGCAGCAGGTTCGCGACGGTGTTACGCAGGTGCTCGCGGCCGACCAGTTCGGCGTCGATGTCAGCCGGGGACGTACCGCCATTGGCCGCGAGTACCTTGCGGGCGGCGGGAATGATCGGCGCGATCAGCTTCCAGATGTGCGGCGGGAGGGGCGCTGCGTCGATCGCCGTCCCCTCGATGGCAGCACTGACCGCACCGCACTCATCGTGGGCAAGCACGACGATCAACGGCACCTGCAGGATCTCGACGGCGTACTCGAGGCTGCCGACGATCGATTCGCCGATGACCTGCCCGGCGTTGCGGACGACGAACAGGTCGCCCAGGCCCTTGTCGAAGATGATCTCGGCGGCCAGTCGCGAGTCGGAGCAACCGAACAGCGTCGCTGTCGGATGCTGCTGATGGGCCAGATCATGCCGGCGCTCGACATCCTGATTCGGATGCCGCGGCTCACCCGCGACGAATCGACGATTTCCGTCCAGCATCTCCTGCCAAGCGGCTGTCGGGGTGAGTACTGTCATGAGGCCTCAGCAATCGCTTTGATCTGCGGAATCAACGAGTTGGCGAGCTCAGCCGTCGACTCAGGGGAGCGTGCGCCGTAGAGCAGCACGTAGTCTTCACCGGCCTGCGTGCCGATCGCGTAGGAGACATTGCTCTCGGTGGCGCCGCCGAGCTCGTACACATCCCATTCCAAGCCACCGATCCGCGTGGTGTCGGTCGGCGCAGTGCCATCCAGCTGCTGTGGTGCCCAGGATGAGTCGGCCTCGAAAGCCTGCACGACGTTGATGAACCCGCGCTCGTCTTCTGAGGCCGGTGCCATGGTGACCTTCCAGGTGACCGTTGCGCCACCCTCGAGCTGTGCGGCGTTCGCGCGCCAGAAGCCATCCGTCTCGGGCACGAGAGCCGGACGTTGCATGGTGGATTCGACGTCGGCGGCGATGCCTGCCACATCGATCTTCTTCTCGGATGCCGGTACGCCTCGCGGCACCGCGAAGACGATGACAGCGACCACTGCCACTGTCGCGATCAGCGCGGCGATCAGATTGCGGAACGTTTGGCTGGCACGATATTTCTTGCTGAACTCCGCCTTGCGTGCTGCGGTCTCCGCCGGTGTCTCGGGGCGTCCGAGCTCAGCGACGACGGGTGCGGGCTTGTTCATGCGTCATCCTCATCAGCGGCAGCCGTACGTGCCTGCTCGAGGCGGCGCTTGGCGCCCAGCAGCCATTCTTCGCAACGGGCGGCAAGAGCTTCGCCGCGTTCCCAGAGCGCGAGCGAGTGCTCAAGGGTAGGGGAGCCCTGCTCGAGCTCGGCGACGACACGGACGAGCTCGTCACGAGCGGCCTCAAATGACAGAGTCTCGACGGGGGCGTCATTCGGCGAAGTCACGCCTTCCATCCTACGACGGGGTGTTGCCCTCGGCGATTTCTCCCTCGGAGCGAGCTGCCAGCGAGCCGCGATCCACGGTGATGGTCAGTGCGCTGCCGGCGGGAGCATCCGCTGCGTCGCGCACGATCACGCCGCCATCGAGATGGGCGATGGCGTATCCCCGAGCGAGAGTCGCCGCTGGCGAGAGCGCGCGCAATGACGCGCGCAGCTCACCGGTCCTGCGCCCGGCGAGGTCGAGTTGACGGGTGATCGTGTCGCGCCCTCGCGAGAGCAGCAGCCACAACTCCTGCGCGCGATCGGCGATGATCGGATCAGGCGAGCGCAACACCGGACGGGTGCGCAGCTGCTCGAGCTGCGTGATGTCGTGCGAGACCCGTTGCGTCAGACGTGAGGTGGCACGCGATCGCAGCTGCGCGATGATCGCGCGCTGCTCGCCCACGTCGGGAACGACACGTTTGGCGGCATCGGTCGGCGTCGAGGCGCGGAGGTCCGCTACATCGTCGAGCAGCGGGTGATCGTTCTCATGTCCGATGGCGGAGACGACCGGAGTGGATGCTGCTGCCACCGCCCGCACGAGTCGTTCATCGCTGAACCCGAGCAGGGTCTGCGGGTCTCCGCCGCCGCGGGCGATGATGATGACATCGACATCGGGGTCGGCATCCAACGTCGCGAGCGCGGCGAGGACCTCGGGCACGCACCGTTCGCCCTGAACAGCGACGTGCTGGGTGCGGAAGCGCACGTGCGGCCAGCGCAGCTCGGCGTTGCGGTGCACGTCCTTCTCGGCATCCGATCTCTCACCCGTGATGAGGCCGATGACGTGAGGAAGGAAGGGAAGAGGCTGCTTCCTGGCCGAGTCGAACAGTCCCTCTTGGCGCAGCTGGGCACGCAACTTCTCGAGACGTTCGAGCTGATCGCCCAATCCGACATGCTTCATCGATGAGACGGTAAAGCTGAAATCGCCTGCTTTGACGAAGTAGTCGGCTTTGACAGCTGCGATCACATGGTCGCCCACGGCGAGGTCGGCGGGGATGCGCCCGCGCACGCTCGACCAGATGCGGATCGATATCTGCGCATCGGACTGGGTGTCTTTGAGGCGACCGAACACGTTTCCACCGCGAACGTTCCACGAGGTGATCTCGCCTTCGACCCAGACGACGTTCCAGCGCGCGATGAAGTCGCGGATCGTTGAGTTCAAACGTGCGACAGAGGTCGGTGCATCCGCGGTCGAGTCACGGGGCGCGACAGCATCCGCCGGCGGAATCTCGCCTTTCATGGATGATGCTTCGAAGACCGTCATCGGGTCTGCTCCCTCCTTATGCGCCTGAGCGCTCGCACAGGCCCAGCACCGCTGTACGACGGTAGAATCAAGGTGTGACCCAGGCCACCGTACATCTTCCCATTCCTCGCATCCCTCGTTCCCGGGCGAAGCGGCTTCAGGATATCCCGGTGGACGGACCCAAGAAGGTGCTGCTGGCGGCACCGCGCGGGTATTGCGCCGGTGTCGACCGGGCCGTGGTGGCCGTCGAGAAGGCTCTCGATCGTTACGGGGCTCCGGTCTATGTGCGCAAGCAGATCGTGCACAACATCCACGTCGTCACCGAGCTCGAAGAGAAGGGCGCGATCTTCGTCGAAGAGGTCGATGAGGTGCCAGAAGGCGCGCACATCGTGTTCAGCGCGCACGGCGTCTCGCCCGCAGTGGTCAGCGCAGCATCCGATCGTGGATTGCATGCCATCGATGCGACCTGCCCGCTGGTGACGAAGGTGCATCGCGAGGCCGTCCGATTCGCTCGCGATGATTTCGAGATCCTCCTGATCGGCCACGAGGGCCATGAAGAGGTCGAGGGCACCGCCGGTCACGCGCCCGAGCGAGTGACCATTGTGAACTCCCCGGACGAGGCTGACACCGTCGTGGTGAAGGACCCGTCGAAGGTCGTATGGCTGTCGCAGACGACACTCTCCGTCGACGAGACGATGGAGACCGTGAATCGACTGCGCACGCGTTTTCCCGAGCTGCAGAATCCGCCGTCTGATGACATCTGCTACGCCACCCAGAATCGGCAGGTTGCGATCAAGAAGGTTGCGAAGGACGCGGACCTCGTCATCGTGGTCGGTTCCTCGAACTCATCGAACAGTGTGCGCCTGGTCGAAGTGGCTCTGGAATATGGGGCCAAGGCGGCGTACCGTGTGGATTACGCTGAAGAGGTTAAGCAGGAATGGCTCGACGGCGTCGCCACCGTGGGAGTGACGAGCGGGGCCTCCGTGCCGGAGATCCTCGTGGAGGAAGTCCTCGAAGCGCTGCAGAGCGCGGGATACGGCGACGTGGAAGAAGTTCGCACCGCTGAGGAGGATCTGATGTTCTCGCTGCCCAAGGAACTACGCCAGGATGCCTCCGGTAAGCGCGACGCTCGTGCTCTCGGTGGTCGCGCCACTGAGTCCCCGTGATGATCTGAGCGACGCTGTGAACACGCAGGAGTCCGAACCGACATTGATCGGCTCCGTGCAGCGTGCGCTACGGCTTGTTGACATCGTCGCGAACGCACCGCGGCCATTGCCGGCGAAGATGTTGGCTGCCGCAACCGGCCTCACGATCGGCACCACATACAACCTGGTGCGTACGCTCATCCATGAGGGTTACCTGGCGGCCGAGCCGGACGGGTTGGTCCTGGGCCGGCACTTCCCGGCGTTTCGCGATGAGATCGACGGGCGAGGGGTGTTCCTCGCTCGCGTGCGGGCAGCGCTTCGCGCAGTGACCGACGAGGTCGGAGCAACGGCATATCTGTCGCGTTTCGACGACGGCGAGGTGCATCTGGTGGACATCGTGGATGCTACGAGCAACCCCCGGGTGGAATTGTGGGTCGGTCTGCACCGCAGTGCGCACGCAACGGCACTGGGAAAGCAGATCCTGGCAGATCTCGAAGAGAAAGACCGCCTGGACTACCTCTCTCGGCACCAGCTGGAGGAGCTGACGCCCAAGACGATCAGCGATCGCCGTACGCTTCTGACGCAGCTGGAGCACTCACCAGGGTGGGTTGTGGACGAGGAGGAGTACTCGATCGGCAGTACCTGCATCGCCGTTCCCGTCATCGCACCGAATTTGACGGCATCGCTCGCTATTTCTCTGCCCGCCGACAGCGCGGTCGTGGATGCTGCCCTCATCAGTAAACTGCAGCGCACGGCGCGGCAACTGTCTCTGCAACTGGGCGCAGACGCGTTGGATACGAGTAGCGACTTCACTATCTGAATAACAACCCCTCGCGCTTTCCTGGACAGTTGTCTAGTCTGTTCGTGAAGGCACCCGTCTGACGGTGTCTTCAGATGGAGATAGCGCCCCCAGCGCTGCTTCGTCTCGGCATGAGCGTCCCCAGCGCTCAAGCCAGCGGCCCCCGAGGAGTCCCCACTTCTCTGGGGCCGCCGCTTTTGGCGGGGCTGGCTGGACGCAGATCAAAGCCGCGCGCATTAGCATGGCGGCATGATCGATGAGCGGCCGCAGTATGGCGAGTATGCGACTCCGGAGGAGCAACGCCGGTTGGCGGGGTTGCCGCCGATGGATGCTGTTGATGAAGTTCCGACCGCAGAATCGGCCGCATCCCAGGAGACCTCGACGCCGGCGCCGGCTGTTACCGCGCCCCGCCGGTGGGACCGCATCCTCACCATTGCCCTGGTGGCCTACGGGCTGGTCAGCGTCATCATCAATACGGTGGCGTATTTGGATCTGAGTTCGATGATGAACGACAGTATGGAGATCATCGGCATCGAGGGGGAATTCACCAACTTCGCACAGGCCAAGGTCTGGGGGACCATCGCCGCCTTCGTTCTCGTGGTCGGATGGATGCTGACCGCCTGGCTGTCGTTCAAACGTCTGCGCACCGGGAAGTTGACCTGGTGGGTGCCGCTGGTGGGCGCGGCCGTGACGATGATCATCGTTTCGCTCTGCATCGCGGTGCCGATGATGGGGGATCCGGCGTTCATGTCCTATGTCGATGGGATGGCCGGACGGTAGACGGCTTTCAACACCCCGGCTCGCATGGCGTGAGCCGGTAATGTCGAATGATGCTCGAAAACAGTTTTGGTGTTCAACTCTCCTACGCATCCGTCGACGCTGCTGACGGGGCAGATCCCCGCCCAGCAGCTCGAGAGCTGCTCGTGCACCTGCGTGTGCCGGCCGGATTGATCGACGCAGACGCCGCGTGGGGTGAGTCTCAGCAGGAGGCAGTCGTCGCGATTCCGATCACCGACGCCGGTTTTGTGCTCACGCTGACTGATCAAGACGTCATCGCGACGACTCTGACGGCGGGGGAGTTGCGCACGGCATTCGCGGATGCCGGTCTGACGTTGTGGCTGCAGGACTCTGACGATGCATGCTGCGACGACGGCGGCTGCGATGACGGTGGGTGTGACGACAGCGAAGCGGATGCTCTCGTGACAGAGTCGTTCGACGAAGCATCCGATATCTCAGCAGAATTCGATGCGGCGCCTGTTCGCATCTCGGTGTTCTCGCACCGCGGACCGTCTGCCGCGCGATTGATCGCGCAAGTGAATGGGCTGGATGTCGAATACATCGAGTCCGGCTCATGGTCGTTGCTGCGCTTCGAATCCGAGGATCCGACCAACGCGGGCGTCGCGGCGAAGGCAGAACTGCCGGTGATCGAGTTGAACCGTGTGGATGACGGCGGTGACTGGTTCGAGGTGACGACGAACGGCGGCGTGCATCAGTTCTGGCCCGATGCCGAACGGCACACCGTGCCGGTGATGGATCTGGAAGCGCTCACGGTGCCGGAGACGGCGGAGATCTGCCGTCGGCTGCTCAGCGATGGCGATGGCAGTCGTGACGAACTTGTCCAGATCGCTGCGCACTCGCGGCTGGACGTTGCTGGTGCGCATCGTGCGCTGCAGCCCGAGGCTCTGGATGGGGTGGTCGGGACGCGTGCGCGGCAGGAAGCCTTCCTTGCCGCATTCGGTGTGCCCGCTGATCTCATCGCCGCAGTATTCGACGAAGCCGTGTCCTCCGACACGGACCTTGAGGTGCTGCGTTTCGGGCCGGACGGCTGGGGATCAACGCTCGGCGAGATTCTGGTTGACGGTATGAGCGGGTTTACCCCGCTCACCCGTCGCGACCGGCCGTTGGCTCGCGTCGCTGGAGCGTTGCGCCGCAACCGTCTCCTGGCCGCAGCGCTCAGCGTCGGCGAACTGGCGCTCGGCGTCGCAGCATCCCGACGCCGCGGCTTCAGCCGTTTCGTGGGCATTCTGCTGATCGTCGATGCCATCGCCGACCTGGCAATCGGGGTGGTGCGCGCCCGTCGCGGGCGCTGACACACCCCACGTACGAAGAATGCCCCGGCCTGACGGCCGGGGCATTCTTGTGTTTCGCTGCGGTCAGCGAATGTCGTATCAGCTCTGGGACTGGCCGTGCGAGCCGAGCTGACGGGTCGACTCGACGACGCGGGCGGCCATAGCCGCCTCTGCGACCTTGCCCCACGCGCGGGGGTCGTAGACCTTCTTGTTTCCGACCTCGCCGTCGACCTTCAGGACGCTGTCGTAGTTCTTGAACATGTAGTCCGCAATCGCACGCGTGTATGCGTACTGGGTGTCGGTGTCGATGTTCATCTTGATGACGCCGTTGGCGACCGCAAGGGCGATCTCCTCGTCGCTCGAGCCCGAACCGCCGTGGAAGACCAGGTCAAGCGGCTTCGCACCCGTGTTGTACTTGGCTGCGACCTCAGCCTGGATCTCGCCGAGGAGTTCCGGACGCAGCTTCACTCCACCGGGCTTGTACACACCGTGCACGTTGCCGAAGGTGAGCGCTGCGATGTAGCGGCCCTGTTCGCCGAGGCCCAGTGCCTGCACGGCCTGGTCGACATCGGCGAACGTCGTGTAGAGGGCGTCGTTGGAGCCCTCGTGCTGGACACCGTCTTCCTCGCCGCCGACAACACCGATCTCGACCTCAAGGATCGCGTTGATGTTCTTCATGCGGGGGAGCAGTTCCTTGGCGATCTCGATGTTCTCCGCCAGCGGCACGGCCGAGCCGTCCCACATGTGCGACTGGAAGATCGGATTGCGGCCAGCCTTGACCTCTTCTTCGCTGGCGGCGATCAGCGGCTCGACGAAGCCCGCGAGAGCATCCTTCGGGCAGTGGTCGGTGTGCAGGGCCACGGTCACCGGGTAGTTCTTGGCGACCTCGGTGGCGTAGCGAGCGAAAGCAAGCGCGCCTGCGGCGCGTGCCTTGACGGTGTGGCCGGCGAAGTAGTCGGCGCCGCCCGTGGTCACCTGAATGATGCCGTCGGAGCCGGCCTCGGTCAGGCCCTGGAGGACGGAGTTGATGGTCTGCGAGCTGGAGACGTTGAATGCGGGATACGCGAAGCCACCGGCCTTCGCGCGGTCGAGCATTTCTGCGTACTGATCCGGAGTGGCGACGGGCATGAAAACTCCTGCGATAGATGAAGCCGGGACAGCTTCAACTCTATCGGTGGGGAGCATCGGATGCCGGGTGCTCTCCGGCCTGTTGAACGAGGGCACTCTTCGCAGGTGTTAAGAATCGCTGTTCCTTCATCGAAATCGGGGCGAAAGACCCCTGTTTCAGATGGCACGATCGTTAGGCTTGCCCCATGGTGAGTCTGACGGCCGATATGAGCCCGCTGCGTCCCGACCGAAATCTTGCACTGGAGCTTGTGCGGGCGACTGAGGCGGCATCGATCCGTGCCGTGCCCTTCATTGGGCGGGGAGACAAGGAAGCCGCCGACGGTGCAGCTGTCGACGCGATGCGCGCGTTCCTCGGCACCGTGAACTTTCAGGGCCGGGTCGTGATCGGCGAGGGTGAGAAGGATAACGCTCCCATGCTGTTCAATGGCGAGGTTGTCGGCTCCGGTCGTGGGCCGGAATGTGACATCGCCGTCGACCCGATCGATGGCACGTCGCTCACTGCGGCGGGGCGCCAGAATGCGCTGTCAGTGATCGCGGTCTCGGACCGCGGGACCATGCTCGACGCATCCAGCGTCTTCTACATGGACAAGCTCGTCACCGGCCCAGCAGGTGTTGGCGTCGTTGACATTCGCCTGCCTGTCGGCGAGAACATCCGGCTGCTGGCCAAGGCGCTCGGCAAGCCCGTCGACGAGATCGTCGTGTCGGTGTTGAATCGTCCGCGCCATGAGCGGCTCATCGAGGAAATTCGCGAGGCCGGTGCGGGCACGCGACTCATGAGCGATGGCGATGTCGCCGGTGGCATCAATGCAGCACGTCATGGGGCGCGTACGGACATGTGCGTGGGCGTCGGTGGCAGCCCGGAAGGCATCGTCACCGCCTGCGCGATCAAAGCGCTGGGCGGCCACATCCAGGGGCGTCTCTGGCCGCGGGATGATGACGAGCGTCAGCGGGGCATCGATGCGGGTCTGCAGATGGACCACGTGTACGAGGCAGATGGCCTGGTGAAGGGCGACAACACGATCTTCGTCGCCACCGGTGTGACCGACGGGCAGCTTGTTGCCGGGGTTCGTCGCGAAGGCAACTACGTCTACACGGAGTCTGTTGTGCTGCGCGGCGCGTCTGGAACACTGCGTCGAATCGCGTCGGAGCACCTCGTCTCCAAGTGGCTGTAGGCCGATCGTTACCGACCTGGTGCTGGTGAACGCGCGGTCTTACCGGCTTTCCCAGGCTTTGCTGGCACAATGGTGCCTGGATTCGTCGCCTCGATAGGGCATCAGAATGGCGGTGTCCGGGAGGGTGACAAATGACCACGCAGCAGTCGCGGAGCGAGAGCAGGTCCGTGCCAGCGAACATGGTCACCACCAACACCGGCCGTATTCTGCGCATTTCACCGCAGGATGAGGCCGCACGCGCTGCAGCCGTCGCGGCTCTTCCCGTGACACCTGCTCACGCTGATCCTGCACGCCGCGCCGACGTGCTCTTCCGCGTTCGTCGCGCTGAAGGGCACGAGCTCAGCTCGTGGTGGATGGTCGGTGCCTTCGTGGTGAGTTCCGGGCTGGTCATCGCGCTGCTCAGCTGGGTTCCGTACAGCGCTTAGTCTCTGTCGGCTCGCGCGCGCACGGCGCCGAGGTCGGCTCCGATTGTCGCAGTCTCTGCGATCTCCGCAGTCTCTGCATTTTGTGCTGCTTCGACGAGTTCGGGGGCGGTGAATCGGCGCGCCGGGGTCGTGATCGACTGCGGTGTGGCGTCGAGCGTTGACGCGTCGATACCGGGGAACTGGCGCGCGGTGACCAGCACCCGGCTCTCGAGGGAACCCGCGAACTTGTTGTAACTGTCGACCGTACGCTCCAGTGCCCGACGGAGGTCATCGGCATGCCCGGCGAGGGTGCCCAGACGATCGAACAGCTGCGTGCCGAGGTTCAGCAGTGTGCGAGCCTCCGCCGATACCTCCTGCTGGGTCCAGGTGAAAGAAACTGTTTTCAGGACGGCCCAGAGGTTGACGGGTGACGCCAGCGCTACTCCCTTGCCGAATGAGTAGTCCAGAAGCGTCGGATCCTCGTCGATGGCCGCGGCCAGGAGCGATTCATTGGGCAGGAAGCAGATGACGAACTCCGGGCTTGCATCAAGCCCTGACCAGTACGCCTTCTTCGAGAGAGCATCAATGTGTGCGCGCACTGCCCTGACGTGCTTTTGCATGTACCGCTGGCGCTGCGCCTCATCGGCGCTGCTCCCGGTCAGGGCGCTCGCTTCGAGATAAGCATCAAGGGGAACTTTCGCATCGACGGCGATGGATGTGCCTCCGGGCAGTCGGATCACCATGTCGGGCCGACCCTGCCCGCGGTCGGACGAGATCGTCGACTGCAGGTCGAAATCGACGTGCCGGGTGAGCCCGGCAGCTTCGACCACACGGCGTAGCTGCGTTTCTCCCCAGACACCGCGGGTCGCGGTGGAGCGCAGTGCCCCAGCAAGTGACTCGGTCGTCGCCCGGAGTGCTTCGTCGGATTCCTGAGCTCGTCGCAACTGCTCGGCGAGCGAGCCGAACTGGGCGTGGCGCTCCTGCTCGAGCGTGGTCACCTTAGTCTGCATCTGCTGCAGCGATTCGCGGACCGGCGCCAGCGCTGTAAGCACTGCATTCTGTTGCTGCACGCGCTCGGCCTCAGCCCGCTGCTCGGTGCGGGCGTGCTCAACCGCATCCCGATACAGGTCGTACTGACGGTCTCGATCATCACGCACGGCAAGGAGTTCGGCCTCGGTGCGCGCGAGTTCGGCGGTACTGCTCGAGAGTTCGCGCGCACTGCGGGCGGCTCGAGCAAACCAGCCTGCCACGGCCCCAAGAGCAACGGCTGCCAGGAGAAGAACGACGATCAGTGGAGCATCCATAAGGCCATCATGTCGAGGGCCTCGGACATTGCGGGGATCCCGGTCGTCAACGCCCCGCGTACTCGTCCAAGATCGAGCGCATTTCTGCGAGTTGGAACTGCTCAGCGATAGCGGCGGCGGAGAGGCCGCCGGCATCCGGATCTGCGCCAGCATCCAATAGCATGCGCAACAGAGTCTCGTTCTTGCGGAAGACCGCGCAGGAGATAGCTGTCTGACCGTTCGCGTTCGTAGCGTTCAGATCGGCTCCGCGCCGCACCAGGTCGGCGACGGTGTGCGTTTGCTCTGCATACGTGGCCACGATCAGAAGGGTGTCCTGCCGGGGATTGCGGGTATCGATCGGCACACCGGCGTCGATCATCTCGCCCAGCGGCCCGGTGCGGCCCTGACGCGCGAGATCGAAAGTGCCCTCGATGACTTCGAGGCTGAGGGGAGATGCGCCTGCGGGATTCGTCATGAATACATTGTCGCGTGTGAACGGACGGTTGTGCTCAGGCAGCGCGTTCACGCGGGGCGACGACAGGCGCGTCGGCCACGCGGATGCCGAGAGCGGTGGCCAGTTCGTCGACATCCGCAGCCCCGGCGCGACGTCCCGCGTCGATGATTATCTGCGCGCATGCTCGGGCATCCGCCAGCGCATCGTGGTGCGAGAACTCGGCGAAACCGGCCGCGGCCGCAGCCTTCGGCAGGCGATAGGACTCGAGATCGTAGGTCTTGCGGGCGACCTGGAGGCTGCACAGCGAACGATACGGCGGGCAGTCCAAGTCCGTCACATCGGATGCCGTGCGCAGTACTTTGAGGTCGAAACCGGCGTTGTGCGCGACGAGCACGTCGGCTCCGGCGAAATTGCAGAGGCGGTCGAACTGCTCAGGCCAGGTGGCGGCTTCCGCAACATCGTGCGGATGGATGCCGTGGATCTTGATGTTCCACTCCTGGAACTCATCGTGGCCTGCCGGCGGACGAATTAGCCAGTCTGCGGTGGCAACGACCTCGCCATCTCGAACGCGGACGAGTCCGACGGAGCAGGCTGAGGCGGGAGAGGAATTCGCCGTCTCGAAGTCGATTGCGGTGAAATCCAAGGGCACCTGTTCACCTTCTCTCCCGGGGTGCCGCTGTGGGGTCAGACTCGCCGCGAAGCGCGGGAGTTGCGGCGCACGCTTGGGCGCGACGGGGGGAGTTGCGGCGCACGCTTGGGGGCGACGGGGGGGAGTTGCGTCGCACGCATGGGCGGAGAACGCACGCTCGGGCGGAGGATCCGCTTGAGTTTCTCCGCCCAACGCTGCGTTCTCCGCCCAACGCTGCGTCGCGGAGCCCCGCACAACGCCGAGGACTCAGGTGCTGGCATCCGCGCCCGGTAGACTCGTATCCCGTGGCTCTAACTATCGGAATCGTGGGCTTGCCCAACGTCGGCAAGTCGACTCTCTTCAACGCACTCACCAAGAACGACGTGCTCGCGGCGAACTACCCGTTTGCGACGATCGAGCCGAATATCGGAGTGGTGAACCTGCCCGATTCGCGACTGAATAAGCTGGCTGAGATCTTCGGCAGCGAGCGTATCCTTCCGGCCGCGGTGTCGTTCGTCGATATTGCCGGCATCGTGCGCGGCGCGAGCGAAGGGGAGGGGCTGGGTAACCAGTTCCTCGCGAACATTCGTGAGGCGGATGCCATCGCCCAGGTCGTGCGTGGCTTCGCTGACGGTGATGTCGTGCACGTCGAGGGCACGGTGAATCCGGCATCCGACATGGAGACCATCAACGCTGAGCTCATGCTCGCGGACCTTCAGACTGTCGAGAAGGCGATCGTCCGCCTCGAGAAAGAGGTGCGCGGCAAGAAGGTAGAGCCCGTCGTGCTCGAGACCGCGAATGCCGTGAAGGATGCTCTTGAGCGCGGCACTCTCCTCTCGACGAGCGGCATCGACCTCGAGCCCGTCAAGGAACTGGGCCTGCTTACTGCGAAGCCGGTCATCTTCGTCTTCAACGTTGACGAGGCTGTGTTGACGGATGCTGCGCGCAAGGAGGAGCTCGCTGCTCTTGTTGCGCCCGCCAAGGCGATTTTCCTCGACGCGAAGATCGAATCGGAGCTGATCGACCTCGATCCGGAAGATGCCGCGGAGTTGCTTGCATCGACCGGTCAGGATGAGTCTGGTCTCGACCAGCTCGCCCGCATCGGGTTCGACACCCTCGGTCTGCAGACCTACCTGACTGCCGGGCCCAAGGAAGCGCGCGCTTGGACGATCCCCAAGGGATCGAAGGCTCCGCAGGCGGCCGGTGTCATCCACACCGACTTCGAAAAGGGCTTTATCAAGGCCGAGGTCATCTCCTTCGAGGATCTCGTCGAGACCGGCTCCGTCGCCGAAGCCCGCTCCAAGGGCAAGGCTCGCCTCGAGGGCAAGGACTACGTCATGAAGGATGGCGACGTGGTCGAGTTTAGGTTCAACGTGTAAAAACCCCGTAATTCCAGGGGTTTTGGTTCATCTGCTCTCACCGAAGATCAGGACTCGCGTTCCGATCTAATGTTTCAAAGGGGCCAGGAGCCCAACTTGCGGGTGTTCTTGGGCGCGTGGCGGCTCGGCCCTGTACGCGAAACTCGACCGGGTGGATGTCGCGACTTTGCTGCACGAGCGGGGCGCGCGGACGCGCTGACACTCCTCGGGGTATGTCTCGTGTTCACGCGAAGCTGTACTGCCGGGTCAACTTTCTGACTCATAAATCGGCCTGTCTCTATATTCGGATCCCGACAGTCGAGGAGCTCACGGCGTCGGGTCAGCGCTGAACTAACCGTCGCCTTCACTCTGTGAGAGCAGTCGGAGGGCCTCGGCCCAGTTCCCGTCTGCCATCCACTGGCGGTGCCGTCTGGCTACTGTTCTCCACGATCCGGACGTGGATGGCAGCTCGCGCCAGCGCCAGGGAACTAGCGTCCGGATCCGCCGTTCGGCGTAGTAGGACATGGCCGTGGCTATAGCATTGGCTCGTGATTAGGACCATCCTCGCGCAACTCTCAGCGGTTGCCGCTATCGTGCTGACAGTGCTGTTGGCTGGCTCTCTGGAAGAACTGCTCATGACACCCTGGAAGGCCGTCCTGGTCGTGGTCGTCGTGGCGGTCGCCATCTCGCTAGCGCTGTGGGAAGTGATCGCTGCCGTGCGGTTGCGGCCTATTGCGTACAAGGGGAAGAAACGCAACGAACGCATCCGGAAGTACATGGCGAATCTCACGAAGTTCGATGGCCAGTGCGTCGTTTCATCCAACGACCTGAGCTGGGTGTCAGGCGAAGCGTACGAGATGCTCATGAAGAAGGCTGCGGAGCGATCCCTGGTGCTGGTTATGCCGAGAGCTAACGAGATGAGCCGTAAGCTCGTGAGGGCCGGCGCGGAGGCGCGCTATTACGGTGACGAAACGTTCCGGCTTCGGAGTAGATTCACGGTCGTTAATTCGAACAGGGCCGACGCATGGGCGGCTGTCGGATATGGGCGCAAAGGCGCGCACATGATCCGGGAATTCCACTCCAGTGACGACCCGACGCTGAACATGGCAAAGGACTTGATTGACATCGCGCGCCGTCTTGCGGAGAAGGGCTCCAGGTGATTGAGCCCGTGAGGTTCTACGATCACAAGGACGAGGCTGACATCGTTCGCGAATGGGATTCAATCGCTCCGATCCGTGACCGTCAGGTCGCCCTGCATCAGGACACGTCGTATGAGCGCGTCCTCGAACCGTGGATTCTCGGGCGGGTCGATCGCTCAACTGCGAAGAGCATAGTCGACGTCGGGTGTGGGACGGGGCGGCTCACATCGAAGCTCGCGATCAGGTCGAGTGAAACGCTGGGGATCGATCCGAGCGCCGTGAGCATTGGACTGGCTCGCGCTCACGATGATGTGACGCGATTCGAGGTCGCGACGGCTGAAGAATGGGTGCGTCGAGGCTCCGATGTACGGTTCGACTTGGCTGTGGCGAACATGGTCCTCATGGACGCGCTTGATCTGGATGGGATCGTCGGTGCCCTTGCGGCGCTCGCGCGCGGTGGAGTAGTGCTCTCGACTATTGCTCACCCGGCCTTCTGGCCAATTTACTGGGATTACGCCGGCAGCGACGGGTTCAGTTACCTCGATGAGAAGGTGGTTGAAACCCCATTCAGGACGAGCTCGCAGTCCTACGGGCTGGTGGCTACTCACGTGCACCGGCCCATCGAGATGTACCTGCGTTCATTCCGTCGGCACGGGTTAACAGTGACCGCGTTCGAAGAGCTGCGGGGACCGGAGAGCATCGAGAAGTTCCCCTATCCGCGGTTCATTGGCATCGAAGCCTCAGTGCTACCGTGACATGGCTTCCGTAATGGAGCGGGCACGAGGGGTTGTGATCGCGCCGTGGCACGTATCACGGTGAGCGTTGCCAAGAGTTGAACAGCAACTCATAAACCGGCCTGTCTCAATACTCTGATGCCGGCAGCTGAGGAGCTCACGGCGTCGGGTCAGCGCTGGGTAAGCCGCCGCCGTCACTCTGTGAAAGCAGTCGGCCGACCTCGTCCCAGCTCCCGTCTGCCAGCCACTGACCGTACCGCCGAACTACTGTTCTCCACGATCCGAACGTGGATGGCAGCTCGCGCCAGGGGATGCTCGTGGCGTCGCGATACAAGATCGCATTCACGACCGTGCGGGCGTCCGCACTCGGTCGTCCTCGACGAGGATGGTCGTCGGGGTGCACGATGCTACTGATCGCTCTCCACTGCTCGTCGGTGAGTAGTCGATAGACCTCCGTGACGCCGACCTCGTCAGCGACGTCCGTGCCCGTCGATCCACCAGGGGCAGCCTCCACGACACCGCGCGTTGAATCGCACACCGAGCACCGAGCCGTCGTCGGTGCGGTGGTTCTGTTCCCGGTGACCACGGACATCACGTGACTGCAGGTCAAGCTCAGGTGCCAAGAGGCCCGGTGCGGCGAAGGCCGACCCAACAGCGTCCGCAATGTTTTGACTTGGGATGGACTCAAGGGCGGGGGTGGGCAGCACTGATGGCAATGGTCCACGCTGCAGCCGACCATGCTCCAGAACCCGAGGCGGCAGCCCTCGTGCTTTCCGCGGAATGCAGCGTTGTCGACGTTGGGGCCAGTGCTGGTGACCTCGCCGTTGTCCGCGGGTAGTTCGTCGAGTAGCGGACGCCGGCATGCTCGGCAGGGCTCGCCGGAGGCGAAGGCTTCGTATGGCTGATAGAGGCCTTCGTCGGTCCACTCCTGGCGCTTCACCTCAAATATGGATTCCCACGTTTCAACGAGCAGCGCCAGCGATCGCGGTGTTCGCTGGACAGCGGAGTCGCCGTTCTGGTCGTCCGCAGCGGACTTTCGTGATTTCGGCACCGTGACGTTCTCCCTCGCATCGGTTTCGTAGCCGCCGCGAGGTGTCGTGTTCAGCCTCTACAACAGCAGCAACTGGAAGCGATAACTTCCTGGAAGTCATGACTACCAGCCTCAAGGCTGGTTGGATGGCAGAAACGCTTAAAACTGTGCTCGGATCACAAGTGCGCGATCTGCGCCTCGCACGTCAGCTGTCGCAGGAAGGTCTCGCCGAGCAACTTGGAGTGTCGACTCGATACCTCGCCGGCATCGAACGTGGAGAGCGCAACCTCACCTTGGACTCGGTCGAGGCACTCGCTGAACAACTGGGCGTTCAGGCGCGGGCACTGATCATTCGGTCGTGACTTCCTTCGCTTGAGGTCGTTGAGGACGAGCAGGAGGCCGTCCTCAACGTCGGCACCGAGGGCCGTCTCTGCTGCGGTCCGCGGCGAGCATCCCGAAACGGTCGGTCCCCGCCGATACCTTGAGAAGTACCAGTTGCCATAAGTGAAGAGCCGCCCCATGGGTCAAGGAGAACGAACGTATGACACCGACCACGAGCGAAGCCCAGCGTGCGGAGCTGCACAAGACCATCTGGCGAATCGCGAACGACCTGCGCGGCTCGGTGGACGGCTGGGACTTTAAGTCCTACGTGCTCGGCATGCTGTTCTACCGGTTCATCTCAGAGAACCTCACTGCCTACATCAACAAGAGCGAGCACGACGCAGGTGAGTTGAGCTTCGACTACACGCGACTCCCGGACTCGGACGCCGAGTACGGCCGCGAAGAGACGGTGGACGAGAAGGGCTTCTACATCTTCCCGTCAGAGCTGTTCCAGAACGTCCGGGAGCGCGCTCCGCGTGACGCGAACTTGAACGAGACGCTCGCTCGCGTCTTCACGAACATCGAGGGCTCCGCGCTCGGCACGGATGCAGAAGATGATCTCAAGGGCCTGTTCGACGACCTAGACGTGAACAGCTCCAAGCTCGGCCCCACTGTCGCGAAGCGCAACGAGAAACTCGTGAAACTCCTCGATGCGATTGGCGACCTGCCACTGGGGAACTTCGAAGACAACTCGATCGATCTGTTCGGCGACGCGTACGAATACCTCATGCAGATGTACGCCTCAAGTGCGGGCAAGTCCGGCGGCGAGTACTACACGCCGCAGGAGGTCTCCGAACTGCTCGCCCGCATCACCGTGGTCGGCAAGACGCAGGTAAACAAGGTCTACGACCCGGCTGTCGGCTCGGGATCGCTGCTGCTGAAATTTGCAAAGGTACTCGGCAAAGAGAACGTTCGCCAGGGATTCTACGGGCAGGAGATCAACCTGACCACGTACAACCTCGCCAGGATCAACATGTTCCTGCACGACGTGAACTACGAGAAGTTCAACCTCGCTCATGGCGACACGCTCATCGACCCTGCGCACTGGGATGACGAACCGTTCGAGGCGATCGTCTCCAATCCGCCGTACTCGATCAGGTGGGATGGTGACGCGAACCCGCTGCTCATCAACGATCCCCGGTTCGCGCCGGCGGGAGTGCTCGCTCCGAAATCGAAGGCCGACCTTGCCTTCACGATGCATATGCTCTCGTGGCTCGCCGTCAACGGCACCGCTGCGATCGTCGAGTTCCCCGGAGTGCTGTACCGCGGGGGAGCGGAGCAGAAGATCCGCAAGTACCTCGTCGACAACAACTACGTCGATGCCGTCATCCAGCTTCCGCCGGACTTGTTCTTCGGTACCACGATCGCAACGTGCATCATCGTGCTCAAGAAGTCGAAGAAAGACAACGCAGTTCTGTTCATCGATGCCTCGGCCGAGTTCAAGCGCAGCGGCAACAAGAACAAGCTCACGGAGACCAACCAGAAGCACATCCTCGATACGTTCACCGCGCGTGCAAATGTCGACCATGTCGCGACGCTCGTGCCGAACGAGGACATCGCCGCGAACGGGTACAACATCGCGGTGTCGTCGTATGTCGAGCAGGAGGACACCCGCGAGATTGTCGACATCACCGAGTTGAATGCCGAGATCGACCGAATCGTCGCGCGTCAGGCTGAGCTGCGTGTGTCCATCGACGAGATCGTCGCCGATCTGGAGGGCACAAAGTGATGGCCGAGATACCCACCTGGGAGGAGTTCATGACCCCAACGCTGCGGGTGTTGAACTCGGGCGCGACCATGCACTGGCGTGAGTTCCAGCCCCTGGTCGCCGACGAGTCTCGCCTCACCGATGAACAAAAGACGGAGATGCTTCCATCCGGGAGCCAGATCAAGTACCAGAACCGGATCGGCTGGGGAGTCTCGTTCCTGACCAACGTCGGTGCGCTGGAACGACCGAAGCGGGGGCACTACCGGATCACTGAGGCGGGTCGGCAACTCCTCCAGCTCTTCCCGGGCGGAATCAAGGAACGCGACATCAAGACTCTCGGTGAAGATCCTTCTTCTCCGATCAGGGTCTATCAGTCGACGGGGCCGCGTTCGAAGAGCGCAGACGATCACGCCAGCGCTCTGGTCCGCGACGAGCTCTCATCGTCGTTGACCCCCATCGAGCAGGTGCAGGAGGGCGTCGCGCGAATTCACGAGGAAGTCGCCGCCGAACTGCTCGAGCGCCTGCAGGGCAAGGAACCTGCATTCTTCGAACAGGCTGTCGTCGACCTGTTACTCGCGATGGGATATGGCGGCACGACGGGCAAGGGAAGCGTCACGCAGCTTAGCAACGACGGCGGCATCGACGGCGTGATCGACCAGGACATCCTTGGACTCAGCCGTGTGTACATCCAGGCGAAAAGATACGCCGATGGCAACACGGTCGCGCGGCCCGACCTGCAGGCCTTCGTCGGTGCTCTCGCAGGCAAGGCCGATCGCGGCGTTTTCATCACGACGAGCCGATTCTCGGACGGTGCGCGGACGTACGCAGAGAATGTTCCAACGAGGATCATCCTCATCGACGGCAAGCGCCTGACGACACTGATGATCAGGTACGGCGTGGGCGTGCAGGTTCGGGAGACGTACAGAGTTGTCGAGATAGATGAGGACTTCTTCGCATGAGCCGTATTAGCGAATTGGTCCATGAGCTGTGTCCGAATGGCGTGGAACACAAAACCTTCGGAGAAATGGGCACATTTATTCGAGGCGGAGGTCCTCAGAAAAAGGACTTTGTTTCAGAAGGAGTGGGCTGCATTCATTACGGGCAGATTTATACTCACTACGGTATCCATGCTGCCGAAACGACCGTATTCGTGTCGGAGGAAGTGGCTGCAAAGTCGCGCCAGGCTCAGCCCGGCGACGTAGTTATTGCGGTAACGGGAGAGAACGATGAGGATCTCGCGCGAGGGGTTGCCTGGCTGGGTGATCGGCCTGTGGCTGTTAGTAACCACACGCTCATTTACACTTCGGCTTTGGATCCAAAATACGTCTCGTATTTCTTACGTTCTAGTAGTTTTGACGAGCAAAAGCGACGTCACATAAGCGGGACTAAGGTTCGTTCATTGTCGTCTCAGGGGTTTGTTAAGATCCGAATCCCCGTCCCGCCTCTCGAGGTTCAGCGCGAAATCGTGCGAGTCTTGGATCAGTTCGCTCAGCTGGAGGCAGAGCTGGAAGCAGAGCTGGAAGCCCGCCGCCACCAGTACGAGCACTATCGCTCAGAAATTGTCGAGCGTTCTCAGCTCGGAGAAAAATCATCGCTCGGTGCGATCGAATCTCGCGGAATCATCAAACTCGGTCGTGGGAAAGTTATCTCGAAAATTGACCTTGCTAGCAACCCTGGCGAGTATCCCGTGTATTCGTCTTCTGGTGCTGGCACTGGCGAGTTTGGGCGCTACGGACTCTACATGTTTGATGATGAGCGAATAAGTTGGTCGGTCGACGGCGGCGGACGATTCTTCTACAGACACCCCCATCGATTCTCAGTTACGAACGTCAGCGGTTGGATGACTGTAGATACGTCGATACTTCGAGTCAAGTATCTTTACTACGCTTTGACGGTCCAGTGGGAGAAGCAGTCATTCGATTACACACGGAAAGCGCATCCATCCGTGATCAGGGATGTGTACGAGATCGCTATCCCTCCCTTTGGGGAACAGGATGCGGTCGTTGACTCACTCGATGCATTTGATGCCCTCGTGAACGACCTCAGCATCGGTCTCCCTGCTGAGCTTGCCGCGCGTCGCAAGCAGTACGAGTACTACCGCGACAAGCTCCTCACGTTTAAGGAGCCCGAAGCATAATGAGCGACGCCGCACCGCGCAAGTTTGCTCCGATCGCTGTCTCGTCGGAGAGCACGGTCGTTGCGCAGTACGTTCATGACGCTGTAGGCGCAGCTTCCTATCAGTCGGAGGCAGAGCTTGAGAGAGAGCTGATCCGATTGCTGCAGTCGCAGGCGTACGAATACCTGCCGATCACCTCGGAAGCGCAGCTGGCCGCAAACTTGCGCCTCCAACTCGAAGCGCTGAACTCCACCACGTTCACTGACGCAGAGTGGGATCAGTTCTTCACCGAGCGGATCGCGGGTGCGAACGACGGCATCGTCGAGAAGACGGTGCGGATCCAGGAAGACCACGTCCAGCTCCTGAAGCGTGACGACGGCTCGATGAAGAACATCCTGCTGATCGACAAGCAGAACATTCACAACAACCGCCTGCAGGTGATCAACCAGTACGAGATCGGCCAGGGCGAAGGTGGTTCGGCGCGCTCGAACCGATACGACGTCACGGTCCTGGTCAACGGCCTCCCTATGGTGCACGTCGAGCTGAAGCGTCGCGGCGTTGATATTCGCGAGGCGTTCAACCAGATCGACCGCTACCAGCGCGACAGTTTCTGGGCTGGCTCAGGTCTCTTCGAGTACGTGCAGCTGTTTGTAATGTCGAACGGCACGTTGACCAAGTATTACTCGAATACGACGCGCCGGGAGCACCTGAGTGAAGCCTCCGGCGCGAAACGCGTGCGGAAGACAAGTAACTCTTTTGAGTTCACGTCGTGGTGGGCTGATGCGCAGAACAAACCGATCGCCGACATGTCGGCGTTCGCGAAGACGTTCTTCGCTAAGCACTCGCTGTTGAACGTGCTGACGAAGTACTGCGTGCTCACGGCCGATCGGATGTTGCTGGTAATGCGGCCGTACCAGATCGTCGCGACGGAGAGGATCCTGCAGAGGGTCGATGTCTCGACCAACTACAAAACTCTCGGCAGCCTCGCCGCCGGCGGGTACGTGTGGCACACGACAGGTTCGGGCAAGACGCTGACGTCGTTCAAGGCCGCGCAGCTCGCCTCGAAGCTGCCGAGCGTCGACAAGGTGCTATTCGTCGTGGACCGCAAGGACCTCGACTATCAGACGATGCGCGAGTACGACCGGTTCGAGAAGGGCGCTGCCAACTCCAACACCTCGACCGCAGTGTTGAAGAAGCAGCTTGAGGATCCGAGTGCACGGATCATTATCACGACGATTCAGAAGCTCTCCACGTTCATCGGTGCGAACAAGGGCCACGCGATCTACGACGGCCATGTGGTGATCATCTTCGACGAGTGTCATCGCTCGCAGTTCGGCGACATGCATGCTTCGATCACGAAGGCGTTCAAGCGATACAACCTCTTCGGTTTCACCGGCACGCCGATCTTCGCGGTGAACTCTGGGAGCGGCGGGAATCCGCAGCTGAAGACCACCGAGCAGGCCTTCGGGGAGAAACTGCACACCTACACGATCGTGGACGCGATCACCGACAAGAACGTTCTGCCGTTCCGGATCGACTACGTCAATACCGTCAAGGTCGGCAACGTGGTCGACATGCAGGTCTCTGCGATCGACACCGAGAAGGCGCTGCTAGCTCCTGAGCGGATCAGTCAGATTGTGGGCTACGCACTCGAGCATTTCGACCAGAAGACGAAGCGTGCCGAGCACTACACGCTGGGTGAGCGGCGGGTTCGTGGGTTCAACGCACTGTTCGCGACCGCATCGATCGAGGCGGCCCGCGTCTATTACAACCACTTCCAGTTGCAGCAGGAGGGTCTGCCGTCGGATCAGCGGCTGAAGGTTGGTCTGATCTATTCTTACGGCGCGAACGACGCGGTCGAGGACGGCGGGCTCGACGAAGAGGGCTTCGACACGGGCGCGTTGAATATGGACGCGCGGTCGTTCCTGGAAGACGCGATCCAGGACTACAACGACATGTTCGGGACCTCGTTCGACACGTCAGCCGATCGGTTCCAGAACTACTACAAGGATCTGTCCCTCCGGCTCAAGCAGCGCGAGATCGACCTTGTGCTCGTCGTGAACATGTTCCTGACCGGTTTCGACGCGACGACGTTGAACACGTTGTTCGTCGACAAGAACCTGCGCGCTCACGGGTTGATCCAGGCATACTCCCGCACCAATCGCATCCTGAACTCGGTGAAGACGTACGGCAACATCGTCAGCTTCCGTGACCTCGAAGCGGAGACCAACGACGCGATTGCCCTGTTCGGCAACAAGGACGCGCGCGGCGTGGTTCTGCTCAAACCATATGGCGAGTACTACGACGATTACGCCGACAAGGTCACCGAGCTACTGACCACATTCCCCCTCGGGCAGCCGATCATCGGTGAGTCCGCGCAGAAGGAGTTCATCAAGCTCTTTGGCGCGATCCTGCGTTTGCAGAACATCCTGACCTCGTTCGATGAGTTCACCGGTCATGAGATCCTGACTGACCGTCAGGGGCAGGACTACCGCAGCGTGTACTTGGACCTCTACGCGGACTTCCGCAAGGACAAGAACGCTGACAAGGAGCAAATTAACGACGACGTCGTCTTCGAGATCGAACTGATCAAACAGGTCGAGATCAACGTCGACTACATCCTGATGCTCGTCCAGAAGTATCGCGACGAGCGCGGCGACGGTGACGACAAAGAGATCCGCGCTGCGATCTCACGTGCCGTCGCAGCGAGCCCGACACTGCGCAATAAGAAGGACCTCATCGAGGACTTCGTCGAATCGCTCTCCGTTGACGGGGAGCTCGACCAGGAATGGCGGGACTTCATCGCAGCCAAGCGTGAGGCCGAGCTCGAGGCGCTAATCATGGAAGAAAATCTCCGACCTGACGCCACACGAGCATTCGTCGAGACTGCGTTCCGTGATGGTCAGGTGCGGACCGCGGGGACGGCAATCACGAAGGTTCTGCCGCCGGTCTCCCGGTTCGCTGCCGGCGGAGGTCGCGGCGAAACGAAGAGGCGGGTTATCGAGAAGCTCGGCTCGTTCTTCGAGCGGTTCTTCGGACTCGGCATGGGGACAGGGGAGTAGCCCGGCATATGGTCACTGACAGCGCAGACCGTTCTCCTCAGGTAATCCGCTGCGAGCACTGGTCTGAGGAACTTGGTCGCTTCGGCGGGTGGCATCACCACGCAGGCCCTCACGCGTGCGACTGGACAAACCACGATGATGAGTGTCCGTACTGGGCGAGCATTGGCGCGCGGCCGGACTCCTGGCCTCCTCCTGGCTGTGTCTAATATTCCATGACCATCGGAATGCGGGGGAATCCCGCCTTAGTAACTAGAGCTGCGTAAACGCGAGGTTCATGCGTGAGGCAGACGCCTCCTGTGTCGGTTCTGTGTGCCGGGTGGGTAAAGACGAACTGTGGCTACGCACATCGCGGGCGACTCAGTCCAGAATGGGCTTATGGCGCAAACACCTGCGAAACGGCACCACCACGTTCCGCAGTTCTATCTCCGAGGCTTCGCGGATGGCGAACAGATAACGACCGTTCGGCTCCCCGGCGACCAGCGGTACACGACGAGCGTGCGCAAGACAGCCGCGGAGAATGGCTTCTACACGGTGCCCGGTCATGAGGAAGGACCGGATGTCTTCGAGAAGCTGCTCAGCGGCGCTGAAGGTGAAGCAGCAGCGGTCTTCAAGAAGCTCGAAGCCGGAGTCTGGCCTCTGGCACTGGAAGACCGCGCGACGCTCGCGTCGTTCATCGCCCTTCAGGTGGCCCGCGGCCCCGAGCAGCGGCGGAACATGCAGCATGTCCAGGCGCAGGTTGCGCGTCTTGAAGTCAGTGCCGTAGGGAAAGCGGGCGTGAAGGGCTGGGCGAAGCGCAAGCTTGGCATGGATCTAGACGATGCTGCCGCCGAGCTGGTATGGGAACAAGCGAATCGGCCGGAAGGCCCGCCGATTCGCGTATCCGCGCTCTCTCACATCAGACAGATTGGCGAGATGGTCAACGGGCTGGTGCCATACATCGCGGGCCGACCGTGGATGCTCGTCGAGTTCGAGAAGCGGTCGCTCTTCACTTCGGACACACCGGTAGTGCTCGTCCCGCATCCCGATGACGATGAGGATGAGGATGACGACGAGGAATATTATGCCGATCGTGGTGTCGGCTTCATGACGGCGTGGGGCATCACCTACCCGATCTCGCGCAAGCTCGGACTCGTCATGAGCGACCCGATGGTTTTTGCAGACCGTGTCGGCATCGAGCGCGTCGCTCGAGGTGAGCTGGACTACCGGCAGCCGGGGAACACGCAGATCGAGCGGTTCATCAATCTGAGCACCGCGACGAGCGCATCACTATCCCTCTTCCATCACCCGGATGACGGCGGGTTCGTCCCGGATGAGCTGCCCGCCCCGGACCCGGTGACGTTGAGGATGAGCGGCGGTCCGCAGGAGTTTTCCGGGTAATAGTGGTTCGCGAGGCTTCAAGGTGCACTGGAATCGCGTGGATGCATCAACTGAGATCGGCGGGTCCATGGCAGTTGTTGCACCGGAAACCGATGGTGTCCCCGCAGTCGTACGTCGCGTCAACGACTCAAAAACTCCCACAAAGTGGACGGCTTCGACGAAAATCGTTGCGCGCGGCGGTGTCGGTGCCGCCAAGTAGGCTCAGGAGCGTTCAGAGAGGCGTGAGGGAGAGGTCGCATAGTGAGACTGAAGTCGTTCCGGGTAACCCGGTACAAGAACGTGCTGGACTCGACAGAAGTGTCGGTGGAGGGGGACGTCACCACCCTTGTCGGCATGAATGAGTCCGGCAAGTCGACCATGCTCGACGCGCTCTATCGGCTCAACCCGGTCTACGGCGACAAGTTCGTCGAGCTCGACGACTACCCGCGCTGGCGGCGCAGCCGAGATAGTCGCAACGAAGACCTGCAGAAGATCTCGCCGATCGACGCGACCTTCGAGCTTGACCAGCAGGACCTCGAGGCACTTGAAGAGGCCCTGGGGGAGGGCGTCGCCGCACCCGAGACAGTGCAGGTCGGTCGACGATACAACGACAGCCATTGGCTCCGTGTCTCGGTGGACGAACGCCGATTCCTGCGCAACGTGCTCGAAGGGCATCGCGATGCTGAGGCTCTTGCCGAGGCGCATGAAACGGCCGCCTCGCTGAAGACTGCGCTCACGGCTTTTGTCAAAGCAGAAGCAGCCGCGACCGCCGAAGCAGTGTCAGCAGAAGAATCTAGCCCAATCGACGACGTTGCGGGCACGCCCACCAGTGACGTGCTCGATCGCATCGATGGTTTCCTCGGCGCTAACGGAAGCCCGGGCTCGGTGGCCAGATCTACGATCTGGGCGCGACTGCCGAAGTTCTTCCTGTTCACCGACTATCAGAGCCTCGAGGGCCGGGTAGACGTTGCTGAGCTTAAGACGCAATCAGACGAGCATCCTGGTGCCTCGCCGAAGCAGACAGCTCGCGCCCTCCTCAAGCTCGCGAACACCGACGTGAACGCGATGACGGACTCCAACTTCGAGTCGAGCACAGCAGAGCTCGAATCGGTCTCCAACGATCTCTCCAGGGAGATGAAGGAGTACTGGAGCACCAACCCGGAGCTGCGGATCAAGATCATGACGGAGCCGGAGACGGTCTCTGATCAGCGCGGTCAGCACAGCGTCGTGCGATATCTGAATTTCCGCGTCGAGGATCGGAAGCACGACTTCACCAACAACTTCTCGCGGCGCTCGTCAGGCTATCGGTGGTTCTTCTCATTCCTCGCTGCGTTCAGCGAGTTCGAGACTCGTGAGAGCAACGTGGTCATCCTGCTCGATGAGCCGGGCCTCACGCTGCATGCGAAGGCCCAGCGAGACTTCCTGCGCTTCATCAATGAACGACTTGTGCCGGCGGGGCAGGTGCTCTACACGACGCACTCGCCGTTCATGGTTGATCAGATCGAGCGTGTTCGCGTTGTTGAAGACCGCGGCGAGGACATCGGCTCGGTGACCACGTCCGAGGCTCTGGAAGTCGGGGATGACAGCGCGTTCCCGCTCCAAGCGGCACTCGGTTATGACCTGACACAGAACCTCTTCATCGGTGAACGGAACCTACTCGTTGAAGGACCGTCCGATCTTGCCTTCCTGGACTTGGTCAGTCGTCGACTGCGCGATACGGGACGTGAGGGTGTTGACGAGCGGTGGCGCATCCTGCCGGCAGGCGGATCATCCAATGTGCCGGCGTTCGTCTCGCTTCTCGGTCGTAAGGTGTCGGTCACTGTGCTGCTCGATTCGGGTACCGAAGGGGGCGGAAAGGTCGAAGCGGCTATGAACGCGAACAAGATCGACAGCGAGCGAATCGTTCTCGTCAGCTCTGTTCTCGAGCAAAAGCATGCCGACATCGAGGATCTCTTCTCCGTCGATGACTACATCGCGCTATACAACGCGGCGTTCGGTAAGAAGCTCAAAGCCAAAGACTTATCCAACCATCATGAGCGCATCCTGAAGCGCTTGGAGAACTTAGGCGAGCCCAAGTTTGATCACTGGCGTCCAGCTGAAGTCCTCTTGCGTGACCCCACCCGTGTCGAGAAGCTCTCCGAAGCTACGTTGGTCAACTTCGAGGCGCTGTCGCAGAGGATCAACGCCACCCATGCGTAGCGCTTCACCGGAAAGAGGTTAGTCCGTGCCGAAACTCGAGCGCGTCACCCTGGCCGTCGATGACCGCCGGGGACAGCGCGTCAGATCTGGGACCTGCCCGCAGCTCATGCCGGGATGGTCCGCTTAGTGACGCCACCAGCTGGGTCTGTCTCGCATGCCCGGGTGCCAGGCGCGGTTGCGGCACATGTGCAGGTTGCTGCTCCGACCTGCCATTACCGGCGCTGTAGCACGAGCTCGGGTTGCCCGCTGAGATGCAACGTAAGATCGTGCGGGAGCATCCGCAGCTCAGGGCGACAGCCCGCGCAGCGCACGAGTGGTTTGGCGTCGCCGGAGCAAGTTCCTGAGAAATTTCGAGATGCGACTGGCGGGACCAGACGCATCGAACTATGAGGTCGAGCCTCGTGTTGCCTAATATTCTATGACCATCGGAATGCGGTGGAGTTCCGGTTCAACGTCTGAGCCTCTGACTGTCAGACGCCCACTCCGTTGGGGAAGCGTCAACTCGTTGGTACAGCGAGTTCGCAGGAGAAGCCTGCGTCGACGTCTTTCGCGATGTCGGTGGTGCGCGTCATGATAGTGAGCATGACCTCAGTGCAGCGCCTTCGTCCTTCAGGGCTTGTCTCCAGTCCCGCATTCAGCCACGTTGCCATAGTTCCTCCGGGTGCGACGACGATCTATGTCGGTGGGCAGAACTCAGTCGACGCCGATGGCTCACTGGTCGGCGCAGACGATGTGGCTGCGCAGTCACGTCGCGCTCTCGCGAACGCGAGGACGGCGTTGGAAGCAGCCGGCGCGACGATCGACGATGTTGTGCAGTGGACCGTTCTTTTCGTCGACGGTGTAGATCTTGCTGCCGCATATGGGGCGATCGCAAGGGATCTCGCATCCGATGAGCCACCGTTGGTGACCGGTGCGCGAGTCGCCGGTCTGGGAGTTCCGGGTGCGCTCGTCGAAATCGGTGCGGTCGCTGCGCTCATGCGATGACCGTCGATCCCGCGGGTGCGCGATGATGCTGTTTGTGGCACCGCTGAGGGGGATCAACGTCGGCGGCAGGATCCTTGTCTCAATGAGGGACATCGCAGGGACGTTGCGAGAGGCCGGGTGCGCGAATGTGAGCACTCACGGGCAGAGCGGTAATGTGCTCTTCGAAACGGACGGCACGGGAGGCCTTGGTCGGGCGGTGAGGGTGACGTGCGCGGTCGTAGGTGGTTAGCCCCAGAGGTTGTTATCTGCGGCGACGTGGTGGAGTTTAGATTCAATGTCTAAACTCCAGGTCGTGCAGCATTAATTTTGCTACAGATCAGTGTAGATACGCCGTGGTTGTAGCGGTCTTGTAGTGGCGTCTGGACTCTAGGTGCGGAAGGCCCTCTGAGAATACAGGGGCCCTTCTGTGTACGTGGCGACATTCGTTGGGGCTTCCCGCTGAAAACTGATTATCTTGCTGGCGCGGGGAGAAGCTTGGCGACGCCGAGTCGGAACGAGATCAATCGAGCGATGGCCGACCGTGAGCCACTGAGATCGTGGAGGCCACTTGGTGTCGTGCCGTTCGCTGCTACAAGGTGATCTATCGCCTTGATGGCGAGGTGCGGTGCAGTGTCTAGAGTGCTATGTCCGTGGTGTTCGATCGGTACGAGTACCGCGTTCGGTGCGCTTGCGATGACCTGTTCAGCAACAGACCGCGGCGTGCGCACGTCACGGTCACCCGAGAGCGCGAGCAGAGGCCAGTCGAAGCTTGGCAACGACCCTCGCACATCGACTGGCTCACCCCTGAATGGCGGAAATCGCTCCGCGAGATCAGCAAAGGAGGCGTCGTTGCGCAGCGGACCCGTTTCAGAATCATGGGGGAGGCCATAACCGAGATCGGTGAATGCGCAGTGAGCGACCAAGTCGAATTCCATGAGGAAGGGGCGGGTGCGCATGACGTCGGAGGTACCGAGGCGGTTCAGCCACGACCAGACGCGCACGCCCTTCCCGCGATTCAGAAGGTCGAGCATCGACGTGACAAGATCGGGGCCGCCAGATTCATGCAAAAGCTGGATCGGGAATCCGGCATCTTCAACTGAGACCGTTCCGCGTTGAGTAAGAGCGCGTAGCCGAGCGGCCTGCTTCGAAGTCTTCTTGGTGCCGTGCCAGTACAGAGTGTTGAGTGCTTGTGCGGTGTCGTGCTTGCTTTGGGCGTCGAGCACCGGCGAGTCGAGAATCATCCCGCTCACCCGACCGGGATAGAGTGCACCGAACGCCGTCGCGAGATAGCTGCCGTACGACGACCCATAAACGATCACCTGTTCGATGCCTTCGGCGTCGAGCACAGCGGCCAGGTCATCCAGTACGTCAGTTACTGTGATGTCGGCGGGGTTAAGGTCGGTGTTGTCGTCTGCCTTGCGCGATAGGCCGACGCCACGATGCTCGACCATGACCACCTCGAGCCCCTGCTTCGCTGCCGTTGTGCGGAACCGCTGATACGGCAGCATCGAACCTAGGCCAGGCCCGCCAGGGATCACGAGTACCGGCGCGGTCGTGCGTGGCCCGCTGCGCACATACGCGAGAGGCAACGTCCGGCCTTCCGGGAGCTGCCGGGGCAGCATGCGCGCTCCGGTACTCTTCATGAGTGCTGCACGCCGGCGCTCCCAACTGTTCGGTGGTATCTCGGCTTTCATCGTCGGGGAGTGTTGCCCGCTCATCTTGTGCTGTCTTCTTTCGGTATTGCCCGCGCTGCGCGGCGCACGAGGCTGCGTGCGTCGTCAATGGTCATTTCCGTGCCCGGAGTGGCAAGTTCAAGGCACACCCCAGCGATCAGAGCACTCAACTCCAGCACGTGGGTGCGCACGAATGAGGGATCAAGGTGTCCCTCGTGCGCGATGATCTCCAGCCATGTCCGAATGCGTTCGCGGGATCGAGTGGTGGAGACTTCCAGAAACGCTCGTGCGAATGGTGGCCCGGACGGGTCCAAGCCGACTCGATACATACCGAACCACACGTCGACAAGATGTGTTGCTTCGTCGGACGTCGGCACGAACTGCAACAGGCATCGTTCCAAGCGCTCTTGCGCGGGCAACGTGCTGTCGCGAATCTTGTAATCCTGGGTCTGGTCGTCGACGAGCTTGAGGATCAGGGCCTCGTGCAACGATTTTTGATTGGGGAAGTAGTGCCGGAGCGTGCCCATCCCGATCCCTGCTGCCTCCGCCACAGTACGCACTGACAGTCGACCCATTCCTGATGTGGCGAGCAACTCTGCCGCGGCAGACAGGATGAGATCCCGGCGTTCGACGTGTCCTGAATAACTCATGGCCTCTAAACTAGCACAGTGTGCTAATTCGAGAATCGCGTCAGTGTCTCATGCCTGATGCCAAAGGTTGTTATCTGCGGCGACGTGGTGGAGTTCAGATTTTCGGTCTAACCTCTGGCGGATTCAGGCGGCAGAGAACCCGGACCGGTTCATCACTCTAAGGGCTAAGCCTGCTGATGCCTCAGTCGGACCCCAGTAGTCGGGAAGCTGCTTCTTTGGCTTGTGCCGTAGCGTCAGTGTTTCCCGAGATCCCCGCCGTTACCATGCAGCCTTCGCCCAGAAGGAAGATCGCGTCAGCTACGGCCTGTGATGCCCCGGCATCGTGTACGACGTCGTCCATGTAAGCCTTCAGCCGGGTCTTGTGCCGGCGTACGGCATCTGCGACATCCGGGGATACTCCACCAAGTTCGCCGAAGGCGTTGATCCACGCACACCCACGATGGCCTTCATCCGAGAGCCAATCCGCGAGCCAATCGAAGATTGTCAGCACCCGACTCCCCGGTTCCGTCTGGCGATCGACTCGCTCTGCGAGTGAAGCGTGCCATCGTTCGTCGCGCCGATCGAGCATGGCGACGGCGATCGCGTCCTTGCCCTTGAAGAGTGAGTAGATGCGTTTGAGAGGCATGCCGGAAGCGGTGCGGAGGGCGTCCATGCCGACGGACTGATACCCACGCTCGTAGAAGAGCTCCTCTGCTGCGTCCAAAAGCTGCGCGACGTCGGCCTGCGGGGTCATGCTTGATCACCGGTCCTTCGTATTTGCATGGAGAACGTTCATTCTCTATGGTAGCAAGCCTATGAGAACGACCGTTCTCGCCAGCCTGAAGGAGTGCCGCTGTGACCTTGGATATGAAGTGGGTTCGGACTAGTAAGGCCCCGGTCCGCCCGACGGTCCCAGTCGTGTTGGTGTCGACACTCACCTCCATAGCAGCTCTCGCTTCGCTTGTGGGGCTGGGAACTTTGTCCGGACATGTGCTGCTCATTCCACCGATGGCAGCGAGCATGGCATTGGTAGCTGGCGCGCCGTCGTTGCCACTTTCTCAACCTCGCCACGTCATTGGTGGACAGGTGATCTCGGCGGTTGTCGGCGTTGCTGTCGGGTTGCTGGGTGATTCACTTTTGCTGGCAGCGATTGCGGGCGGACTTGCGTTAGGCGCGATGTTGCTGACGCGCACGTCGCACTCGCCAGCTGCAGCTACTGCGGTTATCGGAACAATGACGGTGGATGCGCCGGTCTCCTTCGTTGCTTGCGCTGGGCTTGCTGCCGTCGTGCTCGTGTTGTTCGGTTTGGTCCGCTCCAGGTTGGGTCGTACGCAATACCCTGCGTACTGGTGGTGATCCGAAGCGCGTACATCCCGCGGGGGAGTGTGCCGAGTGGCTTTGTACTGGTTCGCCCCCTGTGCCCTGTCTGGGCCACTGCTGGCTGGTCATTGAGAGGTTGGTATCTACCGGAACGCGGTGGAATTTAGGTTTAACGTTTAGTCGCATTCCGGTTTGACCTCTCGTCTGCCTTTACATATCGGGCCTCAGCTCGGCTCCGTGTCTTCGGACCGGGGATCGAAGAGTTCCTCGATCCTGCATTTGAAAACCTCAGCCAGGCGGAAAGCTAGCGGCAAAGATGGGTCAAACCGTCCGCGTTCGATGGAGATGACTGTTTGACGGGAGACGCCGAGCTCTTCGGCGAGGCGCTGTTGCGACCATCCGCGGTCCTGCCGGCGTTCGTGAAGCGAGTTCTTCACAGTCAGCCCCGCTTCTTCGCCATGAGGTACCGCACAACTGTGCTGAAGAAGGCAACCCAGACGACGCCGATGAGCGCGCAGGTGACATCGAGTTCGAAGCCCGTGGTGACGAGCGTCGCAAGCGCGAATCCTGTCAGCATGATCGTGTCGCTGAGCGCACCAGCCATAGCGGCTTCCAGCCACTTTGACTCGATCGATTCATCTGGCCTGTCGAGTGCTCCCCGCAGGCTTGAGTGATCCACGACTAGGACCCAGATGAGGCCGATGAGCCCCCAGGGCATGATGAGGGCGAACACGCCGGCGATGACCAAGGCTTTGTCTCCCTGGGAGACTTCAGTCAAAAGTGGGAGCGCACCAACTCCCGTGGCCAGGATCAGCCCGGCCGGGATCGCAACCGCCATGGCGGGGACGCGCCCTCCGGCGAACTTGATGCGGCCCCAGCTCGTTGGGGTGTCGGTTCGTGGTTCGGTGCTCATAGTCTCTCCGTTGTGAAGCTCGTTGGAAATGTGAAGCAAGCTAGATATGTACAGCTCGCTTTACGCAATTTGGCGATTTCGAGTTCGTCGTGCGGGCGCATAATTCCAGGAATTTTGGGTTGTCAGCACTCGCCGAAGATCAGGACCGGGCCGTAGCGGTTCGACGCCGATCAACTGTGTGACGATGGTGGGATGCACCAGCACGACACGCAGTTCTTCGTTGACCTTGAATCCAAGGTTTGGGCCGCTCAGGTCAGCGGCGATGTCGTTGCCGATCGTGAGTTGCTGTCAGGTGATTTCGTCGGGGTGTACCCGACTGGGTTCGCTGCAAGAGAAGATCACGTTGAGCAGCTTTCTAACGGGCCGGTGATTGCGTCGTACGCTATCTCTCAAGCGCGACTCATCGTTGCTTCCCCGGTTTCGGTGATGCTCTCTTACCGCGCTGACTACAGGCGGCCCGGAAGATCGGGGTTAGAGGCGATGTTCGTGAGCTCCCTGTGGGTCCAGGGTGACGGCCGCTGGCGAAACACGTTCAGTCAGGACACGCCCGTGAGTTCCTGACCTTCACAATGGATGCTGCGTCCCGCTGAGCGAGTGTCCGTGCTCGGCGAGCTTCAGTAGGTGACCGCAATCCTGACCTCAGTCTCGCAGCGGCAAATTCCTTGACCGACGGAATGCGGTGGAATTCCGTTTTTCGCTCTCGAGCCCGGACTTGAGGAGAGTCCCCGAAGCGCGCTTCCGGGGCTGTCGAGTTCGTGCGCCCTTCAAGCATCAGCCTTCGCGCGGTTGAGGCCCATCGAGACATACGCGGAGAACCCAGCTCGCTTAGCGAACTTGATGCGTCGTCGCTGCGTCTCGGTGAATCCGAGTTTGGCGTACAGTCCAAGGGCGGGGGTGTTGGTGTCCTTGATATCACGCAGCACGAACTCGTCGGAGGGCAGCTCCAGGAGTCTACGCATCAGCGCAGTGGCTACGCCTTTGCCCTGATGCTGCGGCGCTGTCGTGACGAATGCAATCTCCGTCAGACCATCGCGGGCACCGTCGTCGGCCCCCATGAATTGGCTTCGGATGATCCGATAGCTGATCATCCCGTGTATTGGACCGAGCACGCGCTGGAGCTCGTGCCGATCCGGCTTGAAGCACTCCTGCTCGCCTTCGGTGACGACCGCGACCGCGGCGGGCTCGCCGTCGACGAGTGCGATGTGGAAGCGCTCGAGGATGAGCATCGGGGCGAACGCGTCGGCGAGTACATCCGCGTTCTTGGAGAAGTAGGCGAAATCCTCGGCGAACCCTTGCGTGAGAACTTTCGCGATCTGGTGTCGGTATTCCTCCCCGAGTTCGCCTGCACGTGTGACTTCGATCTTCATCGGGGTCCTCCTGTGAATACTCGTAGGATCAGGTCGACATCGGGCTCCGCGGATTCCTCCCCCAGAGCAACGTGCAACGTTGTGATGCCGGTAAGCATGGCGAAGTAGTGAGCGGTCAGTCGGGTGGAGTCTCCCTCGGCGATCTGACCCTTAGCCTGGCCCCGCGCGATGAGCGAGGCGAAGGCCCGCCAGATCGTTCTCTGTGATGCAGCCAGCCGAGATGAGGTTCCCTCCGGGGTGTCCGTCGTGACGCCCTGATTTATCATCATGTAGAACTCGGCCGCGCCGTTGTCCGCTGCGAGGTCCGCCACGTATACCTCGGTGAAGGATCGGATCATGGAGATCGGATCCCCTTCGGTCGAGAGCTGCGCGGCGGCAGCCCCGAGCCCGCGCGAAGCCTGATCGATCAGTTCATCGAACAGCGCTTCCTTGCTCGCGTAGTGCCGGTAGATCGACCCGGTGCTGATCCCCGCCTCGACGGCGATCTGACGCATGTTCGTGGCCGCGAAACCACGGTGCGCGAACACCCGGACGGCAGCCGTCTCCACAGCGGAGCGCGTGGCTGAGCGCAACGCTTCGTTCTGCTCCGTCGTCCGTGGCACCATAACCCTTTCAATGAACCCTTGTTCATTTTATGCTTCGATCGCACGCGGCGCAACAGGCCCGGTGCTCGACTGGGGCTGGTATCCGAGGTGCCTGGTGGGCAGTGGATTGATGCGCGGCACCGGTTCGACACCCAGAGGTTGGTACGTACCGGAACTCGGTGGAATGGCGTTTCTCGAACTAAACCTTAGAGGGTGAAGCGTCCGCTGGAGGCCCATCTTGCCGCCGTCGAGAGATCATGCGATCGTCGGTTAGCTTGGGGCGCTGAGCGGCGGCGGTGCCGTATCGTGACAACGTGGTGCGCTACGAAAGATCGATGACCGGCTCGCAGAGCTCACGACTGATAATCATTCGGGGAAACTCGGGAAGCGGAAAGTCGCTCCTTGCCCAATCGATCAGGGCAGCGCGGCCGCGCGGAGTCGCGTTGCTGGGGCACGACACATTGCGCCGGGAGATCCTTCACGTTCGGGATCGTCCCCAAGCCCTCAGCGTGGCTTACATTGACCTGTCGGCTCGCTTCGCTCTCGACAACGGCCTAGATGTCGTCGTAGAGGGGATCCTTCACTCGGAGATATACGGCGACATGCTCACCCAACTCCAGAAGGATCATCGCGGTGTTACGCGCACGTTCGTTTACGAGCTCGGGTTGGACGAAACTCTGCGGAGGCACCGCACGAAAACGCTCGCAGCTGAAGTGTTGGAAGAACAGGTCTCATCTTGGTATCGCGAGTCCGACAGGATTCCCGAACTGGGTGAGATCGTGTTTGACGCTGAAGCCAGCGCGAACGATGCGCTTGCTCAAGTGCTCACTGAGGTCGGGTGGGGCGAAGCGGAATGACGATCGAGAGCGTGAGCAGACGTTCGGTCAAGAAGGCAGTCGCGTACGTCGTCCACCGAGGAAAGCTGCTCGTATTTACGCATGACGATTTCCCGATGGAGATCACAGGTGTGCAGGTGCCCGCTGGATCGATCGCTGAGGGCGAGTCGCCCGCGGATGCCGTCGTGCGCGAGGTGGCGGAAGAGACCGGCCTCACCGCCAGGATCGTTCGTTCGCTCGGCGTCGAATCGTACGACATGTGGCCCGCAAAGCCCGAGGTTCACGAACGGCACTTCTTCCAGCTCGAGCTGGTGGATCCGGACGTTGCGGACCGCTGGACGTGCGGCGAACAGGATTCGTCTGACGGAGGCGAACCCGTTAGCTGGACGTGCTGGTGGATGGCGCTGACGGATGCTCACGTTCTCTGCGCAGGCTTTGGCGCCCGCCTCGGAAGCGTCGAAGCCGATGGTGACTTCTAAGGTTGTTATCTGCGGCGACGTGGTTGAATTCCGATTTAACGTCTAGCGTTATTGACGGCCTCCGTTATACGCTGGTCGCGTGATCAGATCGTTCGGGAGCAAGGACACCGAGCGCATCTGGCATGAGCAGTACGTCAAGCGCGTCGACCGAGTGGTGCAGAGGGCGATTCTGCGGAAGCTCGAGCTGATCCATGCGACCAAGGAGGTGGAGGATCTGCGGATTCCTCCGGGGAGTCGGTTGGAACGGCTGTCGGGTGACCGTCGTGGTCAGCACAGCATCCGGGTCAACGTGCAGTGGCGTATCTGCTTCGTCTGGAGAGAAGGAGGTGCGGAAGATGTCGAACTCGTCGACTGTCACTGAGGCTGACTTGATCGAGCCGATCCATCCGGGGGAGATCCTGATGGAGGACTTCATCGAGGGTTTTGGGATCACGCAGAATAAGCTCGCCGTGTCCATCGGTGTGCCGCCGCGGCGGATCAACGAGATCGTGCACGGAAAGCGTGGGATCACGGCAGGTACGGCGATCCGTTTGGCGCGGTACTTCGGGACTTCTGAGGAGTTCTGGATGAATCTGCAGTCCAACTACGAGCTGCGGCTCGAGCGTCGTGCACTGCGGGAGAAGGTCGCGGCGATCACACCCCTGAAGGTCGCGTGAGCGTGGAGCCCCTTGTGACGATGTCCACCGTTCGAGGGACCTTCTACCGCGCGATCGATCCCCAGTTTCGCAAGTTCGCAATCGTAGGATCGCGTGCCGCGGGCCGATATTCGCGGCCCGACCAGCCGACCCTGTACCTGAGTTCGTCCATCGACGGGGTCGAAGCCGCGATGGTAGCTCACAAGGATTCGCGATCCGCTTCGCTCGAGATCGCTTCGGTTGATGTCGACGCATCCGCAATCGTCGATCTGCGGGAACCTGCGGTTCTCGACGAACTGGGCATCGAGATGGCTGATGCGATCGCACCGTGGCAAGATGTTTCCGCGTCGGGCGGTGAGCCCACGTCCTTGGGTGTGAGGGAGCGGTTGGTCGCAGCCGGTGCGCACGGACTGATCGATCCATCTCGCAAGAGACCAGGGCTCTGGCACCTCGTCCTGTTCCACTGGAACGTGGCGGGTGCACCGATAGCTCGTCTCGTAGGTGAGCATGACCCTGTCAACGAAGACTGATGCGCATCAGTCTTGAGGTAGGTATCTGCGGCGACGTGGTGGAGTTCCGGTTCTCGAACTAGCCTCGGACGCGGTCTGATAGCTGCCCGTTCGCACGACGAACCAAGCGCGGGCGAGCAGCGACGTCAGAGCGCCGTTCGCAGGCGGACGGCGCTCCTTTGCGATCAACTGGCGTTCAACCGACGGCCGCGCCGCGGGCGAGGGTCATCACGTCCTCAGTGGTCAGAGGCTTCCCGGCGATTCCCCAGTCACCGCTGCCGACCTCCTCGATCACGCACGAGGTCACGGAGCGCATATTCTCGCCCTCGATCTGCACCATGGTGTCGGTGAGATTCTTGATGATCTCGTGCTTCTGTTCTGACGTGAATACGCCTTCGATGATCTTGACGTTGATGAATGGCATGTCGTCCTCCTAGAGTGTGGATTTGCGGTTTGTGTAACTGATTTCACGCTAGGCCGATGCCGGGGTGGTCGCATCGGTGATATCCGCCACATTTCGCGCGTATTCTGGGCGCGGATGTCGGGAACCACCCACTGCTCACGCGTCTAGCGCGTCGCGTTCCAGTTCGGTCAGCCGTGCAGCGACTGCAGCTCTCGCGGACTTACCCGAGAGCGAGAGCTTCGCATAGACGTTGGAGAGGTGGCGTTCGACGGTTCGCGTGCTCATCGACAGTCGGCTGCTGCACTCGTGGTTGCTCAATCCCTGGGCAACAAGGCGCACTACCTCAAGTTCACGGCTCGTCAGGCCAGCGGTCGGAGGGTTAACTGCCGCTGCGCCGACGAAAGCAGTCACTTCTTCGACGAACTCACCCCAGGCGGGCTCATCGGCCAATAGAATGTGGTTCTTCCCGTGCAAACAGACGAGCCTGGCGCTGGGGATGAGGCCCGCTAACCGCCGTCCTTCCTCAAACGGGACAACGCGGTCTCCATCCGCGTGCAACACGAGAGTGCGGGCGGTAACAGCGGATGCGGAGGCACTCACGTCAACACTCGCTCTGGCGATGCTGCTGGCTAGGGCAGCCTCCGGCGTCATCGACAAACGTTGAAGGTCATCGAACCAACGCATCTGCGTCTCGCTCGCGCCGGGAATGAATGAAGAGGTGAAGACGCGGCGATAAATTGGGTCAGCGCGCCCCCAGCCCACCTTGATCATCTGGCGCTCGAGCTTCATCTCCTCACGAACCGCCGCGCCAGGGTTCCGCGCCATTATGCCTCGGCCGTATGCGCCCAGCAGGATGAGATGACTGACCCGTTCCGGGTGGCGCTGCGCGTACTCCGCGGCCACGGCGCCGCCCTGCGACATACCTAACAGGGCAAAGCTCGGAAGCCGCGCGGCATCCACGACTGCTTCAAGGTCTGCCAGCATTGCAGGCAGACTGTAATCGCTCGGATTACGGTCTGACAGCCCGTTGCCGCGGGCGTCGTAGCGGATGTAACTGAAGTGCTGGCCAAGCGTCTCCAGCCAGTGACTCCACACCGGGCTAGACCAGTCATATTCGAGGTGCGTGAGCCAGGTACCCGTTCGCACAAGCGGTGGCCCTTCGCCGTGACGGGACCACGCAATATTCGTGCCGTCTGCGGAGGTCGTGAACGATATCTCGTTCCTCATGGCTTGAGTATAGGCCGCGCCCTTTCGCTCCGCGGGGCTGTTCCGACACGGGGTCTTAGGGCACGGACCCAGGGGGTGCTCCGTGCCGGAACTCGGTGGAATTTCGCTTCAATGTTTGATCGTCTCTGCTCTGGGTGCTTGCTTGCGTCGCGCAGTACCCGGCCGGCATAGGGTGGCATCTTGTGCGGAGGGTTCGGTGGGATCCTGGCGGAAGAACGGCGCAATCTCAAGCGATAGTGTTGTCGCGTGAACTTTCCTGCCTTCGAGGCATACGCTGCTGAGATGGGGTTCGCTCTCGCGATTGCGCCGGAGGAGCAGAACAGCGACTACGAGTCGGGAATCGTGCAGATCGACCGCGACTCATGGCATATTCGAACTGCGCGGAACACTCCAACCAAACCGGGTGCATTCGTCGCCTTCTGGAGGCGAGGCGCTGATGGAGTGACGACCCCGTTCAGTGAAGATGATCCTGCCGCGGGGCTGCTGGTCTTCGTGGAGCAACTGGGCAGACGCGGCGTCTTTCGGTTCACCGCTGCGGATCTCGCCCGGCTGGGCATCACGTCGGGAGTGTGGCCAGGCAAACGTGGCTTCCGGGTGTATCCGAGTTGGTGTGTGGATCTGAACTCCGGAGCGACGGCTGCGCAACGTGCTCAGTCGTCCTCTTTCCTCACATACTGAGCCGATCGCTGTCCGCCGCTCAGCGGCCGCCCGGATGCCCACAGTGGCGTGCAGTTCCTGCCGGCCGAACATCCAGTCGGCACCGCCATCAGTTTCCGCCATGCATCGGTCGATCTCCTGGCATGGGTGCGAAGTTGCTTAACTAATGGTTGAGTGATTGACTCAACCGCATGGAAAGTCATTTCGAGAATCAGCGTGACGCTGCATCCGTGCTCGAGGATCTCAGCACTGACCGTGGCCGAATCGGCGAACGGATCACGGCCGAAACCTGGTGGGCTGCACCTGCGCAGGGGTTGGGAGTGGCGCTGATCATCGGGGCACCCGCGGCCGGGCTGGCATGGGCGTGGTTGCCCTTTGCGCTCAGCGTGGGGGTGTTCGTCGGCGTTGAGCTGCTCTTTCGTAAGCGCAGTGGCTTCGGCATTACCCGACCGGCTGGTCCTCGCGGGTGGTGGTTGTTGGTTCCGCTCTTCTTGATTATCTTCTTCTCGGTTGTACTCAGCCTGGGATTCGCGCTGTTCGGTCTGACCGGATGGGTGGTTGCCGTCGCGGTGGCCGCGGGCGTCGCCACCGCGCTCATCGTCGTGGCGTATGACCGCGCGTATGCTGCCGAGGTGCGCCATGCGGGCTGAACCCCGCTTTGACGAGGCGATCCACGCGCCAACCCGGCTGCGTCTGTGTGCAATGCTGCGCCCGCTCGCCAATGCGGATTTCGCCGCGATTGCCGCGACGCTAGAGCTCAGCGAGGCAAACCTGTCGAAGACCGTGAGAAACCTCGTCGAAATCGGCTATCTCGTCACGAGTAAGCAGGCCTCGCCTCAGCGAGCGGACGCGCGGCAGACGACCACAGTCAAACTCACCGCACAGGGTCGCCGGGCTTTCGACGCGCACCTCGCGGCGCTGCGGGCGATGGCGGGCGACTGAGGCGTGTCTCTTGGCTGCCTGCTGACGACCGAGCTGGTGAGTGAGTGCTCCGAGCACCCGATCGAGCTCGAGCACCGCGCTGGTCGCTGGCGCGCGCGAGCACTAGTGAGGAACTGAACGATGCGGATCCGCCTGCCGGCGGGGCCGCGAGCAGCTCTGCATCACGCAGCCAGCCTGAGGGCTAGCGTCATCCGGCTGTATAAGATGGCATCACGATGCTTTCTCTTGCGCAGAAGCGGGCCGGAGTGCCGCTTGCGTTGGTCGATTCAGCTATCCCGCAAACGGGTCCTGGTCACGTGCGGATCAAGGTTGAGGCGGTCGGCCTGAATCCTGTGGATGCAGACCTTGTCGCGTCGGGAAACGCGGAGTGGTCCTGGCCGCACGTGCCGATCTTGGACGCAGCAGGTGTCGTCGACGCGATCGGTGATGGCGTCACCGAGTGGCGCGTTGGTGATCGAGTCGCCGCTCACGGCGACCTCCGCGCTCCCGGTGCGGCGGCACAGTTCGCCATATTCCGCGCGGAAGTTCTGGCACGGATCCCGGACGGCGTCTCTTTTACCCAGGCAGCAGCCGTTCCGTGCGCCGGCATGACTGCGTATCAAGCCGTACACCGCAGGCTCACTGTCCGTTCGGGGCAGAGCGTCCTCATTACTGGAGCCACCGGGGGAGTTGGCGGATTCGCCGTGCAGCTTGCCGCGCAGGCCGGTGCGCACGTTATTGCACTTGCCTCGCACGGGCATGAGGATGTCATGCTCCTCGGAGCCGCCGCCATCATCGATTCCCGCGCCGCAGATGCAGCCGAACAGATTCGTGCTGCCAATGATGGCCGCGGTCTCGATGCAATCGTGGACGCCGTCAGCTCAGCAAGCGCCACGCGCCACCTCGCCATGCTGAGGTATGCCGGTGGCATCGCCTGCATCGCAGGTCTGCCGGATCTGCACGCGATTCCGTCTTTCGGCATCTCGCCATCGGTTCACGAAATTTCTCTTGGTGCCGCTTACAGCCACGGCGAAGATCGCCACCGCCGCGACCTCAGCATCATGCTGACCGACCTGCTTGACCAAGTGGCCGCCGGCCGTCTTGTGGTGCCGATCGCACAGGTCATCGGTCTCGATGGAATTGATGCAGCGCTAACCGGAATGCGTGCGCGCCATACGCGCGGCAAGATCGTGGCTGTCATCTAGCGCCGACGCAACCGACGCATCTGAGGCAGCGGCCACCTCGTCTCAGCGCCGCAGAGCCTGGAATGTCTCGAGAATGAGTTCGATGCTGACCGGTGACGGGACTTCGGGAGCACCGTATTCGAACTCTGCGAGTTCCACGCCCTTGACGCGATCCGCCGGGAGCGCCGCGAAGATGTCAGCGATCTGATGCGGCAGCAACCCGTCCGGCACGCGGTATGCCGCGGGGATATAACCCGGCTCGAGCACATCCCAGTCGACATGGATCCACACGTCACGGCCGGCTACCAGCTCCGCCACGCGTGCCGGAGTGCTTTCACTCGGAGGCAGCACGCGAACGCCGGCTTCTACCAGGAGATCACCCTCGATCTGGTCAATATCGCGTCCACCCACGACGATGACCTGCTCCGGATTCAGACCTGCGCCGTGGCCGCTGTCCCACAGCCCGCATGCGGCCGCGAGTACCATTCCACCGAGGTATCCGGAGCCGGTGCTCTCCGGGGTGTTGAAGTCTCCATGGGCATCGATCCACAGCACGACCGCTCCGGGCTGACGGGCCGCGACTGTCGGCAGTGTTCCCAAGCTCGCAGCGCACGTGTTGGTCAGAAGAAGCGGCACCTGACCGGCATCCAGGACAGCGCTGACGGCATCCCGCAGGCCCTCCAACGTCTGCCGTGCAGCGGGAAGCGCGACACTCCAGTCGTCTACCGTTGCTGGAGAAGGCGTCCCGACGATGACCGGAGTGCGACCGAGGTAGGCGCTCAACGCATCCCCGGCCGCGAGCGCTCCTCGCAGCGCACCATCCGTGCGGTCCGCAACGCGGCCCTGGGAGATGATGATCCCGAAATCCTGTGCCATATTCATCCCTTCTGAGAGCTGCCGTTGCGGATTACCCACGTTGTCCGCACCCAATGTTTGCACGATCGTCGCGTTGCCGGTGCTAGAGCCAGCACGAACGCGGAGCAAGGCGGATCAGAACTAGGGCGCCGAGACGGCTAGCGCGTGCGGATAGTCCGAACTGCGATTCTGAAAACTCAGGATGCTCGGATTCTTGATGACGCCGTCCTGGATCTCGATCGCGCGGGAGAGGGTGACATTCGTCGCCCATGCGGACGGCCCTTCCATGACCGTTCGCATGAACGGCAGGATGGCCTCGCTGACCTCCCAGGTGGATGAGTTCCACAGGTACGACGGGCTGTGGTCGACGGCGTAGTAGTTCACACCGTGACCGACGGTGAACATCGGCTCCTCGAATGTGGTGGGCCGTGCCCACTCGAAACCCATGCCCAGGTCGCACGAAACGTCGATGATTAGGCTTCCCGCAGCGAAATGCTCCAGGTCCGCTGTCCTCAGATAGGTCAACGGCGCAGCGACGTCCTGGAAAGTGCAGTTGACGACGATGTCGTGCGATGCCAGAAACTCTGGGAGCAGGACGTTGCCGCTCTGTGTGAGGACCTCACTGAGATGGGTCGCGCCGCCGTCGGTGTTGAGCTGGGCGATGTGCGCGCTGTGAATTGGTGAAGCGACGGCTGCGACACCACGCTGGGTGAGAATCTGGATGTCGTGGATCCCCTGCGCGTTCAGCGCCGTCACGGCACCTCGTGCCGTGGCGCCGAAGCCGATGACAACCGCGCTGAGACGAGGCCCATAATCACCCGTCGAGCCGATCAATCTCAAAGCGTGCAGTACCGAGCTGTAGCCGGCCAACTCATTGTTCTTGTGGAACACGTGCAGGCTGAGATCTCCGCCTGGAGCCCAATGGTTCATCGCCTCGAAGGCGATTAGTGTGAGCCGGCGATCGATCGCCGTCTGCGTCATCTCCGCATCCTGCACGCAGTGCGGCCATCCCCACAGCACACGGCCCTCCGGGATCATCGCCACATCCGCAGCTTGTGGCTTGGGTAGAAGGAGGACATCAGCAGATTCGAGCACTTCGGATCGTTCCGCGATCCGGCCGACGCGTGACTCGACGTAACCAGGTTCCAGCTGGAAGTCAGAGCCGTAGCCACGCTCGACAATCATCCGCGCGCGCACGTCTGGATCGATCCGGTCCAAGTGGTGGGGATGTACGGGAAGTCGCCGTTCGTTCTCCATCGACGAGCCCGCGAGCAACCCGAGGGTGAGCAAGTCGGTGGGGGCGTGAGCGGAAGGTTGAGTAGTGCCGGACATCCGGACTCCCATCATTGGGGAACCAAAATCAGCTCCTTCTTTGACTGTACGTGTCTCGCGCACGGTTCCACGCCGATCCCCAACCGGTAACGTGGTGGCGTTCCCTTTCGCTCGCAGCGGTGGTGGAATGAATCGACGACACAGGAGGACAGACGACAGTGACGCACAAGCGCATCTTTGAAACGGAACGCCATGTCGTGCCGTATATCGACGAAGGCGAAGGCCCGGTGTCGCTGGTGCTGATCTCAGACCGAGATCTGGACGCAGACGGGCTGGGAGTCGTTTCGCATTACCTGGCAGAGGAAGCAGGCTTCCACGTCGTCCGAATCGAATCTCGTGGTCAGTCGAACGGCGTCGACGTGCCCATGAGCGACCGTGTGGCAGCCACCCTTGCGGTGATCGACCACCTCGAACTCGCAGACACCTGGATCGGCGGGTACGGGGCCGGCGGTACCGTGGCCCGAGTTTTCGCTGCGACACACGGCGACCGTGTGAACGGTCTCTTGCTGCTCGGAGTCGAAGACGAGCAGATTCCGCTTGCCCCGGCAATCCCGGTTCTGATCGTTCAGGCATCCGAGGACAAGAAAAACCTGTTTGCGGATGCTGAGAAGCTGCAGGCCACCGCGCCAGAGCGCGCCAGCATCAAAACCGTTAGCGGTGCCGATCATCTGTTCCCGGCGACGCACCCGATCGAGACCGCCGTCATCATCGAGGAGTATCTCGACTGGGATTGACTCTCCGCGTCTCGCAGGAATGCTGCTGAGAGCCTAGGGTTGATCTGTGCCTCGAAACTCTGCGGATGACTCCGCCTCCATTCCTGTCGATCTGCCCCTTGAACGACGACTGGCGGCTGCGGTCGAGCGATACACCGAGGCCGGTGTGATCGAACGCTCGCTTTCTCTGCTCGCCGGCAACAACGAGGGCGAAGACTTCCTGCTCTTCGTCGGAGGAGAGCATGCAAAGGGCATCCTCGATGGCGCCCCCGTTCTCTACTGGCCGGAGCTGTGGGGCCTTCGCGCTCTGCTCTACGTCTGGGAAGACTCGGCAGCACCGGCCGTGTTTGATGCCCTGAGCAACCCGGCCTGGCGCGTACGCGAGATGGCTGCGCGCGTCGCTGCCGCGCGTGAACTGGCAGCGGCATCGGCTCTCGCACGTCTACTCACCGACACCGTGCCACGCGTCCGCGTCGCGGCGGTCCGAGCCCTCGGCGCGGTCGGATCACTCGACGACATCGACCGGATGCGACCGCTGCTGAAGGATCCGGAAGTCGACGTTCGGCGTGGCGCGCAACAGGGCATCGACGCACTGCGCGGACGCTTCGCTCAGAACTGACGTTCGCGCCATCAGTCCGGGAATCCCGGTCGTCGGCGTGCCGCCTTCGTCTCAGACCGCTGGCGTTTACCGTCCAACCGGCGACGTTGCGAGCCTCTGGTCGGTTTGGTCGCACGGCGTACGGCCTCCGGCGCGATCGCATCACGCAGCAGAGCGCTCAGCCGCTCTCTCGCCGCAACGCGATTGCGGCGTTGCGACCGGTGCTCCGCCGCAGTGATGGTGAGCACCGAGCCGGAAAGCCGATCGGCAAGTCTCATCAGCACACGTCGACGTTGAACGTCGCTCAACGCCATCGTCGTTGCGATATCGAAGCTGAGTTGAACCCGAGAGTCGGTGGTGTTGACCCCCTGGCCGCCCGGGCCCGAAGCATGAGAGAACTGCTCGACCAGGTCAGCTGCGGGTATGCGCAGCCCGTGCGGAGCACCCGGCCCTGGTGGCACGTGCAGATCATCCATCTGATCAGTCTGCTACAGCATCCGATCAGGAGAACACGCGTGCGGTGAAGCCCAGCCGCTCTGCGATCTCGAGAATCTCAGCCGCATTCGACGCCGGCACGACAACCAGAGGAAAAGACTCGGCGTCTTCTTCGAGATACACCGCACGAAGCCCGAAAGGAGCCAGGATGCTGTCTGCTCGAGCGATCGCAACAGGCAGAGGCCCGTCCACATCACCGACTTCATCGACCTCAGCACCGGAGGCGAAGACGCGGGGAAGCTGGGCCAGCGCATCGGCGAGTTCGACAGCGGTGTCACCCCGATCCAGATACGCGAGAGCCCCCGCGTCATCGAGGCCGTCCAGCAGCGCTGCCCACGCTTCATCGTCACCGCTCGCGGCGGCAGATCGCACAGTGGGAAGAAGTTCAGGGTCGTCGTCCACGAGGTTGCAGAGACGGATCCAGTCATTGAGATCAGACACAGACAGGACGTTAGCATCCGAGCGCCGAAGCGATGCAAGGATTGAGCAATGACTGCAACGCTCGTCGCTCAAGACCTTGCCGGCGGATACGGCCACCGCACACTGTTCGATGGGCTGGATCTGACAGTTGCCGCCGGCGACGTGATCGGTGTGGTCGGCGCCAACGGTGCGGGAAAATCCACGCTGCTTCGTCTGCTCGCGGGCATCGATGAGCCCCAGGAAGGTACGATCGCGCTGTCGCCAGCGGATGCCTTCGTCGGGTGGTTGCCACAGGAGCACGAGCGCATCGTGGGGGAGACGGTCGCCGAATACATCGGTCGGCGCACCGGATGCGCACAGGCGACCAGAGACATGGATGCCGCCGCCGCTGCTCTCGGCGATACAACAGGAGCGGATGCCGGTGGGGCAGACCCAGCCGATGTTTATTCGACGGCACTGGAGCGCTGGCTTGCCAGCGGCGCCGCAGATCTGGAAGAGCGCATCCCGGCAGTGCTCGCCGATCTGGGGCTCGAATCGGGCGACACGCAGCTCACAGAGGCTGCGATGACTTCGCTCTCCGGGGGTCAGGCCGCCCGTGTCGGACTGGCCGCGCTGCTTCTTTCGCGCTTCGATATCGTCCTCCTGGACGAGCCCACCAACGACCTCGACCTGGATGGGCTGGAACGTTTGGAGGCGTTCGTGCGCGGCCTGCGCGGCGGCGTCGTTCTCGTCAGCCACGACCGCGAGTTCCTGGCGCGCTGTGTGACGCGGGTGTTGGAACTCGATCTCGCACAGGGAAGTAATCGCATCTACGGCGGTGGATACGATTCGTATCTGGAAGAGCGGGCAACGCTGCGTCGTCATCAGCGTGAGAAGTACGACGAGTTTGCAGACAAGAAGGCCGATCTCGTCTCACGTGCGCGCACGCAACGGGAATGGTCGAGCCAGGGCGTGCGAAATGCGATGCGAAAGGCTCCGGACAACGACAAGATCAGACGCCGGGCATCGACAGAATCCAGTGAGAAGCAGGCGCAGAAAGTCAGGCAGATGGAGAGCCGCATCGCTCGGCTCGACGAGGTCGAAGAGCCGCGTAAAGAGTGGCAGCTCGAATTCACCATCGGAGCGGCGCCGCGCTCGAGTTCCGTGGTGTCGACGCTCAGCGGCGCCCGTTACTCACAGGGTGCGTTCACGCTCGGCCCGGTCTCGCTGCAGGTGAACGCGGGCGATCGGATCGGCATTACCGGCCCCAACGGCGCAGGGAAATCCACGCTGCTGCGGGCGCTGCTCGGACGACAGCAACCGGATGACGGCACGGCGAGCCTCGGCGCCAGCATCCGAATCGGTGAGATCGATCAGGCCCGTTCGCTGCTGACAGGGCACCAGCCGCTTGCTGTGGCTTTCGAGGAACTCGTGCCGGAGATGGCGTCCGGTGAGGTGCGCACGCTGCTGGCGAAGTTCGCCCTGCGAGCCGACCATGTCGATCGCCCGGTCGACGAACTCTCACCGGGGGAGCGCACCCGTGCGGCCCTGGCGCTCCTGCAGGCAAGAGGCGTGAACCTGCTCGTGCTCGACGAACCGACGAACCACCTCGACCTGCCCGCGATCGAGCAGCTCGAGCAGGCGCTGGAGTCCTATGCCGGAACGCTGCTGCTGGTGACGCACGATCGACGGATGCTCGACACCGTGACGACGAACCGACGCTGGCACGTTGAGGCGGGAAGCGTCAGCGAGCTGTAGCCAAGGCTGCGGCCGCGCTCAACGGACTCGGTGCCCACTGCGCAACCGCTGCGAGCGATCGCCGCACGAAATGCGCGTCACCGCCTTCATGATGATTGTGCGGGTAGACCTCGATCTGTTTCTCTGGTTCATTCCCGCTGAGAGATCCGTAGTGATTGAACGCCGCGAACACGGTCGACGGAGGGCAGATCGAGTCGCGGAGCCCAACCGCGAACAGCGCGGGGGCGTCAGAGCGCCGACCCAGGGACGCCGCATCCACGTAGGACAGGGTGCGCATCACTTCGGCCTCGGCTCCGCGCTGCACCGACAGGAACTGCAGTACCTCGCCCCACGGGTGCTGCTCCGTGATCTCCAGTGCGCGAGCGGGATGACACAGGAACGGCACGCTCGCGATCAATCCGGCGAGCGAATCTGATAGCCCGGCGGCTGCGAGAGCCAGTCCACCGCCTTGACTGTTACCCACCAGCGTCACCCGCGAACCGTCGACGCCCGGCAGCGCGCGCACCGCGTCAACCGCTCGCACCGCATCGGTGATGAGACGTCGGTAGTAGTGCGTTTCGGTATCGAGGATGCCCCGCGTCAAGAACCCTGGTGCTGCCGGTGCTGCCCCGTGCGGGTCTGCGGTAGCGCCGCCCGAGCCGTACTGACCGCCCTGCCCCCGTGAATCCATCAGCAGATGGGCGTATCCGGCAGCTGCCCAGGTGATGCGCTCGTGCGCGAGTCCTCGACCACGCCCGTAGCCGAGGTATTCGACGACCGCCGGCAGAGTGCCCGTGACGCCGGCGGGGCGCGAGTACCAGGCACGAATGGGGTCGCCGGCGTAGCCGGCGAACGTCACATCCCAGGTGTCGATCATCGCGAGTCCGGTATCGATCTGCTCGATGCTCACGATCGTCGGATGCCGGCGAGCATCTGCGAGCGTCGCCGTCCAGGATGCATCCAAGTCGGCCGGCTCATCCAGTTCGGGCAGATACTCCTGCAGTGCGGGCAGCGCCATATCGAAATATGCCATCAAATACTCCCTGACAGAGGCGGTGCGGTGCTTTCTCTCACCACGAGATCAGTTGCCAGATCGATGCGAGACAACGCTGGCTTCTCACCGCGTGCGAGCTGCATCAACATCGTGGTCGCTGCTGAGGCCATGGCTTTGAGCGGCTGGTTCACGGTGGTCAGGGCCGGGCTGAACCACTGCGTCACAGGAAGGTTGTCGTAGCCGACCACGGAAAGATCGCGGGGCACAGCGAGACCGAGCTCAGCCGCGGCGCGCAACACTCCGATCGCCTGCAGATCTGAGCCGGCGAAGATCGCGGTCGGGCGGTCCTGGCGAACGAGCATCCGGCGAGCATGCTCATAGCCCGCTTCGATCTCAAATGTTCCGTGGACGATGAGATCCGCGTGCACGGCGAGCCCCGCAGCGCCCAGGGCGCTTCGGAAGCCATCGATGCGCGCACGTGAGCACAGCAGATCCTCGGGGCCGGAGATGACCGCGATCCGCCGATGACCGAGCTCAACGAGGTGTCGCGTGGCCACCAGGCCGCCGTTCCAGTTGTTGGAGCCGACGGTCGCGACGCCGGGCGGAAGCTCACCGGCCGTGTCGAGGACGACGAACGGAATCGATCTGCTCTCGAGCTGGTGCTGCTGTTGTTCCTCCAACGCCGACAGCACCAGGATCACGCCGACGGGGCGGCGGGCGAGCACTGCGTCCATCCAGCTCTGCTGGGGCCGTCGCTTGCCGCTGAACTCTGAGACCACGACACTTGCCCCGGCGTCCGCCGCCGCGGCTTCGACCCCGCGGATGATCTCGATCGACCAGGTGGAGGACAACTCGTGGAAGGCGAGGTCCACGAGGGGGACACGCGCTGGTGCCGGTCCGCGGGCGCTGCGGCGGAAGTCGCGCTCGCGCATCACTGCTTCTACGCGCGCCCGCGTCGCGTCAGATACGCCGGGTCGGCCGTTGAGCACCTTGGAGACCGTGGGCACAGACACTTCGGCCTCGGCGGCGACCGAAGCGATCGTCGACTGACCGGTGTTACGCCGGGGAACGGGAGAAGTCATCGGTGACCAGTTTCTGCTACCTGCGGATTCGGGGCTCTGGACGAAATATATCAGCAAGGCGCCAGCGGGAGTAAAACTCACCGATTCACGTAAACGTTGCAAACCTTGCGAACGTTTTCCATTGATAAAACGGGCCAAATTCTGACTACTTCTGAAAGTTAGCTTGACTTGCAGTGCGCCCGCGGTCTACGTTCTGAAAAGCGCTATCGACGAAGTCCACGATAGTTTCTCTCGCTCGACTCACGAGCGTCCGCCGGCACGTGTGCCGAGCCCAGAATGCGAAGACAAAGGAGTCATTCAATGGCGGTGATTGACGAACTGAGCACGAAAGCGACCGTGGTCGCGCCAACACCGGCGCAGCGACGCAAAGCGGACAAGAAGCTTCGCCCTGGCCGTTCGTGGAAACGAGCGCTGAGAAAAGACTGGCAGCTCTACTCGCTCCTGCTCCTGCCGTTGCTGTTTCTGCTGATCTTTCGGTATGCGCCGATGGTGGGAAACATCATCGCGTTCCGCCGATTCCGCCCCGGTGGATCGATGCTCGGCGATGAATGGGTCGGCTTCTACTACTTCGAGATGTTCATCAACAACGCTCAGTTCTGGCAGGTTTTCTGGAACACGGTGGTCCTGGGCGCTCTCACGCTGTTGATCTGCTTTCCGCTGCCGATCGTGCTGGCGTTGATGCTGAACGAGTTGCGCTCGCGCAGATTCAAGAAGATCGTGCAGACGATCTCGTACCTGCCGCACTTCATGTCGATCGTGATCGTCGCCGGCCTGGTTCTTCAGATCACGTCTCTCAACGGCACGGTCAACCAGATTGTGGAAGCTCTCGGCGGCGATGCGATCTCCTACATGCAGCGGCCGGAGTGGTTCCGCTCCATCTACATCACCTCCGAGGTCTGGCAGACCGTCGGATGGGGGACGATCCTCTACCTCGCGGCGCTGTCGACGCTTGATGATCAACTCTACGAAGCTGCTCGCATCGACGGAGCCAACCGTTGGCAGCAGACCTGGCACATCACTCTTCCCGGCATCCGCCCGACCATGATGGTGCTGCTGATCCTGAACATCGGCACTTTCATGGCCGTCGGTTTTGAAAAGGTTCTGCTCCTGCAGAACCCGCTGATCTACGCGACCGCCGACGTCATTTCGACCTACCTGTATCGCGTCGGCATCCAGTCAGCGCAGTTCTCCTACGGCACGGCCGTGGGACTGTTCGAGGCGCTGATCGGTCTTGTCCTTATCCTCTCCGCGAACTATATTTCGCGCCGCACGGTTGGAGCATCTCTGTGGTGACCGAAGCCATCGCCACCCCCGACATCGCATCGGTGCGGCGAGAGAATGGCGCAATCAGGGAGTCGACCGGGTATCGGGTGTTCCGCGTCATCAACGTGATCGTTCTCCTGATCATCACCGGCGTGATCCTGTATCCGTTCCTGAACCTGTTCGCGAAAGCGTTCTCTTCGGAGGGATACATCGCCGCGGGCGAGGTGAACCTCATTCCGCGCGGGTTCAACACCGAGACGTTCATCGTCGTGCTGAGCGATCCGATGTTCTGGATCAACTACCGCAACACCATCGTGTACACCGTGCTGGGCACGTTGATCGCCATGGTGCTGACGACAACGTACGCGTACGCGATCAGTCGGCCGTATTTGAAGGGGCGCTCCTTCTTCATCGGGGTTGCCGTTTTCACGATGTTCTTCTCCGGCGGCATGATCCCGAACTACATCCTGATCGGCAACGTGCTTGGCATGCGCAACACCATTTGGGCGATCGTGCTGCCTGGTGCGATCTCGGTGTTCAACCTGCTCGTCATGAAGTCCTTCTTCGAGAACTTCCCGACGGAGCTGGAAGAAGCAGCGGCCATCGACGGCCTGTCCACGTATGGAACGCTCGGACGAGTCGTGCTGCCGCTGTCCAAAGCGGTGTTGGCGACGATGACCCTGTTCTACGCCGTGAGCATGTGGAACGCCTGGTTCGGCGCATTCCTCTACCTCGACGACAAGAACCTGTTCCCGGTGACCATGTATCTCCGGAATCTGATCGCGTCGGCCACCGGCACCGAGGCGATCACCGGTGGAGCGGGGGATGCCGTCCAAATCGGCGCCAATATCCAATCAGTCACCATGCTGCTCACCATTTTGCCCATCGTCTGTCTCTATCCCTTCATCCAGAAGTACTTCGTCTCGGGCGTGATGCTCGGCTCCGTCAAGGGCTGAACGCGAGACGAAACCACCCGAAAGACCGTCACTAAGGAGAACCATGAGAACGTCACAGAAACGCGTTGCGGTCGGCATCGTTGCCGCCCTCACGATCTCACTCGCAGCATGTTCGTCACCCGCGGATGGAGGTGACGAACAAGGCGCAGCGGGCGAGATCGGTGCGGACCAGTCCGTCGGAGCGATGGAGGACTTCGCTGCCGGAACTACGTTCAAGGCGACCGAGCCCGTCGAATTCTCGCTGATGTATCGCGACCACCCCAACTACTCCGTGCAGGAGGACTGGTCGGTCTTCAAACACCTCGAAGAAGACAACAACGTCACCTTCGATCGCACTGATATTCCGCTCGCCGACTGGGACAACAAGAAGTCGCTGCTCGTGGGAGCAGGCGATGCATCCGCTCTGATTCCGGTCACGTATCCCGGTCAGGAAACGCAGTTCGTCTCGGGTGGCGCGGTGCTCCCGGTCTCGGACTACGTGCAGTACATGCCCAACTTCGAACAGAAGGCGAAGGACTGGGGTCTGCAGGACGAACTTGATGCTCACCGCCAGGCGGATGGCAAGTACTACCTGCTCCCCGGAGTTCGAGAGATCCCCGATGTGCAGTACTCGGTTGTCATCCGCGAAGACCTCTTCGAGAAGGCGGGCATCACCGAAGATCCCGAAACCTGGGAGGAATTCGCCGAGCAGTTGGCCGAGGTGACCGCGGCGAACCCCGACCTCTCTTTTGCGATGTCAGATCGATGGACGGATTCGCAGCCACTGGGTGCGATGCTGCAGTACATCGCCCCCAACTACGACACGATCGCCGGCTGGGGATACAGCAACAACCGCTTCGACGAGGCTTCCGGCGAGTTCCAGTTCACCGGGACGACTGACGGCTACAAGGAGCTGCTCGAGTACGCGGCCGGTCTTGTCGATGCCGGTCTGCTCGACCCCGAAATTACGCAGAGCGATGACCAGGCCATTCAGAAGTTCGTCTCCGGTCAGACCGCTGCTATCTCCGGCAACACGCAGGAGATCAACAGCTACCGAAGCAAGTTCGCGGATGCTGGCAACACCGAGGCGTCGCTGAAGATGGTTGTTCTTCCGGGCGGGCCCGCCGGCGGTTACCTCACAGGCAGCCGGCTTTCCTCCGGCGTCATGATCTCGGACGACGCGAAGGACAATGCCAATTTCCTCGCCATGCTGCAGTTCGTGGACTGGCTGTACTACTCCGACGAGGGCATCGAGTTCGCCCAGTGGGGTGTGGAGGGCGAGACCTTCACAAAGGATGCTGACGGCAAGCGCGAGCTGTTGCCCGAGATCGGATGGAACGCTCTCAACCCGGACGCACCCAAGAAGCTCAACGCAGACTTCGGCTACTCCAACGGTGTCTTCCTGCTGGCGAACGGCTCCTCCAAGGACCTGCTGCAGTCTGTCATGTCAGATGAGACGCGGGAATGGACCGACCAGGTGCTCGCTGTGAAGGAGATCGTCCCGGTAGCTCCCGCTGCTCCGCTCGACGAGATTGAACTCGAGCAGAACTCCCTGCTGGACACGCAGCTGAAGGATGCCGTGATGGCGGCAACCGCTGCCTTCGTCACCGGGCAGCGCTCCTTCGACGACTGGGATGCCTTCGTCGCCGAGATCGATGCACAGGGCGGAAAGCAGCTCATCGACACGATGAACGGCGCACTCGAGCGGGCGAAGTCTGCCAACTGATTCACTGCAACACATACGGGAGGGAGATGCGGTCGGTAGCCGCATCTCCCTTCCGAGGACATGAGAGAGACGGACATGCCTGAGCTTCTGTTCGAACCGGCCCCGCCGCGTCAGCCGATAGCCGGTGCTCGCGAGTTCGGCCAAGGCCCGCTCGGACGAGCCTCCACTGTCATCTACTGGTACATGATGATCGGGCTCCTCATGGCCCTCACCCAACTGCCCACGCTCGTCGCGGTCATGCTTCTGGATCGCTCAGCCAGCAATATTCCGTTGTATGCGGCGGCCATGATTCCGCTTGCTCCGGCCTTTGCCGCCGGCACCTCGGCCCTATCTCGCCGCGTCCATGATGATGATGCGACGCCATGGCGGGCGTACTGGCGTGGTTTCGGCAGCAACCTCGTCGACGTGCTCCGGTTGTGGCTTCCGCTGCTGCTGCTGGGTGCGCTGATCGCCATGGTGCTCGCCAACAGCGAGGCAGCGGGTATCTCCACCGGCTACGCGCTCGTCCTCATCGTCATCTTCGCCACGCTCACCGTGATCGCGGTACATGCGATGGCGATCAGCACATTCTTCGCGTTCCGTTTCGTGGACGCGCTCCGGCTCGGTGTCGTCTTCCTGGCCCGTCGCCCGCTCTCCTCTCTCGGAGTGCTCTCCCTGCTTGTGCTCGCTGCCGCCGCCGTCATCTTCTCCTCAGAGCTTGTCGTGACTCTGCTGTCGGTGGTGTGGGCGGCCTTGCTGCTGCGCAACGAGCGCCCGGTGCTCCGAGGAGTCGCCGACCAGTTCATTGTTCCCAACCCTGAAGAAAGCCGATTGGAAGCGCAGCGCGAATGAAGATTCTCTATGGTGGCGACTACAACCCTGAGCAGTGGCCTCGTCCGGTCTGGGAAGACGACTACGCAGCATTTGACCTCGCGGGGATCGACACGGTGACCATCGGCGTGTTCGCCTGGTCATACCTGCAGCCGGACGAGAGCACCTACGACTTCTCGCGTCTCGATGAGATTGTTGCGCGTGCCGTCGCCGGAGGCCGCAATATCGTGCTCGCAACCGCGACGGCTGCGCTTCCGCCGTGGCTTGCGACGCAGTATCCCGAGGTCAACCGCACCGACTTCGAAGGGCGGCGCCACCTCTATGGGCAGCGTCATAACGCCTGTCCGAACTCGCCGGTATACCGGCGCCTCTCCGCGGAGCTGGCCGGCAGGATCGCCGAGCGATACGCCGGAACGCCGGCACTGGTGGCCTGGCATGTCGGCAATGAGTACGGGGGCTATGACGGCGGATGCTGGTGTGACAACTGCGCGGTCGCTTTCCGTCTGTGGCTGCGAGAACGGTACGAGACGCTGGACCGACTCAACGACGCCTGGAACGCGACGTTCTGGTCGCATCTGTTCACCGACTGGGATCAGATCGTGCCACCGAGCAAGATCAGTGAGCATTGGCGTGGTCCGGACCACACCGCGTTCCAAGGCATCACGCTGGATTACCGCCGCTTCATATCGGATTCGATGCGGCAGAACTTCCGCGACGAGAAGGCGCGCATTCGAGAGCATGACCCTGACGTACCGGTGACGACAAACTTCATGGGCGCCTACCGGCCTCTCGACTACCACTCCTGGGCGGACGATCTTGACTTCGTGTCGTGGGACAACTATCCGCCCGGTTCGCGCGAGCATGTGCGAATGGCGTTCGCCCACGATCTGATGCGCGGCATCAAGGGCGGCAAACCGTTCTGGGTCATGGAGCAGACTCCCACCATCACCGCCAGCCGTGATGTGAACCCGGTCAAGCGTCCTGGAGTACTGCGGCTGTGGTCATGGCAGGCGGTGGCGCACGGTGCCGATGCGGTGCTCTACTTCCAGATGCGCCAGTCGAAGGGCGCCTGCGAGAAGTATCATGGCGCCGTGCTGGATCACTCCGGCAGAACCGACACACGCGCGTTCACCGAGGCGGCCGTTCTGGGTTCCGAGTTCGAGCACGTGGGCGACACGATCACAGGTGCGAAGACACCGGCGAAGATCGCACTGCTCGTCGACTGGAACTCGTGGTGGGCTGCCGAGATGACAGATGGTTTCAACCGGCACGCGAAGTACATCCCTACCGTTCTCGGTTACTACCGCGCGCTGTGGAATGCGCATGTCGATGTCGATGTGATCTCCGCACAGGCGGATCTGAGCCGGTACGACGTCGTGATCGCACCGATGCTGCATATGCTCACTGGCGACATCGTCGAACGGCTGGAAGCGGTGGCAGGACGGGGCGGTTCCGTCGTCGCGTCGTACTGGTCGGGCCGCGTCGACGTCGACGACAACGCGTTCCTCGCGGATGCGCCGGGCCCGCTCGGTGCGCTGTTCGGCGTACGGGTGGACGAAACCGACTCAGCCGCACCGGGGGAGGCGAATCCCGTGACGCTGGGGGCTGGCGAGGTCGTCTCGGCCGCGGAACTCGTGTTCGAGCTTCTGACCCCTCTCGGGGCAGAGGTCGTGGGAGCGTACGGAGCCGACTTCTATGCCGGAACACCTGCGGTGACCCGCCGCGACGTGCCAGGCGGCGGTCAAGCCTGGTACGTCGGAACCGGACTTGACGATGCCGGATTGGCATGGATCATCGATACGATCCTCGCTCGCCACGGACTGGTCGGGCCCTACGCCGGCATCGCGGATCTCGAGGTGAGCGTTCGCGACAACGGTGATGAACGAACGACGTTCCTCCTGAACCACGCCACCACGGATGTCGAGGTGGCCGCGCACATCGGCGGAACTGACGTGCTCACCGGAAGAAACATCTCTGCTGGCGAGCCGTTGCGACTCAAGCCGACTGACGTGCTCATCATCCGCAGCGACCGCTGAGCTTCTGCCGAGCCCGCGGGGGCACCGATCCTCAGTGGATCGTGCGCCCCGCGGCATCCGGAATACCTGACTTACGCAGGAAATAGGTGTTCACCTGATCGCGCCATTCGCGCGCCGAACGTCGCTGTTCGTCCAGTCGCTCGGCGACACGATCGAACAGTGCGCGCTCGACGTGTCCGTCGAGCGTCGCCCAACGCTCGACCATCTCATCGACGCGATCCGCTCCGGCGAAGTGCGTGTCGTAGATGTGCTGGATCACCGTGCTCCCGGAGTGCAGTACGTGCGAATACGGCACGTGATGGAAGAACAGCAGCAGCTCGTCGGGGCAGGTTGCGGCGCTTTCATACTGTTGACGCAGCGGAGTGAGATATTGCCCGGCAAAGCCGGTGCCGCTGGAGAGGGATCGATCAACGCCGACCCCATCACGATCGGCGAAATGATAGGTGCCCCACGGTGAGTATTCGTAACCGTCGACGGAGGGGCCGTAATGCGAGCCCGGCGTGACCATGAAACCCACCCCGAGCGGGGCGGTGTACAGCTCATACGTCTCCCATGAACGATCCATGATCGCGTGCAGCGTCTCGCGGACAGCCGCATCCACCTGGCCATCGGGAGATGCGAAGGTCAGCGAGATCCACTCGTCCAGCACGGTCGCCGGATCAAGCGTCGGGTCCCAAGCCAGTCGGCCGAATGCGTAGAGGTTGGCCTGCGCGAGCGGATGACCGCTCCAGAAGGCGTCGTCACCCACATTCGACACGGCCGCGATGCCGCCGCCACCGGCCACGATCTGAGAAACCGTCGCTCCGCTGTCATCCAATGCCGAGTTCAGGATCTCGCTCCACCACGGACCGAGATAGCAAACATGCTTCTGGTGACCGGTGTACTCCTGCGTCACCTGCAGCTCTACGGCGAGGCGGGTGCTGGGCATGGCGGCCAGCACCGGTGAGATGGGCTCGCGCGTCTGGAAGTCCATCGGGCCGTGCTTCACCTGCACGATGACGTTGTCGGCGAAGGAGCCGTCCAGAGGTGTGAAATGGTCGTACGCGGCACGCGCGCGATCAGTGCGGCGGTCCCGCCAGTCCTGGCGGTGGTTGTAGACGAAGGCTCGCCAGTGCACAACGCCGCCATGCGGTGCCACGGCTGCCGCGAGCATGTTCGCGCCGTCCGCGTGATTTCTTCCGTAGGCGAACGGGCCGGGTTGACCTTCGGAATCCGCTTTCACGAGGAAACCACCGAAATCCGGAATGCGGTCCCAGACCCGGGCCGCGGCATCCGCCCACCACTGGCGCACGCTCGTATCCAGCGGGTCAGCAGTGCTCAGCCCGCCCAGCCGCATCGGCGAGGCGAAGGAGACGGCCAGGTGCACGCGCACGCCCCAGACACGAAACTCTTCAGCGATGCGTTCGACATCGCCCAGGCGATCGGTGAGCAGCTCTGATTCTGTGGCGCCGACGTTGACGTTGTTGATGGAGACGCGGTCGATGCCGATGGCGGCAAGCAGGCGCGCGTAGGTGCGTACCCGTCGCAGGTCTTCGCGCACAGCTCCGGCGTCGTAGAAGATCGAGCCACCGGCGTAGCCGCGCTCCACCTGTCCCATCACAGGGTGAACGATGACGTTGTCCCAGTGATCCAGCATCCGCAGCGCGTGCGCGGGCCGATGATGGCCGGCGGGCAGGTCGGGGCTGAACGCCCGGTCCCCGAGCCGAACGAGATGGAACCAGCCATGCAGCAGAGAAGTCGTCGAGGCAGCTGACACCGTCGTCGTTTCTGCGCGGTCCAGACGGAACCCGGTGTCGACAGACTCGTCGAGCGTGAAGACGAGATCGGCCTGCGCGTCATCGCTGACGATGACACCACCCGCATCGATGACGTCGGCACGCAACGATTCAACCGGACCTCCGGCGGCGTCTATTCGTACGCGTCGACCGCGTATCGCGGCGAACGCACCGGGAGCGAGCCAGGCGGGGTGGGCGAGGGGGAGGGAAGTCACGAGGTTTCTCCGATGTGAGGAAGGGGAGGTGTCACGGTCACCAGTCGTGGACGGTGCCGTCCTGAAGCCGGTTGAATGGCAGGTACGCCGATTGATAGGCGAACGCCGCAGCTGCATCATCGGCATAGTCGACGCCGAGTCCCGGCTCGTTGCCTGGATGCAGATAGCCGTCGGTGAAGGTGAAGGACGACCGGAATACCTCGTTGGTCGCATCCGAGTGCTGCATGTACTCCTGAATGCCGAAGTTGTGGATCGCGAGATCCAGGTGCAGGGCCGCGGCCATGCCGACCGGGGAGATATCGGTGGGGCCATGGATGCCGGATTTGATCTGATACTGCGCTGCGAAGTCGAGGATACGGCGAACCCCGGTGATGCCGCCGGTGTGCGTCACCGCGGAGCGCACGTAGTCGATGAGCTGCTCACGGATCAGGGTCTGGTAGTCCCACACCGTGTTGAAGACCTCGCCGATGGCCAAGGGCGTCGTGGTGTGCTGACGGACCAGGCGCAGCGCCTCCTGATTCTCGGCGGGGGTGCAGTCCTCGAGCCAGAACAGGTCGTAGGGCTCAAGTTCCTTGCCAAGCTTCGCCGCCTGGATCGGGGTCATGCGGTGGTGACCGTCGTGCAGCAGCGGAAGCTCGGCGCCGAACTCGTTGCGCACGGCCTCGAACACTCCGGGCAGATGGCGAAGGTAGGCCCGCGTGTCCCAGTCCTCCTCCGCGGGCAGCGGGATTCGCTGTGCGGGTTCGTAGTCGTATCGACCTCCCGCGGCCGGCTGAGCGGCGACGCCGTACACCGCATTCACACCGGGAACGGAGGTCTGCACGCGAATCGAGCGGAAGCCCATGTCGAGGTGATGGCGGATCGAATCGAAAAGTTCCGGGATGTCGCGGCCGGAAGCATGACCGTACGCCATGATCCCGGAGCGCGAGGCGCCTCCCAGGAGCTGGTACAGCGGCATCCCCGCGATCTTCGCCTTGATGTCCCACAGGGCGACATCGACGGCAGCGATCGCGGCCATCGTCACAGGGCCGCGACGCCAGTACGCGCTTCGATAGAGAAACTGCCAGGTGTCTTCGATCGTATGAGCGTCTCGTCCGATCAGCAGGGGGACGACATGGTCGCGCAGATACGAGACCACCGAGAGCTCCCGGCCGTTCAACGTGGCATCGCCGAGTCCTGTGACGCCATCCTCGGTTGTGATGCGCAATGTCACGAAATTACGACTCGGGCTGGTGACGAGCACCTCGGCGGAACGGATGCGGGTGCCGGTCATGCGGGAGTCCTCTCAAGGTGGTCCGAAGCTGTGGGGCTGGAGTGCTTCGGGGCAGACGACGGGCGTGGATACGCCTTTTTCGGTAGATGGTAGGCGAGATCTGCTGCGGTCTCGATCGCCTCATCGATGTCGAGCCGGTGCTCGCAGACGAGTCTTCCCAGGTATCCGGCATCGATTCGACGAGCGAGATCGTGACGGGCGGGGATCGAGCAGAACGCGCGGGTGTCATCGACGAAGCCACTGGTGTTGTAGAAGCCCGCCGTATCGGTGATCGCTTCCCGGAACCGGCGCATGCCATCGGGTGAATCCAGGAACCACCACGGTGCTCCGAGCCGGAGTGCCGGGTAGACGCCGGCCAGGGGAGCAAGCTCCCGAGAGAACGTGGTCTCGTCGACCGTGAACGCGATCATGCGGAAGTTCGGATGATGGCCGAAAGCATCCAGCACCGGGCGAAGTCCGTGCACATAATCCGTCGGAACCGGAATGTCGTAACCGATGTCGTGACCGTAGCGCGTCATCGCTGATGACGAGTGGTCGCGCTGAACGCCGGGATGTACCTGCATCGTGAGTCCATCATCGACGGACATCGCGGCCATCTCGAACAACATGTGCGCAGCGAAAGCGCGGCTTTGCGCCGGCGTCGTCTGTCCGCGCAGAGCAGCAGTGAAGATGCGGGATGCTTCGGCGGGATCAAGCGGTGTGGTGTCGGCGCTCATGTGCCCGTGATCTGTCGCTCGGGCGCCCGCCGCGATGAACGACTGCCGCTGTGCTCGCAGCGCTTCGAGGTACGTTCGGTAGTCGTGCACGTCGATGTGCGCGCTCGCCCCCAGCGACAGGATCCGCTCGGCCCAATCGGAAGACGACACGTGCAGCAGCGAGTCGGGACGGAATGTCGGTATGACGCGATCAGCCCACCCCTGTGCTGCCAGTTGCGCATGATGGCTGAGCGAGGATTCCGCAGGGTCGGTGGTGGCAAGCGTCTCGATGCCGAACTGTTCGAAGAGCGCGCGGGGCCGGAACTCGGGAGATCGGAGACGCTCCATGAGATGGTCATAGATTCGGTCGGCGGATGCTGCCGAGGGGCGTTCCGTGACCTCGAAGACTTCGATGAGCACGTGTTCGAGCCAGTATCTCGTCGGGGTGCCGCGGAACAGGTGCCACCCCGCGCAGAACCGCCGCCAGATCTCCCGAGGGCTCTGTTCCGCGGCTTCGACCCCAGAGGGGGCGCGGTTCGCCGGGGGGACGCCGAGACTCTGCACTCCGCGCACGCCCGGGGAGCCGTCGGGAGACGTGCTCTGCGCGACGAGCATGCGCAGCAGATAGTGATCGGGCGTGACGAACAGCGCTGCCGGGTTCTCGAACGGAGCATCGGCTGCGAGCAGGGCCGATTCGACATGGCCATGCATCGAAAGGATGGGAAGAGCGGAGGTCTGCGCCAGAATCTCACGCGCTGCGGATCGCACGCTCGGCTCAGCAGGAAGTGCCCGGTCTGGGTGCAAGTTCCAGGCTCGTGGCGGTGGTACAGGGCGCGTCATAGCTCTCCTCGACGAATGCGAACGTTTGCAGTCTATGGCATCAGCCCGCACCGTCAAGGTTGCAGTTTCTAGGTGAGAGTTGACTACAATCGTTCGTAGAGGTTGATAATTTTTGGCAATCAGCATGCTGGTTGCACTGGCATGGATACCCTGGACGCACCACAGTCCACGATGAGGAGGCGGCATTGGCGGTCACCGCGAAGGACGTCGCAGAAGAATGCGGCCTATCGATCTCAACGGTGTCTCGGGCCCTCGCGGAGCCCGAGCGCGTCGCCGTAGCTACTCGTGAGCGAGTCGTCGCCGCCGCGAACCGACTCGGCTACCATCCGAACCGCGCAGCGTCGGGCCTGCGCGCAGGCCGCACCGGTGTGATCGGCCTGGTCGTTCCCGATCTGGAGAACCCGTACTTCGCTTCGATCGTGAAGGGTGTGCAGAACCGCGCTCGTGCCACGGGCAGAGCGTCGTTCGTCGTCGACTCCGGTGAGGACGCGCATCTGGAGATCGAGCTGGTGCGAGAGCTCAAGAATCAGACGGACGGGATCGTGCTGTGCTCACCGCGCGCTGTGGAGTCAGATCTGGAGATTCTCGGCTCGCGTCCTGTCGTGCTGGTCAATCGCGTCGTCGAAGGCCAGATGTCAGTGACCGCCGATAACGCAGCCGGGATGATGCTCGCGGTTGAACATCTGCGGGCACTGGGCCATCGCCGCATCGCGTACGTCGGCGGACCGGAACGCTCCTGGTCAGATGAGCAGCGTCGTGCGGCGTTGCATCAGGCCGGTGAGAACTTCGCCGACACCGACCTCGTGTCGGTGGGATCCTTCCTCCCGCACGTCGAAGGCGGCCGCGCTGCGGCTGATCTCGTCGTAGCTGCCGGGGCAACAGCCGCGATTGCTTACAACGACCTGATGGCGGTGGGACTCATGGACCGTCTGCGAACGCGAGGAAAGCGAATCCCGGAGGACATTAGCGTGATCGGATTCGATGACACCTATGTTGCCCAGCTCACGTCACCGACGCTGACCAGCGTTCGTGCGGGGCTCGTCGATATCGGTGCGCGAGCCGTCGACGAACTGGTGCTGGATCTGGAGCGACGCCGATTGCGAACGCCGGCGAGCGATCCGGCTGCGGTGGAACTCGCGGTCACACTGCGGGTGAGGGATAGTACATCGGTGCCGCCGAGCGCAGCACGATGACGCTGGCGCGGCTCAGCCGTGCTGCCGTGATGAACGGCTTGCCGGCCGGAATGGAAACGCCCGTCGCTCCGACGCAGATCGGCATTGTGCATTTGGGCATCGGCGCCTTTCATCGTGCGCACCAGGCTGTATATACCCAGCAGGCGATGCGTGCTGGTGATCTGCGGTGGGGGATCCTCGGCGTAACGCACCGCTCGCCGACCGTTCGAGACCAGCTTGTGGCCCAGGACGGGTTGTATTCGGTGGTCACCGCGGGTGCCTCGGGAATCAGCTCACAACTTGTGGGCTCTGTCGTGGATGTGGCGTGGACAGGGGAGGAGACCGAGCGGATCCTTGCGGTGATGGCCGCGCCGACGACCCACATCATCACTCTCACCGTGACGGAGAAGGGGTATTCCCGGCGGGCAGACGGCTCTCTTGACCTCGACGCCGTTGCCGCGGATCTTGACGCCCTGGCACACGACCAGCACCGTGCCGCGCCGGCGTCCACCACGATCGGTCTGCTCGTGCGCGGACTGGTCGCGCGGTGGCGCGCAGGACGCACGCCTCTCACCGTGCTCAGCTGCGACAACCTGGCGGGCAACGGTGCGATTGTGCGCCGGCTTGTCTCGGAGGCTATCGAAACGGAATTTCCGGGTGCGGAGGGAACCGACCTGCGGCGGTGGATATGCGATTCGATCACCTTTCCGGGGAGCATGGTCGATCGGATCGTGCCGGCGACGACGCCGGAGTGGGGGTCTGTCGCGGAGGATCTGCTGGGATTGCGCGATGACGGCGCGGTCATCGGGGAGCCGTTCATGCAGTGGGTCATCGAAGACGATTTCGCTGGCCCCCGGCCGGACTGGGAGAGCAACGGTGCGATCATCACGTCGGATGTGGACGCCTACGAACGCGCAAAGCTGAGGCTTTTGAACGGTGCCCATTCGGTCATCGCCTATGCGGGGGCCCGGCGGGGGCACGACACCGTTGCCGCAGCGATGGGCGATCGCGAGGTCGTGGCAGCGGCTCGAGCAGTGCAGGAGGATGCGAGGGCGAGTCTGTCAGCGCCCGCGGGCATGGATCTGCTCGCCTATTCAGACGAGATCATTGATCGCTTCGCCAACCCGGTCATCATCGACACGACGCGACGTATCGCCGCCGATGCGACCCAGAAGCTTCCGGTGCGGTGGGGAACCGTACGCGCGGAACTCCGCGCAGCAGGCAGAAGCGCTCCGGGGATCGCGCGGGCCTATCAGGAGTGGGCAGCGTTCGTCATTGCGGAGGTGAACGCGAGTCGCCCGCTGGTCGATCCCCGATCGGACGAGCTGCGACTCATCGTGGAGAACGCGTCGTCAGCAGAGGCTGCCCGCGAGATGCTGGTTGCGCTCATGCGTTGAACGACCCGTTCTAGACAGAGGTGGGGTGGGATGCCGTAGCATCCCACCCCACGCTGTTCTCAGATCAAACCGGCTGCGGCAAGATCGTGAAGCTGACGGCGCCCTGATCATCGACATCGGCATCGAGCACCTTGTCGGAAAGTGTCTCGGCGGCATTTGGTTCCAGGAAGACCCGGCTGCCTGCGCCTTCAACGACGACATCAGCGGGTTCGGGGGAGGGCACGACGTGAACGGCGAAGCGTGCTTCGCCGCTCGGGCCCTGTCCATCGGCGGTCTGAATGCGCAGCCCCGCGTCAGCGCTGGCATCCTCTCGGCCGACGATGGTGGTTACAACAGCATCTGCATTTTCGGTCAGGGTGAGCACGAGGCTTTTCCTTCCGGGTTGAGGACATGTTCCAGACAGAACATGTCCGGGCCACGATTCCTCAATCGGGCTTCGTCTTCAAGCCCACCTCAGCTGTTCGGAGGAACCTCTCACCTGCGCCGTCGCGAACTCAGGTCTCCGCGCCTTCGTCACGCAGGCGCGGCTCGGTACGCAGCTCAGGACGCAGACCCGCCTTGTCCGCATAGAACTGACGGATGCGATCCATATCGGATGCCACATCACCGGTCAGCTCGAAGGTCGGTCCCAGCCCCGTGGTCATCGTGGTCCGATCGACAAAGCCGAGTGTCACCGGCATCTGTGCTTCACGAGCGATGCGGTAGAAACCGGATTTCCAGTACGTGTTGGAGCCTCGTGTGCCGTCAGGGGTGACGACCAGTCCGAACACCTCACCACCGCGGATGCGGGCGACGACGTCTGAGACGACCTGACCCGGATCGGAACGATCGACAGGAATGCCGCCGAGACGGCGCATGATCGGTTCGCGCCAGCCGGCGAACAGACTCTTCTTGCCGAGCCAGCGCACGTCGATTCCCAGGCGCCAGGCGATCGCGAGCATCAGAACAAAGTCCCAGTTCGATGTGTGCGGTGCGCCGATGAGCACTGTGGGGCGACCGGGGGCCGCGGAGCCGACCAGCTTCCAGCGGCTGAACGCCCAGAAGATGCGGGCGAGAAGACGAGGCATTCCTCAACAGTATGCGATGCGCGCGCTCAGCCTGCTCGAGGGCCCGTGGACGCCCCAGAGCGTCGACGTCGGGCGACTACCAGCGGCAGCACGAGCCACAGCCCCAACACGATAATCGCGCCGACGATGAGCACGACCACGGCGAAATCTCGCTGCAGCGTGAAGTCGACGATCAGCGTGGTCACCCCGACACTCAGGGCTCCGACCACGACGAGGTTGGCCTTCACGATTCGTGCTCCGAAGCGCACCAGGTCCGGCTTGCGCCGCATGCCGAACAGTGATCGGTGCATCCCCACCGGCGTCAACGACAGGATGGTCGCCAGTGCCGCCAGGCCCACAAGAACGAGATAAAGCGTTCGCTGCACAGCATCGAGGTCGGCGAAACGCGGCTGGAAGGCCACCGCGAGTAGGAAGCCGGACAGCACTTGCGTGCCGGTCTGCATCACACGCAGCTCCTGCATCAGTTCTTCCCAGTTGCGATCGGCCCGTTCGTTGGCGGACTCATCGCGCCCGTCACCGCGAAGGTGGTCGGCTTCGACATCTCGATTCATGGCTCGAGTCTCGATGGCGCGCGCGATCTTGTCCAGGCCCTTGCCTCCGAATACCGGCGTAGCATGGAGCCATGACCACCTTGCCGTCCTCAGACGCCACTGCGAACGTTCAGCCTCTTACTGCTCCTGCAGGACTCAACCTGCTGGGCGATGCCGAAGCGGGATCCTGCTGCGGCGGCTCCTGCTCAACGCCTGCCGAATAGGCACCGCGCCTCGGCGACGATCCCGCAGCAGTCTCAGTGGCCGCCGTGCACGCCCTCGCCGATGTCATCTGCCGGCTTCTTCACGAATGCGCTCAACGCGACCGCACCCAGTGAGATGATCGCGGCGATCAAGAACGCCAGCCGCGCGCCGGGAGCGCCAGCGACCGCCGTCGACAGGCCCTCGCTCTCACCCGCGTGCAGCATCGAGGAGTACGTCACCGTGAGGACAGCAACCCCGGCGGCACCGCCGACCTGCTGAATGGTGTTCAGCGCGGCGGACCCATGCGAGTACAGGTGACGCTGGAGCGATCCGAGTGACGCCGAGAACAACGGCGTGAAGGACATGGCGAGCCCGACCGACATGATCGTCTGCGCGATCACCAGCAGCCACCATACGGTGTGCTCGCCGACGGTCGAGTAGAAGAACAGCGCGGCCGAGACCATGATGGTGCCGGGAACCAGGAGGGTGCGCGTGCCGCGCGCGTCGTAGACGCGTCCCATGATCGGGCCCAACAGGCCCATCAGCACGGATCCGGGCAGCAGGATCAGGCCAGACTGGAGTGCATCGAGACCGGCGACGTTTTGGAGGTACTGCGGCAGCAGCGTCAGCGTGCCGAACATCGACAGAGCCAGGATCGCCATGACGATCACCGCGATCGTGTAGTTGCCGGAGCGGAACACGCGCAGATCGAGCAGCGCGTCATCCTTGCGCTGCAACAGAAGCTGACGCCAGACGAACAGTGCCAGCCCAACAGCGCCGATGGTGAGCGAGAGCACGCCGATGGTCGCTCCGCCCGATTCACCCTCGCCGCCGAACTGGCTGAGGCCGTAGACGACGCCGCCGAAGCCGAATACGGACAGGACGATGGAGAGCACATCGATCGGAGCATCCGTCGTCTCGCCGAGATTCGTCATCCACTTCGCGCCCATCAGCAGCGCGACGATCGCGATCGGCAGAACGATGGCGAACAGAGCGCGCCAGCTCAGCGTCTCAAGTACGGCGCCGGCGAGCGTCGGCCCGATCGCGGGGGCAAGCGAGATCACGAGGCCGACGCGGCCCATCATTCGGCCACGCGACTGCGGCGGCACGACGTTCATCATCGTGGTCATCAGCAGCGGCATCATGATTCCGGTGCCGCCAGCCTGAATCACCCGGCCCAGGAGCAGGATCTCGAACCCGGGAGCGACGAGGCAGACCAGCGTTCCGAGCGAGAACGACGTCATCGCCGCGATGAAGACCTGCCGGGTCGTGAAACGCTGCAGCAGGAAGCCGGTGGTCGGGATGATGATCGCCATCGTCAGCATGAACGCACTCGTCAGCCACTGACCGAGTTCGGGCGGGATGCCGAGATCGGTGTTGAGATGCGGGATCGCGATGCCCATGGTCGTCTCGTTGAGAATCGCGACGAAGGCGGCGACCAGCAGCAGCCAGATCACCCGCATATCGGATGGTGCGATCAGCGGCTGCGGCTTCACGGTGGGAAGGGAACCGGTCGATGCGGTGGCCAAGGCGTCTCCTCAGTGGTTTGGGTGTGGCGGTAGGCCTGAGACGGAGCCGACAGATGAGGCATTCGTTCTAGGGCAACGCTCCAGGATAACCCTGCGGCTGTCATCCTTGTTCCCGCCTCCGCAGATTTTGTTGCGGATAGGCTGACCGAATGAGCATGGGCGGCGGTCGCGGCGGCGGATTTCGTGGTGTTGACGAGGCGGCGCAGAAGCGTTTGAATGCCGAGGCGCCGCGGATCACCGGTCTGGGTAAGCGTGTCGTTGGATTGTTCCGCCCGTACCGCGGACGGATCATCGCCACCGGCTTCCTCGTCGTCGTCGGTGCCGCCATCGCCGTCATCCCGCCACTGATCGTGCAGCGCATCTTCGATGATGCGCTGTTCCCCGTCGACGGAGGCGGCCCCGAGATCGGGCTGCTCATCCGACTCGTGGTCTTCATGGTCGGCCTCTTCCTCCTCTCCGCCCTCCTCGGCATCGCGCAGACCTGGCTCACCTCGACGGTCGGAAACAACGTCACCGGCGATCTGCGCGTGCGCCTGTTCGAGCATCTGCAGGCGATGGAGCTGGGGTTCTTCACGCGAACGAAGACCGGCGTCATCCAATCCCGCCTGCAGAACGATGTCGGGGGAGTGTCCGGTGTGCTGACCAATACGGTCACCAGCATCCTCGGCAATATCGTCACCGTCATCGCCTCACTCGTCGCCATGATCTTGATCGATTGGCGCCTGACCCTCATCGCGGTTGTGCTGATGCCATTCCTGATCATCGTGCAGCGCCGGGTGGGGCAGGTGCGCGCACGCATCGCGGGCGAGACCCAGGAATCGCTGAGTGAGCTGACCTCCATCACCCAGGAGACCCTGAGCGTCTCAGGCATGCTGCTGTCGAAGTCGTTCAACCGTCAGCGCGCAGAATCGCAGCGTTACCAGGACGAGAACCGCAACCAGGTGAAGCTGCAGGTGCGCAGAGCAATGAGCGGTCAGGGTTTCTTCGCGGTCGTGCAGGTGCTGATGGCATCCGTTCCCGCGGTGATCTACCTCGTGTCCGGGTATCTGATCGCCGGCGGCGAGGGAGCGATCACGGCCGGAACCGTCGTCGCGTTCACGACCGTCCAGGCACGGCTCCTGCAACCGCTGATGGGGCTCATGCGTGTCTCGCTGGATCTGCAGACGTCCTCGGCGCTCTTCGCCCGCATTTTCGAGTACCTCGACCTGGTTCCTGAGATCGAAGATGCGCCGGATGCCGTATCGGTCGATGTGGCGCCCGGTCCGCGTGGACAGGTCGAGTTCCAGGACGTCGTCTTTCGCTACCCGGATGCTGCAGCCGATGCCCGACCGACCCTGCAAAGCGTCTCCTTCGTCGCGGAGCCCGGACAGCATGTGGCCTTTGTCGGGCCGTCGGGCGCGGGCAAGACCACCGTGCTGTATCTCGCGCCGCGACTGTACGAAGCTCATGGCGGTTCGGTGCTGTTCGCCGGAGCGGATGTGCGAACCCTGACGCAGGGCTCGATCATCGATGACGTCGGCATCGTCTCGCAGGAGACCTATCTGTTCCATGCCACGATCCGGGAGAACCTGCTCTACGCGAAGCCAGGGGCGTCAGAGGAAGAGCTCATCGCGGCCTGCACCAGTGCGAACATTCACCACATCATCGCCGGGTTCGAGCACGGCTACGATACGGTCGTCGGCGAACGCGGCTATCGCCTTTCCGGCGGCGAGAAGCAGCGCATCGCGATCGCGCGCGTGCTGCTGAAGGACCCGCCGGTTCTCCTGCTGGACGAAGCGACCTCGGCGCTGGACACCGTGTCGGAACGTGTCGTGCAGACAGCTCTCGATGAGGCGGCGAAGGGCCGCACAACCATCTCGATCGCACATCGACTGTCGACAGTGATGGGTGCCGATGTCATCCATGTGCTCGAAGCTGGGCGGATCGTGGAGTCGGGCACGCACAGCGAACTGCTGGCGCGCGGCGGGCTCTACTCCGAACTCGCAGCCGAGCAGGTTGCGGCAACCCGCGTTCTGGAAACCGAGGCCATCGTCGAGGGAACCGTCGCCGGGGGAGTAGCCGCGGCTTTCCTTGATCGACGCGCTGACCGTGCGCCGGAGGACTCAGCCGGAGCAGATGCTGTTGCCGCGCTCACCGCTCCCGTGCCGCTTCTGGACGGGCCGAGCAACGACACACGCGTGTATCCCGCGGAGGGCTGAACAGCCTCCATCATCGCTCCCGGAGGATGATCTGGGAGGACCCCTTACATTTTTCAGATTGAATTATGTCGGAGGGTTGATGGAAAAAATCGCGGCTTCTACTGTTGTCCCCATGTCAACGCCGATCGGAGTGCAAGCACTCGTCCGCAGAACCCACGAGGATCGGGTTCTGCAGGCGTTGCGCGAGCACGGCTCGCTGACACGAACGGAGCTGGCAGCGTACATCGGGCTGTCACGGACCACACTGTCCGAGATCACATCGAGCCTGCTGCGGCGCCGTGTCATCTCGAGCCTTCCGCCTCGGGAAGCCGCGGTCGGTCGCGGACGCCCGGCAAATAAGCTGCGTCTGGATCCGTCCGCAGGTCAGTACATCGGCGTCGACTTTCGGCACAGCCTGGTTCGCGTCGCCGTCGCCAATGCCGCACGTGAACTTATCGCCTCCGACTCCGCCGAATACGACAGCTCCTCGCGCTGGGAAACGCGCATCGAAGCGGCTTTTGCGCTGATCGAATCAATGAGCGCGGAAGCCGATATCCACCTGGACGGTGTGCTCGGCATCGCCGTCGGTCTGCCGGGACCATTCTCCTCGCGGGTGCCGCACGACGAAGACGAACCCCTCGACCGTGCTCGCCACGTCGGTGCCGACCTCGTGCGCCGGTCCTTCTCCGAGCGGTTCGCCGCCGATGTGCTGCTCGACAACAACACGCGCCTTGCCGCGCTCGCCGAAGCAACCTGGCACACTGCCGGCGCTGTCGGCCATCTGCTCTACCTGCGGTTGTCTTTCGGCATCGGTGGTGGCCTCATCATCGACGGCCGACTGGTCTCCGGATCGACGGGGATCTCCGGCGAGTTTGGGCACATGACCGTCAACGGCGTCAGCACGCTGTGCCGCTGCGGTAAGCGCGGATGCCTGGAGACCGTCGCATCCATCGACGCCATCCTCGAACGCTGCCGGACCGCGGGCGCCGCGGTAACGACGCTCGCCGACATGCAGGTCGCAGCTGAGCATGGTGACCCGATCGTGCTCGGAGTCATCCGCGAGACCGGCGTCGCTGTCGGACAGGTGCTCGGCGGGCTGGCCGTCGCACTCAACCCGGCGGAGATCGTCGTCGGTGGAGAAGTAGCGATGATCTCGGATGCCCTCATCCAGCAGGTCGCAGAAACCGTCTCCTACGAACTGCTGCCGGTAGGCGGACGCGGCCCGCGCGTGCGCCGAACTGCGCTCGGCGACGAAGGCGGCGCGATCGGCGGAATCGTCGCGCTGCTCCGGCGCACTCCCGTGCTCAGCGGCTACCCCTCCGGCTCGACGCAGCCGCAATCGACATGACCCGAAGGACGACTGATGAACACCGTACGACGATCAGGACCGAGCCGGTGAGCGCCGTAAGCACCACTGCGCCGCCGGAGACAGCGACCTCGACCCTGGCAACAGGATCCACGGGCGACGGACCCCAGCGCCGGCGCCGCACGAGGAAACGCCGCTTCACCCTGGTACTCAGCACGGCCAGCGTCGTGCTGGGAGTCGGTCTGTGGTGGGTACTGTCGCTCGTCGGCTTCAACCTGCCGACGCCGCCGGCAGTTGCGGTCCGGGCCTGGGAGCTCACCGCCGATGGAACGCTGATCGCCGATATCGGTGCGAGCCTCACCCGCGTGCTCATCGGCTTCGCGCTGGGTACTGCCGTGGCGATTCCGGTCGGATTCCTGATGGGCTGGTACGTATCGGCGCGCGCCGTGATCGAGCCGTGGATCCAGTTCTTCCGCACGATCCCGCCGCTGGCGATCATTCCCCTCGCGATCGTGCTGCTGGGAATCGGTGAAGAGCCGAAGATTCTCGTTATCTTCCTGGCGGCCTTCTTCTCCTGCGTGATCTCGACCTTCCAGGGCGTCGTCGACGTCGACAAGACACTCATCAACGCCGCCCGCGTGCTGGGAGCCAAGGACGGCACGATCTTCGTGCGCGTCGTGGTGCCGGCATCCGTACCCTTCATCCTCGTCGGCATGCGTGTCGGCCTCGGTGCCTCCTGGGCGACCCTGGTCGCCGCCGAGCTCATCGCCGCGCAGCAGGGCTTGGGATATCGGATGCAGTACGCGCAGCTGTACTACGAGATCGAGACGATATTCGTCGGCCTCATCGTGATCGGCGTGCTCGGTCTAGTGATGGACCGACTGCTGCTGCTCGCTGAACGCCGACTCACAGGATGGCAGGAACGCCGATGAACTCGAACACGCAAACCGCCCGCATCAGCGTTCGCGGTGTCACCAAGACCTTCGACCTCAAGGGCGACACCTTCGTCGCGCTCGACAACGTGTCGCTCGACGTCGCCGACAATGAGTTCGTCACCGTCGTCGGCCCCAGCGGCTGCGGTAAATCCACGCTGATGAACATCCTCGCCGGGCTCGACATGCCCACCAGCGGCGAGGCGCTCGTCGATGGTGAAGCCGTGGCGGGTCCCGGACCCGAACGCGGTGTGATCTTCCAGCAGTACGCGCTATTTCCCTGGTTGACGGTGCGCAAGAACGTCGAGTTCGGACTCAAGACCGCCGGGATGAAGGCGGTCGACCGCCGTGCCAAGGCCGATCACTTCATCGAGATGGTCGGGCTGACCGACTTCGCCGATGCGCTGCCGAAAATGCTCTCCGGAGGCATGAAGCAGCGTTGTGCCATCGCGCGTGCCTACGCGGTGGATCCCAGCATCCTGCTCATGGATGAGCCCTTCGGCGCGCTCGATGCGCTCACCAGAGTGAAGCTGCAAGAGCAGCTGCTGCAGACGTGGAGCCAGGAGAAGCGCACCGTCATGTTCATCACGCACGACGTCGACGAGGCCGTGTTCCTCGCCAACCGTGTGGTCGTGATGGCAGCACGACCTGGCCGCATCTACGAGGTCATCGATGTCGATCTGCCCTATCCGCGTACCGAAGAGATGCGATTGAGCGCGGAATTCACCGAACTGCGCAATCGCGTCTGGAGCGCCGTCTACCACCAGAACCCCGGCCACCGGGCCACAGCCGCCGTCGCCTGACGGCCCCAACCCAGAGGAAAACCCATGACACGCATTCTGCGCCGGCGCGGCATTGCTGCCGCTGCCTTGATTGCTGCCGCGACTCTCACCTTTACCGGCTGCGCGAGCAGCAGCCCCGCCGCCGAGGGCGAATCCGCCCCCGAAGCGGTGGAGTTCCCGAAAGTCCGCGTCGGCTACATCGCTGACTTCAACGGTGCGAGCCTGCTCGCGATCGCCGACGAGCAGGGCCTGTGGGAGGAACACGGGCTCGAGGTCGAGACGCCCGTGTTCACCAATGGCCCGCTCCAGATCCAGGCGCTGGGCACGGACAACCTCGACTTCGGATACATCGGACCCGGTGCCATGTGGCTGCCAGCATCCGGTGAAGCGCAGGTCGCGATGATCAACAGCCTCGGAAACGCCGATCGTGTGATCGCTCAGCCCGGAATCACCTCGGTCGAGGACCTCAAGGGCAAGAAAGTCGCCGTTCCGGAAGGAACGTCGGGTGACATGATCCTGACGATGGCGCTCAAAAATGCCGGAATGACCATCGATGATGTCGAGAAGGTCGCCATGGATCCGGCCACCGTCGTATCGGCGTTCGCGTCCGGTCAGGTCGACGCCGCCGGGATCTGGTTCCCGCTGATCGACACGATCCAGGAGCAGGTGCCGGACCTGGAGATCCTCGCCGAGAACGAAGACTTCGCCGACCAGGTCGCATTCCCCAGTGCCATCGTCGCAAACCCGAAGTTCACCGAGGCACACCCGGAGGCGACCGAGGCCGTGCTGGCCGTGTTGCGCGATGCCATGGACTTCCGCGTCGCGAACCTCGACGAGACGATCGAGATCACCGCCGCGATGCTCAAGGGCGATGCGGATGCATTCGCTTCGGATGCCGCCAACGCCAAGTACCTGACCTCGTCCGAGCTTGACGACCTCACCGCGGACGGCACAGTGGCTACCTGGCTCACGAGCTTGAATGAGTACTTCGTCTCGGCGGATAAGCTCGAAGACGCCACTGACGCCTCGACCTACTACCTGGGTGACGCGTTCGTCGCCGCAGGCAAGTAGAACTTTCTTCATCCTTGCCCTGCCGGCCGTGGCGATCACGCGCTGGCAGGGCACCCCCCTGCATTGCCGAACGATTGAGCTGTATGAACACCGCATCCAAGCGCCCCAACATCGTCCTGATCCTCACGGACGACCACGCCTCGCACGCCATCAGCGCGTACGGATCGGCAGTGAACTCCACACCGCGCATCGACGAGATCGCCCAGGCCGGGGTGCGACTGGACAACTGTTTCTGCACGAACGCGCTGTGCACCCCCAGCCGCGCATCGATCCTCACTGGCACGTACAGCCACATCAACGGCGTGACGACTCTGCACACACCGATCGACGCCAGCCAGCCGACGTTCATCTCACAGCTGCGCGAGGCAGGCTACCGCACCGCCGTCGTCGGAAAATGGCACATGGGCGAGGGGGAGGGGCACGACCCGCAGGGCTTTGACTACTGGGCCGTGCTGCGAAACCAGGGGGAGTACTTCGACCCGCAGATCCTCACCGAGGACGGCATCCGCATCGAACCCGGCTACGCCACCGATGTGCTCACCGACCTCGCCCTCGCCTGGCTCGATAAGCAGGAGGGGGACGAGCCCTGGTGTCTGCTGCTGCACCACAAAGCCCCGCACCGCCCGTGGGAGCCGGATGAGAAGCACAAGGGCATGTACAGCGACCCGATCCCGTTGCCGGCAACGTTCGACGACGACTACGCGACGCGGTCATCTGCCGCGCACCGCGCAGCTATGCGCATCGCCGACCACCTCACACTCACCGACCTCAAGGTCGCCCCACCCGAGGGGCTGACATACGAGCAGGCGGCCGTGTGGAAGTACCAGCGCTACATGGAGGACTACCTCGCGTGCGTGGCATCCGTCGACGACAACGTCGGGCGCGTCATCGACTGGCTGCGCGACAGGGAGCAGTTCGACGACACGCTGCTGATGTACACCTCAGATCAGGGCTTCTTCCTCGGCGATCACGGCTGGTTCGACAAGCGGTTCATGTACGACGAATCGTTGCGGATGCCGCTCGTGATGAGCTACCCCGCGCGCATCCCGGTGCGGGAGCAACCGGTGGAGCAGATCGTCACGAACGTCGACTTTGCCCAGACGATCCTCGATTTCGCCGGCGTCGACGCGCTTGACCGGATGCAGGGGGTCAGCATCGTCCCGCAGTTGACCGACGACCCCGAACGCCCGACGCGCGAGGCGATGTACTACCGGTACTTCGAGAACGACGACGTCGACCACCACGCGCTCGCGCACTACGGCATCCGCACCGAACGACACAAGCTCATCTACTTCTATAACGACGGTCTCGGCCTTCCCGGGTCATCACCGCACTCGTACCCGCCGGAGTGGGAGATGTACGATCTCGAGGCCGATCCGGAAGAGCTCAACAACGTCTACCTCGACCCTGCTTACGCCGAGCTGCGCGAGCAGCTGAAAGTGCAGCTGTGGCGGCTGCAGGCACAGCTCGGCGATACCCCGCACCACTCCCAGCCGGTGCCAGCAGGTATCGCAGGCTAAGCGGCGTGCGCTCAGTGCGCTGACAGGCCGCCGTCGACGAACAGCGAGTGGCCGGTGACATATGCCGCCGCGGCGCTGGCGAGGAACACCGCGGCGCCGGCGAAGTCGCTCGGCACCGAGTTGCGGCCGATCATCGTACGAGCGGCCAGCTGCTCAACCTGCTGGGGGTCCTCCTGCAGGCGAGCGTTCAGCGGGGTGAGCACGAAGCCCGGAACCAGCGTATTGCTGGTGATGCCGCGGTCGCCCCACGCTTCGGCCTCCGAGCGCATGAGGGACTCCACGGCGCCCTTGGAGACACCGTAGACACCGCTTCCCACGAACGCTCGATGCGCTTGCTGCGAGCTGATGTGGATGAGACGGCCGAACCCGCGCTCGGCCATGCCCGCTGCGTAACGCTGGCCGAGCAGGAACGGCGCCAGCGCATTCACAGTCATGGTGGCATCCCAATCGGCCTGGGTGATCTGCGCGAAGGGCGGGCGGATGTTGATTCCGGCCGAGTTCACGAGGATGTCCGGCTCGCCGAATGGTTCGGCGGCAGCCTCAGCAGCCGAGAGGATGCCGTCACGCGTACTCAGATCTCCGACAACGCCCGCAGCCCGACACCCGGCATCCGACAGTTCGCGCACTGTCTCAGCGATGCGCTCGCTACCCCGCGCGACGATGACGACAGATGCCCCGGCGCGGCCGAGCGCGAGTGCGATGCCGCGACCGATTCCGGAGCTGCCTCCGGTGATGACAGCGGTGCGGTTTCGAAGGGAGAAGAGTTCAGCGAGGTAGCCGTCCACAGGGTTCCAATCAGAGGGCAGTGCGGGGTGCGTCACCAGGCGAGCGCGGCCGTGATGTTCGGATCGGGGTGAGCGTCGGCGAACTCCGGCAAGTCGTGCAGCTCGTGCAGGAACGCGGTCACCTCAGCCCCGTAGGCGGGGTCCGGGTGCGTGCTGGCGATCGCCTGAAGCGGCGGCAGATCCATGGCGAGGATGAGCTCGAGTCTGGCGCTGACAGCCGCTGTTGCCCCGGCCTCATGCAGCACACGGATGCCGCCGCGCAGCGCCGCCAGATAATCCCGCAGCACCGGCAGCTGTGACTTGCCCTGGGTGATGGACGTGCCATCGGCACGCAGCCGCCAGTGCACCACAACATCCGGGATGACATCGAACGTCGCGGCGCGGGTATACATCTGCTGCGCCACGATCTGATCCTCGTAGGCGACACCTTCGGGAAAGCGCATCTGTGACCAGAAGTCCGCACGGCTGATCTTTGACCAGGCGACGATGTTCGCCGAAGCACGCGGATGCTCGAGGATCGTTGTGCGCAGACGAGCCGGGTCGGTAGCGGCCGCAGTCCAAGGCTGCACGCGCCCCGGAACGTAGGCACGCCCCTGTGGCCGTGAGCGCACGTAGGCGCCGGCCACGAAGTCGCTGCCTGTTTCGGCCAGAGTACCGGTGAGACGGGCAAGCGCTGTGGGAGTGAGTTCGTCATCTGCATCGAGGAAGCCCAGCAACGGTGTGCCGACCAGGTCGAGGCCGGCGTTGCGGGCAGCGCCCAAGCCCCGGGACGTCTCGTGTCGGACGACCATGAGCCGGTCGTCCTCGGTGGCGGCGTGTTCGAAGATCGCGCCGGTGGCGTCTGTTGAACCATCGTCGATGAGGATGGCGCGCCAGCGCGGCTCGGTCTGCGCCTGCAATGAGGCGATCGCCGCCGGAGCGTAGGCGTCGATGTTTCGGCCGGGGACGATCAACGTCACGATCGGGGCGGAGGCGTTCGTCACGTTCCGAGTTTATGGTCCCTCCTCTGTGCACAACTCCTGAAGAATTCGCGACAGCTGTTCGGCGGGGCCGGAAAGACGCGGCTCCGGTCCGGCATGCGGGCCAGTTTTCAGGAGTTATGAACCGGTGGCGACGGTGGCGACAGCCGCGGCAACCAGGTGTGCGAGCTGAGCCGGGGCCGCATCGGCCAGCGGTGCACGCCCGAAGGTGAAGCGCACGGATGTCTGCGCCACCTCGGCCGGCACGCCGCAGGCCAGCAGCACGTGCGACGGCTCGTCGCTGTCTGCCGCACAGGCCGAGCCGCTGGAGGAGATCACGCCGCGGCGCTCAAGCTCCAGCAGTACCGCCTCGCCGCTGGTCCCGGCGAAAGTGAAGCTCGCGGACCCCGGCAGTCGGTGCACTGGGTCGCCGGTGAGTGCAGCCTGCGGAACCTCCGCGAGGACGGCAGCGATGAAGCGGGCGGTCTGCTCGCCGATGCGTGTGGACGCTGTCAAGCGCTCTGCCTCGGTCAACTCCAGTGCGACGGCCAGGCCCACGGCGCCGGCGACGTTCTGGGTTCCCGAGCGATGCCCGCGCTCCTGTCCGCCGCCGTGCAGCAACGGCTCCAGCGGGATGCGTGCACGCACACCGAGCGCGCCGATGCCTTTGGGGGCGCCGATTTTGTGTCCGGCGATGGACATCGCAGCAGCACCCAGATCGCCGAGCGGCAGCCATCCGGCCGACTGCACGGCATCCACGTGCAGCGGCACTCCGGCCGCCGTGGCCACAGCGGCAAGAGCGGCAACAGGCTGCACCGTCCCGATCTCGTTGTTCGCGTGACCCAGCGAGACGAGAGCCGTGTCTTCGCGCAGCGCTTCGGCCAGCGCGTCCGGGGTGAGCCGGCCCGTATCCATCACAGGAACGCAGGTCACCTCGACGGCATGAAATCGCCGCAGATACTCGACGGACTCCAGAATCGACTCGTGCTCGATTGGCGTCGTCACAATGTGGCGGCGTCCGCGAGCCAGGGCGGAAAGGACGATGCCCTTCACCGCGAGATTGTTCGCTTCGGTACCGCCGGAGGTGAAGATCACATCGCCCGCGCGCATACCCAGAATTCGTGCGACCCGTGCTCTGGCATCCTCCAGCGCGCTCGCCGCAGCTTCGCCGGCGGTGTGATGACTGGACGGGTTACCGAACACACCGGTGAGATAGGGACGCATAGCCTCGAGCACCTCCGGGCGCACCGGAGATGTCGCAGCATGATCGAGATAGAGCATCAGACGAGACCGCCGATCAGGCGATGCGCACATCCAGACCGAGATCCAATGCGCGGGCGGAGTGGGTGAGCGCGCCGACGGAGATGACATCGACACCGGTTTCAGCGATGGCCCGCACGGTGTCGAGGTTCACACCACCGGATGCTTCGGCCGTCGCCCGCTCGCCGATCAGTTCGACCCCGGCGCGCAGATCGTCGAGGGAGAAGTTATCAAGCAACACGGTGTGTGCCCCGCCGTCGAGGACCGCGTCGACCTGATCGAGGCGATCCACTTCCACCACGACGTGTGTGGTGTGCGGCAACCGCGACAGCGCTTCGCGCAGTGCGGTGGCCAGATCTGCACCGGAGCGCTGCAGAACGGCGAGGTGGTTGTCCTTGGCCATCACAGCATCCGAAAGTGAATAGCGATGATTGCTGCCGCCGCCGGAGACCACCGCGTGCCGCTCGAAGGCGCGCAATCCCGGCGTCGTCTTGCGGGTATCGGCGATGCGGACGCCAGTTCCGGCGACGGCCTGGACGTACTGCGCAGTCAGCGTTGCGATTCCGCTCATCCGCTGGGTGAAGTTCAGCGCGACGCGTTCGGCGGTCAGGATGCTGCGGGCCGAACCCGAAACAGACGCGAGCACATCGCCCGGTGCGAAGACATCGCCATCGCCGACGTGCACGTCGACCTCGAGTGTCGGATCGGTGAGGGCGAATGCAGCCGCGAACACGTCGCCGCCGCTGAAGGTGCCGGGTTCGCGGGCAACGAGGTCGGCAGCTGCCGTGGCGTCGGCAGGCAGCAGCACCGTGCTGGTGAGGTCGCCCCAGGGGGCGTCCTCTTCGAGGGCTGCGCCGACGATGCGGGTGAGAGTGGCGGCAGTGAGCATCAGGCTCCGATCAGAGCGGGTTCGCGGGAGAGCTGGTGTGCACCGACCGATTCGGTGCGAGCGAGAGCGGCGGATGCGGCGGCTTCGGCCACGGTGAGAAGGTTAGCGGTTTCGTAGTCGGCAACGGATGCCGGCGCCGGTGCTGCTGCGGCCCAGGAGCGGATGCTGGTCAGCGCTTCGGCGAGGCCGTCCGGGGTGCGAACGAGCCCGACCCGATCCCACATGAGTTCCTGCAGAAGGCCTCGCGAGTGCGCAAACCCTCCGCTCCGGTCGCAGTTCGTGTCGCTATTCGCGGGTTTTAGCGACGTGAACTGCGACCGGAGCGGGATGGAATGCGCGGGCACGGCGGCGGCCGCGGCGGCGCGAGCAGCGAAGACTGCGGCCTCCAAGAGCGAGTTGGAAGCGAGGCGATTGGCGCCGTGGACTCGGGTGCAGGCCGTCTCTCCCACGGCGAAGAGACCGGGGATGCTGGTGCGTCCGTCGAGATCAGTGCGGATGCCGCCCATCAGATAGTGCGCGGCCGGCGTCACCGGGATTGGCTCTCGGGCCCAGTCGAACCCGCGCTCGCGCGTTGACCGGTCGATCGTCGGAAACCGCTGGGTGAGCCGTGCCGCACCGATCATGGTGGCATCCAGCCGGACGGGGGAGCGCTGCAACCCCGCCTGCCTCGCGATGGCCCCGGCCACCACATCGCGTGGCGCCATCTCACCGTCAGGGTGGCTGTCGAACACGAACCGCCGACCCCGGTCATCGATCAGCGTCGCGCCTTCGCCGCGCACGGCTTCGGAGATGAGAAACGATCCGCCCGCGGCCAGCACCGTGGGGTGGAACTGTACGAACTCCAGGTCCGCCACAGCGGCGCCGGCACGGATGGCGGCGGCGATCCCATCGCCGGTCGCACCGAGCGGATTGGTCGTGTGCTGATACAGCTGTCCTCCGCCGCCGGTTGCCAGAATCACCGCATCCGCTGTGATGTCGAGCGTCACGCCGTGGTGCAGCATCCGGACGCCGCGCACAGCACCGTGCTCGATGAGGAGATCGAGCAGGAACGCATGCTCGACGATGTCGATGCCGCGATCGTGCACCTGCGCGATCAGTGCCCGGGAGATCTCGGCGCCGGTCGCATCGCCGCCGGCGTGCACGATGCGGGCGTGAGAATGGGCTGCTTCGCGCCCGAGTAGCAGCGTGCCATTGACGTCCCGGTCGAATGCGACACCGCGCGCGATCAATTCGGCGATGCGCGCCGATCCCTCGCCCACGAGCACATCGACGGCCATCGCATCCGATAGTCCTGCACCAGCGTCGAGGGTGTCCGCGGCATGCTGCCGAGGCGAGTCACCAGGGCCGTAGATGCCTGCGACACCTCCCTGCGCAAGCGGGGTGCATCCGCCGCCGAGTGCATCCTTCGTCACGAGCGTGACGGAGTGCCCGGACTGTTGCGCATGCAGCGCAGCGGTCAATCCCGCAATGCCGGATCCTGCGACAACGAGGTTCATCCGCGGGGCTTTGCGGCCAGCATCCGCTCGAGAGCCGTGCGTGCCGGATCTGCGACATCAGCGGCTACCTGAATGCGGTTCGGCGCGCGCCCGGCGACGAGCTCTTCCAGCACCCAGGCCAGATATCCGGGATGGATGCGATACATCGTCGAGCACGGGCAGACCACCGGATCCAGGCAGAAGATTTCATGCTGCGGATACTGCGCTGCCAGGCGACGGACGAGGTTGATCTCGGTGCCGATCGCGAAGGTTGTCGGCTCTGTCGCACCGGCGATCGCGCGGCGAATGTAGTCGGTGGACCCGGCCTCATCGGCGGCGTCCACAACCTCCATCGGGCACTCCGGATGCACGATCACGCGCACATCAGGGTGCTCGGCGCGGGCCTGATCGATCTGCGCGACCGTGAATCGGCGGTGCACAGAGCAGAAGCCGTGCCACAGAATGACCTTCGACTCGACGAGCTCGCCGGCGCTGGAACCGCCGAGGGGACGACGCGGATTCCACATCGGCATCTGGTTAAGCGATACCCCCATGGCCTTCGCGGTGTTGCGTCCGAGATGCTGGTCGGGGAAGAACAGCACACGCTGCCCGCGTTCGAACGCCCACTCCAAGACGGTCTCCGCGTTGGAGGATGTGCACACGATTCCGCCGTGGCGTCCGACGAATCCCTTGATCGCAGCCGAGGAGTTCATATAGGTCACGGGGATCACCGGTACGCGACCGTCCGCGTCGACGGCATCCAGATCGCCGAAGACATCGGCCAACTGCTCCCAGCAGTCCTCCACCTGATCGATGTCGGCCATGTCGGCCATGGAGCATCCGGCGGCGAGGTTCGGCAGGATCACGGCCTGGTCGGGGGTGGAGAGCAGGTCGGCCGTCTCGGCCATGAAGTGCACGCCGCAGAAGACGATTGCCTCAGCATTCGGATGCTCCAGTGCAGCGTTTGCGAGTTGGAAGGAGTCGCCGACATAGTCGGCGTGGCGCACGACCTCTTCGCGCTGGTAGAAGTGGCCCAGCACGACGACGCGGTCGCCCAACGTCTGCTTGGCAGCGCGGATGCGCTCGTGAAGAGCTTCTTCGTCGGCTTCGCGATACTCGACGGGCAGCTCGCCCTGGCGGGGAGTGCCGGTCGGGATGACATCACCCATTGAGGAACCGGGACCATAGCCGGGGACGCTGTCGAACGTCCAGGGGGCGGCGGCCAGATCCGTGTTGCAGGTTTCATCCGTGGATGCGCCCGTGACGATCGCCTGGATCGCGTGATCGACAGAGGGATTGATCGTTCGGAGGTTGAGCGTGGGCATCGGGCGCCGCCTTCTGGTCACTTCGACACTTAGTGTGTGGGTTCACATTATGTCGAATCGACCTTAAGTGCAATCGCCGGAGTGCGAGGCAACGGGAACTGACGGGTTCAGTCCGCCGTGGCGAGTCGGAAAAGCCGAGCGGGGCGGTGCTTGCCAGTGCGGAACGATTCGGTTGGGATCAATTCGGCTGACCCCTCCAGCAGGCGACGGAAGTTCGACGGGTCCAGCCGGCGCCCGAGTACCGTCTCATACACCTCGCGCAGCTCCGTGAGGGTGAACTCATCAGGCAGCACTCCGGCGCCGATCCAGCTGTATCCGACCTTGTTCCGCAGTCGCCACAGCGCGTACTCGGCAATGCGGTTGTGGTCGAACGCGAGTTGCGGCATGGCGTCCACATCGAACCACTCCACGTTCTCCGGGGCATCCGCTCCCGCGCGCTGCGCGTCGACGAGGTCAGAACGAAGCAGTGCCCAGTACACGATCGAGATCGTCCGTGTGGGGGAACGGTCGACGTCACCGAACGTGTATAGCTGTTCGAGGTAGCTCGGCTTGAGGGCGGTTGTCTCGGCGAGGGTTCGAGATGCTGCGGCATCCAGATCTTCGGCGGGGTCCAGCCATCCTCCGGGCAGCGCCCAGGAGTCCCGGTACGGTTCGCGCGTGCGCCGGACCAGTGGCAGCATCAGTCGGTCTCCGTCGGTTCCGCCGCGGAGCGAGAAGATCACGGTCGAGACGGCGACGCGGATCGCGTCGGAGCTGCCGGTGGGTGAGGTCACGTCCTGAGTCTATGAGTGCGGGCACGCGGCAGTCATGCGTGCGATCGCTTCGGCCGAGGGACGGTAGAGTGGGGGCATAACTGAAGACGGCCCCACGAAGCGTGCGGGAGAGCCCCGGTGAGTGCAGCCGGGCACCGAAGGAGCAAGCCTCCCCGCCAATCTCTCAGGTACCGCGTACCGCCCGCTTCCGGCCACTCTGAAAAGTGATGCTCCGCATCCGCCGACGGTGAAAGCCCCCGATTTTGCTCCCTGAGCCTGTCGAAGGGTGAAACTCTCAGGCACATGACAGAGGGGGAGTTCTCGGATACCGTGCATTCCGTACGGCATCCTTCCGATCTATACGGGAGAACTCCATGACCCAGGCCCGATTCACCCCGCTTCGCGAGCGACATGAGTCGCTCGGCGCATCCTTCACCGACTTCGGCGGCTGGCAGATGCCGGTGCGCTATACCTCCGACCTCGCCGAGCATCATGCTGTGCGTCAGGCGGCCGGTCTGTTCGACATCTCGCACATGGCTGAGTTCACCGTCGGGGGACCGGATGCCGCGGCCTACCTCGACTACGCACTCGCCGGGCGGCTATCGACGATGACGATCGGTAAGGCGAAGTACTCGCTGCTGCTCGCCGAAAACGGCGGCATCATCGATGACGTCATCGTTTATCGCCTGGCCGAGAGTCGCTTCCTGATCATCTCGAATGCCGGAAACCGGGACGCCGTCGCCGCGGCGCTGCCCGTCCGCACTGGGGCCTTCGACGTCGCCGTCGAGGATGTGTCCGACTCCTACGCACTGCTCGCCATTCAGGGCCCTGCCTCCGAGAGGATCGTCGCCGAGGTCTCGGGAATCACCGAGCTCAGCATCCCGTGGGACGAGCAGAAGTACTACGCGTGGGCGTCAGCACGCTACAACGGCGAACCCCTCATCGTTGCCCGCACCGGATACACCGGTGAAGACGGCTTCGAACTGCTCGTCCGCAGCGAAGACGCCGTCGCGCTCTGGGACGCGGTGCTGGCAGCGGGCGAGGCCCACGGCATTGTTCCCGCTGGGCTCGCGGCCCGCGACACTCTGCGTCTCGAGGCAGGCATGCCGCTGTACGGGCATGAGCTGTCGCTTATGACGAAGCCTGCTCAAGCGGGGCTCGGACGCGTTGTGGCATCCGAGAAGGAAGCATTCGTCGGCAAGGACGCTGTCACCGCTGACGACGATGCGCGCGTGCTCGTCGGACTCGCCGCCGAAGGCAAGCGTGCCGGTCGTGCCGGCTACGCCGTCGTCACCGAAGACGGCACTGCGCTCGGCGAAATCACCAGCGGCGCGCTCAGCCCGACGCTCGGGCATCCGATCGCCATGGCATTCATCGATCCCTCATCAGCTGAAGAGGGCACCGCCGTTTTCCTCGACATCCGAGGAAAGAAGATTCCCGCAACCGTTACCGCCCTGCCTTTCTACCGGAGGAAGAAATGACCGATCTCACCGCACTCAAGTACACCGAAGAGCACGAATGGCTCGCTGTTGACGGCACGACGGTGACCATTGGTATCACCGACTACGCCGCGGAGAAGCTGGGCGACGTGGTGTTCGTCGAGCTGCCGGACGTCGGCACCGAACTCGAAGCGGGTACGGTCGTCGGCGAGGTCGAATCGACCAAGTCGGTGGGAGAAATCTACGCGCCTCTCGCCGGCACGGTCACCGAGGTCAACGACGCGGTCGTCGATGACCCCTCCCTGGTCAACAGCTCCCCTTTCGAGGGCGGCTGGCTCATCAAGATGTCCGTTGCTGATGGCGCCGCAGACGCACTGCTGGACCGCGATGCCTACGTCGCACTGACGGAGGGTTGATTCCTTGAAGACCCGATTCTCCGATCGTCATATCGGGACGACAGCAGAGACCCAGCGAATCATGCTGGAAGCTCTCGGTGTTGCCGATGCTGATGCCCCCATCGATGCTCTGATGCGCAGCGCCGTTCCCGCATCGATCTTCTCGGACGCGTCCGGGACATCAGCGATTCCGCCGGCTGCCACGGAAGCGGAAGCACTCGCCGAACTGCGCGGCTTCGCATCTCGCAACAGGGTGAGCCGGTCGATGATCGGCCTCGGCTACTACGGCACGCTTACCCCGAGTGTGATTCAGCGGGGTGTCCTCGAGAATCCGTCCTGGTATACGGCGTACACGCCGTACCAGCCGGAGATCTCACAGGGCCGGCTGGAGGCGCTCATCAACTTCCAGACGATGGTCGCTGACCTCACCGGGCTGTCGACCGCCAACGCGTCGATGCTCGATGAATCCACGGCTGTCGCCGAGGGGATGCTGCTGGCACGGCGCGCCTCGAAGGCGAAGTCCAGCGTGTTCGTGGTCGACGCGGATGCGTTCCCGCAGACGAAGGCGCTGCTCGAGACCCGCGCTTCAGCGCTGGGCATCGAGCTCGTCGAACGCGACCTGGCTGGCGGAGAATCCCTGCCGGATGAACTGTTCGGCGTGTTCGTGCAGTACCCCGCAGCATCCGGCCGGGTCTGGGACCCGAGCGCCGTCATCGACGCCGCTCACGTCGCAGGCGGCCTCGCGGTCGTGGCAGCCGACCTGCTGGCGCTCACGCTGATCTCCTCGCCGGGCTCGCTCGGCGCGGACGTCGCGGTGGGCACCACGCAGCGCTTCGGCGTGCCGATGGGCTTCGGCGGACCACACGCCGGCTACATGGCTGTGCGCTCAGGCCTCGAGCGCCAGCTTCCCGGTCGCCTCGTTGGTGTCTCGGTGGATGCCGATGGCAAGCCCGCGTACCGTCTCTCGCTGCAGACGCGCGAGCAGCACATCCGCCGTGAGAAGGCGACGAGCAACATCTGCACCGCGCAGGTGCTGCTGGCAGTGATGGCGGCGATGTACGCGGTTTATCACGGGCCGGACGGGCTGCGAGCGATTGCAGGCGAGGTCGCCGCGAAGGCATCCATGCTGCGCGACTGGGTGACGGACGCCGGCGCGGAGATCGTGCACGACGCCTTCTTCGACACGCTGACCGTGCGCACCGCAGAAGCTACGACGATCGTTGCCCGTGCCCACGAGGAGCAGGGCATCCTGCTGCACCTCGTGGATGACACCACCATCGGAATCTCGGTCGACGAGACGACCACCGTCGCGGAGCTGCACCGTGTCGCCACTCTCTTCGGCGGCACCCAGGAGCGCACCTTCGGGTTCTTCGGAACCGGATCGCGCGGGGCACTTCCGGAGTCCCTGCACCGCACCGACGAGTACCTCACGCACCCCGTCTTCCACGTGCATCGCTCCGAGACCGCCATGATGCGGTATCTGAAGAGCCTCGCCGACCGTGACTACGCGCTCGATCGTGGCATGATCCCGCTGGGCTCGTGCACGATGAAGCTCAACGCTGCCACGGAGATGGCGGCGATCACCTGGCCAGAGTTCGCCGGCATCCACCCGTTCGCACCGGCATCCGATGTTGCGGGATATCTCGAGATGATCGACCAGCTGGAAGCCTGGCTGGCCGAGGTCACCGGGTACGACGCGGTCTCGCTGCAGCCGAACGCCGGCTCGCAGGGTGAGCTCGCCGGTCTCCTCGCGATTCGCAGCTACCACCTCGCGAACGGCGACGAGCATCGCACCGTCTGTCTGATTCCGTCATCGGCGCACGGCACCAACGCCGCCTCAGCAGTGCTCGCCGGAATGAAGGTCGTCGTCGTCGCCTGCGATGAGATGGGCAACGTCGATCTCGATGATCTGCGCGCGAAGATCGCGGTCAATGCCGAATCGATCGCAGCCCTGATGATCACCTACCCGTCCACGCACGGTGTGTACGAGCAGGACGTCGTTGAGATCACCTCCGCCGTGCACGACGCCGGCGGTCAGGTGTACGTCGACGGAGCGAACCTCAACGCCCTGCTTGGTTACGCGCGCTTCGGCGACCTCGGCGGGGATGTCTCGCATCTGAATTTGCACAAGACGTTCGCGATTCCGCACGGCGGTGGCGGTCCGGGTATCGGACCAGTCGCGGCCAAAGCCCATCTCGCGCCGTATCTGCCGTCGCACCCGCTCGCACAGCGCACCACGCATGCGGGCGGATACGAATTCGGCGGTGGAGTGGTTTCGGGCGCGCCTTATGGCTCGGCGGGAATCCTGCCGATCTCGTGGTCGTACGTCCGGATGATGGGTGCTTCGGGCTTGCGTGATGCGACCGCGGCCGCAGTGCTGTCGGCGAACTACATCGCCGCACGCCTTGGCGAGCACTTTCCGGTGCTGTACACGGGAGAGAGCGGTCGGGTTGCCCACGAGTGCATCTTGGATCTGCGTCCGCTGAAGGAAGCCACCGGCATCACCGTCGACGACGTCGCTAAACGACTCATCGACTACGGATTCCATGCACCGACCATGTCGTTCCCCGTGCCGGGCACCCTGATGGTGGAACCGACAGAGTCGGAGGATATCGGCGAGATCGATCGGTTCATCGAGGCGATGATCATGATCAAGCGCGAGGCGGATGCCGTGGCATCCGGTCGCTGGCCCGCAGAAGACAACCCGCTGGTGAACGCGCCGCACACCGCTGTCTCGCTGATCGCGGGGGAGTGGGACCACGCGTACACACGTGAGGATGCCGCCTACCCGGTGCCAGCGCTTGTGGCCGCCAAGTACTGGCCGCCGGTGCGCCGTATCGACCAGGCGTATGGCGATCGCAACCTGGTGTGCTCCTGCCCGCCGATCGAGGCGTTCGCCTAGATCTCATCGCGAGTGGTGACCTCCGAGCGAAGGTCACCACTCGTGCAAAGGACAGTCGAAGGGCACCAACTCAGTAACGGTTGATTAACGGACCTATCGTTCAGTCGACCGTGGGGTTAGCCTCGAGACATCTCGGTGCATTCGACGCAGAACGCGCCTGTAACTGTCCACAGGAGGGCACGCAATGAAGCGAAACAAGATCACTCTGGCGGGTGTGGGACTGCTTGCGGCGAGCGCCATGGCGCTCGCTGGCTGTGCAAGCGGTGGTGGGGATTCCGACACGGACGACTTGGGTGACAACGGCGGCGACGCAAGCGCCATCATCACAGTCAACGGTTCCGAGCCGCAGAACCCACTGATCCCGACCAACACGAATGAGGTGGGTGGCGGCAAGATCCTCGACGCGATGTTCGCCGGACTCATCGGCTACGCAGCTGACGGTGCGGTCTTCAACGACGTGGCCGAGGACATCACGGTCGAAGACCCGCAGCACCTCACGGTGAAGATCCGTGAGGGCCTCACCTTCACCGACGGTGAAGAGGTCACCGCCGATAACTTCATCCAAGCCTGGAACTATGGTGCACTCGCCTCGAACGAGCAACTGTCCAGCTACTTCTTCGAAGATATCGAGGGCTTCAGCTACGACGCCGACTCTGAACTGACCGGCTTGGAGCAGGTCGACGACTACACGTTCACGATCGCGTTGAACAAGCCGGCTTCCGACTTCGCCCAGCGCCTGGGCTACTCGGCCTACTATCCGTTACCCGACGTAGCGTTCGAAGACATCGAGACGTTCGGTGAGAACCCGATCGGCAACGGCCCCTACATGCTTGACGGTGAAGGTGCCTGGCAGCATGACGTCGGCATCGACCTGGTCACGAACCCCGACTACGACGGTCCGCGCACCCCGGCCAACGGCGGCCTGAGCATCACGTTCTACGCCTCGCAGGACGCCGCGTACAACGACCTGCTGGCCGGTGAGCTTGACGTGCTCGACGCGATCCCCGACTCGGCTTTCGAAACCTTCGAATCCGACCTGGGCGACCGCGCCGTGAACCAGCCGGCAGCGATCTTCCAGTCGTTCACGATCCCTGATCGACTCGAGCATTTCGGTGGCGAAGAAGGAAACCTGCGTCGTCAGGCGCTGTCCATGTCGATCAACCGTGAGGAGATCACCGACGTCATCTTCCAGGGCACCCGCACGCCGGCCAGCGACTTCACATCGCCGGTCATCGACGGCTGGTCCGATTCGCTCGCAGGTGCTGAGGTACTGGAGTTCAACCCGGAGAAGGCAGTGGAGCTCTGGGCCCAGGCTGACGCCATCAGCCCCTGGAGCGGAGAGTTCCAGATCGCGTACAACGCTGACGGTGGCCACCAGGCCTGGGTCGACGCGACCGTGAACTCGATCAAGAACACTCTCGGCATCGAAGCATCGGGTGCTCCGTACCCGACCTTTGCTGAAGCGCGTGCGCTGATCACGGACCGTACGATCCAGACCGCGTTCCGCACCGGTTGGCAGGCCGACTACCCCGGTCTGTACAACTTCCTCGGGCCGCTCTACGCGACCAACGCTGGCTCCAACGACGGCGACTATTCCAGCGAGGAGTTCGATTCGCTGCTCGCAGAGGGCATCTCGGCAACAGATGCTGAGGAGGCCAACTCGCTGTTCCAGCAGGCGCAGGAAGTGCTGCTGAGAGACCTCCCGGCGCTGCCGCTGTGGTACTCGAACGTGGTCGGCGGCTACAGCGAAACCGTGGAGAACGTCCAGTTCGGCTGGAACTCGGTGCCACTGTACGAACAGATCACTAAGGTCGGCTGACACTGACAGGCGACGGGGCGGTGGTGTACCACCATCGCCTCGTCGCTTTGCGCCCGTACCCGAAGGGAGGTCGAGGGTGGCCTTTTACATCCTCAGACGGATCCTGCAGGCGATTCCGGTGTTCTTCGGCGCCACCCTGCTGATCTATTTCATGGTTTTCGCGATGCCCGGTGATCCCATCGCGGCGCTGTTCGGCGACCGACAGCCCAACCCGGCTGTTCTCGAGCGCCTGCGCGAGCATTATCACCTCGATGAGCCGTTCGTCGTGCAGTACTTCTACTACATCGCCGGCATCTTCCGACTCGATTTCGGAGTGAGTTTCTCCGGTCAGCCGGTCAGCGACATTCTGGCTCGCACGTTCCCCGTGACATTGCGGCTCGCCGTGATGGCCGTGGGCATCGCGTTCGTCCTGGCGATTGTCATCGGCCTGTTCTCGGCGCTCGGCAAGGGCGGTATCTTCGACAACTCGATGCTCGTGCTCGCACTCGTCTTCGTCGCTGTGCCGATCTTCGTCCTCGCGTTCCTGGCGCAGTATTTCCTCGCAGTGCAACTCGGCTGGTTCAGACCTACGGTCGGCGGACGCAACGACTGGGGTGATCTGTGGCTACCGGCGATCGTGCTCGGGGTGAGCGTGTACGCCACGAGCATGCGGCTCACGCGCGCCTCGACGATCGAGACACTCAACCAGGACTGGGTACGTACCGCGTACAGCAAGGGTCTCTCTAGAAATCGCGTCATTCCGGTGCATGTGCTCCGCAACTCGCTGATCCCGATGGTCACCGACCTGGGCACTGTCTTCGGCATCCTCATGGTGGGAGCGACGGTCACCGAGGGCATCTTCAATGTGCCCGGCGTCGGCAACACCCTGTATCAGGCCATCATCCGCGGAGAGAACCCGACGGTCGTCTCGTTCGTTACCGTGTTCGTCGTCGTCTACGTGTTCATCAACATCGTCGTGGATCTGCTCTACGGCCTGCTCGACCCGAGGATTCGCTATGTCTCGACCTGATGCTTACCAGGAGCACTACGTCGCTCCCGTCGATACAACCTCTATCCCGGTGGATGTTGTTCGCATCGATGCTAAACGCAGTAACCTCTGGCTCGATGCCTGGCGCGATCTGCGGCGTCGGCCGGTTTTCTGGATCTCTGCCGCGTTCGTCCTGCTGGTGCTTGTCGTCTCCGTCTGGCCGTCGCTGTTCACCAATGTGGCGCCCAACAACGGCTGTTCGCTCGGCAGCAGCAACGGAGGGCCGGAGGCCGGGCATCCACTGGGCTTCACGCGTCAAGGCTGCGATGTCTACTCGCGCATCATCTGGGGGACACGCACGTCGCTCATCGTCGGCGTGCTCGCAACCCTCATCAGCACAGTCATCGGCATGGTGATGGGTGCGTATGCGGGATTCTACGGCGGCTGGCTCGACTCGCTGCTCTCTCGTGTCGGCGACATCTTCTTCACGATTCCGTACATCATCGCCGCCATCGTCGTGATGTCGGTGATGCCGGTGCGCAACGAGCTCGTGCTTGCCTTCGCCATCGGCGGGTTCGCCTGGGCGTCGACGGCCCGGATCATGCGAGCGGAAGTGCTCCGCGTGAAGCAGGCGGACTTCGTCATGGGAGCAGAGGCTGTGGGACTCTCTCGCTTCCGCACGCTGCTCTCGCATGTGCTCCCGAATGCGATGGCGCCGGTCATCGTTGTCGCCACTCTCAGTCTGGGCGCCGCGATCGTCGCGGAGTCCGTTCTGTCGTTCCTGGGGGTCGGCCTCGGCGGCAGCACCATGTCGTGGGGCAACGACATCAGCCAGGCGCAGACCAGCATCCGAACTGCGCCGATGGCGCTGTTCTGGCCGTCTCTCGCGTTGACGCTGACGGTGCTGGCATTCATCACTCTCGGCGAGCTGCTTCGCGACGCCGTTGATCCGAAGGCGAGGGCTCGGCGATGAGCGCACCACTTCTGAGCATCCGCGACCTCACGGTTGCGTTCCGCAGTGGCAAACAGTCCAACGAAGTGCTGCACGGCGTGAGCTTCGACATCCTCGAGGGTGAGACGCTCGCGATCGTCGGTGAATCCGGGTCCGGAAAATCCACCACGGCGGCCGCGATCATCGATCTGCTCCCCGGAACCGGCGAAGTGACCGGCGGAAGCATCATGCTCGAGAACACTGACCTCACCCGCGTCCACCGTCGGCAGATGGAGAAGATTCGCGGACGCGAGATCGGCTACGTGCCGCAGGACCCGATGTCGAACCTCAACCCCGTCTGGTCGATCGGGTTCCAGGTCAAAGAGGCCGTCCGCGCCAACGGCCTGGCGCAGGGACGTAGACAAATCCACGATCGTGCGGTTGAAGTGCTCGTCCAGGCCGGTCTTGCGGACGCGGCCCGCCGCATGCATCAGTTCCCGCATCAGTTCTCCGGCGGTATGCGTCAGCGCGCGCTGATCGGCATCGGGCTGGCGGCCGATCCAAAGCTGCTGATCGCGGATGAACCCACCAGCGCACTCGATGTCACCGTGCAGAGGGTGATCCTCGATCACCTCGCCTCGCTGACCAGCGAGCGCGGCACCTCGGTGCTGCTGATCACACACGACCTCGGGCTCGCCGCCGAGCGGGCGGACCGCATCCTCGTCATGAACCAGGGGGAGATCGTCGAGGCGGGCGTCAGCGTGGAGATCCTCACCAACCCGCAGCATCCGTACACGCAGAGACTGGTCGCCGCAGCTCCCAGCCTCGCATCCAAGCGCATCGGGATCACAGCGCATAAAGAGTCGACGCCGGGGGAAACGGCGCCAGCTGTGGTCGAGGTCCAGAGTCTTGTCAAGGACTACTCGATCCGCACTGGGGGACTCCGGCACGAGCGCTTCCGTGCGGTCGATGACGTGTCCTTCTCCATTCCTCGTGGCAAGACGCTCGCGCTGGTGGGCGAATCCGGATCGGGAAAGTCGACCGTCGCGAAGATGCTGTTGCAGTTGGAAAAGCCCACGGATGGCGAGATCCTCATCGACGGACTCGCCACCAGCACGATGTCTCGCTCAGACATCTTCCATCTGCGACGCCGCATGCAGCCGGTGTTCCAGGACCCCTATGGTTCCCTTGACCCGCTGCGGAGCATCGGCCACGTCATCTCCGAACCCCTGCACGTGCACGGGATCGGCACCAAGGAAGAGCAGCACCAGCGGTCCCTCGATCTGCTGGAGCAGGTGGCGCTGCCACGGGAGCTCGCTTGGCGCTATCCGAGTGAGCTTTCCGGAGGCCAGCGACAGCGGGTGGCGATCGCGCGTGCGCTCGCGTTGAAGCCTGACATCATGGTGCTCGATGAGGCGGTGTCAGCGCTGGACGTGCTGGTGCAGGACCAGATTCTGCACCTGCTCTCGGACCTTCAGCGCGATCTCGGCCTGACCTATCTGTTCATCACGCATGATCTGGCGGTCGTGCGCGTTGCTGCAGATTTCGTGTGCGTCATGGAGCAGGGACAGATCGTGGAGCAGGGAACGGTGGATGAGATCTTCAGCAATCCGCGTGAGGAATACACCCGTCGTCTGCTGGAAGCGATTCCCGGGGCATCCTTGCCGCTGGGCGGCATCGGGTGAGAACGGCAATTCACCGCAAACGAGTGTTCCCGGCCACGGGGGCCGTCATCCTGTTGGCGATCTGCGCAGTGATCACTCTGGTGCTGCTCGCCGATGCCGCCATCCGTTCGGGCCTGGAGAACGCGGTGCTGCTGGCACCCTGGCCGCTGCTCGTGCTCTGGGGCGTGTATGTGGTCGGCATCGCCTCCGGCATCAGTGCAGACAGCTTCGGGATGCGCGTGCAGAACTTCCTGCGCCGCACGAGCGCGCCCTGGTCGATGGTGAAGCGCATCGACATGCGGTGGCAGCTTGAGGTGACGTTCGCAGACGAATCTGTGCTGCGGTGCTTCGGTGGTCCGACCCGCTCTCGTCCGCGCAGGCTGGGCCCGGAGCGGACACGGGAGGATGCCAGCCCGGAAGATGACGGCATCGCGATGCTGCGTCGTCTGCGAGCGGATGCCGTGGCTGGGGGAGTGCCCCGCAGCGGCATCAGCCGCAGCTGGGATATGCCGGCGTTCGCCGCGCTCATCGTGCTCGTGATCTGGGCGGTAATCGCCGTTGCCGTCACCCGGTAGCGGGATTCGGCAGCGGGAAGGCTCAGCCGGGGAGGCCGAACATCGCGGGGAAGGTCGACGCGGCCCACGGATACCCGATGAACGCCGCCGCATCGATCAGGAAATGGGCGACCAGGAACGGCAGCAGCCGACCGGAGCGTGAGAAGAGCCAGCCGAACAGCAGCCCCATCGCCAGGTTGCCGATGAACGCGCCCGGTCCCTGATACAGGTGGTAACTGGCTCGCAGCACACTCGTGGCAATGATGATCGGCCAGATACCCCACCCGATCTGCTTCAGACGCGCGAACAGGTAGCCGAGCACGACGAATTCCTCCATGATCGACGCGCGTGCGGCCGACAGCAGCAGAATCGGCACCGTCCACCAGTGCGTGTCGAGTCCGCCCGGATTCACCGCGACGAACAGTCCCAGCATCCGGCCGACGATGTAAAGCGCGAGACCAGGAATGCCGATCGCCAGCACGAGCAGGATGCCGTTTCGGCTGTCGCGGGCGATGCGGGTGCCGTCCAGCCCGAGCCGACCGAGATGCGGCCGCGGTGACTGCCAGAGCAGGTAGCACACCAGGAGCACGGGAACGATCGCGAAGCCGATCGCGAGCACCTGATAGATGAGGTCGAACACCTCCCGGTCGCTGCGCGAGGGATTCAGCGTTGCGACCTGGTCGGCCAGCGGCGTCGCATCCGTCAGCCGATAGGCGAGCTGCACGATCGAGTAGATGGCCGATTGCCCGAGTCCGAGCGCCAGCACGATCGCTATCTCCCACCACAGCCGCGTGCGGGAGAGCGGAGACGTGGCGGCGGCGGTTGCAGATGAGGACACAGCCCGATGTTACGACAGGCGTAGAAGGCTGTTCAGACACTGGACAGCCTTCGTGGGATATCCTGAAACGTCGGCATCCCGGCGCACCCCACACTCTTTTAGGAAAACTTGCATGGCGCACGCCCTTCGCTCTGATCTCCGCAATGTCGCAATCGTCGCGCACGTCGACCACGGCAAGACCACCCTCGTCGACGCGATGCTCCGTCAGACGGGCTCGTTCGGCGAGCACGCGCACGTCGATGAACGCGCGATGGACTCGGGTGATCTCGAGCGCGAAAAGGGCATCACGATCCTCGCGAAGAACACCGCGATCACCTACACCGGCGTCCACAGCGACGTTCCGATCACGATCAACGTGATCGACACCCCCGGCCACGCCGACTTCGGTGGCGAGGTCGAGCGCGGTCTGTCGATGGTCGATGGCGTCGTGCTGCTCGTCGACTCTTCGGAGGGCCCGCTCCCGCAGACTCGTTTCGTGCTGCGCAAGGCGCTGGAGGCAAAGCTTCCCGTCATCCTGCTGGTCAACAAGACTGACCGCCCCGACGCCCGTATCCCCGAGGTCGAGGAAGAAGCGCAGGACCTGCTGCTGGGCCTCGCGTCCGACCTGGTCGACGATGTGCCCGATCTTGATGTGGATGCGCTGCTTGACGTTCCCGTCGTGTACGCCTCCGGCCGCGCCGGCGCGGCATCGCTGAACCGTCCCGAGAACGGCACGCTGCCGGACAACGAGAACCTTGAGCCGCTGTTCGGTGCGATCCTCGAGCACATCCCGGCTCCGGCATACGATGACGAGGCTCCGCTGCAGGCATGGGTCACGAACCTTGACTCCAGCCCGTTCCTTGGCCGCCTGGCGCTGCTGCGTGTCTTCAACGGAACGCTGAAGAAGGGCCAGACGGTCGCCTGGGTCCGCGCAGACGGCACCCACCAGAACGCCCGCATCACCGAGCTGCTGAAGACGCGTGCTCTGGAGCGCTACCCCGCCGAGTCCGCCGCACCGGGCGACATCGTCGCGATCGCCGGCTTCGAGGACATCACGATCGGTGAGACCATCGCCGACCCGGACGATGTTCGTCCGCTGCCGCAGATTCACGTCGACGACCCCGCGATCTCGATGACGATCGGCACCAACACGTCACCGCTGATGGGCAAGGTCAAGGGTCACAAGCTCACCGCACGCATGGTGAAGGACCGCCTCGACCGCGAGCTCATCGGAAACGTCTCGCTCAAGGTCGTCGACGTCGGACGCCCGGATGCTTGGGAAGTTCAGGGCCGTGGTGAGCTGGCGCTCTCCATCCTCGTCGAGAACATGCGTCGCGAAGGCTTCGAGCTCACCGTCGGCAAGCCGCAGGTGGTCACCAAGCAGGTCGACGGCAAGGTTCACGAACCTTTCGAGCACCTCACCATCGACGCCCCTGAGGAGTACCTCGGCGCGATCACTCAGCTGCTCGCGGGTCGCAAGGGCCGCATGGACAACATGGTCAACCACGGCACCGGCTGGGTGCGCATGGAGTTCATCGTTCCTTCGCGCGGCCTGATCGGCTTCCGCACGGAGTTCATGACCACGACCCGCGGCACCGGTATCGCCAACGCGATCTCGCACGGCTACGACGCATGGGCGGGACACATCTCCACGCGTCAGAACGGCTCGATCGTCGCTGACCGCTCCGGCGTCGTCACCCCGTTCGCGATGATCGCTCTCCAGGAGCGGATGTCGTTCTTCGTTCAGCCCACGCAGGAAGTGTACGAAGGCATGGTCATCGGCGAGAACTCGCGCGCCGACGACATGGACGTGAACATCACCAAGGAGAAGAAGCTCACCAACATGCGTGCTGCGAGCTCGGACACCTTCGAGTCGATGACGCCGCCGCGCCAGCTGACACTGGAGGAGAGCCTCGAGTTCGCCCGCGACGACGAATGCGTCGAGGTGACCCCGGACGCTATCCGCATCCGCAAGGTGGTTCTGGATGCAACCACCCGCGGACGTGAGACCTCGCGCCTGAAGCGCCAGGACGCCAACGCCTGAACTGCTTGATAGGAAAGAGCCTCGTCCGCCGGTTGAACCGGTCGGGCGAGGCTCTTCTTGTACCCGTCAGTCCAACAGCGCTCAGCGCAGTTCCGAGATGAGCACTGCGCTGGTGCCGGGGACGAGAGCATCGAAAACGTGCGGGATGTCTCCGGCATAGGTGAGGTAGTCGCCGGGATTGAGCAGCACTGGCGCGTCGGCGGGGCCGATCTGCGCCTGCCCTGAGGTCAGGATCACGTGCTCGGTGGTGCCGGAATGGTGCGGATCGGACCTGCGTGGTTCGCCGGGCTCGGCGCGGATGAGGTAGATGTCCCGGCGTGCACCGGGCGGGCTCGCGGAGAGCAAGCTCGCGCTGTACGAGGCCGCCGCCGACGGGACGCTGGCGAGATCATCGGCGCGAATGAGGGTCGGGGCGTTGGCCTGCTGATCGACGAGCACGGCGAAGGGGACACCCAGTGCCACGCCCAGAGCCCACAGGGTCTCGACACTGGGGTTGCCCGCGCCGTTCTCCAGCTGCGACACGGTCGCTTTCGATACGCCGGCCTGCCTGGCCAGTTCAGACACCGACATTCCGATGGCTTCGCGCTCGCGGCGCAACGTGCGGGCGATGCGAGTTCCGAGATCCTCCATGCGTTCATCATGTCAAACGTTCGTTCACTTGACTATCCGATGTGCAGTGTTCAGAATGATACGCATGCGTTCAGTGAATCGAACGGCCGAGGTGCGGGCCGGTGGACGCCGCGAGGTCTGGCGCGAAGGCGTCGGGGTCGCGGTCGCCACCAGCGCCTACGGGATATCGTTCGGCGCGCTGGCCGTGGCATCCGGTCTTGACGTCTGGCAGACCTGCGTGCTGAGCCTGCTGATGTTCACCGGCGGGTCGCAGTTCGCCTTCATCGGGGTACTCAGCGCTGGTGGTGTCGCGGCCCTTCCCTCAGCGATCGCCTCGGCGGCGCTGCTCGGGGTGCGCAACATGGCATACGGCATGCGGATGTCGACCACGATCGGGTCCGGCTTCTGGCGGCGTTCGGCGGCCGCCCACATCACGATCGACGAATCCACGGCCGTCGCCATCTCTCAGGATTCTGCTCCACTGCGTCGACTCGGGTTCTGGGTCACCGGCATCGGCGTCTTCGTCGGCTGGAACCTCACCACACTCATCGGCGCCCTCATCGGCGATGTTCTGGGCGACCCGAAAGCCTGGGGCCTGGATGCCGCGGCGGCCGCCGCCTTCCTCGCCCTGCTCTGGCCGAGGCTGAAACAGCGACAGGCCATTGTCGTCGGCGTAGCCGCGGCGGTTATCGCAGCCGTGCTCACCCCGGTGATCATGCCCGGACTTCCCGTGCTCGTTGCCGCTGTGGTTGCCATTGCGGTCGGGTGGTTCAACTGGTTCGACGGCTCACGCGCACCCCTGAAGCAGACCGGCGCAACGGATACCGCGATCGGCGAGACACCATGAGCGTGTGGAGTGCCGTGCTGCTCGCGGCGTGCATCTGCGCGGCGTTCAAGGCATTCGGTTACCTGATTCCGCCGCATCTGCTGGAAGCCCCGCGCCCGGCGCGCATCTCGGACCTGCTGACGGTGTCGCTGCTGGCCGCTCTGGTAGCTGTTCAGGCGCTCGGAGCGGGCCAGGCCGTGGTTGTGGATGCCCGGATCCCGGCCGTGCTGGTCGCTGCCGGGCTACTGTACCTGCGGCAGTCGTTCCTGGTCGTCGTCGTGGCCGCTGCCGCATCGGCAGCACTGCTGCGCCTGGTCGGCTGGGCAGTATGAGCAGAAGGGCCACAGCAGGCCCGCGTAGGATCTCAGGGTGCCCCACTGGATCTCTCGCGCTATCTCCTGGATCGCTGCTGCCCTCGCTGGTGCTGTTTACGGCACGGCGGGAACCATCGCGCACAGCCTCACGATGTGGGGCGTCATTCCCATCGGAATGATCGTCGGGGCCATTGGCTGCGGAGCACTACTGATCGCGACGCGCGCTCTGACCTTGGATCGCGCGGCGGCACTGGCCGCAGCCATCGGAATGCTGGGCATGCTGATGATCATCTCCGGTGTCGGGCCCGGCGGATCCGTCGTCGTGCCGAACACCCCGGCCGGTCAGATCTGGACACTTTTGGTGGCCGCTATCGCGCTGCTGGTGGTCGCCTGGCCGCGGGTGAAGAGCGCACCTGTGCGTACGCAGGTGCCCGGTGGTGAGAACGGGTCGTAGACTGGAGGGGTGACGTATGTGATCGCTCTTCCGTGCGTCGATGTCAAGGATCGCGCCTGCATCGACGAGTGCCCCGTTGACTGCATCTACGAGGGCGAGCGTTCGCTGTACATCCATCCCGATGAATGTGTCGACTGCGGCGCCTGCGAGCCGGTGTGCCCCGTCGAGGCGATTTACTACGAGGATGACCTGCCCGATGAGTGGCAGGACTACTACAAAGCCAACGTCGAGTTCTTCGAAGAGATCGGCTCGCCCGGCGGCGCTGCCAAGGTCGGGGTCTACGCCTTCGACCACCCCGTGATCGCAGCGCTTCCTCCTCAGGGCGAGTAGATCCGGTGAGCGTCCGCGACCTCGCCGATTATCCGTGGGATGCAGTCGTTCCGTACCAGGAGCGTGCGGCGCGGCATCCGCACGGTCTGGTAGACCTCTCCATCGGTTCGCCCGTTGATCCCACCCCGGGTATCATCCGGCAGGCGCTCGCCGATGCCACCGATGCGCATGCCTATCCGCAGAATATCGGCACGCCCGCGCTGCGCGAGGCGATCGTCGAGTGGTATTCGCGTCGACGCGGTGTTCCGGATCTGAGCGTCGAGAACGTCTTGCCGACGATCGGCTCCAAAGAGCTCGTGGCGCTGCTGCCGACCCTGCTCGGGCTCGGCGAGGGCGACACCGTCGTGTACCCGCGCGTTGCCTATCCGACCTACGAGGTCGGCGCACGCGTCGTCGGTGCGACACCGATCGCCGAGGATGATCCGGCGCTGTGGCCGGACGGTGCCAAGCTCATCTGGATCAACAGCCCGGGCAATCCGGACGGGCGCACCTGGACGGTGGATGAACTCGCCACCGCCGTGCGACGCGCTCGCGAACTCGGGGCGATCCTCGCCAGCGACGAGTGCTACGCCGAACTCGGCTGGGACGGGCCCTGGGCCCATGAACCCATTCCCTCCGTTCTTGATCCCCGGGTGACAGGCGGCACGCGTGCGGGTCTGCTCAGCGTGTACTCGTTGAGCAAGCAGTCCAACCTCGCCGGTTATCGTGCGGCATTCGTAGCCGGCTGCTCCCGGATCATCGCCGACCTACTCACTGCGCGCAAACACCTCGGACTCATGATGCCGGCGCCCGTCCAGCAGGCGATGATCACCGCCCTCGGTGATGAAGCGCACGTCGCCGAGCAGAAGGAGTTGTACCGGACCAGGCGCGAACTCCTGCTCCCGGCGCTCGAAGCTGCCGGATTCCGCATCGACGGCTCAGAAGCCGGTCTCTATCTCTGGGCGACGGCCGGCGAAGACGCCTGGGCATCCATGGGGAGACTGGCCGATCTCGGCATCCTGGCCGGTCCAGGGCCCTTCTACGGGCCGGATGCTGCGCAGCACATCCGACTCTCGCTGACCGCTCCGTCAGAGCGAGTGGCTGAGGCCGCACGCCGCTTGCGCGGGGAGCCGCTGTAGGTTCCCATGTCATATTCTTGAGGTCTCTTGGCGGATGTCACAGTAGGCCAATCAGGCGGCTAGGCTGTAGAGGCGATTCGGTCGAGACCCGACCAGGCGTCAAGCGCCGTGCATCGCCCTCGACGAAACAGACCAACAGGTCGCGTAAATACGTACAAGGAGGTCCGCGTGAGTGCAGCGGGAGATCAGCAGGCGAAGGCCACCCTCACCATTGGTGGAACCACCGCAGAATTCCCCGTACTGCGTGGTACTGCGGGTGGCGACAGCATCGACTTTTCGACGCTGACCCGGCAGACCGGCTACACGGGGCTGGACTACGGGTTCGTCAACACCGCATCCACGAAGTCGGCGATCACCTTCATCGACGGTGACCAGGGCATCCTCCGCTACCGGGGCTATCCCATCGACCAGATCGCGCAGAACTGCACCTATCTCGAGGTGGCTTGGCTGCTCATCTACGGCGAGCTGCCCACGCCTGACGAGCTGGCGAGCTTCGATGACCGCATTCGTCGGCACACGCTGCTGCATGAAGATCTCAAGCACTTCTTCTCGGCACTGCCGCACACCGCGCACCCGATGTCGGTGCTGTCTTCGGCCGTGGCCGCGCTTTCGACCTACTACGAGGGACAGACCGACCCGAACAACCCCGAGCATGTCGAGCTCAACATGGTGCGCATGCTCGCCAAGCTGCCCGTCATCGCGGCCTACGCGCACAAGAAGAGCATCGGACAGGCATTCCTGTACCCGGACAACTCGCTGAGTTTCGTCGACAACTTCCTCAAGCTCAACTTCGGCGTCAACTCTGAGCCCTACGAGATCAATCCAGTGATGTCGAAGGCCCTTGAGCTGCTGCTCATCCTGCACGAAGACCACGAGCAGAACGCATCGACCTCGACTGTGCGCCTGGTGGGCTCCACCGGAGCGAATCAGTTCGCTTCGATCTCTGCCGGCATCCAGGCGCTCTCTGGACCGCTGCACGGTGGCGCCAACGAGGCTGTCCTCACGATGCTCGGAGAGATTCGCGATTCCGGTCAGGGCGTGAAGCGCTTCGTTGAGCGAGTGAAGAACAAAGAAGAGGGCGTCAAGCTCATGGGCTTCGGCCACCGGGTGTACAAGAACTACGACCCCCGCGCCAAGCTCGTCAAGGAAGCCGCCGATGAGGTGCTGCGCGAGCTCGGCGTCACCGACCCGCTGCTCGACCTGGCCAAGGAACTCGAAGAGATCGCACTGGCGGACGAGTACTTCCAGGAGCGTCGCCTGTACCCCAACGTCGACTTCTACACCGGCGTGATCTACAAGGCGATGGGCTTCCCGACGCGTATGTTCACCGTGCTGTTCGCGATCGGCCGCCTTCCCGGCTGGCTGGCGCAGTGGCGTGAGCTGCAGCTGGACCCGCAGACCAAGATCGGTCGTCCGCAGCAGCTGTACACCGGAGCGACTGAGCGTCAGTTCCCGACGCGCTGATCGGATGCTGAAAAGCCCCGGCCCCTTCCCGAAGGAAGTGGCCGGGGCTTTCGCGTGGGGATCAGCGTCCCTGGGAACCGCCGCCCTGAGCGCGGCGCGGACGCCGTGAGTCGGCGCGCTGGCCGACCGCAGCGGGGCGCTGCTGGCCGGAGCGCTGGCCGCCACCGGAGCGCTGTCCCTGGGCTGTTGCGGGCTGTCCCTGGCTGTTCTGCCCCTGGGCGCCGCCCTGCGGGCGACGGCGGCGGTTGGCTGGGGAGCCTGCTGCGGGAGCGCCACCCTGCTGCGGCTGGCGCGGCTTCTTCGGCTGCTGACGCTGCTGCTGCTGTTGCACCGGCGCGGGCTTCACGTGCGGGGCGCGTTCGCCGACAAGCTCGTCGACGATGTCGGAGTTCACCTGCTCGAGTTCGGCGGTGATCTGGGCCTTGCGCAGCAGGTCCTTCACATCGCGGCGCTGCTCAGGAAGCACGACGGTGACGACGGTGCCGGCGGCGCCGGCGCGGGCCGTGCGACCAGAGCGGTGCAGGTATGCCTTGTGCTCCATCGGCGGGTCGACGTGGACGACGAGGTCGACGTTGTCGACGTGCACGCCACGGGCCGCGACGTCGGTCGCGACAAGAACGCGCACGCCACCATCTGCGGGGTCTGCAGAGAAGGCGCTGAGGTTGCGTTCACGCGCGTTCTGCGACAGGTTTCCGTGCAGGTCGACCGCAGGCACGCCGGCGGCAGTCAGCTGCTTGGCCAGCTTCTTCGCCTGGTGCTTGGTGCGGGTGAACAGGATGCGGCGGCCGGTGCCGGAGGCAAGGTCGCGCACGAGAGAGGTCTTGTGCTCGGTGGAGGTGGTCACCAGCACGCGGTGGGTCATCTCGCCGACCGGGACGCTGGATTCGTCGACCTCGTGGCTGATCGGGTTCGAGAGGAACCGGCGTGCCAGGGAGTCGATGCCACGATCCAGCGTCGCGCTGAAGAGCAGACGCTGACCGCCGGCGGGCGTTGCGGTGAGGATGCGGGTCACGCCGGGCAGGAACCCTAGGTCGGCCATGTGGTCGGCCTCGTCAAGGACTGCGACCTCGACGGCGTCGAGGGCGACGAGCTTCTGCTTCATGAGGTCTTCGAGGCGCCCGGGGCACGCGACGATGATGTCGACTCCACCGCGCAGCGCCTGCTCCTGCGGGCGCTGGCTGACGCCGCCGAAGATCGTGGTGACGCGAAGCCCTGCTGCTGCGGCAAGCGGGGTGACGACTGCGGCGATCTGCGTGGCAAGCTCACGCGTCGGAGCGAGGATCAGGCCACGCGGATGCTGCGCGCGGGTCTTCTTGTTCGATGCGGAAAGGCGCGCAACGAGGGGAATGGAAAAGGCGATCGTCTTGCCGCTGCCAGTGCGACCGCGACCGAGGAGGTCACGGCCGGCGAGGGAATCGGGGAGCGTGTCGCGCTGGATGGCGAACGCCTCGGTCTTGCCATCGGCAGCAAGGACATCAGCCAGGCGTGCGGGCACGCCGAGTTCGAGAAAGGTAGGCATAGAAATACTCCGTGAACACGCGTCAGCGTGTCGAGTTCGTGTGATGGGCGACCGCGCACAGGAAGTGCGCAGAGGTTCGCCGTTCGAAACGCCAACTGGTGGAGGAGCTGTTCAGCTCGCTTCGGTCTGGGAAGACCCCGTGACGACGACGTAGCTGCCCGTTAATTGGACAACTGTTCAACAGTAGCAGGACAGGTATGTCGCAACCTGCATGCGCACCGTGCGTGTCCTCAGGCGTGCAGCGTCTCGTTCAGGGTCACACCGGAACCCGCGCGACGCTTGACCTCGATGGCGCCGGTGAGCGAATTGCGCCAGAACAGCAGACCGTTCTGGCCGGAGAGCTCTGCCGCTTTCACGACGGGCTTGCCGCCGTCTGCGGTGTCGGGGCCGTCCGCCAGGACCACCTTGGAGCCTGCCGTGATGTAGACGCCAGCCTCGAGAATGCAGTCATCACCCAGCGCGATGCCCAGGCCCGCATTCGCGCCGAGGAGGGTGCGCTCTCCGATGGAGACGCGCACGCTCCCGCCGCCGGAGAGTGTGCCCATGATGGATGCGCCGCCGCCGATGTCGCTGCCCGCGCCGACGACGACGCCCTGGGAGATTCGCCCCTCGACCATCGAGGCACCGAGCGTGCCGGCGTTGAAATTCACGAAGCCCTCGTGCATCACGGTGGTTCCGGGCCAGAGGTACGCGCCCAGACGAACGCGGGCGGCATCCGCGATGCGCACGCCCTCGGGCTGGAGGTAATCGGTCAGACGCGGGAACTTGTCGAGTCCCTGCACCTGGATGCCGTGGCGGCGCAGCTGCGGCTGCAACCGCGTGGCATCGGCCGGGAGCATGGGGCCGGCGTTGGTCCAGGCGACATTCGGCAGCTGAGTGAAGATGCCGTCGAGGTTCAGATCGTTGGGGCGCACCAGCAGGTGCGACAGGGCGTGCAGACGCAGGTAGGCATCGGCGGTGGACGCCGGGGCTTCGTCGAGGTCGATCTGCAGCGTGACGCTGTCGATAACGACGTTGCGACGCTCGTCTCCGCCGGTGTGGGAGGCGAGGTCTGCGAGGCCGGTGCGGGGGAGATCACCGGTGCCGAGCTGCTGATACCAGGCATCCAGCACCGTGCCGTCTTCAGCGATCGTCGAAAGGCCTGTGCCCCATACTGTGCGCCGCGTGCTCATCCATTAACGCTACCGGTATCGCCGAGCGCGTCTGTGCGAGGTCTTAGGCTGAGCATATGCTTCTCGATCTGACTGCGTCATCCGTCGATCTCACCCGCACGATCTGCGACATTGCCAGTGTCTCTGGTGAGGAGAAGGATCTGGCCGATCTGATCGAGGAATCCGTCCGAGCCTATGAGCACCTCGAAGTGATCCGGCACGGGAACACCGTCGTTGCGCGGACAAACCTCTCGCGCGCGCAGCGCGTGGTGATCGCCGGTCACATCGACACCGTTCCCATCAACGGCAATGTGCCCACTCGCACCGTTGAGTACGACGGACACCCGTACCTGTGGGGTCGTGGCACCGTCGACATGAAGGGCGGCGTTGCCGTGCAGCTCAAGCTCGCCGCAGAGCTGACCGATCCCGTGGTCGACATCACCTGGATGTGGTACGACAACGAGGAGGTCGCGGCATGCATGAATGGATTGAACCTGCTGTCCGCCGAGCGACCCGACCTGTTCGCAGCCGATTTCGCGATTCTGGGCGAGCCATCCAACGGCGAGGTCGAGGGTGGATGCAACGGCACGCTCCGCGCGATCGTGCGCACCCGCGGCGTGCGGGCGCACAGCGCCCGAGCGTGGATCGGTGAGAACGCCATCCACGCGGCCGCCCCGATCCTTGCGCGTCTGGCCGAGTACCGCGCGAAAGAGGTGCAGGTAGAAGGCCTGGCCTATCGCGAGAGCTTGAGCGCCGTGCGCATCGACGGCGGCATCGCCGGCAACGTCATCCCCGACCTGTGCGAGGTCGAGGTGAACTATCGGTTCGCGCCCAGCAAGACGGCAGCGGATGCCGAGACTCACGTCCGCGGCGTCTTCGAGGGCTTCGACCTCGAAATCACCGACGCCGCAGAGGGCGCTCGACCCGGACTCGACGCCCCGATCGCACAGCAGTTCGTTAACGCTGTCGGTGCGCAGCCGCGTCCGAAATACGGGTGGACCGATGTGGCGCGCTTCAGCGCCCTCGGCATCCCCGCGGTCAACTACGGCCCGGGCGACCCTCACCTCGCCCACCATGACGAGGAACGTGTTCCGCTCGCGCAGATCGATGCGGTGGAGCAGGGGCTGCGCACGTGGCTCACGGCCCGCTGACCACGCTCGCGCGCCAGTGGGCGCGGATGCCGGTCATCGCGCGGATCGGCGCGATCTATGTGCTCGGTCGGCTCATCACCACCGGGCTGCTGTCCTGGGCGGCGCACCTGTCCGGGCCGATGTCTCGCTTCGGCGCCGACGCCGATCTCGGTCGCTTCGTCCTGGGCTGGGACGCGCAGTGGTACTGGCTGGTGGCATGGGCGGGGTACCCGTCGGTTCTGCCGCTCACCGAATCCGGGCAGGTCGCCGAGAACGCGTGGGCTTTCATGCCGGTGTACGCATATCTGGCGCAGGCAGTGGGCTTCCCGTTCGGTTCCTGGGGTGCCGGGGCATTCCTCATCTCCCTGGTCGCGGGGTTCTTCGCCTCGGTGATGCTGCACCGCCTGCTACGGGAGCGGATCGGCTCCACCGCAGCGCTCTGGGCGGTCGCCTTCTTCGCCTGGGGTCCGCTGGCGGCGCTCTTCCACGTCGGCTACGCAGAATCGCTGTTCGTCCTCCTGCTGCTCATTGCGCTCGACCTCGTGGCGCGGCGTCGATTCGCGTGGGTGTATCCGGTGATCGCCGTGATGGCGTTCACCCGTCCAGGCATCCTTGCCTTCGCGCTCTACCTGGGGCTCTACGGCATCCTGCGGTGGGTGCGCCGACGTACGGACCCGCTGCCGGCCGCGCACGTCGTGCACATCATCGCCCTGGGCGCGCTGGCCACAGCGACCGGTTTCGCCTGGCAGGGTTTCGCGGCGCTGGCGACGGGGGACGCGGGCGCATACCTGGCGACGGAACTGTCGTGGCGACGGAACTGGGGCGCCGGATCCGACGGCTTCATCCCCTTCGAGGGATGGGTGCAGGGCGCGCAGTTCTGGTTCGGCCAGTGGGGGATGCCGCAGTGGTGGGGACCGATCGCGCTGGTGGTGTTGCTGATCGTGGTGGCTGGCGCGCTGATCTTCGCACCGCAGGTGCGTCGCCTGGGACCGGATCTGCGGCTGTGGAGTGCGAGTTACCTGCTGTACCTGCTGGCGGTGTTCTTCCCGCAATCGAGCACGTTCCGTCTGCTGATGCCGCTGACGCCGCTGTGGGGAGCCGTCGCCGTGCCGCGGTCGCGCGGGTACCGGATCGGGGTGCTGGTGCTGTGCGTGGTGGGCCAGTGGCTGTGGATCTATCCCATGTACGCACTCGGAAACACCTTCTGGCAGGTGCCGTAACCGAGCGTTCATTACCGATTCTTCGTGCCCGTGAGCAGTGGCGGAAGCTTACCGATAAACTTGATGCATACCAATGATGGAAAAGGAGTCACGATGGCAGCGATGAAGCCGAGAACCGGAGACGGACCCATGGAGGCCGTGAAGGAGGGACGACTCATCATCGTGCGCGTTCCCCTCGAAGGTGGCGGCCGTCTGGTCGTCTCCGTGAACGATGCTGAAGCGAAGGAGCTGCACGACGTCCTCGCTGGCGTCGTGAGCTGACCTTCAACGAATCAGGGGCGGTGGATCTTCAGATCCACCGCCCCTTTCGTGTTCCTGGATCAGTCCGTGCTGCGGCTGATGAGCTGCAGCAGTCCCTCGCCGACCGTTGAGATCGCGGCGAGAACCGCAGGGGACTCCTGCGTCTCCTGCACGAGCGAGCGGTAAGCGCTGGTGACGGCATCCCGTTGCACGGGGTCTGCGGCTTTTCCGCCGGCGAGCACGCGGGGGACGAGGACGATACCGCCGGTGCGCACCAGGCGCAGACCGTGCTCGACGTACTCGATGACATTCTCGGGGTCAGCGTCGACGAGCACGATGTCGTAGGCGTCCTCGTTCATCCGGGGCAGAACATCGGAGGCACGGCCGGTGATGAAGCGTGCCTTGGTCGGCACGATCTTCGCTTCGCTGAAGCTGCGGCGGGCCGCGGCCAGGTGCTCGGGCTCATTGTCGATAGAGGTGAGGACCGCCTGCGGGGCTCCGCGCAGCAGCCAGAGCCCAGAGACACCGGCTCCCGTGCCGATCTCGACGATCGAGCGCGCGTTGGTGGCAGCTGCCAGAACGGCAAGCTGCGCGCCGACGGCCGCACTGACCGGGGCTGCTCCTAATTCGACCGCGTGAGCGCGTGCGCGCGCGATGGCGGCGGGTTCGATGATGGCCTCGCGGACATAGCGTGCGTTGGCGTCGTTCTCGCTCATGACCTTCTCCTCAAGCCGCTTGCACAAGCGGCTGATTCCAGACTATTCGTATGCCATGGCTGAAGGGGTCAGGCGCGGCGGGTAGCCTGGGTACATGGACTTCGGGCTCACCTTTGAGAAGCTTCTGCTTATCGGTGTACTCGCTGCGATCATCATCGGTCCGGAGCGGCTCCCGAAGGCTGCGGAGACGTTCGCGCGCTTCGTTCGCAGGGCCGGCGAGTATCTGCGCGACACCAAGAGCAGAATGCGCGACGAGATCGGGCCGGAGATCGACGATGTGGATTGGCGCAAGCTCGATCCGCGTCAGTACGACCCACGCCGCATCATTCGCGACGCGCTGCTCGAAGAGCCGTCCGTGACTGCCGCCCCTGCCGCTGCCACAACAGCCGTTGCACCGGCGCCGACGAATGAGTATCCGCGCAAACCGGTGTTGCGTCCGATCTTCACGCGTGATGCACCGCCGCCATACGATGTCGAGGCGACCTAGTCAGATCTGCGACTTGAGCTGCGCGATATCGGCGTCGTCCAGGAGAGCGCGGGGGATAGCGGTGACCACTGACTGTCCGCGAAGCTGCAGGATGACGGCGTGCTTGCCGACGCGGACCGAACGAAACGTCTCGTAGCTCATCTCTGAGACGCCGCGCTTCGACATCATTCTGATCATCTTGTCGTCGAGTTGGATGCCGATCTTCGTGCCGGCCGGCATCGCCGATCCGATGGCACGCTGAACGGACGACCGTGTGAAGATGATCGACGCCGCAATCAGCGCGGCGATCGCGAACGGAGTCCAGGACAGCGTTGCAGAGCGTTCGTGCTCGGCGTCGCCGATCAGCACCAGCACGATGACGTTCACAATGAGTGCGGCGATCAGCGAGGCGTAGGCGATGACTGCCAGCGGACGGGTGAGCGTGTAGAGCGTGGCGTCCCGAGTCAGGTTGCGCAGGAGTTCCTGATCGACAAGGACAGTTCGGGGAGCGGCGTCAGATGTCACTCGGACAGTCTTTCATTTCTGAGGCGTGGTGCCGTGCTGCGCGTCTGGGGCGGGTCGAGACGTCACCGACATCGGCAGCGAACGTCCTGCGAGCCTGCGGCCCTGACGGGCGAGATCGACCGCCACGGCGCGGATCGCCTGGGCCGAAGCATCCTCGGGATCACCGATGACCACGGGCGTGCCCGCATCTCCACCCATGCGCAGCGCGGGACTGAGGGGAATCGTCGCCAGCAACGGCACGGGTTGCTCGCCCTGCGAGAGCGCATCGGCCACTTCCTGCCCGCCGCCGGTGCCGAACAGGTCAAAGACCGTGCCGTCTTGCATCGTGAGCGCAGACATGTTCTCGATCACGCCGATGACGCGCTGTCCGGTTTGGCGGGCGACGAGTCCGCTGCGGATGGCGACATCGGATGCCGCCGTCTGCGGCGTTGTGACGACGAGCACCTCCGCGTGCGGAAGGATTTGGCCGATCGAGATCGCGATGTCGCCGGTGCCCGGCGGCATGTCGATGAGCAGCACGTCGAGGTCGCCGAAGAACACGTCGGTGAGGAACTGCTGCACAGTGCGGTGCAGCATCGGTCCGCGCCAGGCGACAGCGGCCTCACCGTCTCGGAGGAACATTCCGATCGAGATGGTCTTCACCCCGTGGGCGACAGGAGGCAGCATGAGATCGTCGATGCGGGTCGGCTGCGTCCCAACCGGAATGCCCAGCAGCCCCGGAATCGAGAAACCGTGCACATCGGCATCCACCAGGCCGACGGCCAGCCCCTGTTCTGCCAGCGCGACAGCCAGATTCGCGGTCAGCGTCGACTTGCCCACGCCGCCCTTGCCGCTGGATACCAGGATCACCCGTGTCAGCGAATCCGGCCCGAAGGGCATCTGCCGGGCCGGACGCCCGTCGCGGAGCTTCTCGGTCAGCGCCTTGCGCTCAGCCGGCGTCATGACGCCGATGTGGATCGTGACGTCGGTGATTCCCGACACCGATGCCGCCGCACGGCGCACATCGCTCTCGATGCGATCAGCGGCGGGGCATCCGACGATTGTCAGCGCGATGGCGACGTCGGCCCGACTGCCGTCGACGGAAATCTCGCGCACCATGTCGAGGTCGCCGATCGGTTGACGAAGCTCTGGGTCGGAGACTGCTCCTACGGCGGCGCGAACACGCTCAGAAAGGCTCATCGCTGCGTCCGGGGCGTGCTCGGGGCGGAGCCGGCCTCATCGGCACGGTCATCGTCCATGTCGGTAAGCAGCGACTTCAGCTCGGCGCGCAGAACATCACGTGTCACGGCCTGCGCGTTTCGCTCTTCCAGCGCCATGCGCAGGGCGACGATCTCGCGGGCCAGGTATTCGGTGTCGGCGAGGTTTCGCTCAGCACGCTGACGGTCCTGCTCGATCTGCACGCGGTCACGGTCATCCTGCCTGTTCTGCGCGAGCAGGATGAGGGGAGCGGCGTACGAAGCCTGCAACGACAGCATCAGGGTGAGAGCGGTGAAGCCGAGGGCCGCGTCGTCGAAACGCACCGAGATCGGCATCAGGGTGTTCCAACTGATCCACGCCACGCAGAAAAGGGTGAGGATCAGCAGGAATGCGGGCGTGCCCATGGCACGGGCGACCCACTCGGTGAACCGGCCGAAGCGGTCGCGCGAGCTGGCTGGGCGCTGGCGCGACGTTCCGCGCCCCAGGGGTGCGTCGAGACCTGCACGCTCGGCCTTGGCCATCATCGTGCACCTCCCGCGTTCGTCGCATCGTCGACGTCCTGGGTGCGCCAGTCATCAGGCAGCAGGTAATCGAGCACGTCATCGATGCTCACCACGCCGACGAGCCTGTTTGCGGCATCCACCACGGGCAGGGAGACGAGGTCGTAGCTCGCCAGGAGTCGCGCTGTCTCCGCGGCGGATGCTGTCACCGAGATCGGCTCCATCGTCTCGTCCACGATCGCGCCGAGCCGCTCATGCGGCGGATAGCGCAGCATCCGCTGAAAATGAACGACGCCCAGCAGGCGGCCGGTCGGTGTCTCAAACGGCGGCAGCGTGACGAAGACCGCGGCGGCGAGAGCCGGATGCAGTTCATGGCGACGAATCAGCGCGAGCGCTTCGGCGACAGTGGCATCAGCGGAAAGGATGATCGGCTCGGTGGTCATGAGACCACCCGCGGTGTCCGGTTCGTAGCGCAGCAACGTGCGCACATCCTCGGCCTCTTCGGGTTCCATCAGACCGAGAAGCTGCTCGAGGCGTGTCTTCGGAAGCTGCGCCAGCAGATCAGCCGCGTCGTCCGGTTCCATGTGGTCGAGGATGTCAGCGGCCCGCTCATCGCCGAGCCCATCGAGAATGTGCACCTGCTCGTCTTCCGGCATCTCTTCGAGAGCGTCGGCCAGGCGGTCGTCGGAGAGTTCTTCGGCCACTTCGATCATGCGCCGCTGGGGCAGATCGAGCAGCGTTGTCGCAAGGTCGGCGGCGTGCAGTTCTGAGTATGAAGCAACGAGCTGCTCAGCCGACTGGGCTTCACCCGGTGCCCGCTTCTCAGCCACTTCGTGCCAGGCCGCGAACGTGGTTGGTCCTTTGGCGAAGGGGGACGCGCTCGTCTTGGGCTTGCGGAGGAACAGCTGGCTGACATTCCATTCGCCGAGTCGGTTCGGTTCGATCGCAACATCTTCAATGACCGCGCGCCCGTTGCCGTCGACGAGTTCGACCCGACGACCGAGCATCTCTGCGAGAACCCGCACTTCGCCGGAGCGGGGCTGAAATCTGCGCACGTTGATGAGCCCGGTTGTGAGCACCTGACCGGTCTGGATCGAGGTGACGCGACCGATCGACATGAACACGTGCCGGCGTCCGGGAATCTCGATCACGAGGCCGATCACGCGCGGCGAGGCGGTACTTCGGTACACGATGACGACGTCTCGGACCTTGCCGAGCCGGTCGCCGACGGGATCGAAGACGGCGCAACCGGCCAGTCGCGCGACGAAAACCCGTTGTGTGCTCACGCTTCCAGCGTAGTCCGCGACCCGTTGTTCTCGGTCGGGGTGCGGGGATGCATGGAACAATGGGGGGCATGAGCATGCTGAACCGTCCGCCCAACGCCGCAGCCGTCGGTGACACCGTCGCGTCGGTCCGCGATTATGAGGCCGCGCAGAAGACGGTTTCTCAGCTGATCTCCGCCGAGATCCCCGCCCGCGATATTGCAATCGTGGGGCAGGGTGTGCGTACCGTGGAGCGGGTCACCGGCAAGCTCGGCTATGCGTCCGCAGCCCGCTCCGGTGCGGTCAACGGTGTGCTCATCGGCCTGCTGCTCTCGGCGATCCTCGTGATCGGCAACCCCGATGCGCCGATTCAGCTGTTCGTCGGCTTCCTGTTCATCGGCGTCGCGATCGGGATGCTCCTGAGCCTTGTCACCTACGCGATCGTGCGTCGTCGACGTGATTTCGCCAGCGTGACCCAGCTGGCCGCAGACCACTATGAGGTCACCGTGCTCCCGGCGTCGCTGGCGAAGGCACGCGAGGTCGTCGGAAAGCCGCATACGACGGTCGTGCGCCCGCCGGTCGACCTCAACGAGCCGCCGCGCTACGGGGAGCGCGTGGACCCCGCAGCAGCCGCAGCAACGGCAGCAGCCACAGCAGCCACAGAGGCTGCATCCGCGAAGGAACCAGCTCCGGGCGAGCATGTGATTCCGCCCCGGCCGGCCGATCCGGTACCCCGTTACGGTGAGCGAGCTCCGGAGAGTCCGACCTCGGATGCACCGGCCACTGCGGAAGAGGAACAGTCGCCGGAGGCCGACGGCGAGAACCCCGACCGCGTCTGAGCCGGATATGGACTTCCCTGTTGAGCTGCCCAGCGGTCCGGTGTCGGTATCCGCTGAGTGGGCTGAGGGATCCGATCGCGGTACCGTGATCGTCGCCCATGGTGCGGGAGCGGGAATGGAGCATCCGTTCCTCGTCGGATTCACTGACGCACTCAATACGCTCGGCTTCTCGACGTTACGTTTCACCTTTCCGTATCGCGAGCAGGGGCGACGGATGCCGGGTCCCGCCGCGCATGCGATCGCCACGTGGCATGCGGCAGCACGATTCGCGCGCACACATGACCCTGCTGCGCCACTGTGGGCCGCGGGAAAGTCTTACGGCGGGCGGATGGCGTCGATGGCCGTCGCCGAAGGCTTGCACGTCGACGCCCTGATCTACCTCGGATATCCGTTGCACGCCCCGGGCAAACCGGAGAAGCCGCGTGCCGAGCACCTGCCGGCGATCACCGTGCCGCAACTGTTCATCGAAGGCACGAATGACGCGTTCATTCAGCCGCTGTCGCAGTTCGAACAGGTGCTGTCCACATGTCACGACGCACGCGTGGAGTGGATCGAGGGCGGCGGTCACTCATTCGAAGTCAGGGGCGCTCGCCGTCCGCCGGAGGTCATCGGTGCGTCATTGGCACAGCTCGCGGGAGACTTCCTCGAGTCAGTCGCTGCTGGCAGCGATACCAGACCGCCCGTAGCGCCGCCACGATCTTGATCGGCAGGATTTCGCCGAAACGATGCTCCTCGCCACGGACAAGTCGCTCACCCAGATCCGGTCGCAACTGCCACAGGTGTTCCCGAGCGACCTCGGCGTGCGGTGAGTTGGAGACGATCTTGATGGCGTCGGCCTGCTCGATCAGCCCGATCGCGTTCTCAATGTTCTGCAGGGTCGATGCGCTCGTGGTGTCCAACAGGATCTGGCCCGTGTAACCGAGCTCATCACGGGCGTAACGCTGCATCAGCTCGGCCTCGGGGACGGTGCCGGCCACGGCTCCGCCGCACAACACCAGCACGCTCTCTCCTCTCAGCGAAAGCGAACGGATGCCGGCGCGCACCCGGTACCGGTTGACGAAGTTGGCTCTGGGGGCGTGGTTGCGGAAGCCGAGCACGACGACAGCCTCAGATGCTCCCGTACGCGCCTGCGTACCCAGCATCCCGTGGCTCGATCGCCAGTGCACGACATCCGCCCACGCCGCCAGCGCCACATAAGCGATGGCGCCCGCGCGGAACAGCATCCGCCGGGAGAACATCAACCCTGCTGAATGCGTTCGATCCACGCCTCGACATCCGCGGCGCTGCGCGGGATGTCGGCCGACAGATTCACGGGGCCGTCTTCGGTGAGCAGGATGTCGTCCTCGATGCGCACGCCGATTCCACGCAGCTCTTCCGGCACAGTCAGATCGTCGATCTGGAAGTACAGGCCGGGCTCGATCGTGAAGACCATGCCTGCCTCGAGAACACCGTCGTAGTACATCTCCCGACGCGCCTGAGCGCAGTCGTGCACGTCGATTCCGAGGTGGTGGCTGGTGCCGTGCACCATGTAGCGGCGGTGGTGGCCGCCGGCATCCGCATCGAGCGCTTCTTCGGCAGTGACCGGCAGCAGACCCCACTCGGCGACGCGCTCGGCGATGACACCCATCGCAGCCTCGTGAACCTCGCGGAACTTCACGCCCGGACGAGCCACAGCGAATGCGGCATCCGCGGCCTCGAGCACGGTCTCGTACACGCGGCGCTGCACGTCGGAGAACTTACCGTTCACCGGGAGTGTGCGCGTGATGTCGGCTGTGTACAGGCTGTCGCGCTCGACGCCGGCATCCACGAGGATCAGATCTCCGGGAACGACCCTGCCGTCATTGCGTGTCCAGTGCAGGTAGCAAGCGTGCGGACCCGATGCCGAAATCGTGTCGTAGCCCTCGCCATTGCCGTCTTCGCGGGCGCGGCGGTGGAAGACACCCTCCACGACGCGTTCGCCGCGAGCATGCTTGGCGGCATCGGGCAGTGCATGGATGATGTCATCGAAACCGCGGCCGGTGATCTCGACGGCACGACGCATTTCTTCGATCTCGTATGCGTCCTTGACTAAACGCAGCTCCGATGCGAACCGTGCAAGATCGGCATCCTCGATCGTGACGTCGGCGGCGCCGGACGCGAACTCGGCCAGGTGCGCCGTGGCGATGCCGAGGTCTGCGGCGACCGCGGCAAGCGACGGGCGTGGGCCGATCCAGAACTCACCGACCGTGGCATCCGCGAAGAACTCGGTCGTCGTGCGGTCAGCACGCTCACGGAAGTACAGGGTGACATCGTGCCCGGCATTGGCCGGCTCGAACACGAGCACGGAGTCCGGCTCGGTGTCTGCTGCCCACCCGGTCAGATGGGCGAAGATCGAATGCGCGCGGAAGGGGTAGTCGGTGTCGTTGGAACGTTGCTTCAGCGAGCCCGCTTCAATCACCAAACGCTTGCCGGTGAACGCAGCGGAGACCGTGTCGCGCCGGGCCTGTGCGAATGCCGCCTGCTCGCGGGCAACGGGCATCGTCTCGGGGCGATCTGCCCAGCCGGTCGAGATCGTGTCGAGGAAACCGCGGGGGAAGGGCTGCTTGCGGTTGGTGACGGGGGCCTCAGCGATGGTGTCGCTCTCTCCAGTACTCATACCTCCAGTCTCTCACTCCCGCATAGGCTGGGGGACGTGAACAGCTTCAGAGTGGCTCCGCCGATCGTGATCCTCATCGACGTCGTCCTGGTAGCAGTGTTTTGCGTGATCGGAAGGCTCTCGCATGACTCCGGAATCGTCGGCGACATCCCGGGAACCCTGAACACGATGTGGCCGTTCCTCGCCGCTGTTCTCATCGCTCACGCCGTCGTGCTGCTGCTGCGCTGGCATCCCGAGCGGCTGATGGTCGGACTGCTGGTCTGGGCGGTCACGGTAGTGGGCGGACTGCTGCTGAGGGTGGCGAGCGGGCAGGGCACGGCACTGCCGTTCACGATCGTCGCAACACTCACGCTGGCCCTGTTCCTGCTCGGCTGGCGCGCGATCTACGCTCTGGTGCGCCGGGCGCGCCGCCGCTCCCGCGCATAACTCCTGAGATTTGCCGGTGCGGCGGCATCGTGCCCGCGTGAATACGCCGGATGCCCCGGCCCCCGCCGCTCTTTTTCAGGAGTTGTGCACGGGGAATGGTCGGGGCGCGCGGCTCAGCCGACCGGCTCCAGTTGCACAAGGAGTGCACGGTGGTCGCTGCCAGCGGCATCCAGCACGAGCGAACCGGTCGGATTCCAGTTCCGACTGGTCATGACGTGATCGATCGGAGCACCCACCAGCTCAGGGAACGATGCCGGCCAGGTCGCGGTGAACCCCGTTCCGGTGCGTACCGCGGCGTCGCGGCAGTATCCGATGTCGCCCCCATCGACTCCGAGGGCTGCCATATGGTCCAGCGTCGCGTTGAAGTCGCCCGCGAGGATGAAGTCCCCTTCGGGACACTGGTCGGCGATCCACTGCAGATCGGATTGCCAACGCTCCATAGCCTCCACGCGTGGAGCCACGGCATGCACCGCGACGATCGTGGGTCCGGAACCATCCACCGGCATGATGACAACGCTGGGAACGGAGCTGGTGTTGTTCGTACCGTCCTGGGACGATGCGATCACCGAGTAATCGCCCAACTCGGGGGAGATGAGGATCGTGGTCTCCCACGCCTGGGGGCCGTTGGGAACATTACCGAACTGCACGTGATGCACCCACATCGGCCGTCCCTGCTCACGCAGCATGATTGCGATCCGCTCGCCGACAGACTCCGCCGTTTCGGGCAGCGTGACCACGTCGACCTGCTGCGACAGGATCGTCTCGGCGATCTTCTCAGCCGAGACCGCTTCGCCGGCGGTGTTCCAGGTCAGCACGCGTACGCTGTCTGCAGTCTTCTCGGGCAGTTCGCCGGTGCCGAAGCCGCGGACCGCACCGATTCCGGCGGTCGCCCCGGCTCCCAGCAGCGCGATGATCAGAATGGATGCCGCGAACCCGCGCAGCGGCCGCGCAAACAGCAGCAGCAGTGAGACGACCGCAATCACCAGGAATGCGACAACGACTGCGCCGCGGACGGCGACCAGCTGTGCGAATGGGTAGACCTGCTCAAGGTGGAAGAACTGCGGCCACACCACGATCGCTGTCGCAATGGCGAACAGCACCGTAATCAGGATCCCCAGCAGCCGAAACATCACCCCAAGCCTAAAGGCGCACACTGTGAATCGCCTGCCGCCGCGGGCCGCGCGCGCCGCAGTACTGTCGAGGTATGAGCAACGTGCATCGCTTTAGCGGACCGAACGATCTGCACCTGCATTCCAACCACTCAGACGGAACGGAGAACCCCGGTCAGGTGGTGCGGCAAGCTCACGCCCACGGCGTTCGCACGATGGCTCTGACCGACCATGACCGCACGACGGGGTGGGATGAGGCTGCGACGGCCGCGGCTGCTGTCGGCATGACTTTTCTGCCGGGGATGGAGCTGTCGGCGAAGTACGAATGGCGCAGCGTCCACGTGCTGGGATATCTATTCGACCCGGATGCTCCAGCGCTGCGTGCTGAGACCGACCGCATCCGAGACGACCGGCTGGGCCGCGCCGAGCGGATCGTTCGCAATATCGCGCGCGACTACGACCTCACCTGGGCGGATGTCGTCGCCCAGACGACGAAGGATGCCACACTGGGCCGCCCGCACATCGCTGATGCACTGGTGGCGCGTGGCATCGTCGCTGATCGCTCAGCCGCGTTCGAGGGCATCCTGCATCCACGTGAGGGGTATTACGAGCCGCACTACGCCCCTGATCCGTTGACTGCCGTCGGTCTGATCACCGAGGCTGGGGGAGTCGCCGTCATCGCGCATCCGGTCACGGCCGGACGCGACCGGATGATGCCGCTGTCGTACTTCGAGAAGCTGATCGCGGCGGGACTGGGCGGAGTCGAGATCGACCACCGTGAGAACACCGCTCAGGGCAAGCGCACTTTGCAGCGGCTGGCCGCCGAGCACGATCTGATCGTCACAGGCTCCAGCGACTACCACGGCACGGGAAAACCCAACCTGCCGGGTGAGAACACGACAAGCGATGAGATGGTTGCTCGCATCATCGAGCGGGCCACCGGCACGCCGCCCCGCTTCGCCTGAACCGCGCGATCCGCCGCCGCCCGATCCGCCGCTGTGCGCACCACGAAACAACAGGCGCCGCACCGAATGGTGCAGCGCCTGCTGAATGATGGTTTCGGCGAAGTGCGCCGCTGGGCTCAGGCGCCAGCTGGCGCGGCACCGCCGGAGCGGCGACGACGGCGGCGGCGCTGCGGGGCAGGCTTGCCGTCCTGGTGCTCGTGGCTCTTGTCACCGTCGTGGGTTCCGGCACCTTCGGCGTCACGGTCGGCGACAGGTGTGCCCTCCGCTGTCGGGGTCTTCGGAGCGTCCTCGACGAAGGTCGAGCCGACCTTGTCACCCGCACCGCGGCGGCGCCGGCGACGGCGCGTGCCGGGCTCGTCGGTTCCCTGCTCGGCAGCAACATCGGCGGCCTTCTCCGGACGCTTGCTCTGCGTCTTGACCGACTGGGTCTTCGGAGCGGTGGTCAACCGTCCCTTCGTGCCGGCCGGGATGTTCAGGTCCTCGTAGAGGTGCGGGCTCGACGAGTACGTCTCGACGGGCTCGGGCTGGCCGAACTCGAGGGCGCGGTTGATGAGGGCCCACTTGTGCAGGTCTTCCCAGTCCACGAACGTGACGGCGATGCCCTTCTTGCCGGCCCGGCCCGTACGGCCGACACGGTGCAGGTACGTCTTGTCCTCGTCCGGGATGGTGTGGTTGATGACGTGGGTGACGTCGTCGACGTCGATGCCTCGGGCAGCGACGTCGGTGGCGACCAGGACGTCACGCTTGCCGGCCTTGAACGCGGCCATCGAGCGCTCGCGCTGTTCCTGCCCCATGTCTCCGTGCACGCCGCCGACGTTGAACCCGCGATCGCCGAGCTCGTCGACCAGTCGCTGAGCCGCACGCTTGGTGCGGGTGAAGATGACGGTCTTACCGCGACCCTCGGCCTGCAGGATGCGGGCGATGACCTCGTCCTTGTCGAGCGAGTGCGCGCGGTACACCAGGTGGTTGATGTTCGCCTGCGTCAAGCCTTCGTCGGGGTCACTGGCGCGGATGTGAATGGGGTTCGACATGAATCGGCGCGCCAGGGCGACGATCGGCCCGGGCATCGTCGCGGAGAACAGCTGCGTGTGCCGGATGGCGGGAATCTTCTGGAAAATCTTCTCGATGTCGGCGAGGAAGCCGAGGTCGAGCATCTTGTCGGCCTCATCGAGGACGACCTCGGTCGCGTTCGACAGGTCCAGCAGACGCTGACCTGCCAGGTCGATGAGTCGGCCCGGCGTGCCTACAACGATCTGCGCACCGGCCTTCAGCTGGTCGATCTGACCCTCGTATGCCTTGCCGCCGTAGATGGCGACCACGCTGGTCGAGCGACCGGTGGTGAGCAGGTCGATGTCTTCGTAGACCTGCACGGCGAGCTCACGGGTCGGCACAACGATGAGCGCCTTGACGCCCGGCTCGGGGTTCAACCCGAGACGCTGTACGACGGGGATGCCGAAACCGAAGGTCTTGCCGGTGCCAGTCTTGGCCTGGCCGATGATGTCCTGGCCGGGAAGGCCGAGGGGGATGGTCTGTTCCTGGATGGGGAATGCGTCGACGATGCCCTTTGCGGCCAACGAGTCGACGATGTCCTGATCGACACCCAGATCAGCGAATGTTGTCACGTGTTCTATTGCCTGTCCGGCGCTGTTCAGATGTGAAACAGACGCCTCGTTACGGATCCACGCCGTCTCTTGTGCCACAGGCGCGGCGCCCGGCTCCAATGGCAGGGCAACTTCAGACTACCTGAGGGGCGCAGAACACAGCGGATCATCGATGCGCGGGTAGTCTGAACGCGTGGTGAAATGGTTCTGGCAGACGGATAAGCCTCGACGCAATCTGACCATCCGCAGTCGCGGAGATCTCAGCGGCGCGACCCGAGTCGATTTCGCCGAGCTCGCGCCTGAGCTGAACCGGTTCCTCGGTCAGGCCGCCTACCTGCAGCTCGGATACTTCGAGACGCTCACCCGATTGATCCGCGCGACACCGGAGCTGGAGGAGAAGGGCGCACTGGCACGTGCCGCCGGCGCAGCCCTCAGCAAGCATCGCGGCATCGTCGAGGTCATCCGGCAGCAGGGCGAGGACCCGACCGAGATCATGCTTCCGTTCCAGGAGTACCTGGATGCCTTCCGTCGCAAGACCATCGGAGTGCGTCCGAAGGAAACCCTTCTCGCCGTCTACATCACCGCCGGGATGCTGGACGATTTCTATCTGGCATTGGCCTCGAGCTACGGCGACACCGGGCAGCGCGTCGCCGATATCCTCAGCGAGGACGACGACACCGGCGAGATCGTAGCCATCCTCAAGCAGACGATCGACATCGACAACGAGTGGCGTTCGCTGCTGTCGATGTGGGCGCGCCGACTTGTCGGGGACACACTTCTGGTGGCGCGACAGGCGCTTCGCCCGGAGCGGCTCGCCGTGAACGAAGACCGGGTGGAACCGGTTTACACCGAACTCATGGGCGCGCACGCGCGACGCATGGATGCGATGGGCCTGGCCGCGTAGCATCCGCTGGACACAATGCCCAGCGCGATCAGATTCCGCGCAATCAGATCCCGAGCGCAGCCTTGGTCTCGGCATCCGACCGGACGCGCGCCGTGGTGAGAACGTATCCCGCAACGGCGGAGATTACGACCGCGCCGAGGATGCTCGTAAGCCACAGCCAGATGCTCTCAGCGCCGACGCCGGACCACTGCATCACCGTGTAGATGATGGCAGCGGCCGCGGTCGAGACAGCGGGGACCAGCGCGACGCCGCGAAGAGTGCGGCGGGGCAGCAGATAGTGCACGGCGATTCCGAGCGCGCACGCCGCGATGAGTGCGAGAAGGATGTACACGAGGTCAGGCGACGAAGCCGACGCGACGTGACTCCTCGGTGCCCAACTCGATGTAGGCGAGGTTTGCGGTCGGGACGATGTAGGAGTTGCCCTTGACGTCGACGAAACTCACATGAGCGGTGTTCTGCTCGAGCGCCGCGGACACCTGAGTGCGGACCTCATCCGCGTTGGCGGGGGTCTCGAAGTTCAGCTCGCGGCCGGTGTTGATGATGCCGATGCGGATTTCCACGCGTGCTCCTTGAAGGTTCGGGGACTGCGCCCAACTCTACCCCGGCTCGGCTGATGTCCGGGCCTCCCGATAGCGTGGAAGTCATGACCTCAGATGCTGCACAGCGCGCCGTGGTCGCGGCCCCGGTCGACACCTCCGGCGTCATCATCGGTGCACCCGGAACAGGAAAGACGCACACGTTGATCGACCGTGTCGCGCACCTGCTCACCGAAGATGACAGCGCCGGTGTGCTGGCGCCGGAAGAGGTGCTCGTTCTCACCCCGAACCGGCAGGCCGCCACACTGTTGCGCGACCGCATCGGTGTGCGCATCGGTCAGGCGACTCCGGGCCCGCTGGCGCGTTCGGTGGGGTCTTTCGCCTTTCAGATCGTGCGCGGCGCCATGGTGCGTGCCGGGGAGGAGCCCCCGGCGTTGCTGACGGGAGCCGACCAGGACCGCATCATCGCCGACCTTTTGGCGGGCGACGATGAGGATGAAGCAGCGGGGGCACCGTCGCGCTGGCCGGAAGCGCTCGGACCGAGTGTTCGTGCCTCAACCGGATTCCGCTCCGAACTGCGCGCGCTGCTCGCCGAGTGCCGGGAACTCGGTGTGCTGTCGGACGAGCTGCAGGCATCGGCACGACCGGTCTGGCAGGCTGCCGGATCCTTCATCGAGGAGTACCGCGCGGTGCTTGCGTCGATGCGCACCGCCTACCGTGACAGCGCCGACCTCATCAGCGAGGCTGCCGCGATCCTCGAGACGGCGGATGCCGCAGACCTCGGCCCGCTTGCACCGCTTCGCGTGGTGCTGATGGATGACGCGCAGGAGATCACCCGCGGTGGCATCACCCTGGTGAGGGCACTGCGCGCGCGCGGCATCTCCGTTCTCGCCTTCGGCGACCCTGACATCTCCTCCGGGTCGTTCCGCGGGGCCAGCCCGCAGCTGTTCCATGAGCTCTCGGGAGTCCTTGCCCAGGTCTTCGTCCTGGACACGCCGCACCGGCAGATACCGGCTCTGACCGATCTGACCCGCCGGGTGACGCAGTCCATCGGTGTTGCTGGTCGTGTCGAGCACCGCCGCGCACCCGGACCCACCCCCGAGGTCGCCGACTCCCGTGTACAGGCATTTCTCGCCACTTCGCCCTATGAAGAGGTCGACCGCATCGCCGGCATTTTGCGGGATTGGCACCTGAGCGACGGCATCGCCTGGAGCGACATGGCCGTCATTGCACATGACACGCGACAGGTGACGGCGTTGGAGACAGAGCTTGCCGCTCGCGAGGTGCCCACTCGCGCCGCCGGTGTGCAGCGTCCACTCGGCAGCGAGGGCGTCGTCCGCGACATCGTCGGCATCGTCCGACTTGCCGCGCAGCATCCTGACGACCGCGCGCCGGAGGCGCTGATCGACGCCTTGTGCTCGCCATTCGGCGGGATGGATGCCGTTGGCCTGCGGCGCTTGCGCGCGCGGCTGAGACACCTGGAACTCGCCGATGGCGGCTCGACTCCGGCGTCGGAGCTGCTGCGCCAGGCGATGGCATTTCCCACGCATTTCACCTTTGTGGATGCTCCGGAAGCTCGAGCGGCAGCCCGTTTCGCCAAGACCCTGTCTCAGACGGCGGATGCCATCGCCGCCGGCGAAACGATCCATGAACTGCTCTGGCGAATCTGGGACGATGCCAGGGCGCAGAACGGCTCGAAGCTGCAGAAGTACTGGCGCGAGGCTGCGGGACAGCCCGGCGGCGGAGAGATCTCTCGCGCATTGGACGCGCTGGTGGCGCTTTTCGATGCGGCCAAACGGTTCGTCGAGCGGACTCCCAATGAGCCGGCCGAGACGTTCGTGCGTGAGATTCTCGACAGCGAGGTTCCTGAAGACACTCTCTCCACCCCGGATCGACCGGGACTGGTTACCCTGCTGACGCCGGCGACGGCATTGGGGACCCAGTTCGATGCCGTGGTGGTCGCCGGCGTGCAGGATGGTGTGTGGCCGAATGTGCGTCTGCGCGGTGGGCTGCTGGAGACCTGGCGGCTGGCGGATGCTGTGCTCGCCACACGTGCGGGCGCTCCGGCGACCACGCCGGACAGCATTGATCGACGCCGTGCGGCACTCCACGACGAACTGCGGCTGTTCGTGCGCGCCCTCTCTCGTGCCCGCTCGCGGATCGTGGTGACCGCGGTCGACGACGACAGCACGGGCCCGAGCCCCTTCTTCTCGTTCCTGCCCGAACCTCCGCCGGTCTCTGCCCATCCCGCCGCCGAGCATCCGCTCACCCTCCGCGGCCTGGTCGCCAAACATCGCCGGACCCTGACCAGCTCGCCGGACGCTGACGCGCGCGCGGCTGCGGCCGGGCAGTTGGCGGTGCTCGCCCGTGAAGGCATCCCCGGTGCAGATCCGCAGGACTGGTACGGAATCACTCCGATGTCGACGACCGCGCCGCTGCACGACCTGTCTGCGGAGGCCGCCCGTGTCTCGCCATCGAAGATGGAGTCGTTTGAAGAGTGCGAGCTGAACTGGGCGATCTCGGCGCTGGGCGGCGATACTGTGCTGCCGCCGGCTGCCGGGATGGGCACGATCATCCACGAGGCGATGGAGACGGTCCCGGATGGCGACCTGGAGAAGTTGCAGGCTGTTCTCGCGGAACGCTGGCCGGAACTCGAGTTCGATACCGAATGGATCGGACGCAAGGAGCGTCGCCGTGCCGACCTGTACATCGAGCGGTTGCACGCCTACCTCGGCGAAGTCACATCCGAACGCGGTCGGGTGCTCGCCAGCGAGGTCGAGTTCCGATTCTCGGTGGACGTCGCCGAGCAAGCTGACCTTGAAGGCACGAGCGTTGATGCGGTGCCAGCGGTGCGTGTCGGCGACGAGATATCCGGTCCACATCGGGCGATCGTGCATGGTTTCATCGACCGCGTCGAGGCGTACCCGACCGGTGGGGGAGAGCATGCAGCGGCCCGCGGCCGTGGCTGGACCGATATGGGAGCGGGAGAAAACGGAGAGCGCATCGTCGTCGTGGATCTGAAGACCGGGAAGAACGAGCCGACCTCCGGCGTGAAAGTCGATGAGCATGCACAGCTCGCGGCGTATCAGATCGCTGTCGAGCAGGGGCTGGTCGAGGGTGCCAGCGCCGGGGCGCTCACCGGTGCGCGTCTGCTGCTGGTGGCCAACACGCTGTCGGGCAGCGATTACCGGATCGCCCATCAGCACACTCTGACCGGTGAACCGCGGACGAAGTTCTTGAGCAGACTCGCCGCCGCCGCCAGGGGGATGTCAAGTGACAGCTTCACCGCGCATGTCGAAGCGCACTGCGCCGATATGCAGTGGCGGGTTCACCCCTGCCGTGTGCACACGGTCCCGGCGGTCAGCTCATGACCGGGTGGGGCAACCAGGGGTCGGGGCTTTCCGCGCTCGATGTCGCCGCCGCTCTCGGCCAGCCGCCGCCCACGGCGGCGCAACAGCGGGTCATCGAGGCACCGCCGACGCCAGCGCTGGTCGTCGCCGGTGCCGGTAGTGGCAAGACCGAGACGATGTCGGGCCGCGTTGTCTGGCTGGTTGCCAACGGACATGTGCGACGCGATGAGATCCTCGGGCTGACCTTCACACGCAAAGCTGCTGGAGAGCTCGCCGAACGCATTGCCGCGCGGCTGGCGGTGATCGACGAGTTCGGTCAGCGCGGTCTTCTGCCGCATATTCCGCAGATCGTCGCCTCGGATGCGCTGCGACGAGTGAACGACGCCGCAACGGGCGCGCAGCGCGTGCTCCTGCGCACACACGTGCTCGATGAACTCGCCGCCCGATTCGACACCGGCTGGGACCCGACGTCCCTGCGCACGGCGGAAGACCTGATGATCCGGCCCCGGGTGTCTACATACAACGCGTTCGCCGATTCGATCGTGCGCGAGCACGCCGCCCGAATCGGGCGAGACTCGGACGTTGCCATGCTCAGCCAGGCTGGGTCCTGGATGCTGGCCCGCGAGGTGGTGCTGCGAGCGGAGCTTCCCGAACTGGAGGGCATCGACTACGCCCTCGGAACAGTCGTCGACGCCGTCCAGCGACTCGCCGGCGACACTCTCGATCATCGTGCCGACCTCGCGCGCGCTGAGCGGATCACCCTCGAGCAGGCACGGGCGTTCGAGCCGTACCGCAGCAACGGCGACATCGCTAAAGCAGCGGACAACCTGCTCGCCCTGCCGACGCTGGCCGCTCTGGTGCGCGACTACATCGCTGAGAAGCACCGCCGAGGCGTGCTCGATTTCGCCGACCAGGTCAGTGGTGCCTACGACATCGTCGAGTCATCGCCCGATGTTCGCGACGACCTGCGTGAGCAGCACCGCGTGGTGCTGTTGGACGAGTATCAGGACACTTCGGTGATCCAGACACACTTTCTCGCCGAACTGTTCCGCGATAGTGCGGTCATGGCAGTGGGGGACCCCCATCAGTCGATCTACGGCTGGCGCGGTGCCAGCGCCGACAACCTGTACGCGTTCTCGCGCACCTTCGCTCGGGATGCTCCGACCCAGAGCTACAGCCTCATGACCAGCTGGCGCAACGACAGCTCGATCCTCGCTATCGCCAACCGTGTTCTGCAGCCGCTGCGCCGCCCCGAACTCGACGTGCCCCCGCTGGAGCCTCGTCCGGGAGCCGGAGTCGGCGCCGTGGACGTGCGCTATCCGCTCACTGTGCACGACGAAGCAGCCGAAGTGGCCGAGTGGTTCGCCGAACGCCGCGCGGCACATGCTGACCTGGCGAATCCGCACACGGGTGCGATCCTGTTCCGATCAAAACGGCACATGCAGACATTCGCCGAGGCGCTCGCCGCCCGGGGCATTCCGCACCGCATCCTCGGACTCGGCGGATTGCTGGCAACTCCCGAAGTTGTTGATGTCGTCGCGGCGTTGCGCGTGATGCACGACCCGAACGCGGGCTCAGCGCTCATCCGCCTGCTGGTCGGGCCCCGCTTCGGGGTGGGCGTTGCCGATATGCGTGCGCTCTACGACCTGGCATCCGAGCTCTCGCGACGGGACAGCTCACTGCTGCCGCTTCCGGACGAGCTGCGCGCCCGCATTCGCGCGTCACGCGGAGCAGATGAGGCCGTCTCGATCGTCGATGCGGTCGACGTGGTGCGCGGACTCCGTGACGACTATCGGCTTCTCGAAAACATCACGCCGGAGGGGCGCGGGCGCATCCGCGCGGCCGGCGAGATGCTGGAGCGGCTGCGTCGGGCTTCGGCACAGCCCATTCCCGAGCTCATCCGACTCATCGAGACGGAGCTGCGTCTGGATATCGAACTGGCCGCTAACGAGACCAGGGGGCCCGCGCGGGTCGCGGCGACCCAGCTTCGAGCATTCGTCGATGAAGTGCGTGCCTTCCTCTCCGCCGACGACAGAGGCACGATCTCGAGCCTGTTGGCCTGGCTGGAGAAAGCCGAGAGCACCGATGAGCTGATGCCGCGGCCTGAGCCGCCGGAGCCGGGAGTGGTGCAGCTGCTGACTGTGCACGGCTCCAAGGGCTTGGAATGGGATGCGGTCGCGGTTGTGCGCATGGTCGAGGGCGAACTTCCTTCCCGACCCACGGACACCTCGGGATGGTTCGGTTTCGGCGTGCTGCCGTTCGCGCTGCGCGGTGACAGTGCGGCGCTGCCGACGTTCAGCTGGAACCCGCCCATCGATGACGAGCCGGATCCGGCGAAGCGGTTGAAGGCGGGAGTGGCATCACTGACGAGTAAGAGCAAGACCGCTCCGGGCGCGCTCACCGTCTTCAAGGATTCCTACCGCGACTATCAGCAGCAGGAGGAACGCCGGCTCGCCTACGTCGCCGTCACGCGGGCACGGACCGATCTGTTGCTGACCGGATCGCACTGGGCGGGGCAGAAGAGTCCACGTGCGGCCGGGGCGTATCTCTGCGAAGCGATCGAGGCGCTCGGGCTAGACCCGATCACGGTGGTCGATGACGCAGACAATCCCTACGCCGGAGAGGGCAAAACCAGCGTGTGGCCGATGGACCCGCTCGGCGGGCGCCGCACTGCAGTCGAAGAAGCAGCTGCGCTGGTGCGCGCTGTGGTTGATGAGCCAGCGCCGACCGTGCAATTGGAACGGCTGCTCGCGGAGCGGGCGGAGCGTCAGCGTGGCCTCCGAATGGCTCCGCCCACCCGCGTTCCGGCGTCGAAGTTCAAGGACTATGTCACCGACTTCGACGGCACTGTGCTCGCTCTGGCCAGGCCCATGCCCGAGCGGCCGTACCGGCAGACGCGATTGGGGACGCTGTTTCACGCCTGGGTCGAACACCGATCCGGTCTTGTGGGAACAGGCCCCAGCCCCGACAGCGCGCTGTGGGATTCCGATGACGAGCAGCCCGATCCCTGGAGCGTTTCGGCTGCAGATGAAGTCGATCTCGAGCGGCTGCGAGAGATCTTCGAGAGCAGCGAATGGGCACCGTTGCGACCCATCGCCGTCGAGATCGAGATCAACTTCGCGCTCGGCGCAGGGGTCGACCCTGATTCTGCCGCTGGCGCAGAGCGAGAGTCACCGGGGCGAAGCGACGGTCATATCGTCATTTGCAAACTCGACGCGGTCTACCGTCGCGAAGACCGGGGCGGGCGTATCGAGATTGTCGATTGGAAAACGGGCAAGGCCCCGCGCACGAAAACCGAGAAGGATGAGCGGATGCTGCAGCTGGCGCTGTACCGGCTCGCCTACCACCGGCGCTTCGGTGTACCGCTGGAGGAGATCGACGTCGCGCTGTACTACGTGGCCGACGATCTGGTGATCCGCGGCGATCGTGTCTACTCCGAGGAAGAACTCGTCCAGCGTTGGAGGGCAGCGCGGGCCGCGCGCTGAGCCTCGCCAGCCGGATCGGCTCCGCTTTCGGAACCTCGGGCGTCGCCATCTGCAGACAAGCCAGGCTGTTCGCCGGGTGCGCGCGGCACGAGGTCCGACTCGACGACGTTGGACAGGTCCTCGGTGGCGTCGTGCTCGACGATCTCAGCGGCATCCTCACCCAGCATCAGATCTTCCGGGCTGTATGCGTCCGTCTGCATCGAGGTGTTGAATCCAGAAGCAGCCGTCGCTGGCACGTGATCGAGCGCATCCAACGCAGAGTCCACACCCTCGCTGCGCGATGCGATGACAGAGAGATCACGCTCGCGCAGCCCCTCCGACAGTGCTTCGAGCAGGTCCGCCGCATCATCCATGATGTCCTGGCGGCGCAGATTATCCCCATGCACGAGCCAGCGGGCGAACTCCAGCTCGGCCAGCAGCCGGGCGCGCACAGCCAACGCCGCATCCGGTGCGCGATCGGACGCCGCGGTATAGGCCGCATGCACATCGTCCGCAGCCTCGGGGGCCGAAGAGAGCCAGGTCAGATCCACCGCAGGATCTCCCACCGACAGGCCATGCCAATCCAGGATGCCGACGACTTCAGGGCCCTGCTCTGGGTCATCCTCGAAGAGGAATGATGTGGCGTGCGTACCGCCGAGCGTCACTGCGGATTCGAATCGCCACAGGTCATCGTCGCCGACCGCTTCACGCCAGCGCACGGTGAGGCGTGCGGGCACGCGTCCGGTCGCGGACGCGCGATCCACCAGCTGGCGGATGTCTGTGCGTGCTTCCTCGGCGCTGCGGGTGGAAAGCCCGGCGCTGCGCACCACGGAAGCTGGCAGGGCATGCACAGCGGCGATTGAGGCGCCAATCGATTGCGCGGCGCCGCGACCTGCTGGCACATGGGCCGCCTCGATCTGGAAGCCGGGCAGCAGGCTGGTGACGAGCGCGCGGCCCTCGGCGAGCTGCGTCTCGCCGAGGAACTCCGGCACGCGGAACGGCAGCATCGAGCGCGCTCCCGCGGTCAATGCGCGCAGCGCGATCGACTCGGCGGCGAGCTCACGCGCAGTCTCGTCATCGTCGCCGACACGGATGGCGACTTCGCTGCCATCGGAGAGTGTTGCCACTGCCGAATCGAAACGTCCATCGCCGCCTGCGGTCAAAGAGCGCGCACCGACGACCTCCGCACCGGACAGTGCAGCGGTGACCGCCGCGGCTAGAGTGAAGGGAGACCGTGCCATGCCCCCAGGGTAGGTCGGCCAGGGGGCGGATTCGCCTACGCCACGCCTGCGAGAGAGGGAGTCGATGACAGTTCGTACCGTGTTCGATCGTGCAGGACACATTCGCGACGAGCCGGGCATCCTCGACTCGCTTCGTGCATCTGATGACGCGCAGGTCGTTGTCGTCCGAGAAGGACGCGCGCGGGTCGAGGATGACGCACTGCTCACCGTCGCACCCTCCGAGGTCGGTGAGGCCGAGTGGGGCCTGTTGGGAAGACGCGAAGACGGAACGATCGTGCTGGTCGCGGCCGCCGCTTCGCTGACCGACTCCATCGACGCGGCTCCCGCAGAGACCTGGATGGGCCTGCGCGATATCGGGGGACTGCTCGACGCCGAGAACACGGAGATGCTGGTTGCAGCTGTAACGCTCGCGTCCTGGCTGCGTGACGCTCGGTTCTGCACCATGTGCGGCTCCGAGAGCGAGCTGCGCCAAGGCGGTTGGTCACGTCGATGCGCGCAGTGCGCGCTCGACCTTTTTCCTCGTACCGACCCAGCAGTGATCGTCGCGGTGGAGAGCGAAGACGGCGAGCGGCTGTTGCTGGGCGCCAACGCGAACTGGCACGGGCGGATGTACTCCTGCTTCGCCGGATTCGTCGAAGCAGGCGAGTCACTGGAATCGACCGTTCATCGGGAGATCGAAGAGGAAGCCGGGGTGCTGTTGCACAGCGTGCGGTATATCTCCTCGCAGCCGTGGCCGTATCCGCGTTCGCTGATGATCGGATTTCGGGCGACAGCATCTGAGGAGCGGGACGCGCGAGCAGACGGCGAGGAGATCATCGACGTTCGCTGGTTCACCCGCGAAGAGATCGCCAGTGCGCTGGCCGGCGATGGTCCGGTGGGGCTGCCCGGCCCGGCATCCATCGCGCGAGCGTTGATCGTGGACTGGTACGAGTCGAAGTGAGCGCGCTGGACGGCCTCGACGAACATCAGCGCGAGGCAGCATCTGTGCTGCGTGGGCCCGTGGCGGTCCTCGCCGGCGCTGGCACCGGTAAGACCCGGGTCATCACGCATCGGATTGCACACGGGGTGGACACCGGAGCGTACTCGCCCAACCGTGTGCTCGCGCTCACCTTCACCTCGAAGGCCGCCGGGGAGCTGCGGGGACGCCTGCGGGCCCTCGGCGTGCAGGGCGTCGTCGCGCGCACGTTCCACGCGGCTGCCCTTTCGCAACTCAATTTTTTCTGGCCTACGCTCGCGGGTTCTCCCGCGCCGAGCATCATCGATAACAAGGTTCGCGTGCTGGCACAAGCGGGGGAGCAGTTGCGGATCCGACTGGATACCGCGACCCTGCGGGACGTGGCCAGCGAGATCGAGTGGCGCAAGGTCTCGATGCTCTCCATCGAGCAGCACGCGGCCCTGGGACGATCGGTGGGTCGGGTGAACACCGAGCAGCTCGCCGAGCTGCAGCAGGCCTTTGAGATGCTGAAGGACGATCGTCGCCAGCTCGACTTCGAGGACGTGCTGCTGGCGTGCGCCGGGATGCTCGAGGCCGAGCCGCGCGTCGCGGCGTCTGTGCATGAGCAGTACCGGCACTTCACCGTCGATGAGTTCCAGGACGTTTCGCCGCTGCAGAATCGTCTGCTGGAGCTCTGGCTGGGGGAGCGCCGCGACCTGTGCGTGGTTGGTGACGCCAGCCAGACCATCTACTCCTTTGCCGGGGCCGATCAGAAGTACCTGCTCGAGTTCGGTCGCACCTACCCGGATGCCACGGTGGTGCGCCTGGAGACGAACTACCGTTCCCAGCCGCCGATCCTTGCCGCCGCCAACGCGCTGATGAAGGGCCGCCCCGGTGCGCTCGAGCTCGTGGCGGCACGGGAGTCGCTGACCGCGGACCCGCCCACGATCACCGCATACGACAGCGAGACCGACGAAGCCGCCGGGGTCGCGAAGGCGGTTGCCGCGCGCTTGAAGTTGGGTGCGGCTGCCTCGGAGATCGCGGTGCTGTACCGGGCGCATTCGCAGTCTGCTGTCATCCAGCAGGCGCTGGCACAAGCCGGAATCGCGTCCACAGTGCTGGGCGGGAAGCGCTTCTTCGATCTGCCGGAGGTTCGTCAGGCGGTGCTGGCGCTGCGCGGAGCATCCGTTGCTCCGACCGAGCGCGGGTTCCTGCCTAACGTGCGTCGGGTGATGCGCGAGATGGGACTCAGCGATGAACCGCCGGCAGCCGGAGGCGCCCAACGCGATGGCTGGGAAGCCCGGCGGGCGATTCTTCGCCTGGCCGAGGAAGCCCCGGCCGAGACCACGCTGCGCTCGTTCAGCGACACGCTGATGGCGCGGGCTAAAGATCAGCATGAGCCGGCGATGGAGACGGTCACGCTGTCGACGCTCCATGCCGCAAAAGGCTTGGAATGGCCGCACGTGCATGTGGTGGGGTGGGCAGAAGGTGCGCTGCCGATCGGCTACGCCACCAGTTTCGAGTCCATTGATGAGGAACGGCGGCTGGCCTACGTGGGCATCACGCGCGCTGCGCGAACGCTTGATCTCTCGTGGTCGCGTGCGGCCGGTCACCGGGAGCGGCAGCAATCGCGGTTCGTCCAGGAGATTGGAACGACTGCTCGCGGCACCGGCATTCTGCGTGAAATGTCACCGCGTGCCACACGCGGCGTCCGTCGGGGCTGATCCGCACGCTCTTCGTGCGTTTCGCATTCCCCGACTCGGTGAGGATTCGGGCCACGAGCACGGCAGCTTCGGCAGCGCGTGCGCCGGTGATGGGAACGGATGTCGCGGCGACCAGTTGCGCATGCATCGCCGGCCAAGCGGGGTCGCGGTCTCGTTCGTGCGCGTCGCGGCAAGCCAAGCAGGCCGTGCGACCGGGAACGATCAGCGGCCCGATCGTGGTGCCGCCCGGTTCGAACGCCACCGGCACGTGCGCCAGATCATCGCGCAGATAGGGGACCAGCTGGTGTGCGGATGCTGCGCCATGCACCAGAACGATCCCCACCGCACCGACCGCTGCCCGTTCAGCAGTGACGAACCCCTCCTCTGCCAGCGCGCTCTCCAGTCGCACCGGCACGCGTGAATCCGCGACGTTGAGGTTTTCGATCCATACCGGCGGCGGGCTGGGGCTGTCGGTGCACAGCACAGGACGCAGCTGGCGCAGTAGTTCGCGCGCGGCCTCTCTCGGCGCGCCGTTCGCATGGGCGATCACATCGAATGTGCGTCGGCGGAAGCCTGTGCGCATCGCCTGCAGCAGCGGTTCGATCCAGGGCTCGGACAGCGCAATCAGCACGCGGCCTTCGAGACCGAATTGCACGGTATCGGCATCGCGCCACAGCAGCGGGTACGCCGGATCGAGGCGTGTCAGCGTCGGCGGCGTGATCGGGGGCATGACCCGATTCTGCTCACTCCGAGGCCGCCGCGGGACGACAAAGCGTGATCAGTGGACAACTCTGCGCATCGCCTGATTGTGCAGATCGAGTGGATGCTGCGGCGATCCGGCCGGTCAGACCGGAGTCTCGCCACCCTGGTTGCCGCTGCCGTCGGTGAAATCCTCGCCGTCGAGCAGACGGGCCAGAGCCTCATCGAACTCGTCGGTTGCCGGTTCTTCGCCCCGGGCACGCGCCTGGAGGCGTTCGATCAGCGCGGTGGGGTCGTCGATGTCCGCTGCTGTCGGCTGCAGATCCGGGTAGTCCCAGAGAGAGTCGCGTGCGGCCATGCCGACGGCATCCGTCACCTTGCGCCACATGTCGGCCGCCTCGCGCATGCGACGCGGACGCAGTTTCAGCCCGACCAGCGCTCCCAGAGCATCCTCGGCCGGCCCACCGACCGCCCGTCGACGTCGAGCGGCCTCAGCCAGACGCGCACCGTCCGGGAGACGTGAGGTCGCCTCATTCGTGACGACATCCACCCAGCCATCGATCAGCGCGATGATGTTCTCCAACCGGGTCAGCGACTCGCGCTGCGCCTCGGTCTGAGCTGGCAGCAGTTCGCCGCCCTCGATCGCTGCGCGCAGCTCTTCAGGGTTGGAGGGATCCAGCCTGCTGGCGACGTCCTCGAGTGCTTCGACATCGACGGTCACACCGCGGGCGAAGTCGGTAATCTGCGACATCACATGCAGGTGCAACCATTTCGCGTGCCGGTACAGCCGCGCGTAGGCGAGCTCTCGTGTTGCGAGGTACAGCGAGATCTGGTCTTCCGGAATCTCGAGTCCGGTGCCGAAATCGGCGATGTTCTGCGGAATCACGGCAGCAGTTCCAGCCGGAAGAACCGGGATGCCCACATCACCACCGGAGACGACCTCGAGCGACAGGTTGCCGAGCACCTGCCCGAATTGGGCGGCGAACACGGATGCGCCGAGACCGCGCATGAGCTTTCCCGCACCCTGGATCGCATCGCGCATGTCTTCGGGGACCTGGGTGTCCAGTGCTCCGGTGAGTGCATCTGCGATGCTGGTCGAGACGGGACCGGCAATCTCTTTCCAGACCGGAAGCGTCTTCTCGACCCACTCGCCGCGCGTCATCGCCTGCGGAGCCTCGGACAGTTCCGAAATGGTCGTCGCCTCACCGAGCCACAGATTCGCGAGCGCGAATGCGTCGACAACGGACGAGCGAGATCCGTCGGTGATCCCCTGCCCTTCCTGGTTGGCGATGTGCAGTGCCTGTCGCAGAGTGTTCTCCCACGGGTCACCGTTGAACGCGCCCTGCAACTGCTGCATGAGAGCAGCCATCATCGAAGGATCGAGGTTGATACCGTCGGGGCCGCCCAACGCGTTCTGCAACGCGCTGAGATCGAAGTCTCCGCCACCCTCGCCGGACATCATCTTTCGGAGGAACTCCTGGAAGTCCTCGGGGTTCGGTTCGTTGTCTGCCATGTCGGTCGCCTCTCAGCACGTCGCTAGCCGTGCCATCTACGCTAGTTGCAGGCGTCCCTTAGCGGCCCCATCACAGGAAGATCGCTGTACGCCGGTCGCGAACGACGGAGGAACCACTTGTCTCAATCCCGCACACCCCGGGTCGGACTCGGCGTCTGGGCGCTCATCGTCGCGCTCATCGCGCTCGTCGTGCTGACGTTCCTGCCGACGCCTTATGTGATCCAGCGGCCGGGCCCCGTCTACGACACGCTGGGAACCGCGACCAGCAGTGACGGCGAGCAGGTGCCGCTCATCGCGATCGACGGCGCGGAGACATTCGAGACCAGTGGCAGTCTGAACCTCACGACAATCGAGGTGGTCGGCAACAGGGAGCGCACACCGTCCTGGTTCGAACTCGCTCTGGCCTGGATGGACTCCTCACGCGCGGTCGTGCCCATCGACGCGATCTTCCCGGAGGGTCTCACCAGCGAGCAGCGCAATGAGAACAATGCGCTGATGATGGTCGATTCGCAGCACGAGGCGACTGCGGCAGCGCTGCATCATCTGGGCTACGACACCGGTGCTGCCGTGCAGATCTATTCAGTGATCGAAGAATCACCATCTGAGGGCTTACTACTCGAAGACGACGTGATCACGGCGCTGGACGGTGCTCAGATCCAGGATGCCGAAGAGCTGCGCGCTGGCATCCAGGAGGCGAAGGGCAACCCGGTGCAACTGACCGTACTGCGCGATGGAGCGCAGAAGCAGGTTGAGATCACACCCGAGCTGGGCACCTCGAACGGGGTCGACACCTGGCTTGTCGGCATCCAGCTGATGACCACATACGATTTCCCGTTCGACGTGACGATTCAGCTCGACAACGTGGGCGGTTCCAGCGCCGGAATGATGTTCGCGCTCGGGATCATTGACGAGCTCACCTCCGGTGAGATGACCGGCGGCCAAGACATCGCCGGTACCGGCACGATCGACGCCGCGGGTCAGGTCGGACCGATCGGGGGAATTCGCCAGAAGCTGTACGGTGCCCGTGATGCCGGTGCGGACTATTTCTTGGCGCCGGAATCGAACTGCGCTGAGGTCGTCGGTCATGTTCCGGACGGGTTGCAGGTGATTCGCACATCGACGCTGGAGGAGTCTGTGAGCGCGGTCGAGGTGATCGCCGCCGGCGGCGATGTCGAAACGCTGCCGACGTGCACTGCATCGTGACCGCTCTGACACCGTAAGCACAGCCGACACATACGTGAGGGCACTTAGGATAGATAGGTGACCACGACCTCGGCGCCGAATCCGGCCACGCCCAGTACCTCTCGACGAATACTCACCATTTCGTTGGTGATCATCGCGGCGATCATCGCTGCGTTCTTCGTCTTCGCCTCGCTCTACACCGACTTCCTCTGGTTCAACCAGCTGCAGTTCGCCAACGTGCTGACGACGCAGTGGCTGGCCACGGCGGTGATGTTCGTGGTGGGCTTCCTCGGAATGGCTGTACCGCTGTTCGTCGTGATTCAGCTGGCCTATCGTCTGCGTCCGGTATATGTGCGGTTGAGCTCGCAGCTGGACCGGTACCAGGAAGTCATCGAGCCGCTGCGCCGACTGGCCATGTGGGGCATGCCGATCTTCTTCGGTCTCTTCGCCGGCTTTGCCGCATCGAGTAACTGGCAGACGGTGTGGCTGTGGATCAACGGCGGCAGCACTGGTGTCACTGATCCGCAGTTCGGCATGGACACCGGCTTCTACCTCTTCGCGATGCCGTTCTACTCGATCCTGCTGGCCTTCGTCTCGGCTGTTGTGCTGCTGAGCCTGATCATCACCGCGCTGGTGTCGTACCTCTACGGTTCGCTGCGCATCGGTCAGGGCGAGCTGCGTATTTCCAAGCCCGCTCGCATCCAGTTGGCGATCCTCGCCGGGCTCTATCTGCTCGTTCAGGCAGCCAGCCTGTGGCTCGACCGGTACAAGACCCTGGTCGCTGAAGAGGACCGCATCACCGGAGCTGCCTACACGGCGGTCAACGCCACGATCCCGGGTATGGCGATTCTCGCGATTCTCGCGATCCTCGTCGCAATCCTCTTCTTCGTCACCGCGATCATCGGTCGCTGGCGCTTCCCGCTGGTGGCCACCGGCCTGCTGATCGTCGCATCGCTCGTCGTGGGCATGGGCTACCCGTGGGTTGTCGACACCTTCCAGGTGCGCCCGAACCAGAACAGCTTCCAGGCCGAGTTCTACCAGCGAAACATCGACGGCACGAAAGCGGCCTACGACATCGCCGACCTCGAGGTCACGCCGTTCAAGGCTGCTATCGATGCCGAAGCCGGCCAGCTTCGTGAGGACGCCGAGACCACGGCATCCATCCGCATCCTCGACCCGAGCATCATCAGCCCGACGGTGCAGCAGCTCGAGCAGTTCCGTGGCTACTACCAGTTCAAGGACACCCTCGACGTCGACCGTTACGAGATCGACGGTGAGACACAGGACACCGTGGTCGCCGTGCGCGAGCTCGATGTCGACCGTCTGGGCGACAGTAACAACTGGAACAACCGCACCGCGGTCTACACCCACGGCTACGGCCTGGTGGTCGCCGCGGGTAACCAGCGCACCAGCGAGGGTGAGCCGGTGTTCCTTGAGCGCGGCATCCCGACCTCTGGATTCCTGAGCAAGGGCGAAGAGTTCGAGCCCCGCGTGTACTTCGGTGAGGACTCGCCGCTGTACTCGATCGTCGGAGCGCCGGAAGGCACCGATCACGTCGAGATCGATTATCCGCGCGGTGAAGACGGCGCCAATGAGACCAAGACGACCTTTGAGGGTGACGGCGGTCCAGAAGTGGGCAGCACGTTCAACAAGCTACTGTTCGCGCTGAAGTTCCAGGAGGCGGAGATCCTGTTCTCCGACCTGGTCAACAGCGATTCGCAGATCCTCTACGACCGCAACCCGGTCGACCGTGTGCAGAGCGCTGCTCCGTACCTGGAGCTCGACAGCGATCCGTACCCGAGCGTCGTCGATGGCCGGATCGTCTGGATCGTTGATGGCTACACGACCAGCTCGACGTACCCGTACTCGACGAGCGTCAGCCTGTCGGATGCGATCGCCGATTCGAACTCGCAGGCGCAGACGTTCGCGCTCGACGACATCAACTACATCCGTAACTCGGTCAAGGCCACGGTCGACGCCTACGACGGCTCGGTGACGCTGTACGCCTGGGATGACGAAGACCCGATTCTCAAGGCCTGGCAGAAGGTGTACCCCTCGACGGTGCAGCCCATCAGCGAGATGTCAGCTGATTTGATGAGCCACGTGCGGTACCCGACCGACCTGTTCAAGGTGCAGCGCGAGATCCTCGAGGTCTACCACGTCGATACTGCGGGCTCCTTCGCCCAGCAGGACAACCGTTGGCAGACGCCCAATGACCCGCGTAACGCCAACCAGCTGCAGCCGCCGTACTACCTGTCGATGCAGATGCCCGGCCAGGATTCGCCGCGCTTCTCGATGTTCTCGACGTTCATCCCGGCATCCGCTCAGGGGACGACCAGTCGTAACGTGCTGATGGGCTACCTGGCGGTCGATTCGGATGCCGGAGCGACTGCGGGGGAGAAGGCAGAAGGTTACGGCCAGCTCCGGATGCTGGAGATCGATGCTGATACTACGGTGCCGGGCCCCGGTCAGGTGCAGAACACGTTCAACTCCGATCCGGATGTCGTGCGAGAGCTGAACCTGCTGCAGCAGGGTGAGTCGCAGGTGAAGTACGGAAACCTGCTGACCCTTCCTGTCGGTGGTGGTCTGCTCTACGTGCAGCCGGTGTACGTGCAGTCGTCTGAGGCGGCTGGCACGCAGTTGCCGCTGCTGCAGAAGGTGCTGGTCACGTTCGGCGACAGCATCGCGTTCGAAGACACGCTCACTGCGGCTCTCGATGAGATCTTCGGCGGCGACTCCGGTGCGAGCGCTGGCGATGAAGAAGTGGAGCCGGCTGACCCGGATGGCGGCACTACGCCGCCAGATGAAGGCACGACGCCTCCTGCAGAGGGTGGCGAGGAGCCGCCCGCTGAGGGTGGCGAGGAGCCCGTTAGTGGCGACGCTCGTGAAGAGGCGCTCGCGGATGCGAAGCAGGCTCTCGCAGACCGTGACGCAGCTTTGAAGTCCGGCGACCTCACCGAGTTCGCCGAGGCAGACAAGCGCCTCACCGCCGCGATCACCACGCTGCTGGAGCTCGAAGCAGCCGAGTAGTCCCCGCGGGCTGCAAACAGAAGAAAGTCCTGACTGAAACTTCGGTTTCCGTCAGGACTTTCTTCTTCCCCTGCCGGCTGTATGCCGGCGCGGTCACTTCCCCCGTGGAAAGCAGAAGGCCCCTGATCTGGATTACTCCCGATCAGGGGCCTTCGTGTCGCGTTGGTTGCGGGGGCAGGATTTGAACCTACGACCTCCGGGTTATGAGCCCGGCGAGCTACCGAACTGCTCCACCCCGCGGCACGTTGAACAGTTTACGTGACGTTCAGGGTGAAGACCAATCGGGCTCGACAGCGGGGGTGTCGGCGGAGCCGGGAGCATGTTCGAGGCAAAGCAAAAGGCTCCTGATCTGGGATAAATCCCTGATCAGGAGCCTTTTGTGTGTCGCGTTCTCGTTGCGGGGGCAGGATTTGAACCTACGACCTCCGGGTTATGAGCCCGGCGAGCTACCGAACTGCTCCACCCCGCGGCACGTCTTATAGCTTAGCACGCGTTTTCTGCCTCGCTCGCCGCCGCCGGGTACGCGAAGATGGGGGCATGTCTGAGATTTCCGCAGTCGCCGTTTCCGTGTGTCAGTTCAGTCCCACCGCCTCGCGCGCAGACAATCGTGAGCGCATTGCGGCGCTGACGGCGGATGCCGCGAGCCGAGGCGCGCGCCTGGTGGTCTTTCCGGAGTACGCCAGCTATTTCACCGACCCGATAGATGACTCGTTCTCCGCGAACGCGGAAGCTCTCGATGGTGAGTTCGTCCGGCATCTGCAGGCGATAGCATCCGTGCACGGCATCACAATCATCGCGGGACTCGTGGAATCAGCGGGGGAGCGCGTACGCAACGCACTTGTCGCGGTCGACGCGACAGGTCTCAGAGCCGTGTACCGCAAGCAGCACCTCTACGACGCCTTCGGACAGACCGAGTCGGACTGGATCGAAGCTGGTGAGATCACCGAGCCGCAGACGCTCGATATCGACGGCCTCCGCATAGCGATGATGACCTGCTACGACCTGCGATTCCCTGAGGTCGCGCGCACGCTGGTGGATGCCGGGGCGGACGTCATCGTGGTGCCCGCCGAATGGGTGCGAGGACCGCTGAAAGAGCACCACTGGACCACGCTGCTCGCAGCGCGCGCAATCGAGAACACCGTGTATGTCGTCGCCGCGGATCACCCGGCCCCGATCGGCGTCGGGCACTCGCAGATCATCGACCCGCTGGGCGTTGTGATCGCCGGGGTCGGTAGTGCGGAGGGCATCGCGACCGCCCACCTCGAGCAGCAGACCATCGTCCGGGTGCGCGAGATCAACCCAGCCTTGAGGCTGCGTCGTTACACCGTCGCACCCCGCTGAGGTCGCACCCCGCTGAGTGAGACTGAGGAGCTCAGAACTCCGCGGCCGCCAGTCGGGCTGCCGCTTCTTCGAGCACCTCGACCCGTTTGCAGGCCGCGAAACGGACGAGGCCGGCATAATCGCCCTGGTGCTCGGTGCTGACGAACGCGCTCATCGGAATAGCGACGACTCCGGACTTCTCGGGCATGGCCCGGCAGAATGCCGCAGTGTCTGCACAGCCGAGGGCGGTGGCATCCGCGACGGTGAAATAGCCGCCCTGAGGGGCGAACACCTCGAAGCCGGCGCTGCGCAGCCCTGCGCCGAGGATCTCGTGTTTGCGGGCGAGAGCGGCGACGGCATCCGAGAAGAAAGAATCAGGCAACCGCAGACCCACCGCGATCGCCGGCTGGAATGCGGATCCGTTCGCGTACGTCAGATACTGCTTGACCGTCAGCACCGCGGTGATCAGGTCGGCCGGCCCATGCATCCAGCCGATCTTCCACCCCGTCGCCGAGAAGGTCTTGCCGGCAGAAGAGATCGTGAGCGTCCGCTCGGCAGCGCCGGGAAGCGTCACCAGCGGGACATGCGGAGCGCCGAAAACCAGGTGCTCGTACACCTCATCGGTCACGATGATCGCGTCATGCTGATGCGCGAGGCGGATCACCTCGGCCTTCACCTCGGGAGTGAACACCGTACCGGTCGGATTGTGCGGGTCGTTGACGAGAATGATGCGGGTGCGGTCGGTGACGGATGCCGCCAGCACCTCGAGATCCGGCTGAAAGTCGCCTCGGCGCAGCGGAACGGTGCGCAGCCGGGCCCCGGCGAGGGCCACTGCCGCGGCATAGGAGTCGTAATACGGTTCGAAGACGACGACCTCGTCGTCCGGCGAATCGATCAGCGCCAGCAGTGTTGCCGTCAGTGCTTCTGTCGCCCCCGCGGTCACGATCACCTCGGTTGCCGGGTCGATCTCGAGCCCGTAGAACCGATGCTGGTGCTCGCTGATCGCTGCCAGGAGGTCGGGAAAGCCGCGGCCGGGCGGGTACTGATTGACGCCGGCAGAAATGGCGGCGCGTGCGGCTTCCAGAACTTCGGCAGGACCGTCCTCATCCGGAAAGCCCTGACCGAGGTTGATCGAACCGGTTCTCACCGCTGCCGCAGACATCTCTGCGAAGATGGTGGGCGCAACGACGCCATCGGGGGAAAGCAGACCGGCTCCAGCCGCAGTGCGCCGCCAGGCGCCAGCAATAGCACTCATGTAACCCAGGCTAAGGCCATAGCGGACACTCATCGCGACCATAACGAACGCACAGGTACACGCGGCACTCTGAGAAGGCGTTGTTGAAGGAGCAGACTATGAACGAAGACAACATTCCCAACGAGTCCACGTCGCCCGAGCAGCCTGCGCCGCAGGTACCGGGCAGCACGGGCTCCGGACACGAGATCCCCACCGCTTTCACGTCGCCGATCGCGCCGTACGCGCAGCCGACGATGTCGTCGATGCCGTCGTCGAATCCGCAGGGCGCAGCCTTCGGCATTCCGACTGCGGCCTACCCGTATGGCACCGGCCACGAAAGCACCGTCCCGATCGCGCCGATCGAGAACCATGCTGCGCCGCAGAAGAAGTCGTTCGGCGCTGGCAAGGTCGCAGCCCTCATCGTGGCGGCCTCGCTCGTCGGTGGCGCAGCGGGGCTGGGCACGAGTTACCTCGGCAACACGCTGTGGGCGCAACCGGCCGGGACTGCGGCGAGCGGCCCGGAGAGCATCACCGTGAACAACCCCGGATCGGTCAACGAGACCACGGCGATCGCCACGAAGGTGCTGCCATCGGTCGTCACGATCGAAGCGGCCGGTCAGAGCGAGTCCGGCAGCGGATCGGGCGTCATCCTCAGCGAGGACGGTTACGTGCTGACCAACACCCACGTTGTGACTTTGGGCGGTGCGTCCGGAGATGCCGCAATCCGCGTCACGACCTCAGACGGACACCTGTACGACGCGTCGATCGTCGGTACCGACCCGATCTACGATCTCGCGGTGATCAAGCTCGAGGATGCTGAAGACCTGTCTCCGATCGCTTTCACTGATTCGTCCGAAATCAACGTCGGCTCCACTGCCGTTGCGGTGGGGGCACCGCTCGGGCTGTCGAACTCGGTCACCACCGGTATCGTCAGCGCGTTGAACCGCAGCATCCAGATCGCGTCGTCGGCACTGCCTGAATCGGCGGATCAGGATGCCCCGGAAGAAGAGTCCGGCCAGGACAGCCCGTTCCAATTCGATCTGCCCGGTACGACGCAGCGCGGAGCGACGCAGAACATCTCGATCTCGGTGATCCAGACCGATGCCGCGATCAACCCCGGAAACTCCGGTGGTGCCCTGGTCGACAGCGAGGGCAAGCTCATCGGCATCAACGTCGCGATCGCCACAGCCGGCGGGTCTGGCGGCGAAGCCGGATCGATCGGTGTCGGCTTCGCCATACCGTCGAACATTGCACAGCGCGTGGCCGACGAGATCATCGAGAACGGCGCGGCCACGCACGGTCTGCTGGGTGCGACCGTGCAGGATGCGTCCTCTGTCGAGGACGCGGACGTTGCGGGTGCCTATATCGTTGACGTCTCGCCCGACGGCGGGGCTGCGGCGGCCGGCCTGAAGAAGGGCGACATCGTCACGAAGTTCAACGGCTTCCCGGTCAGCGGTGCCACTGATCTGACCGCGCAGGTGCGTGGTGCGGCGGCTGGCAGCGAGGCGACCGTCAGCTACGTCCGTAACGGCAAGTCGTTCGAGGCGGATGTGACGCTCGGAGAGCTCGTGCTCTGAGCGTGCTCAGAGGCTCAGAACAGCCGCCAAATTCTCAGAGAAGGACGCCATCCCGCGATAGGCTCGCGGGGTGGCGTCCTTCTCTTTCGGCTCCGGCAATGTCGCGAAGCTCTTGCGCATTCCGTTGTATGCCGTCGGGCGCATAGGCACGCTTCTGGTGCCACGTGGAGACCGTTGGGTGTTCGGCTGCGGTGCCGGCATCGGCGACGGTGCCCTGGCTCTGTGGCGGACCGCGAGCGCGGAGGGTCATCGTGCCGTGTGGCTGACTTCGAGCGATCGTGAGCGTGCGGATGCCGCTCGCCTGGGGATCCGCACGGTTGTGAAGTCGTCGCTGCGTGGCTGGTGGGAGACCGCACGGGCAGGAGTCCTCGTGGTCACGCACGGTCTCGGCGATGTGAACAGATACGCCGTGGCGGGCGGGTTCGTCGTGCAGCTGTGGCACGGGATTCCGCTCAAGCGCATCGGACTCGATTCGCCTGCGACGACCCAGGTCCCGAATGTTCCGGGGGCGGCGCTGCTGCGTCGACTCATCGGTGTGCTGTACCGGGGCGCCGCTCAGCGCATTCGTGTTCTGCCCGCGGCATCCGATCGCTCGCGCGGACGACTGGAATCGGCGTTCGCGCTGGGGGACGACCGTGTCGTCGTCACCGGCGAGCCGCGCGTCGATGTGCTCTCGGCCGGCGATGCGCACGAGCGGCGGGCGACGGCGTCTGCCCTGCTGACAGAGGCGGCCGGCGCACTCCCGAAGGGAGCGCGGACGGCGCTGTATGCGCCGACCTGGCGAGACGGTGCAGCAGATCCGGCAGTGCCATCCGCTGACGAATGGGTGCGCCTCATCGCCGTGTTGGAGAGCCAGAACACCGTGCTCTTCGTGCGATCGCATCCACTCGGCGCGGGCGCGTATCAACCGCCGCTTCCCAGCGGCCGGGTGCGGATGCTCGGCTCCGACGTGCTCGCGGATGTCACCCCGGCGCTCCCGGCTATCGACGTGCTCATCACCGACTACTCGTCCTTGGCGTACGACGTCGGCCTGCTCGCGATGCCGGTGCTCTACCTGGCTCCGGATGCCGCCCAGTACGCTCGCACCCGCGGGTTCTACGGCCGCTACGAGGATGTGGCCGGGGCCGACGCTGCGACGACCTGGACCGAACTGCGCGATCGTTTGGAAGCGCTGCTGAGCGATCCAGGCGTGTTCACGGAGCGGTCCGAACAATCCAGTACGCTCAGCGCACAGGTACATGCGTATCGCGATGGAGAAAATACCCGTCGCGTGTACGAAGTAATCCGCGCGCGGGGGATCCCCGCGCCGAAAGGAGCACGATGACCACCGCCCGCATCGATGAACAGACCGAGAGTCTGGTCATCGCCGGCACGGGGCCGAAGCCGGCCACGGCGACCCTCGAGGGGGCTCGTGCATGCGTCACGGCAAAGGTCACCGGTGGTGGCAAGACCTGGAAGGCGACGTTCCCGTTGCGGGCGTCGCGTTGGGGCGGGGCAGAGCTGCCGCTTCCCACCGGAGACTATGTGTTGCACGTCGACGGCGCCGATCTTGATGAGCTCGCGATCAGTCCGCAGGTGCTGACGAGGCTGCGGGTCGCGCAGCACGGCGCGCATGTCGATATCGCCGCCCCGCTCGACCCGTTCCACCAGACGCCCGAGGGTCAACGCGAGCTGGAAGAGCGATACGTCGCTCAGCCCGGTGGCGATGAGAACGCGATTTTCTTCGAGAGCTTCTACGGTCAGAGCGTCGGCTGCAATCCGCGCGGAATTGATCGTGAGATCGCGAGGCGAGCACCGGGTGTGACTCGGTACTGGAGCGTCGTAGACCTCTCGGTCGCTGTACCTGAAGGCGCGGTCGCGGTGGTCGAAGGCAGCCCCGAATGGTGGCGGGCCCGCGCGGCTGCGCGTCTGCTGGTGGTCAACGACTGGCTGCGGCGACGGTTCGCGCGTAAAGAGGGCCAGCGGGTCCTGCAGACCTGGCATGGTACGCCCCTCAAACGGCTGGCGCTTCATCGCCCCGGGTTCGCACCGCGCCGGATGGCCGCAATTGTCAAGGAGTCTCGTCGATGGGATGTGCTGCTCGCGCAGAACACCTATTCCGAGCGCATTCTCAAGAAGGCATATGCGTTTTTCGGCAAGCCGGTCTGGACTGACGGGTACCCGCGAAACGACATGCTCGTGACCTCCGATGGCGCAGACATGCGGGCGGCGCTCGGCATCGGCGCGGACGAGCACGTGCTGCTGTACGCGCCGACATGGCGCGACGATCGTTCTGAGATCGTGGACTTCATTGATCTGCAGCGTCTGGCCGAGCAGACGGATTCTGTTGTGCTGGTGCGCGGGCATTCGCGGACACTGCGCCCGGGGCGCGATCAGGCCGGCGCGCGCGTGATCGATGTGACCGGGTACCCGGAGACGGCACAACTACTCCTTGCGGCAGACGCGCTCATCACCGACTACTCATCGGTGATGTTCGACTACAGCGTTACCGGTAAGCCGATGTACTTCATGGTCCCTGACCTGGAGCACTACCGCGGTGAACTGCGTGGCTTCTACTTCGAACTCGCCGAGCGGGCGCCGGGTCCGCTGGTGACGACGCAGGACGAACTCGTCGATGCGCTCAAGGACGACACGGTGCCGGGACGTTTCGCCGAGCGCTATCGCGCCTGGCAGAAGCAGTTCAACACCCGCGACGATGGTCGTGCCGCCGAGCGTGTCGTCTCCCGCATGCTCGACCTCGGCTACATCACGGCCTGACCGCGCGTCGCGCGGCTGGGCCGGTCACTGGGCGGCGCTAGGGCAGAGGGGTGTTCTGCGTGCCGAGGCGCGATGCATCCACCGTGTCACGCGCGCCGCGCAGCACACCGGTGAGAAAACCGATGCCCCAGGAGAGGTGCATCGTCGGAAGCACAGCGAGAGTCCAGATGCGCTCGCGCAGACTGCGCTCGCCGCCAGGGCGCAGCGCCATGGCGAGTACCAGCAGCACGTACAGAGCCAGCGGAAGATAGACGATGGATGCCAGCAACGACAGGATGCCGGACACAACGCCGGTGAGCTGCAGCACTGCGACGACCAACGCCAGTGCAACGTTCAGTACCAGCGCCGGAGGCGCGAAGAACCGCAGTCCGTTGCTGCGGCCGAAGCGACGCACGAGCTCACCACGCCACGCACCGGTCGCCCGGAACTGGCGAGCCAGGCGCCACCAGCTTTCGCGCGGCCAGTAGGTTACCGAGAGCTTCGGGTCGAGCCACACTTTATGGCCGGCCTGGCGAATGCGCAGGTTCAGCTCCCAGTCCTCACCGCGGCGGATCGACTCGTCAAAGAGTCCCACCTCGTCGAGTACCGAGCGACGCATGACGCCAAGATAAGCGGATTCGGCTTCGCCCTCGTGTGCGGTGCCGTGGTAGGCGCCACCGCCCAGACCGACGGCGGAGTTGTAGGCTCGCGCCACCGATTTCTGGAACGGGGTGCGCCCGTCCGCACGCATGACACCGCCGACATTCGCTGCTCCCGTGCGCTCCAGCGTCGCGAGCGCCTCGCGGGCGTACCCGGGGGACAGCTCGGAATGGGCATCCACCCGCACGATCGTCGAATATCTGCTCGCCCTGATCGCTGCGTTGAGCCCAACGGGAATGTGCGCCGCGGCGTTATCGACCAAGCGGATGCGATCGTCTGACTCGGCCAGTCGCTGCGCGAGCGCTGTTGTGCCATCGGTCGACGGACCGAGCGCCAAAACGAGTTCGGTCGGGCCCTCCAGATCCTGGCTCAGCACAGATCTGACGGCATGTTCGAGGTAACTGCGCTCGTTCAGGACCGGCATGACAAACGACACACCGGTCACAGGTGTTGCCGAATCGTTCTCTACCACCCCCCGATCATGTCACGGAGACCCCACCATGCCTGCGTAGGCTGGACATGTGGGTGCTGTAAGAGATCTTCAGAAGTCCTTTCGCCTGCTGCGAAAGGCACTAGCGTCACGGTCCGCCGTGCAGCGCGTTCGTCGTACCCTCGCGTCGCGCCCGCGGCACCCGGCAGGTCATTTCAAAATCGCCGTCTACTTCGCCGATGGCGCGGTGAACATGTACCAGATGCGTCAGTGGTACCGCCCGCTGGCTCAGCTCGCGCAGAAATGGCCCGTCGTCGTCTTGGCCCGCAACGCCACAGGCGCCGAGAAGCTGCTCGAAGAGGACGCGCCGCCGGTGGCATTCGTGCCGACCGTGCGTGACCTGGAGCGGTTCATCCGCAAACAGGACATTCGCATCGTGCTGTATGTGAATCAGAACATGCGCAACTTCCAGATGTTCCGCTACGGCCGGCGCTGGCATGTGTTCATCAACCACGGCGAGTCCGACAAGATGTACATGACCACGAACCAGTACAAGGCGTACGACTATGCGCTGGTTGCCGGTCAAGCTGCTCGTGATCGACTGTCGCGCACTCTCTGGGACTTCGACATCGACCGTCGCACGATCGAGATCGGCCGTCCCCAGGCAGATCACTACTCAGGAGTGCTTCCCTACACGCCGGATGAGCGCACCGTCGTGCTGTATGCGCCCACGTGGGAGGGCGACCGCCCGAGCGCGTACTACGGTTCCATCGCCAGTCACGGCGAAACACTCGTGAACGCTCTGTTGTCAACCGGATCGCATCGAGTGATCTACCGCCCGCACCCGCGCAGCGGAGTGGTCGACGCCGCCTATGGTGCGGCGCACCGCCGCATCATCGCAGCGATTGCGGCCGCTAACGCTCGTGATCCGCGGGCGCATCACGTGCACGACGACGGTCCCGAGCTCGGCTGGCAGCTCGCTGCCGCAGACGTAGCGATCGTCGATATCTCGGCGATGGTCTACGACCGGCTCGCAGCCGGGAAACCACTCATGATCACCCGCCCGCTGGATGTGCGTGCATCGATCGATACGGCCGGTTACCTTTCCGATTGCGAATGGCTGACGGTGGATGCCGCGGCCGACATCGTCGCGGAAGTCGAACGCGTGCGAGCCGATGAAGAAGCGATCCTGAAGCTGCGGATGTGGGTTCAGCACTACTTCGGAGATACGTCCGCAGGAGTCGCGACTGAAAAGTTCCACGGCGCCATTGAGCAGCTCATGCAGAAATGGGATCAGTGGCACCAGGCCGAGATCGGTGTGGTCACGGTCGACGAGGACGATGACGACGAGGAAGAGAAAGAAGAAGAAATCGGCGCGTGAAGCGCGCTGCATTCCTCCTGTCTCAGCTTCGGCTAAGGATGCGCTCCTATCGTCGTCGGATGGGCTTTGTCTATGACGGGCGTAAAGCATTTCGCCTGCTGAAACGCGCACTGAACACCCGATCGGCGGCACGACGGGTGCGCCGGATGCTGGAGCACCATAACCCCGCCACGTTTCAGATCGCGGTCTATTTCGCCGATACCGATGTGAACATGTACCAGATCCGGCAGTGGTATCAGCCGCTGGCGGATATTGCTCGTCGCTGGCCGGTCGTCGTCTTGGCGCGCTCGCCGCTGGGCGCGCAGGCACTCATCGACGATGGGAAGCTGCCGGTCGCCTTCGTGCCGAAGATCCGTGACCTCGAGCGTTACATCGCCACGCAGGACATCAGGTTGGTGTTTTACGTGAACCAGAACACGCGCAACTTCCAGATGTTCCGCTACGGTCGGCGCTGGCACGTGTTCATCAACCATGGCGAGTCCGACAAGGTCTACATGGTCAGCAACCAGTTCAAGGCGTACGATTACGCGCTGATCGCGGGCCAGGCAGCGCATGATCGTCTCTCGCGCACGCTGTGGGGCTACGACGTCGACAACAGGACCATCAGGATCGGGCGACCGCAGGCCGACTACTACCTCGCTCAGACTCCGTATCCGAGCGATGACCGCCAGGTCGTGTTGTATGCGCCCACCTGGGAAGGGGATCGCGCATCGATGAGCTACGGCTCGGTGATCACCCACGGAGAACGCTTGGTCGCTGAGCTGTTGCGCACGGGGGAGCACCGCCTGATCTACCGCCCGCATCCGCGTACCGGCGTGAACGATGCTGCCTATAAAGCCGCGAACGAGCGGATTATCGCGGCCATTGCCGCGGCGAATGGGAAGGATCCGTCTGCCCATCATCTGTACGACGACGGGCCGGATCTCGGCTGGCAGCTCGCCGCTGCCGACGTCGCGATCCTCGACATCTCGGCCATGATCTACGATCGCCTAGCGACCGGAAAACCGCTGTTGGTCACCCGCCCTGTTGACGAGCGCGCAACGGTCGACACGAGTGGGTATCTCGCTCAGTGCGAATGGCTGACGGCGGATGCCGCGGCCGACATCGTCGCAGAGGTTCAGCGAGTCGGCTCCGATGAGGTGGCGATGAACCGTCTGCGCACCTGGGTGCAGCACTATTTCGGCGACACCACGCAGGGGGTCGCGACGGCGAAGTTCCATGCCGCGGTTGAGCGGCTGATGGCGGAGTTGGACGAATATCTCCGCGCAGAGATCGGCGCGGCCGCCGCTGACGAGGACGACGATGACGAAGAAGCCAAAGAAGAGGGGCTCAACGGCTGAGCTCTAGAGTTGCTGCCATGGACTATCCGCGTACCGAAGCTGCTTCCGGACGGTTCGAGATGCTCGAGCAATCGGCATCGACGAACCACGACATGCGCGAGCACGCGTCGGAAGCGTCGGGCTGGCCGCACCTTTCCGTGCTGCTGACCATGAACCAGACGGCGGGCCGCGGGCGACTCGATCGCACCTGGATTGCTCCGCCGAATGCGGCGTTGGCGATCTCGGTGCTGCTGCGGGATCTGCCGGTATCGGCTGAGACGCTCGGCTGGATTCCGCTGGCTGCGGGCGTCGCGATGGCGGATGCGGTGACCGCGCAGCTGGCGACACACACGGTCGGCGTGAAGTGGCCCAACGACGTGCTCGTGGAGGGGCAGAAGATCTGCGGCATTCTGGCCGAGTCAACCGGGACCGCGGTCATCGTCGGTGCGGGCATCAACACCAGGATGACCGCTGAACAACTGCCGGTGCCGACAGCGACGTCGTTCGCCGTGCTGGGGGCGAGCGTTGATGAGGATCTGCTGGCGGCTGATTTCGTGCGTCATCTGGGGGAGTTGCTGCGCGCGCTCGTCGCGGCCGATGACGCCGAGCTGAGCGGTCTGCATAAAGCTGCGACTGAGCGCTGTCTCACGATCGGTCGGGCAGTGGATGTCCTGCTGCCGGGCGGCGATGTGCTGCAGGGGAAGGCAACGCGTCTGGCGTCTGATGGTCGCCTCGTGATCGTGGCCGACGGTGTCGAGCACCTGATTGCCGCGGGCGACGTGGTGCACGCGCGCTTGAGCTGAATGCATCGAATCGGACACGCGATCGGACACGCCGACTGCCGACACACGATGTCGGCGGTCACGGGCACAATGGATGCATGACTCAACCAGTGACTCTCGGCGGTAGGCCCCTGATGCCACCGCCCGGCGCGCCGGCTGAAGAGCTGCTCATCGTCCGCTTCCGCGGTCACGCCCGGCGACTGTTCTGGTCGGCGATTCTGCTGATCGCCGTGTTCGGCGCAACCGCCTACTTCTTTGAGAATCTGCCGGACGGATTCGAGAACTGGATGCTGTTCGCCGGTGCGGGAGCGCTGATCATCGTGGGCGTTCTGATTCCCTACGTGATCTGGGCCTCGCGCCAGTACACCGTCACTACCCGGCGGGTGATCGTCAGCCACGGTATCGGTGCGCGTCAGCGTCGAGAGATGTCGCACGTGCGCGGGTACACGATCGGGGTGCGTCGTGGCCTCCTGCAGCGCATGTGGGGCGCCGGCACCATCACACTGTCAAACGGCGTCGACACACCGCTGCGCCTGGCGAACATTCCCAATGTCACCCTCGTGCACGAGGCACTCGCCGACCAGATCGAGGTCAACCAGATCCTGGCGCATCGCGATGCTCAGGCGATGTCCGATCCGGACTCCGCGCGGTAGCACCTGTCCGCATCATCTGGTGCGCAGCCTGGTCTGCATGCGGAACAATGGGAACTGACGAACGGAGACTCAATGACCCTGCGTGTTGGCGTGATCGGCGGCGGACAGCTGGCTCGAATGATGATCGCTCCCGCGGTCGAACTCGGCCTCGACATTCGCGTTCTCGCCGAAGCCGAGGGCATGTCCGCGCAGCTTGCCGCCTCCGCGGTGGGGGACTACCGCGATCTTGAGACGGTGCGTGCTTTCGCCAGCACGGTGGATGTCGTCACCTTCGACCACGAGCACGTGCCGCAAGCCGTGCTGCGGGCACTCGTCGACGATGGCGTTGCCGTGCACCCGGGTCCCGATGCGTTGCAGTTCGCCCAGGACAAGCTCGTCATGCGTGAGAAGCTGGCCGAACTGGGGGTGCCGCAGCCGGATTGGGCCGCGGTGTCCGACAGTGCAGCGTTGCAGGCGTTCATCGATGATCACGGCGGCAAAGCCGTGGTGAAGACTCCGCGTGGTGGTTACGACGGCAAGGGCGTGCGTGTGGTGCGTAACGCGGACGAGGCAGCCGACTGGTTCCTCGACAGCGGAGATGCCCTGCTCGTGGAAGAGCTGGTGTCGTTCAGCCGCGAACTCGCGCAGCAGATCGCTCGGCGTCCGAGCGGACAGATGGTCGCATATCCCGTGGTGGAAACCGTGCAGCGAGACGGCGTCTGCGCCGAGGTGTTTGCTCCCGCACCGGGCGCTGGCGAGCGGCTGTCTCAGATGGCAGAGAGCATCGGACGGCAGATCGCAGAGGGCCTGGGCGTCACCGGGATGCTTGCCGTTGAACTTTTCGAGACTGACGACGAGCGCATTCTCGTCAACGAGCTGGCGATGCGGCCGCACAACAGCGGGCACTGGAGCCAAGACGGCGCCGTGACCGGGCAGTTCGAGCAGCATCTGCGCGCCGTAGCCGATCTGCCGCTCGGAGACCCGACGCCACGCGCTGACTGGTCTGTGATGGTGAACATTCTCGGTGGACCAGCGCAAGGCGCCTTCGAGGACTGCTTTGATGCGGCCATGACGGCGCATCCGGACGCGAAGATCCACATCTACGGCAAGGCCGCCCGTCCCGGTCGCAAGGTCGGACACGTGAACACGGCCGGCGACGACCTCGAGGACGCCGTCTACACGGCTCGCGCCGCCGCCACCCACTTCGCCTAACCCCACCCACCCCCACCCCCACTCACCAGCTTGCGAGTGGGCAATTGTGGCTCGATTTTCGCGTCACGAGGAGCCACAACTACCCACTCGCAACGGGTAGAGGGCGCGTTGTTCAGGGGATCCTGGGGAACCAGACCGTAGCCTGGGGGAGTGACTGAGCCACTGCACTCCTCCGCTGTACCCGTTGTCGGCGTCGTGATGGGGTCTGACTCCGACTGGCGGATAATGAGCGACGCTTCACAGGCGCTGACCGAGTTCGGCATCGCCCACGAGGTTGAGGTCGTGTCCGCACACCGCACACCCGACAAACTCATGCAGTATGCGCGCGAGGCGCGTGGTCGCGGCATCCGGGTGATCATCGCCGGCGCTGGCGGCGCCGCCCATCTCCCCGGCATGCTGGCGTCGATGACGCCCCTTCCCGTCGTGGGTGTTCCGGTTCCGCTGGCCTACCTCGACGGGATGGACTCGCTGCTGTCGATCGTGCAGATGCCCGCGGGCATCCCAGTCGCCACGGTGTCTATCGGCGGCGCGCGCAATGCCGGCATTCTCGCCGCGCGCATTCTCGGAGCATCGGATGCCCGGATCGCCGATCGCGTCGAAGACTATGCCCGCACGCTCGAAGCTCAGGTGGCCGAGAAGAACGAACGGCTGAAGGACTCCCTGTGACACTCGCCGCGCCACGCGCGATGGGTCGTTCCGGGCATCCGCTGATCGAGACGCGCCCGCTCCGCAATCCGGATGCGTCCGATGCCGCCTTCATGGGGCGACGGGGCTGGTGGCTGATCGCGGTGAACGTGTTGGTACCGGGATCCGCGCAGATTCTCGCCGGCGGCAACCGCAAACTCGGGCGCATCGGACTGGCTGCCACGCTGTGGAGCTGGTTTCTCATCGTGCTTGCCGTGGTGGCGACGATCTTCTGGCGCTCAGCGCTGATTACCGTCGCCACGAACTGGTTCGTCCTGACCGCGCTGCAGGTACTTCTGATCGCTTATGCGCTGCTGTGGGTTGTGCTCACCATCGATACGGTGCGGCTGGTGCGGCTGGTGAAAGTACCGCCGATCTCTCGCTTTATGATTCCGATCACCGCGTTCATCATGGTGGGACTGCTCGGCGGTGGTGCCGGATATGCGGCCACTCTCGCCGGTTCCAGCCGTGGCGCGATCAACGACATCTTCGCGCAGAGCGGGCCGAGCGTTGAGCCCAGTAACGGGTATTACAACATTCTGCTGCTGGGCGCCGACAGCGGTGATGGTCGCGACTCCATGCGCTTCGACAGCCTCTCCGTGGTTTCCGTGAACGCCACAACCGGAGCGGTCACGATCGTCGGCATCCCGCGCGAACTCCCGCATGCGCCGTTCAGCGAGGGCAGCCCGATGCATGCGCTGTATCCGGACGGTTTCCATGGCCAAGAATCTTCGACCTGCGGCTGGAACGGGTGGATGAACCACGTCCGCTATGCGGCCGAGGTCTGTCGCGATGACGAGGGAACAGGGCTCTACCCTGACGCTGCCGCCCACGGATCGGCACCGGGGATCGAGGCGACCAAGGACGCCGCCGAGGGAATCCTCGGAATCGAGATTCCGTACTACATCTTCATCGACATGAACGGGTTCGCGAACATGATCGACGCGCTCGGCGGTGTAGAGATCAACGTCACCAAGCGTCTTCCCAAGGGCGGACCGCCCGAAGGCTGGACCGGCAACGACGTCAACGAATGGGCGATCGGCTGGATCGAGCCCGGCCAGCAACTCATGAACGGTGATACCGCCCAGTGGTACGCGCGTTCGCGCTACACGACCGACGACTGGGATCGGATGGAGCGTCAGCGGGAGCTGCAGGTGGCGATGCTCAATCAGTTCACGCCGCAGAATATCCTCACGCGATTCAACGAGATCGCAGCCGCCGGAACCGTTCTTGTCGACACCGATCTGCCGAGGGACAAGCTCTCGGAGTTCTTCGACCTGATGGTGAAAGCGAAGGATCAGGAAGTCACGTCGATCGAACTCGTGCCGAAGCACGGCGTCGACGAGTTCAACCCCGACTATCCCTACATTCGCGACCTCGTCCAGCAGACGCTGCATCCGCCGACACCGACTCCGACACCGGAGCCGTAAGCCGGCACACCAATGGCCCGCTGCTGGACACCCCACGTCTGTGGTGTCCAACAGCGGGCCTTCCGGTGCGTACCGGACTGCACCGGACGACGACAGTCGGAGGGGGAGGGACCGCCGCCGCCCGGCGAGCGACCACCGCGGAGAGCGGTTGACCTAGGCGCGCTTGCGGCGTGCGATGCCCGCCACAGTGAGCGCAGTTCCCGCAGCAAGCGCGGCAGCGCCTCCGGCGAGAATCCACGGCGATGCTCCGCCGCCGGTGAGAGCGAGCTCCATGCCGTCCCCAGTTAGCGGCAGCTCCATGCCGCCCCCAGTCAGCGGCAGTTCCGTGCCGGATGCTGCGACCTGAGGGTCGTGATCGCAGCTCACAGCGGCGTCATGCCCCTGCGAAACTGTGATCAACGCCGTATACGAGCGCGTTCCATCGAAGGCCAGTGCATACGAGCCGTGACCATCTGCCGGTGGCCGGAATGAAAGCACCATTCCACCGTCCGCGTTCGCGACGTTGCCCGAGTAGGAAGCCGCAGCAGCGTTAAAGCCGGACACCCCGATCGCGACCTGCTCGCCGTCAGCGAAATACCCCGAACCGAACACGACCGTCGAAACCTCGCACACGTCGATGACCGGAGAGTCAACGGCGACGCCTGGAGGATCGACGTACGATCCGGATGCGAACGGCGCGACCTCGGTCGGCGCAGCAGAGGCGACAGCGGGTGCACAAAGCACCAGCGCGCCAGCGGTCAGGCTGATGACAGCCAGTTTTTTCAGCATGATTCTCCCCCAGAGAGATACACGCGGAATCACACCCGAACACACCCCTGCGTTCGACTGCGTGGGCCCTTCTTGCCCCCACGGCAAGATGGTAGAGCCCAATATTCCCCAGTGATGCTGACACTAGCTCATTCAGAGTCGATTTGTCACTAACCGCAGACCAATTCGGTTCGGCCAATGTTCGGATCCTCGATCAGCGGCGTGTGCTGCACGCGTGTGAGGCGGTCACCGGCACCCGGGCCGTCGAAGGAAACCGTGATCGTGGTCGATTCGCCCGGGGCCAGCAGAACATCGTGCTGAACGACGCTGCGTGTATCGAGCATGGTCGTCTGCACACTGTCTTCATCGCCATCGCGATCGACTGCTCGCACGTTCGCGCCTTCCGGGCCATAGACGGCGATGAGTGTGCGTACGTCGCCGGGATCCACGCCGTAGTGGCCGCCTGCTGTCACATACTCTGGCAGCGATTCGGCGGCATCCACCGGGGCGGTGTTACGCCAGGTGACCGTGACCTGGGTGATCGGTTCGCCGCGGCAGACGCCGACCGCGGTGCTGATCTCAGCGCGGGTGTAGAAGTCCATCTTGCCGCCGGTGGCGTCATTGAAGAGCACTCCCACATAGGGCCCGCGTTCCCCATCGACGGGCAGCGCACCGCCGAGCGTGGATGCGGCGAGGCGCTTTTCCTCGTCGGGATGCGCGCTCCAGATGCGGATCCGATCGGCATCAGCGGAAGCTGCCAGCGCGCTGATGAGCTGCTGCGGCTCTCCGCTGGTCAATGCGGCGGAGAACAGGGCGTTGGCAGCCCCGGCGAAAACCGCATCCTGTTCGACCGGATCGGGGAAGGTCGCGTAGATCTCCGACAACAGAATCGGCACGATCGTCTCTGACGTCGCCGTGAACGGGCCGAAGGTGAGATCGCCGGTGGCTGCGACCAGATGCTTGGCCACGATCGCGTCGATGGCGATCACTCCGTCGACGACATCACCGAATCGCTGCTCCCAGCGCAGCGCGAGGGTCGCGCCGGCCTCGGTGAAATCCGGGATGCTGGTGATGTTCTGCATGTACCGGCCCGGCCGGTCTTCGAACAGCGCAACGGTGGAATCACTCAGCGGCAGCGGCTCATCCAGCGGAGGGAAATCTCTCGTGGATGCCTGGCGCACGATGCTGATGCTGCCGTTGTCTGCCCGCAGCAGGGCGAGTGAGCCGACGATACCGCCACTCGAGCGAAGCTCGGCGTTGTTCTGCATTGCGACGACGTACGTGCGAGGACCGTCGACGCCGAGCATCGGTGGCAGGAGAACAGAGGCACCGTGCAGCGCACCGACGACGGTGGCGGCCTCAGCGACGACATCGCGCATCTTGTGGACCGCGTCGGCGAGCGGCTCGAGCGTGGCATCGGCATCGATGTGCTGTGCACGCAGGTCAGCTTCGCTGAGCGTCGCGCTGGCTGCGGCAAGAGGCTTCTGAACCTCAGCGAACGGCGCCAGATCGAGCGTTGATCCGGTGAACCCGAAGCTGGCCAGATCCATGTCGGCTGCGACCTCGAGAACCGGCGCCACCGCGTCGGCCGCCACATCGTCCGCGATGTGCGCGACTTCACGCACAGCTGTGAAATTGGCACCCAGCCAGGGAATGAACTCGAATCCGCGCCAGATGAAGTCAGAGGTGAGGCTGTGCGCGTTCGCGGCGTGTTCTGCAACGCGTGGGGCGATGCGCTCGGCTTTGGTGAGGTCGCCCTCGGCGATCGCGGTGCGCATCTGAGAGGCCGAAGTCTCGACGCCCTGCAATTCGCTGACCGCGCTCGCGCCGCGGATCACGACCCATCCGACGGCGAACACACTGAGCGCCGCAATGACGCCGATGGTCCATCCCACCCAACGTCGTCGCACTGGTAGCCGTCCGTCGCTCACCTGAGCATTCAAGCACGACCGGCGTCGGTGGCGGGTTTTCTCATGCGCCACCGTTACTCTTTGGATATGGGAGCCCAGTTGCGCCTCGTTCTCGACCAGATTGCGCAGGTCGTCGATTCTGATCAGGCCGGAGCCGCCCGCGATCTCGCCGTGGGGCTCATCGCCACAGCTCCCGTCGGATGCACTGTGGAAGCGATCGTCCCCGCTGGCGGAACAATCGAGATCGCAGGACTCGCCGGGGTACGGGCACTGCCGCTGGCTCGTCGTGAGCTTGCCGGATCCTGGCAACTGGGAATCGCTCCGGGCGTCGGCGGCGGTCTCATTCACGCCCCGACGCTTATGGCACCGCTGATCAAGCATGACCGCCTGCACAACCACGATCAGACCGCGGTGACTGTCTGGGATCTGAACGCCTGGGAAGCTCCGCAGACCATGTCCAAGACGGCCGTGGCGTGGCAACGCGGGATGCTTCGTCGAGCAGTCAGGCACGCCGATGTGGTTGTTGTGCCCTCACATGCGATGGTCGACCGGATCGGTGCTCTGGCGAAGCTCGGGGACCGCGTTCGAGTGATCGCGGGCGCGCCGCCGGAAAATTTTGCTGCCGTGCGCGACGTTGCCGCGCGACGCAAAGAACTGTTGCTGCCCGAGAAATATGTCGTCCTCACCGGCACAGCCGAGGAACTCGAGCACGGGTTCCGTGCCGCTGCCGCCGCTGATCTGCATGCCGTGGTTCTTGACGCGCCGGAGGGGTCGGAACCGCGTCTGGCCGAGCATGCTTCAGCGGCCGGTCTTCCGGAGCAGCGTGCGCACGTGCGCGGTGTGCTTTCGCGGCAAGATCGTGCGGTCGTGCTGGGCGGGGCATCCGCATTCGTTGCCGCGACCACGCTTTCGGCATGGCCCTGGCGTGCGATGGAAGCGATGGCGATGAGCGTGCCGATCGTCGCGGTCGACACTGAGGTGCACCGCGACGCGATTTCTGAGGGTGGCGCGTTGGTCGCGGCGACGGATGTGACCGAGGCGGTGATGGATGCTGTCGGCGCCGGCGCGAAGCGCCTCGGGGTGCTGGCGGGGGATAGGGCACGGGCCTTCTCCTGGGCGAGTTCGGCCGAGCGGGTGTGGTCGTTGCACGCTGACCTGTGACGTCGAATTTGGGCGACATGCCGGGGTCTGCGCGCTTTCGTCGTGTCGGACGCGGATAATCTCACAACTTCCGTCACACTGGTCACATGTCTCGACGCGCCCTTCGCTCTCGAAACGTGCTCCGGATCACCCGCTTCCTCACCGTCCTCGTCGCTGTCACCGCCGTCGTGGTCGGCACTGTGGCGCCGGTGTCGGTTGCGACAGCATCCGCTTCACAGAGCACGCCGACCAGTCTCTCCCGCACGTCGGTCGACGCGACCCAGCTCCGCGTCGTCAAAACGACCCTCGATGGGTTCACGCCGGGCAACCTCATCAGCGATGCCGTGTTCACGAACAAGAACACGATGACCGAGGCGCAGATCCAGAGCTTCTTCAAAGGCAAAGTGGCGAACTGCCGCTCCGGGTACACCTGCCTGAAGGACTTCAAGATCAACTCGGTGACGCGTCCTGCTGACGCGTACTGCAAGGGCTACAAGGGGCAGAACAACGAGAGTGCGGCCCGCATCATCTACCGCGTCTCGCAGAGCTGCAACATCAATCCGCATGTGCTGATCGTGATGCTCCAGAAGGAGCAGGGGCTGATCACCCACACCTGGCCCAGCCAGTGGCGCTATGACATGGCGCTCGGACAGGGATGCCCGGACACCGCGCCTTGCGATCCGAACTTTGTCGGCTTCTTCCACCAGATCTACGGCGCGGCCCGCCAGATGCAGATCTACATGGAGGGCAAGTGGTTCCAGTGGTATGCGCCGGGCAAGACCTGGAACATCCAGTACCACCCGAATCGCGCCTGCGGAACGTCGCCGGTCTATATCGCCAATAAGGCGACCGCTGCGCTGTACTACTACACGCCCTACCAGCCCAACGCCGCGGCTTTGAAGGCCGGACGCGGCACCGGTGACTCGTGCTCGAGCTACGGCAACCGCAACTTCTACAACTTTTTCACCGACTGGTTCGGCTCGACGCAGACCATCACGAAGCCCAAGCCGAAACCGACTCCGAAGCCGGAAACCCCGAAGCCGAATCCGGCGACCAAGGTCACGTCGATGGATACGAACCCGTTGGCGATCGCGCTCGGGTCAAACGGCACGGCATGGGCATACCCCTACGCAAAGGGTAAATGGGGTGCGAAGACGCAGATCGCGACCGGTCTGAACGGCATCAAGAAGCTCATCGGCATCGCTGACCTCGATGGCGATGGTCATCGCGACCTGCTTGCTGTGACCAAGTCCGGACAGTTCTCCGTGCTCTACGGAAACGGATCGACCACTTACGGCAAGCCGGTTTCTCTCTCCGGCGTCGGAAACGGTGCGCGTCTCACGACCGGCGCCGGCGATTTCGACGGCGATGGCGTTCCCGACTTCTTCACCACGAACTCTGCGCACGATCTCTTGCTCTGGCGCGGGAACGGCTTCGGATCATTCCACGCTCCGATCAAGGTCGGCCGCGGCTGGGGCGCGATGAACATGATCAGCGGCGGCGCTGATCTGTCGGGTGACGGCAAAGTTGATCTCGTCGCACGCGACAAGAACGGCCGGCTATGGCTGTACCTGGGCAACGGCTCGGGTGGATGGAGCGGCAGCTTCCAGATCGGCCACGGCTGGGGATCCTTCGGCGACATCATCAACATCGGCGATTTCACTGGCGATGGCAAGGGCGATCTGATCGGCATCGCAGCCAACGGCGACAGCCTGCTCTACCGGGGCGCTGGCGGTGGCAAGCTGGGCGCATCCTCCAAGGTCGGAAACGGGTGGGGCTCGCTCGCCATCGCACCAGGCGGCAGCGCGGTGAAATCCGAGCGCGTTCTTCCCAGCGGAGTCGGCAACCTCGACGGCGCGGGAGGCAACGACGTCATCGCCGTGTCAGGAGCGAGCCAGCTTCTTCTGTACCCCGGCACCGGTCGAGGCGGCTGGGGCGCCAAGAAAGTACTTGGAACTGGTGGGTGGAAGGCAGAAGACCGGATGTTCCCGGTCGGAGACTTCAACGGCGATGGCATCGTCGATCTTGCCCGCGTCGACGGAAGCGGGAACTTCCGACTGCTACGCGGAAAATGGGGAGGCACCTTCCAACAGTCGATCGTGATCGGCCAGGGGTGGTCATCCATGACGATCATCGCCGCCGGGATCGATTATGACGGGGATCACCATCCCGACGTCCTCGCGAAGGCGAAGAACGGCGATCTACTGCTGTACCGGGGCAATGGAAGTGGTGGCTGGATCGGTGGTTCGACCAAAATCGGCCACGATTGGTCGAAGATCAATGCGGGCTTCTACGCCGGGGACTTCAACGGCGACGGCAATGGCGATGTCATCGCGCGTGCAACAGACGGCACGCTGTGGATCTATCCCACCAACGGCGCTGGCGGGTGGGGCGCTGCCCGGCAGATCGGTCATGGCTGGAGCAACATGACTGGCATCTTCAGCCCTGGTGACTTCGATGGAAACGGCAAGGTTGATGTGCTGGCGCGCACGAAGGACGGTCTGCTCTATCTCTACCGAGGAAACGGTTCCGGCGGCTGGTTGTCCAGCGCCCAGATCGGCAATGGGTGGAACGGCATCCGTTCGATGGGGTGATTGCGTTGACAGTTCGCTGTCGGCGTCGTCACGGCATCGTGGCGTAAGCTAATCGAGTTTGTGATGACGGCTGTCATCCCCGAGTGAGCAGGGCCAGTGACTGATACCCGAGATCTTTTCGCCGACGTCCCGCGTTCCGAGTTCGAAACCCCCGGCAAGAGCCGCGGGCTGATCGATATCGTGCGCTGGCGCTATTTGCTGAGCCTGCTCGTGCGCACGGGTGTGACGACACGCTACCGAAACTCCGTGCTGGGGTGGACCTGGTCGTACGTGCGACCGGCCGCCCAGTTCCTGGTGTTCTGGGTCGTCCTCGGCATCTTCATGAACCTTGACCGCAACATCCCGAACTACGCGGTCTACCTGTTCTCCGGCATCGTCGTGATCAACCTGTTCTCGGAGGGGTTCAAGAACGCGACGACGTCGATCGTCGGCAATGCGCCCTTGGTGCGCAAGGTCTTCCTGCCCCGCCAGCTGTTCGCTGTCTCCGCGGTCATCGTCTCGTTCGTGCACTTCCTGCCGCAGGTCGGTCTCCTTCTGATCGTGTGCCTGCTCATGGGTTGGGTCATGCACTTCTCGGTGCTGGCGATCCTGGCGATGCTCGCGGCCATGATCATCGTGATGCTGTTCTCGCTGGGACTCGGGCTGCTGTTCGGCGCGATCAACGTCCGCTACCGCGATGCGGAAAACATCGTCGAGCTGATGCTGCTGCTCGCCACCTGGACGTCGCCCGTGTTGTACTCCTGGACGATGGTGCAGGATGCTGTCGTCGGCAAGCTGCACTGGCCGTCGTGGCTGGTGGATATCTACATGCTGAACCCGATCACGCAGAGTGTGGAGCTGTTCCACTACGCCTTCTGGCGTCCTGCCACCGAGGGCATCGTCGCCGCAGCGGATTACTCCGGGTTCCAGATGATGGATCTGCCTCCCGGCCTGGCCTGGAACACCCTGTGGACGTTCCTCATCGCGCTGGGAACACTTCTGCTCGGCCAGCTGGTGTTCCGTCGCCTCGAAGGAAGATTTGCACAGGACCTATGAGCGAGCAGATGACGACCAAGCCCAGCATCATCATCGATGGTGTCAAGAAGCGCTTCACACTGAACCACGCCTTCTCGCTGAAGGACACGGTGGTCTCGTGGATCAAGCGACGCCAGCTCACCAGCCAGTTCGAAGCTCTCAAGGGCGTCGACCTGGTGATCGGCCAGGGGGAGTCTGTGGCCATCCTGGGTCTGAACGGCTCGGGGAAATCGACGCTCCTCAAACTGGTCTCCGGCGTCATGGAGCCGGATGACGGTCAGGTACTCACCCGTGGTCGCGTCGCCGGTCTGATCGAAGTCGGTGCAGGGTTTCACCCTGAGCTCTCCGGACGCGAGAACGTGTTCTTGAACGCTGCGATCCTCGGCATGCAGAAGCATGAGATCGAGGCGCGCTATGACGAGATCGTCGCGTTCAGCGAGATCGAGCAGTTCATCGATCAGGAGGTCAAGCACTACTCCTCGGGTATGTTCATGCGCCTGGCCTTCTCGGTCGCGATCCATGTCGAGCTCGATGTGCTGCTCGTGGATGAGATCCTCTCCGTTGGCGATGCACCCTTCCGCGAGAAATGCCGCCTGAAGTTCGAAGAGCTCATCGATCGAGGCAAGACTCTGGTGGTCGTCAGTCACGACATGGAGATGGTGCGCGACCTGTGCGGTCGAGGCGTGGTGATCAATAAGGGCGAGGTCATCTACGACGGCGAGATTGAAGGCGCCATCAAACTGGTGGACAAATGATCCTCGAGTGGCTCGGCGCCGCCCCCGTAATTCTGGCGGCGGTCCTCGTCGTTTTTCTGCCTGGCATGCTGTCATTGGCGGCGGCGGGAATGCGGGGCCTCGCGCTGGTGGCGTTCGCCCCGGTGATGACGACCGCAGTCGCCTCTCTTGCTGCGATCGCGCTCAGCCTCTTGGGCATCGCCTGGTCGGCGTGGAGTTTTGCGATCGTCATCGTGCTCATCACAGCCATCGCCTGGTTCGTAGGAAGGCTGCTTCCGCTTCGCGGTCAGCAGACGCAGGCATCGACACCGCATGCCTGGATGCTTCCGACAGGGCTGGCGATCGGCATGCTGATCAGCTTCAGCCGCATCGCGTTCTACATCTCTGACCCGGCCGCGATCTCACAGACCAACGACGCCGTGTTCCACTTGAACGCGCTGCGGTACGTCCAAGAAACCGGTTCCGCGTCGGCGTTTGATCTGAATGCCTTCATCGGCGCCTCGGGCTTCTATCCGGCCGCATGGCATGCGCTGGCCTCACAGGTGGCGCTCGTCACCGGCGCCGGCATCCCGGTGGTCGTCAACGCTGTGACTATTGTGATCGCGGCTGTGGTGTGGCCTCTGGGCATGGCGTGGCTCGCCCGAACTGTCAGCGGATCTACGACTGTCGCTGCTTACGCTGCGGTTCTCTCCAGCGCGATGCAGCTGTTCCCGCTGCTGCTCGTCCAATGGGGCGTGCTCTACCCCAACGCTCTTTCAGTGGCGCTCATTCCAGCATCCGTCGCTGTCGTCGTGTCGTTGCCATCGTGGTCGCGCGCAGCCAGACCCGCTGGCTCGATCGCGCAGGCAGGCATCTTCATCGCGATCGCACTGTGCGCGCTGGTGTTCGCGCAGACCTCGTCAGTGCTCGTTTTCGGGCTGATCAGCATGATCTGGTTCAGCTGGTGGATGTTGGCGCAAACGAACCGGTCCATGCTTGTGCGCTGGATCGCCGTGATCGCAGGATGGCTGGTACTTGCCGCTGTCTGGGTCGCCTTCTCACGGAGCACAGGAGGATCGCACTGGCCACCTTTCCGGGGCAAATTCGAGGTCTGGTTCGACATCGTCTTCAACAGTCAGTTGCGCATCCCTGCCGCCTGGGGGATCAGCGTGTTGATGCTCATCGGGCTGGTGGTAGTGGCGCTCCGCGCACGCCAGCGATGGCTGGTTGCTGCATGGCTGGCACTATCCGCGCTCTACGTGCTCGCAGCAACTTTCGGAATCGCCATTGTGCGGGATGGGCTTCTGGGGCCCTGGTATGCCGACCCGTACCGCATCGCGGCGCTCGCGCCCATCGCGGTGATACCGCTGGCAGCCGTCGGCTTCGACGCGATCGTGCGCGCAGTCATCGGACGTGTGCGCAACAAGAAATCTTCGGCTACGGCAATCATTGCTGCGAGCTTGGCGATCCTCTCCCTGGCCACTGTCGTCGTCGTTGCGGTCCGTCCCGTCGGGATGCCCGATGTGATCATGAACAAGTTCGAGGAAGAGTCGCTCTACCGAGAATCCGCAACGAGCTATCTCAGCTTCGACGAACGCAAGCTGCTGGAGTCACTTGACCAGTTCGTCGATGATGATGCCACGGTGATCGGGAACCCGAGTACGGGACTTGCCTTCGGATACTTCCTCAGCGGGGTCGACGTCTTCCCGCGTACGTGGTCACCGCCGATGACGGCTCAGTGGCAGCAAATCGCCACAGGCCTGCGTGACGTTGCCGCAGACCCCGCGATCTGCGAGGCACTGGCGGCGTACTCGAACCCGGAGTACGTTCTTGATTTCGGCCTCGGCGAGACCTATGCGGGTCGCTACGAGGTGCCGGGCATGACTGGTTTTGCAGGCCAGGAAGGCTTCGAACTCATCACCGAGGTCGGTGATGCGTCGCTATGGCGCATCACCGCATGCAGTCACTGACCTTTCATGCTGTTGCGCTCGTCGGCTTCGGCCTCGAGCAGCGCGATCTTGCGCGCCAGCAGGGTGAGCTGGCGCTGCAGCACGGCATTGCGGCGGAACTGCGTGTAGACGAACGCGAGAAAGACGATGACAAGACTGTAGAGCACGAGGTCCGTGCCTCGTCCGACGCCGATCAGCTGTGCGAGCCAGGTGATCCACTGCGGGAACAGTACTGACAGCACTGCGCCGAGGACGAAGAATCCCATCAACAGTCGCCGGATTGCAAGATGGCTGTCTGCGCCGGTGCGACGCATCATGAACACGGCGAGCACGATAATCGCCGCGATGAGCAGAATCTGGATCCACATGATCACTTCACCACCAGGTCGACGAGGATGTTGACGGCATTGAGCACGCTCTGCCCCTTGGCTTTGGAATAGTCGGTGTAGAGCAGTTCGACCGGATATTCGCGCCAGGGGAGCTTCGTGCGCCCCAACTCCAGCACGATCTCAGTCGCGTGTGCCATTCGATCCTGCTTCAACTCGATGAGCCCCGCTGCATCGCTTCGCATGACCCGCAGTCCGTTGTGTGCATCGGTGAGCTTCAGGCTGGTCGTCATATTCGACACCCAGACTGCGGTCTTCAGCACGATTCGCTTGACGAGTCCTGGATCGGTGCGGTCGTCGAGGAAGCGTGACCCGAAGATGATGGCGAGGTCCTCATCACGGGCGAGCGCGACCATCGCGAGGGCATCCTCGATGCGGTGCTGGCCGTCTGCGTCGAAAGTCACGATGTATTCGCAAGACGGATGCGAGAGCGCGTAGGTGATTCCGGTCTGCAGCGAGGCCCCCTGGCCGAGATTGACCGGATGCTGCACGACCGCTGCTCCGGCACGCCGAGCGACGTCGGCCGAGCCGTCAGTCGAACCGTCATCGACGCAGACGACATGAACGAAGTGCTCGAGCAGATTCTCGATGACACCGCCGACGACAGAAGCCTCGTTGTACAACGGGATGACGACCCAAGCATTCGGATCCGGGGCGGAGGATGCCGGGTAGCGCAAAGACATGAAACCATTGTGTCAGGTGTCGGCCTCATGCTTGCTCGGAAGCCCGACCGATCAGATCTGGAGACTCATGCGCGAACGACGCCCGACAGTGGCGATCACGACCCGGCTCTACCTGCCGGAAGTGACGGCGGCGAGCTTCCGGATGCACGCACTCGCCGACTCACTGTGTTCGGATCACGATGTGACCGTGCTAACCAGCCGGCCGCCGACCGGGATCGCTGACTCAGGCATGCTCCACGACTCGCCGGTGACAGTGCACAGAGCTCCGGTGCTGCGTGATCGCACGGGGGCGATCCGCGGCTACGTGCAGTACATGTCGTTCGACATTCCTGCCTTCTTCCGCGTGCTGGCCACCCGCGCTGACGTCATCGTCGCCGAAGCGCCGCCCACGACAGGCTTGATCTGTCTCGTGGCGAGCTGGTTCAAGCGCAAGCCGCTGGTGTACTACCCGGGTGATGTCTGGACCGATGGGGTGATCGCGATGGGCGCCGCGAAGCCGGTGATCGCCGTGATGCGCTGGCTGGAGACGCGGGTCCTGCGCGGCGCGCGGAGCATCCTGTCGGTGTCCGCCGAGGTGACCGAGCGACTGACAGCGCTGGGCGCAGATCCGTCTCGGATCCTTGAGGTCGGCAATGGGATCGATACCCGGGTCTTCAACGCCGCTGTCGAACCGCAGCGAACCGAGCGGCCGTACTTCGTGTACACGGGCACGATGTCGGAATGGCAGCAGCCTGACATCTTCATTCGCGCGCTCGCGAACCTCGAATTCGATGTCGACATCCGCTTCTTCGGCCAGGGGGCGGCTGAAGCACAGCTGCGGGAGTTGGCGGCACAGATTGCTCCGGGGCGCGTGTACTTCGGTGGCGTTGTAAGCCCAGCCGAGTCCGCGAGCTGGATTCGCGGTGCGGTCGGGGCGCTGGTGAGCATCGTGCCCGGTATTGGTTACGACTTCGCCCGGCCAACCAAGACGTATGCCGCCGGAGCGTGCGGAACTCCCGTGCTCTTCGCCGGGGCGGAGACAGGCGGACAGGTCGTGCGAGACGGCGACCTGGGCGAAGCTGTTGGGTTTGAAGCGCAAGAGGTGGCTGCAGCGATGACGCGTCTGCACCAGGAAGCGCAGAATGGCCGAACCGATCAGCGTCGCCACGCGCGTTCTGAATGGATCACGCAGCACTATTCGCTGGCAGCAGCGGGCGAGAGAGCCGCTGACGGTGTGCGAAGCGCCCTGATCGCGACAGCCCGCACCCACTGAGCGGTGATTCAGAGACCCAGCGATAGACTGGGTGACCGTCGAACATCCGCGATGTGCGGTGTCGGCACAAGGAGCGCCCTGTGACCAACTCTTCCCGCGTGCGGATCGTCGAATCCGCTGACGTCTCGCCTGACGCATCGATTGGCGATGGGTCATCGATCTGGCACCTTGCGCAGGTTCGCGAGCAGGCACAGCTGGGCAAGAATTGCATTATCGGTCGCGGCGCCTACGTCGGCACCGGTGTGGTCATGGGCGATAACTGCAAGGTTCAGAACTACGCGCTCGTGTACGAACCAGCGAAGCTGGGCGACGGCGTTTTCATCGGGCCGGCCGTGGTGCTGACCAACGACACCTACCCGCGGGCCATCAACGCTGACGGTTCGCAGAAGAGCGCGCACGACTGGGAGCCGGTCGGCGTGACGATCAACCGCGGCGCCGCGATCGGTGCGCGTGCGACATGCGTCGCCCCGGTTACGATCGGCGAGTGGGCCACAGTCGCCGCGGGCGCGGTCGTGGTGAAAGATGTCCCAGCGTTCGCTCTTGTCGCCGGTGTTCCGGCGCGGCGCATCGGTTGGGTGAGTGAAGCCGGTGTGCCATTGACCGCCGGTGACGCAGACGGGGTGTGGGTGTGCCCGACCAGCGGCGCACGCTACATCGAGACTGACGGAATTTTGATCAAGGAGATCCTGTGAGCGAGTTCATTCCCCCGGCGAAGCCGATCATCGGCGACGAGGAGCGTGCGGCTGTCGACCGCGTCATGCGCAGCGGCATGGTCGCGCAGGGCCCCGAGGTCGCGGCCTTCGAGCAGGAGTTCTCGGAACACTTCGTACCCGGGCGGGTATCGGTCGCCGTGAACTCCGGCACAGCCGGGCTGCACCTCGGTCTGCTGGCCGCTGGCGTCGGCGCCGGCGATGAGGTCATTGTTCCCTCGTTCACGTTCGCGGCGACGGGGAACTCGGTAGCGCTGACCGGCGCCACCCCCGTGTTCGTCGACATTGAACCGGAGACGTTCTCCCTCGACCCTGAAGCTGTGGCTGCGGCCATTACGCCGAAGACTCGGGGGATCATGCCGGTGCATTTGTATGGTCACCCGGCGCGGATGCGTGAGCTGGAAGTTCTCGCGGCTGCTCGTGGCGTTGATCTGTATGAGGATGCAGCTCAAGCTCATGGCGCATCGTTGGACGGGCGTCCAGTGGGCTCATTCGGGAAGTTCGCAATGTTCAGTCTGTACCCGACGAAGAACATGACCAGCGGTGAGGGCGGCATGATCACCGCTGCTAATGAAGAGATCGCCCGTCGTGCCCGTCTACTGCGAAACCAGGGCATGGAGCGTCAGTACGAGAACGAGATCATCGGGTTCAACGCGCGGATGACGGACATTCACGCGGCAATCGGGCGTGTGCAACTGACCAAGGTCAATGCGTGGACGAAGACCCGCCAGCAGAACGCAGCCTTCCTCGACGCGAACCTGCAGGGCGTTGTCGTGCCGCGGGTTGTCGACGGCGCCGTGCACGTTTATCACCAGTACACGATCCGTGTCCCCGAAGACCGCGACGGTTTCGTCGCTGCGCTCAAGAGCGAGCACAACGTCGGCGCCGGTGTCTACTACCCGATTCCCAACCACCGCCTACCGTCACTGGCACCGTATGCGCCGGGCCTGGAGCTGCCCGAGACGGAGCGGGCCGCTCGACAGGTCGCGTCGTTGCCGGTGCATCCGTCGCTCAGTCAGTCCGATCTGGAGCGCATTGTCGCTGCCGTCAACACCGTGGCGAAGGCGGGCGCCTGATGGGTCTGCGCGCAGGTCTCCTCGGCGTCGGGATGATGGGACGTCACCACGCTCGGGTGCTGCGCGAGGTTGATGGCATCGACCTCGTCGCGATCGCCGACCCGGGCGGCGACCCGCATGGGGTCGCCGGTGACCTGGAGGTGCTGCCCGATATCGAAGCGCTGATCGCTGCCGGTATTGACATCGCCGTGGTGGCTGTCCCGACGCGTTTCCACGAGGATGCAGCGTTGAAACTCGCTGCTGCCGGTGTGCACACGCTCGTGGAGAAGCCGATCGCCCATACGCTCGAGGCCGGCCAGCGCATGGTCGACGCCTTCGCCGCGGCAGGCCTCGTCGGTGCCGTCGGGCACATCGAGCGCTTCAACCCTGCACTGCAGGAGTTGCGCCGCCGGATCGAGGCGGGGGAGCTCGGAGCGGTTTACCAGGTAGCGACGCGTCGGCAGGGGCCGTTCCCGTCGCGCATTGCCGACGTCGGAGTCGCCAAAGACCTGGCGTCGCACGATGTCGATCTCACAGCCTGGGTCGTGCAGAGCGACTACGAGCGCATCTTCGCGCAGACCGCGTTCAAGAGCGGGCGCGAGCACGAAGACATGATCACGATCACCGGGCGCACGGCATCCGGTGTCATCGTAAACAACATCGTCAACTGGCTCAGCCCCATGAAGGAACGACTCACCGTCGTCACGGGGGAGAAGGGCGCGTTCGTCGCCGACACCTCCACCGGGGATCTCACCTTCTACGCCAACGGAACGATCCCACTGGAGTGGGAGTCCGTTTCCAGTTTCCGTGGTGTCTCTGAAGGGGACGTCACCCGGTACGCGTTCGCCAAGCGCGAGCCGCTGCGGGTCGAACACGAGGCGTTCCGTGATGCGGTGCTCGGCAAAGACACCGATATCGTCACGATGGCGCAGGGCCAGCGTACGCTCGCTGTCGTCGAAGGCGCACTCGAATCCGCGCGTACCGGAGATGCGGTTGCGCTCTGACTCCGAGCCGACGATGACTGCGGCGCGCTACGAGCCTCGCGACGGCTTAGCGCCCCGGGTTGCCTTCGTCGTCTACAACGACGTCCACCGCGATGCCCGCGTCATGCGGATAGCGAAGGCGTCCGCGGACGCCGGGGCGCGGGTGCGCGTGTTCGCATTCGGTGGTGCTCGGGTGAGCCGGTACCCGACCGGTGTGACGGGCCACGAAGACGGCTTCGAGATCGAACGTGTACCGATTCGATCGATAGGCCACATGCTGGTCGATGCTGGCCGCGTCGCGCGGCGAGTACTCCGCCGGTCGGCCCCGATCGGCGACGCATCGGAGCCATCTGGTGCTTTCGCATCGGTATCGCCCGTTCCGGTATCGCCCGTCTCGGCTCCCGAAGGTGCCGCTGCTGCGTTGCCGGCGACGCCGAGGGGCATCAAGGGATGGACCGTCAAGCAATGGCTCCGTGCCGATCGCACCGTGCGCCAGTTCTCCTTCTGGCACAGCGCGGGCCGCGCTGTGCGTGCCTGGAAACCTGACCTCGTGCATGTACACGACGCGAACACACTCCCCATCGCCACCCGCGCGGCACGCTCGCTCCGGATTCCGTTCGTCTATGACTCGCACGAGTTGTGGACGCATCGTAACGTGAGCGCCGATCGACCGTTGGCGAAACGGCTCGAAGGCCCGATGGAACGGCGCGGTGCGCGTCGAGCGGCCGGGGTGATCACCGTCTCACCGAGCATCGCCGAATGGCTGCAGCAACGTTATTCGCTGCGTGAGCGCCCGATTCTCGTGCGCAACATTCCTCCGCTCGGTGACCGGAAAATCGAACGGTCAGGTGGGCGCCTGCATGAGCTTGCAGGACTGGCGCACGACGTTCGCGTCATCGTGTACTGCGGTGGTATTACGTTCAACCGTGGTATCGAGCGTGTGATCGAGGCCATCCCGTGTCTACCCGACGACGTCCACTTTGTGCTGCTCGGTGAAGGCTCCGAGGTCTACGTAGCAGGACTGCGCAGCCTCGTGGATCGGGCGGGAGGGCACGGGCGAGTCCACTTCGTCGGAGCCGTTGCGCAATCCGAGGTTTCTCAGGCTCTCGCCGACGCCGATGTATCGATAGCACTGACTCAGCCGACCGTGTTGTCGTACGAGTATTCGCTGCCGAACAAACTGTTCGAGTCGATTCATGCAGGGATACCGATACTCGTCTCAAACACCCGCGATGCCGCGGCGCTGGTGAACGAATACGACCTCGGTGGCGTCATCGCTCCGGATGCATCCCCGGAAGTGCTCGCTGCCGCGCTCCTGGACGTGGCGACCTCGGCCGACCGGCATCGCGCGGCAGCGCTTGATGCTGCTCGCGACCTCACTTGGCAGCAAGAATCCGCTCGGCTTGTCGCACTTCACCGGCGGGTCTTGTCAGCGGACACGCGAAACGGGAGGACATCGTGAGTGCGGAGCCGAGTGCGCTTCGCCGGGCGGCTTGGCGTGCTCTTGGCGCTCTGCCTGAGGGTATCCAGCTGCGTGTGAATCCGCGGAAGTATGGCTTCGCTCCTGGCGATCGACCAAAGCCTCCGGTTGCCCCGGAGACACCGGTGCGCTTGTACGTGGCTCCAGTGAACTCGGCTGGCCAAGGGTACGCGTGGGCTCGCGCCGCGGAGCGGCTACCCGGCGTTGGTGCCGTCGACATGCAGCATCGTTCGGAGACCGGCTTCGGATTCGATGTTGACTACGAAGTGCCGACGACAGTATTCGTTCGGTCGGAAGCCTGGCAGCGCGCGCACTTCCGCGCCGTTTCGCGATCATTCACGCACGTGATGATGGAGTCGGTATGGCCGTTGTTCACATCGAGGTTCGACGGTGACGTCGAGCGCGAAGTCGCAGCGCTGCACGATGCCGGGGTCAGCGTCGCGGTGGTGGCCCACGGAAGTGACATCCGCCTGCCCGACCGGCATGCGGCTATCGATGAGTGGTCGCCCTTCCACGACGGGGTCTGGGCTTCGACGCCGAAGCTGCAGGAGCGCGCCGAGCAGAAGCATGAGGTGCTGAGACGTCTGGGCGTCCCGGTATTCGTATCCACGCCGGACCTGCTCGGCGACTGGCCAACGGCAACGGTGCTGCCTCTGGCAGTCGACACGGAGCGTTGGCGCAGCGACACCGTGCCACTCGAACGCGAGGTACCAGTGGTGGTGCACGCTCCGAGCAGGGCTGTTGTCAAGGGGACTGACCTGATCCGACCCCTGATGCGCTCGCTCGCTGACCGCGGTCTTATCGAATATCGAGAGTTCACGGGGGTAGCCTCCAGCGATATGCCGGCTCTGATTGGAGACGCCGATATCGTTCTGGAGCAGTTCCGCATCGGAACCTATTCGGTGGCTGCCGTCGAGGCGATGGCATCGGGCCGAGTGGTCATCGGCCACGTGCACGACCAGGTGCGCGAGCATGTCGTGGATCGTCACGGGGTCGAGTTGCCCGTCGTTCAGGCAACGCCGAAGACTTTGGAGTCCGTGGTGCTCGACATGCTCGAACGCCGTGAGTACTACCGGTCGGTCGCTGCCGCTGGCGCTGACTTCGCCCGAAAGGTGCACGACGGTCGTGTGTCTGCCGAGACTCTTCGCGGATTCCTGCTCGGATGACCGCCGGCAAGCATCTTCAGCCAGTCCTGGGCGGGGCTATGCGAGGATTGGATTTTGATCGCACGCTGACCCGGTGCCGTGCCGTCTACGCCAGGGCAGTAGATGCCGCTGTGCATTGCGATCATCCATGAGAAAGAAGCGACAGTGAAGGCAAACCTGCAGACATTCCGGCGGATCCTTCCGCTGCTGCCCGCTAAGGCACGTGCGTTCCTGTGGATCTATGTGGTGTTCTCCAGCGCACTCGCGGGGCTTGACATCGCTGCTCTCATGCTCCTCGCGGTCTCGCTCTCCGGAATGGTGAGCAACCAGCCGATCCAGCTTCCGGTGATCGGCACCATCGACCCCAGCGCCTTCATCTGGGTGCTGCTCGTGGTGTGCGGGCTCATCATCCTCAAATCCGTCATCGCTGTTTGGCTTCAGTGGGTGGCCACTCGGCGGTTCGCGTCGTACGAGCTCGAGATCGGCGATCGGTTGTTCGCCGCCTACATCAAGGCGCCCTGGACCGAGCGGCTGCGCCGTAATACGTCGCAGCTGATCAGGCTCGCCGATGTCGGCATCGCGAGCGTCGTTGGCGGATTCATGTTGCCAGTGCTCTCACTTCCCACCATGATCACAACGCTTATCGCTGTGGTGGCCGTGCTCGTCATCGCGCAGCCAGTGACCGCCGCAATCACGCTCGTTTATCTCGGTCTCATCGCGTGCATCCTGTATTTCCTCGTTGCACGCAAATCAATCGAGGCGGGGCGGGTCAACCGCACCTACTCGTTCAAGGTTGCGGGGCTCATGACTGACATGGTCAACGCGCTCAAGGAGATCACCCTTCGAAACAGCGCACCGACCGTGGCGGCGGCCGTGCATGACAACCGCATCCACACGACACGCGCTCGCTCCAACCTCAGCTTTCTCGGGCAGCTGCCCAAGTTCGTATTCGACGCCGCGCTCGTCGGAGGCTTCCTGCTGGTCGGCGGTGCCGCGTACCTCACCAGCGGTGGCAACATGGCAGCCGCATTCTCGTCTGTGGCGCTCTTCGGAGTCGCCGGCTACCGGCTCGTGCCGTCGCTCACTGGCTTCCAATCCGTGATGACCCAGACGCACGCCAACGTTCCGATTGTGAACGATGTGATTCGCGACATCGAGAAATCCGTTGAGTACGTCCACTACGCAGACACCGTCGGCAGGCGCCCCATCGAAGGGGAGCCGCGTGAACTCGTGCTCCAAGACGTGCGCTTTACCTACCCGCAGCGTGAGAACCCGGCGCTCGAGAAGATCGATCTCGTACTTCCCATGGGAACGACGCTCGGGATCGCGGGTTCGTCAGGCGCCGGGAAGACGACGCTGGTCGATCTCATCCTCGGGCTGCTGGTTCCCTCCGAGGGCAGCATTCGTCTAGACGGCGTAGACCTCGAGGAGGTCCTCATGGACTGGCGCTCGCGGGTCGGCTATGTCCCACAGGATGTGTCCTTGTTCGACGGCACTGTGGCACAGAACGTGGCGCTTACCTGGGCCGACGATGTCGACCGTGAAAAGGTGCGCGAAGCCCTCGAGCGTGCGCAACTGTGGGACACGATCTCACAGCGCCCTGGCGGCATCGATTCGCGCATCGGAGACCGCGGCATGGCGCTCTCAGGCGGACAACGGCAACGGCTCGGCATCGCACGCGCTTTGTACGGTGATCCGCTCGTGCTCGTGATGGACGAGGCTACCAGCGCCCTCGATACCAAGACCGAGTCCGACGTCGCCTTCGCTATCCGCAACCTGCGCGGACAGGTGACGATCGTCTCGGTGGCTCACCGGCTCTCGACTATTCGCGACAGCGATCAGGTTGTCTTCATGCGCGAGGGCACGATCGTCGCGCGCGGCACGTTCGACCAGGTTGTCGCCGAGGTCCCCGATTTCGCGACACAGGCGGCGCTGGCCGGCCTGGTCAAGTAGGGCGCGGGTATGTTGCCCTCCGGACTCGCGGCGGTTGCCGGGCGAGCAACCCGGTTCGTGCCGGAGGGCCTGCTTGTCCGAGTCCTGCCGAGAAAGCTGCGATACGACCCCGGTGAGACTCCGATCGCGCACCCGCCAAACACGTCCGTACGACTGTTCATCGGTCCGGTCAACTTCGCGGGGCAGGGATGGCAGTGGGCGCGCGCAGCTGAACGTCTGTCGGGCGTCGGGGCAGTGAGCATGGCCTACCGAATAGGGACCGAGTTCGGATTCCCGGTCGACCAGACAGTTCCCGCACCCGCCTACGTGCTCTCGCGGAGCTGGCAGCGCCGTCAACATGACGCGGTGTCGAGTGGTTTCAGCCATGTTCTCGTCGAGGCCGGACGCAATCTGTTCGGCCGGGTCTACGATCAGACCGTCGAATCACAGGTGCGCGAGCTCATCGATCGTGGCATCAAGGTCGCGATGATCGCGCACGGCAGCGAGGTCCGACTGCCGAGCCGCCATGCAGCGGCGCACTCCGATTCGCCGTTCGCCGACTCGGAGTGGGACCAGGTGCCGATCTTCGAGAAGCAAGCAACCGAGAATATCGCGCTGCTCGAGCGCCTTGATCTGCCCGTCTTCGTCTCGACACTCGGTCTGCTCGAAGACTTGCCGACCGCGCACTGGCTGCCCGTGGTCGTCACCCCGGATGCGTGGTCCGGGGGCGCGGCCCCGCTTCAGCAGGGGCTCCCTGTGGTAGCGCACGCGCCGAGCAGTGGGCGCATCAAAGGTTCTGACCTCGTCGATCCAGCGCTGAGCCGACTCGAGGCGGAGGGTGTCATCGAGTACCTCCGAGTCACTGGTATCCCGGCCGCGGAGATGCCGGGCATCTACCGGCGTGCTGACATCGTGCTCGATCAGTTCCGAATCGGTGACTACGGCGTCGCCGCCTGCGAGGCGATGGCGGCCGGCCGTGTTGTCGTGGGTCATGTCGATCGCGCCGTTCGCCGTTCGGTGCTTGCGCGCACCGGGCTGGAGCTTCCGATCGTGCAGTCGACGGGCGCCGACATCGAGCAGGTGGTGCGCGACCTCATCGCTGATCCTGACAATGCACGACGCAGTGCCGAACTCGGGCCCGCATATGTGCGCGCCGTGCATGACGGCCGACGCTCAGCAGCGGCGCTCAGCGGCTTCCTCGGGGTCGGCTGAGTGGCATCCGGCAGAACAACCGCGCGCGACAGTTCTCCCAGCGGCGGTTTGGACGCGAGGCATGGGCCTGGGAGAATTCACTTCATGCCCAGCGTGCCAACGGTGGACGTCGTGATCGCCGTACACGATCCGTCCAGACCGCTTATTCGTGCCGTGCAATCCGTACTGCACGACGGCGTCGACGGTGTTCGCGTCATCGTCGTCTGCCATGGCCTGTCCATTTCGGCATTCGCCGACGCACGAGCCATGTTCGCGGCGTCTCCGGTCGAATGGATCGAATTCTCCGACGGTGTACGGTCGCCAACCGGACCGTTCACGCGCGGTCTTCGCGCAGCGACAGCGGACTATGTCACGATCATGGGATCCGACGACTTCGTCCAGCCGGGAGCGGTCGCGACCGCGGTCGCCCACCTTGGCGCTGATGCTCCTGATGCGCTCGTGCTCCCGCTCCAGCACCAGTCAGGCGAGATACTCCGAAATCCGCTCACCCGACGAGGACACGTCCGCTCGCTCGATGGGGTTCGAGATCGACTCGCATACCGCACAGCGCCGCTTGCGTACCTGCGGCGCGGCATCCTCGACGAACTTGATCTCGAACTCACTGCGGATGTGCCGGCGGGCGAGGATATCGAGTTCTCCGCGAAGCTTTGGTACTCGGGTGCGCGCATTGATTTCCATCCTTCCGACCCGGCATACGTGATTGGAGCGGATGCCGAGACACGCGTCACCGCGGCGCCGCGTGGCGCCCGCGTGGAGCTTACGGCGTTGCGGTTGCTCTTGACCAGGGAATGGCTCACCACGGCTTCCGCGTCGGTACGCAGGAGTCTGATGATCAAAGTGCTGCGTATCCATGTGCTCGGTCCCGTGCTGCGACGGGCATCCAGCAACACACTCACGACGGACGACCTCCATGCATACGCGGAGGTCGTGCGCGCCGCACTGAGAATCGCGCCGCGTTCGTCGCGCCCGTTCTCTCGTGCGGACCGAGATGTCCTCGACGTGCTGGCGACAACGCCGCTCAATTCCGCAGCGGCCCTCGCAGCGGCGACAGCGCACACCTCCGCCGGTCGCATTGCCCGGTTGATCCCGCGCAACCCATTCGCCGTTGTGGATCGTGAGGGCTCTTTCCGCCGCTTCCTGCGCTACCGGAGTTGGCCGTGAGTACGTCTTGCGAAATCCGGACGCCCACTCACCGAAACGGACTCACCCGTGACTGAAAATACGCCTGCCCGCCAGCGCCTGCTGATCCTCTCGTTCTCACCGATCGCGGGCGATGCACGGGTACTCAAGCAAGTCGCCGAGTTCGCGGACCGCTATGAGGTGATCACCTGCGGGTACGGCGCGACTCCCGATGGGGTGGCCCGTCATATACGAATCCCGGATGAGGAGCGGATAAACGATCTCAACGGCAGGCTGATCACCCTTCGCTGGTACTCGCGAGCGTATTGGCGACTGTCCGCCGTGCGGTGGGCGCGTTCTGCACTTGCGGGATTGGACGTCGATGTGGTCATCGCCAACGACGTCGAGGCCGTTCCGGTCGCCCTGAGGGTTCGTCCGCGTTTGGGCGTGCACGCCGATCTCCACGAGTACTCACCTCGTTTACATGAGGAGATACCGGTCTGGCTGAAGCGGATCAAGCCGTATTATGACTGGCTGTGCCGACGCTATGTCGCCAAGGCGTCGTCCTGGTCGACTGTCAGCACAGGGCTCGCTCGTGAGTACGCTCGGGAGTTTGGCTTCGAACCTGTGATCGTGACTAACGCCGCGCCCTACGCTGCACTCGTTCCGCAACAGGTCGACACGCCGATCAAGCTCGTGCACAGCGGTGCTTGCCTGAAGAATCGCAATCTGATGGCGCTGGTTGATGGCGTCGATGCCGCCGGCGGCGCCGCCACCTTGGATCTCTACCTCACGCCGAATGATCCCGGACATCTCGAGGAGCTGCGTCGGCGCGCTGCGCAGTCGGCTTGGGTGGAGGTGCGCGAACCTGTGCGGTATCAGGAGCTCGTGCAGACGCTGAATGGCTACGATGTCGGCGTCCACCTGCTTCCTCCGGTCAACTTCAACAATCAGTGGGCGCTGCCGAACAAAATTTTCGACTATGTGCAGGCTCGCCTCGGCGTAATCGTCGGACCTTCGGCCGAGATGGCCGCTGTCGTCAACGCGAACGGTATCGGCGCAGTCGCTGAAGACTTCAGCGCCCCTGCGCTGCGCGACGTTCTCATCGACATTGACGTGGAGACCGTTGTGGAGTGGAAGCAACGCTCGGATGCGGGTGCCAGGGCGCTGTCTGCGGAAACGCAGGTCGATATCTGGGCGGAGTGCGTGGACCGGTTGATGGCGGGGGAGGCAGATCGATGACGAATGCGGACAACCGACGACGGCTTCTGATCCTGTCGTTCTCACCGATCGCGTCGGACGCGCGGGTGCTCAAGCAGGTGCGGCTCTTCTCCGACGATTATGCGGTGACCACCTGCGGGTACGGACCGGCGCCACTGGGCGTGGTCGAGCATCTTGCGATCCCGGACGAGCTGGCGATCTGGCGTTACGATCGCCTGCTCGTCGCCTTGCGTCGCTATCGGCGTGCGTACTGGCAGAACCCAGCCATCGTCGCAGCTAAGAATCTGTTGGCTGGGCAGGAATTCGATGCGGTGCTGGCGGATGACGTCGATGCAGTCGGCCTCGCGCTGGCGATACCATCCGGCGGCGTACATGCCGACCTACACGAGTACTCGCCGCGGCAGAAGGAGGATCTGCTGCGCTGGCGGGTGTTCGTTGCTCCGTTCATGCGCTGGATGTGTCGGAGTTTTGTGAGCCGCGCGAAGAGCACCACGACAGTCGGGCATGGCATCGCGCGGGAGTACCGGCGCAGGTTCGGGTTCGAGGCTGCTGTCGTGACAAACGCGGCGCCGTTCGTTGAACGGAGTCCGCAGCCCGTACACGAGCCGATCCGGCTGGTCCACAGCGGTGCCGCGCTTCACGATCGCAACATCATGATGATCGTCGACGCCGTGGATGCCGCATCGGGTGGCTGCACACTCGACCTGTATCTGACCCCGAACGATCCCGCATACCTGGATGCGCTCAGGGCGCGCCAGAACTCGCGGATCACCGTGCATGAGCCCGTTCCCTACGACGACCTCAACGAGACGCTCAGCGGCTATGACGTGGGTGTGCATGTGCTGCCGCCCGTGAACTTCAATAACCGGTGGGCGCTGCCGAACAAGTTCTTCGACTACGTCCAGGCGCGGCTCGGACTGATCATCGGACCGTCACCAGAGATGGCGCGCGTGGTGCATGAACGCGGGTTGGGTGCCGTTGCTTCTGACTTCACAACGGAGGCGCTCACGCGGGAAATCGAGAGACTGGACGCAGCCCACGTGGCGCAGTACAAATCGGCTTCGGGTGCGGCCGCCCGTGAGCTGTCCGCAGAAGGACAGGTGATCGGCTGGCGCACCGCGATTGATGGGATCGCGGTGCGCTGATCGCTCAGCGGACGGCGTTCTGCAACTCGGCGATGACGCGCTCGGCTGCGTGACCATCGCCATAGGGCGCTGCGCTGGTCGGCTGCGGCGCTGGACGAGTGACGGCGGTCGCGATCTCCTCAGCCGTGTTCGCGAGCACGTTCCAGCCGAGGTCGATGGTCTCCACCCATTCGGTTTCGGGGCGAACGGTCGTGCACGGAACACGGAGTAGGAACGCCTCTTTCTGCAACCCGCCCGAGTCGGTGACGACGCCCCGGCTCGCGAGCACCGCCGAGATCAGCTCGGGATAAGCGAGTGGGGCGTGCGCGATTAGCGACCCCTGGGTCAGCTCGATGCCGTGCGCGGCAGCCTTCGCGACCACGCGCGGGTGCGCCAGCAGGATCACTGGATGCTTCAGAGAGCCGAGGGCCTGCGCGATCTCGGTGAGGCGGGCTGGATCGTCTGTGTTCTCCGCGCGGTGGATCGTTGCGATGTAGAACTCACCCGGAGCCAGCCCCAGTTCCTCCACGAGCACAGAGGGGGTCTCGGCGACCGTATCGCGCACCTGGAACAGCACGTCGGTCATGACGTCGCCGACGAGTATTGAGCGCCCAGCGAGCCCCTCGTTGGAAAGGTGGCCCATCGCGACCTCGGTCGGTGCCAGACACAGGTCGGCCGAATGATCTGTGAGCACCCTGTTGTGCTCCTCGGGCATGCGGCGGTTGAACGAGCGCAAACCAGCCTCGAGATGCGCGAGAGGGTAGTGCAGCTTGGCGGCGCTCACGGCGGCGGCAAGGGTGGAGTTCGTGTCCCCGTAGACGAGTACCCAGTCAGGGGAATACTCCTCGAAGACGGCGTCGAGGGCGCCCAGCATGGCACCGGTCTGCACGCCGTGGCTGCCGGATCCGACGCCCAGGTGCACATTCGGTGCGGGGATGCCGAGGTCTTCGAAGAACACGTCCGAGAGCATCGGATCGTAGTGCTGACCGGTGTGGACGATCACATGATCAACGCCGGCGGCGGCGGCAGCCTTTGCGATCGGAGCAAGTTTGACGAACTGGGGGCGCGCGCCCACGACGCTGATGACCTTCACGTGCACTGATTCTAGCGGAGGAGCCCTGGACCTACGCTGGTAGCGTCGAGGGGTGCATCTGTCTTCACCCGAGGTCGACCTTGTCATCGCGGTCCACGACCCGAACCGCGAGATTGCTCGCGCAGTGGGATCGGTACTCAGCTCGTCCGCAATCGCACGGGTGATCGTGGTCTGCCACAACACTCCCGTGCGGAGCATTGCGGAGCGGCTGGGGGACTTTGCCGCGGATCCGCGGGTGGTCCTCGTGCCGCTCGATGACGGGATCCGAAGTCCATCGGGGCCGTTCAACCGAGGTCTCGAGCTCGCCGAAGCGCCGTTCGTGTCCATCATGGGCTCGGATGACGAGCTTGCGCCCGGTGCCGTGGACACGTGGCTTCGCGTAGCTCATGAATACTCGGCGGAAGTGGTGATCCCGGTTGTGCGGTACGCCGGAGGTGCGCGGATGCCGACCCCGCCGACTCGTCCCTGGCGCACGGGTGCTCTGGATCCGATACGCGATCGACTCGCGTACCGCACTGCGCCCCTCGGCCTCGTCGCCCGGGAGCGCTTCGGGGGATTACGGATGACGCCCGGTCTCGCCAGTGGCGAAGATCTCGACTTCTCTACTCGGCTCTGGTTCTCCGGTGCATCCATTGCGAGGGTTCGCGACGGAGCCGAGTACTTCGTGCACGATGATGCCGAACGCGTCACGTTCACCCGGCGGCCGGTCGCGGAGGATCTCGAGGCTGTGCGACGGCTTATCTCTGATGACTGGGTGATGGCGTTGCCGGAGCGCAGCCGGGAGGCGATCGCCGTGAAGCTCTGGCGTCTTCCGGTTTTTGGGGCTGTTCACTACCGCGCCGCGAGCTGGAATGCGGGGGATCGGGTCGCACTCGCGGATGCAGGGGGAGAGCTGGTGCGGTTCGCTTCGTCGGCGCAGGACGTTCTCTCGCGCGCCGACCGGGAACTTGTGCGAGGCATCCTCGATCCCGCTGTGGCGGACGATGATCTCGATGGCGCGTCCCGCGCGAGGCGGAGGTTCATGACCCCGGCGGCACTCATCCCTGTTCGAGTGTCTCGGTTCGGCGCGCGCGAGGCGCCGTTGCGCTTCGCCGCGGCAACCTGGCTGACCAGCCGACACTGAGCAGCGAAACCGCACCTTTGGGCTGAGCATGGTGGGGACCGCTGTGACGGCCCCGATGCTGTTAGCGTGTCGGATGGCTGTGGCGACCAGAAGGCCGCGCCGTGGAGAGGCTGAAATGTCGAAAGCGCGTGTCCTGGCGTTTGCGCTGAGCGCGTTGATCATCTCGAGCGCGGCGGCGGTGGTGTCGACACCGGCGTATGCGGGCACCGCGGCATCAAGGATCGCCGGTTCAGACCGTTACGAGACCGCCGCCGCGGTCTCACAGGCGGCCTTCGGCGATCCGAAGGCGGTGGAGGTGGTATTTGTCACCACAGGGGCATCGTTCGCCGACAGCCTGAGCGCCGGTCCCGTGGCGACTGTACGCAACGCCCCGGTGCTGCTTGCGCACAACAACGGGCTGCCGCGCGCGACGATCGATGAGCTCCGTCGGCTGTCGCCAAAGGAGATCGTCATCGTCGGCGGCACAGGTGTGATCTCGAGAAGCGTCGGCGATCAGCTGAAGAGCTATGCGGCGACTGTGACACGAACCGGCGGAGCCGATCGCTATGACACGTCGCGACTGGTGGTGGAACAGGGGTTCCCGAACGGCACGGGCACTGTCTATGTCACGGCCGGACGCACGTTCGCCGATGCCGTTTCGGGCGGCGCTCTCGCCGCGGCGAAGAGCGCACCGCTGTTGCTCATCGACCCGGCACTGCCGCGCCTGGACGCCGCGACAAAGCAGACGCTGGGGAAGCTCGGAGCATCACGGCTCGTAGTCATCGGTGGGCAGGGTGCGCTCTCGAGCGCATTGGCACAGGAAGCAGCTGCCGTCACCGGGGCGAAGCCGTCGAGACTGGGCGGAGCGGACCGCTACGAGACCAGCGCCGTGGTTGCGGGCGAGTTCGGTGTGATCGACGAAGTGCTTCTCGCCACCGGCACTGATTTTCCTGACGCGATCTCGGCGATCCCGCTGGCGGCGCGGCGCGGAGCACCCGTCGTGCTCACGATCCCGTACTGCGTATCAACAACGACAGCCAGAATTACCAGCCAGCCATCGGTCAAGACGCTAACCCTGATTGGCGGCGTCGGTGCACTCCGCGGTCTCGTCGGCAACCAGCACGGCTGCTTGAGCACGACGGATCCCCACAGCCCCTGGCTGGTCGTGAACAAGAAGCGTCCGCTTCCGTCGTCCCATGAACCGGCCGATATGCGTCCTGTCAACGTGCGTAACGTCGGCGGAGGATGGATGCGTCGGGAAGCGGCCGGAGCTCTCGAACAGCTCTTTGCGCACGCGAGCGCAGAGGGGGCGGGCGCGATGGGGAATGCCAGCGCACATCGTTCGTACTCGTACCAGCAGCAGCTGTTCGACAGTGCTGTCCGTCGCAAGGGCATAGCTCAGGCCGAGATCGACACTGCTCGGCCAGGATTCAGCGAGCATCAGAGCGGCATGGCCATCGATGTCGTCGCCTGCGGCAACGGATGCGGAAGTATCTATGGGTTCGGCGGCACGCCGCAGAGCCGCTGGGTCAACGACAACGCGCATCGTTTCGGGTTCATCGTCCGCTACGAGCCTGGCTACCAGCACATCGCCGGATACATGAGTGAACCGTGGCATCTGCGCTATGTCGGCGCTGCCTTGGCAACCGACTACAAGGCGGGTGGCTTCCACACCCTGGAACAGTACTTCGGACTCCCGGCTGCGCCGCACTATTGATCGGTTTCGTGACGAGCGCGGCTGGGTGCCCGCCCAGCCCATCGCTGATCGCGCGCCTAGAATAGAACCCATGCGCATTGCTGTCGTCGCCCTTGGAAAGATCGGGCTTCCCCTCGCCGTCCAGTTCGCCTCTTCGGGGCATGATGTGATCGGCGTCGACGTCAATCAGAAGGCCGTTGACACGATCAACGCAGGTCTCGAGCCGTTCCCTGGCGAGGCCCACCTGCAGGAGAAGCTCGCCGAGCTGATCCCTGCTGGCCGTCTGCGCGCCACCACCGACTACGCCGAAGCGATTCCGGGTGCGGATGCTGTCGTGCTTGTTGCCCCCGTCTTCGTCGACGACGAGACGTGGGAGCCCGATTTCAAGTACATGGATGCTGCGACGCGATCCCTCGCCGAGCACCTCACTCCTGGCACCCTCGTCTCCTATGAGACGACCCTGCCGGTCGGCACCACGCGCAACCGCTGGAAGCCGATGATCGAATCCGGATCCGGCCTCACCGAGGGCGTGGACTTCCATCTCGCGTACTCGCCGGAGCGTGTGCTCACCGGCCGTGTCTTCGCCGACCTGCGCAAGTACCCCAAGCTCATCGGTGCGCTGTCGGATGAGGGCAATCGTCTGGCTCGCGAGTTCTATGAGGCCGTGCTGCAGTTCGACGAGCGGCCCGACCTTCCCCGGCCCAACGGCGTGTGGGACCTCGGCACCACGGAAGCATCCGAGATGGCGAAGCTCGCCGAGACGACATACCGCGACGTCAACATCGGGCTGGCGAACCAGTTCGGCCTGTTCGCCGCGGCCAACGGTATCGACGTCTACAAGGTGATCGAGGCGTGCAACTCCCAGCCCTACAGCCACATCCACCGTCCAGGGATCGCCGTTGGTGGTCACTGCATCCCGGTGTATCCGCGCCTTTACCTGTCGACAGACCCGGATGCTGACATCGTCCGCGTTGCCCGCCAGCTGAACGCGTCGATGCCCGAGCGTCTGGTTGCCCAGGCTGCGGGGATCCTCGGGGATCTCACCGGACAGCGTGCTGTCGTACTGGGCGCTGCATACCGCGGGGGAGTGAAGGAGACGGCGTTCTCCGGCGTCTTCCCGACGGTCGCCGCGTTGAAGGATCGTGGTGCGGATGTCGTTGTCCATGACCCGCTGTACACCGACGACGAACTGCGTGCCCTTGGCCTTGAGCCGTATGCGATGGGCGGCGAGGTGGATCTCGCGGTCCTGCAGACGGATCACGCCGAGTACAAGCAGCTTGCGCCAGCGGCCCTGCCCGGTGTGAAGCTGCTTGTCGATGGTCGCGCGGCGACGGATGCCGATCTGTGGGCCGGCACGCCGCGCATCGTCGTCGGCACCGCTGCCTGAGTAGACGGCGTCCGGTAGCGTCTCAGCCGCGCCGGCGTCGCGCCCTCACGCCGAACGCATCGAGTGCGGCGAGAACCTCAGGTGCTTGCCAGATGCGGTTCCGCCTGCCCGTGCTGATCTTGGTGAGGATGCCGGCATCGACGAGCCGGTCGATCGCCCCCTGCGCTGCGACCTCGCTGATTCCCAGTTCGGCTGCCGTGGTCTTCGTGTTCACGACTGGCTGACGCAGCAAGTACTTCTTCACCAGGTGCACCGAAGAGTCGCTCCGAGCGATGACCTGGCTGTTCCAGTGCGTCTCTGCGGTCTGAATATCGTTCACGAGCGCGCGGCCATTTGTCACAGCTGCGAATGCCGCCTCAGCGACGATCGCCACGATGACGTCCGGGCGGCCTGCCCGATACTCGGTGAGCGCGTCGAAGTACGCGTCGGTGTCCTGCAACAGCCCCGCGGAGACCGGCACAGTGACATTGCGAGTTAGCCGGCCATGACGGAGCATTCCCTGCAGGAGTGCGCGCCCGGTTCGACCGTTGCCGTCAGGAAAGGGATGGATCGTCTCGAACTGTGCGTGCGCGATCGCCGCCTGCGCGAGCACGGGCACATCGGTGCGCCGTGCGAAGCCGACCATGTCAGCGATCAGAGCAGGAACCCGACTCTGATGTGGTGGTACAAATATCGCGGCATGCGGAGATATGTTCCCGCCGCCGATCCACACTTGCTGTTCCCGCCACCGGCCGACGAACTCTGGTGCAGTATCCCGCAGCAGCGCATCCTGCATGGCGAGGATCGAGCTCTCATCGAGTCTGTCTGACAGGGCGATAGCTGCGTTCATGGCACGAACATTCGCAACAACCAGTTGTGCGTTACTGGACCTCGATTCTCCGATCTCGGCGAGGGCCACCTGCTTGGCGCTGGAGGTGAGGTTCTCCACTTCTGAGCTGGATGCGGACTCACTAAGCAACAGGATTGCCGCGAAGGGCGCAGCGATCATGCCCGCTTCGGTGTCGAACCGTGCCAGCTCCTGGCTTGCATCATCTGCCAGCGCGAGCGTCGCGGCAGCAAGTTCCACAGGGGCATTCGCGATGAAAGCCGGGACCGCATTCGTGGTCATCACGCGATCATACCAAAGGCTAGTCGTTTAGCCTTTGGTATGGAGTCAGTCACCTTCTCGCACATCGTCGAAAGTGCAATGTCCGTGGTCCGGTGTTCAATGAAGTTATGACCGAATCGACGATGACGGCCCCGGAGCAGCAGGTGCTCCTCGGCGACGTCGTGTCGACTCTGATCACCGTTGAGCGCACGATCCAGCAGATGAACGCGCTGCGTTCCTCGTTGCTGGCCACGGCCGACACGATTGCTGATCATGACGAAGACATTACTGATCTGAGGTCCCGAGAACTCGCTCATCGTGCCGTCGCAGCCGAGATCGGCGCGGCAATACGGGTCTCCGACCGCACCATTGAGGCGCAGATGGGCGATGCCGCCCTGCTTCGTGATAATTTCCCGCTTACGGCCGCGGCGTTCAGTAGGGGAGAAATCTCCGCCGCTCATGTCCGGGTGATCACTGAGGCGGGGGCTCCGATTGAAGATGCGTCACAGCGCGCAGCTTACGAGAAGGCGGTACTTGCTCGAGCGCTCGAGGAATCTCCGAACCGGCTACGTCCGTATGCGAAGCAGCTCTCGGAGCGGTTCCGTGAAACATCGTTCGCGGATCGTCATGCCGAGGCTCGTAAGAAGCGCGGCGTCTGGACACGCACGTTAGAGGATGGGCAGAGCGACCTCGGAATCTCTGGTTCCACTGCTGTGATTCGTGGGATCTTCGAGCGTCTCACGCAGATGGCGTTCGCAAAGAAGAAAGAGAACGACCGCGCGGCGAAAGAACACGCGGGCGATCCAGACTTCACACCGGACACCCGGACGCTCCGAGAGATTCGTGCCGATATCGCCGCTGACCTGCTGCTGACTGGCACTCCCACCGGACACGACGCCGGGGACAGCCTCTTGGGTGCCATTCAAGCCTTTGTCGAGGTGACGATTCCTCTGCTCACGCTCACCGATCTAAACGACACGGCACCGCCGGCACATCTGGAGGGTGTTGGTCCGATCGATCCCGACACGGCACGTATTCTCGCCGGAAACGCACCCGGATGGGATCGGGTGATGACAGATCCGATCAGTGGGGCTGTTCTCGCCGTTGACCGATATCGCCCGAGCGAAGAAATGCGAAGACACCTCCGGGCCCGGGATCGACGATGTCGATTTCCCGGATGCCGGATCACCGCCCGCAAAACCGACGACGACCACACCGTTGATCATGCCCTGGGCGGCGCAACCGACATCGACAACCTCTCGGGCAAGTGTCGCCGGCACCATGTCACGAAGCACCACACCCCGTGGAAGGTTAAACAGCTCCCAGGTGGTGTTTTGGAGTGGACCAGCCCGATCGGCCACGTCTACGTTGATCGCGCGCCGGGCGTGACCGGGCATGTGACCTTCGAAGATGTCGCACTGCGAGTGCAGGGCCCGGTTACACCCGAGAATCCGTGGCACGACGGCGAAGGAAACGCACCGTTCTAACGACGATGCGTGGACATATCACACGGCCTAGCGGCCGAGGTACTCCGCCAGTGCTTCTGCGCCGTCACGGGGAAGGAACCCGGTCGCGGTGATCTTCGTCAGATCGAGGACGCTGTTCAGCGGGCGTGGCGAGACCGGCGTGGTTGCATTCGCAAAATAATCCGCGGTGGTGACGTCGCTGACACGCTCCGGGTCGTGGCCGGTGACACGGTAGACGTCGCGCGCGATGTTGGCCCAGGAACGGGGCTCACCGCTGCTGGTGACGTTGTACGTGCCGTACGCGGCGCCCGAATCCAGCAGATGCTGGATGGCAGCGGCGATGTCGGTGGTGAATGAGAGCCGGCCGATCTGGTCGCTGACGACCTTCGGATCGACGCCGCGTTCGGCGAGCGATGCCATGGTGCGCACGAAGTTGTTGCCCTCGCCGATCACCCACGAGGTTCGCACGATGTAGTGGCGGGCCACGGTGACAGCCGCAATGTCGCCGGCCGCCTTGGTCTGTCCGTATACGCCCAGCGGCGCGAACGCCGCATCCTCGGTATAGGCGCCGTCGAAGCTGCCATCGAACACGTAGTCGCTGGAGACGTGCACGAGCGTGATGCCGTTCGCATCGGCGATGCGGGCGAGCGCGGCGACGGATGCTGCGTTCGCCTGCCACGCGGCCGCACGGCCTTCTGCTGTCTCGGCTGCATCAACGGCCGTGTATGCGGCAGCGTTGATGATCGTGCCGTAGTCGCGCCAGCGGCGTGCGGAGACGAGATCGGGAGAGGTGACATCGAGCTCAGCACGGGTGACGTACTCGATGTGTGCGGCATTGCCGAGACGCCCGCGCAGCGCGAGGCCGAGCTGTCCGCCAGCGCCGACGACGAGTGTCTTTCGCGGAGAGACCGGAGATACCTCAGCCAGACGCGGGTGGGCCTTGTCCTTCTCGGAGATCTCCACCTCGCTGAGTGGAATCGGCCACTCGATCGCCGCAGTCTCATCGGCGAGGTTCAGGAACGCGTATTCGGCATCGGGCGACCAGTGGTCGTTCACCAGATACGCGTACGCCGTGTTCTCTTCGAGCGTCTGATAGGAGTTGCCCACGCCGCGCGGGACGAAGATCGCTCGTGACGGGTCGATCTCGGCAGTGAACACTGCGCCGAACGTGGGCCCTTCACGAAGGTCCACCCACGCGCCGAAGATCCGACCGGTAGCAACGGACACCCATTTGTCCCACGGCTCGGCATGGATGCCACGGGTCGTGCCGATCGCGTCGTTGAAGGAGATGTTGTTCTGGACGGGACCGAAGTCCTCCAGCCCCAGTGCGGTCATCTTCTCGCGCTGCCAGTTCTCCTTGAACCAGCCTCGCGAATCACCATGCACGGGCAGGTCGAACAGCACCAGACCCGGAATCGTGGTCTCGATCTGCTGCAGCTGCTTGCCAAAAATCTCGCTCACTGGCCTTTTCCTGCGTAGAAGGCTTCGGTGGCGTCTTTGGATGGCGCCCACCAGGACTCGTTGTTCCGGTACCAGTCGATCGTTGCGGCAAGGCCTGCTTCGAAGTCGGCGAACGCGGGCATCCACCCGAGCTCGGTGCGCAGTCTGGTCGAATCGATCGCGTAGCGCAGGTCATGACCTGCCCGATCGGTGACATGCTCGTACGCATCGGCGGGCTGACCCATGATGGTCAGGATCAGTTCGACAACGTCCTTATTGTTCTTCTCCCCGTCCGCACCGATGAGATACGTCTCCCCGTTCACACCCTTGTTCAGGATCGTGAGCACGGCAGAGGAGTGATCATCGGCGTGGATCCAGTCGCGCACGTTCTCCCCGGCCCCGTAAAGCTTGGGACGGATGCCGCGGATCACGTTCGTGATCTGACGCGGGATGAACTTCTCCACATGCTGGTACGGACCGTAGTTGTTCGAGCAGTTCGACAGCGTCGCGCGCACCCCGAACGAGCGCACCCACGCCCGCACCAGCAGGTCGCTGCCGGCCTTGGTCGACGAGTACGGTGACGAGGGGTTGTACGGGGTGGTCTCGGTGAACCGCTCCGGGTCATCCAGCTCCAGATCGCCATACACCTCATCCGTGGAGATGTGATGAAACCGGGTGTCATGCTTCCGGGCGGCTTCCAGCAGCGTGTACGTGCCGATGATGTTCGTGTCCAAAAACGGGCGCGGATCATCCAAGGAGTTGTCGTTGTGGGACTCCGCGGCGTAGTGCACCACCGCATCCGTGGTCGCGAACAGCTCATCCACCAACGGCGCATCCGTGATGCTGCCATGCACGAACGTGACCCGATCCGCAGGCAGTCCCGTCAGCGACTCACGGTTGCCCGCATACGTCAAAGCGTCCAGCACAGTGACATGGTCATCGGTGTTCTCGATGACATGGTGAACGAAGTTCGACCCGATGAAACCGGCCCCACCGGTCACAAGCAGACGGCTCATACGTGTCCTCTCTTGAGCAGATCCAACAGGTACGTGCCGTACCCACTCTTCACGAGCTTCTCCGCCCGCACCCGCAACTCGTCATCGGTGAGATATCCCTGACGCCACGCGACTTCTTCGGGCACACCGATCTTCAACGCCGTGCGGCGCTCCATCGTGCGCACATAGTCCGCAGCATCCGTCATCTGATCAAACGTCCCGGTATCCAACCAGGCAGTGCCGCGCGGAAGAACCTCGACCTGCAACTTGTCGCGCTCCAAATACGCCCGGTTCACGTCCGTGATCTCATACTCACCCCGCGCACTCGGCGCGAGGTTCCGGGCGATCTCCACAACATCGTTGTCATAGAAATACAGGCCAGGCACGGCGAAATTGCTCTTGGGCACAGCAGGCTTCTCCTCGAGAGAGATTGCTTTGCCTGCGCTGTCGAACTCGACCACGCCATACGCTTCGGGCTCCGCGACCCAGTACGCGAACACCGCACCACCGTCGATGTTCTCAAACCTCTGCAGCTTCGAACCCAGCCCCGGCCCGTACAGCAGGTTGTCACCCAGAACCAGCGCGACACTGTCATCGCCGATGAAGTCCGCACCGATCGTGAACGCCTGAGCCAACCCATCGGGAGACGGCTGCTGCGCGAACGTCAGATTGATGCCGAACTGCGACCCATCACCCAACAAACGCTCGAAATGCTCCGCATCATGCGGCGTCGTGATCACCAGAATGTCCCGAATGCCCGCAAGCATTAACGTCGACAACGGGTAATAGACCATCGGCTTGTCGTATACCGGGATCAACTGCTTCGAGACACCCAACGTAATCGGGTGCAACCGGGTACCAGAACCGCCCGCAAGAATGATGCCTTTCACGTGTCCATGGTGTCATATTGCTCGCAGTCGATGCGCAGGCTGGCGCAAGCACACGGACTATTCTGTTCAGTGGCCACGGCAGGAAGGTAAACGCTTCGTGGAGATGCTCGAATTACTGTGGCCGGTGCTTGTGGCGCTCGCGCTGTTTGCGGTCCTGGGTTGGACGCTCGCCCGACTGATCGGGTTGCGGGGCCTCTGGGCCGCTGCCGCGGCCCCGGCATTTTCCACCACCGTCGCCGGCGTCGGCAGCACGGTCGCCGGCTGGATCGGCATGCGCTGGTCAGTTGTGCCCGCATTGGGCGTTGCTGTTCTGATCGGTGTGGTGATCGTCATCGTCCGCCGAGTGACGGGTTCACGCGAGGTCGTGCGGTTCCCGAGGCGGTATCGCTGGTGGACGCTCGGCGTGCTTGCTGTGACCGGCCTTGCCATCGCCCTGCTGATCTTCCGGGTGCTCGGTACACCTGATGCGATCTCGCAGACTTTTGACAACATCTTCCATCTGAACGCCATCCGCTACATCACCGAGACCGGCATCGCCTCGTCTCTGCAGTTGGGCCAGATGACGAGCCCGAGTGGCGGAATCCCGTTCTATCCGGCTGCCTGGCACGCGCTGGCGGCGATCGTGATGCAGCTGAGCGGTGCGAGCATACCGCTGGTGATCAACGCCATGTCGTTCTCGGTTGCTGTCGTCGTCTGGCCGGTCGGCGCTCTACTGCTGGCACGCGTGCTGCTCGGCTCGGCACCCTCGGTGATGGTGGGCGCGGGGATCGTCGCGGCCGCCGTTCCCGCCTTCCCGCTGCTTCCGATGGACTTCGGCGTGCTGTATCCGTACCAGCTCGCACTCGCGCTTCTTCCGGTGACGCTTGCCGCAACCGCATCGCTGCTGGGAATCGGACACCACGCTAAGCGTCTGCCTGCCGGCTGGTGGGCTCTGGTGCTGATCGGTGCCCTGCCGGGGCTCACCCTTGCTCACCCCGGAGGATTCGTCGGTTGGCTCGCGCTGAGTGCGCCGATGTTCGTCGTGTTCGGCGTGCGGCACTGGCGCGCATCGACGTCGCGCTCGAGGCGCATAGCGGTGATCGTCGCGGCGCTCGTCTACGTGGCGGCCGGCATGCTGCTGCTGCGTGCCTTGCGTCCACCGCTCGCAACACGCCAATGGCCGACCGAGTCGGGGATGGGCGAAGCCATCTGGCAGGTGCTGACAGTGACGCTGTTCTACCCGGCTGGCGCCTGGCTCGTCGGCATCTCGATTCTGGTCGGCCTCTACTGGGTGGTGCGTGAGCGCAGCGGCGAAGTGATGATCGCAGCGGGCATGTGGTTCATCGGCGCGGTGCTGTTCGTCGCCGCCGAGGCTCTGACCTGGGGAAACCTGCGCGATGCCCTCACCGGCAGCTGGTACAACAACTGGCCGCGTCTCGCTGCGCTGCTGGCCGTTGCGCTGGTGCCGTTGGCAGCACTCGGAATCGCGCGCACAGCGGATGCCGTCACCGCCGTCGTACGCCGGCGCCGGGTACCCGCAGCCAAGCGACTGACCCTCGCGATCGCAGCATCCGTCATCGCCTTCCTCGTCTTCCATATCCAGGTCACGCCTCAGGCCGAGGATTGGGCGAACAACGTCTACGGCGCCGATGAGGACTCCTACCTGCTCACCGCTGATGAGACAGCGCTGTTGGAGCGGGTGGATGAGATCGTGCCGCAGGATGCCGTCATCGCCGGAAGCGCCTATACCGGTGCGAGCCTCGCCTATGCCCTCGCGGATCGCCAGGTGCTGATGCCGCACGCGCTGATGGACATCTCACCCGATCTGGAGCTCATCAACGAGCACCTGGCCGACGCCGTCGACATGCCCGAGGTGTGTGCGGCTATCGATGCTCTCGGCGTCGATTATGTCCTGGACTTCGGTGCCGATGAGGTTCACGAAGACGATGAGAACCCGCTTCCCGGTGTGCAAGAGCTCCAAGACTCACCCGCCGTGCAGCTGGTCGACAGCGAGGGCGATGCGAGACTGTATAAGGTGATCGCCTGTGGGCGCGGCTGAGCTGATAGGGGACCGAGGAATGACGCAAGGGCAAGATCGCGTCCTCGTGCTCGTACCCGCATGGAACGAGAGCCGCAACGTCGGTATCACCGTCAAAGAGATCCGTGCGGCCTCAGCAGACTTCGATGTCGTCGTCATCGATGACGGCTCCACCGACGAAACCGCTCGCGTCGCCCGCGAGGCGGGTGCTGTCGTGCTGTCTTTGCCGTTCAACCTCGGTGTCGGCGGTGCCATGCGCACAGGATTCACCTATGCGGCACGGCATGGATACACCCGCGCGATTCAGGTGGATGCTGACGGGCAGCACGACCCAGCCGATATCGAGCGCGTTCTCGCCGGTCTTGCCGAGGCAGACATCTCGATCGGTGCGCGCTTCGCTCAAGTCGGCGAGTACACCGTGCGGGGCCCGCGCCGCTGGGCGATGCTGGTTCTCGCCCGTGTCGTCTCGCGAATCGCCAAGACACGACTCACAGACGTGACCAGCGGTTTCCGCGCAGCCAACCGTCGGGCGATCGAACAGTACGTCAGCTATTACCCCGCCGAGTACCTCGGCGACACGATCGACTCGCTTGTCGCGGCTGTGCATTCGGGCCTCAGCGTTGCGCAGGTCCCCGTTGCGATGCGGCCGCGTGCACATGGCAACCCCAGCCAGCACCCGGTCGGCGCCGCCGTCTATCTGTTCCGCTCGGCTTTCGCGCTGCTGCTTGCCGTGATGCGAAATCCCGCTCGGCGCTCTGAGCCGAAAGTGAGCGCAGCATGATCGTCATCGCGGGAATCGTCCTCGCCGCCGTCATCATCGCCGTCGTGCTGTGGATGCTGCTGACCCGCCGCCTGCGCGAAAAGTACGCGGTGCTGTGGCTGCTGATCGCGTTGGTCGTGCTGGTGATTGGCCTCTTTCCGGGCATGTGGGAGGGGCTCACCCAACTACTCGGCGTGCAGCTGCCCTCGAACCTGCTGTTCGCCGCTGCGCTGCTGCTGCTGCTCGGCGTGACATTTCACCTGTCGTGGGAACTCAGCAGCGCTGAGGACGAGATCCGACGGCTGGCAGAGGAGTCCGCGCTGCAGCGTGCCGAGATCGAGGATCTTTCCCGTCGGATGCAGCAGTGGGAGAACCAGGCAGGCGGCGGTCAGTCAGAGGACTGAGCGGCCATACGAGCCGCGGCCCGACGTCCACCGCTGAGCGCACCGGCGAGCCAGCTCGCCCGATACTCGAGCACGAATCTCCGCGGCACGTCGCCGTCTCGCTGAGCTGACTGCAGCAGCCTGTTCAGCGCGCCCCAGCGTCGTCCGGCACCGAACAGAGCATCCATGCCGGGGGCGATCGAACTGCGTCGCGCCTGGAGAGTGTCGAACATGATCTGGCGCCAGCCGACATACGTCCAGAACGTCATTCGCGCCAGTGCCCGGGGCGATCGCGATCCTTCGTAGCGTTCGGCGAGGCCCAGGACGTTGCGCACCGATGCGGCGATGCCGGTCTTCTCCAGGCGGCTCGGGTCACCGAAGACATTCGCATCGTGCTGCACATAATCCTGTACGACGTCGTCGACGATGCGCGTTCCGCGGTGCGCGCCCGCCACGACGGCCAGCCAATGGTCGTGGGTCGCGACACGCGTCGACACCCGGGGGAACGGCAGCGCATCATCGAGAATCTCGCGATCGAAGAGGCACAGCGAACCGGTGAATTGGTTGGACAGCATGGTGAGCACAGCGCCATGGTCTTGGCGGTCGGTGACACCGGTGACGGTGCCGGACGGGTGCTGCACGAGCCGTGCCTGTCCCGAGATCAGCGAGACGTCATCGAGGTGAGGGAGGAGCCTCTCGAGCTTGTCCTCGTCCCAGCGATCGTCCTGGTCGCAGAGCGCTATCCACGCGGCATCCCCAGCGACCGCCCGCAGGCCATGCTCGAAGTTCAGATAGAAGCCGCGCCGAGAGTCATCGCCGATGACGCGGAAACGCTCATCAGCGTTGGTGAGCTCGGCGACAAGTGCTGCCACCGGCGCCCGTTCACCATCGACGGAGATGATGCACTCCCAATCGCGCACGGTCTGCGTTTGTAGGGAGCGCAGCTGGACGCTGAACAGCTCCGGATCGGGGGAGTAGGCAGCCAGCACGATTGCGCCGAGGCGGCGTTCGGGACTCATCGAGCGCCTTCCTGTTCTGAGGTTCGCATCAGCGAATGAGGCTAGTCTAGGTGGGCGATGAAACCGAATCTCCACGCGCCGGTATGGGCGGTCTTCTCCACGTATCGGCCGGGTGCATCGGCAGAGCGTGCGGTGGCCTCTGTCATCGATCAGGTCGACGGTGTCGTCGTCGTCGACGATGGCACGGGACCAGACGCGGACGATGTACTCGTCCGTCTGGCAGATCGCGGCGTCATCGTCGTGCGTGAGTCGGAGAACGTCGGTATCGCGCAGGCACTGAACGACGGTATTCGCGCTGCCCGTGACCGCGGTGCCCGCCAAGTTGTCACGTTTGATCAGGATTCGGTCGCAACGGCCGGCTTCATCACCACGCTGGTGGCCGCTGCGGCGACCGCGAGCGCTGACGGCGTGCGCGTGGGCGTCGTCGTCCCCGAATTCTTCGCAGCCGTTCGCCAGGCGCGCGGCGAGAGCGCGCCGGTGTACGCACCCGCGGCGAACGTCATCCAGTCGGGCATGCTGATTCCGGCATCCGTCATCGACGCCGTCGGCGACCTGCGGGCCGACTTCTTCATCGATCTGGTCGACACCGAGTATGAGCTGCGGCTGCGCCGTGCGGGTTTCACGGTGCTCGCCGCTAGCGGCATCCGTCTGGGGCATGCCCTGGGCACTCAGTACCGGCGTGAGCTGTTCGGGCGCCCTGTGCGCCTGCCGGGCATCCCGCCGGAGACCACACTCAGCACGCCGTTCCGCTACTTCTACCGGGTGCGCAACCGTATCGTCCTGAACCGCGAGTACCTGTTCGCTGCCCCGAAGCAGATTCTGCGCGACAGCCTCCTCGACGGCATCCATTTCGTCAATGCACTGTGGGTAGCTCGCCCGCGACGTGCGCTGTGGCGGGTGTACCGCGCGGCGATCTCTGCGGCCGTCCGCGGTCGGATGGGGCGGATGCCCGCAGGCCTCGCACCGATCGCTGCGACCGTCACCTGGAACGCTCCGGTGTTTGAGGCTCCTGTGCTCGAGGGGGAGCAGACGTGAGCTCGGCCGGCATCCGCGGCGTAGCGGGGCGACTGAGCGGCTTTACCGTCTCGGTGATCATCGTGACGCTGCTCGGCATCGTCGCGATCCCGTTGCTGACCGACACCGTCGGAGAGGCCACGTGGGGCACGCTGGTGCTCATCCAGACCGTCGCCCAGTTCGGCGGCATTCTCGTCGCCTTCGGGTGGGGAGCGGTGGGCGCGGCGAGCGTCGCCAGCATCGCCGAGGAACGACGCCCTGCCTTTTTCCGCCGCTCGCTGCAGGCTCGCGCCGTCCTGTACGCATGCGTGTTCCCCCTGATCGCGCTGCTGCTGATCGCGCTCACCCACGGGGATATCGGCATCTCGATCCTCGGCGCTGCCGTCTACCTGCTGCCGTACCTCGGTGCGAACTGGTACTTCACCGGCGAGGGGCGCCCGAAGCGGCTCCTACTCTTCGACACCGTGCCCATCGTCATCGGCGGTGTGCTCGGGCTCGTCGGGGTCTGGTTCACTCACGAGCTTTGGGTATACCTGGTCTTCCAGGGGCTCGGCTACCTGGCCGCGGTGAGCATCTCCGCGCTCGTCGTGCATCGCTCGCCGCAGGATGCCGACTTCGAAGACCGCACGCCGTTGAAGACCCTGCTGGCGACGCAGCGGCATGCCGTCTCGGCAACACTGGTGACCAGTCTCTACATCACGCTGCCGATGCTCGCTGTGTGGATATTCCTGCGGCCGTTGCAGCCGATGTTTGCGCTGGCCAACCAGCTGTTCCGGTATGCATCGATCGCGCTGCTGCCCATCCAACAGTTCTTCCAGAGCTGGGTGCCGGCGAACGATGGCGGGCGTCCCCGGCGGATGCGCATCGCGACCGTCGCGGCCATGGGTATTGGGATCATCGGCGGTGCGCTGATCGCGTTCCTCAGCCCTTGGGTATCGACGCTGCTCTCGGTCGGCACCATTTCTGTGCCGCTGTCGGTCTCGCTGCCGCTGGGCGTTGCTTTCGTCGGCATCGCCACTGCCGCCGTGGTCGGCTACGCCAGTCTGGTGAGCCTCGGCCGGGTGCGCGCTCTCGCCGTTTCGACCACGATCGGCGCGGTCGTCGGAGCCCCGCTGATCATCCTGTTCGCGATCCTTGGCTCGGTGCCCGCCGTCGCCTGGGCCGTTGCGATTTCTGAGTTGTGCGTTGGCGGATACCTGCTGTGGGTGCTGCGCACGGCGTTGCGCGAGCACCCCGTGCGTCCCATTGACGCCGCAGAGGAGAGCGCATGAGCGATGTCCGTGTCAGCGTGTGTATGGCGACTTACAACGGTGCCGCCTACCTGCAGGAACAGCTCGACTCGATCCTCGCCGAGTTGGAACCGCAGGACGAAGTCGTCATCGTCGATGACGCATCCTCAGATGGCACCGTCGCGCTGCTGTCAACGGTCGATGACCCGCGCGTGCGCGTGCATCCGCGGGGAAACAACCGCGGGTACGTGCGCACCTTCGAAGAAGCGCTCGGTCTGGCCACCGGCGATGTGCTGATGCTCAGCGACCAGGACGATATCTGGGTGCCAGGCCGTCGCGCATTGTTGGTGGATGCGACGCTCGACCATGCCGTCGCAGCATCCAATCTCGTCCTACTTGGCGACGATTCGCCGTTGCGCTCGCCGCTCACCGGGCGGGACTGGCTGCTGCGCGCCGAGGACGGCGCGCGCACGGCTTACAACCAGCGGCAGATTCTGATGGGCGATGCTCCCTACTTCGGGTGCGCGATGGCGATCCGCCGCGACTTCCTGGCTACGGCCCTGCCGTTCCCTGACTATCTGGACGAATCGCACGACCTGTGGCTCGCCACGCTCGCCAACGCCTGTGGGGAACTGGTCCATGTCGCCGCGCCCACCGTGCGCCGCCGCATCCACGATTCGAATGCTTCGAGCGAGCGCCCGCGCGGAGTCCGTCAGGCTCTGCAATCGCGGCTGTTGCTGGTGCGACTGTGGCGTGAAGCGCGCCGGCGCGCGAGAGCCCGCGCCTAGGCCGGAGCAGGAGCCGGAGACGCTGCGCGGCCGCGTGCGAGGCGCATCACAGGTCGTTCCACGAACAACCAGCTCGCCGTCGCGAGAAGAGCAGTCACGACCGTCGTGATGAGGATGTACACGACGATGCCGAACTGTGCACCGCCGAAGATCAAGACCAGCTGCTGCATCGGCCAGGCGTAGATGTAAAAGCCGTAGGACACGTCGTTTTTGGCTATCCACTGCGGCTGGCGCACGATCGTCGACAGATACAGCAGCGCGTAGCCGAGGAACGGCGCGGCCAGCGGTCCGCCGGCGACGGGCACGAACACCATGAGCACCGCAGCGATCGGGATCGACACGAGGCCGATCAGCGGCACGAAACCCCACCGCTGCACGATGAGGTAGATGAGGGATCCGCCGAGGAAGTACGGCAGCAGGCGTGCGAGCAGCTCGAAGTCACCGTTCAGGCCGCCGGTGATTCCCATCGCGGTGACGATGCGCACGAGGACCGACCCCGCCCACAGCGCCGCGACCAGCAGCACCGAGCGGCGGAAGATGGCCAGAGCGCCCAGTACCCAGACGATCAGATAGCAGATGAACTCGAAGTACAGCGTCCACAGCGAGCCGTTCCACGTGTTGGCGTAGGGGACCGCGCTCAACGACTGACCGATGCCGTAGTGATCGATGTGCAGGAACAGGTTGCCCCAGATGTACTCCAGCGGAGTGGGCCCGGTGGTCAGATACCCGGACAGTGTGCCGTGTGTGGCGAGCATCGCGATCGGCGCGAAGACGAAAGCGGTGACGAGCAGACAGACCAAGAACGCCGGCATGATGCGTGCTATGCGGTGCACGAGGTAGGTGCCGGCATCCGTACGCAGGCGCGATCGTGTGATCAGGAAACCGCTGATGACGAAGAAACCGATGACCGCCCACCCACCGAGATTCTCGCCGTTGAATCCGGGCGACCAGTCGTAGCCCGCGGTGAAGAAAGCGTGCGCGACGAGCACGAGGAACGCCAGGATCAGTCGGAACAGGTTCAGACTGTTGGCGCGGTAGGGGAATTCTCGCGGCTCGTGCAGCGGACGACTCACTTCAGAAGATTCCGCTGGGCCATCTCATCGAGCGAGCGCTGATAGGAGTCCTCTTCGACAGGTTCGGTCAGAACCCATTCGGCGAACTTCTTTACCCCGTCGCGGAACGTCACCGCCGGCGTGAAGCCGAGCAGTTCTGTCATCCGGGTGGTGTCGGCGATATTGTGGCGGATGTCACCGAGGCGGTAGTTTCCGGAGATGTGCGTCGGGACCTCGCGGCCGAGACCTTCGAACAGCGCCTCGACAACCTCGTTCACGGTCGTACCGACGCCGGAGCCGACGTTGAAGACTTCACCGGCCGCAGCCGGGTGCGTGGCTGCGAGATAGGTGGCTTCGACGATGTCGTCGATGTAGACGAAGTCGCGGCTCTCCTCGCCATCCTCGAAGATGTTGATCTCTTTGCCCTGGCGGATGAGGGTGGAGAAGATCGAGAGGATGCCGGTGTACGGGTTCTTCAGCGACTGGCCGGGGCCGTACACGTTCTGGTAGCGAACCGAGGTTCCCTCGATGCCGATGGTGGGGGCGACGGTCATGACCATCGACTCCTGCATCTGCTTAGTGATGCCGTAGACGGATGACGGATGCAACGCCGCAGACTCGTCGGTGGGGATGAGCTCGAGCGCGCCTTCGCCCGGGTGGTGCACGTCGAAGTCGCCCGCCGCCATGTCTGCATCGGCGCGGTGTCCGGGGTAGATGACCCGGCCGTCTTCGGTGCGATATGCGCCCTCGCCGTAGATCGAGCGCGACGAGGCGATCACGACTCGGCGCACCGTGTGCTCCTCGTTAGCGAGAATGTCGAGCAGCTTCGCGGTGCCACCGACGTTCGCGTTCACGTAGCGGTCGATCTCATACATCGACTGACCGGTGCCAGTCTCTGCTGCGAGATGGATGACGATCGTGGCATCCTTCAGCGCACCGCGCAGGTCATCGGTCGATGTGACTGTGCCCTCGATCACACGGGCGACGCCATCGAGCGAGCGCAGCAGGGGAGAGGTGGTCGCAGGGTCCGTCCCATGCACCTGCTGCGACAGCGAGTCCAAAACGGTCACCGTGTGCCCGTCCTGCTGGAAGCGGCGAGCCAGGTGCGAGCCGATGAATCCGGCTCCGCCCGTAATGAGCAGGTGTTCGGCCATGGGGTGAACCTCTCCAGTGATGCGATCTCGTCGTGGCGCCGCGGTCATGTCACAGCGCGAAGATATGAGCCAGAGTCGACTTTAGTCCAGCGCGGTTGCCGTGCCGAAGAACGCCAGGAAGCTCCGTGACCGCGTGCAGACGCCCCATGAGACGGATACGGGAGACGCGGGCGGTGCGCCGCCAGCCCTGGGCTTTTGCAAGAGCGCGTGCGGTGGCGTAATAGGCGCGCTCGTCCTGGAACCGCCGGCCATCGAGCAGCGTCTTCTGCGAGGCGCTTGATCCGTGGCGGCGATAGGAGAACGCGACCGGCGGCGTGTAGACGAGCGAGCCGCCGTCGAGTGCGATGTCGACCAGAAGCGCGAGATCCTGGATGATCGGGAGGCCTTCGCGGAAGTCGATGCGCTGCAGCGTCTCGGTACGAAATGTCAGCGACGGCCAGTACAGCCAGTCGCCGCGCAGCAGGCTGGTGGCCATCTGCTCTCCGGTGAGGATCGTTTCGCCTCCGCGCGGGGTGAGCAGGCTCTGCTTGATGCGATCCGCGAGAGGGCGAATGGTCGTGCCGTGCTCATTGATGACCTTCACACCGGGCTGGATGACGTCGGCCATCGGATGCCGCTTGATGGCATCGGTGACGACGTCCACGTAATGCGGGTGCAGCAGATCGTCGCATCCGAGAATCGTGATGTACTGGCTGGTTGCCCGGCGAATCGCCTCACGGTAGTTCTCGGTGATGCCGAGGTTCTTCGGGTTGCGCACATAGGTGATGCGCTCGTCGGTGTACGCGGCCATCCGCTCCGGAATCGACTCATCCGGATAGCAGTCGTCGATGATCGTCATCTCCCAGTCGGGATTGCGCTGGGCGAGCACCGAATCGATCGTCTCGAACAGGAGGTCAGGGTCGCCCCAGAAGGGCACGAAGATCTGCAGAGTCATGGCAGTGCCAGTCTAGATTCTCTGCCTGAGATTCTTCGTGCTCGCCGTGCGTTTGCGATATCGGCCTCAGCGCTTCGACTTTCGGTAGCCTGCCCGCTGGGCGGCCGCTTCGGTCGCGAAACACTCCTCCGGGTTCGTCTTCTCGTAGAACGCGCCGCCGGGGACGTGGTAGATCATCGAACTTGCGTTTCCCTTGATCCGTGCCCAGTCTGGGCAGTTCCAGGTGTCGATCGGCTTCGTGCGGTCTGGGCGGGGCGGTGCAACGGGGCGGGGCGGTGCACAATTAGCATTCTTCGCGGACGCATCACTCACAACGCTGGTGCCGCCGAGTACGACAGTGCTGGATGCGCCGAGACGCGAGACAGAAGCGCGGATGGCCGGGGGAGCACAGTTCGCCTGCGTGACATACACCGGCGCGCCGAGGCTGCCGGCGAGGGCTGCGCCAGCAAGGGCGTCCGGGAAGTTGGCGCCTGTCGCCAGGAACATCGTGTTGCTGCTGCCCGCCGGAAAGTGCGCGTCGTTGATCGCCGCTGCTGTTTCGAAACGTGAGGCACCGCCCAGGCGCTGAACGGTGAATCCCAGGGCCCTGGCATGCGCGCCAATCCCCGTTGACACGGCACCGGGACCACCAGCAATGGTGACCGAGCGCACATTCAATGAACGCAGCAGTTTCACGGTGGCATCCGGAATCTTGGAGCTTGCACCGTCGACGAGGACGACAGGTGCGTCCAGCAGACCGGCAGCCCCGGTGGCAGCGAGCGCATCGGGGAAGGTCCGCCCCGTTGCCAGCAGTGCTGTGCTGCTGGTGCTGAACACGCTCTTGATGATGGTGCGCGCAGTCTCGTACCGGTCAGTTCCTCCGAGACGCGTTATCTTCGGCGCGAGAGGCTTCAGCGCATTGAAGACCTGAGCATTGACCGCTCCCGTGCCCCCGATGACGTAGATCTGCTGGGGTTTGAGTCGCTGGATCTCAGCACGAACGTTCTTCGGCAACGCATTGGCCGGCGTCAGCAAGAGGGGCCCGTCAACGAGCGAAGCCGCGGCCGCGGCCGAGAGCGCGTCGGGGAAGTTGCTTCCAGTGGCGACGAACACAGCAGGAACGCCAGCGGAGTAGCGCTTCGAGATAGCCAGTGCAGTCTCGTATCGGTTGGCGCCGGCCAAGCGTGTGACACCGGGGTTGAACCCTGTTGTGCTCATCGTCACGGGAGCATCTTCCGATGGCGGTTGCTCAGCAGCAAAGGCGGCGGTCGGAGCCATCAGGCTGCCGACAAGAACAGCGCTCGCAAAGAGCGTCAGGGCGCGGAGGAACATCGTTTTTTGTACCTTTGGGTCGCAGGGTAAGCGCTTCAGATTGCGCTGTCTGAGGTCAGCATAGTGAAGCTCACAGATTTGCGCCGATACGATGTACCCCATGGATCTTCTTGTTGTGGGCTCTGGTTTCTTCGGCCTTACCATTGCAGAGCGTGCCGCGGATGCTGGCCGCAAGGTGACTGTGATCGAGCGTCGCTCTCACATCGGCGGTAATGCGTATAGCGAGGCGGAGCCGGAGACGGGGATCGAGGTGCATCGTTATGGTGCGCACCTGTTCCACACGTCGAATCAGACGGTGTGGGAGTACGTGAACCGGTTCACGACGTTCACGAACTATGAGCACCGGGTGTATACGAACCATAAGAGTGTCGTGTATCCGATGCCGGTGAACTTGGGCACGATTAACCAGTTCTTCCAGGCTGCGTATTCTCCGGATGAGGCGCGTGCGCTGATCCGTGAGCAGGCGGGGGAGTACGACGTGAAGTCGGCGGCGAACTTCGAGGAGAAGGGGATTGCGCTGGTGGGGCGTCCGTTGTTCGAGGCGTTCTTCCGTGATTACACGGCTAAGCAGTGGCAGACCGACCCGCATAAGCTTTCCGGGGACATCGTTAGTCGCCTCCCTGTCCGCTACAACTATGACAACCGGTACTTCAGTGACACGTGGGAGGGTTTGCCCACGGACGGGTACACGGCCTGGTTGGAGCGGATGGCGGATCACCCGAATATTGAGGTGAAGCTGAACGTTGATTTCTTCGATGAGTCGCAGCCGCTGAATCGTAAGGCGCTCGTCGGGCAGGTTCCGATCGTGTACACCGGTCCGGTGGATCGGTACTTCGACTATGCCGAGGGCGAGCTGAGTTGGCGCACCCTGGACTTCGAGCAGGAAGTGCTCAATATTGGTGATTTCCAGGGCACTCCGGTGATGAACTATCCGGACATGGATGTCCCGTTCACTCGCATCCACGAGTTTAAGCACTTCCACCCGGAGCGCAAGGACGTCTACCCCACGGACAAGACGGTCATCATGCGGGAGTTCTCCCGTTTCGCGGAGAAGACGGACGAGCCGTACTACCCGGTGAACACTCCGGCGGATCGTGAGGGGCTGCTTGCCTACCGCGAACTACAGAAGGGCGAGCAGGACGTTCACTTCGGCGGACGTCTGGGCACCTACCAGTATCTCGACATGCACATGGCAATCGGCTCGGCGCTGACCATGTGGAACAACACCCTCGCCTAAACTCAGAACCGTGAGTCACGCCGCTGTCGGGGCGCCGGGTACGCCCCGGCGATACCTGCATTCGTTGTGGCTGCTTTCTGGTCGCGATCTGAAAGTTCGTTACGCGACGAGTTTCCTCGGCTACCTGTGGTCGGTGCTCGACCCCCTGGTGATGAGCCTGATCTATTGGTTCGTCTTCACGCAGGTATTCCAGCGCGACGTCGGCCAGGATCCGTACATCATCTTCCTGATCACCGCGCTGCTGCCCTGGGTGTGGTTCAACACCTCGGTCTCGGACTTCACGAGGGCCTTCAAGAAGGACGCGCGCCTGGTCCGCTCAACGAATATCCCGCGGTCGATCTGGATAAATCGGATCGTGCTGAGCAAGGGCCTGGAGTTCCTGTTCGCTCTCCCCGTGCTCGCCGTCTTCGTGATCATCAACATGCTGGTCGAGACGAACCCCGACAAGGTGGTCCAGATCGGCTGGGGCATCCTGTGGTTCCCTGTTGCCATTGTGCTGCAGGTCATCTTGCTCATGGGGCTCGGCTTACTAGTGGCACCGTTGTGTGCGCTGTACTCCGATCTGGAGCGTACGACGGGGCTGATCCTGCGTGCGCTGTTCTACGCGACCCCCATCATCTACAGTGTCTCGAACCTGCCCGCTCCGTTCGACACGATCGCCTCGTTCAACCCATTGGCCGGCATCTTCACGCTGTATCGGATGGCGTTCTTCCCCGACGAATGGCACCTGACCACGGTGCTCATCGGGGCCGTGATGAGCCTCGCCATCTTCGCGCTGGGGTCATGGGTGTTCCGCACACTTGAGCGCCCCGTGCTGAAGGAGCTGTGATGACTGCTGCGATCGAGGTCAAGGGGCTGGGCGTGCACTTCCGCCGCAACCGACGGGGGCGGCGAAACTTCAAAGACCTCTTCGCCGGTGCATCCCGGCGCAGCCGTCCCGGGCAGTTCTGGGCGCTGCGCGACGTTTCCTTCACAGTGCAGGCGGGGGAGTCGATCGGCGTGGTCGGCCGCAACGGTCAAGGCAAGTCGACGCTGCTCAAACTCGTCGCCGGTGTTCTGCTGCCCGACGAGGGCTCCGTCTCCGTCAACGGCGGTGTCGCTCCGCTGATCGAACTCACCGGTGGTTTCGTCGGCGATCTCACGGTGCGCGAGAACGTGCGCCTCATGGCGGGTCTGCACGGCATGCCGCGCGAGGAGGTCACTCGGCGGTACGACAGCATCATCGCCTTCGCGGAGCTGGAGCAGTTCCAGGAGATGCCGTACAAGCACCTCTCCAATGGCATGAAGGTGCGCCTGGCTTTCTCCGTGATCTCCCAACTCGACGAGCCGATCCTGCTCGTGGATGAGGTGCTCGCCGTCGGCGACAAGGGATTCCGCGACAAGTGCTATCAGCGCATCGACGAGCTGCTCGCCGAAGGGCGGACGCTGTTCTTCGTCAGCCATAAGGAGCACGACCTGCGTCGCTTCTGCACGCGGGGACTCTACCTCGACAAGGGCGGCCTGGTCCTGGATGCCCCCATCAATGAGGTCCTCGACCGCTACAACGCCGATTCCGCCGCTCGCTGATTCCTCCTCGCCCTTCGTTCCCCACCCCCTGCGAGTGTCCAGTTGTGGCTGGGTTTCGGGCGATTTTCGAGCCACAACTACCCACTCGCCGGGGTGTAACTACCCACTCGCAGGGGTATGAGGAGTCAATCGCGCGGTGGATGTAACGCTTTTGCCGCTGTGGACATTACATAGTGAGGGATAGCAGCGGCAGAGATCGGAGACATGATGGTGGCGAGGATGCCGAAGAACGTCGTGGTGGCAGTGGTACTGGGCGCCATCATCTCCTCGTCGCTCAGCGCGTGCGCGGTGTCAACTGATGCCGAAACGCAGAGGGCGCATCTCGCGTCGTCGACCATCGATGAGCTGTTGACACCGGGGCATCCGGTCATGGTTATCGAACGCGGCGATCGCGTTCAACTGTGCCTCGGTGGAGTTTTGCAGTCCATCCCGCCGGGATGCGCGGACGGGATCGATCTGGTCGGCTGGGACTGGGACACGGTTCCGAGTGGGTATGACGAAGTAGGGGATACCCGATGGGGCGAGTATCTGGTCACAGGTACCTACGATGACGCGGCGCACACCTTCACCGTTGCATCGGTTTCGGAGGGTGTTGACGCGGCATCGTTGGACTCGGCGTCAGATGTGCTCATGTTCTCTACCCCGTGCGCAGAACCCGTGAACGGTTGGCAGATCATCGATGAGCCGCGTGCGACGCTGGAGACGCTGAACGCTGCAGCAGAAGTTGCATCTCAGATCGAGGGCTATGCGGTCACATGGGTCGACAACGCTCTCATTCCTCCCGCCCCTGAGAACACAGATGCCGAGGATGACCTGCATCACTACGCGGTGTACGCCGGCCGTAGCATCCTTAATGTCGCTGTTCGCAGCGACGTGGCAGCCGCCGAAACTCGCCTCCGCGAAGTCTGGGGCGGCGCGCTCTGTGTAGTCAATGCTGACCATACTGCGGCAGAACTGGACGCGCTTGTTCAGAAGGTCGTGCAGGAATATCACGGGACCGTGGTTTCTGACGCGATGAAGGGTGCCGTTTACCTCTCGGTGCCATACGACCGCGACGGAGCCTTGCAGCAAGAGTTGAATGACCGCTACGGCGAAGGACGAATCGTTGTTCAATCCGCGCTGGAGCCGGTGTGAGCTCAACAGATCGTGATCAGGACGATGACGGTGACGCCGAACTGTGGGCGCGATCGCTTGCAGGCGATGAGGATGCGTTCGCCGTTGTATTCGATCGTCATGTTGACCGTGTGTATCGGCATGCTCGGCGCTTCGCGATGAATGCTGCGGATGCAGAGGATGTCACGGCCCTGGTATTCCTTGAAGCGTGGCGGGCAAGGCGCCGCGTGCGCGTCGTGGACGACTCAGTCATCGCCTGGCTATTGGTGACGGCGACGAATATCTCGCGCAACACGACTAGGTCTCGGATTCGTCATGAGAAGGCGATGAGTCGCGTGCGAGTGGAACCCGTGCATGATCACGCGGAGACGGTGTTGGAGCGTCTATCGATCGAGGGGATGCGCGAGCCGATGCGCGTGGCATTCGACGGGCTGTCTCGATCGGATCAGGAGGTGCTGGCTTTGTGTGTCATAGAACAGTTGCCGCCTAGGGAAGTCGCGACGATGATGCGACTCCCATCGGGGACGATCCGTACGCGTCTGAATCGGGCGAAGCAGCGTCTGCGCCTAGCGGTGGAGTCCGCGCACCCGCGCGCGCTCGAGAGCTGGATGGAGGCGCGATGACACACGATGATTCGATCGATCCGCAGTTCCGTGCGCGACTGCGCAGTGAGCTCGTGCGGGGTGTGCGTGCGGATACTGTGCGGCCCTCGACCACAGGCCGACGCACGGTATTGCTCGTCGCGACGGGGGCGATGGCACTTGCGGCCGGTGTGTTCGGTGTCATCGGGTTCCAGAACATGACGTCGACGCCGGTGGCGCAGCCGACAGCCGATTCCGTGACGGTGCTTTGCGCGGATGGGGTGAGCTTCCCTGAGGACCAGTCGGCGCTGAAGGGGGTGGAAACTGTCGTCGATGTGGGGGATGGTTTAGACGCCAGGATGCTCGCGGCATGCACGGCGCTGTGGGAAGACGGCACCCTGACGAACCGTTTCGTGTTCCAGGTTGGTCAGCCGACACCCGAACCCGTCCCGCCGCTCAACCTCTGCACGCTGCCTGACGGCACCCCCGTCGCTGCGCCCTTCACCTGCGAGGAATTGGATATTCTGTTCGACGGCGCCGTAGCTCCCTAAACTTGCCTGCGAGTGTCCAGTTGTGGCTCTATTTTCGCGAGTTTTGAAGCCACAACTACCCGCTCGCGAGCAGCGCGCGAATTTGGGCGAGGAGCGCATGGGAGCGGATCGGGTCATTGAGGTCGTCCTTGTTGATGCGGATGACCGTCCAACCGGCTTGTTGCAAAGCGCGGACCCGCTCGAAGTCGCTACGCCACTGCGCGTCATCAGTGCGGTGGTGGTCACCCTCATACTCAATCGCCAGGCGGATTCCCGGGTACGCCAGATCAGGATGTAACGTGCCGAGCCGAGTCATCACAGGGTGATGGATGACGGGTTCGGGCAGGCCAGCGCACACCAGCAGCAGACGCAACCGCGTCTCCTGCGGTGAGTCGACGCCGGCGCGGATCAACCCCTTCGCCTCGGACAGCATCAGCGCGCCGCGCCGCCCGGCATGAGCGCGGATCGCGCTGCGCAGCTCCGCCTCCGTGCACAGCGGGGGAATACGTGATCCACCCGGAACAACCGTGCCGGACAGCAGAAAGTCACCAACGGCCACAAGATGTTCGATGTCGAGTCGATGCGCTCTCTGCGATCCGTACTCGGCGAGCTGACACCAGGCCGTCGCCGGCGTCACGATCGGGATGCCGTCGTGGGTAACTGTCGTGGGGAATGCGCCGTCAAGCCGATGCGACGCGATTCCCTTGCGCCGCTTTCGTCGTGACCCTGTGCTGCTGACGTGCAGGTCGGCGTCGTCCCGTTCGAGTGCGGACGGGAGCGGAGCATCGCAAAGCACAAGCGCCGTGCTGTGGCTGATCGCTTGCTCGGGGCCGAGGAGGGGAGTAAGAGCAACGCACCGTCCGCGGATGGTCGATAGGTCGATGCCCTGGGAGCGGATGCCTCGGAACGGCTTGTCTACGTCTCGTCCGCGAAGCCGCCCGCGGGCCGCAATGCCGGCGGCGCCCCGTCGACCGCTGAGGAACGCAGTGCCGACGGCGTGAGCAGGAAGAGGATCTCTGGTCGTCATGGTGACCGAGTCTGCGGGATCCGGCATCCGCGCGTTTACGTTTTCCACAGGCCTAGACGAGTCGGATGGGCGCTTGTGGCGCGAAACGACGCGGAACTCAAGCCACGAGCGCCCACTCGCAAACAAGGGGAGGGGCCACGTGTGCAGAAGAAGTCGCGACCTGCCGGCGAGTGGGTAGTTGTGGCGCTATTTCGGCGTGAAACTGAGCCACGGGCGCCCACTCGCAAGCATTAGATGCCGGCTACGGCACGAACGTTCTGCAGGGCTGCTGAGGCGGCATCCACAGCCTGCTGCGGATCAGTGCCGTTATCGTATGCTGCACGCAACTCGGCGAGCCGTGCGCTGTACTGCGTCACCGCATCCGCCCAGGCACCCTCGATATCGCTCGGAGCCGCAGTGTCGGAGAGGCGACCGGCATCCTGCTGCAGGTTGCCGACGATCCCAGCCGCATCCGGGTCGCCTTCGGCGATGACACCGAGCCCAGTGGACGCGTCGTTCAGCCGGGGAGCGACTGCTGCCGCGAAGGCGTCATGATCCTGGTTCGGCGCCGGTGGCTCGGTGGGATTCGGGGCATCCGTTGGAACAGTGGACGGCGACGGCACCGGTGTGGGCGTCGCGCTCGGCGAGAGCGTCGGCGTTGCGGTCGGCGTCGGAGTGCGTGTCGGCGTGGGCGTCGCTGAAGTGCTGCCCGAAGCGCTCGGGCTGGGAGTCGGCTCCGTATCGCCTGCGGGTGGCAACAGGAAGAACAGCAGCAGGCCGACGATCGTCACCGCGAGGATCGAGAGGATGACGATGAGCCAGACAGCGCCCTTGTTGCTCTTCTTCTCCTCGGGGAACACCCACACGGCCTCGGGCTGGTGCTCGTTGCTCATCACTTCTCCAATGCGGGCATAGGCTGCCAAGTGCGGTCGCGACCGATCTTGCCACCATCGCGGATGCCGCGGAACAGGTTGCTCGTCCCGCGCACGGTGCGCTCCACGAAGAACAGGCGAATGATCTCCTTGAAGAACGTCGCCGTCGTCCCGAGGCCGAACAACACCGGGTTGTAGTTCTCGTGCACACGGTAGTAGTGCTTGATGAAGGCGCGGTTGCGCATGATGTAGTACCGATAGGCGTTGCTGGAAGCATTCATGTGTCGCACGCCCATGTCCCACTGCTTGATCTCGCGGGTGCGGCGCAGCACGAACTCGTTGACGATCACAGCGGTCGTCAGACGCGAGGCCAACCACCCGTACATCTGGTCATCCCAATAGATGAAGAAGCGCGGATCCGGCAACCCGATCTGTTCGACGATCGAGCGGTGGATGAACATGCCCTCGAAGCATCCGCTGTTCATCTCCTTGAAACCGGATGCATCGAACCCGGCCGGTGCGAACGGGATCGGAATTCCCATCCGCTCAGCGATCCGGTACTGCCAGTAGAACTCGCTGCCGTCGTAGTCGTACCGACGGCCCTGGATGCTCTTGAACCGCGGAGCCCACGATCCCATCCTCGCCAGACCGTCCGGGATGACTTCGACATCGTCATCCATCATCCAGATCCACTCGCTGCCGAGCTCGTACGCGGTGCGCATGCCCTCACTGAAGCCACCGGACCCGCCGGTGTTCGTCTCGAGCTTGCGATAGACGATCTCGGTGCCGATCGAGTCGCGGAACGATTCGACTACCTCGGTCGTGTCATCCGCAGAGTCATTGTCGATGATCACGACGTGGCCGGGCTTCGGATCCATCACGGTGATGCTCTCGAGCAGTCCCTTGAGCAGATGCGAACGGTTGTACGTCACGATGACGATCGTCGCCGCCGCTGGGGCGAATGCAGCAGGCGCCGCGGTCATGCCTTCTCCTCGAAGATCTGCTGCCAGGACTGGGGGGACACGAGCTCAGGAAGCGCCCGCTGGTACTGCTTCTGCAGCTCGGGCCAGCGACGCTTCAGCTCAGCGTGCAGGCGGATTGTTTCACGCAGCATCCGGCGGTACTTCTTCCGGTCGCGCGTGTAGATGTTCTTTCCTGAGCCGTCGGCAGTGCTCACGAGGGCGCTGTCGAAGGCAGGCAAGCGCCACCAGTGCGCGTCCTCCTTGCCGAACTCGACCTCAGGTTGGACGATATTGACAGGATTCGGATTGTGCAGCCAGTGGGACACCAGTGTTCTCAGCGTGAAGATCCGCAGTTTCATACCGGTGGGGTTGTCGAAATTGTTCTTCGCCTGCATCTTGTAGACCTGGCGGCCGTGCCGCGAATGCAACACGGTCGAAGGGTCGCGATGAACTGTCGTCTCGGCATAATCGGCCGCAAGAGCGCGTGCCGCGGGCATCGCCGTGGCCAGGTTCGCACGCATGTGATCGGGGCCCGAAAGCACGTCGCGCAGAGCCTGCGCGCGCAACGCCACCGGGTAGTACTGCATCATCATCAGATGCTTCAGGTCGACTCGACGGCTGTGCGTGATGAGACGTCCGCCGTGCGAAGACTGTGAGTGCAGGAGGCCCGCGACGATTCGGTTGCGGGCATGGAAGTATGCCTGCCAGTCGATGGAGTCGTCTTTGTTTACCCACGACACGTGCCAGAGCGCGACACCCGGCATCGAGACGGTCGGGAAGCCTGCGGCTCCGGCACGCAGGCAGAACTCCGCGTCATCCCACTTGATGAAAGCCGGAAGCGACAACCCGACTTTGCGGATCGCGTCGAGGGGGATCAGGCACATCCACCAGCCGTTGTAGTCGGCGTCCATGCGCATATGAAGCAGTGGCGACTGGCGCAGGTTCGCGACACCGAAATCGTGCGGCAGCTTCTCCTGATAGAGGTTGCGCCACATGAATGGTGCATCGTCGACGACCTCGGCCCAGCCGTGCAGCTTCGGGCGATCGAGCAGGTCGAACATGTGTCCGCCGACGAGTACTGGATTAGTCGCATATTGGCCGAACACGATCGATCGACGCAGCGATTCGGGCTCCAGACGTACATCGTCATCGAGCAGCTGGACGAAGTCGCTCTCCGGGCGCTGCAGCGTCTCATGCATGGCACGGGCGAAGCCGCCGGATCCACCGAGATTGGGCTGACGGATGATCTCAAGCGTCTCACCGAGCGCCTCGGCGACTTCGGCATAGCCGCTCTGCTCGGAGACCAGCTGAGTACCTTGATCGATGAGGAAGATCCGATCGACGAGCTCGAGTGCATCGGGGGCAGCAGCAAGCGCCTCCAGCGTTTCGACGCAGTAATCGGGCTTGTTGTAGGTGGTGATCCCCAACGATGCCTTGCCAGCTCGGGCCGGCTCCTGCTCTGTCGTCCACTCGGCGCCTTCGAGCACGGCGCTCTTTTCGTCGGCGACGACGTCGAACCAGAGCCAGCCGCCATCGCTGTACTGGTTCAAATCAAGATCGAAGTGCGTGCTGGCGTTGCCGACAACCTCACGGGTGTCGACGCGCTGGCGCACACCCGATCCGTTCGATCGGTAGACGAGGACGGTAGCAGGTCCCGCGGTTCGCACGGTGAGTCGCACCTGGCGAATGCTCGTCCAGTGCTGCCAGTAAGAAGCGGGGAAAGCGTTGAAGTAGGTGCCGAGGGATACCCGGCGCCCCGATACGATTCGCGCGCTGTTTCGGCCCAGAATGTTGCCGAGGTGAGCGCGGTTGGAGACGCGGACTGGCTCCTCGCCGATGACCGACCACGTCTCAGGATCGGCGTACAGCGGCAGAAGATCCGGGTCGCGATCGAGCGGGAATACAACGTTCTGCAAGACGTGGGTCACGTGAGAGATCTCCGAGATTGCTTCGCCCCGCCCTCATGGGCGCAAGCTGGATTCAGCGGGCACCGAGTAGCCTACCTTCTGCGCTTGAGGATCCCTGGAGAGCGCGCCCTGGACGTCGGGCCCGGTCGGCAGACTACGATAGGCGCGATGAAGGCTCTGATCACCGGCGGTGCCGGATACATCGGTTCGACGATCGCTACGGCGTGCTTGGAAGCAGGCGTGGAGACGGTCATTCTCGATGACCTGTCCACCGGTCGCCGTGACTTCGGCAAGGACCGTAACCTTTACGTCGGCGACATCGCGGATGCTGAGCTTCTCACCCGCATCTGCGCCGATCACCCCGACATCGACGTCGTCGTGCACTGCGCGGCGCGCATCGTTGTGCCCGAATCGGTTGCCGACCCGCTCGGGTACTACGACACGAATGTCGGCAAGACCATCATCCTGCTGCGCAATCTGCGAGAGGCGGGCATCAGCCGCATCGTGTTCAGCTCATCGGCTGCCGTCTACTTCGGTGAGGGTGGCGAAGGCGTCGACGAGAATGCGCCGTTGGCGCCGTCCAGTCCCTATGCCATGACCAAGGCCATGGTCGAGAGTGTGCTTTCGGATGCTGCGCTCGCCGGCGACCTGCGCGCGATCGCGTTGCGGTACTTCAACCCGATCGGCGCGGACCCGCGCCTGCGCACCGGTCTGCAGAATCCCACCCCATCGCACGCGCTCGGCAAGATCATGCAGGCTCGCGCCGCGGGGGAGCCGTTCACCATCACCGGCACCGACTGGGCGACCCGCGATGGCTCCGGCCTGCGCGACTACATCCACGTCTGGGATCTCGCTCTGGCGCACGTCGCAGCGGTGCAACGCTTCGATGAGGTGGCGACAGTATCCGATCCCTATCAGGTGCTCAACATCGGCACCGGTGATGGCGTGACCGTGCGTGAACTGGTGGCCGCATTCGAACGCGTCACCCAGCACCCTCTTCCTGTCGTCGAGGTCGAGCGCCGCCCCGGCGATCAAGCTGGCGCCTTCGCGATCGTCGATCGCGCCGCCGCCGCCCTGGATTGGAAGGCGCAGCGCTCCGTCGACGACGGTGTGCGCGACGCTCTGGCCTGGGCCGAGAAACTCAAGACGCTCGACGCGAGCTGAGCAGCAGGCCTATTCGCTCGGTCGCAACGTCGGGATGACGCCGGTGTTCGCCGCGTCGATGTTCTCGCGCCAGGACCGTGATTGCCCGGCGCGCAACGCGCACAGCACGAGCATGAACCAGCCGGCGCCAACGATCGTGAAGCTTTCGAACATCGAGTCCACCGCGAGCGTCACCAGCACCAGCGGGGTCCACGCGTAAAGCACTGATCGGCGCGCACTCGCTACCAGCCACGAGCGGATCAGCGCCACACATCCGAGAATCAAAAACAGGAGGAGACCGGCCACGCCCAACTGCAGCAGGATGTCGAAGAACGCGTTGAGCGCGCTCTGATGGCGATCATCCAGCAGATAGTTGATGTACGTGAACGGGTACTCGCCGCGCTGCCACGAGCCGAACCAGCCCCAGCCCTGGAACGGTCTGATCGCAACGAAGTCGAGAATCTGATTCCAGAGGTCGGCGCGGGTCGAGAAATCAGACCCTGCCCCCATCCAAGCGATGATCGGATGCCGGAATGCGAAGGCAACGATCAGTGCCGCAGCCACCAGTGCCCCCAGCATCCACTGCACGATATTGCGGCGGCCAGGCGGAGTATGCCGCACGATCGTGAGCGCTGAGGTCGCGACGGCGACGGCGACGGCGAGCACGAGCACAGTCGGCGACGCTGAGAGCAGAGCCAAAAAAGCGCCCAGGGCGATCGAAGGAATGGCGATCGGGGCGGCGACTGATTGCGTGCGCCATTCGATGAAGAAGGTGATCAACGCGATCACCGCCACGAAACCGAGCATGTTGCGGGTGCCGAAGATTCCCTGAATCGGACCGCCCATCGCCAGGTTTCCGTCGATGTCGAGGAAGGCGATCGGAAGATCGATGAGGATGCCGGAGAGGATTTCAAGTCCGAGCGACAACACGAGCAGCACGCGCAGCGTATCGCCGAGAGCTCGCATGGTCTGCAGGGTGTCGCGGATATGACCGATCGTGATGGCCATGACTGCGTAACCGAACAGCCACAGCCAGCCCACCAGCGTGTCTGAACGGTCGGTGGTCCAAAAGACGCTGATCAGGCCGAGGGCGAGAAATGCCAGCAGCGATGACGGCGCCAGCCGAAGCAGTGAGAGCTCTTCTCGCCGGACGAACAGGATCGCCGCGCCCAGAACGCCCAGCAGCAGCGTTATCGTCGCGAGGGTCGTCATCGAGGTCATCCGCTCGATCAGGAACGATCCGAACGTCGCGCTCAGAGCGGCGATCGTATAGGCGCGAGCCATCTCGACGGAGCCGAGCAGTCGGCTCAATCGAGCCTCGGAGGTGGTCACGGAATGCGCCGTGCGGTCTGGCCGCGTTCGGTGACACGGGCTTGTTCACTCAGGCCCACACCAACCAGAGGGACCGACTTGACCTTGAAGGAGAACAGCATCAGCAGCAGCCAACCCCAGAGCATGATCGGCGTCGACTCCGCCAGCCCCTGAACGAGCAGGATGACGGTGAACAGCAGGGGCAGGAGCGTGAGCGGCGAGTAAGGGCGATCGGCGCGCAGATCCCAGCGCGGCCGGTCGATGGCGAAGAACCATGCGCGCCAGAGCAGCCCCAGATAGGCGGCCGCCATCAGCAGGACGCCCACAGCACCGAGCTGCATCAACACGTCGAGCCACATGTTGTGCGCGTGAAAGACGGTGATGTTGTGATCCACGATCCAGCCGTCGAATGACGGGTCAGTCGGTATCCACGGGCTGGAGAACCCGTTGCCGAAAACGGGGTGGGTGGCGGCCCGTTCGAGCACCGTGGTCCAGATGAGATCGGTGCGGCCGGTGAGGTCGGCGCTGCGGCCCAGCGCCTCGAGGAGCGGCTTGCGGAATACGATCAGCGCTGCGATCACGACGGCGGCACTTGCCGTGCAGATCACGTAGATGCGGGTGCGGCCACCGGGAGTGCGCGTGCGGCGGATGAGAAGAACGATCGCGACCACGACGGCCGCGGCGATCGCGCACACATAGGTCGTGGCCGATCCTGCGCGCAGCAGCAGGTATGCCGCGAGCAGCATCCAGAGAGCGAGTGTCGTGCTCCAGCGCTCACGCAGCGCGAACCGAACGCCGAAGGTGACGATCGCGAACAGGCAGATAATGGCCAGCACGTTCGAGTTGCCGACGAGGCCCTGGATGCGACCGCCATCGAGGAAGTTGTCGCGCACCCAGTACCAGTGCGGGTCGATGTCGCCATCAGGAAGTGTGAGGAAGTTGGGCAGCAGGGGGCGCTGCAGCACCAGTGACACCCAGAGTTCGAGAACGACAGAAAGCCCGAGGATCCACTTGAAGGCGGATGCCAGCGTGCGCACGATCTCATGCCAGCTGAAGGCATGGGCGATGAGCAGAGCGTTCACGGTGATCGCGGCGAGCAGGAGCCAGGTGATGATCGTCGGCCCGCGCCACTGCGACCAGGCCAACGACAGCAGTGCGAACACGACGTAGCCGAGAGCCGACCAGGGAAGCCGGCGCCAGGCGAAGGCGTGCGGCTTCGCCCGGGTGATCATCGGCACGCCGATAGCGACGGCGGCCAGCGTCAGCACGATCATGACGATGCCCGCGCCGTTCATACCGACCAGGTTGTACAGAGCGGTGTGCGCAAAAGCGACGATGAACGCGAGGATCGCGTAGGCGCGCAGCAGTAGCTGCCCCGTCGACTCGCGCTCCGGCGCGGTGGGCGGGGCTGTCACGGGATGCTTCGTGTACTGCGCCATCGGATTCAGGCTACCGCGACCGGCCCGCAGATCGCTGTGCCACGACGGGATCGCTACGCTGGAGCCATGCTGCTGAGCCTGTCCAACGAGCCCCGTGACTATGCCTGGGGATCGACGTCCCTTCTCGCGACGCTGGAAGGCCGCGAGCCCACCGGAGCGCCGGAGGCCGAGGTATGGTTCGGAGATCACCCCGGTGACCCCGCTGACGTCTCTGACGGTACGACTCTGGATGCTGTTACCGGTGGGACGCTGCCGTATCTGCTGAAGCTGCTCGCTGCGGCCGATCCGCTGTCGATTCAGGCGCACCCGACCATCGCGCAGGCGCGTGCGGGATGGGCGCGCGAAGCAGGCCTTGCGGCAGATGACCCGTCACGAAACTACCGAGATGACAACCACAAGCCCGAGCTCATCGTCGCGCTCAGCGACCGGTTCGAGGCGCTCGGAGGGCTGCGCCCCGTGGCGGACACCGTGCGTCTGCTGGACTCGCTGGGCTCGTCGGTCGGAGCTGTTGCTCTTCGGGAGAGGCTCAGCGCAGACGGAGATGTGCTCGGGGATGCCATCGGCTGGCTGCTTTCCGGTACGGCGCAGTCTGAGGTCGACGACATCATCGCCGCGCTGGCCGAAGCATCCTCCGAAGAATTCGACGCCGAACTAGCCAACGCCCGCACCATCGCGGAGCGCAACCCGGGGGACCCTGGGGTCGTTGTCGCACTTCTGATGAACTTCATCGTGCTCCGACGAGGCGAGGGCATCTTCCTGCGCGCCGGACTTTTACACGCGTACGTCTCCGGACTCGGCGTGGAGATCATGGCGGCCAGCGACAACGTGCTGCGCGGGGGCCTGACGCCCAAACACATCGATGTGCCCGAACTGCTGTCAGTCCTCGACACGTCGCCGGCGAAGGTCCCGGTGATGACGCCGATGGCGGGCGATGCGGTGACTGCCTATCCGGTCGATGTCTCGGACTTCGCCCTGCGGCGTGTGACCCTGTCCGGCGAACCGGTTGCCGTAGACGTTGCCGGACCGGCGATGGTGCTCTCGACCGGGGGAGATGTCTCGGTTTCCGGTATCGATCAGGAGATGACCATTCCCGTCGGCGCGGCCGTGTTCGCCACGGCCGACGAGAAGTCGCTCACCCTCACCGGCACGGGCGAGGCCTTCATCGCCATGCCGGGAATCACCATGCCCTGAGTCGCTCCGACTCTTGACCAGATTTGCGCGGGAGGCCGAGCTGCTCAGCGAGGCCTTCTCTGACGCGCTAGGCGAGCGTGAGCAGCGGACTGGGCCCAGTGACGTCAAAGACATTCCCGTCCGCTCGGTGATTGCGGAGTTCAGCTCCGCCGGTCGTATCTCCTCGCGCACGATGGAATCGTCGATGTGGAACGCGTACACGCTGGTGACGAGTTTTCCTGTCACCTTCCAGGCCCTGCAGAATGCGCAGATCAGCCCGACACATGCGCGCATCATCACTGATGCGGGTGCGCAGATCTCCGATCAGGCAGATCGTTTCGCCTATGAGCTCGCCGCGGTCGATTACGCCTCAGGGGAGAGCCTGAATCGGGTCAGGTCGGTGGCGCGGATGCTGGCGGCCAAGCATGGTGGGGTGAGCGCTGCCGACCGCCGGAAGAAGGCGCACGACGACCGGAAAATCTGGATCGACGACTTCGACGACGGTTCGGCTGAGGTCCACATCCTGACCTCTTCGGTGCTCGCTCATGCGGCGCTGGATCGGGCCTCCAGACTCGCTCGGCTCGCACGGGATCCGCACTCGTCCGAGGTACGCCCTGTTCTCGGCGCTGGCGAGACAGAGCCGGCAACGGGTGAAGACGATGCGTTGATCTCCGAGCAGGATGTGCAGGACGTCGATGGCAACTACGGCGCGTCCGCACCGAATGACGATCCGCGCACGATGGATCAAGCGCGGGCGGATGTCGTGATGGACCTCCTGCTGGCAGCCGCCGCAGAAACAGTATCCGCAGATGGCGCGGCGGCGATTCGCGGGCATGTCCAGGTGACGCTTTCTGCGGCGGTTCTCGCCGGAGCGTCGGATGCTCCAGCCGAATTGCTCGGATGCGGACCTGTCGACGCCCGAATCGCCCGTGAGCTTGCCGGGTTCGCACCCGGATGGGATCGTCTTTATCTCGACGAGTACTCCGGAATGGTCACAGCGACCGATCGGTACCGACCAACAGCCGAGATGCGCCGATATCTGCGTGCGCGCGATGGACGCTGTCGTTTTCCCGGCTGTGCGTCCTCGGTGCTGCGATGTGACCTCGACCACAACGACGAGCACAGCCGGGGCGGGGCGACAGCCTGCGAGAATCTCAGTCATCTGTGCCGACGGCATCATTCTTTGAAACATCCGGATATCGACCCCGAGTACCGGTGGGCGGCGCGACAGCTGTCCGGTGGGCGAATCGAGTGGACGAGTCCGCGCGGCAGGGTGTTCATCGACCACCCGCAACCGCGCGTCCACTTCGCCTGAGATCCCAGATACTCTGCGGTGCACCGCGACACGCCGTAGACACGCCGTGAACCTTCAATGGTCGATTGAGGGTTTACTATCTGCGACTTGACCGGAGCGAATGACACGGGTGTAATTAGTTGTGCACGGCCCGGTGGGGGGCATCCGTAAGGGCAAGGAGAACGATATGACGGGTTACCGTTCCGACGTTCCCGAGAACTGGTTTGTAGATCCGGTCAATCTCGGGGTTCCCGGGGTCAGGCGTGTTGACGCCGACGATGACACAGCGCTCTCCTGGCAGACCGACGCGCTCTGCTCGCAGACCGATCCAGAGGCGTTCTTCCCGGAAAAGGGCGGTTCGACTCGCGACGCGAAGCGCATCTGCTCCTCGTGCGATGTGAGTGGCGAATGCCTGCAGTACGCGCTGAACAACGACGAGCGCTTCGGTATCTGGGGTGGGCTCAGCGAGCGCGAACGCCGCAAGCTCAAGCGCAGCGCCGGCTGAGCTGTCATAGCTTCGCAGGCGCGCCGACCGCGGTGGCAGTCGCCTGAGAATGCAGCGCTTAGGCTGGCCAAGCCATGCCAACCCGAGTTCATGCCATCATCGTCGCGCGGCCCGGATCTTCCTCCCGCGCACAGCTCCTGCGTACTCTTGACGCCCTGAGTCTCCAGACTCGCGCGGCGGACGCCGTGACGCTCGTCGTGTGCGGAGACGCCTCGTCCGCCCGAGACAGCGAAGCGATCGCTCGTGTCATCGAAGGCATCATCGAAGCACGCAGCAGCACCTCGTTCGCTGAGGCCATCGATTTGGCTCGACCCCGGGTGGCGCAGGGCTCCGCTATCTGGTTGCTCGCACACGACACGGCACCGCACCCGCAGGCGCTGGCGCAGCTCAGCGGAGCGCTCGAGCGCTCACCATCGGCGGCCATCGCCGCTCCCAAGCTCGTCGATGTCGACAACGATCGCGAGATCGTCTCCCTCGGCGTCACCATGACGTCGCTTGGCCGATCAGTCGAACTCGCCGCCGGTGAACTCGACCAGGGTCAGCACGACGGACGCGACGACGCGCTCGGCTCGGACATCCGCGGCATCCTGATCCGCAGCGAAGTGCGCGACCCGCTTCGTCCTGATCCCGCTCTCGCCGGGGCCGACGAAGGCCTGGATCTCGGTATCCGTGCGCGGCTGGGTGGTGGGCGCGTCGTCCTCGCCCCGAACGCGCGGATCTCTGTGCATCCTGACGGCCCGGCAGCGCTCCCGCAGAACGCAGCACAACGCGCGTTCGTCACGCGCCTCGCACAGCTGCACCGCAGGCTCGCCTACGCTCCCGCCATCAGCGTGCCGCTGCACTGGCTCTCATTGCTGCCCCTGGCGCTGTGGCGAACCGTCGTGCATCTCATCGGCAAGCGTCCGGCGGCTGTCCTGCCGGAATGGGCAGCAGCGCTCACCGCGATGGTCCGCTTCGGCGCCGTGGCGCGGTCTCGCCAGCGCATCCGCTCGTTCCGAACCGCCTCCTGGTCGAGCATCGCCCCACTGCGTGTCACCCGCGCACAGCTGCATCGGAATCTCGACGACGGTCACGGGAGCGAAGGGGGAGCGGTCAGCGAACTGAATTTCTTCTCCGGTGGCGGCGCCTGGGCCGTGCTGGGCGCTCTCGTGGTGAGCGTGGCCTCGTTCACAACTCTGCTTGCTTGGCCCGCCATCGGCGGCGGCGGACTGCTTCCGCTGCGCGACACCGTCACAGCACTCTGGCGCGATGCCGCGTGGGGATCGCGCGGACTCGGAGTCGACGTCATCGGCCCTGCGGATCCTTTCGCCGGAGTCATCGCGATCATCGGATCGCTGTGGGTCGGAGCACCGTCTTTCGCGCTCGTGGTGCTGTGGCTGCTGGCACTGCCGCTGGCTGTACTCGGCGGATGGTTCGCCGCAACACGAATCACTGACCGCGCGGGAATGCGCATCTTCGGCGGTGTCGCCTGGGCGCTCGCGCCGACCTTCCTCACCGCTCTCATGACCGGGCGCCCGGCCGCAGTCCTCTTGCACTTGATCCTGCCGTGGCTGTTCCATGCGGCCGTCGTCGCACACCGCTCCTGGGGTGCGGCGGGCGCAGTGTCGATCATCCTCGCTGCAGCTCTCGCCTGTGCACCCGCGCTCGCACCAGCGGCCGGGCTGCTCTGGCTGATCGCGCTGGTCGTCGTGCTTGCGCATGGATGGTTCCATGGAGCCGTGCGCCTGCTGTGGATGCTGGCTCCCACCGTGGTGCTGTTCCTGCCGATCGTCGTCTGGCAGGTGCGGTACGGAAATCTCTGGGCGATCTTCGCCGACCCCGGCCTCATCTGGGCAGGCGGTCAAGCGAGCGCGGACAGCGCCGGACGGATGCTGCTGGCCACAGGTTTCCCGACCGCGGATCTTGCCGGGTGGATGAGCATCCTCGATCCCACCATTGCGATGTGGGCACCGCTGCTGCTTGTGCCGATCGCGCTGCTGGCACTCGCCTCAGCGATCGCGCCGCGCTGGGGTGCTGGTATCACTCTGCTCGCTGTCACCGTCATCGGTCTCGCGACCTCATTCCTCGCCGTGGGTGTGACCGTCTCCTTTGCACAGGGCACCGCGGTAGCGATCTGGCCGGGAACAGGCTTGAGTCTGGCCTGGGCCGGGCTCGTCGGCGGTGCGCTCGTCACGCTTGACACCGCCATCACGCTTCCCCGTGTGCGGGTGGTCACGGTGACGATTGCGGGGCTCGCACTGGCGGTCTGCGCGGTGCCGGCGCTGACCGCGCTGCACACCGAACGCTCAGTTCTCACCAACGGACCGGAGAGCACCCTCCCGGCCTACGTCGCCGCCGAGGCGCGCGGCGACCGTGCGATCGCCACACTCGTCATCACGCCGCAGAACGACGGCGGGCTGGCGTCAGAGGTGATCTGGGGTGCGAGCAACACGCTGGGCGCGCAGACCACCATGCTGAGCACCGCCACCGAACCGCATGGCACCGACATCAGCATCCTCACGGTCGATCTGCTCTCGGAGCGCACCTTCGATGCTCCCGGCGAGCTCGCAGCCCATGGCATCCACTTCGTCCTTCTCGATCAGGTCGCCGGCGAAGAATCCGCCACCGCACGTGCGTTCCGAATCTCCGCTGTCACCGCTCTTGATCAGCGCGCCGGGTTCGTGAAGGTCGGCGAAACAGACAAAGGCGTGCTGTGGCGCTTGGACAGTGTCACCGCTGAGCGTCCGGGCCTCACCGCATCCGAGGCTCGCACCATGCAGGCCGTGACAATTCTGCAGCTGGTCGTATTCCTGGGCGCCGTACTGCTGTCGATCCCGACCCGAGCCTCGCGCCGAGCTGCGCGAGCGCAATCACGGATCGTGGGGCGTTCACCCGATGAACCTCTGATTCTTCCGAAGCGGGCGGATGACGATCTCGAGCCAGCCGAGGAGAAGCGATGACTCACAAGCCACCAATCCGTGTCGCCGCTACCAGCGCCAGGCTCGTGGCAGGCGCCGTTATCGCTGTCGCGTGCGTAGCGGGAGTCACAGCCGCTGTCGCCGTCGAATGGCCGAGCGTGACCAACCAGGCAGCACAGATGCAGGTGCGACCTGCTGCTGGCGACACCACCGTGGTGTGTTCCGGATCGTTCCGTGCGATCGGCCGAGATGCGAACAATGCGCAGCAGATGTCGTCAGCGGGCGATCCAGCACTCACCGTCGACAGCAACGGACCGCGTGAAGAATCCGAACTCGCCGTACCAGATCTGACCGGGGAGTTCGCGGGTCCTCAGCGTTTCATCGGCAGTGCCGAGCAGGGGGGAACCTCGCTGGTCGCGGCTGCCGAATCGGTCTGGCTCGCAGCCGGTGATCTTTCCGGCCTCGCGGCGAGCGCATGCCGTGAGCCGCAGACCGAGTCGTGGCTGTTGGGCGGCACTGTCGAGACAGGTACCAGCGACCTGATCATCCTGTCGAACCCGGGCGACGTCACCGCGACGGCGGCCCTCACGGTCTTCGGAACGGAACAGACGACGACCACCACGCTGGTGCCTGCCGGAACGCAGCTGGCTGTGCCCCTGGCATCCATCGCCGCCGGGCTCCAGCAGCCCGTCGTGCGGGTGACGGCGACCGGGGCTCCGTTGCGAGCAGTGCTGCAGTCCTCGCTGATCCGCACCCTCGACCCCTCAGGCATCGACCTGCAGGACACCGCGGGAGTTCCCGGCACCGATCTGACATTCTCCGGCGTGCAGGTTGTCGCAGACAACGCAGATTCAGCGGTCACGGTGCTGCGACTTCTCGCAGCGGATCAGCCCACCACGGCGACGATCACCGTGCGCTCCGGGGCCAAGGTCGTGCAGACGAAGACGGTGCCGCTGGAGGCTGCCATCCCCGCCGAGGTCAATCTGGACGGCTTGGATGTGGGCGTGTACAGCGTGAGCGTCGAGGCGGACTCTTCGCTCGTGGGAGCCGTCTGGCAGAGCACTGGCGTAGCGGCCGGCTCGGATTTTGCCTGGATGACACAAGCTCCCGAGATCACCGGAGAAGTTTTTGTCGCCGTGCCTGCAGGGCCGGCGCCGCGACTGCATCTGGTGAACCGAGGCGACGAGGAGGTCACCGCGACGCTTGCGCCCACAAACGGACAGGCCGGCTCCGGGATCACCGTTGCGGCGGGCGGCTCGACCCTGATTGATGTCACCGCGAGCACCACATACGCTCTGGCCGTGAACGGCGGCGGGCTGCATGCAGCCGTCGCACTTGCCGATGTGAATCAGTTGGCCGGCTGGCCGCTATGGCCAGCAGCATCGGAGCGCGCGGCTATCACGGTCTATCCCTGATCGGGCCCGAAATCCCACGGCTCCTTGCCGACGTATTCGGCGGCCGCCCGGAAAACAGCGCTCTCGATCGCGATGCGGCGATGCAGGTCATCATCGTGACCGGGGGGAAGCAGTCGTTCGATCGGGATGCGATACAGCACGATTCTGCGCTCATCGCGGTCGAGGTACCAGCGCGGGATGCCGTCATCATCGATGTTGCGGGGGAGTCCGCCGATCTCGAAGCGCACCTCCTGCAGCTCCGGCCAGGTGCCGCGCAAGAAGTCCACAGCCGCGCCGATGGTGCTGTCGAAGCGGTCGATCCTGCCGTTCAGCGGAGCCAGGGGCGGACGCAGCACCTCGCTGCGTCCGAGGCGTCCGTGGCGGCCGTGCCGCGCGCCGCGGCGAGGAGCTGCGGCACCTGGATCTGAACGACGGGCCATGATGAAAGTCTATGGCGTTCCGCGCGGCATCCGCTCGTGTGCTCGCCGGCGCTCTACTCTGACAGAGATGGACGTACGAATCTGCTCCAAGGTCACCTGCGCACGCGAAGCGGTCGCGACGCTGACGTTTGACTACGGTGATCAGATGGCGGCCCTCGGACCCCTGGGTGGCACGGACCATCCGCACGCTCATGATCTCTGCGCGCAGCATGCCGACCGGCTCTCGGTCCCGGCCGGCTGGCTCGTCATCCGCCATGAGGCGTTGCGCGCCTGAAACCGCGTTACATGCACGCAAATGAAGTGCATACCTGGAAAGCATTTATGACTATGATGATTCCGGACGCACCACCGTGGAGCCTCCAGAGAGGCTTCCGTGGTCGTTTGGCGTCGATGGATTCTCCCCATCCTGCTCGTGATCATCCTGGGCGCGTGCGCGGCAGGGCTGGTCAAACTCGCATTCTTCCCTGACGCCCAGGCCGCGGCCATGGGGCCAGGGGCCGAGATCACCGATCCGGTCATGCCCGTTGAGCGGGGCTCCGTGATCAACGAGCTGTCGCTGAGCGGCAACGTCGCACGTGACAACGCCTATCCGGTACGCAGCGAGGTGAACGGCACGGTCACCGCCGTCCACGTCGGAGGTGGCGCCGTCGCTGCCGGACAGGTGCTTTTCACCGTGAAGCAGGACGACCCCGTGCGCAACATCGACATCGTCGCTCCCGAGGCGGGCGATCTGTCGGAGATCGCTGTCATCAAGGGGCAGCAGGTATCCGTTGGCGGTGACGTCGTGACCCTGTCGCCGGCTCGCTACCACCTGGTAGCCGCCGTCGAACCGGTGCAGTTGTATCGACTGGTGAACGCTCCGGCTGAGGCGACCGTCTCGATCACGGGCGGACCTGCGCCTTTTGCCTGCACGGGTGTGCAGGTGCAGGTGACAGCAGAAGGCGGAGCGAGCGTGCAGTGCTCGATTCCCGCTGAGCAGACCGTTTTCGCCGGTCTTCCCGCGCAGATGGATCTTGCCCTGGGGCAGGTGGAGGATGCGCTCGTCATCCCGGTGACCGCGGTGCAGGGCGGATCCGGCTCCGGTGTGGTTTGGGTCGATGCCGGTGACGGCGAAGATCCGCAGGAGCGCACCGTGACACTCGGCGTGAGCGATGGCACGACCGTCGAGGTCGTCGAAGGGCTCGAAGAGGGCGAGATGGTGCGCCAGTTCGTGCCCGGATTCGTCGCCCCGGTCGAGGAATACTGCTACGAGATCGAACCCGGTGTCGAACAGTGCGAAAGTGGGATGAGCTGGTGAGCCTGGTCTCACTGGACAGCATCTCCAAGAGTGTTCTGCTCGCCGATGACTCGCGGCTGGAGATTCTCCGCGGGATCAGTCTCGATGTGGATGCCGGCGACCACGTTTCGATCGTCGGACGCTCCGGCTCCGGCAAATCGACATTGCTGAACATTCTCGGGATGCTGGATGCCCCCACCGAGGGTTCGGTGTCGTTCGAGGGCACCCCGGTCCGCAAGATGAGCAGCGGCAGACTCGATCGCCTGCGCGGCGCGAACGTCGGATTCGTCTTTCAGCAGTTCAACCTGCTCGCCGGTCGAACAGCGATCGATAACGTCATGATGCCGTTGAGTCATGCCAGCGGACGGCTGTTCTGGAAGCGCCGGGAGCTCGCCGCCGACATGCTCGAGCGGGTGGGGCTCGGGCACCGAATCGATCAGATCGCCGATCGTCTGTCCGGCGGCGAGCAGCAGCGCGTGGCAATCGCCAGGGCGCTGGTGCGAAACCCCATGCTGATCCTCGCGGATGAACCCACCGGCGCACTGGATATCGACACCGGGGCATCTGTGATGGAGCTTCTGGATGAGGTCGCCACACAGACCGGAGCCGCGCTGGTGACCATCACCCATGACCTGCACGTCGCTGCGCGCGCACGACGGCACTACCGGCTGGAGGCGGGCATGCTCGCCCCGGTGGATCTCAGCCGGGCATTCGAAGCATCCACGCTGGCTACCGGCGTCCCCTCGGAGGCAACGGCATGAGCGGGTTTATCGGTGCGTTCTCCGACGCCTGGGCCGAGATCCGCGTGCACAAGCTGCGGGTGCTGCTCAGCCTCATCGGCATCGCCGTATCCGTTGCCGCGTTGACAGCCGTGGTCGCCTTCTCGGAGTATCAGCGGCAGTTCCAGGTCGAACAGTCCGATCGCTACGGGGGCCGCGCGGCGACGATCGCCGTTTCCGTGATGAGCGATAACGGCGCTCCGGTAGATTTCGCGGACTTCGACGACCGCTTTTCTCGAGTCAGCGAACGATTCGAATTCACACACACGGCGCGCGTTGCTGACGGCTTAATGTTCCGTGCGCAGTTGCCGGACGGAGTGCGGGAGGTCAGCGGCAGGCTGCTGGACCCGCTCTATGCCGAGATGCACCGTGAGCAACTGCTGGAGGGTCGCGCGTTCCGGCCAGGGGATGAAGCGGCGCTTGCGCCCCCGGTGGTCATCACCGAGCCGCTGTGGGATCTGATCGGTCGCACGCCGATGAACCAGCATCCGACTCTCACGATCCTCGGTGATGCTGGCGGCACCTATCAGGTGGTCGGGGTCACTCCGAGACAGGGCATCTGGGATGACGAGGTGCGCATCGACGTGCTCTACGACGCGTACACCGCCCGTGTCGATCAGCTCCCGCCGGAAGTGATGCCCCGTCACGAGGTGTGGGTCACGGAGCAGCAAGCATCCGAAATCGGACCCGTGCTTGCGATGGATCTGCGTGCTGGCCTCCCCGAAGGGCAGTCAGTCATGGTGAACCGTAGCGACTGGGCTTCCCAACCCGGCATGGAAGATTCCATGCGGACCTTCGAGATGATCACCGGCGGGATCGCCGTGCTCATTCTCGGCCTCGGTGCGCTGAGTCTCATCAACATTCAGCTGGTCGCCATGCGCCAGCGAGTGCGAGAGATCGGCGTCAGGCGCGCGTTCGGGGCGACGTCGGGTCGCGTCTTCGTCTCCGTGCTCCTGGAAAGCCTGGTTGCCACGACAGTCGCGGGCATCATCGGCATCGCGATCGTCGTCGCGGTGCTGCGCTCAGACTGGGTGGTTCCGGCGATGTTCCAGGGGATGCAGGATGTTCCGCCGTTCCCGATGCGCGCCGCGGTCACCGGGCTTGTGGCATCGGTCATCGTCGGCGCGGTTGCCGGGTTCATCCCCGCGATGGTTGCGCTGCGCGTGAAGGTGATCGACGCGATCCGGTTCTGACCGGTAGTGGCGTCAGACGCCGACGCGGCGCCCGGAGAGCTTCTCCGCGCGCGCGTCGGCGATGGCCAGTGCCCGCCGCTCGCGTTCGCGGCGCAGCACGGTGATCGCTATGAGCAGCTGCTCCGGGTGGGCAGCCGGCTGCGGGGAGACGTACTCGGCCGTCTCGGTGACGAGTTCCGCAGCGATCTTCGCGCGCGCTGAGGGCGACATGCGCTCGGCATGCTGCAAGAACTGCGAGATGCGACGGGCGAGGCGATCGGGCATCCGTGCGACGTCGGCGATCTGCCCCCAGCCGATGAGCGACTCGGGCATGACCGGGACGAGGGGGATGAGCTTCGGGGTGCGCACGCGCTGGCTGTAGGTGCCGGCCACGAGGTCTCCCAGGCGCTGCGAGCGGGCCGTGAACGCCCCGGCCAGCAGGGCGATCGCGCCGAAGGTCATATAGGTCTCCAGAACGCCGATCAGCGCTCGGATGAAAGCGTGGCGGAATCCGGTGGCTCCGCCGTCCATGCGAACGATGCGTCCGCCGACGGCCAGTTTCCCGAGGCTCCGCCCGCGAAGTGCGAGCTCGACCACGATCGGCACCACGACGAAGCAGACCACGATCGCGACGATGTTCACGATGCCGTCGATCGCCGGCGTCACGATACCGGTGGCGAGAAGCCATACGCGCAACCACAGGAACAGCAGGAACAGCACCCAGCTGACGGCCATGTCGATGAGCGCGCCGAGTGCGCGCATGAAGAACCCGAGCGGTTGAACATCGATGGCAACGGCTTCGCCGGAGAGGACTTCGTCCGTGGTGTCGATCGGCGTAGACATGAGTACAGTAAATCAGGTGGATGCTGATGCCCTGACCGATGCACGACGTGCCGAGTGGGAACGCCTGGACGAACTCAGCCGTCAGCGGCTCGACGGTGGCGGAGTGGATGAGCTCATCGTCCGGTACCGGGCGGCATCGGCAGATCTTGCCGAGCTGAAGACTTCGGTCGGCGAGTCCCCGCAGGGTGCCTACCTCTCGTTGATTCTGGCCAAGGCGCGGTTGCGTCTGACCGGTGCATCCGACAGCATCCTCAGTCAGATCGGGCGGTTCTTCACCGATCAGCTTCCGGCCGCACTGTATCGCCTCCGCTGGACCACGCTGGTCATCGCACTGGCATTCATCGCCATCTCGGTCGGTGTCGCTGCATGGATCTCAAGCGACCCGGCTCTGGTAGCCAGCCTCGGGCCGGCGGACTTCCTCGAGCAGTACGCCGAAGAGAGCTTCACCGGCTACTACACCGATAACCCCGCGGCGGTGTTCGCGGGGATGGTGTGGACCAATAACGCGTGGATCGCCGTGCAGTGCGTGCTGTTCGGCGTCACCGGCATCTGGCCGATCTACATGATCGCGCAGAATGCGTTCAGCATCGGTGTCTCCGGGGGAATCATGGCTGCGCACGATCGCGCGGATGTGATGGTGCTGTACATCCTTCCGCACGGGATGCTCGAGATGACGAGCATCTTCGTCGCAGCTGCCGCAGGGCTCCACATCTTCTGGGCCTGGGCTGCACCGGGGCACCGCACGCGGGCAGCGGCTCTCGCGCAGGAGGGGCGGGCACTGGCGACAGTGGCCATCGGGCTGGTGTTCGCGCTGTTCCTGTCCGGGCTCGTCGAGGGCTTCGTGACCGGCTGGTCGCTGCCGTGGCCGATCAAGATCGGTATCGGAGCTGCCGCGCTGGGGGTCTTCCTCGCCTACATGCTTCTCGTCGGACGCCGCGCTTACCAGCGGGGCGAGCGCGGCGACCTGCTCGAGTACGAGGCAGGAACGCCGCAGCTCGTCGCCGGGTAATCAAGAGGTGCTTGATTCTCAGAGGTGCTTCGTTCTCAGAGGTGCTTCGTTCTCAGAGGTGCTTCGTGCCGTCCAGCAGCGTCTTGTAGGCGAAGCCGGCGATCAGAGCGCCGACCACAGGGAAGACCAGGAATACCCACAGCTGAGCAAGGGGACCGGCCCCGCCGTAGATGGCTGCGGCGATGGAACGTGCTGGGTTCACCGAGGTGTTGTCGACCGGGATGCTGATGAGGTGGATGAGCGTCAGCGTGAGGCCGATGGCGAGGCCGGCGAAAGGCGTCGGACGGAGTTTGTGCGTCGTGCCGAGGATCACGAAGAGGAAGATCGCGGTGAGGATGACCTCGATCACGATCGCTGACCACATACCGAATCCACCGGGGGAGTGCTCGCCCCAGCCGTTGCTGGCGAATCCAGCATCCTGCGCGCCCGTGAGCCAGCCTTCAGGACCGAAGATGCCGATCAGCACCAGCGCGGTGCTGGCGATGATGCCGCCGATGACCTGCGCGATGATGTAAGCGGGCACGTCTCGCCAGGGCAGGCGCCCGGCTGCTGCGAGTCCGAGGCTGACGGCCGGGTTGAAGTGGCCGCCGGAGATCGGGCCGAAGGCGTAGACGCCCACGACGACCGTGAGCCCGAACGCGAGGGCAACGGCGACGTAAACCGCAGAGCCTGATCCGGGGTCGGTGAAGTGGTTGGATGCGAACAACGCCGTGCCGACACCGCCGAACACCAGCAGGAAGGTGCCGAGTGCTTCAGCCGTGAGCCGTGCTCCGGTTGACGGCGCTGCGGGTGTTGCTTCGGCGAGCGATTCACTCATGAGATTCCCTCTCGTCAGTTCGAGTCGGACACGACCCATTTCAGGGCACATCATCCACCCGCTCGCATATCTTGCACTGTAGGCGCGCCGAAGGGCCGGATGCATGCGCATCCGGCCCTTCGGCTACCGAGTGAATCTGCGGCTATTACTCGCCGACGCCGACGGGCTCCGGCTCGGATCCGCCGTTCGCCGCGACCACGGCACGGATGTCGTCCGCGACCTTCTGGTCAACCTGGCCCCAGTACCAGAAGAAGCGCTCCTGGATAGCGGGGACGGTCAGCCCGGCGTACTGACCCGCGAGCGTCTCGATGAAGCGCTGGCGTTCCTCAGCGGTGAAGACCTCGTTGACCAGCGTGCGGGCCTGTCCGAAGTCGTCGTCCTCGGAGCGCAGGGTTGCAGCGCTGCGCAGGAGTGTGCCGTCCTCTTCCCAGCTCGCCTCGACACCGCGCTGCGGGTCTGCCTGCGGTCCACCCGCAACACCGTACGAGTTCGGCGTGTAGACGCGGTGCTCGGCGGTGTTGAAGTGGTACTGCATGTTGCCCTCGTGCATGTAGTTGCTGACGTGGGCAGCGTGCGGCTGGTTGACCGGTAGCTGGTTGTAGTTGGTGCCGATGCGGTAGCGCTGGGCGTCCGGGTAGGAGAACACGCGCGCCATGAGCATCTTGTCGGGGGAGATGCCGGTGCCGGGAACCTGGTTGCCGGGCGAGAAGGCAGCCTGCTCGATCTCGGCGAAGAAGTTCTGCGGGTTGCGGTTCAGCGTGAAGGTGCCGACCTTGATGCGCGGGTAGTCCTTCTTCGACCAGGTCTTGGTGATATCGAAGGGGTTGAATCGGTAGGTCTTGCCCTCTTCGTATGGCATGACCTGGACGTAGACGTCCCACGCCGGGAAGTCGCCCTTCTCGATCGCCTCGTAGAGGTCGCGGCGGTAGTAATCCGCATCCTCTCCGGCGAGGCGCTCGGCCTCATCGGCGAACATCGGCTCGACGCCCTGCTTGGACATGAAGTGGTACTGGATCCAGAAGCGCTCGCCCTCAGCGTTGACCCACTGATAGGTGTGCGAGCCATAGCCGTTGACGTGGCGCCAGGAGCGCGACAGTCCGCGGTCGCCCATGAGGTAGGTCACCTGGTGCGCGGACTCGGGAGAGAGCGTCCAGAAGTCCCATTGCATGTCGGCGTTGCGCAACCCCGAGCCGCCCAGCCGCTTCTGCGAGTGGATGAAGTCCGGGAACTTGATGCCGTCGCGGATGAAGAACACCGGGGTGTTGTTTCCGACGATGTCGAGGTTGCCCTCGGTCGTGTAGAAGCGCAGCGAGAAACCGCGGACGTCGCGCCAGGTGTCCGGGGAGCCCTGCTCGCCGGCCACGGACGAGAAGCGCAGTAGTGTCTCGCTCTTCGCGCCCTTCTGGAAGACGGCTGCGCGGGTGTACTGCGAGACGTCCTCGGTGACGACGAACTCGCCGAATGCGCCGCCCCCCTTGGCGTGCGGGTTGCGCTCCGGCACGCGCTCACGGTTGAACGATGCGAGCTTCTCGACCAGGTATCGGTCGTGCAGCGCGGTTGTGCCGTCAGCACCGTTCGTCAGCGAGTGCGCGTCGCTGGCGACAGGCGTGCCGGTCTGGGTGGTGGTGAAAGTCTTGTCAGTCATTCACTTCTTCCTTTCGCAATCAGAGCAGATGGCTCGGTAGGTCACAGAGGCTTCGAGGATGCGCATCCCGTGGTCGTGGGATGGATGCAGGCACGGGGCTTCGCCGACGGCGCAGGCGACGTCTTCGACGCGACCGCACTCCACGCACTGCAGATGATGGTGGTTGTCGTCGGCGTGCTGCACCTCGTACAGCGCGCTCGGCGCATCCGGCAGGCTGACTCGTCGGACGATCCCGACGCCGGTGAGGTCGCCCAGGATGCTGTGCACGGTGGGGAGTGCGACTCCGCTGAGAATCGAACGCAGCGAGGAGTGCACGGTCTCCGCAGACGCGTGCGGGCGTGCGGTGAGGGTGTTGATCACCGCGACCCGCTGCATCGTCACGCGAAGCCCGGCGGCACGCAACCGCTCAGGAGCTTCGATCGTGCCGATGGTGTTCATGACCCCATTCTCCCATAAAGATGAATCATTCACAATAAAGAATGGTTCATTTCTACTGCGATCGATGGCCGACAGTCACAGGCGTCCCGCGGCCTTGAGCTCCAGGTAGCGGTCGGCGATTCGCGGTGGCAGCGCCTCGGGATCGGCGGCGATGGCCTCACCACCCGCGCGGCGAATGGCATCAGTTACGTTCTCCGCGTCGCGGAGGGTCCGCTCAGCCGCAGCGGCGAGATAGATCTCCTCACGCGAGCCGCGCTGCTGCGCCAGCTTCTCAACAGACTCATCGGTCACCGAGCCGACCAGCACTGTCGTCGCACGTGATGGCGTGGGAAATGCGCCGAGGAAGCCGCGTGCCGACTCCGCGGCATCCTGAGCGGTGAGAACGACGACCAGCGAGGGGCGCGTCGTCAGCGTGCGGATGGCGGCGAACGCACCAGACCAGTCCGTGTCGACCAGCCGCGCATGCACCGTAGCCATCGCATCCGTCATCGCCGGCAGCAGTGCGGTCCCGTCGATTCCGGTCACGCGTGCACGCACCGCGCGGTCGTACAGCAGCAGATGCACATGATCGCCGGCGCGGGTCGCCAGTGCTCCGAGCAGCAGTGCCGACTCCAGGGCGGCTTCCAACCGGGTACCGTCGCCGACGCGGGCCGCGGACGTACGGCCGGTGTCGATGAGGATGACCACGTGCCGGTCGCGCTCGGGCCGCCAGGTGCGCAGCATCGTGGTGCCAGCACGCGCCGTGGCACGCCAGTCGATTGAGCGGACATCATCGCCGCGCACGTAGTCGCGCAGCGAGTCGAATTCGGTTCCCTGACCGCGCACCTGGATGCTCGTGTTGCCATCGAGTTCGCGAAGTCGGGCAAGTCGGGAAGGCAGATGCTTGCGGGAAACGAACGCCGGGAGAACTCGCAGCGCACCACGAACCTCGTGGCGGGCCTGCTTGCCACCGAGCCCCAGCGGACCACGCGATCGGACGAAGACGAACTCGCTCGCCAACTCGCCACGGCGGCGGGGTAGCAGCGGCACGCTTACGCGGCGACGCTCCCCGGCCGGAACCAGCACGCGCAGGCGCTCGGCGCTCGCGCCGGCCGTCGGCTGCCAGCCATCGCGGACCACGGCATGCAGCGTTCGGGAGCCATGGTTGTGCAGGGCAATGCTCGTCTCGACGGGTTCGCCCATCCTGCCGCGCGCGGGTACGCGCCGGGTCACCGTGATCGTGCGTGCACTCGCTGCCGCCGTCACATCGACTGCCAGCAGCACGGAGCACAGCACGAGCCAACCGGTAAGCACAGCCCACACCGGCAACCCCGCCGCGGTCAGCGCGACGAGGGGCAAGACACCGAGACCGGTGACCAGAGCGAGTCGAGGAGAGACGAACACTTTAGATCGGCACCCGCGTCTGCTGAATGACCGAGGCCAACACAGCATCCGCCGATACGCCTTCCATCTCGGCGTCCGGGCGCAGCTGCAGGCGGTGACGCCAGCACGGCACCAGCATGGTCTGCACGTGATCGGGTGTGACCGCGGTGGAGGCGTTCAGCCAGGCCCAAGCCTTGGCCGCGGCGAGCAGTCCTGTGGATGCTCGTGGACTCGCCCCGAGCAGTACAGACGGAGATTCCCGGGTGGCACGGGCGAGATCGACCACATAACCGAGAACTTCATCGGTCACGTCGACGCGTGCCGCGGCATCCTGAGCAGCGCGAATCTCCGCTGCGCTGACTACCGGTTCGACACCGGTGAGCGCACGCGGGGAGAAGCCGTTCGCGTGCAGACGCAACACGGTGACTTCGGCGTCGCGCTCAGGCATCGTGACGACGAGCTTCATCAGGAAGCGGTCGAGCTGGGCCTCAGGCAGTGAGTAGGTCCCCTCGTGCTCGATCGGGTTCTGTGTCGCAGCGACCAGGAACGGATCAGGCAGATCGCGGCTGGTGCCGTCTGCTGAGATCTGGCGTTCTTCCATCGCCTCCAGCAGCGCCGCCTGCGTCTTCGGCGGCGTGCGGTTGATCTCATCCGCCAGCAGGATGTTGGTGAATACCGGTCCCTGACGGAACTCGAACTCACCCGTGCGCGCGTCATAGACGAGCGACCCGGTCACATCTCCCGGCATGAGATCCGGGGTGAACTGCACGCGTTTGGTGTCGATTCCGAGGGCACGGGCGAACGCGCGCACCACCAGGGTCTTGGCGACGCCGGGAACGCCCTCGAGGAGGACGTGTCCGCGCGAGAGCAGGCAGACCAGCAACCCGGTGACGGTGCCAGCCTGGCCGATCACGGCCTTGTCGATCTCCGTGCGCACGCGGTGCATGGCATCTCGCAGCTGTGCCTCGTCGAATGCGGCCTCAGGGGCGGTATCGGTCACGGTGTTTTCCTTTCCACGTGCACAGCATTGTCGATCGCCGTTTCCAGTTCGGCGAGCTGACGGGCAGTTTCAATGAGATCTTGGTCGTTCTCGGGCAGCGGGTCGGTGAGCAGGCGGTGCAGCGAACCGCGCGGGATGCGTAGTCGATCGGATGCCGCATCTGCGATTTCTGCGGCGGTGGAACGAGCGGTCAGCCCGAGCCGTTTGGCCAGGCGCCGCAGAGTCCCCTCGCGCAGCGCGGCGGCGGCGTGCGCCGCATCCGACGCCTTGGCCGTGAGATGGGCGCGGCCATGCATGGTCTCCGAGGCGCGAACGGTGACCGGAAGCGTCTCCGCGACAAGCGGACCGAAGCGCTGGCCGTAGGCAACGGTTGCGACGATGCCGGCCAGGAGCAGCAGCACGATCGCAGGCGTCACCCACTCCGGGGTGAGCGAAGCGAGCGTATCGACGCTCTGCGCCTCCCGGTCGGTGTCGGCCAACGACGGCACATACCACACGACGTTTCCGGTCTGCGCGAGCAACGCCAGACCCAGCGCCGCGTTGCCGTCTTCCGCGAGGTACTCGTTGCTGAACAGGTCGCTGCCTTCGAGGAACACGGTGCGAGTGTCACCGCGGTCATCGACGAGCAGCCCGGCGTTGCCGTCGGCATCTTGATAGCATCCGGTCACGTCCGCAGCGGGGGCGAAGAAGCGTTCCGGTCGGATGGCACCGACATGGGCGAGCTCGGGCAGCGCACACTCAGCGGTGAGTTCGCCTGCCGAGGACTCGGCGTTCATCCCCAGATCCAGCAACCGCAGCATTCGAGCAGCGCTGGAGAGGAATACCGTGTGGTGTGCCGGTTCCAGGAGTTCGATCACGGCCTCATCAGACAGATTGAGCGGATCGGCCATGACGACAGTGGTGTCGTCGCTGATAGCGGCTCGTGCTTCGGTGCGTGAGCGGGTGACGGTGATCTCGACACCCTGATCGCGCAGCAGCTCGGCGAGGGCGAGTGCCCCGGAGGGCTTCGCACTCTCGGGATCGAGAAGTCCGCGCGAATCCGGCGTGTTGAAACTGACGCTGCCGATGAAGAGCGCGAACACGACCACGACGAGGGCGATCGCTACCCAGCCGAGAGCCGAGCGCACACGACCCTTCTCGCTGATCGCTGTTCCAGAACTGGTCATACCGGCACCGCCGCAGGGTGCTGGTTCGTGAGCAGATCGTCGGTGGCAGCAAGAGCGCGGTAGCTGTCTGCGGACGCTGGGTGTCGCAGGTAGCGCACGTCGTCGAAGGCTTCAGCGGCGGATGCCAGGGCATCGTGATGCGCGTCGAAGGCGCGGGAAGCTTCCCGCGCGATGCCCTGTGCCGTCGCGCCCGGGGCAGGACTGATGATGTCGCGTTCGAGGAGCGCGCGAGCCAGCGCGCGAAAGCGCAGCACTGTCGCCGCATCCCAATCGCCGCTCTTCGCACTGCGCTCGGCTTCGGCTCTCAGCTGAGCGGCCGAACGATCATCGGTTTCGCCGAGCAGCTCCGAGCCCGTGCGCTGGACGCGACGTGACCGGCGCGGCTTGCCCCACAGCAGCAGCACCGTGATGAGTGCCGCCACGATTACCACCGTCACGATGATCAGTGCGACATTGCCGGTCTGTTCGCCAGTCTGCGTCGAGAACAGGGTGGCGATAAATTCTGCGACATCCTCTGCGAGGTAGTCGAACCAGGTCGGTTTGGCGTCGGCGTAGCGCGGGTTCTGAAGTTCCTGCTCGGCCCAGCGTCGGGCTTCTTCACCGTCGGGGGCGAAAGGATCGGCGTCGAACCGGATCATGCACTGCCTGACCCCGGAGGAGCCCACTGCCCGGGCGCTGCTGGCGGCCGGGAAGTAGGCGGCGGGGAGGTAGGCGGCGCCGGCGCAGGCGGGGGACCCGGTGGCGCGTATCCGGCGGGCTGGTAGGGCTGCTGATACGGCTGCTGGTACGGGGGCACGAACTGCTGCTGCGGCGGTGGTGTCCGGCCGATGGCACGCTCAGGATCGACGGCGAACGGATCACCGAGTTCTTGCGCGTCGACGCCGCGGTCCCGGCGATCCAGGTAACCGATCAGGCTGTGGTCGAGCCCCTCGTACCGCATCCGGCAGTCGAGGTAGATGAATGCCGCGGCAGCGCACTGCACGACGATCGCGACGGCCTGCAGCACGTATGTCAGCAACTGCGGAGCGATGGCCGTGAGAGCGAAAGCACCGATCTCGGATGCTTCGTTGGGGCCGCCCGGAGCAATCACTCCGCCGATCATCGATCCGAGCAACGAGAGCGGAACGCTCACCAGTCCCACTGCGGTGTTCATGATCAAGCCGATTAGCAGCATCACCGCGAAAGTGTTCCAGAAGCGGCCCCGCGTGAGGCGCCAGGAACGCACGAGCGCATGGCGGATGCCGACTCGCTCCAGCACCAGCACCGATGGCACCAACAGCAGCTTGGTGGCCAGCCAGACGCCCAACGGGATCATCGCCAGCACGACCAGGATGCCGACGACGACGGTGAGGCCGACAGCTGACGCGGAACCGCCTGCCCCGGCAAGGAATCCGAGGGCGATGATTCCACCGATGATGGCCACGACGAGCAGCGTTGCGAGAGATTGAAGCAGGCTCCAGGCGATCAGCGGCCAGAATGCCGGTCGCATCAGTCGCCATAGCCGTCCGAGCGAGGCCTTCTCTCCGAGCGCCGCGTATCCGATGTTCGCGGCGACAATGCCCTGCATGACCGCGGTGAATGCGAGGCTCACCAGGCCCATGACGAGCGCGACGGCACCATTGATGGCGATCGTTCCCCACATGACCGGGTAGAAATCCGGACTGCTGGGGGAGATGGACTCTAACCGCATGAAGGTGGCGAACATAACCGTGCCGATGACACCGGCGGTGATGGCCGCAACGATGAGTTGGATGACGATCGCGAACCCGAACAACACCTTGGGGTTGTGGCGCAGCGCTGCGAAAGGCTTGCCCAGTAGGGCACCGAAACTCAGCGGATGCAACGGAATAAGCCCCGGTTTCGGGGCTGGCGTCCAACTCTGTGCGCTCATGGCGTTCCCTCCGACGTGCAGATCCATCGTGTCACACCCACAGCCGCACTGAAGAAGCGCCGGAGGCGCTACCGTGATCCAAACGTTGTCATGAAGTACGCTGGAAAAAGTTGCGTCCGACTTCACCCGTGTGGTGGCGCACATGGCTAGAAAGATGAGGCTGGGATCAGATGACCTCACGGATCCTCGTGGTCGATGATGACACCGCGCTCGCCGAGATGATCGGGATCGTGTTGCGAACCGAGGGCTTCGAGCCTGTGTTCTGCGCTGACGGTGCGTTGGCAGTGGAACAGTGGCGCACCCAGCGCCCGGACCTGGTGCTGCTGGATCTGATGTTGCCGGGGATGGATGGGATCGAGATCTGCACGCGGATCCGCGCCGAATCCGGCGTCCCGATCATCATGCTCACCGCGCGCAGTGACACTGCCGATGTGGTCCGAGGGCTGGAAGTGGGCGCCGATGACTACATGGTCAAGCCTTTCAATCCGAAGGAGCTCGTCGCACGCATCCGCACCCGGTTGCGACCGCTGCCGACAACGAGCAACGAGATTTTGCGGATCGGAGATCTGGTCGTCGACGTCGATGCGCATGAAGTGCGTCGGGACACGACTGCGATTCCGCTGACGCCGCTGGAATTCCAGCTGCTCGTTGCGCTGGCATCCAAACCGCAGCAGGTGTTCTCACGCGAGATGCTGCTGGAGCAGGTCTGGGGCTATCACTACAAAGCAGATACGCGTCTGGTGAATGTTCATGTGCAGCGTCTGCGGGCGAAGGTCGAGCTTGATCCCGACGCGCCGAAGATCGTGATGACGGTTCGTGGCGTCGGCTATCGGGCCGGGAGCGTCGGCTAGGAGATCGCGTTGGCCGCGACAAGCGCGACGACGACATCGGTCGCGATTGCGCGCGACTGGCGGGGATGGCCGGAGACGATCGGCAACCTGTGGCGACGTTCACTGCGCTTCCGTACGATCTCGGTCACTCTGCTGTTGACGTCATTCGCGATCTTCGTCACCAGCCTGACGATGGCGCTGGTCATTCAGAACAACCTGTTCGAATCGCGACGCGCCGAAGTGCTCAGCGATGCCAGGAGCGCCGTTGCGGCCGCGCAGACGATTCTGGACTCGGCTGAGGTGACCGACGACAGCTCAGCGCTGCGTGGGGTGTGGGGCGATGTGCAGGAGACCATTCCGCGTGCGGCATCCTCTTCGCACATCGCCGTGTTCACGGTTGGTGAAGTTCCCGTCGGAAGCGGCGTGCGCGGATTCACCATCGGTTTGAGTGGCGATCTGATCACCCCGGCGCTGCGCGAATGGGTGGTCGCATTTCCCGAACGGCAGTCCTGGCAGTCCGTCGAGCTGCCGATGCCGGACGGCACCAAAGCCCCGGCGATCGTTGTCGGTCAGCAGCTTCTGCTACCGGACTTCGGTGCATTCGAGGTGTATATCGCCTACGATCTTGCAGACTCCGAGCAGACGCTGCGGTTCGTGCAGAGCACACTGTGGGCCGCCGGGCTCATTCTCATCGCAATCGTCGCCGGTATCTCCTGGACGGTGCTGCGGTTGGTCTCTCGGCCCATCATCGAGGCATCCGAAACCAGTGCTCGGCTCGCCGCCGGCGATCTTGAGGTGCGCCTGCCTGTCTACGGCGAAGACGAATTGGCGACCCTCGCGCGCTCCTTCAACGCGATGGCCGACAGCATTGAGTCGCAGATCAAAGAGTTGGGAGAGCTGTCCCTCGTGCAGCAGCGTTTCGTTTCGGATGTCTCGCACGAGCTGCGCACGCCCCTGACGACGATTCGCCTGGCCGCAGACATGCTCAACGACCAGCGCGATCAGTTTGACCCCACCACGAATCGCACGGCAGAACTGCTGCACACGCAGGTGCAGCGCTTTGAGACGCTGCTATCGGACCTGTTGGAGATCAGCCGTTACGACGCAGGTTCCGTGCAGCTGGAGCTTGAGCCGACGAGTCTCGCAGAACTCGCGGAGGACATCATCGATCAGATGCGTCCGCTGGCAGAGGAACGCGGTACAGAGATCCGGATGATCGCCCCGGGGGGATACTCGCCGACCGAAATGGATCCCCGTCGGGTGCGGCGCGTGCTGCGCAACCTGATCGGAAACGCCATCGAGCACGGCGAAGGCCGGCCGGTGGTGGTCACTGTTGACAGCAACCAGCACGCTGTGGCTGTCGGAGTGCGCGATTTCGGACTGGGGATGAGCCCGGCAGACGCCGAGCGCGTCTTCGACCGGTTCTGGCGTGCTGATCCTTCGCGTCAGCGGACAATCGGCGGCACCGGCTTGGGCCTGTCCATCGCTCTGGGGGACGCCCGCCTGCACGGCGGGACGCTCGCGGTGTGGTCGGAGCTGGCGGTGGGAACGAACTTCGTGCTGACGTTGCCGCGCGTGCCGGGCGCGATCGGCGGAGAGTCTCCTGTGGCGATCGAACCGCAGGAGCTGCTTCCCGACGTCAGTCGGGCGACCCAGCCGATCCAGCTCACAGAGCTGCGCGAGCTGTACTTCACTGATTCCGTGCAGACCGGTGAGGGGAAGCCATGATCTCGAAGAGGCGCCGTTTTCTGGTCAGCGTGATCGCAGTCGTCGCGCTCACCCTCACCGCCTGCGCTGGTCTCCCGCGCAGCGGAGATGTCGCACCGGGATTGCCTCTGGGTGACACCGACCTCCCACCGGACGTCAGCGAGATCGCTGCTGGCCCGCTGGACGGCGCGAGCCCGGAGGAGATCGTCGAGGGATTCCTGGATGCCGCGATCACTCCGACGGACAGTTGGGCAACGGCACGTCAGTTCTTGAGTCCTGAACTTGCCGCAACCTGGAAGCCGAACGTCGAAGTCACGATCGACTCCGGCGCGGGGAGCCGCGAGTTCACGGCCGATCTGAATGGTGAGATGGAGACGGCCGATTCCGGAGACGTGCATGTCGCGCTGAAGCAGGTCGCGCGCGTCAATGAGATCGGTGCGTACACGGAACTCTCCGGTGATGAGGCCGTCACGTCGTACGAGGTCGCGCAGAACGAGGAAGGCGAGTGGCGGATCACGCGTGCGGCGAATGGCATCGTGTTGGATGCACAGGCCTTCACCCAGGTATTCCGCCGTCACTCGCTGCAGTACTTCGATCAGGGCTGGTCTCATCTGATTCCGGATGTGCGTTGGTATCCGCGTCGTCCGCAGATCGTCACGACTCTGACGCTGGCGCTGCTGGAGGATGCACCGAGCGAATGGCTGGCTACGGCCGTTCGCACGGCCTTCCCCAACGATGTTGCGCTGGCGCGTGATGCGGTGCCGGTGAGCTCAGACAAGGTGGCGACGGTCGAATTGACCGCGAATGCGCTCGAGCTCGGGGCCACGGAACTTTCGCGCATGCGCACCCAGTTGGAATCGACGCTGCGCTCCGCAGGCGTCAGCGAAGTTCGGCTCACGGTCAACGGGCGGGACCTGAACGCGGGCACAGCCAGCATCAGCAACGTCCGGCCCGAGCCGGGCACTGTGGTGCTCACCGAGGCTGCCTTCGGCGTCTATGTCGGTGATGAGATCACCCCGTACGACGACATCAGCGCGCAGATCGTCGAACTCGGTGCGTCGGTGACTGCTGCCGATGTCGCAGCCGATGGCACGCGCGCGGCTGTGCAGTTGGACACGGGCGTGATCTTCACGGTCTCCGAGGGACGCATCGACGAACTCGATTCCCGGCCGCAGCTCGTGAAGCCCTCGATGGACCCCTACGGCTTCACCTGGTCGGTGCCCTCGAACGCGCCGCAGGATCTGATCGCTTGGCAAGCCGATGTCACATCCAGCGACGACATCGACGCCTTCCCTGATGTCTCGTCGGTTTCGCAGATCAGGGTAGGCCCAGCTGGCGCACGGATCGCGGCTGTCGTGATGGTGGGGCAGCAGCACTGGGTCGCGCTTGCGGCGATCCAGCGTGACCAGAACAATGTGCCGGTGGCACTCGGACCCCTGCACATGGTGGCTCAGCTGGATTCTGCGGCGCTCGGGCTGTCGTGGGTGGGTGAAGAACAGCTGAGCGTGCTGGTCGAGGCAGGGGAGAACCGTGTCGTGCTCACGCAGGATGTCGGTGGCCCTGGAATGTTTGCTGCCGCGCCGGAAGGAGCGAAGGCGATCTCCGGTGGAAAGACGGTGGCGGCCGTGCGTATTCTCAACGACAGCGGCGTGCTTTTCGCGCAGCGCGGCGCGACGTGGCAGATCGGGCTGTCGGACGTGCTGGTGCTCGGCACCCGCGCCGGCCAGTAGTTCTGCACGGTTTCCTGGTCAGCTCGGGTTGTCGACAGAGTCCGGGATCGTGCGCGGGCGGATGCTGCGCGCATCGGCACAATCGGGGAATGGACAACCGAACCTGGTGGGTCGCGCTCGCGGATGAGCTGGCAGCATTCCTGTTATCCGGATGCTGCGCCGGCTGTGACATTCCCGGAACGCTGCTGTGCGAGCAATGTCGGGAAGAGCTGGATGCTGACCCGGTGCGGTTGCAGACTCCGTTAGGGCTACCGGTGATCGCAGCGTTGCCATTTCACGGGGTGCCGGCACGGTGCATCCGGCGTTTGAAAGAAGATGGTGAGACGCTGCTGGCGCGCCCGCTGGGCAGGGCTGTGGCAGCAACGGTGGCAGAAGCCGATCTGCCCGCTGCCGTGCTCGTCCCGATGCCAACGGGGCGCACAGCGTTTCGGCGCCGCGGATATCGGGTACCGGAGCTGCTCTTGCGACGAGCCGGGCTGCCGATGCAACGCGCCCTCACACAGACCCGTCGAACCGCTGATCAGCGTGGCCTGGGTATCGCGGAACGCAGTGCCAACGTGGCAGGAAGTATGCGTGCGCGACACGCCCGGGGTGTGCGTGATGTGCTGCTTTTCGATGATGTCGTCACGACCGGGGCAACGCTTGATGAAGCGGCCAGGGCGCTCAACGACGCGGGATTACGGGTGTGCGGAGCGGTCACGCTCGCTGCGACTCCCCGGCACCGGCAATCGAATGTGAACGTGAGTCAAATGACTGGTGACAACTGAGGTGGTGGGTACTACGGTGGGGGTCACAAGGCGACAACGGTCCGCCCTTGGCCGGGAGGACCGGGACAAGGAGACAGCAATGGAAACAAGCATCGTTGGCGTCGGAGTGGGTATCACCGATCGCTTCCGAACCGTCGTCGAGGAGAAGATCGCTCGTGTCCAGCAGTTGGCGGGCAAAGCCCAGCGGCTGGATGTGAAAGTCACGCATCGCGCATATCGAGGTGGGCGTGTGCCGGATGAGACTGTCGAACTCACCCTGATCGGCAAGGGCCCGGTCGTCCGTGCGGAGGCTGTCGACGGCGACAAATTCGTCGCACTCGATCTCGCCGTCGACAAGATGTCCACGCAGTTGCGGCGTGCGAAGGAGAAGCGGGTCGATGGACGCCAGCATCCTCGCGGTGCGCACTATGAGAAGGGCAGCGGGGCACTGGAGGGGATCGATGTCCAGCCCGCGTCTGTCGAGGTCCTGCGCGCAGTGGCGACCGGTGCGGTGCCGATCCAGAACGACGAGGAAGAGGAATACTCGCCCGTCGTCATCCGAACCAAGAATTTCGATGCTGAATGGATGACCGTTGAAGAAGCTGTCGACCGGATGGAACTGGTCGGACATGACTTCTTCCTGTTCGTCGATGTCCGCACCGACCACCCGAGTGTCGTTTACCGGCGCAAGGGTTGGGACTACGGTGTGATCTCACTGACCGCACAGGCTCCGCCTGAGGAGGCACTGGCTTCCTAAGAAAAAAGGCGGGCCCTTCGATTCCTCGAAGGGCCCGCCTTTTTGCGCATCAGTCGAAGATGCCGTCCAAGATGCTGCCGATGACCAGGCCGCCCATGATGCCGCCCATGATGTCACCGCCACCACCACGCCGGCCACCGCCCCAGTTGTCGCCGCCCCAGCCCTGCTGCTGCGGACGGGACGAGTCGATGTCGCGCTGGGCGAGCTGAAGAGCCTCGGAGGCCAGCTGGGCGACGCGGCGGGAGGCGGTGAGTGCCTGTTCGCGAGTCTCCTCGGCCTGCACGAGTTCGCCGATGTCGATGCGCAGACGCTCCGCTTCGGCGAGGCGCGTGCGAGCATCGGCGCCGATCCATCCGCGGTGTCCGGAGATCAGACTGCGGGCTACGGCGAGTTGACGGTCGGCGTCGTCGAGGGAGTGCTGCACGTGGGCGATGCTGGGCAGCGGGTTCTGTACGCGGTAGTTCGCCTTCGCGATTGCCTCGTCGAGGGCAGCGTTCGCCGTGCGCAGCTGGGACAGTTCGGCGAAAGGATCATTGCGGGAGCCGGCGGGGCTCAGGGCCTGAAGCGCTGCTTCCAAATCTGCGATGGCAGCCGAAACCGCCGGAACCTTCGGGGCATTTCGTGCGGCGATGATGTCGCCGCGGGAGTCGGCGACCACCTCGGCGAGCGTCGATTCTGCGCGCAGCGCCTCGATCTCGAAGTCTTCGACGGCGTCGAGGAGTGCTCCGGTTCGGCGGATCGCCTCGGTTGCCGTTTCGAGGGCGAGGTTGGCCTCTTCGTTCTGCTGGGCCGCGCGGCGGCGCTCAGCGACATCGGCGCCGTGGGCGGCGAACGCGATCAGCTGCTCGGCTTCGTCGGCACTGCTGCGGACCTGCTGCACGGCAGTTTCGGCGTAACGACTGGCGAGACGATCGATGATGCTGCGGGCCTGGGGCAGGCGTGCGGTCAGCTTCTCCGCGTCAGCGCGCACCTTTTCGCGCACCTTCGGCGCGTTGCGCACGGTTGAGACCGCGTCCGCGAGGGCTGCCGTCTTCTCATCGAGCAGATCTTCGGCCCACTCGCACAGCTGCACAATGCGGGCGTTGCGGGTGCGCAGCTCCTCATCGGTATCGGGGATCTCGTCGTGGTTGAGCTGGTGCAGGTGGAAAGCCTCGCGAAGGTGCGTGCGCACAGCATCCAGCGCTGTCTTCAGATCCTTCGTGAGCGAGGCGCCGAGCTCTGCCTCGGCGAAGGCGAGTTCGTCGCCGGCGGTGCGGACGCGCTCGTCAGCCGCAACCAGTGCCTTCTCCGCGTTGCGCGCGAGACTTGCGTCCTGTGCTGCTCGTTCTTCTTGTTCGCGCTTGCGTTTACCCCAGAAACCGGCCATACAGTGATCCTACTTATTCTGTTGGGCATCTCGCTGAGCATCACGCGATGACTGTGCGGCGGGTGAGGTCTGGAGCGCGGGGCGGGACGAGCCAGGACGCCACGGCGATGAGCAGCGGCAGTGCGACTGCGAGCAGCGCAAGCACGAGCCACGGCATGTCCGACACGATCAGGTCCCCGCGGGACTGGATCGCGAAGCCGATTGGCGGGAGAACACCCGCCGCTGCGCCGGCGATCGTGCCAAAACCGGCGATGATGAGTCCCTGCCAGAATCCGATGCGCCGTCGCAGCCCTCGAGTGCCGCCCACCGCTGAGAGTGTGGCATCGTCGGGCCTGCGCTCGAACCGCGCGAGACCGAGCGCAACCGCGGATGCGCCGAGTACGAGCACCGTGACGCCGAGGAGGACGGGGACCATCCAAAACATGTCCTCGGACGGACCACGTTCGTAGTACGGCGCCAGGCTGACCTCGGGGCTGCTCAGCAGGTCGGCCTGGGAGTAGACGCGATCCATGTCCTCGTTCTCGAGTGGCTCGGCCGGCACGGAGATCACCTTGACCGGCTGCACATTCATTCCGAGGCGTTCGGCGGTCTCGGGTGTGACTACGACCGCAACGGCTGCATGTGCGGCCTCGACCGTGATCGCGTCGATGCGCTGTTCCCATTGGGGCTCCGCAACGTCTGGCTGTTCTGGTTGCCGGATCCAGATGTTGTCCGGAAGGCGCCCCTCGTGGGACTCGCGGGCAGTCCATGCCGCGACGTCGATGGTGCCGTCGGTCACCCAACGGGGGTCCGTGACGAGGGCTCCTCCCGCACGGAACTCGCTGAGCTGTGCGGATGAGAGATCGATGCCGAGCACAGTTGACAGCGTATTGGGCTCGATCACGGAGATTGGATTCGTCGGCCACGGGCCATTGAAGTGGTGCGAATCCTGTGTCGTCGGATCGAGGAGGTGCTCCTCGGGCAACAGTGCCATGATCCACTGATCCTCGGCAGGGATGTCTTCCGAAGACGGGTAGTAACCGGGCTCCGATTGGGCGCGGATGATCCCGACGCGTGTCGCGCCCGCGTCCGTGACGAGCTCCACCGCTGCTTCAGCGGACTCATCGGCTTGTGCGGCGGTCACTGGCATCACGATTCCGTTGCCGGACGGGTAGAACTCCACCGATAGAGAGCCGACCGGGCCCTGGTAATACCAGTTCCGTGCGCTGCTGCCGGTCTGCATCGACGACTGCGAGAGCGCGAAAACCGCGATGAAAACCGTCGCTCCGATCGCCGCGAATGCCGGCACCGTGCGCGCGGCATTTGCCGCGGCATCCCGTGATGCCAGGCGTGCGGCGAGGCTGACGAATGACAGGACGCGCGAAGCAAGCCAGAGCAACCACCGACCGGAGAGCAGGATCCCGATCTGCACGAGGATCGGCCCGATGACGATGCCGAAGGGCGGGATGGCGCGCACCGGCGAATCCAGTGGCAGATCTTCCGGCGAGATCGCATTGATCGAGGCCATCGTCACAGCGCTCACGATGGTGATGCCCACACCGATGAGAAGGATGATCGAGCCCCAGATCGGCCGTGACGCGCGCGGGCTCTGCGGCCGTCGTGCGCCGCGCAGGGCGCTCAAAGTGTCAGAGCGTGCGACTGTTCGTGCCGGGATTGCAGCCGAGGCTGTTCCCACCAGAAGGGAGAAGATCAGGATGCTGGCAAGGACAGCCCAGGGCATGTGGAAGCCCCAGTAACGAGTCCCCGAGTCGTCGTCGGTGATCCACATGATGAGTCCGGCAAGGCCAGTGCCGACTGCGAGCCCGATCAGGCCGCCGGCGAGACCGAGAACGGTTCCCTGCAGAACGATCGTCCGTCTGAGGTCGGCGCCGGTCGCGCCGACGCTTGCGGCGACGGCAAGTGACCGCTGCTGGCGCCTTGCTGCGACGGAGAACGCGGCTCCGGCCAGCATGATTACCACATACGCGGCAAACAGTCCGGCCGCGCCCAGCATCATGAACAGGCCCTGCGCCGCGACATCGGATCCGCTGGACGAGGACCATTCATCAGACTTCGTCGCCTCGGGTGGATCGAGCACGACCTCTCGCGAGTAGGCCACGATGCCCTGCTCGTTGAGGATTTCCACGTCCTCCCAGCTCATGGTTTCCTCGGGCAGGAACCACTTTGTCGTGCCGGTCGGGGCAACGTCATCTGGCAGGAACAGCGCGGTCTGGTCAGCGGGGACACCGGCGGCCGCGATCGTCCCGACCACGGTGAACGACTCGAGGGAGTCGGCCATCGTGATGTCACCGCCGATCGCGACTCCGAATCGTTCCAGCCCGGCAGGGGTCACGAGGGCTTCGTCGGAGGCTGCAGGCGCGCGTCCAGCGATGAGATCGAAGCGGCCGTGGAAGCGGTCGTCCCAGACTGAGCCGCTCCAGGCGGGCAGCGTCGCCACGCCAGCAGCCGTGCTCACGCGGACCTGGCCCTCGGTCACGGCGATCGACTCGGTTCCAGCCGGGAGTGCGGTGAGCGGATCCGACAGCGGATCTCCCTCGGGCATCGTCATCTGATTGTTCTCGAATGAGTATCCGTTCCACCCGGGCTCTGCCGGAGCCTGCCAGAACCCGGTACCTGGCACACCGACCGGCTGCACCCAGGCCTGCATCTCACCGAGTTCGGCCTTCACCGCCTCCTCGGGAGTGGAAGTCGCGCTCCACATGACGATGGAAAACGCCGCCATTCCAGCGATCGGAAGCGCGATGAGAGTCGCAATGAGCACACTCGATGAGATCGTGCGCCGCACCTGGCGATGTGCCAGCCGGGAGGCGACCCGCCACCGGGCGGCTGCGCTCACCGCGACGCACCCGCGAGCAACACATCGGCATCCGAGTGCCGCGTCTCGTCGATGATGCGTCCGTCACGAAGGAACACCACGCGGTCGGCGAACGCAGCGTGGCGGGCCTCATGGGTGACCAGGATGCCTGCTGCACCCGCATCCACTCGCGCTCGCAGCATCTTCAGCACCATTTCGCCGGTGACCGAGTCCAATGCTCCGGTGGGCTCGTCGGCGAGGATAAGGCGCCGACCGCCCACGACGGCGCGCGCGATGGCGACTCGCTGCTGCTGACCGCCAGACAGATCGTCTGGATAGGAATCGTGTTTATCGCCGAGGCCCACCGATGCGAGGGCATCCTTGCCCGCGCGACGCGCGACCCTGCCACGGAACCCATCCAGTTCGAGTGGAAGAGTGACGTTCTCCATCGCGGTGAGCGTGGGGATGAGGTTGAAATCTTGGAAGACGAATCCCAGTGACCGGCGACGCAGCTTCGCCAGCTGCGCGCGGGACTGCTCGCTGAGGTGGGACCCCTCGATGATCACCTCGCCGGTGGTCGGGGTCGCCAGCCCTCCCGCGATGGACAGCAGAGTCGACTTTCCGGATCCGGATGCGCCCATGATTGCCACGAGCTCGCCCTGTCGGACTTCGAGGTCGACGCCGGATAGCGCGGAAACCGCCATAGCGCCATGCCCGTACTGCTGCGTTACGCCGACCAGCTGCAGAACTGTCTCGGTCATCGTGTGGATTCCTGTGCCGTGACCTTCTGGGCCGCGGGGCGTCCGCGCTTGGGGCGTTCGGTCGCCAGCTCTAGACCCATGGCATGGTGCGGATGCAGGGCAAGACGCTGCTCAGTGTGATCGAGCCAGCGCACCTCGGCTTCCGCCGTGAAGATCATCGAATCCACCACGAGCGACCAGGCGAGCTCTGCTGGGCCTTCCGGGTCGCCTCCCGCATATTTCGCCCTCTGGAGGCTCTGCAGATGTGACAGCGAAGCACGACGCTGCGCCTGAATGACCGCGCTGACATCCACGCCGGGCAGAGTCGCCGCTACCGCCAGTTTGATCGCCAGCTCATCGCGCGTCGCCTGGGTGCGCATGACAGGGGAGGAGAGCCACTCGGCGACCTCAGCCGATCCGGCATCCGTGATCTCCCAGTACACGTGCCCCTGATCATCCGCCTCGCCGCGCTCGACGAGACCGTCGCGCTCGAGGCGTTCGAGGGTGTTGTAGATCTGCCCGACGTTCAGCGGCCACGTCGACCCGGTGCGTCGATCGAACTCATGGCGTAGTTGATAGCCGTAGCACGGGCCCTGATCGAGAATGGCGAGCAAGCTCTGACGCACAGACATGGCGACCTCCTGAAGTCGTTTCTGAGTATATACATACCGAGCAACTTCTCTGAGAGCGATATCCACACGTTGGCACGGGCCGCGGCCGGTAACATAGCGAGGTATGCCCGGCACTGAAGCCCGATCTGGGTGGCTGGGATCTGACCCACAACAGGGAGATGACATAAGTGGCGAATCCTCTTGAGAAGCTGCTGCGCGCAGGCGAAGGTCGAGTCATCCGACGCCTGAACCAGGTAGTCAAGGCCGTCAACGCGCTCGAGGAGGACTTCCAGAAGCTCACTGACGACGAACTCGCGAACGAGACCGTCGAGCTGCGTGAACGCTTCGAGAAGGGCGAGACGCTCGATCAGCTGATGCCGGAGGCATTCGCCGCCGTTCGTGAAGCGGCCAAGCGCACCCTCGGAATGCGCGCCTACGACGTTCAGCTGATGGGTGGCGCAGCCCTTCACCGCGGCAACATCGCCGAGATGAAGACCGGTGAAGGAAAGACGCTCGTCGCCACGTTCCCCGCGTACCTCAACGCGATCGCGGGCAAAGGCGTGCACGTCATCACGGTCAACGACTTCCTGGCCTCGTACCAGGCAGAGCTCATGGGCCGTATCTTCCGTGCCCTCGGCATGACGACGGGCATCATCGTGTCGGGCCAGACCCCGGCGGTTCGACGTGAGCAATACGCCGCGGACATCACCTACGGAACGAACAACGAGTTCGGATTCGACTACCTGCGCGACAACATGGCCTGGCGCAAGGAAGACCTTGTGCAGCGCGATCACTTCTTCGCCGTTGTCGATGAGGTCGACTCGATCCTGATCGACGAGGCCCGCACCCCGCTCATCATCTCGGGGCCGTCCTCCGGCGAAGCGAACCGCTGGTTCACCGAATTCGCCAAGATCGCTCGTACCCTCGAGGCCGGTGAAGATTACGAGGTCGACGAGAAGAAGCGCACAGTCGGCGTACTCGAACCCGGCATCGAGAAAGTCGAAGACTATCTCGGCATCGACAATCTCTACGAGTCGGCCAACACGCCGCTGATCTCGTTCCTGAACAACTCGATCAAAGCGCTCGCGCTGTTCAAGAAGAACACCGATTACGTCGTCATGAACGACGAGGTCATGATCGTTGATGAGCACACCGGCCGCATTCTGGTCGGACGCCGCTACAACGAGGGCATCCACCAGGCCATCGAGGCCAAGGAGAACGTGCCGGTCAAGGCTGAGAACCAGACCCTCGCCACTGTGACGTTGCAGAACTACTTCCGTCTGTACGACAAGCTCGCCGGCATGACAGGTACGGCCGAGACAGAAGCCGCCGAGTTCATGTCGACATACGACCTCGGTGTCGTGCAGATCCCGACGAACAAGCCGATGATCCGCAAGGACCAGGCCGACCTCGTCTACAAGAACGAGACCGTGAAGTTTGCCCAGGTCGTGGAAGACATCGTGGAGCGCCACGCCGCCGGCCAGCCGGTGTTGGTCGGCACGGTGAGCGTTGAGAAGAGCGAGTACCTGTCGCGGCTGCTGGCGAAGAAGGGCATCAAGCACGAGGTCCTCAACGCGAAGAACCACGCACGTGAGGCCGAGATCGTCGCTCGTGCCGGTCGCCTGGGTGGCGTCACCGTCGCCACCAACATGGCTGGTCGAGGCACCGACATCATGCTCGGTGGAAACGCCGAGTTCCTCGCTGTGCAAGAGCTGAAGTCGCGGGGCCTCGACCCCGCAGAGACGCCCGAAGAGTACGAGGCCGCCTGGGATGAGGCGTACGAGTCGATGAAGGCGGTCGTCGCAGAAGAGAGCGCCAAGGTCACTGCGGCCGGCGGACTCTATGTGCTCGGCACCGAACGCCACGAGTCTCGCCGCATCGACAACCAGTTGCGCGGTCGCTCCGGCCGTCAGGGCGACCCCGGCGAAAGCCGCTTCTATCTGAGTCTCACCGACGACCTGATGCGGCTGTTCCAGTCCGGTGCTGCCGAGGCGATTCTCGCGCGCACGAACTTCCCGGATGACGTGCCGATCGAATCGGGCCTGGTCTCGCGCGCCATTCGCAGCGCGCAGTCGCAGGTGGAGTCCCGCAACGCTGAAATGCGCAAGAACGTGCTGAAGTACGATGACGTTCTCAACCGCCAGCGCGAGGCGATCTACGCCGACCGTCGTCAGATCCTGCAGGGCGACGAGATCGCCGACCGTGTTCAGCACTTCATCGAAGACGCCATCACCGGAGTCGTTGCTGATCACACCGGACAGGGCCACAACGAGAGTTGGGACTTCGACGCCCTGTGGACTGAGCTCAAGACTCTGTACCCGGTCGGCGTGACCATCGACGAGGTCGTGGCTGAGGGTGCAGGACGCAAGGGCGGCATCGCCGCGGACGGCCTGACCCGTGAGCTTCTCTCCGATGCGAAGATCGCCTACGAGAAGCGCGAAGAGATGCTGGGCGAGGCCGCAACGCGGGAGCTTGAGCGCCGCGTCGTGCTGCAGGTTCTTGACCGTCGCTGGCGTGATCATCTCTATGAGATGGACTATCTCAAGGACGGCATCGGGCTTCGTGCGATGGCCCAGCGTGATCCGCTGATCGAGTACCAGCGCGAAGGCTTCGCGATGTTCCAGTCGATGATGGGCCAGATCAAGGAAGAGTCTGTCGGCTACCTCTACAACCTCGAGGTCGAGGTGCGCCGCGTAGGAGACTCCGAGACCACCGAGGTGGAGGCGAAGGGTCTTGCCGTCGACGGTGGCGAGCAACGCCTCGAGTACTCGGCACCCAATGACGCGGGCGAAGTAGAAGTGCGTAACGAACGCGGCCAGGTGCAGCAGTCGGCAACCGATCGACTGCGCCAGGCGGCCGCAGCTGCAGGCAGTGAAGCAGCCGAACCTGCTGCGCGCGGAGCATTCGGCCAGCGCACTGATGGCGAGACGCCGCAGGCGCAGAACCGTGAGCAGCGCCGAGCCGAGAGCAAAAAGAAGAAGAAGTAAGCGTCAGCTGATCTGAAAAAGCCTGCCGGCAGAAAGCCGGTAGGCTTTTTCAATGACCCCTAAGCGCCAGTTCGATCAATCGTCGAAACTCAAGAACGTCCTGTACGAGATTCGCGGTAAAGCGCTCGTCGAGGCGGCGCGAATGGAGGCGGAGGGGCACAACGTCCTCAAACTGCACACCGGAAACCCCGCGATCTTCGGATTCGAGGCGCCGCACCAGATCGTGCACGACATGCTGGCAGCGCTTCCCACGGCCCACGGATACAGCGACAGTCGCGGCATCATCTCGGCCCGCCGCGCCGTGGTGAGCCGCTACGAGCAGATCGAGGACTTCCCGAGCTTCGGCCCGGATGACGTCTACCTCGGCAATGGCGTGTCCGAATTGATCACCATGACGATGCAGTCGCTGCTCAATGAGGGCGACGAAGTGCTGATCCCCGCACCGGATTACCCGCTGTGGACCGCGATGACGAGTCTTGCCGGTGGAACCCCGGTGCACTACATCTGCGATGAGCAGAACGGGTGGGCGCCCGACCTTGAGGACATCCGCTCGAGGGTGACACCGCAGACCAAGGCGATCGTCATCATCAACCCGAACAACCCGACCGGTGCGGTGTACTCGCGCGAGGTTCTGGAGGGACTCGTGCAGATCGCTCGCGAGAACGAGCTGCTGATACTCTCCGACGAGATCTACGACCGTATCCTCTTCGATGACGCCGTACACATTCCCACGGCCACGCTGGCCCCTGATCTGCTGTGCCTGACGTTCAACGGGCTCTCCAAGACCTACCGGGTGGCGGGGTTCCGCTCCGGATGGCTGGTCATCACCGGGCCGCAGCGGCATGCCACGGGGTTCCTGGAAGGCATCACCCTGCTCGCCTCGACGCGCCTGTGCCCGAACGTCCCGGCCCAGCACGCCGTGCAAGCGGCGCTGGGTGGCGTGCAATCGATCGACGCTCTCATCGCGCCGACAGGGCGACTGCATGAGCAGCGCGACATTGCGTGGCAGGGGCTGGAATCGATCCCCGGCGTCAGCTGCGTGAAGCCGCAGGGGGCGCTGTATGCCTTCCCCCGCCTGGACCCGAACGTGCACGCGATCCACGACGATGAGAAGTTCATCTACGACCTGCTGATCTCCGAGCGCATACTGGTCGTGCAGGGCACCGGCTTCAACTGGCCCACTCCGGATCATTTCCGCGTGGTGACGCTCCCTGAGCCGCGGGTTTTGGGCGAAGCCATCGAGCGACTCGGGAACTTCCTCGCAAGTTACCAGCAGTGACCTGAGCGCGCAGACGCGGCGCTGGCGGATCCAGGCTCTCGGCGAGTCGGCGGATCGCCGAAACGAGGGCTGAGCGGGGCGTGACATCGGCCATCGGCCGTGCGTGCAGGAGGGCAGCGTCGGCGGCGCGCTGGTCGAACGGCAGGAACGTCACATCCGTGATGGCCGAGAAGCGCTCGAGTGCGCGACGGATCTGACCACGGGCGTCGATGCCGAGCGGGCCAGGGCGCACCTGATTGACGACGACCGAGATCTGCGTGGTTGCTCCGATGAGTCCGCGCACTTCGGCGTAGTCGCGCAGGAACCGAGAGATTGACAGCGGGTCGCCGGCTGTGACAGCGATCACCCGGTCTGCTTCGCACAGCACCGTCGTAGTGGCTGCATGCCGCTTGGGGCCGGACAGGTCGTCTGAAATCTCCTCGTCGGCGTCGAAGGACGCTGAGATATCCACGATCGTGTCGTCGACCCAGTCGCGGCAGAGTCGGATAGCGGTGCGCAGTCGTGTTGCGGAGAGCTCCGGCCAGCGTGACGGACGGTTGAGTCCGGCAAGCACCTCGATGCTGCCGGCGCTGGTTTCCACACGGGCCGCGAGGCGACTGAGCTCCGCAGCATCCAAACCGCCGAGCTCTGCGCGCCGGCAGGCGGCAGCGATGCCCGGAGCTTCATCGCCCAGACCCAGCAGCAGCGCGAGAGACGGCGCGACGGTGTCGGCGTCGACAAGAGCGCAGCCCCGTCCAGAGCGAGACAGCTCGACAGCGAGCTGGATAGCGATCGTTGAGCGTCCTGGGGCGCCGTGCGGACCCCAAACGGCGATCACCCGTCGTGCTGAGGATGCTGGCGGCTGTGCGATCTCTGGGATCTCCTGCGCGAGAGCATCCGCTATCTGCCAGGCCTCGGCATCATCCGGCAGCGACTCGGGAAGCCCATAGCGGCTCAGTACTCGTGATTCTCCGCCGCCGAGGGTGCAGATTCGGACGCCGATTTGGTCGCAGAGCGCGACCAAATCGGCGGTCACGGCCGCGCGAGTCGCCGGCAGAATGATCGCGTCTGCCTCAGAAAGCAGCGCGCGGGTGACCTCATCTGCCGGCACGACGGCGATGATGCGGATGCCCTCGCGTTCCAGTCCAGCGCTGAGGGATGTGGCGCGTGGTTCATCCAACGCGATGACGACCGCGGTCATGAGCCGGATCCGACGGGCACCACGGAGAGGGCGGCTCCGCCGGTGATGGCTGCCAGCACGTCTGCGACATCTGCGCGGTTGATCACGAGTTCAACGGCCGCGCTTCGCTGGGTGAGCATCCCGCCGCCCTCGGGGATGGAGGCGACCACGACATCAGCGGAGAGAATACGCGGGGCATCGAACTCATCACCGTCCACGATGAGCGGTGAGTACCAGAGCTCGACCGCCGTGCCAGGGCCGACTGCCTCAGGCAGGCCGACACTGCTTTCGATCACGATGTTGGTCGTGCGACTACTTTTGGCTTCGGCTGCTGCCGCCGCGGGCAGAAGTTCACCGTCGGAGAGCGTGCGTGCGGCGATGAGGCCGCCGGTCAGTTCCTGCGGCGAGAGGTATCCGCCTTCCACGCTGCCAAGACTCACCTCAACGACACGGAAATCATCCGAGACCAGCGCCTCACCCTGGGTGATCGTACGGTTCGCCTGCAATATCGGTGTTGTCTGCCGTGCCGAAGACACGATCAGCCAGACACCGACGATCGAGAGGATGACTAGAGCGATGCCGATCAGAAATCGGACGTCGCCCCAGAAGGCGCGTCGCGCGCGCGGTTGGGTCGTCATGTCCACATCGTCACAGAATCTGAAAATACAGGCGAAAAGTTATCCACAGGGCTTGAAAGCGGTCTGGCCAGAGGCGCTGGGCACGACACAATGGAACTATGGCTGATTCGCCCACATCTGCTTCTCGCTACCTCGCCCCTGCGCAGGTGGCAGAACTGCTGAGCGTCGAAATAGATGAGGTCATCGAGCTCATCCTGGCCGGGAGCCTGCGCGGCGCACAGCTGGGTTCTCCCGCTCGGTGGCGGGTTGAAGAGCAGAGCATCGCGGAGTACCTGGAAGAGCAGACCGAAGCAGCTCGACGCATGGCGCTCTGGCGTCAGGCAGACGAAGCGAGCTTCCCCGAGGTATGGGGCCGGCCGCGTTCCTGAGCTAGAGGGCCGCACCATCGGTGCGTGCCCATACCAGTGCATCCACCGGCACCATGCGGAACGATCGCACGGCATCGGCACGGCGAGACTCGCCCCGATCATGCACGGCGATGTCGAGGTGATCGCTTCCGGCCCGATCGATCGTTCCGTGCAGCACCTCGCCATCGCGAAGCGCGAGGTGCAGCGGCAGGCGCCGACGAGCCAGATCGCGAAAGAGAAATCCCAGCGTCATCCGATCGCGCAGTCCATCGGCCGGCAGCGGGGTGTCATCGAGTGTGTCCAGGAGGGCACCGTGGTGCGTCTCAACACTCGTCAGGGCGGCGAGCGGCACGATGATCGCCGTTGGTGATCCGGCTGACTGTGCAGCAGCCCAATCCGCGCCGATCGCCCGGATCAAGGCAGAGTGACGACTTCCGTCCACAAGCCGCAACGTCACCGGTGCTTCCTGCACCTGCAGAACACGCAGGCGCACGCGCAGGCTGAGCTTGGCGATCCGCAGCCGCTCGGACTCAGCATCCAATACGGCGCGCTCCGCCTCCCACTCAGCGGCCAGCTGGCCTTCGAGGTCTTCGAACAGGCGATCCCAGTGCACGCGATCGAGCGTAGGGGAGATTCTGCTCGTGTACGGGTTATCCACATTTTTGGTCAGAGCCGTGCGAGCAGGGCCGCGCGCATGGTGTACTGGCTCGCATTCGATACCGAGAGTGACAACGATGACGCTTCATGAGTATTTCGCACCGCAACCGACCACTGCCGACGACCTCCCGAACCCCACCGCGCTGGTGCGGAGTCTGACACAGGGAGTCCTCGAGGTTTTCGCCGGTGTGCGAGAACTCGACCAGCTGGCCCGCTGGTTCAGCGAAGAAGCGTATCGAAAACTCGGCACGCGAGCGAACCTCTCCGCTCGCGCACGGAATGCTCGTGGCACGGCGCCGTCGCGACCTGTCTTCGAGATCCTCTCCATCCGTGAAACGTTCCCCGCAGACGGGGTGGTCGAGGCAGTGGTGATCGTCGCGGGGCGCGGCCGAACCCGGGCGGTGGCTATCCGGCTGGAGGGATTGGATCGCCGGTGGCGCGCTACCTCATTCGCCGTGCTGTGAGCAAATTCCATACCGGATGCGCCGCTAGGCTGATGAGGTGTCAACCCTCAGTGATCTCGTCCATGCCCAGGGCTGCCTGACCGATAACGACGTCGAATGGCTCCATCGTCTCTCCGGTGACGGCCAGCTGCTCGCCGACCTCGCCTCGGCAGATATCGTCATCTGGGTCGCCACCAAGGAAGGCTCCTTCGTCGCGGTAGCGCACACGCGCCCCAGCGGCGCCGCGACTCTGTTCTACCGCGATATCGTCGGCGATCAGGTTCGTCCGCAGTGGCGCACGCAGGTGCAGTCCGCGTTCGACTCCAGTGAGATCATCGATTCGTCGTCGCCGGACTGGTTCGAAGAGATTCCCACCCGGGTGCGAGCCGTCCCGATCGTGCGCGAGCGCGGCAGAGCCGGGGAAGGGACACCGGTGATCGGCATCCTGACCAGGCACACCAATCTCGGTGAAGCGCGGGTACCGTCCCGGCAGCAGATCACCTTCGACGAGTGCGCGAACGATCTGTTCCAGATGATCAGCACCGGGGAATTCCCCGACCTCGCAGCACCGACGTCGCCGCGTCGTGGCGCTCCCCGTGCCTCTGACGGCCTCATCCGCATTGATGTGGACGGCATCAGCACCTTCGCCAGCCCGAACGCGCTGTCGGCTTTCAACCGGATGGGGTTCGAGGACGAGCTGGAGGGAGAGTCGCTGGCCGAGGTCACAACGCGGATTCTTCCGGCCACCCGCCAGGTCGATGAATCGCTTCCGGTCGTCGTCACGGGGCGTGCTCCCTGGCGGACCGACATCGAAGCGCGGGGTGTCACCGTGTCACTGCGGGCCATCCCGCTGAAGGATCATGGCAACCGCATCGGTGCGATCATCCTGTGCCGTGACGTGAGCGAGTTGCGTCACCAGGAGCAGGAGCTGATCACGAAGGATGCCACGATCCGTGAGATCCACCATCGTGTGAAGAACAATCTGCAGACGGTGGCATCGCTGCTGCGCATTCAGGCGCGTCGTACGCATTCCGATGAAGCACGGGACGCCCTCAGCCAGGCCATGCGTCGGGTGGACGCCATCGCCGTCGTGCACGACACCTTGGCGCAGGGGCTCACTCAGACCGTCGACTTCGACGAGGTCTTCCATCGTGTGCTCAATCTTGTCGCCGAGGTGGCGGCTGCCCCCAACACCCGTGCGCGCACGCAGTCAACCGGAAAGTTCGGCGTTTTGCCGAGCGAATATGCGACACCGCTGGCCCTGGCGCTGACCGAGGTCGTCACCAACGCCGTCGAGCATGGTCTCGCCGGCAAGGAAGGCACCGTCACGATCGACGCTGTCCGAACTGACGACAACCTGCACGTCTCCGTGCGTGACACCGGGCACGGTATGCCGGAGGGGCGCGTGGGACAGGGCCTGGGGACTCAGATCATTCACACTCTGATCCAGGGCGAGCTCAGCGGCTCCATCCAGTGGCGCGGAAGCGACGGGGAGGGCACCGAGGTGTCCATCGATATCCCGATGCGCTGGTTGAAGAAATGAGAAAGGCCCTCCGGAAGGAGGGCCTTTTCGTAAAGGTGTGAACGCGGTCAGGAGGCGCGACGCGCACGAGCGGCGCGGCGCTTGAGCGCACGGCGCTCGTCCTCGGAAAGGCCACCCCACACACCGGAGTCCTGACTCGTCTCCAGCGCGTACTGCAGGCAGACCTCGGTGACGGTGCAGGTGGCGCAGACCGCCTTGGCCTTCTCGATCTGGTCGACCGCAGGCCCGGTGTTCCCCACGGGGAAGAACAGCTCGGGATCGACGGTCAGGCAGGCGGATTTGTCGCGCCAGTCCATTAGGGCTCCTTGGTGTGGATTCTCAGTGAGTGATCGCGGTACGAACGCTCAGTTCGGGCGACGATATCGGGTGTCGTCGCTCAGTTGTAGTGCGAGCATCTGCTCGCCCCACGCCGCTGTGGGAGCACATGACTGTTAACATTGTGTTACAGCTCGGGCGCGAAATCAAGGATTTTCTGCCTACAAATCTGATTTCTCAGGAGACATTGTGCGTGCACCCCGCCTTGCGATGGCAGCAGCTGCGGTTTTGGCCCTCGAAGGCGCCGCCGTAACGGTGTTTGCGATCATCGAACTTTTCCAGTTGGGGGCGGGCGAAGCGGCGTCGCTGATCACAGCCATCGCACTGATCGTGCTGACCCTGATCGGTGCTGCGGCGCTCTTCGCCTTCGCCTGGGGGACGCGGGTCGGCCACATGTGGGCGCGGTCCGGGGGAGTGGTGCTGCAGCTGCTCGCCATCGCGCTGGTGCTCGCGACTCTCACTGTGCCGCCGATCGCCTGGACGTTCGTCCTGGGCGTGGGTATCCCGAGCGTCGTGTGCTTCGTCCTCCTGCTCGCGAGCACGCGGAAAGAGGCCGTCCGCCCGCCCGACTCCACCGAGGACCCGGTCGCCGACTGAGGCGGGTCAGGCGTCCAGGCCGAGCGTCTTGCGCAGCCGTGCAACGTGCCCGGTCGCCTTGACGTTGTACTGTGCGTGGGTGATCGTGCCGTTCTCATCCAGAACGAAGGTCGAACGGATGACGCCCTTGACGACCTTGCCGTAGTTCATCTTCTCGCCCCACACGCCGTAGGCGGAGTGCACGGCGTGATCGGGGTCGCTGAGCAGCGTGAAGGGGAGAGCATCGCGCTCACGGAATGCAGCGAGCTTGCTCGGCTCATCCCGAGAAATGCCGATCACGCGGTAGCCGGCACCCTGCAGCGACGCGATGCTGTCGCGGAAGTCGCACGCCTGCGTCGTGCATCCCGGTGTCATCGCCGCCGGGTAGAAGTACAGAATCGTCTTCTGGCCCTGAAGGTCAGCGAGGGTCACAGTGGACCCGTCCTGATCCTGAAGCGAGAAGTCGGGAGCAGCGGTACCGGGTTCGAGGCGCAGATTCGTCACGTGCACCAGCCTATCGACCCGAGGACGAACCCGGGTTCGCTTCGGCCTTGTCGGCGAAGGTCTGCAGCAGGCGCTGCAGGGAGTCCAGCCGCCCGAGTTCGGCCGGGTTCAGCTCACCCTGCTCCGCTGCTTCGATGAGCGCACAGTCCGGAGCATCCGGCAGGTGGGTGCATCCGCGGGGACAGCGCTGGGCGACGTACGCGAGCTCCGTGAACGAGGCAAGCACATTCGCCGGGTCGATGTGACCGAGACCGAAAGAACGAACCCCGGGAGTATCAATCACCCATCCGGAGCCGGCCGCGCCCTCGTATCGCAGCGAGACGGTCGACGAGGAGGTGTGACGCCCGCGCCCGGTGACCTGATTGACGTGCCCGGTAGCCCGGTCTGCCGTAGGGACGAGAGCGTTCACCAGGGTTGACTTGCCGACGCCGGAGTGGCCGACGAAAACAGTGGAGTGGCCGATCAGTGCCGCACCGATCTCCTCGAGCGGCATCTGGTCGTTCGCGCTGGTGAACACCTGCAGGTCGAGTCCGTCGAAATACGACAGGAATGCGCTCGGATCGGCGAGATCGGTCTTCGTCACGACCAGCAGCGGGCGGATGCCGGCATCCAAAGCGGCGACCAGGTAACGATCGACCAGGCGTGCGCGTGGTTCGGGATCGGCGGCTGCGACCACGATCAGCATCTGATCGGCGTTGGCCACGATGACGCGCTCGACGAGATCGCTGTCATCGGCGCTGCGACGAAGCAACGATGTGCGATCGACGATGCTGACAATGCGTGCGAGCGTGCCTTCGGTCCCGGAGGTATCGCCCACGACACGGGCCCGGTCTCCGGTGACGATGGGAGTGCGGCGGAGCTCGCGTGCCCGCGTACTGGTGATCACCCGTTCGTCGGTGGTGTCCTCATCCAGCATGACGCTGTAGCGGCCGCGATCGACTCCGAGCACCCTGCCGACCTGCGCATCCTCGTGCGCTGGCCGGCGCTTGGTGCGTGGACGATTGGCTTTCGGATTAGGGCGCTGACGGATGCTGGTCTCGTCGAAGTCCTCGAAGTCGTCTTCGAGGTCATCGTCTGGGCCGAGCCAACTCACGCGGCGGTGCCTCCCAGCATCCGCTCCCACAGCTGGGTGAACTCCGGCAGAGTCTTGGCCGTGGTGCCGATGTCATCGATGATGACGCCGGGCACGCGCAGTCCGACCAGCGCTCCGGTTGTCGCCATACGGTGATCGTGGTGCGCGCCCCAGTGGCCGCCGGTCAGCGGACGCGGGATGATGCGCAGCCCATCGGGAAGTTCCTCGACCTCTCCGCCGAGGGCCGTGAGGTTCTTGAGCAGCGCGGCAATGCGATCGGTTTCATGCATCCGCGTATGCCCGATACCGCGGATGGTCGTGGGCGCATCGGCGAAGGCCGCGAGCCCGACGATCGTGGGCGACAGTTCACTGGCAGCGGAGAGGTCCAGATCGAGGCCACGGATGCTGTCACCGGCGCGTACGGTCATCGCGCCGCCGTGACGGCCGACGTGGGCGCCCATGGCCTGCAGGATCTCCGGCAGCAGCGCGCCCGGCTGGGTGGAATGCAGCGGCCATCCCGTGATCGTCACCTCGCCACCGGTGACCATCGCCGCTGCCAGGAATGGTGCGGCGTTGGACAGATCAGGCTCGATCGCGATCTCCTTGGCGCGCGGGATGCCCGCCTCCACCAGCCACTCGCCGGTCGCCGGTCTTTCGATGCGGATGCCGCGGCGGCTGAGCGACTCGATCGTCATGTCGATGTGCGGCAGGCTCGGCAGGTGCTCACCGGTGTGGACGAGGTGCAATCCGACGTCGAAGCGGGGGGCGGCCAGCAGGAGCCCTGAGACGAACTGGCTGGATGCCGAGGCATCCACTTCCAGGCGACCGCCGCGAATGCGGCCATGGCCGCGAACGGTGAACGGCAGGGACCACGTGCCCTCGTCATCAATGTCGACGCCCAAATCGCGCAGCGCGGTGATCATGGCACCCATCGGACGGTGAAGCGCGGTTTCATGCGCGGTGATGCGGACATCCTCAGTGGCAAGGCCCGCAAGCGGTGCGATGAAACGCATGACGGTGCCGGCCTGCCCGCAGTCGATCTCGGCTCCGCCGGTGAGCGGCGCGGGAGTGATCTCCAGGTCAGGACCGAATTCACCGGCCCCTTCGACCTCTTCGATACCTACTCCGAGTGCTCGCAGCGCATCGACCATCCGGCGCGAGTCATCGGAATGCAGCGGGCCGACCAGGCGGCCGGGGCCATCGGCGAGAGCGGCAATGATCAGCTCGCGGTTGGTCAGTGACTTCGACCCGGGAATGGTCAGCGTCGAGTTCACAGCGCCAGATGCATCGGGCGCGGTGTAGGCGCCCCTGGCGGGGGAAGGGGAATACCGTGTGTCAGTCATCGGTTCCACCTTAGTGAATGGTACGCAAACCGCCGAGAAGGAGTGACTATGGTCGCAACGCTGGAGAGTGGGCTGGAGGTGCTCGTCGGCCTAGACTGGCCCGTGATGGATGACACGGCACCCGCAGACACACTCGGCGACGCTCGGCGTGAGTTCGAGGAACAGGCGATTCCCTTCATGGATCAGCTGTATGCGGCGGCGATGCGTATGACGCGCAATCCCGCCGATGCGGCAGACCTTGTGCAGGAGACGTTCGTCAAGGCCTTCGCGTCCTGGGCGTCGTTCACACAGGGAACGAACCTCAAGGCGTGGTTGTACCGCATCCTCACGAACACGTACATCAACATCTACCGCAAGCGTCAGCGCGAGCCCTATCAGGGCACGATCGACGAGTTGGAAGACTGGCAGATGGGCGGAGCAGAGTCGACGACGGCGACGCACAGCCGCTCGGCTGAGGCAGAAGCCATCGATCGGATGCCCGCGTCTGTCGTGAAGGATGCCCTGCAGGAAGTACCGGAAGACTTCCGGTTGGCGGTCTACTTGGCAGATGTCGAGGGATTCGCCTACCAGGAGATCGCCGACATCATGAAAACCCCCATCGGCACCGTGATGAGTCGTCTGCACCGTGGCAGACGGATGTTGCGCGAGTTGCTGTCGGATTATGCCGCGGAGCGAGGAATTGCCGCGGCCGCTACAAGGAGCAAGAAATGAGCGATTGCGGCTGCACCAAAGCCCGTCAGGACTTGGAGGAGTACCTCCGCAACGAGGTGTGCAAGACCGAGCACGCCGAGATCCGCGAGCACATCGAGAACTGCGCGTCCTGCCAGGGTGAGGCGCTTGTCGCCAGCACTCTGACCGAGGTCGTGGCTCGCGCGTGCAAGGAGACGGCTCCGGAAGAGCTGCGTGACCAGGTGCTGGCCAAGCTGCGCGCTGCCCAGGCTGCCGCGCACTGACCGACGCTGTCGGTGGTCTGCCTTTAGGGTGGAAGGATGACCGACGCACGAAATGTCCCCGTCGACCCCTCTTCTTTTGATCGGCTTGCCGTTCAACGACTGACCTATCGAATTATCGACACCGCCTCGGCTGCCGATAGCGAAGCCTTCGTGCGCGCCGACGCTCGGGGGTTCCTCGACAAGGATCCGGCAGCAGATGTCGTCGAGGCCGATGGCGCCGCGATCGCTGACCGTCGCAACATCGGCGTGTTCGAGGCGGATGCACCGGTGGGTGCGTGGCCGGTTGCGACAATCAACTCCTGGACCACACCGCTGACGGTTCCCGGCGGCGAGATCGAGATGTGGGCGATCAGTTCGGTGACCGTGGCCGGTACGCACCGGCGCCGCGGCATCGCCCGGGCCCTGCTAGAGGGCGAGCTTCGCGCAGCGGCATCCGCCGGCGTCGCCATCGCCGGCCTCACGGTCTCGGAAGCGACGATCTACGGCCGCTACGGTTTCGCATCCGCGGTTCCGGTTGCGCGGGTCACCGTCGACACCAGACGAGCCGGGTGGGCCGGGGGGACGCCGTCCGGCGCCCTGGAGTACGTCGATAAAGAGACGTTGAAGAAGAGCTTTGCCGCGCTGCACGAGGTGGAGCGCACCCAGCGAGCCGGGCAGGTCGCCGGGTGGGATCGCCGTTGGGACCGCGTTGCAGGCCTTGCAGCCGGTCACCCCGCCCCGGCGGCCGTGCGTGGAGTGCGCTATCTCGATGAGACCGGTGCTGTGCGCGGTGTGATGGCGTACAAGGTTGAAGAGATCCCCGGGCAGTTCCGCTCTGAGATGTCGATCTACCAGATCTCCACGGTTACACCCGATGCGCTTCGCGCCCTCTGGGGCTTCGCTCTGCAGCACGATCTCGTGAACAAGATCTCTGTCGACCTCCGGCCCACCGATGATCCGCTGCCGTGGCTGGTTGCCGATCAGCGTGGTGTCGACATTGCGGTGCACGATCACGGCTGGTTGCGCATTCTGGATGTTCCGGCCGCGCTCACCGCTCGCACCTACCGCGCGCCGCTGGATATCGTGCTGCGCGTGGAAGATACGCTCGGCTTCGCTTCGGGATGCTGGCGGTTGGCCATCGAAGACGGCCACGCGCTGCTTACCCCAGTTGAGGGCGGAGAAGCGGATGTCACGCTTGATGTCTCGACGCTCTCCGCGCTGTACGTCGGTGGCGTCAGCGCCGCGCAGTTGCGGGCTGCTGGCCGGATGGATGTCACGGCTGAGGTTGCTGCATCCATCGACGACGCTTTCCGAGCCGCTGAAGCGCCGGTACTGAGTATCTGGTACTGAGTACCTGATACTGAGCACGAACCCCGTAGCGCTGCAGGATCTGCGGCGCTACGGGGTTCGTGCGATCAAGTCATGATCAGGTCATGATCAGTCCATCGTGAGGGCACGCTTGAGCAGATCTGCCTGCTCGACGGCGTGCACCTTGGAGGAGCCACTCGCCGGAGAAGCGGATGCCGTGCGTGCAACGGTCCGGAACTGCCGGTCACCGGGAACATCGGCGAAGGCGAGAGCGAGGAACGGCCATGCGCCCTGGTTCTCCGGCTCCTCCTGAACCCAGACGAGCTCCGCGTTCGGGTACGAGTCGGTGATTGCCTTCAGTGCATCGATCGGCGTCGGGTACAGCTGCTCCAGCCGCACCAGCGCGATCTCCGGGTTCGGGTTCTTCTCCAGCTCGCTGCGCAGATCCCAGTGCACCTTGCCGGAGTGCACGAGCACACGCTTGACGGCCGCCGGGTCTACACCGCGATTGTCGTCGATCACGGGCTGGAAACGACCCTGGGTGAAGTCCTCGACGCTGCTGGTTGCACCGCGCAGACGCAGCATGGCCTTCGGCGTGAAGACGATGAGCGGCTTGCGCGGACGAGCGTACGCCTGACGGCGCAGCAGGTGGAAGTACGAAGCCGGCGTCGACGGACGGGCAACGATCATGTTCTCCTGAGCGCACAGCTGCAGGAAACGCTCGATGCGTGCCGAGGAGTGATCCGGGCCCTGGCCCTCGTACCCGTGCGGCAGCAGGAGCGTGACGCCGGACTGCTGGCCCCACTTCTGCTCGGCTGAGGAGATGTACTCGTCGATGACGGCCTGGGCGGTGTTCGCGAAGTCACCGAACTGCGCTTCCCAGAGCACGAGAGCTTCTGGAGCCTCAACCGAGTACCCGTACTCGTAGCCCAGCGCCGCGTACTCGCTCAGCAGCGAGTCATAGACGAAGAATCGCCCCTGGCTCTCCGAGATGTTCGACAGCGGCAACCATTCCTGCCCGTTGGCGCGGTCGTGCATGACTGCGTGGCGCTGCACGAACGTGCCACGGCGCGAGTCCTGGCCGGCCAGGCGCACCGGGGTGCCCTCAGCAAGCAGCGACCCGAATGCGAGCAGTTCGCCGAAGCCCCAGTCGATGTTGCCGCTGCGCGTCATCTCGACGCGCTTGTCGAGCAGCTGCTGGATCTTCGGGTGAACGGTGAAGCCCTCGGGCTTGTTCGCGAATGCTTCCGCGATCAGCGAGACGATCTCTGGCGAGATGCCGGTGACCTCGGGCTCGCCGACGACCTCGTTCGAGGACGTGAGTTCCGGAGCGATCGGCGTTGCGCCGGTCTCCGCAGCGTGCGTCTCAGCGAACGCGACCTCCAGACGGCCTTGGAAGTCGTCCTTCGCCTGCTCGTACTCTTCTTGGGTGATGTCACCGCGACCGACGAGCGCCTCGGTGTAGAGCTTGCGAACCGAACGCTTCGCCTGGATGAGGTCGGTCATCAGGGGCTGCGTCATCGACGGGTCATCGCCCTCGTTGTGACCGCGGCGGCGGTAGCAGACGAGATCGATGACGACGTCGCTGTGGAAGCGCTCACGGTACTCGAACGCGAGCTGAGCAACGCGGATGACCGACTCGGGGTCATCGCCGTTGACATGGAAGATCGGCGCCTGGATGGTCTTGGCGACGTCGGTCGCGTAGACCGAGGTGCGGGCATCCGTCGGCGTCGTGGTGAAACCGACCTGGTTGTTGACGACCACGTGGATCGTGCCCCCGGTGCGGTAACCGCGCAGCTGCGACATCTGCATCGTCTCGACGACGACGCCCTGCCCGGAGAACGCGGCATCACCGTGCACCAGGATCGGCAGCCAGGAGAACGTGCCGATGGGCTTGCGGTCCTGCTTCGCGCGGACGATGCCCTCGAGCACGCCGTCGACGGTCTCGAGGTGCGAGGGGTTCGCTGCGAGGTAGATGGGCAGCTCGGAGTTGTCGTCCGAGACGAATGTGCCCTCGGTGCCGAGGTGGTACTTCACATCGCCAGAGCCGCGCTGGTTGCCCGGAGTCTGGATGCCTTCGAACTCGCGGAACACGTGACCGTAGGTCTTGCCGGCGATGTTGGTGAGCACGTTCAGCCGGCCGCGGTGTGCCATACCGATCGCCGCACCGTCGAGGGAAGCCGCGGCTGCGCCCTGAAGGATCTCATCCAGCAGGGGGATCAGCGATTCGCCGCCCTCGAGAGAGAAGCGCTTCTGGCCGACGAACTTCGTCTGCAGGAAGGTCTCGAACGCTTCCGCCTCGTTGAGTTTGCGCAAGACCCGCAGCTGCTCGGCGTGGCCGGGCTTCTGGTACTTGACCTCGAGCTTCTCCTGGAACCAGCGGCGCTGCTCCGGATCCTGAATGTGCATGTACTCGATGCCGAGCGTGCGGCAGTACGAGTCGCGAAGAACGCCCAGGATGTCGCGCAGCTTCATAACGCGCTTACCGCCGAAACCGCCGGTGACAAACTCGCGGTCCAGATCCCAGAACGTCAGGCCGTGGCTTTCGATCTCGAGGTCGGGGTGCGAACGCTGCACGTACTCGAGTGGGTCGATGTCGGCCATCAGGTGACCGCGGACGCGGTACGAATTGATGAGCTCCTGCACCCGCGACTGCTTGTCGACGCGCTCAGCGAGGTCAACGGCAATATCGGGGTTCCAACGGATGGGCGCGTACGGAATGCGCAGCGCAGCGAAGATGTCGTCGTAGAAGCCGCGCTGACCGATCAGCAGCTCGTGCGCCTTCTTCAGGAACTCGCCAGACCCGGCACCCTGGATGACACGGTGGTCGTAGGTGCTGGTGAGCGTGATGGTCTTGCCGATGCCGAGCTCGGACAGTGTCTTGGCGCTCGCGCCCTGGAACTCTGCCGGGTAGTCCAAAGCGCCGGCGCCGATGATGCAGCCCTGGCCCTTCATCAGACGAGGCACGGAGTGCACGGTGCCGATGCCGCCCGGGTTCGTGAGCGAGACCGTGGTGCCGGCAAAGTCGCCGGCGGTCAGCTTGTTGTTTCGAGCGCGGGTGACGAGGTCTTCGTAGGCCGCGAGGTATTCGGTGAACGTCAGCGTGTCTGAGCGCTTGATGCTCGGCACCATCAGTGCACGGGTGCCGTCAGGCTTGGGAATGTCGATCGCGATGCCGAGGTTGACATGCGCGGGAGCGACCACAGAGGGCTTGCCGTCGATCTCGGCGTAGAAGACGTTCTGGCTTGGGAACTCCTTCAACGTCTGGATCAGCGCCCAGCCGATGAGGTGGGTGAAGCTGACCTTGCCGCCGCGCGAGCGCGACATGTGGTTGTTGATGACGATGCGGTTGTCGATCAGCAGCTTCGCCGGGATCGTGCGCACACTGGTCGCTGTCGGAACGGTGAGCGACTGGTCCATGTTCGCCGCGAGGGTCTTGGACATGCCGCGAAGCGGAGTGGCCTTGTCCTCGTCGGCCGATTCCTCGGCAGCGGCCTTGGCCGTTGGCTTGGGAGCCTGGGCAGGGATCGGTGCCGGCGCTGCGGGCTTCGCCGTGGTGCGCGCCACCGGCTGCAGACCGATCACGGGGATCGGTGCAGTCACGGGGTGCTCGGCTGCGGCTGCGGACGTGCTCGATGGCGTCGTCGAAGCGGGCGGAGCCGCCGCGCTGGCGGGCTTGTAGTTCTCCAGGATCGGCCACCACTCCTTGTCGACGGAGTTGCGATCAACCTTGAACTGTTCGTAGAGTTCGTCGACGAGCCACGAATTGGCTCCGAAATCTCCGTCGTCTGAACCCCCGACGCCGGCCACCTGGTTCGCCACGCGTTATCGCCCTCTTTCATCGCTGAAGCTGTGTCTCATGCTCGAGTCCGAAACGTCCGGAACGATGCATCGCGTGTACTAGCCTAACGTGTTCTGGCATGTGAATACGCGCGTAGACTCGCCCGTTTCGCTGCTTGGAAAGATACCGTGGGGGTATGAAGTTCGTCAGCGAGCAGCCTCAGGTCGATCTCACATACTCAGATGTCTTTCTGGTGCCGCGGCACTCCGACATCACCAGCCGGCTTTCCGTGGATCTCTCACCGCACGACGGCACGCCTGCGACGTTGCCGCTGGTCGCCTCGAACATGAACTCCGTGACCGGTCCCCGGCTGGCTGCGGTGCTTGCGCGGCGCGGTGGTCTGGGCATCCTTCCGCAGGACATGCCGTTGCAGGATCTGGACGCTGCGATCCGCAACGTCAAGGCGCAGCCGGTGGCATGGGACAGCCCGCTCGTGCTCCCACCTTCAGCCACGGCCGCTGATGCGCTGCGCCTGGTACCGCCTGCTGTCGGGCACGGCATCGTCGTCGCCGAAAGGGGCGCGACCGTGGAAACATCCGCGATCCGCGGCATCCTGCCAGCCACCCGGCTGGCAACCGCCCTGCCCGATGCGCAGTTGGGCGATCTTGTGCACACCGGCACGCCTGCTCTGGATGCTGAGGACATCACGGATGCGCGTTCAGCATTCGACGTCATCACCGAAACGGGCGCGGAGGTGGTCGCGGTCGTCGATCATGGCCGCTTGGTCGGAACGCTCAGCGCGCGCAGCGCCCTGAGATCAACGCTGTATGCGCCAGCCGTCGACGCGGACGGTCGACTCGCTGTCGGTGCCGCCGTCGGGATCAACGGCGACGTCGCCGCAAAGGCGACAGCGCTGGCAGAAGCGGGCGTCGACGTCCTCGTCCTCGACACTGCGCACGGGCACCAGGACGGGATGCTGCGTGCGCTTCGCACCGTCGCCGCGCTGAATCTCGGTATCCCGATCGTGGCCGGCAACATCGTCACCGCCGACGGGGTGCACGATCTCGTCGATGCCGGGGCATCCATTCTGAAAGTCGGCGTCGGTCCCGGCGCGATGTGCACCACGCGGATGATGACCGCGGTGGGACGACCACAATTCTCGGCCGTGCTCGAAACCGCAGAGGCTGCGCGCTCCCACGGAGCACACGTCTGGGCAGACGGGGGAGTGCGCTATCCGCGCGACGTCGCGCTGGCACTGGCGGCGGGAGCCGCATCCGTGATGATCGGCTCCTGGTTCGCCGGAACGATCGAGGCTCCCGGTGAGCTGCTTACTGACGCCGAGGGGCGTATCTACAAGGAGTCGTGGGGGATGGCATCCACGAAAGCGGTGCAAGCGCGGTTCGGTCGGCTCGACGCCTACGAGCGCGCACGCAAGGAGTTGTTCGCAGAGGGGATCTCCTCCTCGAAGATCTACCTCGACCCGCTGCGCCCGGGTGTGGAGGATCTGCTCGACATGATCACCTCCGGGGTGCGTTCGTCGTTCACCTACGCGGGAGCGGCGTCTGTGCCGGAGTTTCACGAACGCGCGCTGGTCGGCAGGCAATCGGCTGCGGGCTACGAGGAGGGCAAGGCGCTGCCGGTCAGCTGGTAGAAGTTCGGTAGAATCTAAGCATCATGGACGACCCTCCCAGTTGTAGTATTGTGCCCCACTGCCCGTTGCCTTCCTCTGAGGAGGGGAGCAGCTGATGGACTACGTCATGCTGGGCGTGGGGCTCCTACTCACAGTAGGAACAGGTTTATTCGTTGCGAGTGAGTTCGCCCTCGTCAACCTTGATCGTGCAGAGCTAGAAGCTCGTCAGGCCCGCGGCGAAAGCCGGCTGGCGCTGACGATCTCCGCTCTCAAACACACGTCCACTCATCTATCGTCGGCGCAGCTGGGCATCACGCTGACGACTCTGCTGACCGGTTACACGATGGAGCCAGCGCTTTCCAACCTGCTCGGCCCGGTGCTGATCACCTGGGGCATCGCCGAAGGTGCTGTCCGTCCTGTCGCCACCGTCGTTGCGATAGTGGTCGCCACTGTGCTGTCGATGATTCTCGGCGAGCTCGTTCCGAAGAACTTCGCCCTCGCGCTGCCTCGTCAGACAGCCAAGCTGGTCATCCCATTCCAGACCGGTTTCACCGCGGTGTTCAAACCGGCGATCGTGATGCTCAACAACAGCGCCAACGGGGTGCTGCGCAGCATGGGCATTGAGCCGAAAGAAGAGCTGTCCGGCGCACGAAGCGCTGAAGAGCTCTCCTCACTGGTGCGCCGTTCGGCGCTTGCCGGTGTGCTGGAGGCGGACACCGCCAGCCTGCTCGATCGCAGTCTGACCTTCGCCCGGCTCTCCGCGGGCGACGTCATGACCCCGCGTCCCAGCATGCACGCGATCTTCTCCGGGGATTCGGCCGAAGACGTCATTCAACTGGCCCGACGCACCGGCCTGAGCCGGTTCCCGGTGTATTCGGACGACCTCGACGACATCACCGGCGTCGTGCATCTGAAAGCGGCGGTTTCGGTGCCGCGGGAGCGTCGCGTGGACGTTCCGGTGGGCGCGCTGTCCACGGATCCGTTACGCGTACCGGAGACGCTGCACCTCGATGTGCTGGTATCCGAATTGCGCGCCAAGGGCTACCAGATGGCCATCGTCGTTGACGAGTACGGCGGAACCGCCGGAATCGTCACTCTGGAGGATCTGATCGAGGAGATCGTGGGAGAGGTTTCAGACGAACACGACCGCACCCGTGCCGGCGTCGTTCGCAGCAGCGACTCGATCGCGTTTCCGGGGGAGCTGCGTCCTGATGAGCTGCGCAGCAGCACAGGAGTCCAGGTTCCCGAGGGAGATGTCTACGACACCGTCGGCGGCTACATGATGAGTGTTCTCGAGCGCGTTCCCGTGATCGGAGATGAGGTCTCGTTGGACTCTGGTGTGCTGCAGGTGATCCGGATGGACGGTCGCCGCGTCGATCGCATCCGGTACACGCCCGTGCCGGTTGACGCCACGGCCGAGGGGGTGACCCGATGAACGACTGGGCAGGAATCGTCTGGCTCGTCGTACTTCTCATCGCGAACGCCTTCTTCGTCGGCGCAGAGTTCGCCGTGATCTCGGCACGCCGCTCGCAGATCGAGCCCCGCGCGGAGCAGGGGTCGCGGGCGGCTAAGACTGCGCTGTTTGCCATGGAGCATGCAACGCTCATGCTCGCCACGTCCCAACTCGGCATCACGATCTGCTCATTGCTGATCCTGAACGTCTCAGAGCCCGCGATCCACCATCTGCTCGGTGTGCCGATGCACGCTCTCGGGTGGCCGGATGCGGTTGTAGACATCGTCGGCTTCGCGATCGCACTGCTGCTGGTCTCGTACCTGCACGTGGTGTTCGGCGAAATGGTGCCGAAGAACCTGGCGTTCTCGGTACCTGATCGTGCGGTGCTCATCCTCGCCCCACCGCTGGTATGGGTGTCGAAGGTGTTCATGCCGGTGATCTGGGTTCTGAACACGACCGCCAATGGTGTGTTGCGGCTGTTCAAGGTCGAGCCGAAGAACGAAGCGGCGTCGACCTTCACGATCGACGAAGTGGCCACGATCGTCACCCAGTCGCGTCGGGAGGGACTGCTTTCAGATACCTCTGGTGCTGTCGCCAAGGCCGTGGAGTTCACCGATAAGAAGGCACGTGATGTCGCCGTCTCGCTCGGTGATCTGGTCACGCTGCCGCAGACCACGACACCGGATGACATTGAGCGCGCCGTCGCTCGATACGGATTCTCCCGCTACGTGATCGTGGATGAGCAGCAGGTGCCGGTCGGTTACGTGCACCTCAAGGACATCCTGCGTGCCTCGGAAGGAGCGGACGCCGCCACGATGACCGTGGCACCGATCCCGACCAAGCGCATCCATCACATGGTGCCGGTGCAGGAAGACACCGACCTGGAAGACGTGCTTGCACTCATGCGCCGTGCCGGCCGGCACCTCGCGAAGGTGCGCAACGCCCAGGGCGAGACGACTGCGGTGCTGTTCTTGGAGGACATCCTCGAAGAGCTCATCGGCGAGGTCCAGGATGCGACTCGACGGGTGCACGGGCGCTGATGCGCCCGTGCCCCTCGGGGCGCGTACCCTCGGAGGTCAGCGCCAGCGTGCGCGGAGGTACTGGGACGGCCACGTGACTGGTGCTGCGAGTTCGTGTGCGGCCCGCAGGCCGAAGTGCGGATCCCGTAGCCATTCCCGACCGGCGAAGACGGCATCAGCCGCGCCATCGGCAAGCACCTGCTCGGCCTGCTGTGCCGTGGTGATGAGTCCGACAGCGCTCGTCGGGACCGCACCGCTCTGGCGAAGCGTCGCGGCAAGCGGCACCTGATAGCCAGGATGCACATCGATCTGCTGGTGCGCCACGAGTCCGCCGCTGGAGACGTCGATGAGATCGGCTCCGTGCTCGAGCAGCCACGTGCTCACCGCGGTCGCCTCCGCGGGGAGGAAGCCGCCATCGGCGTGGTCGGTGGCTGAGATACGGACGAAGAGCGGCACATCGTTGCCGGCCTCTTCGCGCACAGCACCAACCACGCGCAGGAGCAGCCGTGCCCGGTTTTCGAGCGAACCGCCGTACTCGTCGGTGCGCAGATTCGACAGCGGGGAGAGGAACTGGTGCAGCAGATACCCGTGCGCGCCGTGAACCTCCAGTACGTCGAACCCGGCATCCAGTGCACGTCGGGCAGCGGCGCGGAAGCTGTCAACAAGGCTCTCGATGCCCGCGGCATCCATCGCGGCCGGCTCATCGAAGCCGGCGAAGGCGACGGCCGACGGCGCGACCGCCTGCCAGCCGCCGTCAGCATGCGCGACTGATCCCTGCGTCTCGGCCCACGGCCACCACGTGGAGGCTTTGCGGCCGGCGTGGGCGAGTTGGATTCCGGCGAGTCCACCACGCGCATGAATCGCCGCAACGATCGGCGCCCACGCATCACGCTGCGCATCGTTCCACAGCCCGGCATCGCGCGGGGAGATACGGCCCTCGGGAACGACAGCGGATGCCTCGGCGACGATGAGCCCGGCGCCACCGCTGGCGAACTGGGTGAGGTGGGTGTGATGCCATTCCTGCACCACGCCGTCGATTGCGCTGTACATACACATCGGGGAGACCCAGAGGCGGTTCGGGAAGGTGACAGAACGGATGCTGAGAGGGGAAAAGAGAAGACTCACCCTTCGACCGTAGTGCCGTCTCAACCGGGCAGGCGCGCTAGCGTGGAAGCCATGGTCGATATGCGCGAGTGGTCCCGGGCTGACACCGCGCACCTGCTGCGGGTGCCCGGCGCTGGCGACGACAAGTACTCTCGGGGCGTTGTCGCTGTTCGGACGGGGACGGATGCCTATCCGGGCGCTGCCGTGCTGAGTGTTGAGGCAGCGTGGCGTGCAGGTGCGGGATTCGTTCGATTCGTCGGGACGGGGCGCGCAGCGGACGCTGTCATCGCCCGCCGACCGGAGACAGTGGCGGCACCGGACATCGGACGCACCCGAGTGGATGCCTGGGTCATCGGGTCAGGCACAGACGCGGCGACGCGTATCCCTGCGGAGACCGAGGCGCTGCACGAGGTCCTGGCGGGTCAGGCACCCGTCGTCGTTGATGCAGGCGCGCTGGATCTGGTTCGTGGAGCTGCTGCGCCCGTACTCGTGACTCCGCACGCGGGGGAATTCGCTCGGTTGTGCGAGCAGCTCGAACTGACTGAATCCGGGGATCGTGCGGCGGATGCGGCCGCAGTCGCCGAAGCACTGGGATGCACCGTGCTGGTGAAGGGATCCACAACGCTCGTGGCGGCAGCCGGCGACGCTGTCATCGCGGTGGCGTCCGCACCGGGCTGGTTGGCCACGGCCGGCGCCGGTGACGTGCTTGCCGGCGCGCTCGGCGCGCTCCTGGCCAGCAAGCCGGCGGCTCCGATCGCTGAGCTCGCCGCTGCCGGAGCATGGTTGCACGGATATGCGGCACGCATAGCATCCGGGGCGCTTGATGGTCAGACCGGGCACCCGATCGTCGCGCTCGATGTGGCAGAGGCTCTTCCCGTTGCCATCGGGGACCTGCTCTCGTGAGGTTGCGGACACTGTTGCTGTGGGGCACGTTCCTCGCCGTGCATGTTCTCGTCGCCTGGCAGGGGTGGGTGTTTCCGAGCCAGCCGATGGGCGACGTCGTCATCGTGTATCAGCCGTGGTCCCAGGCGGCACTCAGCGGTGGGCCCGTGGTCGGGATCACCGAGTCGTGGGTATACCCGCAACCGGCGCTGCTGCCCATGCTGTTCACACAGGTGCTCGCGTGGCCGCTGACAGGGGTGGTCGGGGCGGTGGATGCGTATCTGATCGGCTGGGCGGTGTTGGTGACAGCTCTGGATGCGGTCGCCTTCGGCCTGCTCGTCGGGCGCACCGGTTCCGCACGGCGGCGCTCAGCGGGATGGTTCTGGACGGGAGTGCTGGCGCTGTTCGGCCCGATCGCCATGTACCGCATCGATGCGGTGACGGTGCCGCTGGCTGTCGTGGGCGGGCTGTGGCTCGTGCGCCGCCCCGGCGCGGCCGCGATCGTGCTCACATTCGCCGCCTGGATCAAGATTTGGCCGGGGGCTCTTGTGCTCGCGGCGGTCGCGGCATCGAAGAATCGGATGCGTATCCTCCTCACCGCAGCAGCGACCACGGCGGCGATCATCGTCGTGCTGTTCCTCCTCGGTGCTGACCAGCATCTGTTCGGTTTTCTGACCGAGCAGACCGGACGCGGCCTGCAGATCGAAGCGGTCGCCGCGACACCGTTCATGTGGATGGCGCATTTCGGCGCAGCATCCGTTGATTACAGCTTCGACATTCTGACGTTCCAGATCGGCGCACCGGGCGTCGAGTTCATCGCCTGGATGCTGACCCCGCTGATGGTGCTGGCGCTGGCCGTCGTCATCGGGATCGGGGCAGTCAAAGCGATGCGCGGGGCGTCGTTTCCTCGGCTGTTCCCGCCGCTCGCTCTGGCCGCGGTACTTGTGCTGATCGTGACGAACAAAGTCGGTTCGCCCCAGTTCCAGACATGGCTGATTGTTCCGGTGATCATGTGGATCATCTTCGATCGCACCCGCTCGGGCGTGCCGGCCGGCATCGTACTCGGCCTGGCTGCGCTGACCTGCCTGGTCTATCCGCTGACCTACGACGGATTATTGCGCACCCAGCTGCTACCGGTGTTGCTGCTGACCGTTCGCAACGTGTTGGTGGTCGTCCTGCTGGTGCTTGCGGTTCGGGCACTCGTGCGCGTTCCTGTTCGCCCTATTTCCCACCGATCCTGATCTGAGAGGTACATGATGCTTGTTGCATTCTCCGTTGCTCCTTCTGGCACCGGCCGCGAAGACGGTTCCGTCCATGACGCGGTCGCAGCAGCCGTGAAGGTTGTTCGTGAATCGGGGCTCGCGCACCGAACCACCAGCATGTTCACCGAGATTGAAGGCCCCGACTGGGACACGGTGATGGACGTCGTCAAGCGGGCGACCGAAGCGGTGGAGCCGTTCGGCTCACGCATATCGTTGGTTCTGAAAGCCGACATCCGTGCAGGATATGAGGGCGAGATCGACGGCAAGATCGAGCGGCTCGAGAAGGCGGTCGATGAAATCTCCTCCGCGCGCGACAGCACGCCGTAGGGTTGATGGCTGTCGAGAAGGTCCGGAGCAGCTATGGGGCCCGAGCGGATGAGTACACCGAGTACCTCGGCTCCGTCGAGGCGATGGCCGCCGAGGACCGCCGGGTCATTTCCGAGTGGGCTGCAACGATCAGAGGCCGTGCTCTCGACGCGGGGAGCGGGCCCGGCCACTGGACGGCATTTCTCCGCGACCACGGTGTCGAGGTCGAAGGGCTTGACCTCGTGCCCGAATTCGTCGGGCGCGCGGCAGCCCGGTTCCCGGACCTGCTCTTCCGCGTCGGTGACCTGGAGTCGCTGCCTGTGGAGGATGGCTCTCTGGGCGGAATCCTGAGCTGGTACTCCCTCATCCATACCGAGCCCGAGCGCGTTCCCTCGATCATCGGAGAGTTCGCGCGCTGCCTCCACCCAGGCGGCACGCTGCTGCTCGGCTTCTTCGAGGGCCCTCGGATCGAGCCCTTCGACCATGCAGTAGTGACCGCCTACTTCTGGCCGGTCGATGCCCTGAAGAAGGAACTCGCGCGCGCCGGGTTCGAGATCCTCGCTACCCACGCTCGCACGGATCAGGGTAGCCGTCCGCACGGCGCGATACTGGCCCGGCTGGAAACGGTGAGGCGACCGTAATCCTCGGGGCGAACGCCGTGACGCGTAGGGTGATCCCATGGATACGATGCCGGTCGGTGGGACAGCGATACTGCTGCGCGATTCACCCGGCGGGCTGGAGACTCTGCTGATTCGCCGACCCGACCACGGCTCGTTCGCCGGCGGCTGGGTCTTCCCCGGCGGGGTGGTCGAAGAGCTCGACCGCGCTGACGCTGGTGAGGAGCAGCAGATCGCCGCGGTCGCAGCGATTCGCGAGTGTGCAGAAGAAGTGGGGCTTCGGCCAGCCCGCCTGGTCACGCTGTCGTGCTGGATACCACCGGCCGAAGCACCAAAACGCATACGCACCTGGTTCTTCCTTGCGCCCGCGCCCGCGGGAGAGCTCGTCCTTGCGCCCGATGAAGTAGAGGAATCGCGCTGGCTGACACCCCCTGAAGCGCTGCGGCTGCACGCCGAGGGCCGGCTGCGCCTGTTCCCGCCGACGTGGGTGACACTGCATGAGTTGGCGTCGAGCGAGAGCGTTGCGGCGGCGTTGGCGCAAGCATCCGCACCTTCGCTCTACGCCACGCACATCATCGACGGCGGCGTCTTCGTCTGGGGCGGCGATGCAACACACCCCGAGGGCGGCACCGGCCGCCATCGTCTGGAGACCGCAGCTCTGCCGTGGAACTACCTGCGCGACTGACTCACGCCGCGAGCAACCGGCGCAGGTGGGCGCCGACCTCATCGGTCTCGATGAGGAAACCGTCGTGCCCGAAGTCGCTGGCCAGCACGACCGCTTCGTTGCCGTCGAGGGTGTTCGGGATGCTGCGCGCGATGCGATGCTGCCCGTCGACCGGGAACAGCCTGTCCGTGTCGATGCCGAGGACAAGTGTGGTCGCGGTGACCGTGTGCAGGGCCTCCTCAACACCGCCACGGCCGCGTCCGACATCATGCGAGTTCATCGCCTCGACCACGGTGATATAGCTGTTGGCATCGAAACGGCGAGTGAACTTGTTTCCGTGGAAGTCGATATAGCTCTCCACGGCGAAGCGGCCGCCGCTGCCCAGCGGCGACACCCCGGACTGCCACGAGCGTTGGAAGCGCTGGTTCAACTCGATCGGGCTGCGATAGTTCAGTAGCGCCATCCGGCGGGCCAACGCGAGACCGCGGTGCGGGCCGTCCCCGTCGCTGAGATCGTAGTACTCGCCGCCCTGGAATCGAGGATCGATGCGGATCGCCTCGATCTGCACAGAGTTCAGAGCGATCTGGTCGGCCGTGGTCGTCGGGGGAGAAGACAGCACCGCGAGACGCTCAACGCGCTCGGGATGTGTGACAGCCCATTCCAGTGCGTGCATGCCGCCCATCGAACCGCCGATCACGGCCGCCCAGCTGTCGATTCCCAGCTGATCCGCCAGCAGCACTTGAGCTTCGACCTGATCACGGATCGTGAGGTAGGGAAAGCGCGAGGCCCACTCATAACCGTTCGGGGCGACGCTTGCGGGGCCGGTGGAACCCTGGCATCCGCCGAGCATGTTCGGCGCGATGACGCACCAGCGATCGGTGTCTAGCGGCGCACCGGGTCCGACGATGTCTTCCCACCAGCCGGCCGTCGGATGCCCGGCGCCGGCTTCACCGCGCAGGTGGCTGTCACCGGTGAGCGCATGCAGCACAAGAATGGCGTTGGTGCGAGTGTCGTTCAGCTCGCCCCACGACTCATAGGCCACGCGGATGCTGGGCAACTCCTGCCCGCTCTCGGTGCGGAATGGTCCGAATGCCACGAACTTGCGGTCTCCGACCGGGTCGCCGTCGCGCCACGCTCCGGTGACAGGGGGTCGCGCTCGCAGCAGACGAGCATCCGCCGCCGTCACCCGTGCCGAGGGCACGGTGTCTTCGGAGGTGCTCTGCCAGTCCATGCCTCCATTGTCGCCTGCTCAGGGGGCATCCGGGCGCACGTTACGCGTCTGGTCCGCCCCGGCGTGTGCCATCTGCTCGGTGAAGAGGAAGAACCCGGGTCAGCGGTTGCACCGACCCGGGTTCTTCTTCCAGTACCGCTCAGCGCGGGCTGTGGACGCCTTAGGCGCGAGCAGCCTCCGACACACGACGCGCGGCAGCGAGTGCCTGGTCGAGGTCAGCCTTGAGGTCGTCGATGTTCTCGAGTCCTACCGACAGGCGCACCAGGCCCGGCGTGACGCCGGCAGTGAGCTGCTGCTCAGGCGAGAGCTGCGAGTGCGTGGTGGATGCCGGGTGGATGACGAGTGAGCGCACGTCGCCGATGTTAGCGAGGTGGCTGAACAGCGACAGGCTGTTGACGAACTCACGACCTGCCTCGACGCCGCCCTTGAGCTCGAACGACAGCACAGCGCCGACGCCCTTGGGGAGGTACTCGTTGGCCTTGGCGTACCACGGCGACGCGGGCAGGCCCGAGTAGTTCACCGAGGCGATGTCCTCGCGGCTGTCGAGCCACTCGGCGATCTCCTGCGCGTTCTGCACGTGGCGCTCGATGCGCAGTGAGAGAGTCTCGATGCCCTGGATGAGGTTCCACGCGCTCTGCGGGGAGATGGCCGATCCGAGGTCACGAAGCAGCTGCACGCGAGCCTTGATGATGTACGCGAGCGAGTCACCGACGGCGGTGGTGTAGCTGGCGCCGTGGTACGAGGGGTCTGGCTCGCTCAAGCCCGGGAACTTCTCAACGTTCTTAGACCATTCGAAGGTGCCGCCATCGATGATGGCGCCGCCGATGGTGGTGCCATGGCCGCCGAGGAACTTCGTCACCGAGTGGACGACGATGTCAGCGCCATGCTCGAACGGACGCAGCAGGTACGGCGTCGCGATCGTGTTGTCGACGATCAGCGGGACGCCGTCCGCGTGAGCGATATCTGCGATGGTGCGGATGTCGAGCACATTGATGCGCGGGTTTCCGATGGTCTCCGCGAACAGCAGCTTGGTGTTCGGGCGGATGGCCTGTCGCCACTCTTCGGCGTCGTCCTGGTTCTCGACGAACGTGACGTCGATGCCGAGCTTGGCGAGGGTGTACTTGAAAAGGTTGTACGTGCCGCCGTAGATCGAGCTGGAAGAGACGATGTGATCGCCGGCCTGCGCGATGTTCAGCACAGCGAACGTCGATGCCGCCTGGCCGCTGGAGAGGACGAGAGCACCGGTGCCGCCTTCGAGGGCGGCGAGGCGCTGCTCGAGCACGTCCTGGGTGGGGTTCTGAATGCGCGTGTAGATGTTGCCGAACTCAGCGAGCGCGAACAGATTCGCAGCGTGGTCCGCATTGTCGAAGACGTACGACGTGGTCTGGTAGATCGGTGTGGCACGTGCCTTCGTGACCGGGTCGGGTGCGGCGCCCGAGTGGATCTGCTTGGTCTCGAAACGCCAGGTTTCAGCTGCGGACATGAGGTTCTCCCTGGATCGGATAGAGGTCAGGACGGCGGATGCCGCTTCATGAAGAGTACGTAACGCCGTGCTGCGCAACAACGCGCCGGAAATGTTACGTAACATGCGCCGCGGCGGAAAAGCCGTACGGTTGATGCATGGTGATCAGGCGTGCAGTCGTGACAGGTGCAAGTTCAGGGATCGGCGAGGCGACCGTGCGAGAGCTCCGCTCCCGTGGTTGGGACGTCATTGGCGTCGCCAGACGCCAGGATCGCTTGCAGCAACTGGTCGAGGAGACCGGGGCTTCGGCGATCGCGTGCGATCTGACCGACGCGGATGCGGTGGCCGACCTCATCGCCGAGTTGGATGCTTCCGGGCCCGTGCACGCGCTCGTACAGGTTGCTGGCGGCGCCCGCGGAACCGATCGCGTCGAAGACGGCAACAGCGATGACTGGCAGTGGATGTTCGACGTCAACGTGCTCGCGACCCAGCGGCTGGTGGCCGGGATGCTGCCGCTGTTGCGGCGTGCTGCGGTATCCGACGGTCATGGCGACCTGATCTTCGTCACCTCCACAGCAGCACAGACGGCGTACCCCGGCGGATCCGGCTACAACGCAGCGAAAGCCGCGCAGTCGATGATCGTCAAGGTGCTGCGTCAGGAACTCAACGGCGAGCCGTTGCGCGTCGTCGAGGTTGCCCCGGGCATGGTGCACACCGAAGAGTTCACCCTCAACCGCCTGCGCGGAGATCGACTCGGCGCGGAGTCGGTGTACTCCGGTGTGGATGCTCCGCTCACTGCCCACGACGTCGCCGACGTCATCGGCTACGCCCTCGACGCTCCGGGCCACGTGAACCTCGATCTGATCACGATGCGTCCGGTCGCGCAGTCCGCACAGCACCTGCTCGCCCGTGGAACATTGCGCGTGCGCACCGAATCCGAGGACTGACCGCGGGTGTTGCACCGCTCGCTGATCGATCCCGGCTGGGCCGCGGCTCTCGCCCCGGAGGCGGATGCGATCGCCGCGATGGAGCAACGACTGCAGTCCGAGCCCTACCTTCCTGCGCCCGAGCACATTCTGCGAGCGTTCCAGCGGCCGCTGGACGATGTGCGCGTGCTCATCGTCGGGCAGGATCCATACCCGACCCCAGGGCATCCCATCGGGCTCTCCTTCGCCGCCGATCGCCATGTGCGTCCGCTGCCGCGGAGCCTGGTGAACATCTATCGTGAGCTGCACGATGATCTCGGCATCCAGCCGGCGGTGCATGGTGACCTGAGTGCCTGGAGCGACCAGGGTGTGCTGCTGCTGAACCGTGTGCTCACGGTTCGCCCGGGAGAGCCGGGCTCTCATCGCGGTTGGGGCTGGGAGGAGATCACCGAGCTGGCAATTCGGGCACTGGTGGCCCGCGGCCGGCCGCTGGTTGCGATCCTGTGGGGCAAAGATGCTGCGCGGCTCGAGCCGATGCTGGGTGAGACGCCGATCATCGAGTCCGCGCATCCTTCACCGCTGTCAGCGCGAAGAGGATTCTTCGGCTCGAGACCGTTCTCCCGCGCCAACGATCTTCTGCAGCAGCAGGGGGCGGCTCCGGTCGATTGGAATGTCGCGAGTGCCGATGATTCCGGTGACCTGCAACCAGCACTATTCTGACGGAATGCAGTTCGAACCCGGTGACCGGCGTCGACGTTTACCGCGGCATCTGCAGGCGATGCCACCCGAGGCGGAGACGTTCGCGTACACGATCCGCGCCGTCAGGATCAGCGATCTGCCGGACATTCGGGCCATCTACAACCACTACGTCGAAAACTCCGTGGTGACCTTCGATGAGAAGCCCACCACACACCGGTTCTGGCGTGAGAAGTTCTCGATGCTCCAGCGGCTCAAACTGCCGTTCATCGTTGCGGTCACGGCGACGAATCAGGTGATCGGCTACGCGCTTGTGCAGCCGTGGGCGGCGAAATCCGCGTATCGGTACACGGTGGAGAGTTCCATTTATCTGGGGCCGGCCGCGGGGGGAAAAGGGTTGGGCACGGCGCTGCTGGAACAGCTGATCGACGCGTGCGAGCAGATCCGACTGCGCGAGATCGTGGCGGTGATCAGCGACAGCGGAGCGGATGCATCGATCCGATTGCACAGGAAGCTCGGTTTTATCGAGTCGGGCCGCATGAGCGGCCTCGGGTTCAAATTCGGTCGCTCGTTGGGGACGGTCTACCTGCAGAAGTCGCTCACGCCGAAGCAGAGTCGCCGCGGGCGGCTGCGGGAATGACCGGGATCGCCGCGAGCAGTCTCTGGGTATAGGCCTGCTGCGGATTCAGCAGGACGTCGGTTGTCGTGCCGCGCTCCACGATGCGCCCGTCCTTCATCACGGCGACCGTGTCGCAGAGGTTCTGCACCATACCGATATCGTGCGAGACGACGATGAGGGTCAACTCCTCGGTGCGCAGGAGCTGCTCGAACAGCTCCAGCACCTGGGCGCGCACGGTGACGTCCAGGGCAGACATCGGCTCATCGCCGACGAGGATGCGGGGACGGTGGACGATGGCTCGTGCGATGGCGACCCGCTGTCGCTGACCACCGGAGAACTCGTGCGGGTAGCGGTCAGCCATCTCGGGCTCGAGTCCGACCTGCGTGAGAACTTCACGAACGCGGGAGCGTCGATCGCCGGCAATGCCCAGTGCCCACAGCGGCTCAGCGATGATCTGCCCGGCGTTCATCCGGGGATCCAACGATGCGTAGGGGTCTTGGAAGACGAGTCCGCTCTGACGACGCAGCCAGTGCAACGAACGGGCGGAGCCGCTGGCATCCACGCTCTTGCCGTCGATGGTGACCGAGCCGCTCGTCGGGCGATCGAGTCCCAGCAGAAGCCGCACCAGCGTCGACTTTCCAGAACCGGACTCGCCGATGAGGCCGATGGATTCACCCGCCTCGATGTTTAGATCTGTGGGATGCAACGCTGTCTGCGTCTGCGCGCGTTCGAACATCGCCTTCTTGGGCACGGGGAAGTCGCGACTGAGGCCTCGGGTTTCGATCAGGCTCACGCTTCACCACCGTTCGGGCGCCACAGCGTGGCGGTGGCATCGCGCAGCAGCCCCTGCGTAATCGGAGAGGTGGGGGCGGTCAGCAGCGTGGAAACCGGTGCGTGCTCGATCACCTTCCCGTCCTCCAGGACCACCCCGTGGGTGGCGACCTGCGCGAGCACGGCGAGGTCGTGAGTGATGAACATCAGCGACATGCCCTGCTCCTCGACCAGCGAGAGCAGCAATTGCAGGATCTCGGCCTGAATAGTGACATCCAGAGCGGTGGTCGGCTCATCGGCGATGAGCAGCTGCGGTCGGCATGCGAGCGACATGGCGATCGCGACGCGTTGCCGTTGGCCTCCGGAGAGCTGGTGCGGGTATTTGTCTATCGTGGATCGGGGGTCGGGCAGACGCACCCGCGTCGCCTCTTCGACAGCCCGCTCACGCGCTTCGCGCCTGCTGACCCGGGTGTGGATTCGGACCGATTCGGCGATCTGCCTGCCGACGGTGCGGATCGGGTTCAGCGCCGTCTGGGGCTCCTGGAACACGATGCCGATATCGTCACCGCGCAGACGGGCGAGGTGCTTGTCGGGCATCCCGATGAGCTCCGTGCCATTCCAGCGGATGCTGCCGCTGGCTGTTGCACCATCGGGGAGCAGACCCATGATCGCGAGAGCGGTGACGGACTTTCCGGAGCCGGACTCACCGATCAGACCGAGCCGCGCGCCATCGGGCACCTCGAATGAGATGCCGTCGATGACGCGTCTGCCGTCGATGACGACGACGAGATCCTCGACGATGAGACTCATGCGACCACCGCCGGAGTATGTAGTTCGGCCGACCGGTGCCGCAGCGTCGGATCGGTCGCCTCGCGCAGCGCATCGCCCAGAAGATTCAATGCCAGCACCGTGATCGTGATGGCCAGGCCCGGCCAGACCACCGAGAGCGGGTGGATGATGATGTACCGCTGCAGATCCGCCAGCAGAATGCCCCAGGACGGTTCGACGACGGACGCACCGAAACCGAGGTAGGACAGCCCCGCCTCAGCGAGCACGGCGACCGCCATAGACCAGGACAGCTGGACGATGAACACCGGTGCAACGTTGGGCAGCAGGTGACGGAGCAGATTCTGACCGGCCGACAGCCCCGATGCTCTTCCGGCCAGCACGAAATCGCTCTTCTGGACCCGTCGCAGCTCTGGACGGGTGACGCGTGCGATGTTGACGCCGAAGCCGATGCCCACCGCCCAGATCACCACCCACAGTGATCCGCCCCACACCGAGGAGATCATCATGGCGATGATCAGTACGGGAAAGGCGATGAGGATGTCGACGAGAACGGCGACGGTCTCTCTCATCCAGCGGAAGGTCAGAGCTCCCAGAGTCGCCAGCAGGATACCGATGAGGGTTGCGATGACTCCGGCGCCGATGCTCACGAAAACGGTTGTGCGGGCACCAACCATGATGAGGCTGAGGATGTCGCGGCCCGTGTTATCGGTGCCCAGCAGGTGCGGCCAACTGGGGGCAGCCCACCGGTTGCGGACGTTCGCGTCGAGGGGATTGAACGGCGTCCAAAATATCGATACCAGCGCGATCAGGGCGATCGCCCCTGCGGTGATGAGCCCGAAACGTCCCGTTGCGCTGCTCCACAGCGAGCGCAGCCAGCGCGGCATCATGCGGCCTCCCGCTGTCTGGGGTCGACGAAATGATGGATGAGATCGACGATGAAGCCGATGATGAGAACAAACCCGGTGAGTACCAGCAGCTCACTTTGCACTTTGACTAGATCACGTGTTCCGACATCGGCTACCAGCATCCGGCCGATTCCCGGCAGGGTGAAAAGCTGTTCGATCACAACCGAGCCGACGATGATCCCGGCAACCTGCAGTCCCAGGACGGTCACAATCGACAGGCCCACAGCAGGGATGCCGTGCCGGATCAGCGCCTGATTGCGCGTGAGTCCTTTGGCCGCGGCTGTACGGACGAAGTCCTGACCGCGCGCCTGCAGACTGGCGCTGCGCACGAAGCGCAGCAGCATCGCCCCCTCGACTATGCCGATCGTGAGCGCAGGCAGCAGCAGCGCCCGGATCGCCTGCCATGGCTCGGACCATCCGCTGCGGGGGAAGCCCTGCGCCGGCAGCACTCCGAGCCAGACGGCGAAGACCACGATGAGCATCATCCCCGCCCAGATGACCGGGACTGCTGCGAGGGATTGCGCGGCCACGCTGATGGCCGTGCCTCCCGCTCGTCCGCGCAGTACTGCCGAGAGGACGCCGAACGGAATCGCGATGAGTAATGCGATCACCAGCGACATGATGCCCAGCGGGACGGTCACCTGCGCCTTCTCGACGAGTTCCTCGCCGACGGAGGCCCCACTGAGCTGAGACGTGCCCAGATCACCGGTGAGTACTCCGCCGATCCAATCGCCGTACTGCACTGGCAGGGGGTGGTTGAGCCCCAGCGACTCCCGCAGCGCCTCCACAGTGGCAGGCGATGCCTGCGTGCCCGCGATCAACTGTGCGACGTCGCCGGGGAACACCCGCAGAGTCAGGAAGATGAGCACGCTCGACACGAGGAGTCCGGCGATGAGCAGGACCCCTCGTGTGAGCGTGTAGCGCAGCACCGGGCTATTCGGTGACGACGGTGACACCCGCGAGGTTGATTCGCGAGTTGATGGAGTCTTGCGGGAATCCGGATACGGTCGGGCGGACGGCAGTGATGGTCTCGCCGGTGTACAGCCAGTCTGCAGCGTGGTCCTCTGAGACGAGGCGTGCGGCTTCGGCCAGCAGCTCGGCCGAGGCATCCTCATCGATCTCGGCAAGGGCCTCGGCGTAGAGCCGCTGAACCTCGGGGTTGTCGTAACCGAAGTAGTACGTCGGGTCAGCGAAGTTGCCGAAGTCGCGGGGCTCGACGTGCAGCACGAAACTGAGGTCGTAGTCGTGGTTGGTGTAGACATCCTCGAGCCAGGTGGGGAATTCGACCGGGTCGACTTCGAGCGTGACTCCGACCTTGGAGAAGTCAGACACGAGCACCTGCGGAACAGTGGTGCCGTAGAAGGACGGAATGGTCAACGTCAGATCGAGCGTTTCATGTCCGGCCTCGGCGAGCAGCTCTTTTGCGCGCTCCGGGTCGTAGGGTGCGACGTCGGACAGGTCTTCGTAACCGGGATCGAGTTCGGGAATCGGCCCGTACTGGGCGGTGCCGGCGCCGACCGCCTCGATAAGGCCCTCGTGATCGACGGCAAGGCGCAGTGCTTCGCGAACACGGATGTCATCCAAGGGAGCCTTGGCGTTGTTGAAGGCGAGGGTGGCCTTGTCGGTGGTGCGTCCCCGCGTCAGCAGGAACTCACCGGAGGATTCGAGTTCGGGTGCGAGGTTGGGATCGACGGCGGTGAGAACATCCAAGCTGCCGTCGAGCGCGGCATTGACGCCTGCCGTGAAGTCCGGGATGTACTCGAAGACGACCTCGGCGACGCCTGCCGGCTCGCCCCAGTACTCGTCGTATCGGGCGAAGGTGATCGCACTGCCCTTACTCCACTTCTGCAGTGTGAAGGGGCCGGTGCCGTTCTCCGCAGTCTGCATATCGGTGGTGTCCCCGGACTGGAATACGAGCCCCGCGGGACCGGTGAGTGCGAACAGGAAGTTCTGGTTCGGTTGCGTCAGCGTGATGACGACCGTGCTCGCATCAGGTGCCGTGACCGAGGCAACACCAGCGAAATCAGCGAAGCCCTGCATCGTTTCGTCGGCACGAACGGCCTCGAAGGAGGCCACGACATCTGCCGATGTGAGCGCGGTTCCGCTGTGGAAGGTGAGCCCCTCATTGAGCGTGAAGGTGTAGGTGAGTCCGTCGGGGGAGACCTCGTAGTCGGAGGCCAGGCGCGGTTCGATCGTGTTGTCCTGCGTGCGCGTGACCAAGCCTTCATAGACGTTGTCGATGAGGACCTGTTCGATCGCCGCTCCGCTGGTGTGGCGGATATCGAGGTTCGTCGGCTCCAGGACGAGCCCGACGGTGAGCGTTGCGCTGGCATCCGGGACGCCGGTGGCGGTCTCGACCGGATCGGGTCCAGACCCGGCGCAGGCACTCAGGATGACGGTGGTGGCAGCGATGACCGAAATGACGGCTGCGCGTTTGGTGCGTCGGAACATGAAGGGCGAGATCCTCTCGGTGCGGCAGGTGCTGTGTGCCGATTCGGGTAGAGCCTAGAGCGTGGTGCGGTCAGCCAGTTCACGAATGGCATCGGCGAGTTCTGCCGGGGCGGTTTCTTGCACGTTGTGGGTGGCGTCCATGGCAATGACCCGCGCTGCCGGCACCCGGCGTGCGAACTCCTCACCGTCCGGCGCGGTGACGAAACCGGCGATCGCGCGCACGAGAGTGATGGGGGCTTGCACGGCGGCGAGGTCCTCCCACCCGGTCGGCGTGAGCACGGCGGGGGATACCGCGTCATCCGCAGAAGCGGCGATCGCCTGTGCGGCCAGATGAGCGAAGTGATGCTTCCACTCGATCCGGCCGTCCGGACGGACCCGGGTGTTCAGAAAGACACCGCGTTCGGTTTCGGCGCGTGTTCCGCCGAACCCCAGGGACATGGCGCGGTCAACAAGTTCGTCGCGGCTGGCGAAGTCGGTGGGTCCCTCGTAGAACTTGCGCAGTACGGTGGGGCCGGCCGAGGTATCGATTCCGGGGGTGATGTCGACGATCATCAGCTCGCGGACGAGATCCGGTCGGGCAGCGGCAACAGCCGCCGCGGTCAGACCGCCCAGCGACTGGCCCACGAGGACCTGGGGCTGGGTGGTCCATGCATCCAGGGCGGCGGCGATATCAGCGGCCAGTGTTCGGGCCGAGTAATCTGCATCGGTCCGCCAGCTGGAATCGCCGTGCCCGGTTAGATCAATGGCAAGCACCGGATGCTGGATGTGCAGTGTGGTCGTGTCCCAGGTATGAGCGTTGAGACCTGCGCCATGCAAGAGCGTGATGACGGGAGAACCTTCGCCGAACTTGAGGGCGCTGATCACGCGACCGTCGGCCAGAGCGAGGGTGAGCCGCGTCACTGACGGAGCCGTCACACCGAGAGCTTCGGCCTGGTGCGGAAGATAGCTGAACTCGTTGGTTTCTGTCGCCACGCCCATATTCTGACCCCCAAACCCGTGCAGTAAGAAATGCCGGAGCAGAATGCTCAGTAACAACGCAGGTCTACCGAGTGATATGCATTCTTCAAAAGAAGTTTGCTTGACATGATGCATTTCAACGCAGAACGGGATGCTGGTATCCCGTCCTATCATGGAGACATGAGTGAGACGCGCGTGCACCTGTCAAAAACCGAGCCGGCCGCTTATCGGGCACTGGACGCATTTTCGCAGACAGTCGGTGAGATCTGCGAGGCGAACGGAATCGATGACCGGCTGAAAGAGCTCGTGATGATCCACAGTTCGCAGCGCAACGGGTGCGCGTACTGCACGCGAGTGCATGTCGACCGCGCTGCCGAGGCGGGAATCGACCCGGACACCCTCGCGCAGCTGCCGGCGTGGCGCGAGAGCGGCGTGTTCTCCGATCGTGAGCGTGCAGCGCTCGAGCTGGCGGAAGCGTTCACCCACATTCATGACGGGGGCATCCCCGACGATGTCTACAACCGCGTCGGCAGTGTCTTCACCGAAAAGGAGTACGCGGCTCTGAGCTGGGCCTGCGTTTCCATTAACGCATTCAACCGGGTGGTGATCGCCGGCCGCTACCCGGTGCCGGCACGGGGGAAGCAGGCATCGGCGTGACGATCCTCGAAGTCGACGGCGTCTTCAACGTTCGCGATGTCGGCGGGATGCCCGCTGAGAGCGGACGCATCCGTACGGGCACGCTGCTGAGGTCGGGCAACCTCGTCCAAGCAACGGCGGTCGGTATCGCGGAGTTGGAGCGCCGGGTCACGCACATCGTCGACCTCCGTGATGGCCAAGAGGTCGCCACTGCGCCGTCGCCACCACTGTCGATGACCACAACCCACCTGCCGCTCTTTCTCGGGTCGGTGACGTCATTCTTCGAGGAGGACCTCAGCCTGGGGCAGATGTACCGCCAACTTGTCGAGGAGAGCGCTGCACGAATCGTGGATGCGATCCGGGTAATTGCGCAGAATGAATCGACCCTGGTGCACTGCACGGTCGGCAAGGATCGCACCGGTGTCACCGTCGCACTCGCTCTTGCGGCGGTCGGGGCGGACCGCGAAGCCGTTATCGCGGACTATGCGCTCACAGCGTCGCAACTGCCTGAGGAGCGCAACCGTCGAATCGTCACGTTCCTGCAGACGCAGCATCCGGAGGCACAGCATGCGCTCGCACTGGCGACGCTGTCCCCGGCTGAGGAGATGCGGGCGCTCTTGGATGAGGTGGATGCGCGGTGGGGATCGGCGGCCGAGTATCTGCTGGCGAATGGGATGGCGCAGACCGATCTCATCGCGTTGCAGAAGACGCTCGTCGAAGAAGTCGCGCTACCAAGGTAAGGCAACCCTTCATCCGGTGTATGATGGAGGAATCATGACGGCATCCTCCATCGTTCGCAGCGGGCGCGCCCAGCGCCGGGCCGCACGGCTGAGCTCGCACCACCTGGTGACCGCAGACGAAAACTCGCTGCTGGACCTCGAGGTCTTCCTCAGCACTCTGCCGCTGTGCGCCTCCGGACGCGTCTTCATCGAAGTTCCGCACGCCGACGATATTGGATTCATCGAGGCTCCGGCCCGCATGACGGTGACTTGGCTGGCCCGCTCGTCGCGAACAGGTGCCCCGGGGACCGGTCGCACGTGCGCACCCGGCGCAGCGGTTGCGCGTGCTGCTACGGCATGGGCAGACGAGATGCTCTGCGACGACGAGCGTCCCACTCAGGTGACGTTGCTCGGCGGGTACCTCGGCACCGCTGACATCGTGGACCACCTCACCGGCACTCTTGCTGTTTCGGCCGCGCAGATTCAGGCTCCGGAGCGCTTCGGGCTGCTACCCGCCGCCCGCTGAGCACGGCGCACGTAGTTGCCGTCTTCCAGTCCTGCCTCGATCTCGAAGCGGTTGCGCAACGGGTCACGGCCGGCTAGCAGGTACAGCAACGGCATCAAGAAGCCATAGCGAAGCCATTGCGCCTTGTGGACGGCTTCATGGCGCAGCACAGCGTCGCTGGGATTGGCATCTCCGGTCAGGAAACAACCACCGACGCATACGCCGCCACGGTTGAACGTCCACTGCGGCATGCCGCGGAAGACCCACAGGCCCGCTCGACGCTCGACGGGTCCCGTGCTCCACAGCGTTCCCCAGGTCCAGCCAACGGCCGTGCCCCAGGCGTAGCCGATCCGGCTGATCGGCGAACGCAGCAGGAAGGACGGGATGCGGCGATCAAAGCGTCGTCCACGCGCAAGCGCAGCTTCAGCCGCGGGGCGCCAATCAGCGCTCACGCGATCGCACCGATGAGCCGCAGAATAGTGCCGAGATCGTCGACGGCATCTACGGGCGATCGCGGCGCAAACCCTGCGATTGTCGCCCCGGCCAAATCAAAGCGTCCGCGTAGGGCGCGCAGCGCATCGGTGAGCGCCGCGGTGCCGGCGCCGAACGGTGTTGCCGTCGACACACCGGTGATTTCGGCAGGGTCGAGTACATCGACATCGATGTGCACCCAGACCCGCTTGGCTCCGGTGGCTGCCACGGCATCGGCCAGGGCATCCGCATTTTCGAGTTCTCGGACGCTCACCTGGGTGAGTCCGGCAAGCTGTGTCTCTTCTGCGTCGTCGAGTGCGCGGGCGCCGACGACGACGACGCGATCTTTCGCGATTGCGGGGGAGAGCGCGAGCTGCCCCTCGCCCTCACCGATGATGCTGCGCAGTGCCATGCCCGAGTACGCACCCGAGGGTGATGTGTCCGGGGCATGCAGGTCAGGATGTGCGTCGCACCAGACGACGGCGACGTCATCGTGATCGATCGCGCTCAGCGCGGCGGCAGTGACGCTGCAGTCTCCGCCGATGACGATCGTTTCCGGCGTCATCGCATCCGCGATGAGCGCACGAACGCGCAGCAGAGAGCTCAACCGATGCACTCCGGTTCCCAGCGAGTCACCAGCCTCGACCGGCACATCGAGAACCGTCGTGGCCGTGCGGGGCAGGTCACCGGCGATGGCTGATGCCCCGTCGATGAGGAGCATTGCCCGCGCAGACGGCGATCCCTGCCACTGCGGTACTACAAGAAAACGGGCCACGTCAATCTCCAAAGAATAAGACGGGTGCCCGGGATGCCGACATCCCAGGCACCCGGAGTCTCAGGACTCGAGCTGCGACTGCGAAGTGCCGGCCTTGAGCTCGGCCAGACGCGCCTCGACCTCGGTGAGCTCACCGAGGTCTTCCAGGCTCTCGAACTGGGCGTCGAGGCTGGACGCCGCCAGCTCGATCTTGCCCTGGGCGAGGGCCTCCTGGCGACGAACCTTGTCTTCGAAACGACCCAGTTCGCTGGTGGGGTCAAGCACGTTGATGGACGAGACGGCATCCTGCACCTTGGTCTGTGCTTCGGCGACCTTGGCCCGAGCCAGCAGTTCGCTGCGCTTGTTCTTCAGCTCGCCGAGCTTGTCCTTCATCCCGTTCAGGCCGCTCTTGAGCTTGTCGACGACCTCGGTCTGCGCGGAGATCGTCGGCTCGACACCGGTGGCCTCACGCTCGGCGCTGATCTGACGCTGCAGCGCGATCTTCGCCAGGCTGTCGAACTTGTCAGCATCCGCCGATTCGCCGGCACCGCGCAGCTCATCTGCCTTACGGCTCGCGGCGAGCGCCTTGTTTCCCCAGTTCCTCGCGGACTGCACATCTTCCTCGTGGTCGCGCTCGAGCAGACGCAGATTGCCGATGGTCTCGGCGATGGCGGCCTCAGCGTCGGCGACGTTGTTCGTGTAGTCGCGGACGAGCTGGTCGATCATCTTCTGCGGGTCTTCCGCGGAATCGATGAGCGAGTTGATGTTGGCCTTCATGAGGGTCGAGATGCGGCCGAAGATGGACTGCTTGGTCATGGTGTTTCCTTTCGGTTGGAATGTCGAAGTCAGGTCAAGTCAAGGACGAAGCACGTTATTAGAAGCGGCCCCCGCCGGAGCGCCCGCTGCGGCCGCCGCTGCTGCGACTGCCGCCGCCGCTCCGACTGCCACCGCCGAAGCCCGAGCTGCGGAATCCACTGCTGCTGCTGGAGCGCCAACTGCTCCGACCAGACGAGGATCGGCCGCCACCGCCGCCACCGGAGAGCAGACCACCGATGATGCCGCCGAGGATATCGCCGCCGATTCCTGAACTGGAAGAGTGGGATGATCCGCCGAAGAATCCACCGCCGAAGCCGCTGTCGTACTGACTATGGCTGTAACTGTTGATATCGGACTGAGCCGTGGACTGCGCCTGCCGAGCGAGGGAGAGCGCACGCTGTGCCTCGCTCAGCGCCGCCTGCGGGTCGCTGTGTTCGAGCGTGTGGGCATGCGTGAGGGAAGCCTCAGCCTGGGAGAGGCGAGTTCGGGCGGTGGATCCCACGGTGCCGCGACGCGTCTGGATGAAGTCCCGGGTGCCGCGCACCTGGGAATCGGCCTGGGTCAGCGTCTGCTGAAGCATCAACTGAGCACGGCGAGTGCGTTCAACGCTTTCACGGCCCTGGGCGATAGCGGCATCGATCTGCGCGTTCGCTGCGGTCAGAGCGTCAAGAACACGCTGGGGGTTGCGTGCGGGACCGGCAAGATCTGCCTCAGCCTGTTGCAACTGGGTAGTCGTCGCAGTCATGGCCGCAGAGATCGCGCCCGAAGCGTCGGGCAGCTGTTGAGCGGCAGCGAGGTCGCTCTTCAGCTCGATGATCAGCGCTGTGGACTGCCGCTCGCTTTCGGCGAGCTCTGTACCGAGTGCAGCTATAGCGTTCGCCAACTGCGCGGCCTGGGCCGCCGCCTGCTCTGCCGTGCGAATGGCAAAAGCGGCCTCGCCGTTGCTGCCCGCAGCAAGAGCCGATGTTGCGGCTTCGATCGAGTGGTCTGCCAGATCTGCGCGCTCTCGCGCCTCGGCCGGATTATCTGAGATCGCGCCGAGCGCTTCGGGGGCGTAGGCAGCGGCAAGCGCAGCCAGCGCAGCGGAGGCGCCGGTCACGAGCGGTTCAACCTGTGCTCGTTCGGCGCAAACTCGCTCGAGTTCTTGCGGCGCATTCTGCTCGAGCTTGCGCAGCGCGTCGAAAGCTTCGGTGTTGTCATCGAGGACGTCATCGATCTCATCGCACAGCTGGATGATGCGAATATGCCAGGCACGACGCTCGTGGATGGTGTCTTCGATCTCGTCATCGAGCTTCTGTTTGAGATCGAACGCCTGAGACATCTTCTGCTGGGCGGATTCGATCGCGCCGCTGAATGCTGCCGTTGCTCCCTCGCCGTACTGGGCGACAGCGAAGCCCAGCTCTTCTCGGCTGGAGGTGATCGCGTCGTCTGCCTGCACGAGCGCGGATCCGGCTTCAGTCTCGACCTGCTCATCGGTCATGGTGGAGAAGGGATCGTTCGGGTCCGGCTTTTCGGGCATGGCCCCACGCCGCCGGATCTCCGCATTCTTCCTGGCACGCCGAATGAGCGCGACAACGAGCCAGGCCACGAGGGCGAGAGCGACGATCCCGGCGAAGATCAGCACGCCTCGCAGCATGCCTGCGCCACCGTCGCCCTGAATCTCATCGGCGGCGAGGATGATCGCGCCGTCCCAATCCTTTGCCGCGAGCAGGGGTTGGATCGCGTCTTCGATGTTGCTGAGCTTGCCCTCGCTGAGCGGCCCACCCTGTGCGGCTGAGATGTAAAAGGCGCGGCCCTCGACTGCGACGGCGAGCAGGTACTGCTCGGGGCCCAGATTGTTGCGGTCAGCCACGGTGTCAGCCCATACGACGTAGTCGGACGGAGAGGTGAACTCGTCCACGAGGACCACGAAGAGGTCGGCGGTGGAGTTCTCGGTGAGCTCCTGCAAACGCTCCTCGGTTGCCTGCTTCTCGCCCGCGCTGAGCACACCAGCGCTGTCGGTCACGTACCCGGGGTCGAGTGGCAGCGGATCGGTGGCATGGGCTGCGGGGGCGGTCAATGCACCCAAGAGCATCGCGGACGTGATTACGGCCGTAGTCCGCCACCTCGTCTTCATCGTGTTCCCTCCGGGTGGCAGCCGTGCGTCATGCCACGAGTCTATGCAAACAGTCAGACACGCGACAGCATCAACCGGCGGATCGCCGTTCGCCATCAGCGCAGACACATACGCTGGAGGGCATGGAAGACATGTACGGCTCTGATGTGCTGGCGGCGGGATGGCGAGAGCGCGGCGCCAAGAAGGTTCCGGACGTCGCAGCCGAACGCGACCTGGTCGTCGAGGTCGCCATCGACGGATACTGCGGCGCGGTGACGCGGGTGCAGAGCGGACACGTTGAGCTGGAGGATTATCGGGGGCGCAAGCGGCTCTTTCCCCTCGGCGGAGGATTCCTCATCGACGGCGAGCCGGTTCGGCTCACCCCTCCCGCACCCGTGAAACAGGCGATCAAGCGCACAGCCTCCGGATCGTTCGTTGCCGACGACCAGCGTGCGCGTGTTGCGCTGCCCAGCCGCATCCTCGTCGAGGGCAAGCACGACGCCGAGTTGGTTGAGAAGGTATGGGGCGCGGATCTGCGTGCGGAGGGCGTGGTTGTCGAGTTTCTGCAGGGTGCTGATCTTCTCGACGAGCTGCTCGCGAGCGAGCCGCCCAGTGCGACTCGTCGCTACGGGGTTCTGCTGGATCATCTCGTGCCCGGATCGAAGGAGTCGCGCCTTGCGGATGCTGTCCGGCGCGGCCCGCACGGTGCGCATGTGCGCATCGTCGGGCATCCCTTCATCGATGTCTGGCAGTGTGTGACGCCGAAGACGCTAGGCATCGCGCGTTGGCCGGAGATTCCACGCGGCACCGACTGGAAGACCGGGATCTGCCGAGCATTCGGCTGGCCGTACCAGGAGCAGGGCGACACCGGACGCGCCTGGCAGCACATCCTGAGCAAGGTGACCTCCTATCGCGATCTCGAACCCGCGCTGCTCGGTCGGGTCGAGGAACTGATCGACTTCGTGACGGTGCCCTGACAGTTAAGCTGGAGGTATGTCTGAACCGCGCACTTTCCGTGATGAACCGGTCTCTTTCGTACGGCGGAGCGGACGGATGTCTGAGGCTCAAGACCGCGCGTTCGATGAGCTTGCACCGCAATATCTGATCGAGGTTCCGCGCGGTGATGCATCAACGAGTGTGCATCCGGAAGCACGGATGGACCCCACCGCCGTGTACGGCCGGCAGGCACCGCTGATCGTCGAGATCGGCTCGGGCCAGGGACATGCGATCATCTCGGCCGCGTCGTCTCGGCCCGGTGATGACTTTCTCGCCGTTGAGGTCTTCCGGGCCGGTCTTGCCCGCACGATGCTCGATGCGGACAAGGCCGATGTACGCAATCTGCGCCTGATCGAGGCCAACGCTCCCGAGGTGCTCGCATCGTTCTTACCGGTGGGCGCTGCTGCGGAGGTGTGGATCTTCTTCCCCGACCCGTGGCACAAAAAGCGTCACACCAAAAGGCGCCTGGTTCGGCCCGGGTTCGGAGAGGGCGCGGCTCGTGCTCTTGCCGACGGCGCGCTGCTGCGGCTGGCGACGGACTGGGAAGAGTACGCGCTGCAGATGCGTGCGGTTCTGGACGCCGACCCACTGTTCGAGCGGGCCTTCGAGGGGGAGTGGGCTGAGCGCTTCGAAGGACGCGTCATGACCGCCTTCGAGCGCAAAGGACTAGGCAAGGGACGAGACATCCGCGACCTGGTCTACCGCAGACGGCCTCGTCCGTGAACGGCTCTGTGCGTGTCTCGGCGCCGAGCATTACTGCCGCGACTCTGGTGTGCCTGGCAGCTCCGGCGTTCTTCGTCGCGGAGTGGAGCCTGCTGGGGTGGATCCTGCTCGCCCTGGGCATCGGCGTGAGTTGGCTGAGCGAACGGCGAATGAGCACAGCATCCGGCCCATCGCTGACGCGCGATCTGTCGCTGATCGCCCTGGGCCTGCTCATCGTCAGTGTCATCCCGCTGGCGGCCGAACTCGACAACCTGGCCATGCTGCGCTTCACGCTCGCCCTCGGCGGTGCGGTAGTCGTGCCGTACCTGGTCTCGCGGTTCGTGTACCGCGACCGAGCCATCAGTTTCCCCTGGCGCACCGGCAAACGCTGGGGAAGGCTGCAGTGGGGGTGGCTGATCGCCGTGCTGGTGCTCGGTTGGCTGATCCTGCCGTTCTACTTCATCACCAGCGGCGTCTACCAGAACTGGCCGGTCGTCGACTCGCCTGAGCTGATCGCGCGCCTGTTCGTCGGAGTGGGGGCGGTCGGCATCTGGGATGAGCTGTTCTTCATCTGCACGGTGTTCGCGCTGCTGCGTCGGCACTTTCCCAACGCGCTGGCGAATGTGCTGCAGACGATTGTGTTCGTCTCGTTCCTGTGGGAACTCGGCTACCGCGAGTGGGGGCCGCTGCTGACGATCCCCTTCGCCCTGCTGCAGGGATACATCTTCCTGCGGACGCATTCGCTTGCATACGTCGTGACCGTGCACCTGCTGTTCGATGCTGTGGTGTTCGCGGTGCTGGTGCACGCGCACAATCCGGGGATGCTGCCGATCTTCCTGGTCTGAGCCTGGTGTGCACGCCGCAATGCTCGCGGCAGTGCTGGTGCTTGTGCTGTCGAACGTGCCCGCCTCAGCGCGCGGTCAGACGACGGATATCGGCGATCGCCTTCTCGAAGGCGGGGATCGAGAGCGTCACATCGGTGGGTCCGGAGGCTTCGCTGACGACGGCCATGAAAGCGCCCATGACCATAGAGACGGTCAGTGTCGCCTCACGCGCCGCTGTGTCGTCTGGGATGACGCGCCGCGAGGGCAAGGAGAGCAACCAGTGCTCCGCAACGGCGGTCAACTGGGTGCTGATCGGGCCGAACTGTGCGAACAGCGTGGCTTGCGTGTCCGGCTGCTCGGCGAGCAGTCGCGCACGCCCTGCCGCCACAACAGGGTTCACCTGCGCGTGCGGAAGGGAAGCGAGGACAACCATGAACAAGGCGGTCGTGTTCCTCGCACTGGTGTCCGCCATCAGCAGATCGAGAGCCTGATCGTGCGGAAGTAGATTGAGGGGACGGCCGAAGATGGCCGCCTCGCGAGATGCCGCGTAGTTGAAAAATGTGCTGCGTGAGACGTCGGCTCGTTCGCAGATATCGGGCACGGTGATTGCAGCGTGACCGCGCTCAAGCGCGAGGGAGATGGCAGCTTCTTCGATCGCGTTTTCTGTCTCGCGCTTCTTGCGTTCACGGCGTCCCGGTTCCTGTGCCATCATGAACCAAGTCTAACTTTGGACTGAGTGCAAGAGTAGGAGCTCCATGAGTGTTCAGGATCCCGCGGCCGTCGCAGATGTCGGAACCGCGCATGACGGATATTTCGCTCCCGACAGCATCTCCTGGCGAGTCTTCGCCGACCCAGTATCGAAACTGGGCGGCATGGCAGCGTTGCTGCTGCAGGCGCTCAACCCGCACATGATGCGCGTCTTCTACAACGCGACCGAGTCGCACAGTGATTCGGCGGGCCGTGATGAGCGCACTGGCCGATACTTCGAAACTGTAATCTTCGGCGACCGCGCACACGCGGATGCCGCGTCGGCCTCGGTGCGAAGAATGCACGTGCATGCCACGTGGACGGACGCCGTCACGGGTGAAGTCCTGCGCGCCGACAAGCCGGAGTGGTTGGCCTGGACGCACAACACCTTCGTATACGCGCTGTTGCGCGCATCGCAGGAGTTCGGCGTCGAGATCACCCCTGCCGAAGCTGACCAGTTCATCGTCGAGCAGCACGTGGCCGCGCGCCTGATCGGTATCGAAGACGAAGCGCTGCTGCCCTCGAACGCACAAGAACTGCAGGAGTACATCGACGGCCAGACGCACTGGCTCGCGCTCGGGATCGAGGCTGCGGAAGTGACTCGAAACCTCCGCAAACCAGCGCTCCGCGGCAATCCGCTGAAGGTGTGGACCGGGGTGATCGTGCAGGACGGCGTGTTGCATCTGCTTCCCGATTGGGCACGGTTGCTGTACGGAATCGAGGGGCGCCCGATGAATCTGCGCAAAGCAGCGCGCACCACCAAGCACCTCATGGCCGGGGCACGGAAATCAAAAACGTATAAGCAGCTTGTCGACGAAGCATCCTCTCGCGTGCAGGATCACCCGTACCGCAAAGTGCGCACTCGCGTCGCAGCGCAATGACCGACCACACGGTGCAAGCGGAGGCGAGCGAGAAGACTGTTTCGCAGGGCGCCTATCGGAACCTTCTCGGTGCTGCATGGCAGGTTGTGCGCCGCGGCGGCTGGCGTCTGGCCTCGGTGTATCTGGTCGGCCAGCTGATCGTTGCGGTGATCGCCGCACCAGTGCTGCATTGGCTGTTCGCTGAGGCGTTGCGCGCGGCGGGGCTCAGCGGCGTCGAGATTGCTGCCCTCCCGCGACTTATCGAGGCCCCGTTGTCCGCCGGCCTCATTCTCATCGTGGTCATTGTCGGCTTCCTGGTGCTGTCACTGCAGTTCCTCGTACTCGTCGTCGCGGTGCAACGCGTACAGGCGGGAGAGCGCCTCCTCAGTCGCGATGCGCTGACGCACGTGGCTTCGCTCGCACGGAAGCTCCTGCGGCCTAGCTCACTTGCGCTGTTGCCCTACCTGTTTCTGCTGCTTCCGCTGGGCGGGATCGGCTTCCTCTCCGTGCTCTCGCAGGCGATCACGATTCCGTCCTTCATCTCCGGTGAGCTCGTAAAGACGACCGCGGGCATGATCGGTTACCTCGTTTTTCTCCTCGTGCTCCTCACGCTGAATGTGCGGTTCGCCCTGGCCGTTCCGCTGTTCGCAATGACCGACGCCACGGGCGGGCGCGCCCAGCGCCGCAGCTGGCGACTCATGCGCGGCCACGGCATCACACTCACACTGCTTGTTGCCACGGTACTCATCGCCGGCGCGCTGGCAGGTGCGGTGCTCGTCGCCGTCGGGCTTGCGCCTGTCGCGCTTACAGATGTGTTTGCGCCGTCCGCATCTCCTGCCGTCGCCGCGGTGATGCTTGCCCTCACACAGGCATGCGCATTGACCATCATCGGTATGGGCGGCGTCATGATTGTGTCCATCGTGGTGACGCTAACCCGCATCGTCGTGCCGGATGCCTCTCGAGTGTCAGATGCCGAGGCCGCAGCCGTCGCTGATTCCGAGAAGGAGCAACCTCAGCCGCGAAGAGCACTGATCGCGGTTCTGTGCGCGGCAGCGTTGATCGCCGGATTGAGCGTTGTGAACCTGCCGCTTATGAATGCACTGTCGCGGGCGCCGGATACCCTTGTGATCGCACACCGTGGTTACACCGCCGAGGCAGTGGAGAACACGCTGTCGTCGCTGGAAGCCGCGCGTGAGGTAGGCGCTGACTTCGTGGAGATGGACGTCATGGAGACCGCGGATCGGCAGTTCGTGGTCATGCATGATGCGAACCTCAGCCGGCTCGCAGATCACGACAGTGCGGTCAGCGAGCTCACCCTGGATGAGTTGAGCGCGCTCACTGTTCACGACACACAGGGCAACAGCGACCGCATTCCGTCCCTCGAGGAGTACGTGCTCGTGGCCAAAGACATCGAACAGCCTTTGCTGATCGAGATTAAACTCCACGGCGCCGAGACACCGGATCTGGTGCCGCGGCTGGTGCAAGAGCTTGAGTCACTGGGGGTGCTCGAGGACAACATCTACCACTCGCTCGACGGCCCGACGGTCGAAGAACTCAAGCGGGTGCGGCCGAACCTCACCGTAGGGCTCACGATGGCGCTGGCTGGCATGGGAGTGCCGCAGACCTCAGCGGATTTCCTCGTAATGGAGGAGTGGTCGTTCACCGATGAGATGCGTGATGCCGCGCATGCGGCGGGTCTTGGCGCGATGGCATGGACAGTGAACGATGAGCAGCGCATCCGCGATCTGATGCGCGATGACATCGATGGGGTCATCACCGATGTGGCCGCCGAAGCGCTCGATGCTCGCACGCAGATGCAACAGTCGACAGGGCTCGCAGACGTGTTCTTCGATGCGATCATGCGTTACGTCGTTATCTTCTGAGTCGTCGGACCGGCTGACGCAGCAACGTACGGCGTTTGGCAGGATCGCCTCTGCGCGGGTCGCTGAAGTAGATCTCGTGGTGCTTGCCGGTCAGGCTCAGCCTGTTCAGCGGGATGAACGAATCGTGCATCTCAGCGAGTACCGGTGCCTCATCGTCGAAGGCACCCACGTGCAGCGTCTGAACGCACAGACCCTCGCTGAACGAGCCGAATCGCACCTCATCGAACCGCCTGCCGGGGTTTTTCGCTGTGACTCTGGCGACAGCATCCGCGAAGTGTTCGTGGTCGATCCAATCGGGCTGCATGATCATCATCGTCCAGTCCCATTGCGACTTATCGCGTGAGGACGTGAACGCGGCATGATCGTCCGCCCACCACAGCCCCTCCAACGGCATGACCGTGTAGTCGCGGCCGAGGGTGTTCTTGCTGGTGAACTTCAGCGTATACGCGATCGGAAACAGCGCCTCGACGGCGCTGGCGAACTCAGGGGAGGTGTTCGGGTCGCCGTGACCGTCGATCATCAGGTAACGCAGGGACGGCACCTCGACGATGTCGAAGCGGCCCCTGCGTGCCGAATACGCCCCGATCTGCTTCTTGAAGTCGACCTTGGCGTTCATGCGCGGCAGTTTAGCTCAGCGCGTGCTCGGAGATGAAGGCCCGGAGCTGCTGCTCGTCATCGGGCATCTCGATCACACGCTGCGGTGCATCCAGCAGCGCCTGAGTATCGGCATCCGGCTCGTCCGTGGTGCCCAGAGCCTCAGCGATGAGATCGGCGAACTTCGCCGGCTTCGCCGTTTCGAGGACGAGCATGGGGACGCCATCCTCGACGTGGTCACGCGCGACCTTTGCGCCATCGGCGGTGTGCGGGTCGAGGATGACACTGCTGTTCGCGGAGAAGTCACGGATCGTTGAGAGTCGATCGGCGTGCGTACTGGTGCCGCTGACCAGACCAAACTCGTCCGTGAACCGGCTGAGTTCGCCGGACAGGTCGATCTCGTCGCGTTCTTCGAGTTCGTGCCAGGCCGCCGCGGTGCGCTCCGGGTCGCGACCCAGCAGATCGAAGACGAAACGCTCAAGGTTCGAAGCGCGCGAGACGTCCATCGACGGGCTCGACGTCGCCAGCGTGTTCTCGGCGCTGCGCGGCCGGTAGTGCCCGGTGCGGAAGAACTCGTCGAGCACGTTGTTCTCGTTCGACGCGAGTACGAGCTTGCGGATCGGGATCCCCATGCTCTTCGCATAGTGACCGGAGAGGATATTGCCGAAGTTGCCGGATGGAACTGCGAAGGAGACAGCGAAATCTGCTCGCTCGCTCTCCGAGAGACCGTCAGTGACACGCAGCCACGCCCACACGTAGTAGGCGATCTGCGCCGAGATACGACCGAAGTTGATCGAGTTCACCGCGCCGAGACTGTGGGCGCGCTTGAAATCAAGGTCTGTCGAGAGGCGCTTGACCAGATTCTGACAGTCGTCGAAGACGCCTTCCACAGCGATGTTGTGCACGTTCTCGTCCTGCAGCGAGTACATCTGCGCGCGCTGGAATGCGCTCATCCGGCCCTGCGGGGAAAGCATGAAGATCGACACGCGCTCGCGTCCGCGCAGGGCATGCTCCGCTGCGGATCCGGTATCGCCCGAGGTTGCCCCGAGGATGTTCAGCACGCGGTCGTTCTTCTCGAGCACGTACTCGAGTGCCTCGCCGAGGAACTGCATCGCCATGTCCTTGAACGCGAGAGTCGGGCCCTCGGACAGCCCGACCAGAGTCATGCCCTCGCCGATCTCGGTCAACGGGACGATCTCGTCAACGGCGAACTTACCGCCGCCGTAGGCCGCATCGCACAGCCGGGCGAGGTCTTCTCGGGGGATGTCGGTGGCGAACAACCCGATAACCTCGGTGGCCAGCTGCGGATAGGTCAGCAGGCGCAGCCGTTCGAGGTCGTCACCGGTGAGCTGCGGAAGGCGCTCGGGGACGGCGAGGCCGCCGTTGGGGGCGAGACCCTCGAGCAGGACATCGCAGAACTGTCCGAGTGAGCCGCCGCGTGTGGAGATGAACTGCAAGTCTCAAACCTCGATTGTGCTGGGGGACGGAGTCGCTTCCATCGTAGAGCGTGGAGCAGAGGTCGTTACGATCAGGCAGCAGCCGAATGGCTCACAGCACCTTGTCGAGGAACTCCTTCGTGCGCGCCTCGCGGGGAGAGTCGAAGATGGCGCTGGGGATTCCCTCCTCCACGACCACTCCGCCGTCCATGAAGACGACGCGATCGCCCACCTCTCGAGCGAAGCCCATCTCGTGCGTGACAACGACCATTGTCATGCCCTCATCCGCCAGGGTCTTCATCACAGCGAGCACATCTCCGACGAGTTCCGGATCGAGCGCCGAGGTCGGCTCGTCGAACAGCAGGATCTTCGGTTCCATCGCAAGCGCGCGAGCGATGGCGACACGCTGCTGCTGTCCGCCGGATAGCTGTGCAGGGTAGGCGTTCTCCTTCTCCGAGAGTCCGACCTTCGTCAGCAGCGCACGACCGCGCTCGAGCGCCGCCTGCTTGTCGAGACCGCGAACCTTCATGGGCGCGAGCATGATGTTCTCGATCACGGACTTGTGCGGGAACAGGTTGAACTGTTGGAAGACCATGCCGATCTCGGTGCGAACGCCGTCGATATTGATCTTCTTGTCTGTGACGTCATTGCCATCAACGATGACGGTGCCGCTGGTGATCTCCTCCAGACGATTGAGGCAGCGAAGCAGCGTGCTCTTGCCGGAACCGGACGGGCCGATGACGCAGACGACCTCGGACTCATCGACTGTGCAATTGATGCCAGAGAGCACTTCGTTGTCACCGAATGACTTATGGAGATCTTTGATTTCAATGATCATGATCAGCGGTCCAATCGTTTTTCAACAATGCTGAGCACCTTCGACAGCGTGAGTGTGATGACGAGATAGAAAGCGGCGACCGTGGTGTAGATCTCGACCGCGTTGAAGTGGCTGGCCGCGATCATACGGCCCTGGAAGATGAGTTCGGGTACGAGTATCACTGAGAGCAATGACGTGTCTTTGATGCTGATGATGAACTGGTTACCCAGCGGCGGGATCATTCGTCGGAAGGCCTGTGGCCAGATCACGTGGAGCATGGTCACGTGCTTGCCCATGCCGAGCGAGCGGCCAGCCTCCATCTGTCCCTTGTCGACTGACTGGACAGCACCTCGAACGATCTCGGCGATATACGCACCGGAGTTCAAAGCGATCACGATGATGCCGGCGACGAGGGAGGGGAAGGTGTAATTGATGATGAGCGGGAGCGCGAAGTAGATCCAGATGGCCTGGACCAGCACAGGGGTGCCGCGGATCAGCTCGACGTAGACGGTGGCCAGCCAGTAGAGCGGTTTGATCTGGCTGATGCGTCCCAGGCCGACGAATGCGCCGATGACGAAGCCGATGCCGATGCCGATCACCGAGACCAGCAACGTGTAATAAAGACCGACCCCGAGCGCCGGGAGGAATTCGATCACTCCGGCCCAGTTGAAGTTTGCGAGTGCGTGCATGTCGAGTGTGCCTCTCATGGAAGAGGCGGGTGCATGATTGCACCCGCCTCAACGAATAGTGCGTGGATACTACTTGGCGTCCACGCCCATGGCGGCAAGATCCTCGAGCCAGGTGGGCTCCTCGCCGAACCACTCCTGGTAGATCTCGGCGTAGCGTCCGTCGTCGATGATGTTGGCGAGCGCCTGGTTCATGGCCTCGACGAGTGCCTCGTTCTCCTTCGACACGGCGATGCCGTACTCCTGAGCTTCGTACAGGTCACCGACGGCCTTCAGCTTTCCTTCGCCGGTGGTCTTGATGTAGTACTCGACGTTGGGAGCGTCATACAGCAGGGCATCTGCGGTGCCGCCCTCGACTGCGAGGTACATCTGGTCGAGCTGCTCGAACGGAAGAGCCTTCGCGTCGGGCACGTTCTCAGCCAGGTAATCCAGCGGTGCTGAACCCAGTCGAGACGCGACGGTCTTGCCCTCGAGGTCTTCCATGCTGGTGATGTCGGTGTTGTCGACGGGGACGCCGATACGGGTACCGGACTTGTAGTACGGGCTGGTGAAGTCCACAGCGCCCTTGCGTTCTTCGGTGATCGTAATACCGGCGATGGCGATGTCGAATGCGCCGGTCTGTAGGCCGGGGATGATGCCGTCGAAGTTCGTGACTTCGAGGTTCACGTCGAAGCCGACCTCATCGGCGATCGCGTTGACGATGTCCATGTCGAACCCGACGTGCTCACCATCCTGGTCGAACTCGAACGGAACGAAGGAGCTGTCCGTGGCGACCGTATAGGTGTCCTTGAGGTCGCTGCCGCCTGCGCCTTCGCCGTCGCTTTCGGGGGCGTCACCACCTGCGCAGCCGACCATTGCTACCGAGAGCGTGATGGCTGCCAACGTGCCGATTCCGGCGGTGAATGAACGCTTTGTAAACTGCATTGTTTGCCCTTCCGAAGCTGAGCCCCCGAGTAGGGGATCCCGATCCACGCTATGGAGCGGTCAAGAGGCGTGTCAACACGTCCGGGTGGATATGGGCCGATTCCGTTGTGAATCCCGCCGTGCTGCGCTTCGGCGCTCGCAGCCCGGTCGGACCTGGGCCGCGCCCATCGCGCGGAACGTGTCCACGGGATGATTTCCGAGGATCGATACCGCCGCTCGCGCGCGCACGGGCGCGAGGAAAAGACCTGGCTGCAGGTGATAAAGAAGGTGGTCGCGTCCTCGATCTCGCACCCGGGTTCATCGAGCGGATGCGGTCGGGCACAAATCGTCCGTATCGGTCGCGTGGGGACGCCCCAGCACGGACGGAGTCGTCGTCACCTAACGGCTAACATCACGTTCTGGTACCAAGTGCTGCGGACAGCACAGAAGGGCCGTCCAATGGACGGCCCTTCTGCAGAATGTGTGCCCCCGACAGGAGTTGAACCTGCGACCTACGGTACCGGAAACCGGCGCTCTATCCACTGAGCTACGGAGGCGTACCGATCGAGAATATCACCGACTGGGTGCGGACTCTGCAACGCCGGCCTCAGTTGTGGGCGCGGCAGCCAGATCTGTCAGCGCGGCGGCGACCTTTTCCGCGAGATAGCGGTGCCCTGCGGTGGACGGATGCCGGTTGCCGAGGTCGATATCGATGACATCGCGGTAATTGAAGAATGTGATCCATTCCGCGTGGATGGGGGAGACATACCACCAGCCGCGCGCGCTCGCGAGGGCGGCCAGATCCTGCTCGATTCGCACGGTGCCGTCTTCAGCAGGAAGGATGTGCGGTGCGGGCCCCAGCACGACGATCGCGGCACCCGGATACTTCGCAGCCAACGCGTCCCACGCCGCGTTCACCGCATCGCGGTAACCGGCAGCGCCCTGCGCACGGTCGTTTATAGAACCCTGAATGATCACCAGGTCGGGATCGAGCGCAGGATCCAGCCCCGCGATACGCTCCCCGAATGCCGGCCCGTCGACCCCAGGTTTGAGATAGCCGCTGCCGCGCACACCGTCGACGGTGGTGGTGCCGCCGATGAGGTCGGCCAGTACGTACGCGTAACCGAGGCTCGGATCGCTGGCGGCCGAGCCGTATGTCCACGAGTCGCCGAAGACGAGAACATGCGGATGCTCCGGCAGAGCCAAAGGCTCCGGAACGATTGCAGCCGGCCTGTCGGCGGCGAGCACCGGCGTCGCCGTGGGAGCTGCGATCCAGGGGCGCCAGACGCCTAAGGACACCGCGCACAGTGCCACGACGAGCACGGCGATCAGCGTCGTTGCTCGTGCGCTTCGGCGCGTCTGTGCCCTGGCCATGGCATGAGGGTAGGCGATCGGATGCTGATCGCCAATTCAGCGCGGAAAAATGCGTCTGCGTGCGCCGTAGACTTGACAGGCTATGAACCCTGACACTCTTGCCGAAGCCATTCTCGCTGTCGTCACACCGATCGCGGCAGCCCTGCGCCCCGACGAGACGCTCGACCTCGACGTCTCCGACATCGTCCTGGAGCGTCCGCGCAACCGCGATCACGGCGACTGGGCCTCAAACCTGGCGATGCGTCTGGCGAAGAAACTCGGTACGAACCCGCGTGAGCTCGCACAGCAGATCGCCGATGAGGTCGCCCGCGTCGATGGCGTTGCCAGCGCCGAGGTCGCCGGCCCCGGCTTCATCAACTTCCGCCTCGATGCGGCCGCGGCTGGCGTGCTTGCGAAGACCATCGTCGAGGCCGGAAGCGACTACGGCACCAACACCTCGCAGCAGGGTGTGAGCGTGAACGTCGAGTTCGTCTCTGCGAACCCGACCGGCCCACTGCACATCGCGCACACGCGCTGGGCGGCTCTGGGCGACTCGATCGTGCGGTTGCTGCTGGCCAGTGGCGCCAATGCCGTCCGCGAGTACTACATCAACGATGCCGGTGCGCAGATGCAGCGGTTCGCGGCATCCGTCGTGGCTGCAGCCAACGGGCAGCCGACCCCCGAGGGCGGCTACCCGGGGGAGTACATCGCGTCGCTGTCGGCGCGGGTGCTGGAGGCGCGCCCTGATCTGCTTGAGCTGCCGGAGGCAGAACAGCTGAAGGTGGCCGAAGATCTCGCCTACGAGTATCAGCTCGCCGAGATCAAGAGCTCGCTCGACCGCTTCAATGTGCCTTTCGATGTGTGGTTCTCGGAGCGCTCGCTGCACGAGAAGGACGCGTCCGGGTCCAGCCTCATCGATCAGGCAGTGGATCGCCTCCGTGAGCAGGGGCACGTCTTCGACGAGGACGGCGCCGTCTGGGTGCGCACCACTGATTTCGGCGACGACAAGGATCGGGTCATCCGCCGCTCCAACGGCGAGTACACCTACTTCGCCGCCGACGCCGCCTACTACCTGAACAAGGGTGACCGCGGATTCGAGAACAAGATCTATCTGCTCGGCGCCGATCACCACGGGTACGTGCATCGGCTGAAGGCCATCGCAGGCGCCGCCGGTCAGGACCCGGAGAAGAACGTCGAGGTGCTGATCGGGCAGATGGTGTCGATCAATGGCGCCCGCCTGTCCAAGCGTGCCGGGAACATCATCGAGATGGACGACCTGCTGGACTGGCTCGGCACCGATGCGCTGCGCTATTCGCTGGAGCGCTCACCCGCAGACTCGCCGCTGGACCTTGACCCGGAGCTGCTACAGAAGCGCACCAACGACAACCCGGTGTTCTACGTGCAGTACGCGCACGCGCGCACTCACAATGTGGGCCGCAACGCCGCAGACTCGGGCGTTGACCGCTCGGAGTTCGCTCCGCAGACGCTGACGCACGAGACGGAGTCCGCTCTGCTCGGCGCCCTTCAGGAGTTCCCGCGCATCGTCGCGTTCTCCGCTGAGGTGCGCGAACCGCACCGGGTTGCGCGCTATCTCGAAGAGCTCGCGGGTCTTTACCACCGCTGGTACGACAACTGCCGCGTCACGCCTCTCGGTGACAGCCCGATCGAGAGCGTGCACCGCACCCGTCTGTGGTTGAACGACGCCACCGGTCAGGTTCTGCGCAATGGCCTCGGTCTGCTCGGCGTTTCCGCTCCGGAACGCATGTGATGTCTGACGACGTTGTGCGGCGCGGGCGATGGCCCTGGGTGCTGCTCATCGTCGTCGCAATACTCGCGGTGCTCATCGTCGTCGCGGAGTTCGTCGCGCGCAGCATCCTGCCCGGCATTGTGCGCGGCATCGTGATCGAGCAGCTCGAGCTGCCCGCCGATCAGGAGCTCGACGTGGATGCCTCCGGCATACTGCTGCCGCAGCTGATCAGCGGGCGCCTCGATGAGCTGCACCTGCAAACGGACGCTGTGACCATCGGCGGTGTCACGGGAGCCGCTGCTGTCACGGCCGTCGGAGTTCCGCTTCACGGCGGAGACCTCGACGGGGCCGCTGGCACCGTGCGCATCGACCAGGACGAGTTCGTCGCTTTGGCGGCAGCATCCGACCTGCCGATCGATGAGATCGCATTCGCTGCACCGAATGTCACAGCAACGAGCAGTTTCACGGTGATCGGTGTGCCGGTTCCGGTTGCCCTGACCGTTGAGCCGGGGGCGGATGCCGGAGAACTTCTGCTCACACCCGTCGAGCTGCGAGTCGCCGGGGTCACTCTGAACGCCGCCGAGATCGCCGAGCGATTCGGAGACGCGGCGGCGGGGCTGACACAGCCGCACCGGATCTGCATCGCGGATCAGCTTCCTGCTGGCATCACCGTCACCGGTCTCACGATCCAACACTCCACAGCTGTCATCGACGTCGACGTGGATGGTGCGATCATCACCGACGCGGCACTGCAGCACAACGGGGTGTGCAGCTAAGAACCCCGCTGCTCCTCAGCTGCGGCCTCTTCCGCAGCGCGCAACGCTCTGGTCGTCATAATCACATCGTGTTGAGCGAGCTGTACGCGTCGCTGTGCGAAGGTGCGCGCTGCCGCCCGCGCTGACACGCGGTCGTGTTCTTCTTCGGCGCCGGTGACGATGTAGGCGCACGCGACCAGAATCACCTGGGTGCTGAGGTTGAGCCAGATCAGCAGCGCCAACAGTGAGGCGAAAGAGGCCAGCAGCGGATTCGACGTTGCACCTCCCACGAACAGGCTGGAGAGCTCCTGCAGCACTAGCAGTCCCAAGCCGCCCAGCATCGCACCGGACCAGACCGCACGCGTCGACGCGCGCTGACCGGACAGTAAACGAAAGACGCCGTAGATGAGCAGCGCATCCAGTGCGAACACGACTAGGAGGGAGACGATGCGGATGCCCCACACCGCCCCGGTGGCATCCGATGGCACGCCGAGCAGATCCGTCACGAATCCGATCCCGATGCGTGCGAGGAAGGTGACGGCGGCCGCCGCGACGAACGAAACCGCGATACCGACAGCCAATGCGAGGTTGCGCACGATGACCCACACCCAGAACGTGTCATCCATCACGGAGCCGGCAATCGTGCGAACGGCGATGCGCAGGGAGCCGATCGCACCGAGCGCTGCACCGATCAGTGCGATCAGCGAGATGATGCCGGCGATCGAGAGACCGGTGGGAGCCTCGATCGTTGCGGGATCCTCAACGACGCCGCCTTCGCCGATGAGTCCGGGGATGGCCGAACTGATGGCGTCGGTGATCGCCTTCCACGCGGCAGTGTTGCCCTCCAGCCACAATGACGCGATGGAGAAACCCAGCAGCAGTCCCGCGAAGACGCTGAACAGCGCCCGGTACGTGACACTGTCGGCAAGAGCGGGGCCGCGCCTGTCGGAGTACAGCAACGCCGCCCGCACGAGCTTGCGGGCCAGCGCCCAGGCGATGGCGGACCTCACGAACGCTGCCACGCCGCCAGCCTTGTCGCTGTGCTCGGATTCCGTTGTGTGCGTGTTGGGCATGCCTTCACCGTAATGAATGATCGTGTGTGTCGAGGAGGGACTTGCGGATGCATGTCGGCGCGCGCCGTTGCTCTAGAATCGGGGCAACCTCGATTGGCGTGATCTGGCCCGAGGATTCCCTCCACGATTGGTGCTCTGTGCTGTCTCACGCAGAATCGCTCGCCCCGGAATGGCTTGTAGAGCCAGAGGACGCCAACTCTTTGGCGCCACTGGTTTGGCCCAAATCAGCAGCCCGCGACGACAGCGGTGCACTGACGATCGCGGGGATGACAACGACAGAATTGGCGCGGACGTACGGCACCCCTCTGCTCGTACTCGACGAGTTGGAAGTCCGCAGCCGCGCACGCGCATTCTTCACGTCATTCTCCGAATCTGCCGCCGCACACGGCACGAGTGCGCGGGTCTATTACGCCGGCAAAGCTTTCCTGTCCACAGCGGTCGCACGCTGGGTGACCGAGGAGGGCCTCAACGTCGACGTCTGCACGCGCGGGGAGTTGGAGATCGCCCTCGCAGCCGGCGTGGAGCCTGCACGTATCGGGTTCCACGGCAACAACAAGTCGCTCGCCGAGATCGAACGGGCCGTAGAGGTCGGCGTCGGGTCGATCATCATCGACAGTGCGATCGAGATCGAGCGGGTCGCGGCGGCCGCCGCGCAGCGCGGCGCTGTGCAGCGCGTGCTGGTGCGAGTGAACAGCGGCGTGCACGCTGAGACGCATGACTTCCTCGCGACCGCCCACGAGGACCAGAAATTCGGCATGCCGTTGACGGACGCCGAAACCGCAGTCGCACGCATCCGCGCTCTTCCGAGCCTGGAATTTCTGGGACTGCACTGCCACATCGGCTCGCAGATATTCGGCGTCGCCGGATTCAGAGAATCAGCATCGCGCGTGCTGGAACTGCACGCGAAGCTCCTCGCCAGCGGCGATGCCCCGCTGCTGAACCTCGGCGGTGGTTTTGGAATCGCCTATACGGGTGCCGATGATCCCACACCGATTGAGCAGCTCGCCGCAGAGATCGTCGAAACGGTCGCCGAGGGATGTGCGGCACGCGGCATTCCGATGCCGCAGCTCGCTTTTGAACCAGGGCGAGCGATCATCGGCACTGCCGGCGTCACCCTTTACGAAGTGGGCACGACCAAGAACGTGCGACTGGAGCGCGGGAGCCGGCTGTATGTCAGCGTCGACGGCGGAATGAGCGACAACGCGCGACCGGCTCTGTATGGCGCGCAATATTCGGCTCGCGTCGCTTCGCGTCTCAGCGCGGCGGATGCCGTGTTGGCCCGTGTCGTCGGCAAGCACTGCGAATCCGGTGACATCGTCGTCGACCACGAGTATCTCCCCGGCGACATCGCCCCAGGAGACCTACTGGCCGTTCCGGCGACCGGCGCCTACTGCGCTTCGCTGTCCAATAACTACAATCACGTCCCTCGTCCCGCGGTCGTCGCGGTCGCAGACGGCACTTCCCGCGTCATCGTGCGCGGCGAGAGCCTGGAAGATCTTCTCGCGCGGGACACCGGGATCAGCACGAATGAAGGAGCACGATGACCGACCTTGCACACAGCGATGCGGCTCAGGGGAACAACACAGCGGAGTATCGAAAGCTTCGGGTGGCGTTGCTCGGCGCCGGTGCCGTCGGCTCCCAGGTCGCCGACCTGCTGCTGCGTCACGGAGCCGAACTGGCGGACCGTGCCGGTGCATCTCTGGAGCTCGCCGGTATCGCGGTACGCGATGTCGATGCTCCGCGTGATGTGGACCTCCCGAAGGAGCTGTTCACCACGGATGCCGAGAGCCTGATCGTCGGAAGCGACATTGTGATCGAGCTGATGGGTGGTATCGAGCCTGCCCGCACCAACATTCTGACCGCGCTGAACTCCGGTGCCGATGTTGTCACGGCCAACAAGGCTCTGCTGGCAACGCACGGCACTGAGTTGTTCGAAGCGGCCGACCAGGTGGGCGCTTCGGTGCACTACGAGGCCGCCGCCGCCGGTGCGATCCCGATCATCCGTCCGCTGCGCGATTCGCTGGCCGGAGACCGGGTTGTGCGTTTGATGGGAATCGTCAACGGCACCACGAACTACATCCTCGACCGGATGGACTCCGAGGGAGCCGACTTCGACGAGGTGCTCGCTGACGCACAGCGGCTCGGCTACGCGGAGTCAGATCCGACCGCAGATGTCGAGGGCTTCGACGCCGCGCAGAAGGCGGCGATTCTGGCATCCCTCGCGTTCCACACCACGGTTCCTCTGGAAGCGGTGCACCGTGAGGGCATCACCCAGGTCACGCCCTCGATGATTGAAGAGGCACGTGCTGCCGGATTCGTCATCAAGCTGCTCGCGGTGTGCGAACGCATCACCACTGATGCCACCGAGTCGATCTCGGTCCGTGTGTACCCGGCACTGGTCTCGCGCACGCATCCACTCGCCACGGTGCACGGGGCGAACAACGCCGTGTTCGTGGAAGCAGAAGCGGCCGGCTCGCTGATGTTCTACGGCGCCGGTGCCGGCGGCGTGCAGACCGCGTCCGCTGTGCTCGGTGACGTCGTCTCCGCTGCGCGCCGTCATATCGCCGGAGGTGTCGGCGTGGGGGAGTCCACGCGGGCGAACCTGCCGACGGTGCCGATCGGTCATGTCATCACCCGGTACCAGATCACCCTCGAAGTGTCCGACCAGCAGGGCGTGCTCGCCACGATTGCCGGCATCCTCAGCGAGGGCGGTGTCTCGGTCGCCACACTCGTGCAGACGATCGAGTCAGAATCTGACCCCACCGCCCGCCTGATCATCGGTACGCACCGCGCGCCCGAGCAGGCTCTGAGTGACGCTGTTGCGGCGCTGGCGGCCAGTTCGGTCGTTGACCGAGTCGTGTCCGTACTGCGCGTGGAAGGCGAGTGATGGCGGTTTCGGACCCCGAGCTTGTCGAGGGGCGCACCGTCCAGGTGCAGGTGCCGGCCACGAGCGCAAATCTCGGACCGGGCTTCGACACGCTCGGACTCGCACTCAGCGTTTACGACGAACTCACGGTGTCCGCGCTGTCGGACGACCGGATCGAGATCGAAGTCACCGGCTCCGGGGCATCCGAGATTCCGCGAGACGAATCGAACCTCATCGTTCGCTCGATGGCGCATGTCTACCGGGATGCTGGACGCGATATGCCCGGCGTGCGCATCGTCGCACACAACGGTGTGCCGCACGGGCGCGGACTCGGGTCATCCGGCGCAGCGGTCACGGCCGGCGTGCTGGCAGCTAAGGGGCTTCTTGCTGGCGAGGTCGACTTCACCGACGCCGACCTGCTCCGCTTGGCGACTGAGCTGGAAGGGCACCCCGATAACGTCGCACCGGCTCTGTTCGGAGGTCTGACGATCGCCTGGACAGGAGAGCGCGGCCCGCAGCACAAGAAGTTGCTGGTGCACCGTGGCGTTGCGCCACTCGTCCTGGTGCCGGAGCGGACCATGTCGACGAGCCTTGCTCGTTCGCTGCAGCCTCCGCATGTGTCGCGTGAGGATGCCGTGTTCAATGTTTCTCGCTCCGCGCTGTTGATCGCAGCTCTCACGCAGAGCCCGGAGCTGCTCCTGGACGCGACGGCGGATCGACTGCACCAGGACTACCGGGCAGAGGCGATGCCGGAGACGCACAAGCTCGTCATGGCGCTGCGTGCGGCTGGATTCGCCGCCGTCGTCTCCGGGGCAGGACCCAGCGTTCTCGTTCTCGCCGATGGGCCAGGCAACCGCCAGTTCGCAGTGGAGCTGGCCGAATCCATCGCCGACACCCCGTGGGATGCTCTCATGCTGGCCGTCGACGTGCGTGGTGGTACAGTAAGGGAACGAGCGGAGGGCTCCACGTAATTTCGTGAATCTGGCCCCCATCGCAATTCTGCGAGATCCGCACGCAACCCCCAGAACTGCTTCAATGTTCTGGCTGGTGGGCGCCGAGCGTCTACCCGTGCGATCGCGCGCAGCACCCGTTGTGCGCGAGACATGCTCATTTCCCACGACATATGAGGGAGTACTCGTGGAGAATTTCTCCGAGACCCAGAACGACCAGGCAACACCCGTCGCCGAGACCGTAACCGCCGAGACAACAGCTCCGCCGCGCAAGCGCGCGCCGCGCCGGGCGACGACCGCCACGGCGGCAGCGAAGACCAAGCAGGAAGCCGAAGCGGCCTCCGCTGAGGCGGCATCCGCGCCAGCTGAATCTGCGCCGGCAGCGGCTGCGCCGGCTGAAGCTGCTCCGGCTGCTGAAGCTGCTGCGGCCGAGGCTGCGCCGAAGGCGAAGACCCCGCGTCGCAGCCGTGCCAAGAAGACTGAAGAGGCACCTGCTGCGGCCGCTGCTGCGTCGGACGACGCAGCAGTTGCACCCGCAGCAGCTGAATCGGTCGACGCACCAGCTGAGGCACCGAAGGCTCCGGCCCGCGGCCGTCGCAAGAAGGCAGATGCTGCCAGCGACGCAACTGCCGAGTCCAGCACGAACGACAAGGCTGACGCGGGCGACGCGACAGCGAGTGAGTCGAACGATACCGGTGCCGATGCGAGCACCGAATCAGCCCCGGCTGCCAAGAGCGGCCGTGGTCGCAGGACTGCCAAGGGCGCGAGCGCTGACAAGTCGAACGCTGACAAGGCTGACGCTGACAAGTCGGGCGCTGATAAGGCTGACGCGGACAAGGCTGACGCAGACAAGTCCGGCGCAGACAAGTCCGGTGCAGACGCGAAGTCCGCTGACAACGTGTCATCCGAGAAGGCCGGCTCCGGCGAGAAGTCGGTGCAGTCCGACTCGGCTGAGAATTCCGACAAGTCGGACTCCGCCGACAACAACTCCGATTCGAATGACGGCGAAGAGGGCTCCGGCCGTGGCCGTGGTCGCAACCGCAACCGCAACCGTGGTCGCAGCCAGAACGGCGGCAGCGACAACCAGCAGCAGAGCTCCGACGACGACAACGCCAACAGCAACAGTCGGGGGCGTCAGCGCAACAAGCGCCGCACCAACGGGACCTCCGACGAGTTCGAGACCGAGGTCGGCGAGGACGACGTACTGATCCCGATCGCCGGTATCCTCGACGTTCTCGACAACTACGCTTTCGTCCGCACCACCGGCTATCTCGCCGGCGCCAGCGACGTCTACGTTTCGCTCGGCCAGGTGAAGAAGTACAACCTGCGCAAGGGCGACGCGATCGTCGGTGCGATCAAGCAGCCTCGTGAGAACGAGCAGCAGGGTCGTCAGAAGTACAACGCACTGGTGAAGGTCGACTCGATCAATGGCCTGTCCGTCGACGACGCGGCCACCCGCGTGGAGTTCGGCAAGCTCACCCCCCTCTACCCCCAGGAGCGCCTGCGTCTGGAGACGGCTCCTGAGAAGCTGACCCAGCGCATCATCGACCTGGTCGCCCCGATCGGCAAGGGTCAGCGCGGCCTGATCGTCGCGCCGCCCAAGGCCGGTAAGACGATCGTCCTGCAGCAGATCGCCAATGCCATCTCGCAGAACAACCCTGAGGTCCACCTCATGGTCGTCCTCGTGGACGAGCGCCCTGAAGAGGTCACCGATATGGAGCGCACTGTGAAGGGCGAGGTCATCGCCTCGACCTTCGACCGCCCCGCCGAGGACCACGTAACGGTTGCTGAACTCGCCATCGAGCGCGCCAAGCGTCTCGTCGAGCTGGGTCGCGACGTCGTCGTTCTGCTCGACTCGATCACCCGCCTGGGTCGCGCGTACAACATCGCAACTCCCACCTCGGGCCGCGTGCTCTCCGGTGGCGTCGACGCCGCAGCGCTCTACCCGCCGAAGCGCTTCTTCGGTGCTGCTCGCAACATCGAGAACGGCGGATCGCTTACGATCCTTGCCACTGCGCTCGTCGAGACCGGCTCCAAGATGGACGAGGTCATCTTCGAAGAGTTCAAGGGCACCGGCAACAGCGAACTGCGCCTGTCGCGCCAGCTGGCAGACAAGCGCATTTTCCCGGCCGTCGACATCAATGCATCGTCTACGCGTCGCGAAGAGATGCTGCTCTCGGCCGACGAGGTCAAGATCACCTGGAAGCTGCGTCGCGCGCTTGCGGGCCTTGATCAGCAGCAGGCATTGGAAGTCGTGCTCGGCAAGCTCAAGGAGACGCAGTCGAACGTCGAGTTCCTCGTGCAGATGCAGAAGTCGATGCCTGCTCCGGTGGCCGGTGGCTCCAGCCACAGCCATGAGAACAACATCCGCTGATCGCGAACTGAGCGGAGCAGAGGCGTGTTCGATTCGGTTCAAGCACTGATCGAGGAGCACCGCCGGGTGCAGGAGGAACTCTCCGACCCGGCGGTGCACGCCGACGCCGCCCGCGCGAAACGGGTCAACCGGAGATACGCCGAGCTGAGCAAGATCGTCGCAGCGCACGACGCGTGGGTCGCGGCATCCGCTGATCTCGAGGCTGCGCGCGAGTTCGCCAAGGAGGACGAGGCATTCGCCGAGGAAGTGCCGGTTCTGGAAGAAGGGCTGGCGCAATCGCAGGAGAAGCTTCGCCGTCTGCTGATCCCACGCGATCCGGACGACGCACGCGACGTGATCCTGGAGATCAAGGGCGGTGAGGGCGGCGCCGAAAGCGCCCTCTTCGCCGGCGACCTATTGCGCATGTACATCCAGTACGCCGCCCACAAGGGGTGGAAGACCGAGCTGCTCGAGCACAACGAGTCCGACCTCGGCGGCTACAAGGATGTGCAGATCGCGATCAAGGGATCGTCTACGGATCCTTCCCAGGGCGTCTGGGCTCATCTGAAGTACGAGGGTGGGGTGCATCGTGTGCAGCGAGTGCCCGCCACCGAATCACAGGGGCGCATTCACACCTCGACGACCGGCGTGCTGGTCTTTCCTGAGGTTGATGAGCCGGAAGAGGTCGCGATCAGCCAGAACGACCTCAAGATCGACGTGTACCGGTCCTCGGGCCCGGGTGGTCAGTCGGTGAACACGACCGACTCCGCAGTGCGAATCACCCATCTGCCGACCGGCATCGTCGTCTCGATGCAGAACGAGAAATCTCAGCTGCAGAACCGCGAGGCCGGTATGCGCGTGCTGCGTGCTCGTATTCTCGCCAAACGGCAAGAGGAATTGGATGCCGCGGCATCTGATGCACGCAAGTCGCAGATCCGCGGGATGGATCGCTCGGAGCGCATCCGCACCTACAACTTCCCGGAGAACCGGATCGCCGATCACCGGACGGGCTTCAAGGCATACAACCTTGATCAGGTGATGGACGGGGCTCTTGACCCGATCATCGAGAGCGCGATTCACGCTGACGAGGAAGCGCGCCTCGCGGCCATCGGCTCCGAATCCTGACTCGTACCGCGCCGGCAGCACTATGATCAGGTCGTGATCACATTTCTGCTGCGCACACTGATGTTCCTCATCTCTGCGGGCATCGGGCTCATCGTCGCCGATTTCGCGCTCGAGGGCTTTGAGATCGAGTGGAATAAGTGGTGGGGATTCGTTGTGTGCATCGTGATCTTCACGATCCTGCAGAGCGTGCTGAGTCCGTGGATCAGTAAACTCGCCGACCGCTACGCTCCCGTGCTGCTGGGCGGGATCGGCATCATCTCGACGCTCGTCGCACTGATTGTGGTTGTTCTGCTGCCGATCGGCGGCCTGCGCATCAATGGAATCGTGTCGTGGATTCTGGGCGCCGTCATCGTCTGGGTGGTCACCGCGTTGGGATCGGTATTGCTGCCGCTGATTTTCCTCAAGCGCAAAGTAGTCCAGCGCCCCGGGCGCTGACCGCTCAAATCGAGTAGTCGGCGGCGATCCGCAGAGAACTGAAATCGTCGCGACCACCGCGTCTGCGAGCACGCGCCGGGACACCGACGAGGATGCTGTCCTGTGGGGCATCCTTGGTCACTACGGCATTCGCACCGACCACGGTGTTGCGTCCGACAGTGATCGGGCCGAGGATCTTCGCGCCAGCGCCCACGACCACACCGTTCGCGAGCGTCGGATGCCGTTTGCCGGTGTCATCCTGCGTACGGCCGCCCAGCGTCACCCCGTGATACAGCATCACGTCATCGCCGATCTCGGCAGTCTCGCCGATCACGACTCCTGAGCCGTGGTCGATGAAGAAGCGTCGCCCAATCTTCGCGCCGGGATGAATCTCAATCCCGGTCATCCAGCGCGCGAACTGCGAGTTTGCACGCGCCAGGAAGCGCAGCCGCCGACGCCACAGGCGGTGCGAGACCCGATGCGCCCAAACGGCGTGGAGACCGGGATAGAGCAGGCCGATCTCTACGCCGGATCGTGCAGCAGGGTCGCGAAGGCGCGCAGCGGCGACGTCCTCGCGCATTCGACCGATCACGTGCTCAACTCTCGCGCAGGTCCTCGAACAGTGCCGTGGAGATGTAACGCTCGCCGGTGTCGGGCATGATCGCAACGATGGTCTTGCCAGCGTTCTCCGGTCGCGCGGCAACCTGCAGCGCGGCCGACAGTGCGGCACCGGAGGACATTCCGACTAGCAGACCCTCCTTGGACGCCAGCTCTCGGGCCAGTCGCAGCGATTCGTCGAACTCGACGGCGATGACCTCATCGAGAACGTCGCGATCGAGGACATCAGGGACGAAGTTCGGGCCGATGCCCTGAATCTTGTGCGGCCCCGGGTGCCCCTCGGTGAGAACGGGGGAGTCCTTGGGTTCGACGGCGACCACGATGACGTTGGGATTGGCCTTCTTGAGCGCCTGGCCGGTTCCGGTGACAGTGCCGCCGGTGCCGATTCCAGCGACCAGAATGTCGACGTTGCCGTCCGTGTCGCGAAGAATCTCCTGCGCGGTGGTTTCGCGGTGGATCTGCGGGTTCGCCGCGTTCTCGAACTGGCGGATCCACACAGCCCCGGGAGTCTCGGCGACGATGCGCTTGGTCTCCTCGATCGCTCCACTCATTCCCGTCGTCGGGTCGGTGAGCACGATCTCCGCGCCGAAGGCCTTCAGCAGCACACGACGCTCTTTCGACATGGATGCCGGCATAGTGAGGATGACACGATAGCCGCGGGCCGCTCCCACCATGGCCAGTGCGATGCCGGTGTTGCCGCTGGTGGATTCGACGATGGTGCCACCGGGCTTGAGCTCGCCCGATGCCTCGGCGGCGTTGACCATCGCGATGCCGATGCGGTCTTTGACACTCCCGGCCGGATTGTAGGACTCGAGTTTGACGAGGACTGTGGCGCCGAGGCCCTCGGTCAGGTGGTTCAGGCGGACCAGTGGCGTGTTGCCGAAGGCCGTCGTGATGTCTGAATGGATGCCGCTCATGATGTGGCCCTTCGTCCGAGAAACGGTGCGTGACAAAGCCTATGCGAGTCGATGCAGCTGTGGGGCAATGTGACGCAGCTGCACGGGTGAGCCGTACGCTGGAAGGATGCCCGAACCATCCGTCGCCGCCGTTGTACGCTCCGCCGCTGAGGAGCTGGCACGCGCAGGCGTCCCTGACCCGCTCGTGGATGCGGAGCTGCTCGCAGCGCACGTGCTCGGACTCCGCCGCGGCGAAGTGCAGGCGGCGATCATCCGCGGCGACACCATGAGCGAGCGCAATATTTCGGACCTCGAACCCCTGGTCTCGCGGCGCGTTGGACGAGAGCCGCTGCAGCACCTCACCGGGATCGCACCATTTCGCCACCTCGAACTGGCCGTCGGACCCGGAGTGTTCGTGCCGCGGCCGGAGACAGAGACAGTCGCCCAGTTCGCGATCGACGCTCTGCTGAATGCTCCGGATCCCGAGCCCATCGGCGTCGACCTGTGCACAGGAAGCGGCGCGATTGCTCTGGCCATGGCCACCGAGGTCGCTCATTCCAGGATCTTCGCTGTGGAGCTCTCCCCGGATGCACATGCCTGGGCCGCTCGAAATACCGCCGGAGCGGATAACCTCACGCTCGTCCAGGGCGATCTGGCCGATACGCTGCCCGAACTCGATGGGACGGCTGCGGTGGTGATCTCCAACCCGCCATACGTTCCGGATGATGCGATTCCTCGTGATCCTGAGGTGCGATTGTTCGACCCCGCGCTGGCGCTTTATGGCGGGCCCGACGGATTGGACATCGTGCGTGTGCTCAGCACGCGGGCGCTGCGCCTGCTTCGACCCGGTGGGCTCCTGGTGATCGAACACGGCGAACTGCAGGGGGAGCAGATTCGCGATCTGCTTGCCGCCGACTCCTGGCGGGCACCGACGACGCACCGTGATCTCACCCAGCGTGATCGTGCCACGACGGCGCTTCGCCCCTGACACCGAGAACGGCCCGTCCGGCCGGTGCACGTAGACTGTTGGGGTCATGTCCTCTGTCTTCGATTGCCACGATGAGGCGCAGCTACTTGCCGGAATGCGCCATGCTCGTCAGGCGATCGCGCGCGGCGAGCTCATCGTCCTGCCCACCGACACCGTCTACGGCCTCGCGGCCGATGCTTTCACGCCCGCGGCCGTGCAACGACTGCTCGATGCGAAGGGGCGTGGACGCAATCAGCCGCCGCCGGTTCTTGTCGCCAGTCAATCGGCTCTCGCCGCGCTGGTGGAGGAGATTCCCGAGCCCGTGCAGCGACTCGTCGACGAATTCTGGCCGGGCGGACTGACCATCATCCTGCCCGCCCAGCCATCACTGTCCTGGGACCTTGGCGACACACTCGGCACGGTCGCCGTACGGATGCCGGATCTGCATCTGGCCCTGGAGCTGTTGGCAGAGACCGGCCCGCTGGCAGTGTCGAGTGCGAATCTGACGGGTAAAGATGCCGCAGTGTCAGCGGTCGACGCCGAGCGGATGCTGAAGGACAGCGTCGCGGTATACCTCGATGGCGGCTTCAGCCAGAGCGGCGTCGCCTCGACGATCATCGATGCGACCTCTCTTGTACGCCGTGGCGCCGATGACGATTCCGAGCCGCGCGTGCGTGTCCTGCGCGAGGGGGCGATCTCGCGGCAGCGTCTGGAAGCAGTGCTGGGCGAGCTGCTGGAACCGGAACCCTCGCCGGACGGCGCGGCGTGAAGCAGTACCTCTTCACCATCATCCTGACCGCGACCATCACGCTCGTGATGTCGTGGGTCGTCTGGCAGCTCAGCCTGCGCTTCAAGCTCTACCCGGGCATCCGGGAACGGGACGTGCACACCACGCCGACGCCGCGGTTGGGCGGCGTGGCGATGTTCCTCGGAATCGCTGCTGCGATCGGCGTCTCCTCGGCCAACCCGTTCTTCAGCATCATGTGGGTGCCGCCGCAGACGATGTGGGCAGTGCTGGGGGCAACACTGCTGATCGCCGTCATCGGCGTGATCGATGACCTGTGGGACCTGGATTGGATGATCAAACTCGGCGCGCAGTTCCTGGCGGCGGGGATCATCACCGTGGTGGGTGGGCTGCAGATCCTGGCGCTGCCGCTGGGCGACATGATCATCTTCTCGAGCTGGTTGAGCATCGCCGTGACGATGTTCGCCATTGTGATCGTCATGAACGCCGTCAACTTCATCGACGGCCTGGACGGACTGGTCGCGGGCGTCTGTCTCATCGCGAACAGTGTCTTCTTCGCATACTCGTACATCCTCACGCGCGATACCGGTGCCAGCAGCTACTTCAACCTGGCATCCTTTCTCGCAGCAGTCGCCATCGGCGCGTGCCTCGGCTTCCTGCCGTTGAACTGGAGCCCGGCGAAGCTGTTCATGGGCGACTCCGGCGCCCTCGTGATGGGCCTGTTGATGTCGACAGCTGCTATCTCGCTGACCGGGCAGATGTCTTCGGCGGCGATGGACCCGGAAGAATTCGGCCGCTCGCAGCTGCTCGGTGCATTCATCCCGATTCTGCTCCCGCTGGTGGTCGTCATGCTGCCACTGCTCGATTTCGGACTGGCCGTGTTCCGACGGATGCGCGCGGGCAAATCCCCGTTCTCGCCGGACCGCAAGCACCTGCACCACCGGATGCTCGATCTCGGGCACCGCGACCGCGATGCCGTGCTCATCTTTTATGCCTGGACGGCGGTCATCTCGCTCGCCGTGCTCTTGATGTACGTCGGAACGCGGGAGGACTGGCCCGGTCAATATCTGCTCGGCGTGGCGTTCGGCGTGATCGGCATCGCAGCCTGCCTGATTGTCACCCTGCTTCCCTCGCATCCCGAAACGCGAAAAGCTCAACCGGAGAACAACTGATGAACAACGTCACCGTCTCAAGTACACCCGTCCTTCGTGCCGCCCTCATCTGGGGGATGAGCATCGGCGGGGCCGCGCTGCTGATTGCCGCTGTTGTCGGCTTCCTGGTGGCTGGGGGACCGGGGCTGTGGAGCGGCGTGGTCGGTGCGCTCGTGGGTGTGATCTTCCCTGCGTTGACGGCAGCGAGCATTCTGTTCGCGAACCGTTGGTATGGAAAGCCGGCGTTCCTGCAGGCTTTCTTCGGAATCGTCATGGGTGCGTGGCTGCTCAAGTTCGTGCTCGTGGTCGTACTCCTGCTCGTGCTGTCGCAGCTGGCGTGGGTCGTACCGCTGGTCTTCTACATATCGCTGGTCGCCACAGCGGTTGCCTCACTGGCCGTTGACCTGGTGGTGATGCGCAAGATTCGCATCCCCGCGGCATCCGATGTGGTGCTGCCGGAAGTGGATCCGGAAGCATGATGCGGCCCGGCGTACTGAAGCACTCGGAGTTTTTGATAGAGTGTTTGAGTCACCTTGTGGAAGTTGTCTGGCGGTGAAACCCAGGCCCTGCAGGGACCTTTTTCTCACCTCCCGATGCGTTGGGTCCATCCCACGCGAGAAGCAGGAGTCGATCCGTTGACTTACGCGAGTGCGGTCTTGCTGGCCGCCGACGATAACCAGTTCCACCCGCCGTCGATTGGTGATTTTTTCCCTCCCGCCCTCTTCTTTGAGGGAACGGCGTTCGAGTTCACCCGGATCAACCTCGCGCAGGTCATCGCAACTGTGGTGCTGGTGCTCGTGCTCCTCATCGGAACACGACGTCTGAAGGTTGTTCCTGGTCGTTTCCAGAGTGTGATCGAGCTCTTCTTCGGATTCGTCCGCGAGCAGGTCGCCTACCAGGTCCTCGGCGAGAAGGACGGCAAGCGCTTCCTTCCGATTCTCACGACGATGTTCTTCGGCATCCTGTTCATGAACCTCACCGGCATCATCCCCGGCATCAACATCGCCGGAACCTCCGTCGCCGGAGTTCCTCTGATGCTGGCGCTGGTCGCCTATGTGGTGTTCATCTACGCAGGAATCCGCAAGCACGGTGGACTGCGTTTCTTGAAGAACTCGCTCGTACCGAGCGGCGTTCCCGTCTACCTTGTGCCGATCATCGCCCTCGTGGAATTGATCTCCACCTTCATCGCGCGACCGGTCTCGCTGTTCCTGCGACTGCTGTTGAACATGATCGTCGGGCACATGATGCTCGTGCTGTTCTTCTCGGCCACGCACTTCTTCCTGCTGAGCATGAACTGGCTCACGCCGTTCGCTATCGGAACCTTCGGACTGAGTTTCGCATTCACTCTGTTCGAGACCTTCGTCTACGTTCTCCAGGCATACGTCTTCACAATCCTGACTGCGGTCTACATCCAGCTCGCAGTCGCAGAAGAGCACTGACGAGCATCCAATCGGATGCTCGCCCTACGAAAGGAAATAACCAGTGGACGCTACGACAGTTCTCGCGCAGATCACGGGTAACATCGCAACCGTCGGTTACGGTCTGGCAGCGATCGGCCCGGCTATCGGCCTCGGCATCATGATCGGCAAGACCATCGAAGCCACCGCGCGTCAGCCTGAGCTTGCTGGACGACTGCAGACCACGATGTTCATCGGTGTCGCATTCATCGAGATCCTCGCGCTCATCGGCATCGCCACGCCGTTCATCTTCGCCGCAATCTGACCCCGCCGCTCGCGACTCGAGAATAAGGAGACAGGATGCTGAACGCTCTTGTCACTCTCGCGGCCGATGGCGAAGTCGGTAACCCGCTGCTCCCAGCGAGTTACGACATCATCTGGTCGCTTGTGTGTTTCATCATCATCTTCGTCGTGGTCTGGCGGGTGGCTCTTCCCCGGCTGGCGACGGTGCTCGACGCGCGCTCCGCGGCCATCGAAGGCAACATCGCGAAGGCAGACGAAGCTCAGAAGGAGGCGGAGGCGGCTCTCGAGGAGTACACGCGTCAGCTTGCTGAGGCGCGTACCGAAGCCGGCGAGATCCGTGAGGCCGCCCGTGAGGACGGCAAGAAGATCGTCGCCGAGGCCAAAGAGACCGCGACTACTGAGGCAGCACGTGTGTCGGCTCTCGCCCACGCACAGATCCAGGCCGAGCGTGAGACCACACTCGTCCAGCTGCGCTCTGAGGTCGGAACCCTCGCGATCGACCTTGCCGGTGGCGTGGTCGGGGAGACTCTCTCCGACGATGCTCGGGCATCCGCTGTTGTCGACCGTTTCCTCGCAGACCTCGAGGCAGCAGACAAGGCGGCCAAGTAATGGGCAGCGCGACCACTCAGGCACTCGAAGCTTCGACTGCGGCCCTCGCTCAGGCGAAGGGCATCACCCTCGACACGGCCGGTGAGTTGTTCACCGTGGCGCGTCTGGTGGGGGAGTCGGGGCAGCTGAGCGGCGCGCTTGCCGATCCGGCTGCTCCAGCAGGTTTGCGGGAGCAGATGGTGGCATCTGTCTTCAGCACCGCGTCAGAGGCGACCCGTCAGGTGCTTGCCGTTGCCGTGGGACAGCGCTGGTCTGATGCGGATGGGCTTATCGCCGGCATCGAGGAACTCGCGATCCGTGCTGCGGTCATCGCTGAGCCTCAGGCAGACGTGGAGGGGGAGCTGTTCTCCTTCCTTCGTGTCATCGCCGCCAATCCGGAACTCGAGCTTGCGCTCGGCGGACGGATGGGCGACAACGGCGCCAAGCGGGTTCTGGTCGACAAGCTCATTGCGGGCAAGGCCTCTACGGCGACCACGCTGATCGCCTCGTCGCTGGTTCTCCAGCCTCGCGGCCGAAGGATACGTCAGCTTCTGAACCGGGCGATGAAGATCGTTTCGGCGCAGGGCGGACGCATCGTCGCCACGGTGCACACGGCAACAGCGATGACTGCTGCGCAGCGGACGCGTCTCGGCGAGGCGCTGTCGCAGCGCTACGACGGACAGATCTCGATCAACCAGGTCATCGACCCCACAGTTGTGGGCGGACTGCGTGTGCAGGTCGCCGACGACGTCATCGACGGCAGCATCTCCGCGCGGCTCGCCGAACTTCGACAGAAGCTCGCGGGCTAATACGACTTCGCGCGGGGAACCGCGCAGACTCTCTCAATACAAAGGGAAGACAATGGCAGAACTATCGATCAGCCCCGACGTCATCCGTGACGCGCTGAAGGACTTCGCCGCTGCGTACGAGCCCACCGGCCCGGCAGCAACCGAAGTCGGCACCGTCGTGGACGCCGCTGACGGCATCGCCCACATCGAGGGCCTGCCCGGCGTCATGGCGAACGAGCTCCTCACGTTCGCCAACGGCACGCAGGGCCTCGCACTGAACCTCGACGAGCACCAGATCGGAACGGTCGTCATGGGCGACTTCTCCGGTATCGAAGCTGGCCAGGAAGTTCGCCGCACCGGCGAAGTCCTCTCGGTCGCCGTCGGTGATGGCTACCTCGGCCGCGTCGTTGACCCGCTGGGCAACCCCATCGACGGTCTCGGAGAGATCGCATCTGAGGGACGCCGCGAGCTGGAGCTGCAGGCGCCTGGCGTCATGCAGCGAAAGAGCGTGCACGAGCCGATGCAGACAGGTATCAAGGCAATCGACGCCATGATCCCGGTCGGCCGCGGACAGCGCCAGCTCATCATCGGTGACCGTCAGACCGGTAAGACGGCCCTGGCGATCGACACGATCATCAACCAGAAGGACAACTGGGCGTCTGGCGACACCAACAAGCAGGTTCGCTGCATCTACGTCGCCATCGGCCAGAAGGGCTCGACGATCGCCTCCGTCAAGGGTGCGCTCGAAGATGCTGGCGCTATGGAGTACACGACGATCGTCGCAGCTCCCGCGTCGGACCCGGCAGGCTTCAAGTACATTGCGCCCTACACGGGATCTGCAATCGGACAGCACTGGATGTATGGCGGCAAGCACGTCCTCATCATCTTCGATGACCTGTCGAAGCAGGCTGAGGCCTACCGTGCCGTTTCCCTGCTGCTGCGTCGTCCGCCGGGCCGCGAGGCTTACCCGGGTGACGTCTTCTACCTGCACTCGCGTCTGCTCGAGCGTTGCGCGAAGCTCTCCGATGAGCTCGGGGCGGGTTCCATGACGGGTCTTCCCATCATCGAGACCAAGGCCAACGACGTCTCCGCATACATTCCGACCAACGTGATCTCCATCACTGACGGCCAGATCTTCCTGCAGTCCGACCTCTTCAACGCTAACCAGCGTCCGGCGGTCGACGTGGGAATCTCGGTCTCGCGAGTCGGTGGTGACGCTCAGGTCAAGTCCATCAAGAAGGTTTCCGGAACGTTGAAGCTGGAGCTGGCGCAGTACCGCTCGCTCGAGGCTTTCGCGATGTTCGCAAGCGACCTGGACGCGACTTCTCGTCGTCAGCTCGACCGCGGTGCGCGCCTGACTGAGCTGCTCAAGCAGCCGCAGTACTCGCCGTACCCGGTGGAAGACCAGGTCGTCTCGATCTGGGCGGGCACCAATGGCAAGCTCGACACGATCGCGGTCGAAGACGTTCTGCGCTTCGAGCGCGAACTGTTGGATCACCTGCGTCGCAACACGAAGGTGCTCGACACTCTTCGTGAGACGAACGTTCTCGATGACGACACGGCTGCCGAACTGAACAAGCAGGTTGATTCGTTCATCCTGGAGTTCCGTGGCGGCAACGGTCAGGCTATCGACGCCGTCGGCCATGAAGAGCACTCCGCTGCTGATGTGGATGACATCAACCAGGAGAAAATCGTCAAGGGCCGTCGCGCGTAATCGCGTGAGGTACTGAAAACATGGGCGCTCAACTCAGGGTCTACAAGCAGAAGATCTCTTCTGCTCAGACGACCAAGAAGATTACGAAGGCGATGGAACTCATCGCGGCTTCGCGCATTCAGAAGGCGATGGCGCGCGTTCGCGCGTCGTCGCCCTTCGCGCGGGCGGTCACACAGGCTGTGTCTGCTGTCGCGACGTACTCCGACGTCGATCACCCACTCACACGCGAGCCGGAGACGATTCGTCGGTCAGCCGTCGTGGTCTTCTCATCAGACCGCGGCCTTGCCGGTGCCTTCAACTCCCAGATTCTGCGTGAGGCGATGGAGCTGGGCGAGCTCATCCGCTCGCAGGGCAGTGAACCGGTTTACTACCTCGTCGGGCGTAAGGCCGTCGGGTACTTCCAGTTCCGCGGCATCAAGTCCGCTGCAGAGTGGACCGGTGACACGGATACTCCGCAGTTCAAGACTGCTGAGGAGATCTCGGCGTCGCTGCTCGAGGCATTCCAGCGCGGCGGTGCTGACGGTGGGGTCGACGAGTTGCACCTCGTCTTCAACCGCTTCGTCAGCATGATGACGCAGAGCCCGGAAACGGTCCGTCTGCTCCCGCTGGAGATCGTGGAGAACGCTGAAACTCCCGAGCCCAGCGCCGCGCTGTACCCGCTCTACGATTTCGAGCCGGATGCAGAGACTGTGCTCGACGCGATTTTGCCGGTGTACGTCCAGAGTCGGGTCTTCAACGCCCTGCTGCAGTCGTCGGCCGCCAAGCAGGCCGCGACGCAGAAGGCAATGAAGTCGGCCAGCGACAACGCCGACAAGCTCATCACCGACTACACCCGTCTGCGCAACAACGCGCGTCAGGCGGAGATCACGCAGCAGATCGCGGAGATCGTCGGCGGCGCCGACGCCCTCGCATCGAGCAAATAGACCATCAGGAGAGAGACGAAAATGACCCCCACCGCTACGGCTGACCAGCCGGCGACCGCGGTCGCCGGACGCGTCGCACGCGTCAACGGTCCGGTTGTCGACATCGAGTTCCCGCACGACTCGATTCCGAACATCTACAACGCACTGAAGACCACGATCACGATCGGCGAACAGTCGACTGAGATCACGCTCGAGGTTGCACAGCACCTCGGTGACGACCTGATCCGTGCCATCGCCCTCAAGCCCACTGACGGCATCGTCCGTGGGCAGGAAGTGCGTGACACCGGCGAGGCCATCTCGGTTCCCGTCGGCGACGTCACCAAGGGCAAGGTCTTCAACGTGATCGGCGAGGTTCTCAACGCAGAGCCCGGCGAGCAGATCGAGATCACCGAGCGCTGGCCGATTCACCGCCAGGCGCCGAACTTCGACCAGCTCGAGTCGAAGACGCAGATGTTCGAGACCGGCATCAAGTCCATCGACCTTCTCACCCCGTATGTGCTGGGTGGAAAGATCGGCCTGTTCGGTGGTGCTGGTGTCGGCAAGACCGTCCTCATCCAGGAGATGATCCAGCGTGTTGCGCAGGATCACGGTGGTGTGTCGGTGTTCGCCGGTGTCGGTGAGCGCACCCGTGAGGGCAACGACCTCATCCACGAGATGGAAGAGGCCGGCGTCTTCGACAAGACCGCCCTTGTCTTCGGTCAGATGGACGAGCCGCCGGGAACCCGTCTGCGCGTCGCGCTGTCGGCTCTGACGATGGCGGAGTACTTCCGCGACGTGCAGAAGCAGGACGTGCTGTTGTTCATCGACAACATCTTCCGCTTCACGCAGGCCGGCTCCGAGGTCTCCACGCTGCTGGGCCGCATGCCTTCGGCCGTGGGCTACCAGCCGAACCTCGCCGACGAGATGGGCCTGCTCCAGGAGCGCATCACCTCGACGCGCGGTCACTCGATCACCTCGCTGCAGGCGATCTACGTTCCGGCCGATGACTACACCGACCCGGCTCCGGCGACCACCTTCGCGCACCTCGACGCGACGACCGAGCTGAGCCGTGAGATCGCGTCGAAGGGTCTGTACCCGGCCATCGACCCGCTCACCTCGACGTCGCGCATCATGGATCCCCGCTACTTGGGCGAGGACCACTACCGCGTTGCGACCACGGTCAAGCAGATCCTTCAGAAGAACAAGGAACTGCAGGAGATCATTGCGATCCTCGGTGTCGACGAGCTCTCCGAAGAGGACAAGATCGTCGTGTCGCGTGCACGTCGCATCCAGCAGTTCCTCTCGCAGAACACCTACATGGCGAAGAAGTTCACCGGTGTCGAGGGGTCGACGGTTCCGCTCAAGGAGACCATCGAGTCCTTCGATGCCATCGCAAAGGGTGACTTCGACCACGTCGCTGAGCAGGCATTCTTCAACGTCGGTGGTATCGGCGACGTCGAAGAGAAGTGGGCTCAGATCCAGAAGGAGAACGGCTGATCATGGCACTCGGCGCTAGCTCGCTGAAGGTCAGCCTCGTCTCCGCTGACGCGGAGGTCTGGACGGGAGAGGCTACGCTCGTCGTCGCCAAGACCGTTGAGGGTGAGATCGGCATCATGCCAGGACACGAACCGATTCTGGCCATCCTGGCCGAGGGCCAGGTTCGCATCACCGAGCTGAACGGCACGAAGGTGCTCGCCAACGCTCAGGATGGTTTCCTGTCGATGGATCGCAACCAGGTGACGATCGTCGCCGGTAACGCCGCCCTCATCGCCTGAACTGACTAATCACGGACGCGTCCGCTCTTCGACTCATACCGGTTCCCGGTCCCTGACACTGTCGAAGGGCGGGCGCTTTCGCGTCTGGACATCATGAAAATTCTGCTTCCCCCCTCCGAAACGAAGCGTGCCGGGGGCGACGGATCACCGCTATCGCTGCCCTCCCTCGCTCTCTCGGCGCTCACGGACCAGCGTGAAGCGTGTGTAGAAGCACTCGTCACGCTGGCTGCGGACCCGCTCGAGGCTCGCCGGGTGCTCAAGCTCAGCGAGCGCCAGCTCGGCGATATCGGGCACAACGCGGCCCTCCGCTCGGCACCCACTCTGCCCGCCATCGATCGCTACACCGGTGTACTGTACGACGCGGTGGACGCTGCCAGCCTGGACGCTGATGCCCGCGCATGGCTCGGACGTCATGTGCTGATTCACTCAGCACCGTTCGGACCGGTCGCAGCGCTCGACGCTATCCCCAGCTATCGACTGGCGGCAGGTACATCCCTGCCGGGTGTTCCACCATTGCGCAGGCTCTGGGCTGATGCGACCACCGCCGCGCTGGCCATGGCGGAGTCAGCGTTCATCCTCGACCTGCGCAGCGAGGCCTACGTCGCGCTCGGTCCGCTGCCGCAGCGTGCGGCATCCGCCTATGTCCGTGTGGTCACCGAACACGGCCGCGCTCTCAACCACTTCAATAAGAAGGCCAAGGGCGAACTCGTTCGAGCGCTGGCTGAGTCCCGTCCGTCGATACGCTCCGTGCAATCGCTCATCGCCTGGGGGGATGAGCGGGGCTTCCGTTTCCGGCCGAGCGACGATGGCATCGCGCTCGATCTTGTCGTCGACTCCTGAGCCGACATACGCCGATGATGCGTGCAGCGGCCCCGCGGGCACGCTATCGTGATTGACGCGACGTGGAATGCGTTGCTCATTCCTTGGAGGGACTAATGGACTCTTACTACTACGACACCACAGGGGCGGCCGCGGGCATCCTCGTCGTCACGGTGTTGCTCAGTCTGCTGTTCGCAGTCGCTGGCTACGTGTTGTCGTCGCTGTTCCTGATGAAGATCTTCGAGAAGGCTGGCGTCGAAGGTAAGTGGCGCGCCTGGGTTCCGGTCTACAACAGCATGATCTTCCTCAAGCTCGGCGACATGAGCCCCTGGCTGATCCTGTACGGCATCGGTGCATCTGCGGTGCTGGGCTGGATTCCGGTTATCGGACAGATCATTATTCTCGCTGCGGCCGTTCTGATGGTTCTGGCGGCTTACCGCGTTGGCCAGAAGCTGCAGAAGGAGGGCGCCTGGGTCGTTCTCTACATCTTCTTGTCGATCGTCTGGCTCGGAATCAACGCCTTCGACAAGTCGCGCTGGAACACGCAGATCCCTCCCGCTCCCTGGGCTGCTAACGCTTTCTTCGGCGACCGCACCCAGTGGGTTGCCGTCCCCGCGCAGTCGTCAGGTCAGGTTCCGCCCGCTTACGGTGCTGCTCCTGGATACGGTGCTGCTCCTGGCTACCAGCCGCCGGCCGCTCCTGGCTACCAGCAGCCCGCCGCTCCTGAATATCAGCCACCTGCAGCGCCGGGATATCAGCCGCCGCCCTCGGCTCCTCCCGCTGCTGCTCCCGGCATTCCTCCCGTGACGCCGCCGCCGGCTGACCCGCCGCAGCCTCCGACGACGCCGCCGGCACCCCCGATGCCGCCGGCACCGCCGGCGGATCCGACGCAGCCGCCGGCTCGATGAGCTAACCGCTTCAGAGCGTGAGACGCAGGACTCTCGACTTTGTTCGAGAGTCCTGCGTCTTGCGTGGCGGATACTCCGATAGCGTTAACCCATGGTCACGTCGCAGTCCCGAACAACGTACGCTTCGCAGTTCCAGTACGATGTGTGAGTATCCTGCGGCCACCCGACTCGCCGCGTTCACCCCGGAGGCTTTCTTTGTCTGAGACGACCACGCAGACGTATCGCGTTGGCGTTACCGATGATGACGATGTGATTCTGCACTGGGCCGCAATCACAGACACCGGCCACCGGCGTGACAATAATCAGGACGCGTACCTCGCCGAGTTCCCGCTGTTCGTCGTCGCTGATGGCATGGGCGGTCATGCCGGCGGCGAGATCGCCAGCCAGAGCACGATCGCGCGGCTGCAAGAGATTGTCGATGGCGGCACAGTCGCCACCGCAACAATCGAGAAGGCGCTTGAGCTCGCCGTCGCAGACATCGCCTCGCATCCGGACACCACTGACGAGGGCACGGGCACCACTCTGACCGGAGTGTTCTTCGATGCGGCAATGGATGAACCGCGATGGGTGTCGCTGAACATCGGCGACTCGCGGGTCTACCTGCTGCGTGATGAGCGACTTGTGCAGGTGACGACAGATCATTCTGTGGTTCAGGAGCTGATCAGTTCCGGGCGCCTCAGTCCAGAAGAGGCTGACGGGCACCCGTACAGCAACGTGATCACACGCGCAGTCGGTGCCAGTGAACTCACACCCCCGGACTACCTGGGCATCGAGGTGCTCGACGGCGATCGTTTTGTGATCTGCTCGGACGGACTGACGAAAGAGCTCACCGACTACGGCATTCAGCATTTCCTGCGCGAAGAATCAGATCCGGCAAAGGCTGTCGACGCGATGCTCGCAGCGGCTTTGGAAAATGGCGGGCGAGACAACGTCACGCTGATCATCGTCAAGGTCGAGCGTACGGGCGGCGCTGTTTCTGCGGATGATGCCGCAACAGCGAAGATCAACACGATCGATGAGTCTTCCTCCACACCGGAGTAGTTGAGAAAATAACCTCAGAAGGCTGTGGATAACGGCTTCTGCGCGGTTCGGGTGTCGTGCAATGGATGCATGGACCTCGAACCCATCATGCTGCCGACCGCGGCCGCAGAGCCTCGCAAACAGCCCATTCCGGTGTTGGCGGCTGTCGTGCCGATCGCCGCTGGCGTCGTGCTGTGGTTGATCACCGGTTCGATCTTCTCGCTGTGCTTCGCAGCCCTGGGGCCGCTGATGATTGGGGCATCGCTGCTGGACGGGTTGCGCACGAAGCGTCGTGATCGCCGCATCGCGGACGAAGACGCAGTTGCTGCCTGGCGGCGCGTCGAGCAGGACCTGGGACGTCGGCAGTTGAGGGAGCGGCGCGAACTTCGGCGAAATCACCCTGATGCGGCCGCGAGCATTCTGGACCCGCCCCTGCGTGATCTACAACCGATTGACGACACCACCGCGCTCGTCGTCGGCTCCGGCACGCGCCCCAGCGCATTGCGAGTCACCGGCGACGACAGCGAGCGTGCGCGAGCCTTTCGCGAGCGGGCGGCGAACCTCGAGGATGTTCCGGTGGTCGTCCCGATGCGGCGCGGTGTCTGCTTTCACGGACCGCTGCCTCTCGCCTCCGCCGCGGCGCGGGCTCTTCTGGTGCAGCTGTGCTTGCGCTTTTCCCCGTCGCAGCTCGCGCTGCTCGGCGACGGACTCGGGCCGCTGGGACTCGGGCGGTTTCCGCACGCCGGTCCACCCCGCCGTGGTGCCTGGCGGATCGCTGTGATGCTCGGCGACGGAGACTCCCCAGATGCAGCTGCGCACGTGTGGGTATGCGATTCTGACGCCGACGTGCCAGAGGGCATCACGACGGTGATCGACTGCACACGCCCCCAACGTGGGCGGCTGCGTACCACCGCGGGTATCGAAGAGATCGTGGTGGAATGCCTTTCGCTGGCGCAAGCTCAGGCTCTCGCGGTCGCGAGTCTGGATCGCGAGGGTGATGTTGCCCAGTTGCCCGACAGCGTGGCCTTGGCACAACTGCGGCCGCCGCCGCACGAGGATGCGCCGGGGCTCCGTGCCGCGGTCGGCCGCACCGAGAACGCTGACGTGTTCCTCGATCTCGTTGAGGACGGCCCGCATGCGATCGTCACAGGTATGACCGGCTCGGGAAAGAGCGAACTGCTGGTCACCTGGATCGCGGCGATGGCTGCCGCGCACGGTCCGGACACGCTGGCATTCGTTCTGGCGGATTTCAAGGGCGGTACGGCATTTGATCCGCTGCGAGCGCTGCCGCATGTGGCCGCGGTGATGACCGATCTTGATGAGGAGGGCGCCAGACGCGGTGTGGAGAGCCTGACCGCGGAACTCCGGCGCCGCGAGGCCGTCCTCGCAGAGCTCGGCGCTCGAAATGTCACCGAAGCCGGTGGCAGATTGGCGCGCCTGGTGATCGTGGTCGACGAGTTCGCGGCGCTGCTGCAGGAGCACCCGGATCTCGGCGCCGTCTTCACCGACATCGCGGCGCGCGGACGGGCTTTGGGGATGCATCTGATCCTTGGCACGCAGCGCGCGGCCGGTGTGATCAAAGACGCGCTGGCGGCGAACTGTCCGCTGCGCGTGAGCCTGAGAGTGACGGAAGCCGCGGACAGCCGGCTGGTGATCGGCTCCGACGACGCTGCCGACCTCCCCGGTGGCGCAGCATCCCGAGGCCTGGCTTTCATTCGGCGTCCGCAAGATTCGGATGCTTTCGCCGTGCGCATCGCGCTGACCGGGGCGGACGATCTGCGCGCCGCTGCCTCGCGGTGGGCGGGGGCTGCCGAGCCGGCGAGTCCTTGGCTGCCGCCGCTGCCGAAGATGCTCGCGTTGGATGAGCTGACTCCTCCCCACGATGCACCGGACGCGCTGCTGGTGGGGCTCATCGACGAACCAGAACGGCAACGGCAGTCGCCGATGCTGCTGCGGCCCGGAACCGATCGAGGGCTCGCCGTTATCGGAGGAAGCGGCTCCGGCCGGTCGAGCATCCTCCGGCTTCTGTCAGCCCAGAGCCCACACGCCATGCTGATCCCCGCAGACTCCGAACGGGCGTGGGATGCCCTGACGATGCTAAGCGAGGGGGATGCTGCGCCTCCGGGACTCGTCCTGTGCGATGACCTGGACCAGTTGACCGCATCATTTCCGGTTGAGTATGCGCAGGTGTTCATCGAACGCTTCGAGAAGCTGGTGCGCTCATCTGCCGCGCGCGGTTGCACCGTTGTGATCGCGACGGGGCGCGGATCCGGTCAGATCTCTCGCGTCGTCGATGCGCTGCCGCAGCGCCTGCTGCTGCGGATGAGTACCAAGATGGAGCACCTCGCAGCCGGCGGCGACAACGACGGCTACCACCGTGACCGTCCGGCCGGGCGCGGCCGCATCGAAGAACGGGAGGTGCAGATCGCTTGGGTGCAGCCGGAGCCCGCTCACGGTCACGCACCAGCCCGCGAGGCGAGCACTGATTCGCTGTGGTCGCCGGCGGCAGGAATCGTCGGGGTCGTCGCGCCCGCGGTGCGCCGTGTGACCGAGGCACTGCGCAGCGCCTTTCCGGACTGCGATGTGCGTCCGGTCGTTGACCGTCTCGCGGAGCAGGCAACGGATCACTCATCCACACTAATGATGTCGTCTCCGTCAACCCCGACGGTGCTGGTTGGAGACGCGGAAAGCTGGCAGCGTCAGTTCGCCCAGTGGCAGCGTGTCCGCAGCGAGGGGGAGATGCTGATCCTCGCCGAGTGCGCGAGTGAATTACGCTCTCTCGCCGGATGCCGTGAGCTGCCGCCGTACGCCGAAACCCATATGGCTCGTGCCTGGGCGCTGCACGACGGCTCCTCACCACGTCGGGTGGTCGTTCCCGGGCTCAGCGCCGTCTGAGCGTCACAGCGCCGACGCGAGCGGCTGGGAGTCCCAGCCGTGCGAAACAGCGACGCTCTCGTTGACCACAGCCCCGCCGGTGGTGTTGAGCCCGGCAGCCAGCGCGGCATCCGATCGAAGGGCCTCTCGCCAGCCCCGGCTCGCGATCTGGCGAATATAGGGGAGAGTCGCATTGGTAAGCGCTGAGGTCGACGTATTGGGAACGGCGCCGGGCATGTTGGCTACGCAATAAAAGACGGTGTCGTGCACGGCGAAGGTCGGATCGTCGTGCGTGGTGGGACGGGTGTCCTCGAAGCAACCACCCTGATCGACAGCGATGTCCACCAGGACGCTGCCGGGGCGCATCTGCGACACCATCTCATTCGTGACGAGCTTGGGTGCGCGGGCGCCGGGAATCAGCACCGAGCCGATCACCAGGTCGGAGGCGAGTACGGCACTGCGCAGATCCAGCGGGTTGGAGGCGGCCGTTTTCACACGTCCGGCGAAGTGGTCATCCAGCATCCGCAGTCGCGCGATGTTGGTGTCGAAGATCGTGACGTCGGCGCCCATCCCGCTGGCGATCACAGCGGCGTTCGCACCGGCGACACCGCCGCCGATGATGGTCACGGTCGCTGGGCGCGTTCCGGGAACTCCGGACATCAGCAACCCGAGGCCGCCGTTCGAGCGCATCAGTGTGTTGGCACCGACCAGCGGGGCCAGCCGCCCGGCAACCTCGCTCATCGGAGCGAGAAGCGGCAATCCGCCGCCGGGCAGCTGCACCGTCTCGTACGCGATGGCGGTGACCCGTTCGGCCACGAGACGCTGTGTCAGAGCACGATCGGCGGCAAGATGCAGGTACGCGAAAAGCGTCAGGTCTTCGCGAAGATGAACGTACTCGGATTCGATGGGCTCTTTGACCTTCAGGACGAGCTCGGCGTTCGCCCAGACGTCGGATGCGTCGCCCAGGAGTGTCGCGCCCGCCTCGGCGTACTCGGCATCGGGCATGGAAGATCCGACACCGGCGCCGACCTGTACGAAGACCTCGTGGCCCGAGCGCACCAGATCATGCACACCGGCAGGGGTCAGCGCGACACGGTACTCGTTGTTCTTGACCTCGGTGGGGACGCCGATTCTCATCATTGCTCCTGTTCGCCCTCGAGGGTGAGGGATTCAGAGCCCCGGGTCGGGGCCTCAGATATCGGCGCCAGGACGGATCGTCCCGACGTCGCTGCCCCCGCCGTGCACAGCGAGGGGGAGCGCAGCGGTCAACGTGGCGATATCGGCATCGCTGAGTGCGCCTGCCCGAGCCAGCAACGTTGCCGCGACGATCGTCGATGCGCGAGAAGAGCCGTCGAGCATTTTCAGAGCGACAGTCGCACCATTGGGGGCGACCATCACCATGATCCCCTCGGCGCCGCCCTTAGTGAAGACGCCGAGCGTCTCAATCGCGATGGTGTCTGCCGTCCCTGGGCCCTGGATCGTCCAGGGGTTCTCCTTGACGGCGCGAACCAGGGTGCCGGCGACGCGGTGCAGCGCAAAGGGCGAACGCTCGGACGCGGTGCCGATACGGTGGATGCCGCGAGCCAGACCCGCAAGAGTGATTGCGTGTACGGGGGCCCCGCATCCGTCGACCGACGTGTGGGCGATCTTCTCACCGGTGAGGCGCTCGACGACCTCACGGATATGCAGCTGCAGCGGGTGCGCGGCATCCAGATAACCCGCAGTCGGCCAGCCAGTGGCGACACACGCACGCAGCATGGCAGCGTGCTTTCCCGAGCAGTTCATGCGGATGCGGGCGGGCTGCCCGTGCTCGCGAACAAGCTCATCGCGGCTGCGCGTGTCGCCCGGCCAAGCCGGCGGGCACGCGAGGTCATCCTCTGTGAGGCCGCCGGCGGTGAGAATTTCCCGCACGACGTCGGCGTGACGGTCCGTACCGGTGTGACTGGCCGTCGACATGGCCAGTTCGACACCGGTGAGATCTGCACCCGCGGTGACGCAGGCAACTGCCTGGAGCGGCTTCAAACTCGAGCGGGGGAGGATCAGCGCGTCCGGATTGCCGAGCGTTCGCACCACATCGCCGTCAGGCGAGAGCACGATTGCCGCTCCCGCATGGCGTGATTCGACGAATCCGCTTCTTTCGACAACGGCAAGTTCAACAGCATCCGCCACAGTAAGAGTCTCCAGCACCCCACAAGCCTAGTGCGTCCGGTTTTCCCATCCCTGTGGCGCACCGTGTCAGACTGGCGCGATGAAGATCGGGGAACACCACTACTCCCTCACCACCACGTGGGATGGAAATCTCGGCACCGGCACGAGTGGCTATCGGGACTACTCGCGTGATGTCAGCATTCGTGTCGATGGGAAGCCTCTGCTGCTGGCCTCCGCCGACAAACCTTTTCGTGGCGACGCCGAGCGGTGGAATCCGGAGGACCTGCTGCTTGCGGCGCTGTCGGAATGCCATCTGCTGTCGTATCTGCACGCCTGCGTGTCAGCCGGCGTCGTGGTGGTTTCGTACCGCGACAGCGCTACGGGGGTGATGACCGAGGATGGCAGGAGCGGGGGCGCGTTCACCGAGGTGCTTTTGCGTCCGCAGGTCATCGTGGCCGATGCCTCGATGATCGGCGCCGCCGAGCGCGCGCACGCGGACGCTCATCGGATGTGCTTCATCGCGAACTCGGTGAATTTCCCGGTTCGCCATGAAGCGACAGTTACGGCTGGTTCGGCTAGCGCCGTTCGTGCGGGAGAGCCTGCTTGATCTTTTCGATCGTGCTCTGGGCCGGCGGTTCGTTGTAGACACCGGCGAGTTCCTGACCGCTGAGGGCGTGAATCGCGGACATGATCTGATCCGTGGCCAGTCGCCGGGCCCTGCCGCTGGAGGCTGGGCCATGCACCGAGACATCGATCGGATCGCCGAAGCGAACGGTGACGCGCTTTTTCAGCGAGGGCATCTTCGCGTCCTGCGGCATGACGGTGTCGGTGTCGACGAGCCCGACGGGGACAACCGGCGCGCCAGTCTGCAGTGCGAGAAACGCCACGCCGGTGCGGCCCTTGTACAGGCGCCCGTCCCGGGAGCGGGTCCCCTCCGGATACAGCGCGACGGCGAGACCCTCGTCAAGCAGCTGCCGCTGCTGGTCCAGGGCGTTCAATGCGGCTTGACCGGCGCCGCGACGGACCGGGATCGCGCCGATCGACTGGAAGAAACGGCGCATCATCGTCCCCTTCACGCCGGTCCCTTCGAAATACGTGGACTTGGCCAGGAAATGCACGGGACGAGGCGCTGCCACGGGGATCGCGATCGAGTCGATGAACGAGAGGTGGTTACTGGCGAAGATCACGGGGCCGGTGGCCGGAACCTTCTCGCGTCCGAAGACGTGCGGGCGGTAGATGATTCGCGCGAGCGCACGGCCGAAAGCATAGATTCCGCCTGCGTGGCGTGGCGTCTCCGACTCCTCTGCGGCTCGCGTCCCGGTCGGTTCGACGGCCGACTCGGGGGAGGGCGACTGCTCAGAGGTCATCAGATCAGGCTACTCCCGGGCGCATGCCACCGCGGGAATGCAGCCGTCCGCGCGTGTCAGAGGAGATCGACGGAGCAGCTTCTCAGCGAGGGCAAAGGCGAATACGACAGTATGAGATGTCCCTCCAGAAGATTTTGAGGTCTTACTGTGCGCAACCGCTCACTCATCGCCGTGTCCACCACCATTGCAGCCACCCTGCTTCTCGCCGGTTGTGCGGGTACCGAGGGTGCCACCGGACAGGACAAGGACTCCGAGACGACGGCGACCGACCTGTGCTCGGCCACGGTCGAGTCCGGCGCCGCATCGGATGATGTCACCGTTGAGGGTGACTTCGGCACGGCCTCGGAAGCGAAGTTCGAGCTCGGCCAGAAGGTTGAAGAAGCACAGCGCACTGTGCTTTCGGACGGCGATGGCGCAAAGATTTCCGAGGGTGACTACGTCAGCTACGCGCTCAGCGCCTTCGACGGTGACAGCGGTGATCGTATCGGCGATGCCGGCTACACCGACGGTGAACTGCTTCCCGCGGCATTGACAGCGGATGCGCCGCTCGGCCAGCTCATCGGCTGCGCGAGTGCGGGATCGCGCCTGTCGATCGTCTTCCCGACGACCGAAGAAGCCGCTGCCCAGTACTACATTCTCGATGTGCTCGACGTGGTGCCCACGGCGGCCTGGGGTGAGGAGCAGGAGCCTACCGAAGGCCTGCCCGCCGTCACGCTCGATGAGGACGGTGTCCCCTCCGTCGAGATCCCTGAGGGCGAGGCACCCACCGAGCTGCAGATCGCGGTGCTCAAGGAGGGCGACGGTGCTGCGGTTACGGCCGGGGACACATCGCTCCTGCAGTACCACGGCGTGAGCTGGAACACCGCAGAGACGTTCGATTCGTCGTGGGAGAACGGCGCACCGATCCAGATTCCGGGAAACACCTACGTCGAGGGCTTCGTCGAGGCACTCGAGGGTCAGAAGGTCGGCTCCCAGGTGCTCGTCGTCATTCCTCCGGCGCTGGCGTACGGCGAGGAAGGCGAGAGCGAGCACGAGCTCGCCGGACAGAGCCTCGTCTTCGTGATCGATATCCTCGCCACGATGCACCCGGCGGCCGCATAACGTACCCGTGAGTGCTCCGGATTCGACGCCGGGGCATAGGCTGACGATATGCGTCGCATCATCGTTCTGGGCTCTACTGGTTCCATCGGCACACAGGCCCTTGACGTCATCCGGGCCAATCCGCGGCGGTTCGAGCTGGTGGGACTTGCTGCCGGCAGCAACGCCGAGCTTCTCGCTCAGCAGGCCGAGCAGTTCCACGTCGATGACACCGCGCTCGGTGCGGAGCAGGCCGAACAGCTCGTCCGCGATGTCGACGCAGATGTGGTGCTGAACGCGATCACCGGATCGATCGGGCTCGGCTCGACGCTGGCGGCGCTCCAGGCTGGCCGCACGCTCGCGCTCGCGAACAAGGAGTCGCTGATCGTCGGCGGCGAGCTGGTCACCGCGGCGGCCAAAGAGGGGCAGATCGTTCCGGTCGATTCCGAACACTCGGCCCTCGCTCAGGCGCTGCGCTCCGGCACGCACGCCGAGATCCGCAGGCTCGTGGTCACAGCATCCGGGGGGCCATTCCGCGGACGCACCCGCCGGCAGATGAACGATGTCACTCCGGCGGAAGCACTCGCGCACCCCACCTGGAATATGGGCCGCGTCGTGACAACGAACTCGGCGACACTGGTCAATAAGGGCCTCGAGGTGATCGAGGCGCGCCTGCTCTTCGACGTCGACTACGACGACATTCAGGTTGTCGTGCACCCGCAGTCGATCGTGCACTCGATGGTCGAGTTCATCGACGGGTCAACAATCGCCCAGGCATCGCCGCCCGACATGCGTCTGCCGATCTCGCTCGCGCTGGACTGGCCACATCGAATCGGTGGGGTGGGGCGTCCACTGGATTGGACGCAGGCGAGCAGCTGGGACTTCGAGCCGCTCGATGATGAGGCGTTCCCCGCTGTTGCACTCGCGAAACAGGTCGGCCGTGCGGGTCGGACCTTCCCCGCGGTCTTTAATGCTGCCAACGAGCAGGCCGTGGACGCCTTCCACGAAGGACGGCTGTCGTTCCTCGGCATCGTCGACACGATCACCCGCGTCGTGGATGCGCACGATTCACCTGATCAGTTGACCGTGGAGTCTCTTGCTGAGGCGGAAGCGTGGGCTCGCGCAACGGCAGATCAGTTCATCGGCACGCGCTGAGGTCAGTCCGCGTACGGCACCGGCCAGTGCGGCTCCGGCACGGACCAGCCGGCATCACGCAGCGCGCGGCGGGCGAGTTCGCGTGCCGAATACGGCGTGCGCACACCGCGGACGTCACGGTAATCCTGATGCCCAGGCCCTGCCCACAGGATCGCGTCACCGTCACCGACCAGGGCGACCGCGGCAACGATCGCCGTTTCTGGCGGGGAATACTCGTGGATCTCGGCATCCGGCTGCGCGTTACGTGCGCCCTCGATGAGCGTCGCACGAATCGACTGCGGATCTTCGAACCGCGGATGGTGGTCGGTGATGACGAGGATGTCGCTGCCCTCGACAGCTGTTCGTCCCATATCGAGCCGTTTCGTCGCGTCGCGGTCGCCGTCTGCGCCGAAGAGCATCAGGGTACGACCGGGCGTGACGCGGCGAACGGCGGCGAGGGTCTTCACAAAGGCGTCAGGGGTGTGTCCGAAATCGACGAATACCGCGGGGCCGCTGTCGCCGGAGACCAGCTCGGTGCGGCCGGGAAGATAGGCGTTGATCTGGCCGTCGCGCTCAAGCGCCGACTTGATGCGTTCCCAGGCGTACCCGCCTTCCAGCAGCATCACGATCGCGAGGGCCGCGTTGGAGGCCATGTGCGGGCCGATGACGGGAACAACCGTGGTGAGGGATCGACCCTGGGGACCCGTCATCGTGAAACGGGTGCCGCGCTGGCGTTCCTCGTCGATCGTGACAACCCAGTCGGCGGCCGCCGCGGCCTCGGCATCGGCCGCGATTGCGGGGGTGCCGACAGTGACGACGGATATCTCTGAGGCCGCGACGACATCGGCGCCGGACGGCGAATCCAGGCAGATCACGGCACGCCGGGCGCGATCGGGGCGGAACAGGGCGAGCTTCGCCGCGAAATACTCCTGCATGTCGGCATAATCGTCGAGGTGATCATGGCTGAGGTTTGTGAAGCCGGCGACATCGAAAACGATGCCGTCGACGCGGTGACGTGACAGCGCCTGGGCGCTGACTTCTACCGCGACGGCCTCGACGTCGCGCTCACGCATCAGCGCGAGCAGAGCGTGCATCTCGGATGCCTCGGGCGTCGTGAGTCTGGAGACGATGACGTCGCCGGCGATGTGGCGCTCTGCGGTGGAGGAGAGCCCGGTGACAACCTCGATCTGGCGGAGAATGCCCTCCAGCAGATGGGAGACGCTGGTCTTGCCGTTGGTTCCGGTGGCGGCGAACAGCAGCGGAAGCGTGTCATCGGCGCCGGTGCCGTACACCCAGGCGCTGAGGGCGCCCAGGACGCCGCGCGGGTCATCGACGATGATGATGGGGAGCCCGGAAGCGGCCGCGATCTCAGCACCGGCCGCGTCAGTGATGACCGCGACGGCGCCCTTCTGGGCTGCTGCTACGGCGAACTCCGCACCGTGCTTGTTGACGCCACGGATCGCGACGAAAGCCTCGCCGGCGCGGAGATCGGCGGTTGCGAGGGTGATTCCGGAAAGGGTGACACCGGCAAGTTCACCGCGGGTGGCGGTGGCAAAGCGGGCGGCGAGATCCGTCAGCGCCCGCTTTGGCGGAGCGGCTGGTCGGAGCACGGGCGGAAGACTGGGCTGAGTGGTCGACATAGCCCTTCTATGATCTCACGCGCAACTGTCAGGGACGTGCCGACGCACAAGCGTCGGCACGTCCCTTCGGGGCGTTGTCAGACGCGCAGAAGAGGCGTCAGGATGAACGCCGGTACGCGAGCACAGCGACCGTCAGTGCTGCGAGAGCAGCCACCAGGCCCCCGACACCGAACGCGATAGGCAGCGGTGACTCGGCCGGTGACTCGGCCGGTGCTTCTGCCGCTGCTTCGCCGGATACGACAGCGACCACGGGGGCTGGCGAATCGAGGTCGTGCGGGTCGATGCCCGCGTCCGCGATCTCAACCCATTCGTTGACTCCGCTCTCACACTGCTGTTCTACGGGAAACGCGAGCGACTCCGGCGCTTCCTGCATCAGCTGCACAGCCATGCTGGCTGCTCCCCGCATCTCGCCGGGAATCGGCGAGAGCGCCGTGTATGTGACGGCAGAGACCAGGCCGTCGTCGGCGCGCTCCACGGAGATGTCCCAGCTCGGGTCGACTGTGGGAGCAACGGATGCGAGTCCCTCCGGCATCGTGATCCGCAGGGCGGTCGTAGGCGAATTCTCACAGCCGTGCGTGAAAGAGAACGTCAGTACCGCTGAGCCACCCTCGTCGATTGCATCGGGCATTACTCCGACGTGTGCGTGGGCTGCGGTGGGGGCGAGCAGAACGATCCCGGCGGCGAGGGCCGTCACGATGGCGGCGCGGCGGGTGGTGCGGGGTCGAGTGGTTTCAAGCATGGTTTCTCCAATGGATCTGCAGAGTCGTCTCTGCATGCGGGCGCGCCGATGAGCGCGACGCCGCGAGGGTGCCGTCAGACGGCGATGATCACATCTGCGGGCGAAGGGCCGCGGAGACAGACAGGTGGTCCTCGCAACGAGAGGTCGCTGGCCCAGAGTTGGTGGTTGGGACGCAGCGCCGCGGCAGCGTGCGCGCACGGGGCTGACCACTCGCCGTGCAGCCGAGGTAACCGCCGGACAAGCGCGGCGCGCACCCAGCGTGCGATGAAGCTGAGGATTCGCTCGCCCCGCCACAGCAGGACGACGGTAAGGGCGGCCGCGAGGACGTGAGCGCCGAGCATCGAATCATCGGGGGCGATGGATGAAGTGATCGATCCCAGCACCAGGTGATGGCCATGGTGAGCGTGCTGGCTGTTCTGGCCTGTGTTCGTTCCCGGTCGAAGCGCCGCGCCGAGTGCGACGAACAGCGCGTGGAATGCCGCCTGCGCGAGTGCCACTGTCGCGCTCAGCTTCGTCACGCTGAGGGTGCGCCCTACGAGGAACGCCGCGAGAGGTGTCAGCAGGATGCTGAGGCCGAGGACGAGCAACGGCTGAGGGGGTGATCCTCCGCCGATCGTGTGCGAGACCGCGGCGATGATGGTCGACATCGACGATGCGGCAGCTCCGCGGAGGAGACGCAGCTGCCGAGGGGTCACATCTCTTAGCCTATGCGGCGGATTCCTAGTTCGCGCACAGTACCGTTGGCATGTGGAAATCCTGCTCTATGTCGCCGGCATTCTATTCATGCTGGTCGGACTCGGCCTATCGATCGGGCTGCACGAGGTCGGTCACCTCGTCCCCGCGAAGCTGTTCGGCGTGCGCGTGGGACAGTACATGATCGGCTTCGGTCCCAGGCTCTGGTCGAAGCGGATCGGCGAGACCGAGTACGGGTTCAAAGCTCTGCCGGTGGGCGGATTCATCTCGATGTCGGGCATGTATCCGGCATCCGAGGGAAAGCCGGCGCGCGGCCTCTTCCGTGCACTCGTGCAGGACGCGCGCGCAGCGAACGACGAGACGATCGCCGAAGGCGCGGAGGAGCGCGTCTTCTACCGGCTGCCGATGTACAAGCGAATCATCATCATGCTCGGCGGACCGCTGATGAACCTGATCCTCGCCGTTGTGATCTTCACCGTGCTGGCATCCGGAATTGGCCTGCAACAGGGCACCACGACCATTGCCTCGGTTACGGAATGCGTGCTTCCGGCGGGGACATCTCAGACGGAATGCCAGCCCGGAGACCCGGCATCGCCGGCAGCGGATGCTGGCATCCTGCCCGGAGACGTACTGGTCTCGTTGGACGGAACCCCCGTCTCCACGTTCGACGAGGCGACCCAGATCGTGCAGGCGGCTCCGGGTGAGACGCTGGATCTCGTCGTCTCGCGGGATGGGGCGGATGTGTCCTTGGCGCTGACTCCGATCGCCGCTGAGCGCACGCTGACGAACGCTTCGGGTCAGCCGCGACTCGACGCAGACGGGCAGCCGATTGTGGCGCGGGTCGGTTACGTCGGCATGGGGGCCCAGATGGGGTTGGTGCCGCAGCCGATCGGCGCGGGCGCGGTAATGGCTGGCGAGAATGTGGCGCGCGTGGCGAACCTGGTGGTCGCACTGCCGGTGAAGCTGTGGGATGTCGGTGTGTCGCTGGTCACGGGCACCGAGCGTGATCCCAACGGACCACTCAGCGTGGTTGGCGTTGGTCGTCTTGCCGGTGAGGTCGCGGCGACAGATGCACCGGTGCTGGACCGCTTCGTGGTTCTGCTGAGTCTGCTCGGCTCATTGAACATCGCCCTGTTTGTCTTCAACCTCATCCCGCTGCTGCCGCTGGATGGCGGACATATCGCGGTCGCTCTGTGGGATGGCATCCGTCGTGCGTGGGCGAAGCTGTGGCGTCGTCCACCACCGGCGCCGGTCGATGCGACACAGCTCGTGCCGCTGACTGTGGTCGTCGCGGTGGTGCTGATCGGCATGGGGGCGCTGCTGATGATCGCCGACGTCGTGAATCCGATCAACCTGTTCCAATAATTCCCGTGGTTCGATGCAACCGCCGGCGCACTCTTTCTCCACAGGTTCCTGATTTGGGGGAGTTATCCACAGTTCGTGAATAGCTCCTGATCAGGTGGTTTTATGTCGCATCAATGTCGGTGGCCCCCTGTTGAATGGGGGTATGACATTCCTTGCAGAACAGCTCCAGCAGATCGATCGGCACCTTGCCGATTCTCTCGCTGCGGGCGAGGATGTGCGGCTGGTCACTGATGGCGAGCTGGTGACGGCGCTGCAGACGCTGGGGCGGATTCAACGCCGGATCGACGGTGCGATCGTCTCTGCCACCGATCGGGTGGTGCAGCGGGATCAGGGCGAGCGCGTGACGAGGCTGTCGACGCGAGCCGGATGCCGAGACGCGGTCGAGCTGCTGCGGAGGGCATTGCGCGTAGACGGATATGCCGCGCGCCGCTATGTGACGGCGGCAACCGCGATGCACCGGGATCTGAGCATCACTTCGGGGGAGTTGCTGCCTGGTGCGTTCCCCGAGCTATCGGCAGCACTCGCCGACGGTGAGCTGTCACTGATCGGGTACCTGGCATGTGTGGTTCCGCTGCAGAATGCAGCGCGGATCGAGACCGCAGACCGGCTGGCCGCAGACGCCTTGCTCGCACGATTCGCACGCGGAATCGACGTGGAAGCCGCAGGCGATGCGGCGGATGCTGCGGGGGAGCGTGCTCCGGCGCCAACGACGGAGGAGCTCGCCGGACTGACCGCGCACATCATTGCCCGTCTCAATCTAGATGGGCCTGAGCCAGACGACGATCGGGCGGGTAAGCGACGCCGGCACTTCACGATCGGCAAGCTGCGCGGTGGATCTGTCCCGGTGCGGGGGAGCTGCTGCCAGAGGTCGCCGCGCAGTTGCAGAAGCTTCTCGATGCCCAGATGAACCCCAAGATCGACGGCGAACCAAACGCCGGGGGTCGTGTGCACTTCCGCCCCTCGGATGATGGGCCGGATGCCGGCGCGGACACTGCGCCGGCCGCTAACGATGGTGCCGACGCTAACGATGGTGCCGATATGCGGGCTGACGGGCTACCTGCGCATCGGGCGACGTGTCCACCGGTGGAATCCGCCGATCTTCGTACCCATGCACAGCGACGCCATGACGCATTCGCGACGATCCTGATGGTCACTGCGGCCTCAGGTGGCATGCCGGCTTCCGGTGGCGCGGCGCCGACGCTGGTTGTGTCCGTCCGAGCGGAAGACTTCGTGAACCGCACCGGGCGCGCCACGATCGAAGGCGCCGGCTATACCGTTCCCCTCGGCGCCGCTGACCATGCCGCCTGCGCGGGCGGGGTGCAGCGGGTGCTGTTCGATGAGAACGGGGCAATCGTCGGGATTGGCACGTCCGCTCGGATCTTCAACGTTCGGCAGAGGCGCGCGATCGTGCTCCGCGACCGCAAATGTTTGATCCCAGGGTGCGCGATCCGCGCGGAATGGTGTGAAATTCATCATGTGATCGACCATGCCCAAGGCGGGCCGACGCACACCGACAACGGGGTACCCCTGTGTTGGCATCACCATCGCACCCTCGATGAGAACATCTGGGAGGTTCGCATGCGCGCCGGTCGTCCCGAGATTCGCGGACCGCACTGGTGGGATCCGTTCGGCAAATGGCGATCTCCACACCTGAACTACGAAGCCGTCGACGAAACTCTTGACAACGAACGCGAACGACAACGCGATGTCGCGTGGAGTAGCTGGTGACCGTCCTTGCCGTGCCGCGGAGAATTCAGGCGAATGCCGCGGTGATGAGTCGCTCCAGCGTGCGGATGCCGTCACGCGAGAGGATCGACTCCAGGTGTCCCTGCACGCTGGCGAAGCCTTCGCCCCGCAGCGCGTAGACGTCGCCGCTACTCGGATCCGCCGACACCTCGGCCGAACCTGCCGTGGTCGTACCGGGGGATACCCGAGCAGTGAAGGTGTTGTAAAACCCGATCGACGCATCTTCGCCGAACACCGGTACGACCTTCTGCAGGCCCTGGTGCGGTGCGTCCAGCGCGGTCAGGTCGATGCCGAGGCTGTCGGCGAGGATCTGATGGCTCAGGCAAACGGCAAGCAGCGGCTTGCGGTGCTCGAGCCGCTGTGCCACGGCCTCGCGCATGCGGGCGATCCGCGGCGTTGACGCGTCTCGTGGGTCACCGGGGCCGGGGCCTGCGACGAGGAGATCGGCACCATCGATGTCGGCATCAGTGACCTGGTCCCACGCGACGATCCTCGCATCCAGCCCGAGGTGGTGCAGCTGGTGGGCAAGCATCGTCGTGAAGCGGTCTTCCGCATCGACGACGAGGGCGCTGCGGCCGGCGAACGGCCCTGTTGATCCGTCTTCCTGCGGGTTCAGCCAGAACTCCGCAAGGCGTGAATTACGGGAAGCGAGCAGCTCGGCGACCTCAGGGTCGTCGGCGAGAGAAGCTTCGGGCGACGGCTCGTCCGGATCAGCCTTCGCTGCCGCGACCGTGTCACGGGGTATCGCTCCGATCGCCCCGAGCACGCCTGCCGCCTTGCCGTGGGTCTCGCTGACCTCGCCATAGGGATCAGAGTGGCGCACGAGCGTTGCACCGACCGGCACGCGCAGCTGCCCATTCTCCAGGTATACGGTGCGGATGAGGATCGGCGCGTCGACGTCATGGCCGCCGTCTTCGTTGGGAGTGAAGAGGGCAGCGACGCCGGAGTAGTAGCCGCGCGGTTTCGTCTCATGTCGGCGGATCACAGCGCACGCGTTCTGCATGGGGGAGCCGGTAACGGTCGGAGCAAACATCGTCTCGCGGAGGATGTCGCGCGGGTCGAGGCGGCTGCGCCCCCGCAGCATGTATTCGGTGTGCGTCAGACGCGACATCTGCTTGAGGTGCGGCCCCGTGATCCGCCCGCCGTCCGAGCAGACCGCGCTCATCATCTTCAACTCTTCATCGACCACCATGAACAGCTCCTCGGTCTCCTTCGTGGAGGAGAGGAAGTCAATGAGCGTCTCTTTCGTAGCACCGCCAGCGGGGTGACGGAACGTGCCGGAGATCGGATTCATCGTGACGATGCCGTCGCGCGCGACGACGTGAGCTTCTGGGCTCGCTCCGACCGCGATGTGGCCGGGAGTGATGACGGCGAATGTCCAGTAGGCGCCGCGCTCATGCTCGAGCAGAGCGCGGAACCACGTGAGGGCGGCGATGCGCTCATCGGCGTCGACCGTTGCGGTGTAGTCGCGGCGGATGACGAAGTTTGCGCCTTCTCCGCGTCCGATCTCATCGGCGATGACGCGCTCGACGACCTCGGCGTAGTCTTCGTCGGCGATGTCGAACCCGGAGTTGCGCAGGGGGACCGGTGCGTCGGGAAGTGCGGAGAGCACATCGCCGAGCGGAAGGTGCCGGTGCTCATCGACGAGCAGGCAGCGCAGTGGTGTGCCGTCATCCTCTGCTTCGAATCCGCGTTCACGCACTTGGCGGTAGGGGACCATCGCGAACACTTCACGCGGTGTGCCGTCGATGAGAAGGGGAATGTCGGCGAGGAGGTCGACATCGTCGATCTCGCCGGTGAGCAGTTCGACGCTCTGTACTCCGTCGCGGGCGATGAGCACGAAGGATGCCTCGGCGTCTCGCGCCAGGGCAGAGAGCAGGGCTGCGGGGTCAGTCATCGAGGTCTCCTGTGCAGGGCTCCGGCTCGGGCCACTAAAAAGACCGCCCCGGAGGCGGTCTGGATTCGAGGGAACGCGAACACACCGCCTAGAAGGCGGGCCACCAGGTGGTTGTACGCATGGGCTGAAACTACCACAGCGCAGCGCGCGTCGCTTCCAGCCAGTGTTGATCAGGTGCGCGTAATCTGGAGGTGTGCCTGCCGTGAATCTTGGGATGCCGCGTCTCCCCGAACTGTTGAGCCCTCGTCGTAAGACCCGTCAGATTCGGGTCGGCAAGGTTCTGGTCGGCGGTGATGCGCCGATCAGCGTCCAGTCGATGACGACGACGAAGACGACTGACATCAACGGAACCCTTCAGCAGATCGCGGAGCTGACCGCCTCTGGCTGCGAGATCGTACGCGTGGCTGTGCCGCACCAGGATGACGCGGACGCACTGAAGATCATCGCGATGAAGAGTCAGATTCCGGTGATTGCCGATATTCACTTCCAGCCGCGCTACATCTACTCGGCGATCGATGCCGGCTGCGGTGCGGTGCGAGTGAACCCCGGCAATATTCGGGAGTTCGACGGCAACGTCGGTCAGATCGCGGCTGCCGCCAAGGCCGCTGGTGTGTCTCTTCGCATCGGTGTGAATGCTGGCTCGCTTGACAAGCGGATTCTGCAGAAGCACGGACGCGCGACGGCTGAAGCGCTCGTGGAGAGCGCGGTTTGGGAAGCCTCGCTTTTCGAAGAGCATGACTTCCATGACTTCAAGATCTCGGTGAAGCACAACGATCCCATCGTGATGGTGAAGGCCTACCGCCAGCTCTCCGAGCAAGGCGACTGGCCGCTCCACCTGGGGGTGACCGAGGCCGGACCTGCTTTCCAAGGCACGATCAAGTCGGCGACGGCGTTTGGAATTCTGCTGTCAGAGGGTATCGGCGACACGATCCGTGTCTCGCTGTCTGCGCCGCCAGCGGAAGAAGTGAAGGTCGGACACCAGATTCTGCAGTCGCTCAATTTGCGTGAGCGCAAACTGGAGATCGTCTCCTGCCCGTCGTGCGGACGGGCGCAGGTCGATGTTTACACTCTCGCTGACAGCGTGACCGAGGGGCTCAAAGACATGACCGTGCCGCTGCGCGTCGCGGTGATGGGCTGTGTTGTGAACGGGCCGGGTGAAGCGCGTGACGCAGACCTGGGCGTGGCTTCGGGCAACGGCAAGGGCCAGATCTTCGTCAAGGGTGAGGTCATCAAGACCGTCCCGGAGGCGGACATCGTCAAGACGCTGATCGAAGAGGCCAAGCGCATCGCCGATGAAATGGGACCGGACGCCAAGCCCGGTACCGCTCAGGTGATCACCGCGTAGTCAACGATCGGCCACATTCATGTCTTCCACGATCGTCACCTTTCCGATAGGCGCCACCAGTGGGGTCGGAACGGTGGTGCGAATCGCGCCTTCGCCGCACGGAGCGGTGATTGTCGTGGACGAGACGCCCTTTCATCCCGTCGATCACACCTGGCCCGATCAGCCGGGCGATATCGGAGTGATTCGAGTCGGTGAGGAGTCGGTGCCCGTCATCGGATCGATGATGGCGGCTGCGAGCGACGACGGGACTCTTGCCGTCGGCGAGGATATTCCCGTCAAGCGCGGTGCCGAGGGTTGGACGTGGCTGGTCGGACATCGCATCGAATTACCGGATGCCCCGGCCTGGTTGTCGCCGGGAGCGGGAGTGGTGCTGGAGGTGGATCGTGCCCGCCGCGCTGCTCTGAGTCGCGGGCACACAGCATGCCACTTGGCCTCGATGGCGCTGGACCTCGCCGTTGCTGATCTGTGGCGCAAGGATCCGGGTTCTGATGCTCTGGGAAATCCGGATTTCGAGGGTCGCGCGAATCAATCGAGCCGCATTCATGAAGACGGCAGCATCGATGAATACCGGCTCGGTAAGAGTCTGCGCAAAGCAGGCTTCGACTCCGAGACCTTCTCGGCGACGCTGACGTCGCGCGAGGGGCACATCAACGCGCAACTGGCGGCATGGGTGGACTCTGGAGCGATGAGTGAGATCCAATCGGACGGCGCGGCGATCATCGATCGGCGTCGCTGGCGATGCGCTCTTCCCGAGGGAGATGCCGTGATCCTCTGCGGCGGTACGCACGTGCGATCACTGCAGGAGTGCTCCGCCATTGTTGTCACGCTGGATCTTGCTGATCCTCAGCTGCTCATCATGACGACCACGGTCGTGCCTGCGGTCGGCGGTTGACGGAGGGCATCCAGGACAGCGCGCTCACACCGGCGCATCCGCGTGGATGACGACGCAGCAACGGCCGCAGCCGGGGGAGAGTTCGGCGCGGTCAGGATCAGCGAGAACGCCCTCGAGAGCGCCTCGGATGAACGCGTGGTTGAGGTTGCAGGCAAGATCGCTGTGTTCCTGCGCCACGCTGTGGAAGGGGCAGTTGCGCAGGATGAGATCCTGATTTTCCGTGAGGATCGGCTCGAACCCAGCGGTGGTGAGGGCGGTCGAGATGTCTCCGGTCTGCGCGCCCAGCGCGGCGCCCTCCTGGGCGGAAGCTGAAGAAAGAGCCGCGCGGAACTCGCCCGAGGGCGCAGCATCGGCGGCCGTGGCCAAGAGCTTTGCCAGCAGGCTGTAGTTGCGAGGAGGAACGTTGATCGTGAGCTCCAGCTGGCTGCGCGAATAGCGTTTGGCGGGACGACCGGAGCCCGGGCCGGTTTTGCCGTTCGAGCGCGCGAAGGTGACTTCCAACAGGCCGGCATGGGCAAGCCGGTCGAGGTGGTAAGCGGCCAGACTGCGGCTGATACCGATGGCGGTCGCGACCTCTTCGCGTGTGACGCTGTCACCGCGTGCAGCGATGAACTCGTACAGCCGTCGTCGGATCTCGTCCGCGAGCAGGGCGAGTTCGTCCAGATTGCCCTGGTGATCGGTCGGGTTCATCGTAGAGATCCTTTCTAAAACCAGGCTACCTTGACGAAACCCGATCAGAGTGCCACTCTAAAACTAATTCAAATTATTTGTAGATCGGTGGGCAAAGATGTCCGAATCAGTTCTCAGCCGTCAAATCACGCCTCTGCATGTCAGTGGCGCGATGGATAAGCCAGATCTTGCCCGTGCGGAACTAGCCGCTGGTGACTTTTTGCGCGCACTGGGTGTGTCATTGGACTCGCCGCACCTCGCAGCGACACCACAGCGGATGGCGCGAGCGTGGGCCGAGATGCTCGCACCACGGGAGTTCGATCTGACGACCTTTCCGAATGATGAGGGCTACGACGAGATGGTGATCGTGCGTGACATCCCGCTGCGCTCGATCTGCGAGCACCACATGCTGCCGTTCATCGGACGCGCGAGCGTCGGCTACCTCCCCGGCGAGCGCATCGTCGGTCTGTCGAAGCTGGCACGCGTCGTGGAGCACTTTGCCTGCCGTCCGCAGACCCAGGAACGCCTGACCACACAGGTCGCACAGTGGCTGCAAGATCACCTGGCCCCGCAGGGCGTCGGCGTCATCATCGAGGCCGAGCATTCGTGCATGACGCTTCGCGGGGCGCATGCGACCGGGTCCAGCACTCTCACATCGACGATGCTCGGGCAGTTGCGAGAGAACCCGGTCTCGAGGCAGGAGTTCCTGTCACTCGCCGACCGCAGCCGCGCATAGCGCAGTGGGTATTTGCGAAGGGAGATCTGATGAACACCATTCACCGCGTCATCGTCATCGGGGGTGGCCTCGCCGCAGGCAAGACGGCCCAAGCGTTGCGTGATGACGGATACCAGGGGGCAATAACTCTGATCGCCGCAGAGCGACACCTGCCGTACGAGCGTCCTTCGTTGTCGAAGGACTATCTGGCAGGCAAGTCCTCGTTCGACGACGCCCTTGTGCACTCTGCTGACTGGTACCGCGACAATGACGTGGTTGTGCGGGAAGGGACCACAGCCACCTCGATCGATACCGTTGGACATGTCGTCAGGCTCGATGATGACTCCTCGCTCCCGTACGACAAGCTCGTCCTTGCAACCGGATCCACCGCGCGGCATCTCTCCATAGAAGGGGCGGATGCTGACGGCATCCACTATCTGCGAACGCTCGAGGAATCTGACGCGATTCGAAAGACATTCGGTGCCGGTAAGAAACTCGTCATCATCGGTGGCGGGTGGATCGGCCTCGAGGTCGCAGCAGCTGCACGTGCGGCTTCGACGACGGTGACGATCCTCGAAGGCGGGAAACTTCCTCTCCTCAAGGTTCTCGGTGCGCAGGTCGCACAGGTGTTCACTGATCTGCACACCGCTCACCAGGTAGATGTGCGCGTCGACGTCAAAGTCGAAGCGATCACGACAGCGGACGGACGTGCCACCGGGGTGCGCCTGGCAGGAGGCGAGATCGTGTCTGCAGATGCGATCGTGGTCGGTATCGGTGTTGTGCCCGAAGTTGGTCTCGCCCTCGCCGCTGGGTTAGATGTCGATAACGGCGTGCTGGTGGACGCCTCACTTCGAAGCAATGATCCGGATGTCTTCGCCGTCGGCGACATCGCGAATCAGCAGCATCCGATTCTCAGTCATCGAGTGCGGGTCGAGCATTGGGCCAGCGCCTTGAACCAGCCCGCGGCTGCCGTCTCAGCTCTTCTCGGCAACGACGCCACTTACTCGGAGCTGCCCTATTTCTACAGTGATCAGTATGACCTCGGTTGTGAATACATCGGCTTCGTCGCACCCGGGGCCGACCATCACGTGGTGGTTCGAGGGAGCGTCGCCGATCGTGAGTTCGTCGCCTTCTGGTTGGACAGTGACTGCTGCATCCTCGCGGCGATGGCCGTGAACGTCTGGGATGTGCTCGAAGAGATCAAACCGCTCATCGTCTCGCATTCTCCGGTCGACCCGGAAAGACTGATCGATCCGGAGATCCCCTATGCTCGGCTCTGAGTTTCGCGAAGAGACGACCGCAGCAGAGCGGATAATCGGTCGGCGGCGCTTCGATTTCAATCGTCAGATCGCAGTGATGGCGGTTGTCAACCGCACGCCCGATTCGTTCTACGACCACGGAGCCACATTCGCGCTCGACCGCGCCGTAGATGCGGCATTGACCGCAGCCCGCCTGGGAGCGGACTGGGTCGATATCGGAGGTGTGCCGTTCGGGCGAGGTGCGCCGGTGTCGATTTCCGAGGAGATCGACCGCATCGTTCCGGTGGTCGAGGCGATCACTCGGGTGAGCGATGTGGTCGTCTCGGTCGACACCAACCGTGCCGTCGTCGCGCGCGCCGCAATCACAGCGGGAGCCGCCGTCATCAATGACACCAGCGGACTCGGGGACCCCGAGATGGCTGAGGTGATCTCCTCCACTGATGCACAGATCGTCATCACCCACAGCGTCGGCCCGCCGCGAGTCGAGAAGCCTGCCGCACAGTTCGATGACGTCGTGGGCGCGGTGCGGGCTTTCCTCCAGCAGCGTGTCGCCCGCGCAGAAGCCGCCGGGGTACCGCGCAGCCGGATCATCATCGATCCGGGCCATGACCTCGATAAGAACACACTGCACTCCCTCGAGCTGACTCGGCGCTTCGATGAGCTCACCGCCCTGAACCTGCCCGTGCTCGCGGCGGTGTCGAACAAGGATTTCATCGGCGAATCGATCGACCGCGAACAGGGCCATCGCCTCGCCGGATCCCTTGCAGCCATGGTGGCGTGCATTGAGAGAGGCGCACGAATTGTCAGGATGCATGACGTCGAAGCCACGGTTGACGCAGTGCGTATGGTGGAGAGCATCCTCGGGATGCGGCAACCCGCGCGTCTCGCACACAACATGCACCCGACGGGAAACGTATGAACGCTGACATCACTCGTCTCTGGCCAGAACCCCTGGCACAGATCGATGACGACAGCCTTCTGGCGACGTACGAGTTCCCGGAAGGCCCCTGGTTGCGGATGAACTTCGTCTCGAGCATCGATGGGGCGGCCACACGCGACGGTCGATCGGGCGGTCTCGGTGGAGACGGTGATGGGCGGCTGTTCGAACTGCTGCGCAGACAGGCGGACGTCATTCTCGTCGGCGCCGGTACTGTGCGTACGGAGGGCTACGGCGCGATGCGGCTCGCCAACGACGCGGTCGCCTGGCGTCGTGATCACGGCATGGAAGAGCAACCTGTCTTCGCACTGGTCTCCGGCAGCCTCGATCTGGACCCGAAGTCCGACGTCTTCACCGAGGCACCGGTGCGTCCGATCATCTATACCGTGAGCACGGCGCCCGCCGAACGCCGCGAGGCGCTCAGCGCGGTGGCCGACATCGTGCCCGCTGGCACAGAACACCTCGACCCGTGGCTGGTCCGCGAAGATCTCGCAGCGCGAGGCCTGGTTCACATCCATTCCGAGGGAGGGCCGAGCTTGTTTGGGTCGTTCATCGTCGCCGGTGCCGTGGATGAGATCTGCCTGACTGTCGCCGCCACCCTGGAAGCCGGCGACGCGCGCAGGATCGCGAACTCTGCGCAGGCACTACCAACCGGGATGCGCATCGCTGCTGTCCTCAAATGCGAGGATGAGCTGTTCCTGCGGTGCATGCACACCGCCACAGACATCTGAGACCGTCACGCTTTCAGCGCGAACTCCATCTCGCCCGTAGAGATGTCGGTGCGCACGAGCGTCACCGAGATGACCTCTCCGGGTTTCGTGCCGGCGGGTACCGGTGCGGTTGCGGTCACTGCGGGCGCGGCGATCTGGATCGCGGCGCGCTCGCCGCCGTTGCGCAGTTCAATCACAGTCGCCTCGATCGTGGAGCCGACCAGGGGAGTCAGCAGAGCCGCCTCCACCCGATTGATGGTCTCGGCGTTCAGCCGCGATGCTCGCTGCGATGAGGTCTGCATGAGCTCGGGCAACTCGTGCAACGACTCACGCGCCCAGGCTGGGGGTTCTTCCCCCTGTGCGATGGCGAGGCAGATCGCGAGCGACCAGCGGTCGACGAGGCGGCGCAGGGGAGCTGTGGCGTGCGCGTACGGCGCAGCGATGGCTGCCTGCTCGATGTCGTCCGGAACAGATCCGTCGAAGCTCACGTAACCAGCACCGCGGAACAGCGAGGCCGCGGCCTCGAGAACCGGAAGCGTCAGCGGATCCTCCCGGTCGAGGCTTCGCAGATACTCGCCGTACTCACCCGTTGTCCACGGACGCCCAAGCGCCTCCGTCTGGTGGCGGAACGCGTCGAACGACTTCTCGTCCGGCGCGGGCATCGTTCGCAGCACTCCCACCTGGGCTGTGACCATCAGCTCGGCGGCCGCCATGCCGGTCATCAGCGAGAGCTGCGCATTCCACTCTTCGATCGGAAGCGCGTGCGCACGCTCGATCGAGTAGGTTCCATCGTCGTTCTGGATGACCTCTTCATCGGGCATGTTCAGGCTCGCACCGCCGCGCGCCTGCTCGATCGCGATGCGAAGCTCACCGATCTCCTGCAGCAGAGACGCCGGGGAGTCGTCGCCGCGATCGAGCGCCTGCTGGGTCGTGACGTAGTCGAGCTTTGCCCGTGAACGAATCAGCGCGCGCTCCAGGCGGAACGTCGAGACTGCTCCGTCGGATGCGAGGTCGAATGTCCACACCAGCGCCGGGCGGTCGACATCGGGCAGCAGCGACGCATGATCCTCGCTGAGCACCGCCGGATGCAACGGAATGCGCCCGTCTGCCGCGTAGAGTGTCTGTCCGCGTTCGCGCGCTGCGGCGTCAACCGCTCCGCCGGGCTTCACAAAAGCCGGCACATCTGCGATCGCGTACCGAACCACGAATCCGGAACCCGCGCGAGCCAGATGGAACGCTTGGTCGAGATCCATCGACCCGGCGGGGTCGAGCGTGGCGAACTCAACGTCTCGCAGGTCGAGACCCGGCTCCGCAGGCGCCGCTAGGGATGCCTCGGTCAGCGCTTCGGGTGAGAATTCGGTGGGCGCATCCAGCTCTTCCCTCAGAGCAGCAAGCGCGGCGGCGAGCTCACTCTGGACGGCGGAAGGGGCTATGTGCGATCGGCGCTGAGGCATGACTTCAGCTTATGCGCGTCAATCGCGGATACTGGAGAGTGCATCAAACTAGGTCAGAGGAAAGCAGGACGTTGATGAGGATCGTTGTTGTTGCCCTGCTCGCGATCATGCTGACCCTTACGGGTTGTGCGGGCGCGGGGTCAGCTGCTGACGCGGATACGCCGGTTCAGGTCGTCGAGATCGACGCAGCCAACATGCGCTTCACCTCGGATGTCATCGAGGTGCCGGTGGGTACTCGGCTGGTGATCGAGCTGACGAACACCGACGAACTGCAGATGCACGACCTCGTCCTCGCCAATGGCGTCGCCGGAACTCACCTCGCTCCCGGCGAATCTGAGACGATCGACGTCGGCGTCATCACAGAAGACATCGATGGATGGTGCTCGATATCCAACCACCGAGCCATGGGCATGACGCTCACAGTGATCGCTGTGGATCCGGCATCCGACTGATCGGCTATTGAAGCGGGGCCTCAGCCGGCGTTACGGATCAGAATGCGCCAGCGCTTCGGCCCGCGATCCAGGTATCGCGTGTTGTAGGCATCGCCGTGGCGAGCGGTCAGCTGGTCGAGCAGCGGCACGGGGTCATGCGTGGCGGACACGATCATGCCCGCACCGGGCCGTAGCGATTCGATGGCCCCGAAGATCGCCGCGTGGCGGACAGCATGCGGAATCGTCTGCACATCCAGTTCGGGGAGTTCTTCATCGACCTCGCCGCAGGTGCATCCCGCGGTCGGATTCTGATCGACGGCTTCTGCGCGCGAACGCTGAATCTCGATGTGTCCCATGATCTCTCCCCTTGGTATGCCGTGCGGATGCCCGTATTTAACTATACTTAATCCCGTGGAAAACATGGCCGCTGAAGATCGTCGGCGCACGGCAGCCGGTCGACGGCACTCGCCGACGCGCGAGCGACTCCTGCGAGCGATCGAGCGTCTGCCTGATGCGCTGACCGCAGAGCTCGTGGAAGCGACCGGCCTCCATGAGAACACCGTGCGCGGTCACCTCGAGCGGCTGCGGGCCGATGGATACATCCGGCGCGAACAGGACAGGGCCGCGGGGCGTGGGCGTCCGGCCTGGCGTTGGCGAGCGGTCGAACCCACCGGTCTGAGTGCTTATGCGGGGCTCGCCGCAACACTGGCCGGTGCGCTCGGGCAGGCCTCGTCGACGCCCTCCGCAGCTGCGAGGAAGGCCGGCATCACCTGGGGGTCACAGCTCGTCGCAGATCGCTCGACGTCCGCTGCGGGCCGCGACTCGCATGATGCCGCAGCCCGCGCACTCGTCGTCGATGTCATGCGCGAACAGGGCTTCGGGCCGGAAGATGACGGTGCAATCGTGCGTCTGCACACCTGTCCGCTGCTTGCAGCAGCTGCAGGCAACACCGCGGTCGTCTGCGCGGTGCATGAGGGAATGGTCGAAGGCATCGCTCGGGCGAACGGCGCTGACCTGGAAAGCAGTCTGACCCCGTTCGCGGACGACGGAGCCTGCGTTCTGCGACTGCGTGCTCGGGCATGAGTGCCGGCATCCGTCGCCGTGCACCATCGTGGCGCCTGATCTGGATGCTGCCCGCCGGTGTCGCGCTGCTTGCGGGCCTGAATGCCGGGCTGCAGCTGATCGGCCTGCCTGCGCCGATCAGCGGATCGCGACTGCCTCAGGTGCACGGGATGCTGCTGACGATCGGATTCGTCGGAACGCTGATCGCGCTGGAGCGTGCCACTGCCCTCCGCCGATGGTACGGGTTCATCGCCCCGGCGCTGCTCGGGCTCGGGGGTATTGCACTTCTCATGCCGATCGTGCCCCTGATGGCAGCCAAGGCAGTGCTTGTCGCGGGAGCCGCGGCATTCGTCCTGCTCTACATCCCGCTGTGGCGCCGCCAATATGATGCCGCGCTGCTGACGCAACTGCTGGGCGCAGCTCTCGCGCTGGTGGGAACGCTGCTGTGGCTCGTCCAGGAAGACATGTCACGTGTGCTGGTCTGGATGATCGGGTTCATCGTGCTCACCATTGCCGCGGAGCGCGTCGAGCTCGCGCGCATCACGATGGGGCCGCATGCCGGAGTGCGCCTGCTCGTGCACGGTTGGGTGGTCACGGCCGCGCTGACGGTGAGTGTGGTGCTGCCGGATGCCGGAGCGATTCTGCTCGGCCTTGCCCTGCTGTCGTTGACCGGATGGCTGGTGATTCATGATGTCGCGAGGCGAACGATCCGCTCGACCGGGGTGACACGGTACATGGCCGCCTGCATCCTGGGCGGGTACCTGTGGCTGGCACTCGCCGGCGCTGTGCTGCTGCTCGGACAGCCCGATTCTCAGCCGCGATACGACGCCGTCATACACGCGGTGTTCCTCGGCTATACCTTCTCGATGATCATGGCGCACGCCACGACGATCCTTCCCGCTGTCCTCGGAATCTCACTGCCGTATCGGTCGGCGTTCTGGGTGCCAGCGGTGCTGCTTCATGCCGCGCTGGTCGTGCGGATCTGGATCGGAGACGGACTGGGCATTCCGCTCGGCTGGCAGCTGTGCGGCGCGTTGGGCGTGCTCGCACTCGTGCTGTTCGTGCTCACCGCGTTGGTGAGCGCGATCATGGGAACCGCTCGGAAAGCAGAAGTCCGATGAAGATCGCGACGGCGTCGTCGGATGACATGGCAAAGGCCCCGGCCCGCGGCTTCTGGGCGGCCCGCGATCTGCCGACGGTGATCTGGCTGCTGCTCACGGTGGCAGCAGTGCTCATGCACCGTTCGCTTCCCATCCCGAACTGGCTCATGATTCACCTGCTGCTGTTGGGCGCCGTCACGCACGCGATCCTGGTGTGGAGCCAGTACTTCTCCTTTGCGCTGCTTCGCAGTGCCGCGACGATCGCCGAGCGCCGCACACAGACCGTGCGGTTGGCGCTTTCAAATGCCGGTGCGGCGCTGATCCTCCTCGGCGTTCCGCTGGGAGTGTGGCCGCTTTCGTTGCTCGGTGCGGCCCTGCTGATCACTGCAGTCTCCTGGCATGGCGTGAGTCTGTACCGTCGAGCCAAGCGGAGCATGCCGGGACGCTTCGGGCGCACCATCCGGTTCTACATCGTGGCTGCGGCCCTGCTCGTGGCCGGGGCAGCACTGGGCGGATGGCTCGCTCGGGGAGGGGCCACACCGAACCTCGTCCTGGCCCATGCACTGCTGAACGTGCTCGGCTGGATCGGGCTCGTCGTCGCAGGCACCGTTGTCACACTGTGGCCGACGATTCTTCGCACCCGCGCTGATGAACACGCCGCGATCGGCGCGGCCCGTGCGCTCCCGCTGCTTGCGCTGGGGGTGCTTGTCGCCGCGGCTGGAGCGGCGCTCGCCTGGTTGCCGATGCTCGCACTCGGACTGCTGGCATACTTCGCCGGTCTCGTCGTCATCGGGGTGTCGCTCTGGCGCGCAGCACGGCAGGCGCCGCCGCGAACCTTCGCCGCACTGTCGGTGGGAATGGCCCTGCTCTGGTGGGCAGGATGTATTGCGGTCCTCATCATCGGCACGGCTGCGGTCAGCAGCAGCGGCAGTGGCATCGCTGGACTGTCACCGATCGTTTCCCAGACCGTGCCCTTCCTCGTTGCCGGGTTTGCGGCACAGGTGCTCCCGGGCGCCCTCAGCTATCTGATCCCCGTGGTCCTCGGGGGCGGCCCGACCCCGGTGCGGGTGGGGACAGCGGCGTTCGACCGGTTCGGAGCGCTGCGGGTGGCGACGGCGAATGCTGCGCTGGTGGTGTGCGCGCTGCCGGTATCTTCTCTGATGCGGGTGGCAGCATCCATCCTGTACCTCGTGGCGATGGCATCGTTCCTCGTGATCATGCTGATCGCGATGCGTGCTCAGCGGCGCGCCAAAGCCGCGCATCAGCGATTGGGCAAGGCCCGCCGGGGTCCGATCGTTCCGGAAGGTGCCCAGCAGCCAGGACACCGGGCTGGGCAGGCCATCGCCGGGCTGATCGCTGTCGTGCTCACCGTCGCGGTGTGTGCGGTGATCGATCCGTTGGCGATCGGCTGGGGCGCTCAGGCTTCCGGTGATGCGGATGCGCCGGTTCAGGTGGTGCAGGTGGAGGCCGCGGATATGCGCTTCACGCCGGATGTCATCGAGGTGCCGGTGGGTACGCGACTGGTGATCGAGATGACCAACACCGATGAGGCGCAGGTGCATGATCTTCTCCTCGAGAACGGTACCGGCGGCACGCGTCTCGCACCCGGTGAATCGGAGCAGATCGATGTCGGTGTGATCACCGAGGACATCGATGGGTGGTGCTCGATCATCGGGCACCGGCAGATGGGCATGACGCTCTTGATCATCGCTGTCGGTGCGGGCGAATCGGACTCCGCAGGCGAATCGGACCCCGCAGGCGACAACGCGCATGATCACGCGGCGATGGATGACGCCGGCCGTATGGGCATGGATGCCACACCGGCAGAAGGCTTCCGGCCGTATGACGCGCTCCTGCCGGCATTACCCGCAGCCGACAGCCCGACCACGCACCAGGTCACGCTGACGGTGCAAGACGCCGTCACGGAAGTCGCGCCAGGAATCACGCAGACGCTGTGGACGTACAACGGCACCGCACCTGGCCCCACGCTGCACGGCAGAGTGGGCGACACGTTCGAGGTGACTCTCGTGAACGATGGGTCGATGGGGCATTCGATCGATTTCCATGCCGGCGCGCTCGCTCCCGATGAACCGATGCGCACGATCGCGCCAGGGGAGAGGCTCACCTACACCTTCACCGCGACCCGCTCAGGGATCTGGATGTATCACTGCTCCACAAAGCCGATGACGGCGCACATCGCCAACGGAATGTTCGGCGCCGTCGTGATCGAGCCCGCAGATCTGGCATCTGTCGGTCGCAGCTACGTGCTGATCCAGAACGAGTTCTACCTCGGCGACCACGCTGGCGGAGAGGTCGACGTCGAGGCTCTGGCGGAGGAGAAGCCCGATCTGGTCGTCTTCAATGGTTATGCGAACCAGTACGATCACGCGCCGCTGCCGGCGAAGGTCGGCGAGCGTGTGCGGATATGGGTTCTGGATGCCGGGCCCAACCGTGCGTCGAGCTTCCACGTCGTCGGCGGTCAGTTCGATACCGTCTGGTTAGAGGGGCGCTATCTCATCGATCATGCGGTTGACACCGGATCCCAGGCGCTGTCGCTGCTGCCCGCTCAGGGCGGATTCGTTGAGCTCGCCTTTCCCGAGGCCGGGCACTACCCCTTCGTCTCGCACATCATGATCGATGCCGAGCGTGGCGCTCATGGCGTCTTCGAAGTCACACGGTGAAAGATCGGCCCACCCGGAGCGCGGGGACGCTAGCGTGGAGATATGACCGCCGCAGCCAAAGCCCAGACCCTCCTCGCTCTGTATGACGCACCGGAGATCCTCCGTGTGGTGAATGTGTGGGATGTGATCTCTGCCAAAGCCATCACGGCTCTGCCCGAGACGACAGCGCTCGCCACCGCCGGTCACTCGATCGCCGCAACCTTCGGCTACCCGGATGGGCAGATTCCCCGCGAGCTGATGATCGACATGGTCGGGCGGATCGCAGCATCCACCGAGCTTCCGGTCAGCGCAGATCTCGACGACGGCTACGACGATGCGGGGGAGACCACCAGGTTGGCGATCGCCGCCGGAATCGTCGGCGCGAACGTCGAAGATCGCCTCAAGCCGCTGGCAGAATCCGTCGCGGTTGTCGAGGCGATCGTCAAGGCTGGTGAAGCCGAGGGAGTGCCGTTCGTTCTCAACGCACGTACCGATGCGTTCGTCCGCGCGGGTGGCCGTCCGGTCGAGGAGAGCATCGCTGACGCGATCGAACGCGGACGCGCGTTCCTGGATGCAGGAGCTGCAAGCGTCTTCGTCCCCGGCATTCTCAATGCCGATGTCACCCGCCAGCTCGTGGAGGGAATCGGCCAGCGAAAAGTCAGCGTCATCGGCCTGCCTGGCGCCCTCACTGCCGCAGAGTACGAGGCGCTCGGCGTCGCACGGATCTCCTACGGTCCGACGACTCAGCGCGTCGCGCTCACCGCACTTCAGGACGTGGCATCCAGCCTGTATCTCGACGGCGTGATCCCGGAGAACACGCGCGCACTCAACTGACACCGCCCCGGGTCACTAGACTTGACGCGTGGTCACTCGTCTCTCGAAATTCTTCCTCCGTACGCTCCGTGAAGACCCCGCCGAAGCGGAGGTCACCAGTCACAGGCTGCTGCTCCGTGCCGGCTACATCCGGCGGCAGGCTGCCGGTATCTTCGCCTGGCTTCCGCTCGGCCTTCGGGTAAAGGCGAAGATCGAGACGGTCGTCCGCGAGGAGATGGCGAACGCGGGCGCCCAGGAAGTCCACTTCCCGGCGCTGATGCCGCGTGAAGCATATGAGGCGACCGGTCGCTGGGATGAGTACGGTGATCTCCTGTTCCGTCTTCAGGACCGCAAGGGTGGCGACTACCTGCTCGCACCGACGCATGAAGAGGCTTTCACTCTCCTCGTCAAGGATCTGTACTCCTCGTACAAGGATCTGCCGCTGACACTCTTCCAGATTCAGGACAAGTACCGCGATGAGGCACGGCCGCGCGCCGGGCTGCTGCGCGGACGCGAGTTCACGATGAAGGACGCCTACTCCTTCGATGCTTCCGATGAGGGCCTGGAAGTTTCCTATATGGCGCAGCGCGACGCTTATGAGCGCATTTTTCAGCGTCTCGGCCTGGAGTACGTGATCGTGCAGGCGGATGCCGGCGCGATGGGTGGGTCTCGCAGCGAGGAGTTCCTGCACCCCACACCTGTCGGTGAAGACACCTTCGTCCGCAGCGCGGGCGGGTATGCAGCGAACGTTGAAGCGTTCACAACCGCGGTGCCGGATGCTGTGCCGTTCGACGACGCCGAAGCCGCTACGATCTTCGACTCGCCGAATACCCCGACGATCGAGACGTTGGTCGAGCACTCCAACGCCGTCCTTGATGGCGAGTACACCGCAGCAGACACACTCAAGAACGTCGTACTCGCTTTGACGCACCTCGACGGCACGCGTGAGCTCGTCATCGTCGGCATTCCCGGTGACCGCGAGGTCGACCAGAAGCGTGCCGAGGTAGCCTTCGCGCCAGCTGAGGTGTCGACAGCAACAGATGAAGACTTCGAGAACAACCCGCTGCTGGTCAAGGGGTACATCGGGCCCTGGTCGCCCACAGGAGCGGTGCTCGGCGAAGAGTCGGCCACCGGGATTCGCTACCTCGTCGACCCTCGGGTCTCTGAAGGAACCCGCTGGATCACCGGGGCGAACATCGATCAGAAGCATGCCTACTCGGTCATCGCCGGTCGTGACTTCGAAGCCGACGGCATCGTTGAGATCGCGAACGTCCGCGATGGCGACCCGGCACCCGACGGCTCAGGACCCGTTTCGCTCGCGCGCGGAATGGAAATCGGCCATGTCTTCCAGCTCGGCCGCAAGTACGCCGAAGCTCTCGGGCTCAAGGTGCTCAACGAAAACGGCAAGCTCGTCACCGTCACCATGGGCTCTTACGGCATCGGGGTGACCCGCATCCTCGCGATCATCGCTGAGCTGAACAACGACGATAAGGGCCTGATCTGGCCGACATCTGTTTCGCCCTTCGACGTGCACCTCGTCGCCGCCGGTCGCGACCAGATCGCCTACGACGTCGCCGAAGACATCGCCAAGCAGCTGGAACAGGCGCGTCTGGACGTGCTCTACGATGACCGACCCAAGGTCTCACCGGGTGTGAAGTTCGGCGACGCGGAACTGGTGGGAATTCCCCGCGTCCTCGTCGTGGGACGCGGCGCCGCAGAGGGTCAGGTCGAGCTGTGGAACCGCAGCACGGGGGAGCGCGAGGCGCTCTCGGTCGACGAGGCGATCGCGAAGCTGAAGGGCTGATCATGACCCCTGAGCAGTCCGACCTCACCGTGGCGGTCGATGCGCTCCTGACCGAATCCGGCATCACGCGCAACCGTGCGTTGATCCGCCGGATCGTCACGACCGGCATCCGGCTCGGGCAAGAAGGCACCGATCGTCTCGATCTGAAGATCGCCTCCGCGGCGATCGTCGAGATGCACGATGCGTTCCGCCTGTTCCAGCCCTACGCGGACGTGCCGAAGGTGACTGTGTTCGGTTCGGCGCGCACGCAGCAGGACGACCCGCTCTACAAACAGGCTCGTGACGTCACCGCCGTGCTCGCCGAACGAGGCTGGATGGTCGTCACCGGGGCAGGGCCTGGCATCATGCAGGCTGCCGCAGAGGGCGCCGGCGAGAAGATGGCGCTCGGAGTGTCTATCCAGCTGCCGTTCGAAGAGAAGCCGAACGCGGTTGTCGCCAAAGACACGCATTCGGTAGAGATGAAGTATTTCTTCACACGCAAGCTCATGCTCGTCAAGGAATCCACCGGCTTCATCTGTCTTCCTGGCGGTTTCGGCACGATGGACGAGATGTTCGAGTTGCTCACGCTGCAGCAGACCGGCAAAGCAGAGCCAATGCCGATCGTTCTTCTGGATCAGGCTGGCGGTTCCTTCTGGAAGGGACTCGAGCGATTCGTGAACGAGTCGCTCATCCCTGCTGGTGTCATCTCAGCAGACGACTTCGACCGCGTGCTCGTCACAGATTCTGCTGAAGCTGCTGTCGCTGAAATCACGGAGTTCTGGCGCAACTATGACTCGCTGCGCTGGGTCGATGACGTGCTGCTGCTGCGGTTGAAGAACACGCCGACCGATGCCGAAGTCGAAGCGCTCAACGCCGAGTTCGGGCATCTCATCGTCGATGGCGGCATCACCGTGACCGCCGCAGTACCGGCAGAAGTCGAAGACAACGATCGCATCGACCTGCCGCGATTGGCGCTGCGTCTGCGCCAGCGCGAGGTCGGCGGGCTCTACCGGCTCATCGCCGCGATCAACGCACTCGGCACCGCGCACACCGACGGCTGACTGACACCTCGCGCCAGAGCGGGTATCGTAGTACGGTGCCGCGCGTGCAGGATGCTGCGGCGAGAGCTGAATAGGGAGGCCGTTATGGAGATCGAACTGGGGCTGCTGCGCGGAATCGAGAAGGAGAAGGCTATCCCCTTCGAAGAACTCGTCGCGATCATCGAGCAGGCCGTCCTGACGGCATACGGAAAGCATGTCTCTGAAGACGGCGCCGTTCCCGCAGGCGTTCGCGTCGAACTCGACCGCAAGACCGGCCACGTCGCCGTGCTTCAGCCGGTCACCGACGAAGAAGGCGCCATCATCGGCGAGGAGGATGCGACTCCGAGCGACTTCGGGCGCATCGGAGCATTCGCCGCGAAGCAGGTCATCAGCCAGCGGCTGCGCGACATCGCCGACGACGTCGTGCTCGGCGATTTCAAGGACAAGGAAGGCGACATCGTCGCTGGTGTCGTCCAGCAGGGGCCCAACCCGCGCATGATCCACGTCGATCTGGGTTCGGTCGAGGCGATTCTTCCGCCCGAGGAGCAGGTGCCGGGCGAGGAGTACACGCATGGGTCTCGCCTGCGCGTCTACGTCACCGCTGTCGCTAAGGGGCTCAAGGGCCCGCAGATCACAGTGTCCCGCACTCACCCGGGCCTGGTGCGCAAGCTGTTCGCGCTGGAGGTTCCGGAGATCGCTGCCGGTCTCGTCGAGATCGTGTCGCTCGCACGTGAAGCAGGGCACCGCACCAAGATCGCGGTGAAGGCGAATGACCCGGCGATCAACGCCAAGGGCGCCTGCATCGGAGAGATGGGACGCCGTGTGCGTGCCGTCACCGAAGAACTCGCGGGGGAGAAGATCGACATCGTTGATCACGACGTCGACCTTGCCACGTTCGTCGCCCATGCGCTTTCGCCGGCCAAGGTGACAAGCTCCTTCGTGTTGGATGCCAACACGAAGGCCGTTCGCGCACTGGTTCCCGACTACCAGCTGTCGTTGGCGATCGGCAAGGAAGGTCAAAACGCTCGTCTGGCCGCCAAGCTCACCGGCGCGAAGATCGACATCCAACCTGACAGCATCCTCGACGAGTAGCGGGCGAGTCGAAATCGCTCGCCGCCCAGAGGTGTAAGATGGAACCCGTACGAACATGCGTTGGCTGTCGCGTGCGTGCTTCCCGAGCCGCTCTGTTGAGAGTGGTGGTTCACAACGAAATCCTCATTATTGATGACGACGCTGTGATGCCCGGGAGAGGCGCGTGGCTGCATCCGACGCAAGATTGTGCAGAAGCCGCATTGCGGCGTCGCGCATTTGCGCGAGCACTCCGTGTGTCCAGTTCTTTGGATACGCAGACCATCGAGAAACGGCTAAATGGCTATGGAAAAAAAGTGAACGGCTCAAAATGAGACCCGTCCGCAACTAGTGGTCTGCCCTGCCTGGGTAGACCAACCCAGACAGGAGAATTGTGGCTGCCAAACCACGCGTACACGAGATTGCCGCTGAACTCGGCGTCGACAGTAAGTTCGCACTCGCGAAATTGAAGGAAATCGGCGAATTCGTCAAGAGTCCTTCTTCCACCATCGAGCCGCCCGTGGCTCGTAAGCTCCGTGCTGCCATTGAGGCAGACGCGGCAGCGAAGCCCAAGGCTGAAGAAAAGCCCGCTGCGGCAAAGGCGACTGACGCCAAGTCCGGTGCGGCCAAGCCCGGCCCGAAGGCTCCGACCCCTGGGCCCAAGCCCGGCCCGAAGCCGAAGCCCGCACCTGAGCCTGCTCCTGCGGAGCCCGCACCCGCGGCACCCGCACCCGCGGCACCGGAAGCAGAAAAGCCTGCCGCGGCTCCCGCGCCTGCAGCAGATAACCCTGCTGACGGCGATGCAGCACCCAAGCCCGGCGCACCGCGACCGGGCAACAACCCGTTCTCCTCGTCGCAGGGTATGGGACAGCGTCCGGCCGGCCCACGCCCCGGAAACAACCCCTTCGCCTCAGCGCAGGGCATGGGACAGCGCCCGACTCCGGGCAACATTCCTCGCCCGCAGGCTCCGCGTCCTGGCGCTCCGCGCCCGGGAGCACCTCGTCCCGGCTCTCCCCGTCCCGGCGCCCCTCGTGGCGGTCAGGGCGGTCGTCCCGGTGGTGCACCGTTCCAGCAGCGTCCTGGCGGTCCCGGTCGTCCCGGTGGTGCAGGTCCCGCAGCTGGGCCCGGCGCACGTCCAGGCGGCGGCTTCGCAGGTCGCCCCGGTGGCGGCGGTGGCCGTGGCCGTGGACCTGGCGGCGGAACCGCAGGTGCCTTCGGTAAGGGTGGCGGCAAGTCCAAGCAGCGCAAGTCGCGTAGGGCGAAGCGGCAAGAGTTTGAAATGCGGTCTGCACCGATCGTCGGTGGCGTCAACGTCACCCGCGGCAACGGTGAGATCATCCGCATGCGCCGCGGCGCTTCGATCGCAGACTTCGCTGACAAGATCGAGACGCTGACCGGCTACACGGTTCAGCCAGGAACCCTGGTGACGATCCTCTTCAACCTCGGCGAGATGGCTACGGCCACCGAGTCGCTGGATGAGGCGACGTTCGAGGTTCTCGGTGTCGAGCTGGGCTACAAGATCCAGATGGTCTCGCCCGAGGACGAAGACAAGGAGCTCCTGGAGGGCTTCGGTCTCGACCTGGACAAGGAGCTGGAGGAGGAGAGCGAGGACGACCTCGAGATCCGCCCGCCAGTGGTCACGGTCATGGGTCACGTCGACCACGGTAAGACCCGCCTTCTTGACGCGATTCGCAAGACGAACGTCATCGAGGGTGAGGCCGGTGGCATCACCCAGCACATCGGTGCGTACCAGGTCTGGACCGAGCACGAGAACATCGAGCGCGCGATCACCTTCATTGACACCCCGGGTCACGAGGCGTTCACCGCCATGCGTGCTCGTGGTGCGCAGGTCACCGACCTCGCAATCCTGGTGGTTGCAGCAGACGACGGCATCATGCCGCAGACGGTTGAGGCGTTGAACCACGCCCAGGCCGCCGGCGTCCCGATCGTTGTCGCGGTGAACAAGGTTGACAAGCCGGCAGCGAACCCTGCCAAGGTGCGTCAGCAGCTCACCGAGTACGGTCTGGTCGCAGAGGAGTTCGGTGGAGACGTCATGTTCGTCGACGTCTCGGCACGCCAGGGCACCGGTATCCAGGAGCTCCTGGACGCTGTGCTGCTCGTCGCTGACGCAGGTCTTGACCTGACGGCGAACCCGAACAAGTCTGCTCGTGGTGTCGCCATTGAGGCGAAGCTCGACAAGGGCCGTGGATCGATCGCAACAGTGCTCATCCAGTCGGGAACCCTGCGCATCGGTGACTCGATCGTGGCGGGAACCGCTTATGGCCGCGTCCGCGCCATGCTCGACGAGAACGGCGATGCAGTCGAAGAGGCTGCACCGTCGCGCCCGGTGCAGGTGCAGGGTCTGAACTCCGTGCCTCGTGCCGGCGACGTCTTCATCGTCACTGAGGAAGACCGCATGGCACGTCAGATCGCTGAGAAGCGTGAAGCCGTTGAGCGCAACGCTCTGCTGGCGAAGGCGCGCAAGCGCATCTCGCTTGAGGACTTCACCCGTGCACTCGAAGAGGGCAAGGTCGAAACGCTCAACCTCATCATCAAGGGTGACGTTTCTGGTGCTGTTGAAGCGCTGGAGGAGTCGCTGCTCAAGATCGAGGTCGACGACACGGTCCAGCTGCGCATCATCCACCGTGGTGTTGGTGCAGTGACCGAGTCCGACGTGAACCTGGCGACGATCGATAACGCGATCATCGTTGGATTCAACGTTCGCCCTGACCCCAAGGCTCGTGAAGCTGCGGCGCGTGAAGGTGTGGATGTCCGGTTCTACTCGGTCATCTACTCCGCGATTGACGAGATCGAGAGCTCCCTCAAGGGCATGCTCAAGCCGGAGTTCGAAGAGGTCAAGTCGGGTGTCGCCGAGATCCGCGAGGTGTTCCGCTCCTCGAAGGTCGGCAACATCGCCGGTGTCATCGTCCGCTCCGGTACGATCACGCGTAACGCCAAGGCTCGTGTCATCCGTGACGGTGTCGTACTCGCCGATGGCTTGGCCATCGAGTCGCTGCGCCGCTTCAAGGACGACGTCACCGAGGTTCGTACCGACTACGAAGCCGGTATCGGTCTGGGTAAGTTCAACGACATCCAGATCGGCGACGAGATCGAGACCACAGAACTGGTCGAGAAGCCTCGCGGCTGATCTGATCGATTGATGAGGGGCGCCTGCGGGCGCCCCTCATTGCTCACCAAGGAGAAGGAAATGGCTGGAGAACGACAGGCGCGTCTCGCGGACCGCATCCGCGTCATCCTCGCGGAACGCCTTGACAAGGGGCTGCGTGATCCGCGGTTGGGTTTCGTCACGATCACGGATGTTCGCGTCTCGGGTGACCTGCAACACGCATCGGTCTTCTACACGGTGCTCGGAACAGAGGAAGAGCGCGTTTCCAGTGGTGCAGCCTTGGCTTCTGCCACAGGCATGCTGCGCAGCGAAGTTGGCAAGCATCTCAACACTCGTCTGGTGCCGACGCTGGAGTTCATCGCGGATGCTCTGCCGGAGAACGCCGACAACATCTCCGCTCTGCTGCGCGAGGCGCGGGAACGCGATGCCGAGGTGGCCAAGCTCGCCGCCGGCGCAAAGCACGCCGGTGAAGCTGACCCGTATATGAACGACGAAGACGACAACAGGTAGTCATTTTCGGCTCTCTGCTACCCTGATCCCGGTTACTGGCGCTCCAGCGTCAAACAGAAGATCGGTGTTCAGTGGGGAGAGCCGATGCCCGAACTCGCGGTGGTGGCGATCAGCGCGCCCGCGGCGAGCAACGACCTCCGTGCGCTGGTCAATGGCGTTTCTGCACAGTTGCTCTCGCATGGACTCGCGGTAGCACCGCACGTCACAGCGCACCTGCTCAACCAGCTGAACGGCGATCCGGCTACCGTGATCGCGGTCGCGCAGCAGCTGACGCCGGAACAGCGCACCGGTCAACGGATGCTTCCGCAGCCGCTCCCGCTCGTGCCCCTCGTGGAGGAGCTGTTCGCTTCGCTGGATCTGGCTGCCACGAACTTCCGTTCGCTGCTGCTCGCGGCACTGTGCACCGATGATCGACTCGACCTCGTACTCGCTGCTGATGACAGCAATGCCGACGAGGTGCTCACCGGTGTGCTGGCGCAGCATCTGACCATAACCTCCGGTCGATTCGCATTCGCCGACGATCGCTTTGCGCTCTGGATAGAGGCCACCGCCTCTCAAGCGGATCGTGCTCACGCGCACGAACTGCTCGGCCGGGTTCATCAACAGCTCGGCGAGGAGCTGCAGGCCAATTGGCACATCGCACGTGGTGCGATCGAGCGCACACCTGCCGTCGTCGAGATCCTGCTGAGTGCTGCCCGACGGGAAACCGATTCCGGGCAGGTCGAGCGTGGGTTTCGGCTGGCGGCGGAAGCTGCGGATCATGCCGTGGGAGCACAGGCTGACGCCGCACGGCTGGTCGCGGGAAGCGCGGCTTTGGGCGCCGGATGCATGCACGAGGCGGCTGATTGGCTCGGAAGCGTTTTCCCCACAGGAGCTGCTGACTACCCAACCGGAGCGCTGGCGCCACTGCTGATCGCTGAGTTGGGCGCCCACGGTGTGATGCCCGTGCTCGACCCGGCCGAGTACCGGCCGCGCACCGATGATGCGCAGCAGTGGCAGCAATGGGCGCGTGCGGCGGGAGTGGCAGCCATTTTCTGCGCGGAACGCCGTGAGATCTCAGCGATGCGCGGATGGCTCGCAGAGCTACGAGACGCCGATGCCCGAGCCGACGCGGGCGGGGAGATTCGTGACTGCGCTGTTTCGCTGTGCTGGATGCTCAGCGGCGAGGCTGAATCCAAGCATTCAGCTCCGGCGGGCGCATTCTCCCGTTGCATGGTCGAAGCGCTGCGTGCGGCATTGGACGGCGACATCGATCGCGGATTGCAGTTCATCGCGAGAGCGAGAACGCGTCTTGATGATGAGGTGGATCCGCTGCTGGCTGGGCTCGAGCACAGTCCGGTCGTGGATGCCTACCTGGCCGTCACAGAAGTGCTGCTGCTCTTCTGGCGCGGCGACATCACCACCGCGCTGGAGCGGTTCGCCGCGGCAGCGGTGCAGGCACCGGTGGGAATCGCCTTCGCCGGGCTCGGCCCCGCATTGGCGCAGCGGCTCGATATCGCGGTGCTCGGAACCCCGGAACCGCTGACGCTGTCGCTCGTGCACACCCTTCCGGTCGGAAATCGCATCGACGGGCTGATCAGTGCCGGTCTGGAGGCGTATCTGGCTGGCGAAACTGCCGTCGCAGCGATGCAGGCCACCCTCTGGCACGATCGTGGCGCGCCGGAGCATCCATTGGCACTTCCTGGTCTTGATGAGGTCGGCCCCGTGACGGAGCGATCGCATGTAGAGCCCCCAGACTTGGCCGCCGCTCGTGGGCTGCGCCGACGCATCCGCTTGCTGCCGGAATCGGGATGGCGACGTGAATGCGCAGAGATTGCCGCAGCGGCGCGGGAGCTGCAGTCGCCGTTCGCGCGTGCGCGCGTCGAAGCGATGCTGGGTTCGGTAAACATCACGCGCGGCGATACGCGCGCGGGCACTCGGTTTCTCCGCACAGCCTGTCAGCTGTTCGATGATGCCGGCGCCGATGCCTGGCTTGCGGCTACCCGGGAGCGGCTGCGCCGCGCGCATACCTCCGGTGAGGTCGCAGGGCACATCGAGACAGCGCCACTGGCGATCATCGACCACATCGATCCGTTCGATGCGAGCCGGACGGCATGGGAGCCGCTGCTGACAGAACGAGAGCTCGAGGTGGCGATGCGTGTGGTTCAGGGAGCGACCAACAGAGAGATCGCCGATGAACTCGACGTTTCGGTGCGTACGGTCGAGGTGCACGCCGGACGCGTATTCAGCAAGCTCGGCGTGCGCAAGCGCGTCGAGCTGACCCTGCTCGCGCACCGGACGGCGCGGCACTTCTGATCGGGGTTCAGCGCGGGAGCCGCAGCATCCCGTCCACGGCCTCGACCAGGCCGTCCGCGATCAGGGAGTCGATCGCCCGGTCGCGCTGTGCGGGCTCACCCCAGTCGTGGATCACCGAATCCAGGAGCAGGGTATTGTCGTGTGCTGCTCGCAGCGACTTGAGCACAGCGCCGCGGGCCTGACGGTCCGAGCCCTCGTATCGGGCCTGGCGCGGCCGATCGTCACCGGTGTCGGGATACCCGGACGCCGCCCAAGCGCACTGGGCCAAAATCGGGCACTGTGCGCATTTCGGTGTCCGAGAAGTGCACACGGTGGCGCCGAGTTCCATCATTGCGGCGTTGAAGATCGCCGAATGTTCTCGATCTGTCGGCAACAACTCTGACATCGCGGTGAGGTCGCGGCGCGCGGCAGCGCCGGGCTGCGACTTGCCCTCGAGCGCGCGCGCCATGACGCGCCGGGTATTCGTGTCGACAACCGGATGATGATCGCCATAGGCGAAGACCGCGACTGCGCGAGCGGTGTAGTCGCCGATTCCGGACAGAGCGAGAAGAGCATCCACATCGCGCGGAACCACACCGTCATGGCGTTCGGTGATCTCGATCGCCGCACGGTACAGCCAAAGCGCGCGTCGAGGATAACCGAGATTCGACCACTGCTGGACGACCTCTGCCGGTGTGGCCTGGGCCATCCGAGCAGGCGTCGGCCAGCGTTCCAACCACGCCTCGAGGTGGGGAATCACCCGAGAAACCGGTGTCTGCTGCAGCATGAACTCGCTGACCAGCGTGCCCCAGGCACCGAACTGCTCATGAAAATGAGGGCGGCGCCAGGGCAGATCTCGAGCATTGTCGCGGTACCAGTGTGCAAGTACCGGCGCCACGGTCAAGGGGGGTGTCGAGATTGCAGCCACCTCGTTAGCCTAGGCGGAGCGTTCCGACGCGGACGCAACCGTCAGCTTCCGGGAGGTTCACATGCCGCGCAGATCGACTGCACTGATGGCGATCGGCATGCTATCGGCGCTCATTCTCAGCGGATGCGCCTCGGCGCCTCCGGAAGCACCAGCCCCGTCGTCTCCGCCGCCGTTACCTCCGCCCTCGTCAGCACCTCCGACCTCGTCCTCACCCAATCCTTCGCCGGCGCCGGAGACACCGGCGATCGATCCAGAGGACCCGTCCACCTGGTTGATCAGCGAGCTGGGCATCGGCCCCATCGACACCGGCGCGGACTTCGCCGCCACACTGAGCGAGCTGCCGGCGACCTGGACCAATGATGACCACTGCTCCTGGGCTGCGTGGTGGAACGCCTCCGACAGCTCGTACAGCGTGGACTTCGTTCGGGGGACAGAGTCGGAGCAGGAACCCATCGTGCTCGTGTCGACATCCGCGGCCGACCCGATCACCCCGGGTGTGGGGCCGCGCACCGGAGAGGGGCTGGGGATCGGCTCGAGCAAGGATGAGGTGCTGTCCCAGCATCCGGATGCCGTCGCCGGGCAAGCGCAGATCGGTGAAGGGACCTGGCTGGGCGTGCCGACCGCAGGTGCGATGATCTTCTTCGAGTACTACACCGCGACCGACCAGGCGAATGCGGTTACGGTGACCACGCTGGAAACACCGCCGTACGAGGTGTGCGGCTGAGGGAGCGTCCGCGCGCGTGCACCAACCATCGATAGGCTTGAGGGATGGTCTCGTCGGGCATTCTTCTCGTTGATAAGCCCGGTGGGCTCACCAGTCATGACGTCGTCGCTCGCACGCGTCGTGCTTTCGGAACCCGCAAGGTCGGGCACGCCGGAACCCTGGACCCGATGGCCACGGGGTTGCTCGTGATCGGTATCGAGGGCGCAACCCGTCTGCTCACCTACATCGTGGGGGCGGACAAGACCTATTTCGCGACGATCCGGCTCGGGCAGAGCACGACAACCGATGATGCAGAGGGCGAGGTCACCGCCACTGCTGATCCGGCGTCCGTTGCTGCCATCACCGAGGTGCAGCTCACCGCCGGCATCGCAGCGCTCTCCGGCGATATCTCGCAGGTACCCAGCACCGTCTCGGCCATCAAAGTCGATGGCCGACGCGCCTACGACCGAGTTCGGGCCGGTGAAGACGTCCAGCTCAAAGCGCGGGCGGTGACCGTATCGCGCTTCGAGATCCTCGCGCAGCGTGCCGGCGACGGTGTCATCGACCTCGATGTGGTGGTGGACTGCACATCGGGCACCTACATTCGCGCGCTCGCGCGGGATCTGGGGGAGACGCTCGGAGTGGGCGGACACCTCACCGCACTGCGCCGCACCCGAATCGGACCGTTCGACGTGACGGATGCTGCGCTGCTGGATGACCTTGCAGATGCTGAGCCGCTGACGCCGGCGGCTGCGGCCGCACAGATTCTGCAGCCGCTGGATGTCTCGGCTGAGCAGGCGCGAGATCTCAAGCACGGCAAGCGTCTGGCGGATGAGGCATCCCGACTGGCGGGAACCTTTGCTGCGGCGATCGATCCTGACGGTCACCTGGTCGGCATCGTCGAAAAGCGGGGGAAAGACCTGAAAAGCGCAATGAACATGCCGGAGGAGATCCGATGATCCTGTGGTTCACGATCGTTCAGATCATCGTCGCCGTCGCCGCCGGACTGTTCTGTGTCGTGGCGGGGATGGCAGGGCGCCGACCGAGCGATTACACGGTCGGGGCGCTCGCTCTGATCGAGGTGCTGCTGATCGCCCAGATTGTGGTCGGGATAGTCGCGCCGTTGGCAGGCAACCCGCCCACCGGCGATCTGCTCGAGTTCTGGGTGTATCTCGTGTCCGCGGCACTGGTGCCGATCGGGGGAGTGCTGTGGGCGCTGCTGGACCGGAGTCGGTGGAGCACGGTCATCCTGGGGGTCGCAGCATTCGCTGTTGCCATCATGCTCTGGCGGATGGAAGTGATCTGGACGATTCAGATCGGGTAGGCGGCGGCGCTGGGCACGGATTCGCGCGGATAAGATGGACGATGCTATGAGCATCACCGAAACTCGCACACAGATGACCGGCATCGGTCGAGTCCTCGTCATCGTCTACGCCGTGATGGCGCTTGCCGCCACCGGTCGCAGTTTTGTCCAGATCGTGCGCAGCTTCGCAGAGGCACCGTTGGCGTACTCGCTCTCGGCGCTTGCGGCTGTCGTGTACATCCTGGCGACACTTGCGCTCATTCTTGCGGGCCGGCGCGGATGGTATGCAGTCGCGTGGATTGCTATCGTCTTCGAGCTCGTCGGCGTCCTCGTCGTGGGCAGCCTCAGCATCGCACTGCCCGAGCTGTTCCAGCACGATTCGGTGTGGTCGGTGTTCGGGCGCGGATACCTGTTCATCCCGCTTGTTCTTCCGCTCTTCGGCATCTGGTGGCTGCGCACCCACAAGCCGGCGACGGTGTCCGCATGATCATCTTCCGCGACCCGCATGAGGTTCCCAGCGATTTCGGACGTTCAGCCGTAGCTATCGGCAAATTCGACGGGGTCCACGCCGGTCACCGTGCGGTCATTGAGCGGCTCAAGGCGGATGCAGCGGAATCGGATGCCCGTTCGGTCGCTGTTACCTTCGACCGCAACCCGCTCGAGCTGCTGCGCCCCGAACTGTGCCCCGAGAACGTCGTCACAACGGAACGCAAGCTCGAGCTGCTGGGCGAACTCGGTCTGGATGCCACACTCATGCTGACCTTCGATCAGGCGCTCGCCTCGCGTTCGGCCGAAGACTTCGTCGAGGAGATCCTGGTCGGCGCTCTGCGCGTGTCCACCGTGCTGGTGGGCAGCGACTTCCGCTTCGGACACCGCGGCGCCGGCACGCCAGACCTGCTGCGCGAGCTCGGGCCGAAGTTCGACTTCACCGTCGATGTCGTCGAAGACGTCTTCCTCGACGAATCCGAGCGTCGAGTGTCCTCCAGCTGGATCAGAGAGCTGCTCGTTCACGGAGAGGTCAGAGCCGCATCCGATGTGCTCGAGCGTCCGGTCGATGTTCGCGGCGTCGTGGTGCACGGGCTCAAGCGCGGACGAGAGCTCGGTTTTCCGACCGCGAACCTCTCTGAGATCGTGGGAGCCCTCGTCCCTGCGGACGGCATCTACGCTGGCTGGCTCGTCGATCACGACACCGGACTTCGCCACCCCGCGGCGGTGTCGGTCGGTACGAACCCCACATTCGACGATGTGCTGGTCCGCCAGGTCGAGGCGCACGTGCTCGACGAGGACTCGCTCGATCTGTACGGCCACGATGTGACAGTCGAGTTCATCGAGCGTCTGCGGGGGATGGTCGCATTCGACGGTGTTGAGGCACTTATGGGGCAGATGGCTGCCGACGTTGTCGCTGCGCGCGCGCTGCTGACGGGGGAAGTACGCGCCTGAGGATGCGCGGCTCTGCGCTTTTTTGCAGTTATGGCGTAAACTAAAGCCAGGTCCTCTTCGGTCGAGCGCTCACAGCGCCCCGATACGGACCAGACAGCATCCGCACGGTCCTGGCTCACGCCACACGCGGACTAGGCACGGATCGTCTCGAACGATGATTCGGTTTTTCACGCTCAGGAGGAGCATGCCGACTACGGCAACCGCCGCAACACGGCGCAAGAAGACGTCTCGCAAACTCGACGAGGCTCCGCTGATCCCGATTCTCGCGCGCAAGGTGCGCGAGATCGAAGCCAAGGCTCAGCGAGGCAAGCTCGGACCCACCAATCGGGTGAAGTTCCAGGTCATCGCATTCCTGGTGCGCGAGGAACGTGCGCGCGTGAAGACCGATGCCGCATTCAGCGACTCGGCACGTGCAGAGCTGCTCAAGCGACTTGATGGCGTGGCGACGATTCTGGCGAAGACCGCCGCTCGGGACACCTCGTTGATCCAACTGCTGGAAGCAGACCAGGCCACCAGCCCCGTCGCCAAGCGGATGCGCCGTGACTGGTTGCTGGAATCCGGTGCCGAACTTGCTCCGGAAGAGTTGATCATCACCGATGCCGCCCCCGTGCAGGCTCCGGTTGTTCCGGCAGCTCTGGCCGAGCGGCAGGTGATCCCGGAGGCTGTCGAGTCCCGGCAACTCGCCAACCCGTTCCTCGCGCCGGATCTGACCCCCCGCAGCACCACGACCGTCCGCCGCCGGCTGGATGGATGGGAGCTCATGGGGCCGCTCTACAAGGCATTCGAAACGGGTGCCGGTGGATCGGCAGCGACGATGGAGCTCCCGCCGGTACCGGAGTATGACCACATCTCGCCCAAGGGGCTCGAGGTGATGGTGCACCAGTCGCGATTCCTGGAATCCGTCCGCGCCGGCCACCGCAGCTTCCTGCTCGCCGATGAGCCGGGGCTTGGAAAGACCGCGCAGTCTGTGCTCGCGGCATCCATCGCAAACGCCTACCCGCTGCTGGTGGTCGTCCCGAACGTTGTGAAGATGAACTGGGCGCGCGAGGTGGAGCGGTGGACACCGCAACGCCGGGCGACAGTGATCCAGGGCGACGGCACTGACATCGATGCCTTCGCCGATGTGTTCATCGTGAACTACGAGATCCTCGATCGACATTTGGCGTGGCTGGGCTCGATCGGGCTTCAGGGCATGGTTGTCGATGAGGCGCACTTCATCAAGAACCTCTCGTCGCAGCGTTCTCAAAACGTATTGTCGCTGGCGACGCGTGTGCGCGAGCGCACGCGCGACCCGCTGATGATGGCACTCACGGGTACGCCGCTGATCAACGATGTCGAAGACTTCGACGCTATCTGGCGCTTCCTCGGTTGGACCACGGGAGACAAGCCCGGACCCGAGCTGATGAGCAAGCTGGATGACACGGGGCACACCCCGGCGGACAAAGCGTTCTATCCGGAAGCCCGGGATGCCGTCATTTCGATGGGCATCGTGCGGCGGAAGAAGAAGGATGTCGCAGCCGACCTGCCGGACAAGCTCATCGCCGATCTGCCTGTGCAGCTCGACGACGAGTTCGGTCGCAGCATTCGCCAGGCCGAGCGTGAGCTGGGGGAGCGACTGGCTGCCAAGTACCGGCGCATCATCGAGGCGCGTGGAGATCGTTCCCAGAGCCTGTCGCCGGGAGAGATCGACGAGGACATCGTCCGTCTGGTCGCACAGGGCGAGCTCGAGGATTCCCAGGCTGCCGGTACCGGTGGAGACAACGTCTTCACGATGGTTCGCAAGATCGGCCAGGCCAAGGCGATGCTCGCTGCCGACTACGCTGCGCAGCTGCAGCGTTCGGTGGGCAAAGTCGTGTTCTTCGCCAAGCACATCGATGTTATGGACCGGGCTGAGGCGCACTTTGCCGCATCCGGCATCCGCTATGTCTCGATCCGTGGAGATCAGACGACGTCGACGCGTCAGCAGGCGATCGACGACTTCAACGGCGATGAGAGCGTTGGCATTGCGGTGTGTTCGCTCACCGCGGCTGGCGTCGGGCTGAATCTGCAGGCCGCATCGAACGTGGTGCTCGCGGAGCTGAGTTGGACCTCGGCCGAGCAGACACAGGCAATCGACCGGGTGCACCGCATCGGCCAGGACGAGCCGGTCACCGCATGGCGCATCATCGCCGCGCACACGATCGACACGAAGATCGCCGAGCTGATCGATCAGAAGCAGGGGCTCGCAGCACGAGCGCTGGACGGCGAAGCAATCGATGTGGCGGCAAGCGAGCCGGTACAGCTGGCAGCGCTCATGCACCTGCTCAGGGAGGCCCTCGCGGCATAGCCTCGACGGTGCGCAAGAATCATGTTTCTTGCAACGGTTTCTGCGATTTTTCTGCGCATGTGTGGAAGAACTGAAAATCAGCGGATATCGTCGCTCAAGATCTGCGATTCTCATCACGCTCGGAATGGTGCCGGACCGTGATGCCCACTAGGGTCGAGAGTAGGCAATGGTGCCCGTCCCACTCCCGAAACCTCTGAAGGCATCAGCATGAAGATCGGTATTCTCACCAGCGGCGGCGACTGCCCCGGACTCAACGCGGTCATCCGCGGCGTCGTGCTGAAGGGCACCACCAGTTACGACCTCGAGTTCGTCGGTATCCGGGATGGATGGCGCGGCGTCGTCGAAGGCGATTTCATGCCGCTCACCCGGCATGAGGTAAAAGGCTTGTCCAAAGTTGGTGGGACGATTCTGGGCACCAGCCGCACCAACCCTTACGAGGGTGACCGCGGCGGGGCAGAGAACATCGCCAAGACGCTGTACGGCCACAAGATCGACGGCATCATCGCGATCGGCGGCGAGGGAACCCTGGCCGCAGCCGATCGCCTGTCGAAGGACGGTATCAACGTCCTGGGCGTTCCCAAGACCATCGACAACGACCTGCGCGCCACGGACTACTCGTTCGGCTTCGACACCGCGGTGAACATCGCCACCGATGCGATGGATCGCCTGCGCACGACCGGGGATTCGCACCAGCGCTGTATGGTCGCAGAGGTCATGGGTCGCCACGTCGGTTGGATCGCGCTGCACGCCGGAATGGCGGCCGGTGCGCACGTCATCTGCATTCCTGAGGTGCCGATGTCGATCGACGAGATCGCGGCACTCGTCAGCAGCGCTCATGATCGTGGACGGGCTCCGCTCGTTGTCGTTTCGGAGGGCTTCACGCTCAAAGGAATGGACGAGGCTTTCAGCGACAAGGGAATGGACGCCTTCAACCGTCCGCGCCTGGGCGGCATCGGAGACCAGCTTGCCCCCGAGATCGAGCGCATCACCGGCATCGAAACCCGCGCGACGATCCTCGGTCACATCCAGCGCGGCGGGTCGCCATCCGGTTTCGACCGTGTCCTGGCGACACGTCTGGGCTTGCATGCGGCGGATGCGATCGTCGACGGTGCCTGGGGACAGATGGTCGCCATGAAGGGCACCGACATCGTGCGGGTGCCGTTCGAAGAGGCGCTGGGCGAGCTGAACACCGTGCCTCAGTACCGCTACGACGAAGCAGCCGCCCTGTTCGGTTGATCGTGTCACAGTAGGTGCGGGAGCAGCTCTCATCCACGCACATCTTCTGTGACGCGGCAGCTGCGTGCGTGACACAAGCTGCGGGTGTTGAGGCGTTGCACACGCAACTTCTGTGACGGGGCTATGCCCGGCCGGGTCGCCAGCCGGCGTTGAACAGGGCGCGTGCGGCCTTGTCTATCGCGATCTGAGGATCCGGGCGCATATGGTGACTCAGCACGCGTACATGATCCCATCCTGATGCACGGATCGCGTCCCAGCGGTCTGCATCCTTCGCGAATTGCGCGTTGTTCTCTGCATGAACGCGGCCATCATGCTCCACTGCCACGCGGTAGCGAGGAAATGCGAGATCCAGGCGAGCGACGAACCTCCCGGCGTCGAAAATGTCCAGATTCAACTCCGGTTCGGGCAATCCAGCCCGCATGAGAAGAAGCCGTAGGCGGGTCTCCTCCGCGGTTTCTGCGCCCGCACGGGCGGCATCGAGCGCCCGCGTAAGCCTGCCGCCAGGCAGATCGCCGGCTTCAGCGATCTCCTGGCGCAGATCGTGGATGCTCAGAAGACGTCGGCGCGGCAGGATCAAGTTGTCTGCGGCGACGATGACGTCGTCGACGGACCAGCTCATTGCCGCTTGGCGCCACATCCGGGCCGGATGCTCGATGGGCACGTCATCGACCATCCACCGATTCGGCGCGCGCTGTTGCAGTCGGTGCCCGATCACGCCACGTCGCCGCGGTTGCCCGGCCGGTCGCCGCGCTGACACATGGAGCGGGCGTTCCTCGGCTCTTGTAAAGGGGAGCGGCACGCTGATAAGACCGAGCCCGGTCTCATGGCTGAAGAACTGATCGGGAGTCAGCGCGAGAGCGAACTTTCCTGCACGTTCGAGCATCTCCGTGTCGAGCCGTTGCAATCGCTGCGCGGTGGTCGCGGCATCCGCAACCGACGGCTTTATGATCAGGGCCGTGCGGACACCGCGAGTAGGCGTGCTGAGATCCTGCGCACGCAGTCGTGAGGCGGACACTCCCTCGGATCGAGCATCCGCGGTGGAGAACGCCCGGTTCTGAAGTCGGTCTGGGAGCGGAGCACGCCTGGTCATCGCATCAGTACACCGCAATCACTGCACCCTCCATCACAAGAATTCCACGTTCTGTGGATTGTTCGAGCGATTGAGTGACGGTGCAGAAGATGTCGTTCCCGCGGGTGGATGTCACAGAAGAGGTGAGTGTTGCGGCACGTGCCCGCACCTTCTGTGACGCGACCAAGACGCACGTCTCAGAAGGTGCGGGCTTCCGTAGCGCGCACCGACGACTTGTGTAACGTGCGCCGCGCCGCGGCGACTCAGCTGACGCCGAGGGTGTCGAGCAGCCAAGCAAGTTCGAAGGCGCGTTCCTTCCACGAGTTGTAGCGACCGCTGACTCCGCCGTGGCCCGCGACCATCTCGCACTTCATCAGCACGTCGGATGCCCCGGCCTCCCGCAGCCGCTGCACCCATTTGGCCGGCTCCACGTACAGCACGCGCGTGTCGTTCAACGAGGTCATCGCGAGGATGCGCGGGTAGGGGGCGCCGTCGCGGACGTTCTCGTACGGTGAGTACGACTTCATGTACTCGTAGACGTCGGCGTTGTGGAGCGGATTGCCCCATTCGTCCCACTCGATCACGGTGAGTGGCAGCTCCGGATCGAGGATCGATGTCAGCGGGTCGACGAAGGGAACGGATGCCAGAATCCCGGCGAAGCTCGACGGTGCAAGATTCGCCACTGCGCCCATCAGAAGGCCACCGGCGCTCCCGCCCTCAGCCACCATCTTGTTTGCGGTAGTCACTCCGGCCTCGATCAGATGCTCGGCGCATGCCACGAAGTCGGTGAAGGTGTTGCGCTTGTTCAGCATCTTGCCGTCTTCGTACCAGCCGCGCCCCATCTCGCCGCCACCGCGCACATGCGCAACAGCGAAGATGATCCCGCGGTCGAGTTCAGAAAGACGTGCCACCGAGAAACCGGGGTCGATGGAGTGCTCGTATGAGCCGTATCCGTACAGGTGCACGGCCCGAGGCTCGTCGCCCGGCTTCCCGAATGAGCGCTTCCACACCATCGAGATCGGCACTCGGGTGCCGTCCGAAGCAGTAGCCCACGCGCGAGCCTGGTCGTAGTGCGCAGGGTCATAGCCCCCCAGAACGGGCTGACGCTTGCGCAGCAGCAGGTCGCGCGTTGTTAGATCCAGGTCGTACACCGTGCCCGGCGTAACGAACGAGGTGTATCCCAGGCGCAGGAATGGCGCGTGCCACTCTGGGTTGCCGCCGACGCCGGCCGAGTACAGCGGCTCTTCGAAGGCCAGCTCCTCGACAGCATCAGTGGCATAGTCGAGCAGACCGACCTGCTCGAGGCCGTCACGGCGGTATTCAACGGTCGCGAAGTCACGGAAAGCATCCATCCCCAGCAAGCGCTGGCCCGGCTGATGCGCGATGACGACGCGTCGCTCTCCTTGCGGATCGGATGCCGGCACAGAGACGAGCTCGAAATCGAGGGCATCCTGATTGTGGAGGATGAACAGCCTGTCTTCACCGTCGATGATCGCGTGATCGATCGAATACTCGACGCCCTCGTTGCGTGCCCAGACGAGCCGCGGCTGGGCGGTGATCTCGCCCTCGAGATCGACCAGGTACTCCTCGCTGGTGATGCTGGAGCCGACGCCGATCACCAGGTACCGGCGGCTGCGAGTGATTCCCGCGCCCAACCAGAACCGCTCGTCGGGCTCATGGAACAGCTGCACATCCGAATCTGTCGCCGTTCCGAGCCGGTGCAGCCACAGCGTGTCCGGACGCCAGGAATCATCCAGCGTGGTGTACAGAATTCCGGTGCCATCCGGGGTGAAGAACGCGCCACCGGTGTTCGGGATCTCATCGGAAAGCACCGTGCCGGTGCTGAGATCGCGCACGTGCACTGTGTAGCGCTCATCACCGGTGAAGTCGGTCGACCAGAGCAATTTTGTGGCGTCATCCGAAACCGCGAACGATCCCAGCGAGAAGAAGTCGTGACCGGATGCCTCGACATTGCTGTCCAGCAGAATCTGCTCGCCCGGGACCGCCACGCCAGGGGCGAGGTTCGGGGGAGTCCAATCGTCGGCGGTCGCCGCAGCGCGGCACTGGATGCCGTACTGCGAACCCTCTTCCGTGCGACCGTAATACCACCAGTCGCCGCGGCGGGTTGGAACAGACAGGTCTGTCTCCAAGACCCGGGCCTTGATCTCTTGGAACAGCGCCTCGCGCAGGGGAGCGAGATGCGCGGTCTGTTCATCCGTGTGGGCGTTCTCGGCCTCGATATGCGCGATGACTTCGGGCGAGTCCTTCTCCCGCAGCCACTCGTACGGATCCTCGAACTGATCCCCGTGATGGGTGCGGATGTGGGCGAGGCGGGCGGCGATTGGAGCGTTGGTCACCATCCCACGCTAGTCGGTGTCGAGTTGACCGATACCAACGAGGGTGCGAGGATTTAGCGGGGCCGGTTAACGGAACACAAACCCACGGTGAACTCTTCGTTCACCACGTCGATCTCGTCGGCAGTTCCCTTCCTCGTCAAACCCGAAAGTAAACGGTGGAAACCGCAGTCCTCATTGTCGTGCTGGTCATCGTACTGGCGCTCTTCTTCGACTTCACTAACGGCTTTCATGACACCGCGAATGCGATGGCGACCCCCATCGCGACCGGTGCTCTCAAGCCCAAGACCGCAGTGCTCCTGGCAGCGGTCCTCAACCTGATCGGCGCTTTCCTCTCCACAGAGGTCTCAAAGACCGTCTCGCACGGCATCATTAACGAGAGCGCCATCCTGGATTCTGGTGCCGAGCTGTTCCTCTCGGTGATCTTCGCCGGCCTGATCGGTGCGATCACGTGGAACATGCTCACCTGGTTGCTGGGCCTGCCCTCCAGCTCCTCGCACGCCCTGTTCGGCGGTCTGATCGGTGCCACCCTTGTGGGCGTCGGCTTCGGCGGGATCGATTTCGGGATGGTGCTGTCGAAGATCGTGCTTCCGGCACTGATCGCACCGCTGACTGCGGGAATCATCGCGCTTCTCGCGACGAAGCTCGCCTATTCGATCACACGCCGCTACGACGGCAAGCCTGACGGTCGCGACGGATTCCGCTGGGGACAGATCTTCACATCATCCCTGGTCGCGCTTGCGCACGGCACCAACGATGCGCAGAAGACGATGGGTGTTATCACCCTCGCACTCATCACCGTCGGCTGGCAGAGTTCCGACCACGCCGATCCGTACCTCTGGGTGATCATCGCCTGTGCTGTCACGATCGCCCTCGGTACCTACCTGGGCGGTTGGCGCATCATTCGCACGCTTGGCAAGGGACTCACCGATGTGAAGCCTGCTCAGGGCTTTGCGGCAGAGAGCTCGACCGCAGCGACGATTCTCGCCTCCAGCGCTCTGGGCTTCGCCCTTTCCACCACTCAGGTCGCTTCGGGCTCTGTCATCGGCTCTGGCCTGGGCCGGCGTGGCTCGACGGTTCGCTGGCGGACCGCGGGACGCATTGCGATCGGTTGGCTACTGACGCTTCCCGCCGCAGCGGCGGTCGGCGGACTTGCCGCGCTGCTGGTCGTTTGGCTCGGCAACTGGGGCGTGGCCATTGACGCCGTGCTCGCGCTGGTGATCATCATCGGGCTCTACCTGCGCTCGCGTCGCAACGCCGTGACGTCTGAGAACGCCATGAGCGATGTGGCCGAGTCGGGTCACGCGATCGAGCTTCCGGATTCGCCGCCCCCCACGCGTCGACAGCAGCGGGTGGCGCAGGCCAAGGCTGAGGCGAAGGCTCGAGCTGAGGCTAAGGACAAGGCCCGGGCTGAGGCCAAGGCCAAGCGCAAGAAGAAGTCCAAAGCTGCGAAGTCGGCGACAACGCCTGAAACGAGCACGAAGGCCGAGGCAGCCGAATGACCGTCATGATCAACTGGCTCGCATTCCTGCAGGTCTTCGCGGCTGCTCTGGTCGGCGCGGCGGCCGTCGTCACCTTTTACGCCTTCGGGCTCCGGCTGCTGGTTCGATCAGGACGTGCCCCGGTGGTGACACCTGCCGAGTTCACCGATGCCATCACCGTGATCTCTGAGAAAGAAGCCAGGCGGGCTGCCAAGCAGGCTGCGAAGGCGGCGAAAAAGAATCCGTTGACCGAAGCGCAGAAACGGCTTTCCCTGTACGGGGCTTACGCGTGCTTCGCCATCTGCGCAGCCGCTGTGATCGCTGGCATCCTCATCATCGTCATCGGACACTGAGTCGCTCCTGGGTCGGATGGCTCCGGGATGCATAGACTGGGAACATCCCGATCTATCCGCCACGACCCACAAGGATGTGACATGGCTTCTGCCGCGCCGACCGCAACCCGCACCGAGACTGACTCTCTCGGAAGCATGGAGATTCCCGCCGAGGTTTACTGGGGCATCCATACCGCCCGGGCTGACGCGAACTTCCCGATCGCCAAGCGACCGATCTCGGTGTATCCGGATCTGGTGCGAGGCCTCGCGATGGTCAAGCAGGCCAGTGCCAGAGCGAATAAGGAGATCGGTGTTCTCGACGCCGAGCGGGCCGGTCTCATCGACGCCGCAGCGCAACGGGTGATCGACGGAGAGTTCCACGATCAGTTCACGGTCGGTGTGATTCAGGGCGGGGCCGGCACCTCGACGAACATGAACGCCAATGAGGTCATCACCAACATCGCGCTCGAGATGGCGGGGCGTGAGAAGGGCGACTACGCGTTCCTCGGACCGATCGATCACACCAACCGTAGCCAGTCCACGAACGATGTCTATCCGACGGCGATCAAGATCGGTCTATCGCTGAACCTTCGCTCGCTCCTGGAAGAGCTCGACCTTCTTCGGCGTTCTTTCCTCGGCAAAGCGGGCGAGTTCCACAATGTGCTCAAGGTCGGTCGCACACAGCTGCAAGATGCTGTGCCGATGACGCTGGGGCAGGAGTTCCACGGCTTCGCCACCACACTGGGGGAGGACCAGGAACGCCTCGCCGAGAACGCAAAGCTCATGTTCGAGATCAACATGGGTGCGACGGCGATCGGTACCGGGATCACCACGCATGCGGGCTACGCGCCCGCCGTGCTCAAGCACCTCCGCGCGATCTCCGGATTGGACCTGTCCACTGCCACGGATCTCGTGGAGTCCACGAGCGACACGGGCGCATTCATGTCGTTCTCATCGTCGCTCAAGCGCAATGCGATCAAGCTCTCCAAGATCTGCAATGACCTGCGACTTCTGTCTTCTGGCCCGCAGGCCGGCCTGGGAGAGATCAATCTCCCCGCCAAGCAGGCCGGATCCAGCATCATGCCAGCGAAGGTGAATCCGGTGATCCCGGAAGCGGTCAACCAGGTCGCTTTCGCCGTGGTCGGTGCCGATATGACCGTCACGATGGCGGTGGAGGCCGGTCAGCTGCAGCTCAATGCCTTCGAGCCCGTCATCGCGCACTCGATCTTCCAATCGATCACCTGGATGCGCCAAGCCATGTGGACGCTCCGCGTCAATTGCGTCGATGGAATCACGGCGAACGAAGACCGTCTGGGAGCCATGGTCGGAGCATCGGTCGGAGTCATCACCGCGCTGACCCCGTTCATCGGCTACGCGGCAGCGGCCGCTTTGGCCAAGACCGCCCTGCTGACGAACCGCAACGTTGCCGACCTCGTGGTCGAGGCTGAGCTGATGTCGCGCGAAGAGGTTACCAAGCAGCTGTCGCCGGCACGTCTTTCTGGTCTTGAGGCTGTGACCTCGGCGATCCCGATCGTCCTGCCCGAGGACATGATCCAGATCTGAAGCCGGATCGGTTCCGGGCGATTCCGTCCGGAACCGGACCGCTCAGTCGGTGATGCGGCAGTGCGTCGTCAGCTCGCCGATGCCGTCGATGCCGACGGTGACAGTGGAACGATCACGCAGGAAGATCTGCGGATTGCGCGAGTATCCAGCGCCCCCGGGGCTGCCGGTTGAGATGAGTGCCCCGGGTAGCAGTGTGATCGACTGTGACAGGTGGGCGATGAGCGCAGCGACGGAGCGCACCATCTGACCGGTCGACGCGTCCTGCACGGTGTGTCCGTCCATAACTGTCCAGATGTGCAGATTCTGCGGGTCAGGGACCTCATCCGCGGTCACGGCGTACGGGCCGGTCGGGGTGAAGCCGTCGAATGACTTGCATCGCGACCACTGGGCCTCGGCAAATTGGATGTCACGGGCGGTGATGTCGTTTACGACTGTGTATCCCCAGACATGGTCGAGCGCGGCTGCCTGGTCGACGTTCTTGGCAGGCCGACCGATCAGCACGCCGAGTTCGGCCTCGTAGTCGATGGATTCGCTGAGGCTGCGTGGCCACTGGGTGATGGCGTCGTGCCCGGTGAGCGAGTTCGGCCACAGCGTGAACACCGTCGGCGCGGTGTCTGTCTTCAAGCCGAGTTCGCTGGAGTGCGCGGCATAGTTCAGTCCGATTGCAATCACCACGGGCGGATTCAGCACCGCGGATGCGAAAGAATGCTCGGCGAGTGGATGACGGGGGGCGCTACCGCGGCCGAGCGCTACGCGAAGTTCGCTCAGCAGGTCATCTCCGCCCTCGATGAGCTCCTGCAGTGTGCGAGGGGCGGAGGAGAGAAGATCGGCGACCAGAATGGCCTCGGAGTCCTCAACGACTGCGAGTTGGACGTCGGTGCTGTCGGAACGACGCAGATGGGCGAAGCGCATGGTCACTACGCTACCGGTCAGCGATGCGGGCAGGGCTGAACAGTTCCCTTAGGCTTTTGCTATGACATTCGGAGGACCGGCACAGCCGCAGTACACACCACCGGCTCAGCAATCGCCGTATGCCTCCGCACTTGCGCAGCCCACAGCATACGCGCCGCCGGCCCCGGTGGCACCGGCAGCACCGGCGCTGCCAGAGCTGCCGGTGCCGACCAAGCACGGGCGCAGCGTTTCGATCTGGTTGTTCGGCGTGCTCGGCTTCGTGCTGGTGGTGCTGGTCGGCTACTTCGTGTGGGCGCTGGGGGCGGCGGCATCCGGAGTCGGCCTCATCCTCGCTGTCATTCCGCTCACCATCGTATTTCTCGGCGTTCGCATCATCGATCGGTGGGAACCGGAGCCGAAGTCGCTCATCGCCTTTTCCATCGCCTGGGGTGCGATCGCGGCCGTCGGCATCACACTGCTCGTCGATATCGGTATCACCCTGTTGCTCGGGCTGAACTCCGCAGGATTCTCTGCGGTGGTGCAGGCGCCGATTGTTGAGGAGCTCGCCAAGGGCCTCGGCGTCTTCCTCGTGTTCGTGATCGGCAGGCGGGCTTTCGACGGTCCGGTGGACGGTGTCGTGTACGGGGCGCTGGTCGGCGGTGGATTCGCCTTCACCGAGAACATTCAGTACTTCGCGATCAGTCTGATCGAGGGCGGTGGAGCGGATCTCACGGTGTCGTTCGTGATGCGGGGGCTGATGTCGCCGTTCGCGCATGCGATGTTCACCGCTCTGACCGGTTTCGCGATGGGGCTTGCTGCGCGCCGGCACGCGTCGACGGGGGCGGTGCTGAGCGCGGGGCTTCTGGGGATCGTCGGGGCCATGGTTCTGCACGCGTTCTGGAACGGTTCGGCGATGTACGCAGACTTCTTCCTGCTGTACATCCTGCTGCAGGTGCCGCTTTTCATCGGCTTCATCCTGGTTGTCGTCGCGCTGCGCAAGGAAGAGGCTCGTCTGACACGGGAACGACTCGGCGAATACGCCGCAGCGGGCTGGTTCACCCCCGAAGAGGTGACGATGCTGGCAACACCTGCCGGACGCAAGGTCGGACTCCACTGGGCGGCTTCGCTGAATGGTGATCGACGTCCGTTGATGAAGCGGTTCATCAAAGACTCCACGGCGCTGGCGGCTGTTCGTCAGCGTGCGCTGACCGGGCGAGATGCCTTGGCCGCGGACGATGAGCGTGCGCTACTGATGCGCATGCGTGCGACGCGTGCCGCGTTACTGGAGTACTGAGAGATCGACGGGGTGAGAATCTGACCCCGAGCAACACTCAACGCCCGGTGCTGCGGCGATGCCTGCGAGTCTCCCGGGCGCTGAGGTGATCTGAAACCAGCATGCGCCGAGCCCTGAAGAAAGTCAAGAGACTCTGGGGTGCCGATTCGACACTGTGGCGTCGCCAGATGTTCGCTCTCAGCTGGTGTCTTCGCGTTGACCGAGCAAGGGCGCTCCGGTTGGATGGAACCATGACTGATCGCACAAAGCCCGAGTTTGACGCACCGAGCGGCCCCGCCCCGGCAGAGCTCGCAATCCGTGACCTGATCGAGGGGGATGGTGCCGAGGCGAAGCCCGGCGATACCGTGACCGTCCATTACGCCGGAGTCGAGTTCGACTCCGGTGAAGAATTCGACTCGTCCTGGGGTCGTGGCGAAACGATCCAGTTCCCTCTGCGCGGTCTTATCCAGGGCTGGCAGGACGGCATCCCGGGTATGAAGGTCGGCGGACGGCGCGAGCTGGTCATTCCGTCGCACCTGGCCTACGGCCCGGCCGGATCCGGTCACTTCCTCGCCGGCAAGACACTGATCTTCATCATCGACCTGGTTGCCGTCGGCTGACGCACCCGCTGAGATATGCCCCCGTCTGGTTCGCCGGACGGGGGCATTACTTTTTTGAGAGATTCGGAATATATGCGACTGCATAGGAGTTGTCGCTTTGTGAACGTCACGAGACGGACCCGATTCTTGAGGAGAACCACATGAGCAGCATCGACATCCCCGGCTACCGCGCAGGCACCTGGATCCTTGACCCCTCGCACAGTGAGGTCACCTTCAGCGTTCGGCACATGATGATCTCGAAGGTGCGCGGCAGCTTCGGCATGAAGAGTGCAACGCTGGTTGCGCCGGAGAACCCGCTTGAGGCTCAGGTCACCGCGAGCGTGGATGTCACCTCGATTGACACCAACGACGAGGGGCGTGATGGTCACCTCCGCTCAGCCGACTTCTTCGACACCGATGCCTACCCGACGATGGAGTTCGTTTCCACCGGTGCCCGGGCCGATAACGGCGACTTCTTCATCGACGGTGACCTGACGATCCGCAACGTCACCAAGCCGGTCAGCTTCGCGTTTGACTTCGGCGGCTTCGGTCAGGACCCGTACGGCAACTACAAGGCCGGCGCATCCGCCACGACCACGATCAACCGCGAAGAGTTCGGCCTGACCTGGAACGCCGCTCTTGAAACGGGTGGCGTGCTCGTCGGCAAGGACGTCACCATCACTCTCGACCTTCAGGGCGCACTGCAGCAGGACTGATCACGATTCAGAACCCCGGGCCTGATTTACGGCTCGGGGTTCTCTGCGTCGTAGTCGCGGAATCGTGGCGCCAGGCGAACGAGCATCGCCACCAGTACGATCACGATGAATCCGCCCAGCAGCGGCGGAAACCACAGGCTCGTGAGCGTTGCGAGCGTGCCGGCGTACAGGGCACCGACGCGCGGACCACCAGCCACGACGATGATGAAGATGCCCTGAAGACGGCCCCGGATGCTGTCCGGAACCGACGATTGCATCATCGTGCTGCGATAGATCGAACTGACGTTATCGCAGGCGCCGGATGCTGCCAGCGCGATGCAAGCGGCGATGAGCAGCCCGACGTTGACCGTGGTCTCACTGGCCGCCGGCATCCACACTCCGATGAGCAGGACCGCGCCGAACGCGAGGATGGAAGCTCCGTAGGCCTGAATCGCGCGCTGGATGCCGCGGCCGTGCCAGCGGTACCGCACGATGCGGCCGGAGAACAGGCTTGACAGGAATGTTCCGGCTGCAACAGCAGCGGTTAACGTGCCGGTTGTCACGGGGCCGCCTCCCAGGAGAAGGGTTCCGAGGGCGGGGAACAGTGCGAGGGGCTGGCCGAACGTCATCGCAACGATGTCGAGGATGTACTGCATCCGGATGTTCTTGGCGCGCTGGAGGAATCGCCATCCGTCGACGAGAGAGGCAAGGCCCGGTCGAACGATCGTGCCCTCCGGCCGCAATGCTGGCAGAGTCCACAGGCCCATGAACATGGCGAGCATGAGAACCACGTCGATTGTGTACGTCCACCCGTAGCCGGTTGTAGCGACAAGAACCCCAGCGAGCGCGGGACCAGCCATCACCATGACACCGATGGTGATGCCGTTCAGTGCGGATGCTGAAGCCAGCAGTTCGCGGGGAATCAGGCGCGGGATGATTGCCATCCGAGTGGCCATACCGACGGAGTTTGCTGCCGCGTTGATGGCGCTGAGCGCGTACAGCCACCAGATGGTCTCCAGTTCCGTCCAGGTCAACGCTGCGAGCAGGACCGTGGAGGCGAACGTGATGGTGGCTGCGACCAGTGCGACGCGGCGGCGATCGAATGCGTCGGCGAGCATTCCGCCGTACAGCCCCGCAAAGATCATCGGCACAAGGCCGGTCACCGCGACCATGGAGACGGCGAAAGTGCTTCCGGTGAGCTCGAATACGTGCAGCATGATCGTGACGAGGGTGAGCTGGCCGCCGAGCCCGGCAAGGGTGGACCCGGCCCACATCCTGGTAAAGGCGCCGCTTGCGCGAAACGGTCGCAGATCGATCAAGGCGTTGTACACCAGATGAGGCTATCCGGGAATGATCGCCGGTGTCGGGGGAGTGTTCTTCGGGCTGGTAAGCTGTACAGGTTGCCGTTTGATCGGCCGCGGATAAAGAGAGCCCACGCATCAGGCGTCGGGCGCCGCGCAGTGAACTGAAAGGGGATCCCATCTATGGCACTCGAATCTGACGCTAAGAAGGCGATCATGGAAGAGTACGCGACGCACCCCGGTGACACCGGATCCCCCGAGGTGCAGGTTGCAATGCTGACGCAACGCATCAAGGACCTCACCGAACACCTCAAGGACCACAAGCACGACCACCACTCGCGTCGTGGCCTGTTCCTTATGGTGGGTCAGCGCCGTCGTCTGCTCGGCTATCTCCAGGACACCGAAATCGCACGTTACCGTGCGCTGATCGAGAAGCTTGGACTGCGCCGATAACGCACCAGCGTTCAATCGCACTTCTTCCGAAGGCCGCCCCAGGTGTGGGGCGGCCTTCGTCGTTCATCCTCGGGCCACGAGAAACGTCTTGCCGCATGAAACTTGGGTTCCCACAACGTTTCTCATGCAGAAACGCGTTTCTCGAACTCAGGTGGCCGGGTAGGTGACGGTGGTCTCTCTGAGGACCGCGCCCGTGGTGAGCTCAGTCGGGTGCTGCTGGCCCTGGTTCATCAGATGAAACACCTGCTTGTCGTGGGCGATCAGGTGGTCCGCGATGATCCGACGGTGACAGCGCCACCACACCGCCTCGGAGCACATCACTGTCGTGCGATGTTCGCATCCGCGTTCGAGCAACTGCACGAACCCGGTCTGAAACTCATCCGAGAGCGCGTAGTCGGCATAGTTGTGGAAGCTGCGGTTCTGCCAGAAAGCATTCACCTCGAACGGTACGTTGTTCGAAGCCGGGCGACAGCCGCCGAGTTCCGCGATGCGCTCGAAGCGGATGCTGGCGGCGCCCAGCGATTCCCGCAACGAGTCCTCGTCGAACTGAGGATTGCGCCTCGAGCCAGGAAGACGTCGCACATCGATGACCAGACCGATCTCAGCCGACTGCAACACCTCGATGAACTCCTCGATCGAGCGGTTGGAATGTCCGACGGTGAAGAACGGCAATGGCATGGTGTCAGGCTACGGCGCAGACGCGCGTCGTGCGCGGCATTGACTTGGCGCATGGTTTCCCGTAGGAAAGTACCACGAGCTTTCCAGGTGGAAAGCCTGGTGAGGGTGACGATGGAACAGCGACCGGTGGACGGGCATGACCCGCTGGCACCGCCCACGGCGGATATCGCGCAGGCATATTTGGATGAGCTCAGCGCCGTGCAATCTCGGCGAGAGGAGCATGTCGATCGTCGCGGGGCTGCGTGGCTTGCCCTCGCAGAGGCGATCACCATATCCGTTTATGTGACGATCGCAGGGTTTGCCATCGGGATGACTTCGGCGAACTCGGCGTTCCTCATCGTGCTCGCACTTTTCTTGCTCTGGACTCAGCTAGGCAACGAGCGACGTGAAGAGCTCGGCGGTATTAACCGCTCACGGGCGCGCACATGGGTGGCGGGCATCGGGATCGGTGCGCTGATGATCATTTTCCTGCTTGGCAGGCTCGTGGCGGCGCTCGTTGGTGGTGAGATACCGCTGGTGATCTATTTCCTGCCTGGACTCATCGCGCTTGCGGTCGTCGGTGTGCCTGCCGTGCGCGATATTCGCGCTTTCCGTCCCGTCGGCGAGCAACCGCGGCACAGACACCTGACCACTCCGGAGCGGTGGGCGACTGTCACCATCGGCGTAATCATGGCTGGGAGCATCTGGGTACTGGGGGTTGGAAGCGAGCTGCTGATATTGACTCTCGCGCCGGTGCTGATGTTCGCCTACCTCGCGTGGTGGGTTGCTGGGCGCATCAGCGAACGGCTGCCGGTCTTGGGGGCAGTGTGGGCCTGGCCGCAGTGGCTAGCCTTCATCCTTGGCGGGGTTGCGGTCACCGCGACAATCAGCGTGCAGCTGCTCGGCCTTGCAGCGTCGGCGAGCACATTCGCGCCGCTCGCCGCTGTGGTCATTTTGCTGGTCTTCGTGGCCAGCGCCTTCATGGACGGCCGTGATGGCTGAGAAGCATCCGCGCCTTCGGTTGGATGACAACTTCGCCAGCCCGATCCGCTTCTCGCTTATGGCTGCGCTGATCGATGGGAATGAGCTCGACTTCGGCACCATCGCCGAGATCCTCCAAGTGGGTGACTCGGCGTTGAGTAAGTCGATCTCGCATCTGCACATCGCTGGCTATGTCGCGACGCGACGAGGTGACGTCGGGAGCCGTCCTCGCACCTGGGTGCGTTCGACGATGAAGGGTGAGCGTGCCTTCGCCGCGCACCTGCAGGCGCTGCAGGAGATCGTCGAGTTCGCAGGTCACCGCAGCTGAGATGCCCCCACCAGATCCGGATGGTGGATGGCAGCGACGTCCGGGTGCGCGCGCAGACGTGACTTCAACGCGTTCTCGCCGTAGAGACTGTGGATCGGGTTCGTCGGATCTGCCGTGACTCCGCGAGCTTCGGCCGCGAGCTCGGCAGGCAAGTCGATCAGTGAGAGACGGGCATCCAATGCTGGATTGAAGAAGAACGGCACCGAGATGCGCTCATTCGGAGCTTTCGGTGAGATCACCCGGTGATTGGTGGCCTTCAGATAACCGCCGGTGGCGTACTCGAGCAACTCGCCGATGTTCACCACGAAAGCCCCGTCGACCGGTGGAGCGTCCACCCACTTGCCGTCGCGCTCGACCTGCAGACCGCCCACGCCCGGCTCGACCCACAGCAGCGTCAGTACGCCGGAATCCTTGTGTGCTCCCACGCCCTGCTGGGGCGCGGGCTCATTGGTTCCGGGATAGCGCACGATCTTGATGAGTGTTGACGGGTCGCCGAAGTTCGACTCGAAGTACGACTCGTCGGCGCCGAGAGCAAGCGCCCAGGCCCGAAGCAGTTTGCGGGCAACGCCCGACAGCTGCGCGTGCCATTCGGTCACGACCTCGCGCAGCTCCGGCTGCGCTGCCGGCCAGAGATTCGGTCCGAGTAGGCGGTTGAACGCCGGGCCGTCGGTGACCGTCTCACGCTCGGGGCCGATGTCGATCTGCTCTCGCCAGTCGACTTTCCCCTGCGTCCGTTCCCCGCCCACGCGCGTGTAGCCACGGAAGTGCGGGCTCTTGACGTTCTCGATCGACAGCTTCTCCTCCTCAGGCAGAGCGAAGAAGTCCAGGGCTGCCCGGTGCAATCGGCGGGACAGATCCGCAGTCACACCCGTGCCGGTGAGGTAGAAGAAGCCCACGTCGTGGGTGGCCGCGCGCAGGTCATCTCGGAAGCGCGCCGCGGCCTCGATACCGTTGTCGAGCTGGGAGAGGTCGAGGACGGGAAGATTCAGATCAGCCATGGCCTGAGGCTAAACGCCGATCGCTCCGTCCGCGATGAATATTGCCCAGCATTACCGCCGGTAACATTTAGGTCATGCCTCGTCTGTGGATTTCGCTCCGTCTGCTGTTGCCCGCCGTCTGGATCGGACTGATCGTCGGACTGAGCTTCATGGAGACTCCGCTGAAGTTCTTGGCCCCGGGCATCACGACGCCACTGGGCCTCGGTATCGGCCGACTCGTGTTCATCTCGCTGTCGATCGCCGGGTGGATCATCCTCATCGTGCTGACTCTGATCTCTCAAGCCCGGCCGCGCGAGACCCGCGGCGGCTGGATACTGGTCGGGGCAATGTGGGTGATCATGGCTGTCGAGTCCTTCGCGATTCGTCCCGCGCTGGCCGCGCGTAGCGACATCATCATCGCTGGCGGCGACCCGGGAGACTCCGTGCTGCACTACATCTACATAGCGGCCGAACTGCTGCTGCTCGCGGTGCTTGTCTGGTACCTCGTGCTCGGTACACGTCGTATCAAGATCGCCTGAATCGACCGCACCGCCAGCCTGTCAATCCTCGCGCGGGCGGCGAGAGCCGGTGGGATCCTCGCGGCGTGAGGTATCACTGCCGAGTCGCTGATCGGAGAAGAGCCAACGCGCACGCGGTTCGATCAGTGGCCGGAACAGCTGGCGCACCGGCTTCGTCGCCAGAACAAGTGCGATTCCGACAGAGAGCACGATCACCATCGGCAACCAGATCCAGGTCGGCTCGGCATCACGCAGGATGCCGGACTCACGGAACGGGTAGAGCACGAATGAGTGCAGCAGGTACACGTACATCGTGTACTGCCCGAACTGCGTCCACCAGGTGGCGCGACGCGGGATCAGCACGAAGAACGCGGCGGTGAGCAGCAGCCCGATCAGGATCAGCGCCAGTCGAATCGCCCCGGACCACCAAGCGTGCGCGCCCAGTTCGGCGTAGGAATCGACGTAGAAGAACCATCGGTCAAGGTCGATGCTCGACCAGACTTCCACCCAGTTCCAGGCGACGAAGGCGTCCACGGCGAAGATGAGCAGCGCGAGCACTCGCAACCACCAGGGGCGGAAGTCGATCAAGCGCAGTCGGTCGACGATGTCGTGTTCACGCAGCCACCAGCCGAGCACGAAGAACGGCAGAAATCCGAGGGTGCGCGACAGTGAGAAAGTACTGTCGACATTGGGCAGGTATCCGGCGCCGAGTGAGATCAGCAGACTCCAGGTCAGCGGCCAGCGCAGCAGAGCCAGGTAGGGCAGGACGAGTCGGAAGATGCCGAGTGCCAGCAGGAACCACAGAGTCCAGGATGGTTGGGTGAGGTTCGCAGTCGCCTCTCCCTCCACCAGCCATTTGGTCAGTGTCCACAGCAGTTCGAAGATCACATAGGGCAACAGGATGTCAGTGATCACCCGCGCCATCTGCTTTCTGGTGGGTGGGGCGGATTTCGAGAAGTAGCCGGCGATGATCGCAAATGCGGGCATGTGAAAGGCGTAGAACGACAGGTACAGCGCCATGGCGATGTCGGAGTCATAGGTGAGACGCTGGATTGCGTGCCCGAGCACGACCAGGACGATGCACGCGTAGCGGGCGTTATCCCAGAACGGCACGCGCCTGCGGGGTCGACCGGTTGACCCGGTTTCCGGACCGGTGGGCGTGTGCGCGGTACTGCTCATCCAAAGAGGCTACCGGTCGGGAATAAAGTTGCCCGGAGGACGTTTACTCATATATATTCAACTGAATGGATACGGATTGCTACAGCATCCACCCCACGAACTACGGAGCAAAAGATGAGCGAGTCCACCGACAACTCGGGCATGCAGTTCGGCCTCTTCACGGTCAGCGATGTCACACAGAACCCCGTCACCGGGGAGACTCCGAGCGAAGGCCAGAAGATCAAAGACGCGATCACGATCGCGAAGCACGCCGAAGAAGTGGGGCTGGACGTCTTCGCTGTCGGCGAGCACCACAACCCGCCGTTCTGGTCGTCCTCTCCCTCGACCACGCTCGCCGCGATCGCCGCGCAGACCGAGCGTCTGATCCTGTCGACCTCTACGACGTTGATCACTACGAACGACCCGGTGAAGATCGCCGAAGACTTCGCGATGCTTCAGCACATCTCCGACGGACGCACCGACATCATGCTTGGCCGCGGTAACACCGGGCCCGTCTACCCGTGGTTCGGCAAGGATATCCGCCAGGGCCTGCCGCTCGCGATCGAGAACTACGCTCTGCTTCACAAGCTCTGGCATGAGGACGTCGTCGATTGGGAAGGCAAGTTCCGCACGCCGCTGCAGGGCTTCACCTCCACGCCGCGCCCCCTCGACGGCGTCGCACCCTTCGTGTGGCACGGATCGATCCGCACCCCAGAGATCGCGGAGCAGGCCGCCTACTATGGCGACGGCTTTTTCGCGAACAACATCTTCTGGCCCAAGGAGCACTACCAGCGTCTGATTGAGCTGTACCGCCAGCGCTACGCCCACTACGGACACGGCACACCGGAGCAGGCGATCGTCGGCTTGGGCGGCCAAGCGTTCATGCGCGCGAAGTCGCAGGATGCCGTGAACGAGTTCCGCCCGTACTTCGACAACGCACCGGTCTACGGTCACGGTCCGAGTATGGAGGACTTCACCGAGATGACGCCGTTGACGGTCGGTTCGCCGCAGCAGGTCATCGACCGGTATGCCGGGATGCGCGACTTCTACGGCGACTATCAGCGTCAGCTCTTCCTGATGGACCATGCCGGTCTGCCGTTGAAGGTCGTCCTCGAACAGCTCGACATCCTCGGTGGCGAGGTCGTGCCGGTGCTGCGCCGCGAGCTGGCGAAGAACCGCCCGGCAGAAGTTCCGGATGCGCCCACCCATGCCGCACGTGTTCGCGCCGTGTACGGGGACGGACCCACCCGCGAGGCGCGTCCAGGTGTGAACCGCGGCGACAATCTGACAGCAGGCTCCCCGTATCAGGACACACCGGCGCCGGCAGGCGCCGCATTCGGCATCGGCAGGAAGGAAGCGTGAGCATGAGTACTCGTCGTATCGCCGTCATCTCGGCGGGCCTCTCAAATCCGTCATCCACCCGAATGCTGGCCGATCGGCTCGCGGCAGAAACGGTGCGGCACCTCGCCGAATTGGATGTGCAGGCCACCGTTGACGTGATCGAGCTTCGCGACCACGCGCACGACATCACGAACAACATGCTCACGGGTTTCGCGCCGCCGGCGCTGGAATCAGCCATCAACACCGTGTATTCAGCGGATGCCCTGATCGCCGTCACGCCCATCTTCTCGACGAGCTACAGCGGTCTGTTCAAGTCGTTCATCGATGTTCTGGACCCGGATGCGCTCACCGACAAGCCGGTGCTGATCGGTGCGAACGCAGGAACCGCACGGCATTCGCTGGCGATCGACTACGCGATTCGTCCGTTGTTCGCCTACTTGCACGCGGAGGCCGTGTCGACGGGCGTGTTCGCGGCATCCAGCGACTGGGGCGGTGCCGGAGACGAGGTAGCGCCGCTGGCCAAGCGCGTGGCCAAGGGCGCGAAAGAGCTCGCCGAAGCCATTGCTCGTAAGGACGCTGCGCACTCCACAGATCCGTTCGACCCGGCGAACTACCTCGGGGAAGGACGTTCGTTCGGCCACCTGCTCGGTGGACTCGCGGGGGAGTGATACCGCGCGCACGCAAAGCCGAGGGGCGGACCTCGAACAAATAAAAGATGAAGAGGGCCACCCCGATCGGGGTGGCCCTCTGACGGTCAACCGCTCTTGCGTCGGAACTCGCGCCGCGTCTGCGGGGCGTTTGCCGCGTGGACGGCGGATTCGCCATCCAGATGCGACTCACCATTGCGGTGATGTGCGTTCTTCTTCTCGAGCGCTTCCTTGAACTTGCGCTTCATGTCCTCAGACGAGGAGGCTGCGCCTTCTTCGGTGCTCATGAGGTCAGCCTACTCCGACGGTGCCCCAGCAGGAAAGAACTCCTATCTGCGCGTGTGCCCGAAAACACACGTGAACCGCGACCGCCGGGATCGAACGGAAACCGAATCGGAGACAGCGGGTGAAGAAAGACCGTGCACAGAGTGAACACTCGATGCCTGGGCCGGTTCCGGCGCAATCCCGGTATCCGTGCACGGCATCCTGACATCGTGAGAGTCGCGATTGTGACCGAATCATTCCTGCCGCACATGAACGGTGTGACAGGGTCTGTGCTGCAGATCCTGCGCCACCTCGAACGCAGAGGGCATGTCGCCCATGTGATCGCTCCGGATGCCGCGGGCATCCCCCAGCAGTTGCACGGTGCTGTGATTGAGCCGGTGACCAGCGTCGCGCTGCCCGGCTACCGCGACGTCCGCGTGGGAACAGTCGGCGCCCAGCGCATCGCTTCGTCACTGAACCGATTCCGTCCGGACGTCGTGCACCTGGCCTCACCATTCGCACTCGGGTGGCGCGGCGCGCTGGCCGCATCCCGCAGCGGTGTCGCCTCTGTAGCCGCCTATCAGACCGACGTCGCCGCGTACACCACCCGCTATGGAATGGCAGCAACGACTGAGTTCGCCAAGAACCACCTCGTCCGTCTGCATCGCAGGGCCACCCTCACCCTTGCCCCATCAGCGGGCGCTGAACAGCAGCTCGCTGCACTCGGGATCGACCGCATCCGACACTGGGGGCGTGGTGTGGATGCTGAACGCTTCCATCCCTCGCGGCGCGTCGAACGCGGCGACGGGGGAGAGGTCGTCGTGGGCTACGTCGGGCGGCTTGCGGCAGAGAAGCAGGTGGAGGATCTGCGTGTGCTCGCGCAGCTGGACGGGGTGCGTCTCGTGATCGTCGGTGAGGGCCCGGCCCGGCAGCGACTCGAGTCGCTGATGCCCGGTGCAGCGTTCCTCGGACATCTCACCGGAGACGCGCTCGCGCAGGAGATGGCATCATTCGATATCTTCGTGCACCCCGGCGAGAGCGAGACCTTCGGCCAGACACTGCAAGAGGCGCACGCCAGCGGGGTCCCTGTGGTCGCGACGGGGCGCGGCGGGCCAGTGGATCTCGTCCGGATGGGGATCGACGGCTGGTTGTACCGGCCAGGCGACCTGCAGGACCTGCGCATGCGGGTAGTAGATCTGGTGGGAGATCGGCGTAAGCGCCGTGCTTTCGGGGCTGCCGGGCGTGCGGCTGTGGAGCACCGCAGTTGGGAGGCAGTGTGCGACCGCCTGCTGACACATTTCGCGGAGGCACAAGAGCTGAATTCGGCGGATCGGATGCTCCGGGCGCCGCGGTTGCGACGCCCGGAAACGCCGCAGCCCGTCGCCGGAGGCCACTGGCGACGCTACGTCGCATTGGGCGATTCGCTGACTGAAGGACTGTGCGACCCCGCGCCAGACGGCACACTGCGCGGGTGGGCTGACCGGCTCGCACTGCTGCTGGCGGCGCCCGGTGGACTCCACTATGCGAACCTGGCCGTACGTTCGCGCCGGGTGCGCGACGTGAGCGGACCGCAACTGGCCAGAGCCAGACAACTCCGTCCGGACCTGGTCTCCATCCTGGTCGGGGCCAACGACCTGGTGAGGGCGCGCGTCGATGTTGCTGCACTCGCAGCGCAGGTGGAGACTGCGGTGCGGACACTGCGTGCCGATGGCGCCGACGTCATTCTGGTCACGCCGTTCCTCCCGGGGCGAGCGGCGGCGCGGCTGCTCGTGGCACGCTTCGCCGATTTCTCCAACAGGCTCGTCGGCATCGCCGAGCGCACCGGCGCGATTCTGCTGGATACTGATCTGCACCCCGTGCTGGCTTCGCCACCGAACTGGGGTGAGGATCTGGTACATCTGAGCAGTCGCGGCCACCGCTACCTCGCCTACTGCGCGGGTGAGATGCTCGGAGTGCCGCACGCCGAGACGCTCGGTGCGCTGGATGAGGCACTGCATGATGCTGGCCGCCCTGTCTCTCGCACCGCGTGGTGGCGCAGGTACGCGCTGCCGTGGGCCTGGCGGCGCTTGCGTGGCCGTGCCGCCGGCGACGGGCGAGTCGCCAAGCATGACGACTACGTCTACATCGGCCGCTCGTCGAGCATGCGCGGCGTCGCACTACGCTGAGCGGGTGCGCTGATAGAGTAAAGGCGGACTGCTGTGCGCAGTTCGCGTGCGTTTTCACGCACGCTTACGCATATCCTCGGCCGTCACACGGATGGACGAGTTTAAACAAAGAAGGAGAGACCTCTTGGAAGGTCCTGAAATCACTGCCGCCGAGGCCGTTCTTGACAACGGTCGCTTCGGCACCCGCACCATCCGCTTCGAAACTGGTCGTCTTGCTCAGCAGGCGCAGGGTTCGGTTGCGGCTTACCTCGACGAAGAGACCATGATTCTCTCGGCGACCAGCGCTGGAAAGCACCCGCGCGAAGGCTTTGACTTCTTCCCGCTGACCGTGGACGTCGAAGAGCGTTCCTACGCAGCTGGCAAGATTCCCGGCTCGTTCTTCCGTCGTGAGGGTCGCCCCTCGACCGAGGCGATTCTGGTCTGCCGACTGATCGACCGTCCGCTGCGTCCGTCGTTCGTCGATGGTCTGCGCAACGAGGTCCAGGTCGTCATCACCGTGCTTTCGATTGCGCCGGGCGAGTACTACGACGCTCTCGCGATCAACGCGGCATCCGCGTCGACCCAGATCTCGGGTCTGCCGTTCTCGGGTCCCATCGCCGGTGTGCGTCTCGCGCTCATCCCGGGCCAGGGCGAGCACGCCGACCAGTGGGTCGCGTTCCCGAACGAGGCTCAGGTCGCTGAGGCTGTGTTCGACCTGATGGTCGCCGGTCGTGTCGTCAAGAAGTCTGATGGCTCCGAAGACGTCGCGATCATGATGGTCGAGGCTGAGGCAACCGAAAACAGCTGGAACCTCATCAAGGGCGGCGCAGTAAAGCCGAACGAAGAGGTCGTCGCCGCAGGGCTCGAGGCCGCAAAGCCTTTCCTCAAGCAGCTTGTCGAGGCGCAGGCCGAGATGGCTTCGCACTCCTCGAAGGCTCCGGGCGTCTACCCCGTCTTCCCGGCCTATGAGCAGGGCACCTACGACTTCATCTCCGCATCTGCGACAGCTGACCTCGAGAAGGTCTACCAGATCGCCGACAAGATCGAGCGCCAGACCGCCGATGACGAGGTCAAGGATCGCGTCAAGGCCGAGGTTGCTGCTGCTGTTGAAGCAGGAACCCTTCCTGCGTCTGCAGCCGGTGAGGTCTCCGGTGCGTACAAGTCGCTGACCAAGAAGATCGTTCGCGACCGCGTCCTCACCGAGGGTGTCCGTATGGATGGTCGTGGCCTTGCTGACATCCGTCCGCTGGACGCTGAGGTGCAGGTCATCCCGCGCGTGCACGGCTCCGCGATCTTCCAGCGCGGCGAGACCCAGATCATGGGTGTCACCACGCTGAACATGCTCAAGATGGAGCAGCAGATCGACTCGCTGTCTCCGACCACTTCCAAGCGCTACATGCACCACTACAACTTCCCGCCCTACTCGACCGGTGAGACCGGTCGTGTCGGTTCGCCGAAGCGTCGTGAGATCGGGCACGGCTTCCTGGCCGAGCGTGCGCTCATGCCGGTGCTGCCCAGCCGCGAGGAGTTCCCGTACGCGATCCGTCAGGTGTCTGAGGCTCTCAGCTCCAACGGCTCGACGTCGATGGGATCGGTTTGCGCTTCGACTCTGTCGCTGCTGAACGCGGGTGTGCCGCTGCGCGCAGCCGTCGCCGGCATCGCCATGGGTCTCGTCTCCGATGAGGTTGACGGCCAGACGCGCTACGCGGCCCTGACCGACATCCTCGGTGCAGAAGACGCGCTCGGCGACATGGACTTCAAGGTCGCAGGCACCAGCGAGTTCATCACTGCTATCCAGCTCGACACGAAGCTTGACGGCCTCCCGTCGGATGTTCTCACCGGCGCGCTGACGCAAGCCCGTGACGCACGTCTGACGATTCTCGGCGTCTTGAATGCTGCGATCGACACGCCTGACGAGATGGCGCCGACCGCGCCTCGCGTCATCAGCGTTCAGATCCCCGCTGACAAGATCGGTGAGCTGATCGGCCCGAAGGGCAAGACGATCAACGCGATCCAGGACGAGACCGGCGCTCAGATCTCCATCGAGGAAGACGGCACCGTTTACATCGGTGCTGTTGACGGACCCTCGGCTGAGGCCGCGCGCGCTCAGGTCAACGCGATCGCGAACCCGACCAACCCCGAGGTCGGCGAGCAGTTCCTCGGAACTGTTGTGAAGATCGCCTCGTTCGGTGCCTTCATCTCGTTGCTGCCCGGCAAGGATGGTCTGCTGCATGTCACCGAGGTGCGCAAGCTCGCCGGTGGCAAGCGTGTTGAGAACGTTGATGACGTGCTCAACGTAGGCCAGAAGATCCTCGTCAAGATCACGAAGATCGATGACCGCGGCAAGCTGTCGCTGGAGCCCGTCCTCGACGACGCTCCCGCCGCCGATGCTGCGCCCGATGCGGAGTCCGCTGAGGCGTAAGGTCTGAGATTCGGCCCGGATTCTTCTCCATGTGAGTCGAATCCGGGCCTTTCTCGTGCCCGTCGTTATCAGAACGTTGTGAAAACTTGGCTTCCGCCTGCCTGTAATGGCAGGTGAGGGAGGCATTTGCGCTTACCCTCGAAGTACGCACCGGGGGGTGCCGCATGTCAAGCAAGTAACGACAGAGATCACGCGTGCGGAGGTGGTTGAAGGATGCGGTTGTTCGGAACAGGGGACACTGCGCACCAGACGAGCGCGTCCAGTATGTCGTACGAGCATCCTTCCGCTCCGATTCCCGTCGTCGGCCCCGGTGTCGGTGAGACGCTGCGTGTTCCGATCGGTGACACCGGGATCGAAGTCTTTCCGTTGATCCTGGGCGCGGCCGAGTTCGGCTGGAATGTCGACCTCGAGACCAGCCATGCGATCCTCGATCGCTACGTGGAGTTCGGTGGCAATGCCGTGCACACCGCCGACGGGTTCTCCGGCGGCCGAAGCGAGCACATCATCGGGCAGTGGCTGCGCTCGCGCAGACAACTGCGTGACGTCGTGCTGGGCGTTCGCGTCGGCTCTCATGCCGACAATCCCGGGCTCGGGGCGACCAACCTCGTGCGCGCCGTCGAAGGCTCTCTCACTCGTCTCGGGGTCGAGCGCATCGACATCCTCTACCTGGATGCCACACTTGATCAGAGCACGAACCTCGAGGACACCCTCGCGACCGCGGAGTGGTTGCGTGGCGCAGGGAAGATCAACGTCCTCGGCGCATTCCGGTTCGCACCGGAACGGCTCGTAGAAGCGCGAATTCTCGCGTCGGCCGGGTATCCCCGCATCGAGGTCCTTGATGAGCCGTACAACCTGATTCGCCGCGATGCATTCGAGGGCGATCTGCGCCTCGTGGCCGGGGCGCAGAACTTGGCAGTCACGCCATCGCACGCGCTGGAGCACGGGTTCCTGTCGGGCCGCCACCGCAGCAAGGCGCTGATGTCTCAGGGCGTTCGCGGTGAACAGTTGCGCGAGCGGTTGAATCGCCGCGGCATCCGGATCCTGCGCGCGCTGGACCAGATCGCAACAGATCTTCAGGCACCGGTTGCCGCCGTCTCGATCGCCTGGCTGCTCGCGCAGCGTACGATCGCCGCGCCCATCGTCAATACCTTCGCGATGCAACACGTCGAAGAGCTGATGCAGGGAGCGGGCATCTCGTTGACCCGCACGCAGATCGCAGAGCTCACCCGCGCCGGTAATTGAGCACAGCGCGCCCCGAGACGTTTCCGGACGGGTAGGCTGGACGCGCCCCCTGTGACAGTGGGTAACGAAGCGAGTGGGTTGTGACGCATTACATCTATCTGGTCAGACATGGCGAACATCAAGACGCTGAGCACGGCGTCGACGACGGCCCCCTTTCTCCTCGGGGGCGGCGACAGGCGGAATTGATCGCCGACAGGCTGTCCGGTCTTCCGCTGAACCGGGTATGGCATTCGCCACTGCTCCGAGCGACCGAAACTGCCCGAGCGATCGCCGAGCGGCTTCCCGCGGTGACACCTGAGCCATCGGCATTGCTCTTCGACTGCGTTCCCACGGGGATGTCAGACGAGACGCCATCCGCTTATGAACCCTTCTTCGGCTCGATCACAGAAGCTGAGATCGAGGCGGGAGGCGCTCAGATGGCCGACGCGGTCAGCGAATTCCTCGTGCGCAAACAGGGCGATGTTCACGAAGTTCTGATCACGCACAACTTCGTCATCGCCTGGTTTGTACGCGAAGTGCTCGGTGCACCGGAGTGGCGATGGATGACGTTGAACCAGGCTCACTGCGGGTTGACCGTGATTGCGCAGAAGCAGGGCCGGCCCTGGTCGCTCGTCAACCATAATGAGCTCAGCCACCTGCCGGTCGAGTTGTGGACCGGGCTGCCCGACCCGATGCCGGCGTGAACGCGTCAGGGGCAGCGGAGCCAAATAGACTGGGTACATGACCAAGCAGGTGGCTCTCGTCGGCGGTACCGGCAAGCTCGGAACGATAATCAAAAGCGTGATTGATGATCTTCCGGGATTCGAAGTGACGCGCGTGCTGTCCTCTTCGAGTGATCTTTCGGAGCTCAGCGATGCTGATCTCATCGTCGACGCATCCACCCCTCAGGTGAGCATCGAAGTCGTCCGTGCAGCAGTCGAGTACGGGATCAATGTTCTCGTCGCGACATCTGGTTGGTCAGCGGATCGAATCGCGCTGGTTCGTCCGCTGGTGCAATCCGCAGGAACGGGTGCGGTGTTCATTCCGAACTTCTCACTCGGCTCCGTACTCGGCTCGGCCCTCGCCGCCGCAGCGGCACCGTTCTTCTCCTCCGCGGAGATCGTCGAGGCGCATCGCGATACGAAGATCGACTCGCCCAGCGGCACCGCGGTGCGAACCGCTGAGCTCATTGCCGCCGCGCGATCCGAGGTCGGCCCCGTCAACGCGCCCCACGCCGACCAGCGCGCTCGTGGCCAGCAGGTCGCCGGCGTTCCCGTGCATTCGCTCCGCCGCGCCGGGGTGATCGCCCGTCAGGATGCGATTCTGTCCGGACCGGGAGAGACGCTGACCATCACTCACGACACGGTGGAACCCGCCGAGGCCTACGGCCCGGGCATCCGTCTGGCTGTGCCGTTCGCTGCGGAGGCGCGCGGTGTCGTGATCGGTTTGGAGAACATGATTGACATCGGAATCCGAGCCCGCTCGTGATGACTCGCATCGGTGTTGCGCTGATCGGCGCCGCCCTGATCCTGTACTTCGTGCTGATGGGACAGAAGGCCATCCTCTTCATCACGAGTGGTCAGCCCGTCGGCATCGCGATGGGTATCGCGCTGCTGGTGCTGCCGATGATCGGGATCTGGGCGCTGGTGCGAGAGATCCAGTTCGGCGTTCAGGCTGAAAAACTCGGCACGAAACTCGACGGCGAGGGCGGGATGCCGGTAGCCGAGACCGACCTGACGCCCAGTGGCCGTATCGCCAAGGCCGATGCCGAACCAATGATCCGGCGCTATATCGCGGAGGCGGATGCTGCTCCGGACGAATGGCGTGCACGGTATCGACTGGGCGTGGTGCAGGATGCCGCAGGGCGGCGTAAAGACGCGCGTGCGAGTATTCGCCACGCCATCCAGGTCTCCAAGCGGAAGGCTTAGCCCTCCGCTCGGAGTGGATACTCAGGCGAGTGTTGCCTCGAGCGTGATCTCGATGCCGGCCAGCGCCTGAGACACCGGGCATCCGGTTTTCGCGCCTTCGGCGATCTCCTGGAACTGCTCCTGGGTGAGTCCGGGAACGGTTGCGTTGACGTTGAGGTGGCTGCCGCTGATACCGACGCCGGGCTTGAAGGTCACCGACGCGCTCGTGTTCACGTTCTCCGGCGGCGTGCCGTTCTCGCTCAGCGCGTGCGAGAGCGCCATGCTGAAGCAGGATGCGTGCGCAGCTGCGATGAGCTCTTCGGGAGTCGTCGTACTGTCGGAGCCTTCGCTGCGGGCCTTCCAGTTGATCGGGAAGGTGCCGATATTCGACGAGGAGAACTGGACAGTGCCGGAGCCCTCGGCAAGAGAACCGTTCCAGATCGTCGTTGCTTCGCTGGTGATAGGCATAATTTCCTCCAGAAGTCGGGACCGGGTGTTCGGTCAGCCTATCGACGAACCCCACTCCGGGGAACAGCTCCATCACGTACCGGGTATCCTGACAGACATGAGCGCAGCTGTCCCGACGCCGTATGAAGATCTGCTCCGTGACGTACTTGAGCACGGCACTCACAAGGATGACCGCACCGGAACCGGCACCACCAGCGTGTTCGGACGCCAGATCCGTTTTGATCTGGCTAAGGGCTTCCCGCTGATCACCACCAAGCGGGTGCATTTCAAATCGATCGCCTATGAGCTGCTGTGGTTCCTGCGCGGGGATTCGAATGTCACCTGGCTACAGGAGCATGGCGTCAGCATCTGGGACGAATGGGCCGATGCAGACGGTGACCTCGGCCCGGTCTACGGCGTCCAGTGGCGCTCCTGGCCGACGCCCGACGGGGAGCACATCGATCAGCTCTCGCAGGTGATCGACCAGATTCGGGCGACTCCGGATTCGCGACGCCTGATCGTTTCGGCATGGAACCCGGCCGATATCCCAGACATGGCGCTCGCGCCCTGCCACGCCCTGTTCCAGTTCTACGTCGCCGACGGCAAGCTGTCGTGCCAGCTCTACCAGCGCAGCGCCGACATGTTCCTCGGCGTGCCGTTCAACATCGCCAGCTACGCGCTGCTGACGTTGATGGTCGCCCAGCAGGTGGGGCTCGAACCCGGCGACTTCGTGTGGACCGGTGGCGACTGTCACATCTACGACAATCACCTCGAGCAGGTGCGCGAGCAGCTCTCCCGCGACGCCTACGACTACCCGACGCTGACGTTCGCGCGAAAGCCGGAGTCGATTCTGGATTACGACTTCTCCGACTTCGTCGTCGAGGGCTACCAGCACCACCCACCGATCCGTGCGGCAGTAGCGGTATGACCTGGGTCGGCCTGATCTGGGCTGAGGCGGCCGATGGTGTCATCGGCGCCGAAGGCGGCATGCCGTGGCATGTGCCAGAGGATCTCGCGCACTTCAAGGAAATCACGCTGTCCGCACCCGTGGTGATGGGGCGCAAGACCTGGGATTCGCTTCCGGAGCGGTTCCGCCCCCTGCCGCAACGCGACAACATTGTCATCACCCGCCAGCAGGACTGGACAGCCGAAGGTGCACGCCGTGCTCCAGACTTGAGCGCAGCCGTGCGCGGGCTGGACAAGGTCTGGATCATCGGTGGAGCGGAGATCTTCGCTCAGGTGATCGGGCACGCCGATCGGCTGGAGGTCACCGAGCTGGATCTGAAGGTGGCCGGTGATGCTTATGCGCCGTCGAAGGACGGCTGGCGGCTCGTGGACGAGGGGGAGTGGCAGACCTCTCGCACCGGAATCCGCTTCCGCTTTCTCGGATATGAGCGCTGATGCCGATCGCCCTCATCACGGGTGCCAGCGCTGGCCTCGGCGCTGAATTCGCTCGACAACTCGCTCAGCGCCGAGCTGATCTCGTGCTCGTGGCGCGCTCGGATGATGCTCTGGAGCAACTGGCGGTCGAACTGCGCCAGACCTATGGTGTCGCTGTCGAGGTGCTCGTCGCCGACGTGGTGGATGAGACCGGGGTGGAACGTGTGGTGAAGCGCCTCGTTGACCCGGAGCATCCGATCGATCTGCTGATCAACAACGCGGGGTTCGGGCTCCCACTGAAATTTGCGGACAACGACGTAGCCGATGAAGTGCGGCATCTTCGAATCCATGTCGAAGCGCCGCTGCGGCTGATGCACGCAGCGCTCGGTGCGATGCGTGGACGTGGTGGCCGGATCATCAACGTTGCATCGGTCGCCGCATTCATCCCGCGATCGACGTACGCCGCCTGCAAGAGGTGGCTGGTCGGCTTCAGCGAATGGGCGAACTCCGAATACGCCCGAGATGGCGTCACCGTCACGGCGTTGTGCCCCGGCTTCACGCACACGAATTTTCACGAGCGGATGGGCCTGCCTCCCGGTGAGGAGGGGATCGCCGCGTGGATGTGGCTGGATGCCCGCACCGTCGTTCGCGAGGGACTTCGCGACGCTGCGCGTGGCAAGTCGCTGTCGGTACCGTCCTGGCGCTACAAACTGATCGTCGCGGCGACGCGGATCGTCCCCTCCGCTCTGCTATCTAAGGCCGGACGACGCGGGCGCATGTGATCGCCTTACGGGCTTCGCCGAGGATGCAGCTCAGCGGAAGCGGCCGAGATGAATGCCCGCGTACGCGAGTGCGCCGACCGTTTCTCCATCGGTGATGCGTCCGTCAGCGACCATGCGCAGCACCTCGTCGAACGGGATCCAAGAGACCTCGACGATGCCCTCTTCCGCCTGAGCAGATCCGGCGGCTGTGGTGAGCTCCTCAGCGAGAAACACGTACTCGGGCGCGACGGTTACGCCGTTCAGGGCGTTCATCAGCCCGACCTGCGTCCACGTAGCGGCGCGCATTCCGGTTTCTTCGAGCAGTTCGCGTTGCGCGGCCAGCAGGGGCTCTTCTCCATCGCTGCCGCCGGCGGGAACTTCGATCGATCGTCCGGTCGTGTACCGCTCGAGTGTCACCAGGCACACGCGCATCTCGTCGTCAACGGCAACGATGAAAACGGCGGGGTGACGTACCGAGACCACGCCGTAGATCCCGTCGCCGGCGGGGCCGGTGACAGCATCCTCACGCACTGAGATCCATGGATTCTCGTAAACGATCCGCGAGTCGTTGGTGCGCCAGCTCATGCGTCGACTCTAGTAGCGGCTTCATCCGCGTCGCGGCGAGCGACTCAACACCGATACGCTGGGACCATGACGCACTCGGGTAACCCTTTCGGACAGGTTCTCGTCGCGCTCGTCACTCCGATGACGGCCGACGGTGAAGTCGATTGGCCCGCCGTCGAAAAGCACATGGATGACGTCATCACCGCTGGTGCGGACGGCATCGTTGTGACCGGGACGACTGGCGAGACCTCTACGCTTACCGACCCCGAGAAGCTCAAGCTCGTCGAAGTCGGCAAGTCCGTCTCCTCGGGCCGCGCGAAGATCATCACCGGCGGTGGCTCCAACGAGACAGCGCACGCGATCGAGCTTTACAAGGCCAGTGAGAAGGCCGGCGCTGACGGCATCATGATTGTCACGCCGTACTACAACAAGCCGACCCAGGCAGGAATCCTGACGCATTTCCGTCTGGTGGCAGACTCCACCGACCTGCCGGTGATCCTGTACGACATCCCGGGTCGCACGGGTGTGCCGATCAAGTACGAGACGATTCTGCGTCTGGCCAAGCACCCGAATATTCTTGCCGTGAAGGACGCCAAGGGCGACTTCAGCGAGGTCAGCCGCGTGCTGAATCAGACTGATCTGATGTACTTCTCCGGTGACGATGCGAATGCACTGCCGCATCTCGCCATCGGCGCAACCGGACTCATCGGCGTCACCGCGAATATCACCGCTGCACCGTACCGCACGATCGTGGATGCTGTGAACCGCGGCGACCTTGCTGCCGCCACGGCAGAGCACAAGCGCCTCGAGCCGCTCGTTCGGGCCACGATGACACATGTTCCCGGTACGGTCTCGGCGAAATACATCCTGCACGGCCTCGGCCGTATCTCCAGCCCCCGGGTACGACTTCCTCTGGTTGGTCCGGAGGAGTGGGAGGCCGCGCTCATCGAAGATGAGTTGTCTGTCGTCACCGATATCGCTGGTGCAGATTTCTCGAACTTCCGCCCCGACCGCAATGCGGCCGCCGGTGGTGCCCTGCCGAAGGTGCACGGCACGACGCGCTGAGACGACGGGCGCGTCGCGCGCCCATAAGAACGACCGGGCACGACGAGTGTCCGACTGAGGAGACATCAATGTCCAATCCCATCGCCGCTCCCGAACCGCTCGCCGAGGGGGCCCTCCGCGTCATCCCGCTGGGTGGCTTGGGCGAGATCGGTCGCAACATGACGACCTTCGAGTACGACGGCAAGATCCTCATCGTGGACTGCGGTGTGCTCTTCCCTGAGGAGCACCAGCCCGGCGTCGACCTGATCCTGCCGGACTTCGAGCCGATCAAAGACCGCCTCGACGACATCGTCGGCATCGTCCTCACTCACGGGCACGAAGACCACATCGGTGCCGTTCCGTATCTGCTGCGCCTGAAGAACGATATTCCGCTGATCGGCTCAGGTCTGACACTCGCGCTGATTGAAGCCAAGCTCAAGGAGCACCGGATCAAGGCGTTCACCCTCACGGTGAAGGAAGAGCAGCACGAGAAGGTCGGGCCGTTCGACCTGGAGTTCATCGCGGTCAACCACTCGATTCCGGACGCCCTTGCCGTCGCCATCCGCACACCAGCGGGAATGGTGCTGGCCACCGGCGACTTCAAGATGGACCAGCTGCCGCTGGATGGCCGCATCACCGACCTGCGTGCGTTCTCGCGCTTGGGCGAAGAGGGCGTCGATCTGTTCCTGGTCGATTCCACGAACGCTGACGTGCCCGGTTTCACACCGACCGAGAAGTCCATCGGCCCGGTCCTTGACCAGGTGATCGCCAAGGCACCGCGCCGGGTGATCGTGGCGAGTTTCTCCAGCCACGTGCATCGTGTTCAGCAGGTGCTGGACGCCGCCCACGCGAACGGGCGTCGGGTTGCACTACTGGGGCGGAGCATGGTGCGCAACATGACCATCGCCGCTGACCTCGGATACCTCAAGGTCCCCGATAACGTGCTCATCGATTACAAGAAGGCGCGAGATCTGCCAGACGAGAAGATCGTCTACATGTCGACCGGTTCCCAGGGTGAGCCGATGGCTGTGCTCAGCCGCATGGCCAACCGTGAGCACGCGATCGAGGTCGGCGAGGGCGACACCGTCATCCTGGCATCCAGCCTGATCCCCGGTAATGAGAACGCCGTTTACCGTGTCATCGATGGGCTCACGAAGCTCGGCGCCAACGTCGTGCACAAGGCGAACGCCCGGGTGCATGTGTCAGGTCACGCCGCGGCGGGGGAGCTGATCTACTGCTACAACATCCTCAAGCCTAAGAACGTGCTGCCCGTGCACGGCGAATACCGTCACCTGATCGCGAACGCCAAGCTCGCCCAGGAGACCGGCGTCCCGGAGGAGAACACGATCATTGCCTCCAACGGCACGATCATCGACCTCAAGGACGGCGAGGCGCACGTCGCCGGTCAGCTCGACATCGGCTTCGTCTACGTTGATGGCTCGACCGTGGGAGCGATCACGGATGCCGATCTCAAGGACCGGCGGATTCTCGGTGAGGAAGGGTTCGTCTCGATCATCATCGTTGTGGATGCTGCCACCGGAAACATCGTCTCGGGGCCGGAGATCCATGCTCGCGGTATCGCCGAGGACGACACCGTCTTCGATGATGTCGTTCCCAAGATCGTGGCGGCGCTGAAGGAGGCCTCGGGCAACGGCGTGCGTGACACACACGCGCTCTCCCAGGTTGTTCGCCGCACGATCGGACGCTGGGTGAACCAGAAGCTGCGCCGCCGTCCGATGATCGTTCCCCTCGTCATCGCGGCCTAGCCGATTCTGCCGGAATGCCGCGTCATTACGCGGCATTCCGGCAGCGGAACGTAGTCTTTCGGTATGGCCAGGAGTACCACGAAGACCTCGCGCGCGTCCGAGAAGCCTCCGGCGCGCGCCAAGGCCGCGGCCGCACCCAAGAAGTACGTCGACGAGGTTGAGAAGCCGGCACTAGCGGTACGCGCTTGGGTCGGGCTCGCTCATGGCGTCGGCGGCCTCTTCCGCGCGTTCGGCCCGGAGTCACTGGATAAGGATCAGCGTCGGGACGGGTTCCCGCTGCTGCTGGTGCTGCTCGCCTGCCTCGGCGCGGTCAACGAGTGGTTCTTCATCGGCAACGAGATTGCGCAGAACATCAGCGCGTACTCCGTGGGCCTGCTGATCGGGCGTACGGCGTTCTTGCTGCCGGTGCTGCTGCTGATTCTGGCCGGCTGGCTGTTCCGGCACCCCTCCTCGGTGCACGACAACGGCCGCATCGGGATCGGCTTCGGTCTTTTCGTCATCTCGATCGCTGGAATCTGTCATGTCGCGGGCGGCAAGCCTGAACCCCAGGACGGTATGCCAGCGCTCAGCGCGGCCGGTGGCCTGTTCGGATGGATGCTGGGGGAGCCGCTGTCGTACCTGACCGACATCGTCGCCTACATCGTGCTTTCGGTTCTGGCAGCGCTCAGCATCCTCATCATCACGAAGACTCCGCCGAACCGCATCGGCACGCGCCTGGGCGATCTCTACGCGTGGATGTTCGGCGCTGAGCGCCCGGACCCGAACGCACAGAAACCGGCAGCGTCCGAGGCTGATGGATCCGACGACGCCGAATCTGACGATTCGCTGCCCTGGTGGCGGCGTAACAAGACCGGCCGCGAAGAGGATCCCGACGAGGGCATCGGGTCACAGGATCTCACTGAACTGCTGCCGCAGAGTGACACCCCGCCGGTGGATAACACCGCCTACGATCAGGCCGTCATCCTCGCTGATCCCGCGGATGCCGCAACCGAGGTCCTCACGGATGTCGAGAGCGTGACAGCCGGTCTGGCAGGTAAAAGCAGCACAGCGCTCCTCGACGACTACGGTGACACCGGTGAGCAGCCCGAACTCCCCGGCCTCTCCGGATTCGGCACGGACGGCCCCGGCGAACGCGGGCTGCACGCGCCCAGCGTTCCCTATGTGCTGCCGTCGCAGGGGGTGCTCGGCGAAGGTCCGGCTCCGATCATGCGCTCGGACGCGACAGACCGCGTGATTGAACAGCTCACCAGCGTGCTTACGCAGTTCAAGGTGGATGCGAAGGTCACCGGCTTCTCTCGTGGGCCGACGGTGACGCAGTATGAGATCGAGGTCGGTCACGGCGTCAAGGTTGAGAAGATCACGCAGCTGAGCAACAACTTCGCCTACGCGGTTGCTTCGAATGATGTGCGCATCCTCTCGCCGATTCCGGGTAAGAGCGCGATCGGCATCGAGATTCCCAACGTCGACAAGGAGATGGTCGCGCTCGGGGACGTGCTGCGTTCACCGGTGGCCACCAGCAGCACGCACCCGATGACTATCGGCGTTGGCAAGGATGTCGGCGGCAAGATCGTCGTGGCGAACCTCGCGAAGATGCCGCACCTTCTGGTTGCCGGTTCGACCGGTTCTGGTAAGTCCAGCTTCGTGAACTCGATGATCACGAGCTTGCTCATGCGTGCGCGTCCGACAGATGTGCGCATGGTGCTGATCGACCCGAAGCGCGTGGAACTCACCAGCTATGCGGGCGTTCCGCACCTCATCACGCCCATCATCACGAACCCGAAGAAGGCGGCCGAAGCGCTGCAGTGGGTCGTGAAAGAGATGGACATGCGCTACGACGATCTCGCATCGTTCGGCTTCCGTCACATCGACGACTTCAACAAGGCCGTGCGCGCAGGCGAGGTCGAACTCCCCGTCGGCAGCGAGCGGGTGCTCAAGCCCTATCCGTATCTTCTGGTCGTCGTCGACGAGCTCGCCGACCTTATGATGGTCGCTCCGCGGGATGTCGAGGACTCGATCGTCCGCATCACTCAGCTGGCGCGAGCCTCAGGAATTCACTTGGTTCTGGCAACACAGCGTCCGTCTGTCGATGTCGTCACCGGTCTGATCAAGGCCAACGTCCCGTCGCGTCTCGCTTTCGCCGTGACGAGCGTCACGGACAGCCGAGTGATTCTGGATTCCCCAGGTGCAGACAAGCTCATCGGTCAGGGTGATGCGCTCTTCTCGCCGATGGGCTCTTCCAAGCCGTTCCGCCTTCAAGGCGCATGGGTCGAAGAGAGCGAGATCGATGCGGTCGTCAAACATGTGACCGCTCAGGCCCGACCCGAGTACCGGGTTGATGTGCAGGAGGCTCTCGAGCCGAAGAAGAAGAAGGAAGTCGACGAGGACATTGGAGACGACCTCGAGGTGCTGCTGGCCGCAGCTGAGTTGATCGTGTCATCGCAGTTCGGTTCGACGTCGATGCTGCAACGCAAGCTCCGCGTCGGCTTCGCGAAGGCCGGTCGTCTGATGGACCTGCTGGAGTCACGCGAGATCGTCGGCCCGTCCGAGGGATCGAAAGCGCGCGATGTCCTGGTCACACCTGAGCAGCTGCCGGCCGTTATGGCCAAGTTGCGTGGTGATGATGTGCCGGCTGCTGCTGCGCCGGCAGCTCAGGCCGCGCCCGTGGCCCACCCCGCGAACCCGCCCGCTGCGGCGCCCGGGTTCGATCCCATCGAAGCGCAGTTCGAGGGCTTGCCGGTCGTTGACGAAGATGGGGGCGACGAAGACGCCTGGGGACTGACGGGACGCGACTGATGGCCATTCCGCGGCAGCTGCCGAACGCGATCACGATCGCCCGTATCCCGCTCGCCGTCGTCTTTTTCGTGGTGCTGCTGATCGGTGGACCGTTCGGCTCTGATGACCTCACGCTCCGCTGGGTCGCTGGCGTCCTGTTCGTCGTCGCGATATCCACGGACTGGGTCGATGGCTATCTCGCGCGCAAATATGACATCGTCAGCGACTTCGGAAAGCTCTGGGATCCGATCGCGGACAAGCTGCTGACCGGAGCTGGTTTCGTCGGTCTGGCGATTCTCGGCGAATGGCCGTGGTGGGTGGTCATCATCATCCTCATCCGTGAATGGGGTGTGACGCTCCACCGGTTCGTGGTTGCGCGCAGTCACATTGTGGCAGCCGCGTGGATGGGAAAGCTCAAGACGGCGGTTCAGGGCGTGGCGTTGAGCTGGTGCCTGCTACCGCTTCATCAACTGATCGGCATGGACTGGTGGAGCGTCATCGGTGTTGTGCTGATGTACGCGACGCTGGTGCTGACGGTGGTCAGCGGAATCGACTACGTACTCTCACAGGTGCGCGGAGCTCGGGCGAGCCGGCAGTGAGTGCTGCTTCCGAGCTGATCGGCGCACTGACCGAGCGAGGCTGGACGCTCGGGGTAGCCGAATCTTTGACGGGCGGGGCGCTCACAGCCGACCTCGTCTCGGTTCCCGGGGCATCTGCCACGTTGCTGGGCGCGGTGGTCGCTTATGCGACCCCGGTGAAGGCATCGCTGCTCAACGTGGACGCGGAGCTGTTGAAGGAACACGGACCAGTGCATTCGACCGTCGCGGAGCAGATGGCGCTGGGGGTCTGTGGAGCCGTCCAGGTCGACGGACGACCGGCGGATGTCGGTGTGTCGACGACCGGGATCGCCGGGCCCGATTCGCCCGATGGTCAACCTGTGGGCACCGTGCATATCGGAGTGGCCGTTGGCGGTCGCGTCAGCTCCTTTGCCTTTCGATTCCCCGGAGACCGAGCAGCGATTCGCGCTCAGAGCGTGGAAGCGGCGATTCAGGCCGTACGGGAACGGCTGCGGGAATAGTCCTGCCTCGATGCCGGTTATTATCAATGTGTCAATGACAGGCGTGCTCACAAGCAAAGCACAGCGTGAAAGGGTAGCGTTTTTCCTAACGCATCGGGTTAGACTGGCGATCCATTCGCAAGTGGCTCCGGGCAAGGAAATGGAGGGGAGGTTCCGATGATTCTTGTACGACAGGAAATCGGCGATGTGCTGAGGGACTTCCGCCTGCAGAAGGGGCGTACGCTCCGGCAGGTTGCGAGCAAGGCTTCCGTTGCGCTCGGATATCTCAGCGAGGTTGAGCGAGGGCAGAAGGAAGCCTCCAGCGAGATTCTCGCTTCGGTTGCTGAGGCACTCGACGTCCCTATCTCGATGATCATGCGCGAGGTCGGCGACCGCATCTCTGTTCTTGAAGGCATCCAGGTGTTCCCTGATGTTGTTCCGGACGACCTGGTCGCATCGATCGAGCCCGAGCTCTCGCTGCACTGATCGCCGTCGATGCGACGTAGTGAGTTTCTTCGAGCTGTCCAACTTGAGTTCGGTGCGAGGGCTTCGAATCTGACGACGGACCTCGTCTTGGACGCGATCGGCAACCGCACTGCATCGGAAGCGCTGGATGCTGGTGTGGCACCACGTGACATCTGGCTCGCACTCTGCGATGCGACCGATGTTCCGGCGAACCGTCGTTACGGTGCTGGCCGGATTGAGCCGCGAAAGAACTGAGTCGACGTCCGATACAAGTCGACACAGATTCGGCGTGTCGTCGAATATCTGTTCGAAGTGCGCGTAGTGTTCTGCACACATGGTTTCGAGGCGACGTTTTCCACCGTTCCTGGGATTTCCGACGCAATGTCTGAGCCCCCTTCTACGGTGAAGACAGGCCGAAAAACCATACGCCTTGTCGGAGAGTTCGCCCCAGTCGGGGTGGCCGCGACAGCCTACAGGCGGCACCACGCGAACAAATAGGAGCACATGATGGCATCATCCGCAGACCGCGAGAAGTCCCTGGATTCAGCTCTCGCCCAGATCGACCGGCAGTTCGGAAAAGGCTCGGTCATGCGACTGGGCAGCGACGAGCGCGCGCCGGTTGCCGTCATTCCGACAGGCTCCATCGCCCTCGACGTCGCTCTTGGCGTCGGTGGTCTCCCGCGTGGCCGCATCGTAGAGATCTACGGCCCTGAGTCGTCGGGTAAGACAACGTTGACGCTGCACGCTATCGCGAACGCGCAGCGTGGCGGCGGCATCGCCGCTTTCATCGACGCTGAGCACGCACTTGACCCGGAGTACGCGAAGAAGCTCGGTGTTGACATCGATGCTCTTCTCGTCTCCCAGCCAGACACCGGTGAGCAGGCTCTCGAGATCGCCGACATGCTCGTGCGCTCTGGCGCCATCGACCTCATCGTCATCGACTCGGTGGCTGCTCTTGTGCCGCGTGCTGAGATCGAGGGCGAGATGGGTGATTCTCACGTGGGTCTGCAGGCACGGCTCATGTCGCAGGCACTACGCAAGCTCACGGGTGGTCTGAGCCAGACGAACACCACGATGATCTTCATCAACCAGTTGCGCGAGAAGATCGGTGTCTTCTTCGGTTCGCCGGAGACCACTGCCGGTGGCAAGGCGCTGAAGTTCTACGCTTCGGTGCGACTCGACATTCGTCGCATCGAGACGATGAAGGACGGCACCGAGGCTGTGGGTAACCGCACGCGGGTCAAGGTCGTGAAGAACAAGATGGCTCCGCCCTTCAAGCAGGCAGAATTCGACATCCTGTACGGCACGGGAATCTCCCGTGAGGGGAGTCTCATCGACTTCGGTGTTGAGCACGCTCTCGTGAAGAAGTCGGGCTCCTGGTACACCTACGAGGGCGATCAGCTGGGACAGGGCAAGGAGAACGCCCGTAACTTCCTGATCAAGAACGCTGACATCGCTCTGGAGATCGAGACGAAGATCAAGCAGAAGCTCGGCATCGGTGGCGCGAAGGCAGAAGAGGCGCCTGCGACTGCTGATGAACTCGCACAGCGTCGTCCGGCCTGATCATGGCTGACGGAAACGGGGGCGAGTCAGACCTCGCCCCCGTGATCCCGCTGTTCGGCGGGAAGCTTGTTCCGGCGTCGAGCCTGCCTGTGCGGAGAGCTCACGCTGAAGGCGGTAGCGAAACACACATTGACGACGAGCGCGACAAGAACGACGACCGCGAGCACGACGAAGCTCGGAGCGCTGCCGAAGAGGCACTCGTGCGCAAGCTGCGTGCGCGTTCTCTCTCCCTCTCCGAGGCACGCCAGATACTTCGCGGTAACGAACTGAATTCTGCGCAGATCGATGATGTGATCGACGACTTCTGCCGACGCGGCTACCTGGACGATGCGGCCCTTGCCGAGCAACTGGTGGCCTCTGGCATCGAACGCAAGGGCCAGGGGCGCATCGCGCTGTCCCGTTCGCTCGCACAGCGCGGCCTCCGTCGTGATGTCATCGACGCTGCCCTGGGCGAGCTTCCCGACGATGATGCCGAACGCGCGCTGGAGTTCGCGCGAACGAAGGCGCGCTCGCTGTCACGGTTGGACTTCGAGACAGCATTGCGCCGGCTTGTCGGGCAGCTGGCACGCCGGGGTTACGGCGGCTCTGTCGCCATGACGGCTGCGCGGACGGCGCTGACCGAAGCGTCCCTGGGCACGCGGTCCAGCGGGGTGCGTTTCGTCGATTCGGAGTGACGATCTTCCCGGCTTCGGAGAGAGTCCCGGTTTCCGCTCGTAGAATGGTTGCACCATGATTACTCCGCGCAGTGAACCGACGATCATCACGGCCTCGTCGGCGGCCGTCGACGCAGACGGACAACAGCGAACCTACGAAGTGCGCACGTTCGGTTGCCAGATGAATGTGCACGATTCCGAGCGCCTGTCCGGCTCGCTGGAAAGCGCCGGATACCTCCGAGCAGACAGCGGCGCTGAAGCCGATGTCGTCATCATCAATACCTGTGCTGTCCGCGATAACGCCGCAGGCAAGCTCTACGGAACCCTCGGCCACCTCGCCTCGGTGAAGCGGCGCAAAGAGGGCATGCAGATCGCCGTGGGCGGCTGTCTCGCCCAGATGGACAAAGAAGCAGTACTCGATAAGGCCCCCTGGGTTGATGTCGTCTTCGGCACACACAACATGGGTTCGCTGCCCGGTCTGTTGGAACGTGCTCGTCACAACGGCGATGCTGAGCTGGAGATCCTGGAATCGCTCGAGGTATTCCCCTCCACGCTGCCCACCAAGCGCGACTCTGCGCACAGTGGATGGGTGTCGATCTCCGTTGGCTGCAACAACACGTGCACGTTCTGCATCGTCCCGAGTCTGCGGGGCAAAGAGAAGGACCGTCGCCCCGGTGACATCCTGAACGAGATCCGTTTGCTCGTCGAAGACGGCGCAATCGAGGTCACGCTGCTCGGCCAGAACGTGAACTCCTACGGTGTGGAGTTCGGTGACCGCCAGGCGTTCAGCAAGCTGCTGCGCGCAGCAGGTCAGATCGAGGGGCTCGAGCGCATCCGCTTCACGAGTCCGCACCCGGCTGCGTTCACCGACGACGTCATCGACGCGATGGCTGAGACGTCGAACGTCATGCCACAGCTGCACATGCCGCTGCAGTCTGGCAGCGATCGCGTTCTGAAGGCGATGCGTCGCTCATACCGCAGTTCGAAGTTCCTCGGCATTCTCGACAAGGTGCGCGAGCGCATTCCGTACGCCGCGATCACCACTGACATCATCGTGGGATTCCCTGGCGAGACCGAAGAAGACTTTGAAGACACGATGCGCGTGGTCGAGCAGGCCCGCTTCGCGAGCGCCTTTACCTTCCAATACTCGATCCGCGAGGGAACGCCAGCGGCGACGATGGAAGATCAGGTTCCGAAGGCTGTTGTGCAGGAGCGCTACAACCGTCTGCTCGCGTTGCAGGAGCGGATCTCGCTCGAAGAGAATCAGGCGCAGGTCGGTCGCGAGGTCAACGTTCTCGTCTCAGTTGGCGAGGGCAAAAAGGATGCCGCGACACACCGGCTGACGGGGCGCGCTGAAGACGGCCGTCTCGTGCACTTCGAAGTCACCGAGGGATCGCAGCTGCCGCGTCCCGGTGATGTGGTGACGGTGAAGATCACGCACGGCGCACCATTCCACCTGCTTGCGGACGACCCGGCCGGTGCTCCGCTGCGGGTTCGTCGCACGCGCGGCGGTGACGCCTGGGATCGTTCGCAGGCCGAGTCCTGTGGCGTGCCCGCCGCGGCCGGCGAATCTAGTGCTCCGCGAGCGGTTTCGCTCGGCCTTCCCACGCTGCGCGTCGGTGTCTGACACTCCTCGCGTCTGGGCGATCGTCGGAGCGACAGGCACCGGTAAGAGCGACCTCGCGCTGAATCTTGCCGAGGCTTTGCGAGCGCGGGGGAACTCCGCAGAGATCGTCAACGCCGATGCGATGCAGCTGTACCGGGGCATGGATATCGGCACAGCAAAACTTCCGCTCGCTGAACGTCGGGGCATCCCGCACCACATGTTCGATGTTCGCGAGGTGGATGAGGAGGCCGCGGTCGCCTGGTACCAGCCGCTGGCACGGGCCGCGATCGCCGACATCCATGCACGTGGTGGGGACGCGATTCTGGTCGGCGGTTCCGGACTGTATGTATCGAGCGTCATCTTCGATTTCCATTTCCCACCGCGCGATCCTGCCGTACGTGAGCGACTCGCACTCGAACTGGAGGAGCAGGGAGCTCCCGCGCTCTTCGCCCGGCTGCAACAGGCCGATGCCGCGACGGCAGCGCGCATCGACTCGAAGAACAGTCGCCGCGTGATGCGTGCCTTGGAAGTTATTGAACAGGGCGCCCAGACACACGGTGCGGCTCTGCCGGAAGAGCCACGGCTGTGGCACCCGGACACCCGAATCGTTGGCCTGCACGTCGATCGTCCGGAGCTCGTCGAGCGCCTCGACCGCCGCGTGGAACGGATGTGGCAGCAGGGGATTCTTGGCGAGGTCGCTCTGCTTCGCGAAGCAGGCCTGGAACGCGGTACGACCGCCCCACGAGCCATCGGTTACGCCCAGGCGCTCGCGCAGCTGGCAGGGGAGAAGTCAGAGGCAGACGCGATCGCCGAGACTCAAGCGCTGACGCGACGCTACGCACGCCGTCAGGTTTCGTGGTTCAAACGCTATCCGGACCTGGAATGGGTTAGCCCTGGAACGGATCCAGCGGACGTGATCTGACTGATGTCGGTGGTGGATGCGAACGTCCTTGTATGGCGACTCACTATTTCACCGCGTCCAGCCTCGACGGCTTCATCGCGACGACAGATCACTCACTCGATTGGCTCCTGAAGCAGGATGTCGATCCAGACGGCGCGATGGCCTATCAGCAGTTCGAGAAGACGATCGGCGCGCTGGCGATGGGAGCTTCCACCTACGAGTGGGTGCTGGAGCATGAGCAGGGCCAATGGGGTTACACCCAGCCCGCCTGGGTGTTCACACATCGCGACCTTCCCGTGCCGGATGGCGCGGAAGTGACGCTCACTCAGGCGCCCATCGCCGAGGTCCACGCAGCAATGACAGTAGCTGCAGGAGAGCAGGATCTCTGGATCATCGGTGGCGGTGACCTGGCAGGCCAGTTCGCCGACGCCGGTCTGCTCGATGAGGTCTGGGTGCAGTTCGCACCGGTTACCCTCGGAGCAGGGGCCCCGCTGTTCCCACGCGCGCTCGATCTCGAGCTTTTAGACGTCGCCCGTAACCGTGATTTCCTTTGCGGACGTTACCGGGTATCGCGTCTGATACCGAATACGAAGTAGACGGCGGGACCGATCCAGTTCACCAGAATGACGGGGATCCAGGCGGGCTTTGCGCCCCGTAGCTGAATGTCCGTCCGATGTGCCAGATCCCAGAATGCCAGTGCAGCGAAGGCGACCTGCACGATTCCGAGCACTCCGAGCGCCGCTTTTCTCGCCGGGCTCACCTGGCTGATGTCTTTCTTCTTGCGTCCCATGTCATCCTCCTGACTCCATCCTCGACCTCAGCCGCTTCGCACGCCAGAGCGGGGCAGTATTCGCTGTAGAGTTCTGCGGCAGTCAGCGGACGTCCCAAGCAGAAGCAATCTGCGTGGCGCGCAGGTGCTGATCGGGCGGTACGACCAGGACCAGTCGGTGGTCGTGATCGCTGTACTGCACGAGAATCTCGATGCCCGCATCGGCGAGGATGCGAGTGAAGGCGCCGAGCTGACCTGCTTTCCCCTGATCGAGTCTCAGCATGACGACGTCGCTGATGATGACGGGGCCGATTCCGTGGGCATTCAAAGCTTCGACTGCGGCGTCGGCATCATCCACGAGGAAGTGCGCGATCGATGCATCCTGATACGTAAACACGCCCCCGCCCTCGAGGCTGACACGCGCGGCTCCGAGGACCTCGCCGAACTCCGCAAGAGAGCCCGGATCCGTGCGCAGCAACAGGCCGATGTCCCGCAGCACGACGCTCACGCTACGACCACCGTCGGCCGGAGCTCCACGCTGGATCGGAGAGAGTTCGCGATGTAGCAGCCTGCATGAGCGGCGTTGACCGCGTCGAGAACTTCTGCGCTGTCGGTGCCCCGGAGGACGGTGATCACCGGTTGCAGCACGATGCGCGAGATCGCAGCAGGGGATACTCGGTCATCCATGAACCCCCGAGCCGTGTCCGTGTAGTCGTGGACATGGATCCCGCGCATCGCCGCTACCGCGAGAAAGGACAGAAGCTGACAAGAGCTCGTGGCTGTGACAAGAAGCTGTTCCGGATTGAGCAGGGTCGCATCGCCGCGGAAAGCGGGGTCTGCCGACAGGGCCAGTACCGCGTCAGTCGGAGCCACTGTTGCCGTGTGACCACGGGAGTACCCGCGATAACCATCGGCAGTCGAGCCGTGCCAGCGGAGAGCGGTGTCGTATGTGTGGAGTGTCATGCTGGCACGATACTGCGGGGACGTTTCGGGATGTACCGAAGTGTGCTCGGGTACGATGGCGCCATGTCACGCGACCTCTCCGTGATCGGGCGTGCGCTGTCAGCACCGACCCGCTCCGCCTTCCTCAACATGCTGATGGATGGTTCAGCCCGTCCTGCCGGGGAACTATCCGCTGCTGCCGGCGTCAGCGCGTCGACAGCGAGCGAGCATCTTTCGGCGCTGCTCGACGCCGGCCTCATCGTGTGCACACCGCGTGGGCGTCAGCGCTTCTATGCCATCACGGACGCCGACGTAGCGAGTGCGCTGGAACGCCTGGGACATCTGTGTCCGCCGGCACCGGAGATCACGTATCGACAGGCGGCCGGAGCGCGAGACCTTGCTCATGCGCGGCTCTGCTACGACCATCTGGCAGGAAGACTGGGAATCGCGCTGGCCCACAGCCTGGTCGAAAACGGGTGGCTCGCCACGGATCTGGTCGATGTCACGGAGCGAGGCGCCGCGCATCTACGCGCACAGGGCATTGAGGTGAACGAACTCTCCCAGGCGCGCCGACGCCTGACCCGCGGTTGTCCGGACTGGACCGAGCGCAGACCCCACCTCGCAGGATCATTGGGATCTGCAATCGCGCAAGCATTCATCGAACGCGCATGGGTGGTTCGACGGCCGGTAGGTCGCGGAGTGGACATCACACGTGCCGGCCACCTGGCACTGAAAGAGATCTGGCGGGTGTCCGATCCTCTTTAGACTGTTCCCATGGTCGCATTCACCAAGGGACATGGCACCGGCAATGACTTCATCATCATCGCCGATCCGGATGGCGAGCTGGAGCTCACCGCCGAGCAGGTGGCCGCACTCTGTGACCGCAACTTCGGTATCGGCGCAGACGGCGTGCTGCGGGTCGTGCGCTCCGCCGTTCTCCCGGAAGGCCGGGCCTCGCTTGCAGAGGAGCCCGCAGCCGAATGGTTCATGGACTATCGCAACGCCGATGGGTCGATCGCCGAGATGTGTGGCAACGGCATCCGTGTCTTCGCGCACTATCTGGTTCGCGCCGGACTCGCGACAATCGAACCCGGATCAACACTGCCGATCGGCACGCGCGCCGGAGTGCGCGATGTGACCAGCAGTGGCACCGGCTATCAGGTGGATCTCGGGCGCTGGCGTCTGTCCGGAGACGATCCTCTCGCCAAGGCTCGAGGCCTCGACGTCGCACGCCCAGGACTAGGCATTGACCTGGGCAACCCGCACGTCGTTGTCGCGCTGGCATCCGACGAGGAACTGACCGGACTCGAACTCGAATACATTCCGGAGCTCGAGCCCCAGCTTTCGGCTGGCGCGAATGTGGAGTTCGTGGTCCCGGGAGAGCCGCTCGTGCGCGACGGTGTCGGGCACGTGAAGATGCGCGTGTTCGAACGCGGCGTGGGGGAGACCCTCAGCTGCGGCACCGGGGTAGCGGCCACTGCGCTTGCCGTGCGCTATTGGGCGGGCGACCGTGCACCGGATAACTGGCGCGTCGAGACGCCCGGTGGCGCCCTCGGGGTACGGATGTTCCCGGCTGAGGACGGCGAGCACGTTGCTCTTTCCGGACCTGCACAGTTGGTCTACACCGGCACGATCGACCTCGTCTGATGTTCGAATGCCAGAGTCTCACTCAGACCAGGGAGATCGGCTCCGTCGGTGGGGTTCCGTGCTTGCGGATCTTCAGGATGCGATAGCCCTTGCCTGTTGCCGTCCGGAACACGCTGTACCCCGGGGTGAATGTCGCGCCGAGCCAGCGTTGGAGGGAATCTGCGCCGAGGTTGCGCTGCACCACCAGCCACGCATCGCTTGATTCATCGAGACGCGGGATCCAGCGTTCCAGCATGTCGTGGAGCACATTCTTCCCGACGCGTATCGGCGGATTCGACCGGATGGTGCGAAAAGCGATGTCATCGGGAACATCGTCGGGAAGCACAGCGTTGACATTGGTGAGGCCGAGAGCATCGGCATTGCGTCGGACGAGATCGAGCGCACGCTCATTCACGTCGACTGCCCAAACTGTCGCATGCGGAGAGGCTAATGCCATGGTGATAGTGATCGGCCCCCAACCGCTTCCGAGGTCGAGGAAGTGACCACTCGGCGGTAGCGGTGGCATATTGCTGAATAGAACTGCGGTACCGGCATCCAAGCGGTCAGGACTGAAGACGCCACCAGCGGTGGTCATCTCGAGTTCACGGCCTGCGAGCGTCACCGGGATGGTACGCAGGTTCTCCGCACTTGCCGGGGCCGCAGTGAAGTAGTGATCGGACCCCATAGAGCGAGCGTACCGGAGAGCCGGGTTAAGGTTAAGGCGCGGCACACAGAAGGCAGAGGATGACGAAAGCCAAAGACGAAAGTCACAACGACGACACCGTGAACCGGGTACTTGCGAGCGCAGAGACGCGCACGCAGGCGCGAGTGTTCGGTGCAGCCGAAGCGCTCCAGAGCGACGCCACCGCGACGCACGCGAACCGCGACGGAGATCAATGGGATCTCGCGGACAGGAACGCTCTCAGACGAGTCGGCGGCCTCTCGACCGAACTCGATGACGTCACCGAGGTCGAGTACCGCCAGTTGCGGCTGGAGAACGTCGTCCTGGTCGGTGTATACCCGCAGGGCGCGCAGACCGATGCGGAGAACTCGCTTCGCGAACTCGCAGCCCTTGCCGAAACAGCCGGTGCTGTCGTTCTGGACGGCGTCCTGCAACGGCGTCCGCAGCCCGACCCTGCCACGTACCTCGGACGCGGGAAGGCACTGGAGCTCAAGGATCTCGTCGCAGCCACCGGTGCTGACACCGTCATCGCCGACAGCGAGCTGGCGCCCAGCCAGCGGCGCGCACTCGAAGACGTCGTCAAGGTGAAGGTGATCGATCGCACCACGGTGATCCTCGACATCTTCAGCCAGCACGCCCAGAGCCGCGAGGGCAAGGCTCAGGTCGAACTCGCGCAGCTCGAGTACCTGCTGCCGCGGCTGCGCGGCTGGGGCGATTCCATGAGCCGGCAGGCCGGTGGCCAGGTCGGCGCCGGGGGAGCGGGCATGGGATCGCGTGGTCCCGGTGAGACGAAGATCGAGCTCGATCGGCGTCGCATCCGCACCCGCATGGCGATTTTGCGTCGGCAGATCCGTGATTTCGCGCCTGCGCGTGACGCCAAACGTGCTGAGCGCAAGCGCAACACGATTCCTTCGGTGGCCATCGCCGGGTACACCAACGCCGGCAAGTCGAGTCTGCTCAACGCTCTGACGAGCGCCGGTGTGCTGGTCGAGAATGCGCTGTTCGCGACGTTGGATGCCACGGTGCGTCGCTCAGAGACATCCGACGGTCGTGTCTACACGTTCACCGACACGGTCGGGTTCGTACGGAATCTGCCGCACCAGTTGGTCGAGGCGTTCCGCTCGACGCTCGAAGAGGTCGCGGGTGCTGACCTCGTTCTGCACGTCGTCGATGCCGCGCATCCGGACCCTGCCTCTCAGCTGAAGACGGTGCGCGATGTGATGGGCGATGTCGGAGCTCGAGACATTCCTGAGCTGGTCGTCTTCAACAAGGCCGATCTGGTCACTGACGACGAGCGTCTCGTGCTCCAGGGACTCGAGCCGAAGGCGCACTTTGTGTCATCACGCTCCGGTGAGGGGCTGGAAGCGCTGCGGGCTGCGATCGAAGAGGCATTGCCGAAGCCGGCTGTGGAAGTGCACGCTCTGGTGCCCTACGACCGCGGTGATCTCGTGGCGGCCGTTCACGAGACCGGTATCCTGCTCTCTTCGGAGCACGGCGAGAGCGGCACCAGCATCCACGCGCATGTGTCAGAGCGACTGGCGGCAGAACTGGCGCCCTTCAACCGCTGAGTAGGTGAGTACCTGGATGCCGCTCAGCTCGCGCTGAAACGGCCCTCCACGGTGGCTTCGATCACGATGTCGTCGGGTTCGTACGCCATCACCGGTGAGGATTCTTGCATTACGGAGAATGCCGCGCCGCGGGCCCGGAGCATCTGCGGTGCGGCCGGCGACTGATCCCGCGAGATGAGTCCGACGTCTGCGATCTCGAGGGGCACGACTGTGCTCAGGTTCAGCGCGCCGGCGTACGCCTGGGCGCGCGAGACCGCGACGCTGACGGCCGTTGCTGCCACCTCGCGTTCGATGCGGGCGCGCGTTTCTGGGGTGAGGTGCCAGTCGACGTTGCCGACGTCGACGCTCTCCCACGATGAGATCTCTGACACCCAGATGGAGAGTTCGGATGCTTCGATGAAGGTCGCCGTGAAGTCGACGGTGGCGTGGTACACCAGAGCGAGCTGTTTGCCTTCGTTGTTCCACGGGCGATCTGCGCGTACTGCCAGCCGCTTGCTGGACCACTCTGCCACGACGCCGGAATCCGCACGTTCGCTGATGCTTGAGCGGACCGGCTCGGCGAGGCTCAGAGCCTTGTCGACGACCGTAGCGCGGTCGGGGCCCTCATGATGGACAGAGACCCGGATGCGCGCCCGTTCGGGAGCAACTCGCGTCTCATTCTCGCCTCGAACGGTGATGATCACAGCAGTCATGTGCCGACTCTACGGCAGGAATAGCGTGCGCTCCGGATACGTTGTAGTCTGTGGTGCTCGGGTGCTTCGGTGCTCGAGGTGATAAATCCACAGAGTGACAGCGGTCCCTTCGCAAGAAGGACCCACGGGGCTGATCGGTTTCGACAGTGCTTGTGGACCCACGTGAAGCGGGCCGAGGATGCAGGGTTATCTCGTGAACGCTCCCTGCAAAACTATAGTTGCCGAAACAAAGCGCAACGACTTCGCCCTCGCTGCATAAGCGAGCCCGATAGTCCGTCAGACCGTATGTGATTCCGATACGGACCCTGGCGTCATTTAGGAATCTTGCTGCGTGATGGCGTCTGGACGTCACGTGGGACTCTTCCCAGGCTGGGCTCGTCGACTTAGGTGTCTGTGACAAAGGTCGGAGCCGAGCAGAACGTCTCTACAGACTGCGCCCGGAGAAGCCGTGAGCTCTCAGCGTTGGACGGGGGTTCGATTCCCCCCAGCTCCACCGTACCGCTGTCACAAATGAACCCCCGCCTTCCTTACTCTAGTAAGGGAACGCGGGGGTTCATCTGTGTCTGCGATGCTTTTCGGTTCCGAGAATGATCGGCAGGTCGACATCCTTTTGGGCGTAGAGTCCGGAAGTAACAGCAGTGCGCAAACGCGCGGAACGCGGTCTCAACCCACCGCGCGTTGACGCCTGCTTAGATCTCCCTCCGAACTACGCAAAGACCCCCACCTAGCCTTCGGGCCGGTTGGGGTCTTTCGTTGTGCCCGTACGCGTACTCACGGATAATCGCTTGCTAATGATCAGGATTTATCCAGCGATTGTGCATACTCTCGGATGTAGTTCAACGGTGGGGAGTTGAGCTAGACCCGCTGGGGTTAGTGGGTCAGGAGAAGGCAACCGGAGGGTGCGTCACTCCGCCGGGCACGGAGGCCCAGACAGATCAGCGCCCGACGTATTCGCGCCGCCCCCGCGTGAAGGTCATGTGCTCGGGATGTCTCGGGCCTTCGGGTACCGGGTGCGCGTCGTCGTAGTGCTTCTCTAGGTCAGCGTCTGACCCAGCCAGGAGGCCGCAGGCGCATCTCCATCATTGGAACGGGATGATCGCTGCCATCGCCCCAGCATCGTTCATCACGGGCTCATCCGCAGTGCATGGCTGGCAAATATCCGTCTTGTGGGGGATGTGCGCCATCAATGACCGTGCGTAGCATCGAATGATCCTGTCCCTCACGGAAGGTCCAGTCACGTCATGAGTTCACGCAACGCGCCCCAGGTCGCCGTCTGGTATTTCGTCGCGGCGACGTTCCTCTTCGCCTCAACGATCCTGTTCTTCCCCGACGCTGATGTCTGGGTCCGTATCGCAACGATCGTTGTCGGGCTTCTGATCGTCGTCGCTGGCGGCATCCAGCTCGGCAGGGAGATCAAAGCACGCCGACAGGAATCGCGCTGACAACCTCACCACCCTCGGATGATCGGGCCATTGAACTCGGGCGGCATCTCCACGTCCTGCGCCTGCTGCACATGCACACACTCTGGACACGCCCAACCGCCCGGAACGTCGCGCATCACGACAGCATCATCGGGGCCGTGTAGGAAATGTCATTGGTCCCCATGCTCTCGGACAAAAGTCCGCAGGGCGGGGACGGATGGTAGGTCGAGCCTCGGGTATGCGGTGTCGCTGTGTCGTCGATAGGTGACAACACGTGGTGCGCCGAGCTGCGTAAGGAGTGGTGCGTACGTCTTCGGCGGAATCGCCGCTGTCACTGCGAAAAGGCCGCTCCTCAGCATTCGTTGAGGAGCGGCCTTTCGCGTCGGATTGCCGGGACCTACTGCCAGTCGAGCAGGAGCAGTCCCTGCTTGGTGTCGGCGACAATGACCCAGCCGTCACCGAATTCGTAGGTCATTCCGAAACCCTCTTCATCCGGGGAGAACGCATGCTGTTCCGTGATGAGGTTGCGGCCCTCGCTGTCGGCCCGCAGCCAGCCTTCGCCGATCAGCTTCTCCTGGGCGGCAATGGATGCTTCGGTATCCAGCGGTGCCCATCCGAAGATCTGGACGTGATCGGAGGCTACGGTGTAGTCGCCCCAGACGCACTGGATGCCGTTGTCGACCAGATCGGCTCCGAGTCGGAAGCCATCGGCTTCGTACGTCCAGCCATGTTCGCCGAACGCGGCCACGGTGCTCTCGGAGATGATCGTCTCGCAGGTGGGCTCAGCGAGCGTCTCATTGGGTTCGACGGTCGCCGTTGGAGCGGGCTGTGCTGAGGGTGCGTCAGCGGGCACCGCGGCAGCCGGACTGGATGAGGACGGTTCAGTCTTCGGCTCCGTGGGCGGTTCGGCAGCGGGGGAGCACGCGGTCAGCAGCAGGGTGATAGCGACTGCTGCGGCAGCAAGCGGGATGCGGGGGATCATCTCAGCCTTCAGGTCAAGTGGTGGTCGGTGGATGCGTCAACTCGAGGAACGCCTCGTGAAGGATGCCGTTGGTAGCCAGGGAAGAACGATCGGAGATGGTGTCGACGCCGTCGAAGGACGTGAACGCGCCTCCGGCCTCACGGACGATAGGGACAGCCGCTGCGATGTCATATTCCTTGACGTCGAACTCGGCCACCATCTCGAGCCGACCCTCTGCCAGCAGCATGTAAGCGTACACATCACCGTAGGCGCGATCCCGCCAGACTCGATCGGCGACGCGCAGCAGCGCGCTCTGGTGCCCGGCGTCGGTCCACTGAGTGATGCTCTGAAAGCTCACCGCTGCATCATCGATCGCGGACACCGTCGAGGTCTCCAGGCGACGAGGTTCGGCATCCGTCGCGGTCCAAGCGCCGGCGCCCGTTGAGGCCCACCAGCGGCGGCCCAGCGCCGGCATGCTGACAACCCCGACCTGCGGCACACCATCGATGGCCAGAGCGATCATGGTGCCCCACAGGGGAACGCCACGCATGAAGTTTGCGGTGCCGTCGATCGGATCGATGATCCATTGCCGGTGGGTGCTTCCCACCGCGCCGTACTCCTCGCCGAAGATGCCGTCCTCTGGGCGTTCAGAAGCAAGCAGGGCACGGATGGCCCGCTCGGTCGCCAGATCCGCGTCGGTGACGTGTGAACGATCATCCTTCGTCGAGATCTTCAGGTCTGCGGCATCAAAGCGCGGCAGCGACTGCAGGTCGGCAGCATCCGCGAGTTTGAGCGCAAGTTCGAGGTCTCGGGTCAACGCGTTCGAGGCGGGGGAATCGGTCACCATCTCAGGATACTGGGCGTCGCGCCACGCCGATCCCGGCTCGATTTCGCATGCGTCAGGATCGCTGGTAATGTTATTCCTCGGCCGGGGAAATCCCCAGCCACGCACCTCTAGCTCAATGGCAGAGCAATTGACTCTTAATCAATGGGTTCCCGGTTCGAGCCCGGGGGGGTGCACGGATTAGCCTCGAAGACTCTCGCCAGTCTTCGAGGCTTTTTCGCTTTCTATCCCCGTGCGACAGCAATCACGGTACCGCCAGTGACAGCGCACAGCTGAGCGAATGTCAACGGCATCACCGTGTGCGGGTGACCTGCAGCGGCCCAGATTTCGGGGTAGGACTCAAGCGCCTCATCGACGAAGGTGCGAATGGGCGCGGGATGCCCGACGGGTGCGACTCCGCCGATCGCCTGCCCGGTCGCTTCACGAACAACGGATGCCGGCGCCATCGTGATGCTGGCGACCCCGATGTTCTCGGCGAGCACGGTGAAATCAGCGCGGTGACCACCGCTGGTCATCACGAGAACGGGTGCGCCGTCCGCGAGGAAAACCAGACTGTTGGCGATCGCGGCAATCTTGCAGCCGATCGCAGCGGCGGCTTCTGCGGCGGTGCGCGCTGAATCCGGCAACACTCGGATCTCGGTGGTGACACCGGCAGAATCGAGGTGCTGCTTGACGATCTTGCTACGTTCCGGGAGGTTCAACGATGCGCTCATCGCTCCACCGTAGCGAAGGGCACCGCGTGGGTCGCGCTTGACGAAAGCGGTCGCACAAATTACAGTTCAAGAAACCTGAATCAGCTTTCAGATTAAGCAGCAATTCCTTCCAACGGTGAGAGGCATTCACATGCGAGTTTCAAAGAAGTTACTCCTGGGCTCTGTGGTGGCCGCGGCCGCCCTCGTTCTGTCGGCATGCGCGCCGCAGGCAGGTGCTGGCTCCGGCGGAGCCGACGCGGGCGGCGACGACGGTGGCTCCGTCGCAGAGATCACTGCTGGCGTCATCACGAGCGAGACCGGGCCACTGGCCGGGTACGGCAAGCAGTACCTCGACGCGTTCAAAGCCGGTCTCGACTACGCCACGGACGGCACCGGTGAGATCGACGGAACCACGATCACGATCGAGTACCGCGACGACGCCGGTGACCCCGACACAGCGGTCACCGCCGCCAAGCAGCTCATCGGCGAGGGCGTGAACATCCTCCTCGGCAGCGCCTCCTCGGGCGTCGCTCTGGCCATGGCAGAACAGGCCGCGCAGAACAAGGTGCTGTTCATCTCCGGGCCCGCCGCCGCGGACGCTATCACCGGGGTGAATGAGTACACGTTCCGCTCCGGACGTCAATCCGCCCAGGACGTCGCAACTGCCGGTACATTCCTCGACGACATCAACGGCAAGTCCATCGCCGTATTCGCGCAGAACAATGCCTTCGGACAGGGCAACGTCGCCGCCGTCGAGGCGATCCTCGGCGCCCAGGGTGCGACAGTCACCCCGGTGCTCGTGGCAGAAGACGTTACCGAGTTCACCCCGTTCGCGCAGCAGGTGCTCAGCGCTGAGCCGGACCTTGTGTTCGTCGCCTGGGCCGGTGCCACCTCCGGCGCCATGTGGCAGGCGATGAGCCAGCAGGGCGTTCTAGAGACCGTCCCCGTTGTCACCGGGCTCGGCGACGCCGCGACCTTCGGCGCCTACGGCGAAGCATCCGAGCAGATCAACTTCCTGAACCACTACTTCCCAGGCGGACCGGACAACGAGGTCAACACCGCGATGATCGAAGCGATCGAGTCGGCGGGCGGAACGGTCGACCTGTTCAGCCCCGACGGCTTCAACGCGGCGATCATGCTCGTGCAGGCTGTGAAAGAGGGAGCCGGTGACGTCGATGCCATGATCGCAGCTCTCGAAGGCTTCGAATTCGAGGGGCCGAAGGGCACGACCACCGTGCGTGCAGACGACCACGCGCTGCTGCAGGAGATGTACCAGGCCAAGCTGATCGTCGACGGTGACGGATTCGTCGCAGAACTCGTCGACACGGCCGCGCCTGCTGACGTCGCACCCTAAGCGGAAGGCGAAGCAACCGATGAGCACCCCAGTCCTGCCTGTGAAGAAAACAACCGGCGCCGCCCTGCGCGTCGAAGGGCTCGGCCTTCAGATCGGCGGAGCGACGATCCTCAAAGACGTTGATCTCGATATCGCACCGGGCGCCCTCGTCGGCGTGATCGGTCCGAACGGCGCCGGCAAAACCACGCTGTTCAACGCGATATCAGGAGTAATCAAGCCCACAGCGGGCCGAATTCTCCTCGACGGTGAAGATATCGCTGCCCTGTCCGTGCCGAAACGCGCACGGGCGGGGCTGGGGCGCACCTTTCAGACCTCCAGTCTGTTTCCGAAACTCTCGATCCTCGAGAACGTCCGCATCGCCGCTCAATCGGCGCAGGGCGGAAGCTACTCCCTGCTGAAGTTCCCGCGGCGTGATGACTCAGCCACCGCTCACGCCATCGCCGTCCTCGAGCAGGTCGGACTCGGCCACCGACTGGATACCCTGGCCGGTGACATCAGCCACGGGGACAAGCGCAAGCTGGAGATCGCCTCGCTACTGGCCACCGACTCCCGTCTCGTACTGCTCGATGAGCCGATGGCAGGTGTCGCTTCCGGCGACGTCGCGGGGCTCGTAGAAAACATCCGGGCAATGCAACGCGAAAGCGGATGCACCGTGCTGATGGTCGAACACCACATCGATGTGCTCATGGGGCTGGTGGATCTGGTCGCCGTCATGTACTTCGGCACGATCATCGCTCTTGACACACCCCAGAAGATCATGGAGAACCCCACCGTGCAGAGCGCGTATCTCGGAACGGGGACGACAGCATGACCGACCCGATCCTTCAGGTGCGATCACTTCGCGCATCGATCGCCGGCCAACAGGTCATCGAGGACATCTCGTTCGACGTCCCAGCCACTGGTATCACCGCTGTGCTGGGGCGAAATGGTGTCGGTAAGACGTCGACGTTGCGCGGCATCCTCGGACTCATCACCCGTCGAGGTGAGGTGCTGCTCGAGGGAGAGCGGATCGATAATCTTCCCACGCACAAGATCGTGCAACGCGGGGTCGGCTACGTTCCCGAAGACCGTGAGGTCTTCGCCGGCCTCACCGTCGCAGAGAACCTCGCACTCGCCGAACGCCAGCGCGAGCCGCGTCATGATTTCATCGCCAGCCTGTTCCCCGACCTGGTCCAGCGCCGTGACCAGCGCGCCGGCACGCTCTCCGGCGGGCAGCAGCAGATGGTCTCCGTTGCGCGAGCGCTGCTCAACGACAATCGCATCATCCTGGTTGATGAGCCCACCAAGGGTCTCGCCCCCAAAATCGTGCACGAGGTGGCCGAGGCCTTGGCCGAAGCAGCCAAGACCGTGCCGATTCTGCTCGTCGAGCAGAATCTTGAGGTCGTGCGCCAGCTGGCCGCGGGCGCCGTCGTGATCGCCGGCGGGCGGGTCGTCCACACCGGCCCCGCGAACGCGATCCTCGACGACGCCGCACTTACCCGGCGCCTGCTGGGTATCAGCGCGGAGGCCCACGCATGAGCGCGCTCATCCTCACCCTCGTCATCGGCGTCGGCCTCGGCGCCCTCTACTTCCTGGTCGCCAGTGGCCTGAGCCTCATCTACGGACTCATGCACGTGCTGAACTTCGCCCATGGCGCCTTTCTCACACTCAGCGCTTTCGTCGGCTGGGCCGTCGCCCAGGCCATCGGCGCCACGACATGGCTCGGTTTCCTCGTCTCGATCCTGGTGGGCGCGCTGGTTGGCGCCGTCTTTGCGACGCTGACCGAACTCGTGCTGATCCGACCGCTCTACGAGCGGCATATCGAACAGGTCCTCGTCACCGTGGGCCTCTCCTTCGCCGCGATCGCGCTGTTCGAGGGCATCTGGGGAACGGATGCGATCACCGTGGCGGGACCGTCGTGGCTCGGCCAGACCACCGATGTGCTCGGTGCGAGCATCCCGAATAAATACTGGGTGCTGATCCTTGCAGCCGGCCTCGTGCTGGCTGGTCTCGTGCTGTTTTTGAAGAAGACGCGCTACGGAATGATCATCCGTGCCGGTGTGGAGAACCGCTCGATGGTCACCGCTCTCGGCATCGACGTCCGCCGATCCTTCACCCTCGTATTCGCAATCGGAGGGGCTGCGGCCGGAATCGGCGGTGTGCTCGCTATGCACGCGTTGACCTACGTGTCTGCGCACCTGGGAACGACCCTGCTGATCTTCGCATTCATCGTCACGGTGGTGGGCGGTCTCGGATCCCTCACCGGAGCTGCCGTGGCCTCGGTTCTTGTCGCGGTCCTCCAGCAGGTCGCCAACACCTATCTGGGCGGCACCGGCGACTTCATCGTCGTGATCCTGTTGGCGGTCGTGCTTCTCGTCCGACCGGCAGGACTGATGGGAAGGAAAGCATAATGTCCCGTCCTAACGCTTCAACAGGCTCGCAGAACGCGGCGCTCAAGCGCTTCCTCCCCCTGATCATCGGGGTTGTGCTCGTCGTCGTGATGGCGATCCTGCCGCTGCTCAACCTTTCGCTGCCGGGCATCCTTCCCGGGCCGACCTACACACCAGGCTCGCTCGCCCTGCTCTCGCTGTGCATGGTGTTCGCTGCCCTCGCGCTGTCGTACAACCTGCTGCTCGGCAGCGCCGGCATGCTCTCCTTCGGTCATGCCCTGTATTTCGGCGCTGGCGCATACGGGTTGGGGATCGTCCTGCGCTCGTTCGAACTACCGCTGTGGCAGGGGGTGTTCGTCGCGCTCGTCGGCGGCATGGTCATCGCACTGGTCACCGGAGCGGTTGCCATGCGTGTCAACGGCATCCCGTTCGCGATGGTCACCCTGGCATTCGCCCAGGCCGGCTCCGTGCTCGTGCGCCGTAACCAGTCGATCACGGGCGGCGAAGAAGGCCTCGGCCTCAACACAGACCCGGTTCCGGACTGGCTCGTGGGCGTGATCAACACCCGCAACCTCTACTGGCTCGCTCTGATCGTGCTCGTCGTGGTGTACCTGGTCGTCCTGTGGGTCGACACGTCCCGCCTCGGGCACCTGGCCGCCGCAGCCCGTGAGAACGAACTGCGCGTGCAGGTGCTGGGGCTGCGTCCGGCGCGCGCCAAGCTCGTGGTCTTCGTGATCGCAGCGCTGTGCGCGAGCCTTGCTGGCGTCACCTATCTGCTGCTGCAGTCCGGCACACAGCCCAGCGCTGTCGGAGCCGATCTGACCATCACGGTGCTGGTGATGGTCGTGTTGGGCGGAGTGGGATTCCGATGGGGTGCGATCGTAGGGGGCGTGCTCTACACGATCCTCGACCAGCGACTCACCGTCCTCGCCCGCGCAGAAGGCATCCAAGCGCTGCCGGACTTTCTGCGCATCCCGCTGTCCGAGCCGCTGTTCCTGCTCGGCGTGCTGTTCATCCTGGTCGTCATGTTCCTGCCCGGTGGTATCGCTGGAACCGTCGATGGATGGCGGCGCCGACGCCGGGGCAGCCCTGCGGCGGCAGCCGGTTCGCTGGGCGCTCTCGAAGACAGTGAGAATGCCGATGCCGAAGTTGGTGCCCGGTGATGATGGATGAACCCCACACCCTGGGGCGATGGCTCCGGGATCGCGCCGGCTCAGATCCGAAGAAGATCGCGATCGATGATCGCGGCGTCGCAGTGGATTATCAGACGCTGTTCAGCAGAGCAGATCAGCTTGCCGCGCGGCTGCGGGATGCCGGGTACGGGCCGGGCCAGCGCATCGCCACAGTGTCAGGAAGCTCAGCCGATCACGTGGTGGCGTTCTTCGCCTGTGCTTTCCTCGGCATCAGCTTCATGCCGCTGTCCTGGCGACTGACTCCGACAGAGTTGGCCGATCTGATTCGTCGCAGCGACCCGGCACTCGTGCTCGTCGAGGACGAGTACGTCGCCCTCGCCGGAGCGGCGCTGCGGATGCTGGACAGTGCGGACACACCGCCCTATGTGTTCCTCGGCGTCACCGGGGTCGAAGTTCACGCACCGCGATCTCGCACGGTGGTGACCTCTCGTGAGGTGCGCGACGATGACCCGTTGCTGGTGATCTACACCTCGGGAAGTGAAGCTGCTCCGAAGGGAGTCGTACTCACCCACGCGAACTGCTTCTGGACGAATATGGCGCTTGCTCAGTCGATGCCGATGCGCGCCGATGACGTCGTGCTGTCGATGTTGCCTCAGCACCACGTCGCCGCCTGGAATGTGCAACCGCTGCTGGCATGGTGGTCGGGCGCGACCGTCGTTCTGGAGCGGTCGTTCCAGCCGGGACGAATCCTGCAGCTCATCGGGGAGCGCAAGGTCACCACGATGATGGGTGTGCCCACTCAGTACCGCCTGCTCCAGGAGTCTGCCGAGTGGCCGACGACCGACCTTTCATCGCTTCGTGATGTGCTCGTCGGCGGAGCCACGATGCCTGTTGAGATCGCTGAGACATGGGCGGCGCGTGATGTGTTCCTCACCCAGGGCTACGGATTGACCGAGGCCGGACCCAATGTGCTCGCGCTGCCGCCTGATCAACTCACCGCGCATTCCGGCACTGTCGGGCGCCCCTATCCGTTCGTCGATGTCTGTTTGGCGGATGTTGAGACCTCTCTCATGCTCGAGGGTGAGGCGACGGGGGAGCTGTGGGTGCGCGGACCCAGCACATTCGCCGGTTACCTCGACGATGAGGCTGCGACGGCCAGAGCTCGCGTCGGCGAGTGGTTGCGCACTGGAGATCTTGCGCACCGGGATGGCTCCGGCAACTATCGCATTGTCGACCGCCTCAAGGACATCTACGTTTCGGGCGGCGAGAACGTGTCACCTGCTGAGGTCGAGCGGGCGCTCGGTCAGCATCCGCAGGTGAGCGCTGTCGCCGTCGTCGGTGTGCCGGATGCTGTGTGGGGAGAGCGCGGCTTCGCTTTCGTCGTTGCCCGTCAACCGCTTTCCAGCGACGAATTGCACGCCTTCGCCAGGGAGAAGCTTGCGGCATTCAAACTGCCGGCGCAGATCGTTTTCGTCGACGAGCTGCCGAGGCTGACCATCGACAAAGTCGCCCGTACAACCCTGCGGGCAGCGGCCGTGCAAGTCATCGCCGCGCGAGAGGAAGAGAACGCTCATGGCTGAAACGGTCGATACCGCCACCCCCGAGACATTCGTTTCTCCGGCAACAGGGCGTCCGCTGACCAAACGCGGCGAGGCGACCAGACGCAAGCTCCTTGAGGCTGCCGAGGGCGTCTTCGCCGACCTTGGCTATCACGAAGCTTCAATCGTGAAGATCACTGAAGGCGCTGGCGTCGCGCTCGGCACCTTCTACCTGTATTTCGACAGCAAGCAAACGATCTTCGAGGCGCTCGTGATCGACCTGAACTCGCGGGTACGTCATTCGATGTCTGAGTCGATGGCAGGTGCCCAGAACAGAATCGAAGCCGAACGGCTCGGTTTCGAGGGATTCTTCCGCTTCACCGCCGCGCACCCAGCCCTCTATCGGGTCGTCAGAGAAGCCGAGTTCGTCTCCCCGGCGACGTTGCGACTGCACTATGAGCGCATCGTCGACGGCTATCACGCCGGGCTCCGCGCTGCTCAATCAGCCGGAGACGTCGACGAGGCGCTGGACCCGGAGGTAGCCGCGTGGGCGCTGATGGGCGCGGGCGAGCTAATCGGCATGCGTTACCTGCTGTGGGAACGCGATGCGGATGGGCACCCGCCTGCCGAGATCGACGCCGCCGTGATCGAGGGAATGAGCCGCTTCGTCGGAAACGCCCTGCGCCCGCGGTCATCGACAGCAGCGAGCGACGTGGCAACGGGAGACGAACCGGCAACGGGGGAGAAGGAGCGCGGGAATGGCTGAACAGGATCTTGCCGGACGGCGTGCCGTCATCACCGGTGGCGCGAGCGGGATCGGCCTGGCCTGCGCCCGAGAGTTTGCAGCGCGTGGTGCGCAGGTGACCATCGCGGATCTGAACGGGGCAGCAGCCGAGGCCAGTGCCGCCGAGATCGGCGGCGACGTGTGGGAAGTCGATCTTTCTGACACCAGAGCGTTGGATGATCTTCAGTTGGATGCGGACATCCTGGTGAATAACGCCGGCATCCAGCGGGTGAGTCCCATCGCCGAGTTCGATCCGGATGCGTTCCGCACCATCCAGCGCATCATGCTGGAGGCCCCGTTCCTGCTGATCCGTGCGGCGCTGCCCGGCATGTACGAGCGTGGGTGGGGGCGCATCATCAATGTGTCTAGCGTGCACGGCCTGCGCGCCAGCCCGTTCAAATCCGCGTATGTTGCGGCCAAGCACGGACTGGAGGGGCTGTCTAAGGTGACAGCGCTGGAGGGAGGCGCACACGGTGTCACCAGTAACTGCATCAACCCCGGCTATGTGCGCACCCCGCTCGTCGAGAAACAGATCACCGATCAGGCTGCCGTGCATGGCATTCCCGAAAGCGAAGTGATCGAAAAGGTCATGCTCACCGAGAGTGCGATCAAGCGTCTGGTCGACCCATCCGAGGTCGCATCCCTTGCCGGCTGGCTCGCCTCGCCGCACGCCGCGATGGTCACCGGAGCCTCGTACACGATGGATGGCGGATGGACCTCACGATGAACACGCACACCTATCGAACCATCGATGTCCCGGTCGCGGGCGGTAATCTTCGCGTGGGGATCTGGGATCCGCAGGGAACCACAGGGGAGATCCCCACCGTGCTCGCGATCCACGGTGTGACGGCGTCACATCTGGCGTGGGAGTTCCTCGTGGCAGAACTGCCCGGTGTCCGCGTCGTCGCACCTGACCTGCGTGGTCGGGGTCGGAGCAACGCGATCGAGGGGCCGGCAGGGATGAGCGCGCACGCCGACGATCTCGTTGCTGTTCTGGATGCTGTCGGCGTCGGTGCTGTCGCGGTCATCGGTCACTCGATGGGTGGTTTCGTCGCCGTCGTTCTTGCGCATCGGCACGCCGCGCGCGTGCAGCAGCTGATCCTGGTCGACGGTGGACTGCCGCTCGATGTCCCCGCGGATGTCGCTCCTGAGCAGTTGGTGACGCTGATCCTCGGCCCGACAGCTGAGCGGCTGTCACGACGCTGGACGAGCGTGGATGAGTACATCGACGTCTTCTGGCGCGGTCATCCGGCATTCAGCAGCGACTGGAGCGCGGCCCTCGAACGTTACATCGCCTACGACCTCTGCGCGGACGGCGACGGATATCGCCCCGCCACGAGCTACCAGACCACGGTCGAAGACACCGTGGATCTGAATCTCGGTAACGCCCTGTCAGCGGCACTTGCCCAGTTGCACCACCAGACGCTGTTCATCAGCGTGCCGCGCGGTCTGCAGAACGAGGAGCCAGGTCTGTACCCGCCTGCCCATCGTGCGCAGGTGCTCGCCGCGCACCCATCGATTGTGCATCAGCACCTGGGCGGACTCAATCACTACACGGTGGTGATGAGCGAGCGCGGAGCGAGGCAACTGGCACCCCTGGTTCGTGCGGCGGCCAGCGCTGTCACCGCCTGAGCATCAGCGCCGAACGCTCGCGATCCGTGAGGAGAGTTGATGGGCATGCGCGAGCAGCGTGCGTCCGAGCTGCGCCGTGCGATCTGGTCCGAATCGGAACTCCACGCCGGTCAGACTCAGCGCCCACTCCGCTCTGCCAGCCCGATCGAAGACGGCAGCACCCATGCCGAAACTGCCCGAGACGATGAGGCCAGGATTCAGTGAATAGCCGCGTTCCTTCGTCTCGCTGAGTCGTTTGCGCATCCGGCGAGCGCCGTGCGCTGTGCCCCAGCGGTCGGCCAGCTCCGGATGGCGGTCGAAATAGGCATCCACATCGTGGTCAGGCAGGAACGAGAGGATCGCGAGTCCGGCGCTGGCGACTCCGAGGGGAAACCGCACACCTTCGCTGAGGACGAAGGAGCGGATCGGGAACGAGCCCTCCTCACGCAGCAGACAGACGGTCTCATCCGCTCTGCGCACCGAGAGGAACGCGCTTTCTTCGGTCTTGACAGCAAGGGAGCGGACGATATCTTTCGCCAGCGCAGTGACGTCGTACCGAGCCGCCGCCACTGATCCCATCAGGAACAGCTCCGGTCCCGGCATCCATCGAGCACTCTCTTCATCGCGATCGACGAGGCCTTCGGCGCGCAGGGCGCTCAGCAGCCGGTGCGTTGTGGAGCGTGTCAGATCAGCCTGCTGCGCGAGCTCCTGCAGCGCTGCCCCTCCCTCGCCGGATGCCGTGACCAATCGCAGCAGTCGAGCCGCACGTGCAATCGCCTGCGCGCCGGGTACGGTGCGAGTGGTGTCCATAATGTGGACACTACCGGCGAGATCGCCCATATCGCAAGATTGGTGTTCTGATGGTGAACCAAAAGGCGGATGCTGGAGGAAGACCTCACACGAAGGAGCGCTGCGTGATCGATAAAGAATGGGCTTCATCCGCCGAAGCCGTCGCTGACATCTCGGACGGCTCGTCCCTTGCCGTTGGCGGGTTCGGCCTGTCCGGCAACCCGATTGCGCTCATCGAGGCGCTGCTGGCGCAGGGGACCGCAGACCTGAGCATCGTCAGCAACAACTGCGGTGTCGACGACTGGGGGCTCGGCATCCTGCTCAACGCGCAGCGAATCCGCAAGATGACCTCGTCCTACGTCGGCGAGAACAAGGAGTTCGAACGGCAGTTCCTCTCCGGTGAGCTCGAGTTGGAGCTCACGCCGCAGGGAACGCTCGCCGAGAAGCTGCGCGCCGGCGGCTCAGGGATCGCGGCCTTCTACACACAGACCGGTGTCGGCACACAGGTCGCCGAGGGCGGACTGCCACGCCGCTACAACCCGGACGGTTCGATCGCTGTGGCCTCGCCGAAGAAGGACGTGCGATCCTTTGACGTCGACGGCACACCGAAGGACTTCGTGCTGGAGGAGGCCATCACCACGGACTTCTCGATCGTGCATGCGCTCATGGGGGATCGACACGGCAACCTCGTCTTCAACAAGGCTGCGCGCAACTTCAACCCGATCGCCGCGATGGCCGGCCGCGTCTGCATCGCTCAGGTGGAGCGACTGGTCGAGCCCGGCGAGATCGATCCGGACAGCATCCATCTGCCTGGGGTGTTCGTCCACCGCATCGTCGAGGTCGGCACCGACATTGAAAAGCGCATCGAACGGCGCACCGTTTCGAAACCCGACACGGCGAAGGAAGGGGCCTGACATGGCACTCACCCGTGAGCAGATGGCGGCCCGCGCCGCCCAAGAGCTGACCGACGGCTCGTATGTGAACCTCGGCATCGGCCTGCCGACACTCGTGCCGAACTACGTGCCGGAGGACGTCACTGTCGTCCTGCAGTCAGAGAACGGCATCCTCGGTGTCGGACCGTACCCGACAGAAGACGCGGTCGATCCCGACCTGATCAATGCCGGCAAAGAGACGGTCACGACTCTGCCCGGCACCGCATTCTTCGACTCGGCGACCAGCTTCGCAATGATCCGCGGCGGCAAGATCGATGCCGCCATTCTCGGCGCCATGCAGGTGTCGGCCACCGGGGACCTCGCGAACTGGATGATCCCGGGAAAGATGGTCAAGGGACCGGGTGGGGCGATGGATCTCGTCCACGGTGCCGGACGCCTGATCATCCTCATGGAGCACGTGGCAAAGGACGGCTCCGCGAAGATCGTCAACGAGTGCTCTCTGCCGCTGACCGGCAGGGGAGTGGCGCACCGCATCATCACCGACCTCGCCGTCATCGATGTGACCGATGCAGGTCTCGTCCTCGTCGAAACTGCGCCAGGTGTGAGCGTTCAGGAAGTTATCGATGCCACTGAACCGCCGCTGACCCTCGCACCGGATCTGAAGGAGCAATCATGATCGACATCGTCATCGTCGCCGCAGCACGCACGCCCCAGGGGCGGTTGAAAGGACAGCTGGCCCCATTCACCGCACCCCAGTTGGGCGCATTCGCCATCAAAGGCGCGCTCGCGCAGGCATCCATCGAACCGACCTCCGTCGACGCGGTGATCGTCGGGCAGGTGTTGGCTGCCGGCTCCGGTCAGAACGCCGCCCGCCAGGCGGCGATCGGCGCCGGACTGGGCTGGGACGTGCCCGCACACTCCGTAAACAAGGTCTGTCTGTCGGGCCTGACTGCCATCATCGATGCGGCACGGATGATTCGCACCGGCGACGCGACGACGGTCGTCGCGGCGGGCATGGAATCGATGACGCGCGCACCGCACCTGCTGATGGGATCTCGGGATGGGTGGACCTACGGCAGCGTCGAGGTGCTCGACCACATGGCCTATGACGGCTTGACCGACGCATATGACAAAGAGAGCATGGGGGCGTCGACCGAACGACATAACGGGCGGTTCGAGCTCACCCGCCAGGCACAGGACGAAGTTGCGGCACTCTCGCACCAGCGTGCTGCCGCCGGTCAGGCCAGCGGTGCCTTCGACGCCGAGATCGTCTCGGTCGAAGTTCCGCAGCGTCGGGGTGATGCTCTTGTCATCACCCAGGACGAAGGCATCCGACCGGACACGACGATCGAGACGCTCAGCCGGCTGCGCGCGGCGTTCGCCGAGGGCGGTTCGATCACTGCCGGAAACTCTTCGCAGATTTCCGATGGCGCCTCCGCCGTCGTGGTGACCACACGAGAGAACGCCGAGGCCAATGGGTGGCCGGTGCTCGCCGTCATCGGCGCGAGCGGTCAGACCGCTGGTCCGGACAACTCGCTGCAGGCGCAGCCGGCGCAGGCAATCAACCGTGCGCTCGAGAAGCAGGGCATCACTGCCGCCGATCTCGACCTCGTCGAGATCAACGAGGCGTTCGGTGCCGTCGTTGCCCGCTCGCAGACCGAACTCGGCGTGACAAGTGACATCGTGAACGTCCACGGTGGCGGAATCGCGATCGGGCATCCGATCGGAGTTTCCGGCAACCGGCTGGTCGTGCACATGGCTCACGAACTCGCCCGGCGCGGCAGCGGAACGGTAGCTGTCGGACTGTGCGGCGGCGGCGGTCAGGGTGAAGCGCTGATCCTCACGCGCTGATTGCGGGAGGGGCTCAGCGCAAGCGTTGAGCCTCTTTCAGCGCCTTGGCCTGCTCCTTCTGGGCCTTGGCCTGTTCCTTCTGAGCCTTCTTCGCCTGCTTCATCGCGAGCGGGGAGTCCTCCGCAATGGGGACGCCCCGATTCTCGCGGTTGAGGTCGATAGCCGCACCGACCGCCAGGGCGAGGGTGATGCCCCAGCTGATCCACGCGAGTACCGCGCGCCAGGTGACTGGCGTTTCTCGTGTGCCACGGAGCATTGACACACCGGCCGTGATCGCTCCGATGAGGCCTGTGCTGAAGAGGTAGCGCATGGCTCCAACCTACCTGCGCTCAGGTGGCACCGGTAGAATGACATCGGCGCTTCGGCGCTGTAGCTGTGTAACTACCGGCCGTCGGCACTCTGACGGACAGCGGCGGCACCGGATCCCGCATCCTCGGGTGCGTGAGAGTCATGACGAGAACACACGCACCCGCTTCTGCCAGCCTGCTCCGCGAGGCGGGCCTTCCCTATTTCCTGATCGCGTTCATCGCGCGACTTCCCTTTGCGATGATGGTCGTCGGAGTACTTACCCTCGTCGTCTCGGTCAGCGGTTCCCTTTCTCTGGGCGGCCTGACGTCGGCCGCTGTCGGACTGGGCACGGCATGCTTCGGGCCTCTGCTCGGAGGCGCAGCCGACCGGTTCGGGCAGCGTCCGGTGCTGGTGATCCTCGCCGTAGCCAATGGCGCGATGCTCGTGGTCTTCACCGCTGTCGTCTATACGACATCGATTGACGCTCTCATTCTGCTCGCCGCCGTCGGCATCGGCGCCACAGCTCCGCAGGTCGCGCCGATGTCGCGCTCACGACTTGTCGCGATCATCAACGAGCGGATGCCGGAACCTGTTCGGGTGCGCACCGTCTCCTCGACCATGGCGTACGAATCAGCAGCCGACGAAACGGTGTTCGTCTTCGGTCCGTTCGTCGTCGGCATCGTGGCCTCCTGGATCGCGCCGTGGGCGCCGCTGATCGGCGCTGCCGTGCTGACCGTGGTGTTCGTCGGCGCCTTCGCACTGCACCCCAGCGGCCGCAGCATCTCTCAGGATCGCGATGCGGACGGCCGTGCGCCTTCCCGGGCATCCGAGCTCTTTCGGCCCCAACTGCTCGTCGTGGTCGTGGGGATCTTGGGGGTGGGTATGTTCTTCGGAACGATGCTGACTGCGCTGACATCGTTCATGGCAGATCGGGGTGCTTCCGAACAGGCAGGAGTGCTTTACGGTGTCATGGGAATAGGCTCGGCGATCCTGGCACTCGCTGTGGCCTGGCTACCACCACGGTTCTCGCTGCGGGCGCGCTGGTTGGTGTTCTCAGGCATTCTGCTGATCGGATCCGTCTTCCTCGGCGCCGTCGACACGCCTGCCGCGATGATGGTGGTGCTTGCCGTGATGGGCATCGGGATCGGCCCGACTCTGGTGACCCAGTACAGCTTCGGAGCTGCGCGCAGTCCGCTCGGCCGTTCGGCGACGGTGATGACGATGCTGGGCTCCGGCGTGATCGTCGGACAGTCGATCGGCGCCGCCGTCACGGGGGAGATCGCCGAGAGCCTCGGCACGTCTGCGGCGCTGCTTCTGCCGATGATCGCCGCAGCCATTGCCTTCATCGCCGGGGTCATCAACTGGTATCTGAGCCGCGTGCGCTCCCGAAGTAGCTAGCCTAAGAGCGGGGCACGGAGCCCCTGTGTGAGGAGTCACCATGGCCACCGCAGATTTCGTCGTCGTCGCAAACAGACTTCCCGTCGATCGGGTGGTGGGCCCGGACGGGGCAGAGACCTGGCGGACATCGCCCGGGGGACTGGTCGCCGCGCTCGAGCCGGTGATGCATCAGGTCGACGGCGCCTGGGTAGGCTGGGGCGGACAGGCCGATCTCGCGTTGGAGCCCTTTGAAGCGAATGGCATTCGGCTCATTCCGATCCGGTTGTCTGCTCGAGAAGTGGCGGAATATTACGAAGGCTTTGCCAACGATACGATCTGGCCGCTCTATCACGATGTGATCGCGCCCCCGCAGTATCACCGGGAGTGGTGGGACTCCTACGTCACCGTGAACCGCCGTTTCGCCGAGGCAGCGGCCGAGGCCGTCGCCCAGAACGGCACGGTCTGGGTGCACGATTACCAGCTGCAGCTGGTCCCGCAGATGGTGCGTGCTCTGCGACCCGATGTCACAATCGGCTATTTTCACCACATCCCGTTCCCGATGCATGGCCTGTACGCACAGTTGCCGTGGCGCGATCAGGTGCTGCGCGGTCTGCTGGGCGCTGACGTGATCGGATTCCAGCGTGCACAGGATGCGAGCTACTTCGTCGCGGCGGTTCGTCGCAGACTCAAGTACGACACCAAGGCGACCACCATCAGCGTGCCCGTGGACGAACAGACACGCACGGTCATCGCCAAGGCATTCCCCATTTCGATCGACACAGCGCCCTATCTCGAGCTCATCGAGAAGCCCGAGGTTCAGGCCAGGGCAGCAGAGATCCGCGAGAGCCTCGGCAATCCGAAGACCATTCTGCTGGGAGTGGACCGACTGGATTACACCAAGGGCATCCTGCACCGGATCAAGGCATACGGCGAGCTTCTCGACGCAGGGCGGCTGAAGGTCGAGGACGCCACGCTCGTGCAGGTCGCGAGCCCCAGCCGAGAACGAGTCGACGCCTACGTGCAACTGCGGGACGAGATCGAACTCGCCGTCGGGCGCATCAACGGCGACACCGACACGATGGATCACTCGGCGATCCGTTATCTGCACCAGGCCTTCCCCCGAGAGGAGATGGTGGCTTTGTATCTGGCGGCGGACGTCATGCTGGTCACAGCACTCCGGGACGGCATGAACCTCGTTGCGAAGGAGTACGTCGCGACACGCGCCGACAACAGAGGCGCACTGGTACTCAGCGAGTTCACCGGGGCCGCCGACGAGTTGCGCCAGGCCGTGCGCGTCAATCCGCACGACATCGAAGACCTCAAAGACGCCATCATGACGGCCGTGGAGATGCCGCGCGCCGAGCAGAGCAAGCGAATGCGGTCGCTGCGCCGCCGGGTGCTCGAGCACGACGTCAACGCGTGGTCGTCATCGTTCCTGGAAGCCCTGGCAACCGCCCGTGCAGCGCGCACCTGAGTGGCAATTGCTGAGAATCGACGAGGAGAAGAATGATGACTCGCCCCTGGATCCCCGGTTCCGCTGACGCAGCGTTGCGCGCTATCGCCCGCACACCGCGGTTGCTGATCGCGCTCGATTTCGACGGCACGGCTTCCCCGCTGGTCGTCGAGCCGATGTCCGCGCGAGCGCTGCCAGAAGTGAAGGCACAGCTGAGCACGCTGGCAGCGTTGCCGGATACCTATGTCGCGTATGTGTCGGGACGCAGCATGCACGATCTGAAGGAGATCAGCGAGCACACGGCCGACTCGCCGTTCGCCCTGGCCGGATCCCACGGTGCGCAGTACTGGTTTCCCGGCACCGGAGACGCCGAAGTACCTGGAGTGATCGCAGACCAGGCCGCGAATGAGCAGCTGTGGGCCGCGGCGCGACCGATCGTCGAGCGTTTCGAGGGGGTTGAGCTGGAACCCAAAACCTTCGGCATGGGTATTCATACCCGCCGGGCGACGCCTGAGGTCGAGGCTACGGTATTCGCCGAGATCGATGCCCTCACCGCTGAGCGCTTCCCGCACTGGCGACGCCGCGCAGGTCATCGCGTGCTCGAGTTCTCGTCACGGATCGAGGGCAAGGACCTGGCGATGAGTGTGCTGCGCGATCACTTCAACGCCACGGGCATCCTCTTCGCGGGTGATGACGTCACCGACGAGGATGCGATGACGGTGCTTCGCGGTGATGATCTGGGGGTTCGTGTCGGGGCGGGGGAGTCTGCGGCAACTTTGCGTGTGGACACTCCACAACAGATCGCGCTTCTTCTAGAGGCGTTGGCGTCCGAGCGCGCCGCCGGTCGGGAATAGACTGCCGTCATGTCCTCGCACGATCCTTCACACGCTTCCATTGACATTAAACCCCGCAGCCGTGTCGTCACCGACGGCATCGAGGCCACGACCTCGCGCGGAATGCTCCGCGCCGTCGGCATGGGTGATGCTGACTGGGACAAGCCGCAGATCGGCATCGCGTCCAGTTGGAACGAGATCACGCCCTGCAACCTGAGCCTTGATCGTCTCGCGCAGGGCGCGAAGGAAGGCGTGCATTCCGGCGGCGGCTACCCGTTGCAGTTCGGCACCATCTCCGTCTCGGACGGCATCTCGATGGGGCACGAGGGCATGCACTTCTCGCTCGTTTCGCGCGAGGTGATCGCCGACTCTGTCGAGACGGTCATGATGGCTGAGCGCCTCGACGGCAGCGTGCTGCTGGCCGGCTGCGACAAATCGATCCCCGGCATGCTCATGGCCAGCGCTCGCCTGGATCTGTCCAGCGTGTTCCTGTACGCGGGCTCCATCGCCCCCGGCTGGGTGAAGCTCTCGGACGGCACCGAGAAGGACGTCACGATCATCGACTCGTTCGAAGCCGTCGGCGCCTGCCGTGCCGGCCTCATGAGCGAGGAAGACCTCAAGCGCATCGAGTGTGCGATCGCCCCCGGTGAGGGCGCCTGTGGCGGTATGTACACCGCCAACACGATGGCATCCGTCGCCGAGGCGCTCGGGCTGAGCCTTCCCGGATCTGCTGCACCGCCCGCTGCCGATCGCCGCCGTGACTACTATGCGCACCGCTCCGGAGAGGCGGTGATCAACCTGTTGCGTCAGGGGATCACGACCCGCGACATCCTGACGAAGGAAGCATTCGAGAACGCGATCGCTTTGGCGATGGCACTGGGCGGTTCGACGAACGTCGTTCTGCACCTCCTCGCGATCGCCCGTGAGGCCGATGTGGATCTGACGCTGCACGACTTCAACCGCATCGGCGACAAGGTTCCTCATGTCGCAGACATGAAGCCGTTCGGGCAGTACGTCATGAACGATGTCGACCGGCACGGCGGCATCCCGGTGATCATGAAGGCGATGCTCGACGAGGGACTCCTGCACGGTGACGCCCTCACCGTGACGGGCAAGACCCTGGCCGAGAACTTGGCGGAGTTGAACCCCGGACCGATCGATGGTGACGTCATCCACACCTTCGACAACCCGATCCACGCAACCGGCGGTTTGACGATTCTGCACGGCTCGCTCGCACCGGAAGGCGCTGTCGTAAAGACAGCCGGCTTCGACGCGACGGTCTTCGAAGGACCCGCCCGTGTGTTCGAACGCGAGCGCGCGGCGATGGATGCCGTTGCCAACGGCGAGATCGAATCAGGCACTGTCATCGTCATCCGCTATGAAGGTCCCAAGGGCGGACCGGGCATGCGCGAGATGCTCGCCATCACGGCGGCCATCAAGGGCGCGGGTCTCGGAAAAGATGTACTACTCTTGACTGACGGACGATTCTCAGGCGGCACAACCGGCCTGTGCATCGGCCACATAGCACCCGAAGCAGTGGACGCAGGTCCCATTGCCTTCGTGCGCGATGGTGATCTGATACGGGTCGATATCGCAGCTCGCTCTCTTGACTTACTCGTCGACGATGCAGAGCTCGCCTCCCGCCGCTCTGGCTGGGAACCGCTTCCCCCGCGCTATACCCGTGGCGTTCTTGCCAAGTACGCAGCCCTCGTCCGCTCCGCTGCCCAAGGCGCGACGACGGGTTGATCCTTCGGCAGGCTCAGGGACCGCACGTCGGTCCGACCCTGACGAAACAATCAGATCATCAAGGAAAATCATGACTGCTGATTCTGCTTCGGCCGTGCCGCGGCCACCATCCTCGAAGTCCACGCCGCCCGAAATGAGCGGCGCAGAAGCTGTCGTCCGCTCGCTGGAGCTGCTGGGCGTCACCGACGTGTTCGGTCTTCCCGGTGGTGCGATCCTGCCGGTCTACGACCCGCTGATGGACACCGACAAGCTTCGCCATATCCTGGTTCGCCACGAGCAGGGAGCCGGTCACGCTGCGGAGGGCTATGCCTCGGCATCCGGCCGCGTCGGCGTCTGCATCGCGACGTCCGGACCCGGCGCGACCAACCTGGTCACCGCCATCGCTGACGCGTACATGGACTCCGTGCCGATCGTGGCGATCACTGGTCAGGTGTTCTCGACGCTGATGGGAACGGATGCGTTCCAGGAAGCCGACATCGTCGGCATCACGATGCCGGTGACCAAGCACTCCTTCCTGGTGAAGGATGCCGCCGACATCCCCGGAGCCATCGCTGCTGCATTCGAGATCGCCTCGACGGGCCGCCCTGGTCCGGTGCTGGTCGACATCACGAAGGATGCGCAGCAGAACATGGCGCCGTTCGTGTGGCCGCCGAAGATCGACCTGCCCGGCTACCGTCCGGTGACGAAGGCTCACGGCAAGCAGATCCAGGCCGCGGCGACAATGCTCGCCGAAGCCAAGAAGCCGGTCCTGTACGTCGGCGGCGGTGTGATCCGCGGCCGCGCATCCGCTGAACTGCTCGAGCTCGCAGAATCCACCGGTGCACCGGTGGTGACGACGCTGATGGCTCGCGGCGCGTTCCCCGACTCGCATCCTCAGCACCTCGGCATGCCGGGAATGCACGGCACGGTGCCGGCCGTTCTCGCGCTGCAGGAGGCAGACCTCCTCGTCTCGCTCGGTGCGCGCTTCGATGACCGGGTGACCGGTAAGTCGGAACTCTTCGCCCCGAATGCGAAGGTGGTGCACGTCGACATCGACCCCGCGGAGATCTCGAAGATCCGTATGGCGGATGTGCCCATCGTCGGCGATGTTCGCGACGTGCTCGTCGATCTGGATGCTGCATACCGTGGCGCGATCAATGGTGCCAAGCCCGACACCGCTGAGTGGTGGTCGTACTTGGACGGTCTGCGCGACGAGTTCCCGCTCGGCTATACCGAACCCAGCGATGGGCTGCTCGCACCGCAATACGTGATCAAGCGCATTGGCGAGCTGACCGGTCCCGAGGGCATTTACGCCGCCGGGGTCGGACAGCACCAGATGTGGGCTGCGCAGTTCATCAAGTACGAGCGCCCCAACGCCTGGCTGAACTCGGGTGGGGCCGGAACCATGGGCTACTCCGTTCCGGCAGCGATGGGCGCGAAGGTCGCTGAGCCGCACCGGCCGGTCTGGTCGATTGACGGTGACGGCTGCTTCCAGATGACGAACCAGGAACTCGCGACCTGTGTCATCAACAAGATCCCGATCAAGGTCGCGATCATCAACAACTCCTCGCTGGGCATGGTTCGCCAGTGGCAGACGCTGTTCTACGACGGCCGGCACTCGAACACTGACCTGAACACCGGGCATGGAACAGTTCGAATCCCCGACTTCGTGAAACTCGCTGAAGCATACGGATGCCTCGCCATCCGCGTGGAGAAGGAAGAGGAAGTCGACGCCGCGATCCAGCTTGCGCTGGACACCAACGACCGTCCCGTCGTGATCGACTTCGTCGTCTCGGCCGACGCGATGGTGTGGCCGATGGTGCCCCAGGGCGTCAGCAATAACTACGTGCAGTATGCCCGTGACCACGCACCCGCCTTCGATGAGGAGATCTGAGCCATGTCAACTCACGTTCTGAGTCTCCTCGTGGAGAACACGCCGGGTCTGCTGACTCGTGTCGCCGGACTGTTCGCCCGCCGCGGCTTCAACATCGAATCCCTCGCCGTCGGGGTGACCGAGGTTCCGGGAATCTCCCGGATCACTGTGGTCGTCGACGTCGACAAGCTGCCGCTCGAGCAGGTCACGAAGCAGCTGAACAAGCTGATCAACGTCATCAAGATCGTTGAGCTCGACCCGGCATCCTCCGTGCAGCGCCAGCACGTCCTCGTCAAAGTGCGAACAGATAACACGACTCGCTCGAACGTGATCGAAGTCGTGAACCTGTTCCGCGCCTCGGTCGTGGACTATGCCGCCGATGCGCTGGTGATCGAGGTCACCGGCGATAAGGGCAAAGTCGAGGCGTTGCTGCGCGCACTGGAGCCATTCGGCATCAAGGAACTCGCCCAGTCCGGACTGCTCGCCATCGGGCGCGGCAGCAAGAGCATCACAGAGCGCGTTCTGCGCAGCTGACCCTTCGACAAGCTCAGGGACCGTCTGGTCCTGCAGGGACCGTCTGGTCCTGAAACAACCACAATCAAGGAGAAACACAACGTGAGTACTGAGATCTTCTACGACGATGACGCAGACCTGTCCCTGATCCAGGGCAAGAAGGTCGCGATCGTCGGCTACGGCTCGCAGGGCCACGCCCACGCGATGAACCTTCGCGATTCAGGCGTAGAGGTCGCCATCGCGCTCAAGGACGGCTCGAAGTCGATCGCCAAGGCAGAAGAAGCCGGATTCCCGGTGAAGAATGTTGCGGATGCGACGGCCTGGGCCGACGTCATCATGATCCTCGCGCCGGACCAGCACCAGCGCACGATCTACTCCGACTCGATCGCCCCCAACCTGGCTGAGGGCAAGACGCTGGCGTTCGCGCACGGCTTCAACATCCGTTTCGGCTACATTGACGCGCCCGCGGGCGTCGACGTCATCCTCGTCGCTCCCAAGGCACCCGGTCACACCGTGCGTCGCGAGTTCGTCGCCGGTCGTGGCATCCCGGACATCATCGCTGTCGAGCAGGACGCCTCGGGTCAGGCCTGGGCGCTCGCGCTGTCGTACGCGAAGGCCATCGGCGGCACGCGTGCCGGCGTCATCAAGACGACTTTCACCGAAGAGACCGAAACCGACCTGTTCGGCGAGCAGGCTGTGCTCTGTGGCGGCATGAGCCACCTCGTGCAGGCAGGCTTCGAGACCCTCGTCGAGGCCGGATACCAGCCTCAGATCGCTTACTTCGAAGTTCTGCACGAGCTCAAGCTGATCGTTGACCTCATGTGGGAGGGCGGCATCGCCAAGCAGCGCTGGTCGATCTCGGACACCGCTGAGTACGGCGACTACGTATCGGGCCCGCGCGTCGTCGACGCACGCGTCAAGGAAAGCATGCAGGGCGTGCTCGCCGACATCCAGTCGGGCGCCTTCGCCAAGCGCTTCATCGACGACCAGGACAACGGGGGCAAGGAGTTCCAGGAGCTGCGCGCCAAGGAAGAGCAGCACCCGATTGAGGTCACCGGCAAGGAGCTGCGTTCGCTGTTCTCATGGAAGCAGCAGGACGAGGACTACGTCGACGGCTCAGCCGCACGCTGATCCATCGTTATACGAAAATGGGCGCCCCTCGCGGGGCGCCCATTTTGCGTTCGGCTATTCGGCGACAGCCTCAAGCTTGAGTGGATCATCGGCCGGGTCAGCCCACACCGGCTGCGGCAGCAGCGTGTCTACGGCCCCGCCCTGGATCTCACGCAGCGCATCCGTGATCTCATCGGCGTTCTCGGGAACAGCCAGATCGCAGGCACGCAGCTCGGACACGAACTTCAGCGTGAGCCGGCCCTTGCCGGCCTCGATGGCTTCGGCGGTCGTACCGGTGATCTTCTCGCTGCCCGTTTGAATATCCGAGACCTCGTCGCACACGTGGTAAACGCTGCCACCGGCGACCCAGACGACCTCGTCCTGGCCGAGCAGCTGAATCACGGCGGACTGGTCAGCCGTGTACTGCTCGACGGACGGCGGGTTGTAGTCGATCCCCAGTGCGACCGCGACAGCCGCAAAAACGACGCCGATGATGCCGGCTGTTGTCTTCTGACCCTTGTCCATGTCCTTGTTCAGGAAGATCAGAATGATCAGCGGCAGGAACGCGACGATGGCGATGATCGCACCGAGCTGGTTCTGCACGAAGAAGCGAACGGTGTCGGACTTCTTCGCCGGATCCAGCCGATTGGCCTTCTTCCACAGCATCGAACCGGTGATCGAGAGCGCTGCGATCACGACGAGGGCGACGATGAGGGCGATGAAGGCCCATTGCGGGAAGGTGGCGGTCGCATTCTGTGTTTCCAGAAGCCCGGTATCGGGGTCGCGGATCAGCGTGCCGTCTTCGCCGACGAACTCGCGCTGGCGCAGCAGCCAGAAGATCGCGACGGCTTCGGCCGCGATGGCGACAGCCCACAATGCTGCTGCTATCCAGCGGAAGGTCGTCGCCTTCTTCTTCGACGCCGGGGTGGGAACCCAGGAGCGGTCGGATCCGTCGGCAGGCTCCGGCACGGAGGCGTCAGCCGAATCGGCGACCTTGTTCTTGCGCTCAACCACGTAAATTCTCCTCAGACTATGAACGCCCTGAGCATATCGGGCGGGGTGCAGTGATCGCTACGCTGGACACATGACATCGGATGCTGACGACGCGCTCTCTTGGGCGGGCGATGAAGACACGGCTGCGCCCCAGCCAGCCGCCACTCCTGCGCTGCCGGATGGATGGAATGCCGTCGGTAAAGACAGCGAAACGGTGGGGCGCCTCGAAGAGGACGGTTCCGTAACCGCTCCGACGGAGCCGAAGCCACTCAGCACGCCGATGCTCCTTCTGCTCGGTATCGTCGGCGGCGTCTACCTGCTGTACACGATCGGTTGGATCGTCGGCGGACTCAACCTGCAAGGCGGCGCCCTGTTCCTGATTCCCGGCGTCATGTACCAGGTGGCGTTGTGGGCGGCGGTGCTGGCCCCCGCCCTGTGGTTCGCCGCCGTCTGGTTCTTGACCCGTACCGCAGCCAGTTGGGTGCGCGTGCTCGGTCTGCTGGGCGGAGTGTTTCTGCTCGTGCCCTGGCCGTTCGTCATGACAGGAGTGATCGGAGCATGAGCGAGATGACAGCATCCCGTGGGCAGAGCCTCGGCCTGGGTAAGACGATCATCATCGGTTTGGCAGGACTCTTCTACGCTTACGGAGTGTGGAACGCCGTCGCGTACCTGGCAGCCGTGGCCGGCTTCGGCTTGAACGCGTACGGCTGGTTCGTGCTCATCTTCTCGGTGCTCTTCCCGATCCTGGTCTTCGCGGCAGCTTACGCATCAGGCCGACGCCGCAGCGCCGCGGAGCTCAGCATCACTCTGATCGCTGGACTGGGCCTGGTGGCCGTGTTCTGGATGAACGTCGTCGCGTTGAGCACCCTGAACTTCGCCTCGCTGACCGGATAGTGCGCATGACGCATCGCGTCACACGGCACGGAGCACCGTTCACCCTCCGGTAAGGTGGAACCGATCGCGCCCCGACGGTGTGCGGCGCATCGATCCCACCCGCGCTTGTCGCTTATCTCGAAGGATCCGCTGTGTCGAAGCCCGTCGTGCTCATCGCCGAAGTTCTCTCGCCCGCCACGATCGAGGCCCTCGGCCCCGACTTCGACGTACGACAAGTCGACGGCACCGATCGAGAGGCGCTGTTCGCGGCGCTCGCTGACGCGCAGGCCGTCCTCATCCGCTCTGCGACCAAGATCGATGCGGAGGCACTGAGCCACGCACCGAAGCTGAAAGTCGTCGCCCGCGCCGGGGTGGGCCTGGATAACGTCGATATCCCGGCGTCGACGAAGGCCGGCGTCATGGTGGTCAACGCACCGACGTCGAACATCATCTCTGCTGCAGAACTCACCTGCACGCACATTCTCAGCCTTGCCCGCCACGTGCCCGCGGCGCACGCATCGCTGGCTGCCGGCCAGTGGAAGCGCAGCGCGTACACCGGTACGGAACTGTTCGAGAAGACCCTCGGCATCGTTGGCCTCGGCCGTATCGGTGCTCTGGTGGCCGCTCGAATGCAGGGATTCGGCGTGAAGGTCATCGCCTACGATCCCTACGTCACGAGTGCACGCGCGCAGCAGCTCGGCGTCGAACTGCGCACACTCGACGAGCTGGTCGCTGAGGCAGATTTCTTGACGATCCACATGCCCAAGACGCCCGAAACGACAGGCATGATCGGCGCAGAACAGTTCGCGGCGATGAAGAAGTCCGCCTACGTCATCAACGTCGCCCGTGGCGGCCTGATCGATGAGGAGGCTCTCCGCGAGGCTCTCATCGCCGGTGAGATCGCCGGTGCCGGTCTCGACGTGTTCACTTCTGAGCCTCCGGCGGAGGGCGGCTCCGCACACGCCCTGCTGGACCTGCCGAACGTCGTCGTCACACCCCACCTCGGCGCATCCACCGACGAGGCACAGGAGAAGGCCGGCGTTTCGGTCGCGCGCTCCGTCAAGCTCGCGCTTGAGGGTGACCTGGTTCCGGATGCTGTCAACGTCGCTGGCGGCATCATCGACCCGTTCGTCCGTCCTGGCATCGCGCTCGTCGAGAAGCTCGGTCAGATCTTCAGTGGCCTGACTACGTCTGCTCTCACGAGCTTGGACATCGAGGTCCGCGGCGAATTGGCGGACTATGACGTCAGCGTCTACCGGTTGGCTGCGCTCAAGGGCATTCTTTCGAATGTTGTCAGTGAGAATGTCTCCTACGTCAATGCCCCGCTGTTCGCAGAGCAGCGTGGTATCGAGGCTCGTCTGATCGTCGAGAAGGACAGCCCGGAGTATCGCAACCTCACCACCCTGCGCGGGGCTCTGGCCGACGGCACTGTGCTGTCCGTGGCCGGTACTCTGGCGGGCACCCGAATGGTGCAGAAGATCGTGGGCATCAACGGCCACGACATCGAGGTTCCGATCGAGACGCACCACATCGTCATGCAGTACACCGACCGTCCGGGCATCGTGGCGGTGTACGGCCAGAAGTTCGGTGCGGCAGGCATCAACATCGCTGGCATGCAGGTTGCTCGCCGTGAAGCAGGTGGCCAGGCGTTGACCGTTTTGACCGTCGACTCCCGCGTTCCCGAGGATCTGCTCGCCGAGGTCGGCGAGGCGATTGAGGCCAACGTCATTCGCGAGATCGAGATCACCGAGGTCTGATCAGCGCCCGCCTCCTGAGCTCAGCGCTCAGGAGGCGGAACGCAGAACAAGCGCAATGAGTTCGTCAAGCCGGTCTCCGACCGGCACGGGCGTTGCGAGTCCGCTGGCTTCAGTGCCCGCGGCATCCAGCGCGTTGTTGTAGTAGAGGCCGTCGCTGAGTAGCATCACCAGGTCGAGCGCTGTTTCATCGCGCACGTGGGGGCGTAAAGCAGCAGCCCATGCCTCGCGGATGCGTCTCAAAGCCTCGGATGCTGCGACGGAACCTCCCTGGGCGACGCGCGATGCGGCGACCAAGGCGCGGTCGAGCGCGGCATCTTCCATCACGGAGGTTCGCAGAAAATAGGCGACAGCACCCTCCGGGGCAGTTGCCATGCGTTCGAGGTCTTCCTCCGCGAGAGTTTCGAGACGCTCCAGGAGCCCGGTGATCAGGTCTTCTTTCGCTGCGAAGTGGTACAGCAGACCGCCCTTGGAGACTCCGGCGGCCTTGGAAGTCGCATCCAGTGTCGCCGTGCGCTCACCATCCTCGATGAGGATCGCTTCGAAGGCGTCCAGGACGCGCTTTCGGGCGCGGGGAGGTCTGGCCATGTCTGTTACTATACCATCTGGACGGTTCAGTATCTCGACGCCGTCGAACGCAGAAGAGGATCTCCATGACGCAGGCCACGCCGACTGACACCGGCGGAATCTACGCACCCCGAGTGGGCGCACGCGGGTGGTTCGCACTCGTCGTGCTGATGCTGCCCGTACTGCTCGTATCCGTCGACACCACGGTGTTGAGCTTCGCGCTGCCGGAGATCGCGATCGCTCTCGCTCCATCCGGTGCCCAGCAGCTGTGGATCATCGACGCGTACCCGCTCGTGCTCGCCGGTCTGCTGGTCACGATGGGAACGCTTGGGGACCGATTCGGCCGCCGCCGCATGCTGCTGTTCGGTGCCACAGGCTTCGCGGTGGTCTCGGTACTCGCTGCTTTCGCGCCCACAGCCGCATTGCTGATCGTGGCGCGCGTGATGCTCGGATTCTTCGGAGCAATGCTGATGCCCTCGACGCTGTCGCTGCTGCGCTCGATCTTCCAGAATCGCGATCAGCGACGAATGGCCATCGCCGTGTGGGCCTCCGCCTTCTCCGCTGGTGCCGCGCTCGGCCCGATCGTCGGTGGGATCCTGCTGGAACACTTCGCGTGGGGATCGGTGTTCCTCATCGCCGTGCCGGTGCTCATTCCGTTGCTGATCTGCGCGCCCCTCCTTGTTCCGGAGAGCCGCGACCCGGCACCGGGCAAGATCGACCCGATCAGCATCCTGCTCTCGCTGGGGACCATGATCCCGATCGTGTACGCGATCAAATCCTTTGCTGTGGACGGTCCCACTCTCATCGCCGCGGCGTGGGCGATCGTCGGGGTTGTCTTCGGCGTGATGTTCGTCCGCCGGCAGTTGCACGCAGAGTCTCCGATGCTCGATATGGCACTGTTCCGCCGGGGCTCCTTCTCCGGTGCGATCCTGGTGAACCTGCTCAGCGTGGTGGCGCTGGTGGGATTCTTGTACTTCGTCCCGCAGCACCTGCAACTCGTGCTGGGGATGTCACCGATGATGGCCGGCCTGGCGCTCGTGCCGGGAATGCTCGCCGTCATCGTCGCCGGGCTGAGCGTCGTGCCGATATCGCGCCGTCTGCCTCCGCATCTGGTCGTGCCCGCCGCCCTGGTGTTCTCTGTCGTTGGATACCTCCTGGTCGCATTCACGGCAGCAGGGCACGGGCCATTGCCGCTGATCATTGCCTTCGCTGTGCTCGGGATCGGAATCGGTGCGGCCGAGACGATCTCCAACGAACTCATCCTCTCCAGCGCACCCGCTTCGAAAGCGGGTGCAGCGAGTGCCGTCTCAGAGACCGCCTACGAGTTGGGTGCTGTGCTGGGCACAGCCATCCTCGGCGGAGTCATCACGGCTCTGTATCGCGGTGCACTCGTGGTTCCAGAAGGCGTGCCTGCCGAAGCCGGTCGTGTTGCCCGGGAAACTCTTGCCGGCGCTTACACGTCAGCTCAGCAGTTGCCGGATGCGGTCGGCACGGCGCTGTGGGATGCTGCGGCGTCCGCGTTTGAATCCGGAATCATGGTCACGTCACTGATCGGCGCGGCACTCGTCGTGCTCGCTGGTTCGATAGCCGCCGTCACACTGCGCGCACCACGCGCACGCTGACCAGTACGCTGGGAGATACCGCGCGCCGGAGACTCGACGCCGCGGATCCCGATGCAAGGAGAGTCCATGTCGCGTGTCGTGAAGCTTGCGGTCATCCCGGGTGACGGGATCGGCCCCGAGGTCGTCGCAGAAGCCGAGAAGGTGCTCGACGCCGTCACCGCCGGATCCGATGTCGTGTTCGACAAGACGCGCTTTGCGCTCGGCGCTGCACGCTATCTCGAAACCGGCGACACGCTGAGCGATGAAGACCTGGAAGCGCTCAAGGCGCAGGATGCCATCATCCTCGGCGCTGTCGGAGGAACACCTGGCGACCCGCGCCTGAAGAACGCGAACATCGAGCGCGGCCTGCTGCTGAAGCTGCGGTTCACACTCGACCACTATGTGAATTTGCGTCCGTCGAAACTGTATCCCGGGGCATCCGGGCCTTTGGCGGATCCGGGCGAGATCGACTTCGTCGTCGTCCGCGAGGGGACCGAGGGTCCGTACGTCGGCAATGGCGGTGCCATCCGAGTCGGCACCGCGCACGAGATCGCCAATGAGACGAGCGTCAATACTGCTTTCGGTGTCGAGCGCGTCGTGCGCTACGCATTCGCTCTCGCCGAGCGTCGCCGTCAGAAGCTCACTCTGGTGCACAAGACCAACGTTCTGGTCCACTCCGGGGGCATCTGGCAGCGCATCGTCAACGAGGTGGCTGTTGAGCATCCGAATGTGGTCGTAGACTATCTGCACGTCGATGCGGCCACGATCTTCCTGGTCACAAACCCCGATCGCTTCGACGTGATCGTCACCGACAACCTCTTCGGCGACATTCTCACGGATTTGGCAGGCGCCGTCACCGGTGGCATCGGCCTCGCCGCTTCAGGCAATATCAACCCCGACGGCGCGTACCCCTCGATGTTCGAGCCCGTTCACGGCTCGGCGCCGGACATCGCAGGTCAGCAGAAAGCCGACCCGACTGCGGCCATCCTGTCTATCTCGCTCCTGCTCGACCATCTCGGGCTCCGCGAGGAATCGGCCCGCGTGACACGCGCGGTCGAGGAGGACATCGCAGCCAGAGACGGCTCTCGAACCACCAGCCAGACGGGCGACGCCATCATCGCCAGACTCCAGGCGTAGTCTGGATTCACGCGAGCGCCGCCCGCATCGAACGCAGGATGTGACATGACAACCACCGAAACCGAACTCGCTCCGTTGGAGTTCGCAGTGACGAAGAACCTCGCAGCAAAATCCGCTGCTGAGCGTGAAGAGATTCTGAAGGCACCGGGCTTCGGCTCGGTCTTCAGCGACCACATGGTCGATATCTGCTGGTCGGCACGTGGTGGATGGCACCGCCCGCGCGTGCAGCCCTACGGGCCGATCTCCTTGGATCCGGCAGCGGCCGTGCTGCACTACGGCCAGGAGATTTTCGAGGGCATTAAGGCCTATCGCCACGCGGATGGCTCTGTGTACACGTTCCGTCCCGACCAGAACGCCGCGCGCCTGCAGCGCAGTGCCCGGCGCATGGCCTTGCCAGAGCTGCCGAGTGAGTACTTCCTCCAGTCATTGCGCGAGCTCGTTGCGGTCGATGGCGCGTGGGTGCCGTCGGGCGAGGACCAGAGCCTGTACCTCCGGCCGTTCATGTTCGCAAAAGAGGCGTTCCTGGGCGTGCGTCCCGCGCAGAAGGTGGCGTACTACCTGATTGCGAGCCCCGCAGGCTCGTACTTCAAGGGCGGAGTGAAGCCGGTGCGGATCTGGCTGTCCGAGACGTATGCGCGTGCAGGTAAGGGCGGTACAGGGGCAGCAAAGACCGGAGGCAACTACGCCTCGAGTCTGCTCCCACAGGCTGAGGCCGCCGATCAGGGCTGCGACCAGGTCGTCTTCCTCGATCAGGACGGCAATGTCGAAGAGCTCGGTGGCATGAACGTCGTGTTCGTGTACAAGGACGGGCGTATCGTCACTCCGCACTCCGACAGCATCCTGGAAGGAATCACCCGCGACTCGTTGCTGCAGTTGGCCGAGGACCGCGGACACACCGTCGAGCGGCGTGCGGTTTCCCTGCAGGAATGGCGCGACGGGGTGGCATCTGGCGATATCGTCGAGGTTTTCGCCTGCGGTACCGCGGCGGTTGTGACTCCGATCGGCGCTCTGGTGACCGGCGAGTTCGAAGATCAGCAGCCCATCGGCGACCTCGCGCTGTCCCTGCGGGAAGAGTTGACCGACATCCAGTACGGTCGCCGCGCAGACAAGCACGGCTGGCTGCAGCGGCTCGACGGCTGACCTCAGTTCTACCTGTACGGATGCAGGGCCGATGCCCGGATGCAGGGCGAAACCACGGTGTTTCGTCCTGCATCCGGCTTTTCGCCCTGCATCCGGGCAGACGGATGAAGGGGACCAGCCGCGCGAGTAGGCTGACAGGGTGAAGATCGCTCGGTTCAGCCACAATGACGCTATTCGCTACGGCATCCTCGATGAGCAAGAGCTCGTCGTCCTCGATGGGGATCCGATGTTCGCCGGTTTCGAAACCACGGGCGAGCGCGTTCTGCTGGCGGATGTTGCGTTGCTCGCACCCGTCATTCCGCGGTCGAAGGTGGTCTGCGTCGGCAAGAACTATCACGATCACGCCGCAGAAATGGGGGGAGTGGCACCCGAGGAACCGCTGCTGTTCCTCAAGCCCAACACTTCGGTGATCGGCCCTGGCGACACGATCGTGCGTCCGACCCTGTCTGAGCGTACCGAGCACGAGGGTGAGCTGGCCGTGGTCATCGGTCGCATCGCCAAGAACGTCAAGGCAGCGGATGCTCTGGACTATGTGTTCGGGTACACCGTCGCCAACGACGTCACTGCCCGCGACCTGCAGAAGAAAGACGGACAGTGGACTCGGGGCAAGGGTTTCGACACCTTCTGCCCGCTCGGCCCCGTGATCGAGACCGAATTCGAGCGGGATGACGCGACAATCGAGACACGCGTGAATGGCGAAGTGCGTCAGAGCGCGCCGCTCAGCGACATGATCCATTCGGTTGAAGAGATCATCGAATACGCATCAGCGGTGTTCACGCTGCTTCCCGGTGACGTCATCCTCACAGGAACGCCCGCCGGGGTAGGCACCTTCGTCGCCGGGGACACCGTCGAAGTCGAGGTCTCAGGCATTGGCATCCTGCGCAGCTCCGTGCGGGACGCGATCCCGGTTTCGTGAGCGTACCGACCGTTCAGGAGCAGCGCGCTCTCCAGCGCCGAACGGTGCTGGTCCTCTCGGCAGGACAGGTTCTCGGCGGCATCGCCTTCGGTGCGACCGTCTCGCTCGGAGCATTGCTGGCCGCCGACATCTCCGGGGACGATGCGCTATCCGGACTTGCCACCGCCTCCGTCACACTCGGGGCGGCGCTGTGCGCCATTCCGCTCGCGCGGTTCGCGAGTGCGTTCGGCCGTCGGCGCGCGCTCACCCTCGGTAACCTCTTTGCGCTCGTCGGCATTGGCATCGTCATCCTCGCAGCGGCGCTGCGTCTCTTCCCATTGCTGCTGGTCGGGATCATCCTCATCGGCGCCGGGAACGCCGGAAACCTGCAGTCGCGATTCGCCGCAACCGATCTCGCGCAGCCTGTGCACCGCGGACGTGATCTGTCGATCGTCGTGTGGGCGACCACTGTGGGCGGTGTCTCAGGTCCGCTGCTGCTCGGCCCCGGTGAGATCGTGGGTCAGGCCATCGGGATGCCGCCGCAGACAGGTTCGTACCTGTTCTCGCTCGTTGCCCAGTCGGCCGCCTTCATCCTGTACATCATTGCTCTCAGGCCCGACCCGCTGCTGCTGGCACAGCGGCTGCTGGCGTCAGCCGCCGCGCAGACGCACACCGCTGCGCTCCGCGACCACGCTGGCGTCGCCCGCTACGCGATGTTCGCTATTGCCGGTGCGCACATCGTGATGGTTTCTGTGATGGCGATGACGCCGATCCATCTGTCGCACATGGCACACGACATGCACGGTGGGCACGCATCATCCACAGACATCACGACGCTTGTCGGCATCACGATCGCCGCTCACGTAGCGGGGATGTACGCCCTGTCGCCAGTCTTCGGCATCCTCGCAGACCGCTGGGGCCGGCTGCGCGTGGTCCTGCTGGGCCAGGTGCTGCTCGCAGCAGCCCTCGGTTTCGCCTTCTTCACCAACGATCAGGCGGGGGGAGTGATGATCGCATTGATCCTGTTGGGCCTCGGTTGGAGCGCCTCGACGGTTGCTGGCGCGGCTCTGCTCACCGAAGCCACCACACCGGAACTTCGTACGCGTCGCCAAGGACGCAGCGACTCGCTCATGAGCTTCTGCGGCGCTGGTGGCGCAGTTCTCGCGGGGGTCGTGATGGCGAACTTCCAGTACTCTGGCCTCGCCGTGGTCGCAGCCGTCGTCGTAATCGCGATCGCCGTCGCGTCTCCGCTCGGAAGGCTTCGGACACCCGCGTAGGATTGAGGAGATATGGCTACTCCTCACGCTCTCACCACCACTGCTTCGGGCTCTGACGTCCGCGTTCGCTTCTGCCCGTCTCCGACGGGTCTGCCGCATGTCGGTATGGTGCGCACTGCCCTGTATAACTGGGCGTACGCCCGTCATAACGGCGGCAAGATGATCTTCCGCATCGAAGACACGGATGCCGCACGCGACAGCGAGGAGAGCTTCCGCCAGCTCGTCGACGCTCTCACCTGGCTGAAGATCGACTGGGACGAGGGCGTCGAGGTCGGTGGGCCGCACGGGCCGTACCGCCAGTCGGAGCGTCACGACATCTACCGCGGCGTCATCGAGAAGCTGCTCACGACGGGTGCGCTATACGAGAGCTACTCGAACGCGGAGGAGATTGACGCACGCAACGAGGCAGCCGGTCGGGCGAAGCAGCTCGGCTACGACAACTTCGATCGCGACCTGACCGATGAGCAGAAGGCAGCTTTCCGCGCAGAGGGGCGTCAGCCGGCGTTGCGCTTGCGCGTGCCGGATGAGGATCTCACGTACGTCGACCTCATCCGCGGAGAAGTGACCTTCCCCGCCGGGTCTTTCCCCGACTTCGTGGTGGTTCGGCCCAACGGCATCCCGCTGTACACGTTCGTGAACCCGGTCGATGACGCACTGATGGGAATCACCCACGTGCTGCGCGGCGAGGACCTCATGCCCTCGACTGCACGTCAGCTCGCGCTTTACGCCGCGCTGATCGACGCCGGCGTCACAACCTTCGTGCCCCGTTTCGCTCACATGCCGCTGGTGCTGGGGGAGACCGGCAATAAGAAGCTGTCCAAGCGCGACCCACAGGCAGACCTCTTCCTGCACCGCGAGCGTGGCTTCATCCACGAGGGCCTGCTGAACTATCTCGCATTGCTCGGCTGGTCTATCGGCCCTGACCGCGACATCTTCTCTCTCGACGAGTTCATCGAGGCGTTCGATATCGAGAACGTCAACCCGAACCCGGCTCGCTTCGACCAGAAGAAGGCCGAGTCGATCAACGGCGACCACATTCGGATGCTCGGGGAGAAGGACTTCGCGGAACGCACCATCCCGTATCTCGCCGCTGCGGGCCTGTTCGAAGAACCGACCCACGAACAGCTCGTGATGGCTTTCCGGGTGGCACCGCTCGTGCACGAGCGCGTGCAGCTTCTGGGGGAGGTGCCCGGCATGGTCGGATTCCTCTTCTCGGACGATGTCTCCTATGACGCCGATGCGCTCAAGGGTCTGCCTGCGAACGCAGCGGATGTTCTGGATGCCTGCACCGCGGCTCTGGAGCCGGTCACCGAGTTCACCACCGAGAAGATCCAGGAGGCGCTGTCAACAGCACTCGTGGAGAAGCTGGAGTTGAAGCCTCGCGTCGCTTACGGGCCTCCTCGCGTGGCCATCACCGGACGCCGGGTATCGCCGCCGCTGTTCGAATCGATGGAGTTGCTCGGCAAGGAAGAGTCGTTGCGTCGCCTCGGCGCACTGTCTCAGCACTTGCGCCGATAGGCAACCCCCTCATCGTGAGCTCTGTGACCGAATACCGTGGTGCAGACCGAACGAGGAGGAACAATGACTGACCATGAAGCACGCTCTGTCGATGTATTTGATCTGCAGCGCTATCTCGGCCTCTGGTACGAGTTGGGGCGTTTGCCGTTGCGTTATGAAGACGATAAGGCGACCGATGTCACAGCGGAGTACTCGCTCAACGACGACGGCACCGTAAAGGTCGACAACCGCTGTCGCGATGAGCAGGGAGAGCCGACTCAGGCGCTCGGTTTGGCGATTCCGGATGAGGATCACCCGGGCCGGTTGGAGGTCACCTTCCTTCCCGAGGGGTTGCGCTGGATTCCGTTCACAAAGGCGGACTACTGGGTTCTAAAGATCGATTCTGACTACCGTTATGCGCTCGTCGGTACGCCCGATCACAAGTACCTGTGGTTGCTCGGGAGAGAGCCTCAGACGGATGCTGCCACCCGTGCGGAGTACCTCGAGGAGGCGCGGTTGCAGGGATATGAGGTGAAGAACTGGATCGAAGCGGGTCAGTCTGGACACCGGGTCGAGATCTGACCGCGGCGACGCGCCCGGAGGGGTGCGCACGTTTTGGCAGGAACACAGAAGTCGGGTAAAGTTAACTCTCGGTGCAAGGCTCCGGTTTTGCCCTTGGGGTATGGTGTAATTGGCAACACAGCGGTTTCTGGTACCGCCATTCTTGGTTCGAGTCCAGGTACCCCAGCATTCAGAACTCCCCGCTTTCGAGCGGGGAGTTCTTGCTTTCCCGGGGAATCACTTTCGAGTCAACGCTGTCGTCATCAGCGTTGGTACGGTCATCGCATGGTGATCACTCGTGAGTGGATCGACGGGGATGCGGTCGACCGGGACGGTGGGCGCCGCATCCGAAGCAAACGTGAGATCAAGCGCATAGATTCTCTCGCGATTCCGCCGGCCTGGTCCGATGTTGAGATCGCGCGTTCGCCGCGTGCCAAGGTGCTTGCTCGGGGCATTGACGACGCCGGACGCACACAGATGATCTACAGCCCGGCCTTTCGGCGCAGGCAGGAGAAGAAGAAGTACGCACGGATCCTGCGTTTCGCCGAGCGTCTGCCACGGCTGCGTAAGCAGGTCGATCGAGACATGCGGCGACGTCGGCTGAGTGAGGACAAGGTCGTCGCCTGCATTGTGAAGCTGATCGATCAGGAGTTCTTCCGGGTCGGAGGGGCCGAGTACGCGCGCAAGCACGGGCATTACGGCGTCACGACGCTGCACAGCAAGCACACGGAGATCACCTCGAAGAAGGTCACTTTCGATTTCGTCGGAAAAAGCGGCGCCCGGCACGTCAAGACCGTGCGCGATCCGCAGATCGTCCGTGTGATCCGCCAGCTTGACGAGATGCCCGGGTACGAGATCTTCCGGTTCTTCGACGAAGACGATGTCATCCACAATGTCGACAGCAAGCGTGTCAATTCCTATGTGCACAAGCACATGGGCGCGGAGTTCTCGGCGAAGGATTTCCGCACGTGGGGCGGTACGCTCCTGGCGACGTCAGCGCTGCTTGCCCGCGAGAGTACAGCGGAGGTGGATGCTGCTGCCATCCGCGATATCGTCGCCGATGTTGCGGAACGGCTCGGCAACACACCGGCAGTTACCCGGGACTCCTATATCGATCCTCGCGTGTTCAGCGCCGTCGAGGACGGTGTGACGATCCCCGAAGTTCGACGAGCTATGACCCGAATGCGTCCACGAACCTATCTCACCGTCGAAGAGCAGTGCGTGCTGCGGATCTTGCAGAAGCGCTGATCATGCACGTCCGTGCGTCGTGCGACTGCGGCGAGACGCCGCATCCAGCATGACTGCGAGAAGCAACACCGCGCCGGTGATCATGTACCGGAACGAAGAATCGAGATTCATCAACGTCAGCCCGCTCGAGATGGACTGAATCACGATGATGCCCAGCAGCGCGGCATAGGCGGATCCGCGCCCGCCGAACAGGCTCGTTCCGCCGATGACAGCTGCCGCAATCGCATTGAGGTTGACATCTCCGGTGCCGCTGCTCTGCGCGGCCGCTGCGAGTCGTCCAGCAGCGAGCATGCCACCGATCGCTGCGAAAGACGAGGCCAGCATGAACACCGACATGTAGATCCAGTTCACGTTGATTCCCGCCCGGCGGGCAGCCTCACGGTTGCCGCCGACGGCGTAGACCGAGCGACCCCACTTGGTGCGCGTCAGCGCGTACTGCATGACCAGCACGAGGCCCACGAAGAAGACGAACATCCAGCCGATGCCACGGCCCTGATTGAGGTACCAGACAGCGAGCAGCAGCAGAACAGCCAGGAGTGCGGTCTGGACGACCATCATCTGCAGCGACTTCGTGGAGAGGTCGGCCTTCCGTCGTGTGCGGGCAGCGAAGAACTGGTAGCAGAAGAACGCCGCGGCAGTCAGCGCGATGAGCGTGTACGACAACCAGGCAGGCACGAAGGCGAGCTGCCCGAACCAGACCAGGAACGAGTCATACGGGAGGTTGATGGTTCCATCAACGCCCAACACCCACAGTTGCAGGCCAAGGAAGCTCAGTAGCCCCGCCAGAGTGATGACGAATGAGGGCACCCCGAAGCGGTTGTAGACGAAGCCATAGATGAAGCCGACAGCGACGCCGACGGCGACCGCCGCGAGAATCGCCAACATGATCGGCCACTGCATATTGACGAACGTGACGCCGAGCACCGCTGCTGAAAGACCACTCACAGATCCTACGGACAGGTCGATTTCTCCCAGCAGCAGCACGCATACGACACCGAGCGCGATGACACCGACGGCGGCAGACTGCATGAGCAGGTTGCCGAGGTTTGCGGGGGAGAGGAAGACCGGGTTCAAAAACGAGAAGATCCCCCAGATGATCACCAGCCCGGCGATAACCGGAAGAACACCGAGGTCACCCCCGCGCACGCGGTCGATCGCACTGCTTACTGCCCCGCGGAAGCCGGTGCGCTGGATCAGCCGCTCATCCTGGAGGTCGGTCGCGATGGAGTTGGTAGCCATATCGATGTCGCTCATGCGTCGGCTCCGTTCTGTGTTGCTCGAGCAGCAGCCCGGCGTGTGACGACGTTGTCGCTGGCACCGGTGATTGCAGCGATGATCTCGTCCGAGGACACATCTCCGACGGCGAACGTGCCGTTGTTCTTCCCCAGTCGCAACACGGCGACTTTGTCCGCCACTGCCTGCACGTCCGCCATATTGTGGCTGACCATGATCACAGCGAGGCCATTCTCACGCAGACGCTCCACCAGGTTCAGCACCTCGGCAGTCTGAGCGACTCCGAGGGCAGCGGTCGGTTCGTCGAGGATGATGAGCTTCGGGCTGCCGAGCAGCGATCGGGCGATGGCGACAGTCTGGCGCTGGCCACCCGAGAGGGATGCCACCGGGATCCGCACCGACGGGATCTTTGCAGACAGCTGCCGCAGCAGCTTCCACGACTGAACCTCCATCTCGACCTCGTTGAGTTTCCAGGCGTTGATCTCGCGACCGAGAAACAGGTTTTCGACGACGCTGAGGTTGTCGCACAGCGCGAGATCCTGGAACACGGTGGCAATTCCCAGCTGCAACGCGGAATCCGGCGTCGGAATGGTCACATCGGATCCGGCGAACGTGATCGTCCCGGCCGTTTGGCTGTGTACACCAGACAAGATTTTTACGAGCGTTGATTTTCCGGCACCGTTGTCACCGACGACGGCGACGACCTCGCCGGTGTGCACATCGAGATCGATGCCCGTGAGCGCGGCTACCGCGCCAAAATTCTTGCTGATGCCGCGCAACGAAAGTACGGGCGAATCAGTGGAAGGTGATGTCATGGAAGCCTCTTTTCCGGCGAGGGCGGCGAGATTGCTGTGGAGCGCGTCAGAGCCGGTCCCGTGCGTTTGCAGCAGCGAGACCGGCTCTGCGCGTATCGACGGCTACTTTTCGATACCCGCCGCAGTGCACGCTTCAACGTACTCATCAGTGCACACCTGGTCGTAGGTGTAGATGCCGCCGTCGAAGATGACTTCCTTGACGTTGTCGAGCGTCACAACCTCAGGAACGAACAGCTGCGAGGGAGTGTCGAACAGCTCAGTGCTGGCTTCCGGAGTCTCACCGTTCATGAGCTGTACGGCGATCTCGGCAGTCGCCTCAGCGACGATGCGGATCGGCTTGGAGATGGTGTTGTACTGATCGCCCGCAATGATGCGCTGGATAGCCGCGATCTCGGCGTCGTTGCCGGTGACCGGCGGTACGTCCGTGATTCCAGCGGCCTTGAGAGCGGCGATGGAGCCTCCGCCCGTGCCATCGTTTGCGGCGACGACGCCGAGGATCTCATCGCCGAACTGCGCAACCTGACCGGAAACCCAGTCCTGGGCCTTGGCCGGCACCCAATCGGGGGTGTCGAAGGACGCGAGAACGGTGAAATCGCTCGCCTCGATGGCTTCGACCGAGCCCTCCTTGATAAGCATGGCTGCCTTGTCCGACGGCGAGCCATTGACCATGAGCAAGCCGCCCTCGGTCACGCCTTCGGATTCCAGATGCGCGACAAGGTCGGTTGCGATGAGTGAACCGATCTCCTTGTTGTCGAAAGAGACGTAGTAGTCGGCCGGTACGTCCACGATCGGGCGATCGTAGGTAATCACCTTGATCCCGGATGCCTGCGCACTGGTGACGATGGATGCCGCAGCCGTGGTGTCGACTGCGTCCAAGACGATGACCTTCACGCCCTGGGCGATAGCGGACTCTGCCTGTTGTTGCTGCTTCGTCGCGTCAGCATCCGCGTTCTGGTAGATGACCTCGCAGCCGTCACAGAGTTCAGCAACCTTCGCCGCGAAGAGCGGGTGGTCTTGCTGCTCGTACCGTGTGGATCCGCGATCCGGCATGAGAAAGGCGATGCTGCCGGAACTGGCTGATTCCCCGCCGCCACCATCGCTGCCGCCACCGGATTCTTCGCCTCCCGAGGCGCAACCGGGTAGGGAGAGGAGGAGCGCTGAGGCAAGCGCAATACCAAAGAGGGACTTTCGCCCGTGGGACATCTTCATTGAGGCTCCTTCGCAGGACTGCTGTGTCAAGGGGACTCGACGAGCGTATCTTTGGAGCACATCAGGGCATTGGCGACGCTCATAAGAGCGTTAATTTTGCCGGAAACGCCGAAGGCCCGGTTCCCACGCGAGGTGGGAAACCGGGCCTTCAGTTTGTTCTAATTCAGAGCGCGTTGATGTTCGTCGCCTGGGGGCCCTTGGGACCCTGCTCCGTGTCGAACTCGACCTTCTGTGCTTCCTCGAGGTTGCGGTGTCCGCTGCCCTGGATCGCGCTGAAGTGCGCGAAGACATCGGCGGATCCGTCATCGGGAGCAATGAAGCCGTAGCCCTTGTCGGAGTTGAACCATTTGACAGTGCCAGTGGCCATGCTGTGTTTCCTTTTTTGTTCGTGGGCCGAGCATCGACCCGTTATGCCTCGACGATGTTCGGCTCGGCAGCTTAGGGGGCTCTCAGGGTGGCGGCGATTGATCGCGGCACTACTCATCTGAGTGCGTGAGGTAGACGGTGGAAGGTGATCGAGTGGCCACCATGCCAATGAGGCAATCGGACCGATGAATACGCGGAGATTCCGGGTGCCATCGTGAATGTGTCAACTCAGCTTAGCGGATTCTGCCGAGTTTCTGTTCACAGCGATGAGACTGAGTCGTGAAACGATGGTCTGATGAGCTCCGCGAATCTGAATAGAGACGAGACGGCCGCGCGATCCGCGAACGTCACAGTGCACGCTATCCGCGTCGAACTCGACCTGCGCGAGGCCCCAGATCAGGCCAGATCAGGTTTCACCACCAGCTCCACATTGGTGTTCGACGCCACAGTCTCTGAGACGTGGATTGATTTTATCGGCGAGTCGGTGCAGCGCGTCACGGTCAACGGTGTCGAACAGTTGGTCGCGTACGACGGTGCACGGATCGCCATCGCCGGCCTTGAATCCTCTAACACCGTCGTGATCGAGGCAACGGGTGCGTACAGCCGATCCGGCGAGGGACTTCACCGGTTCGTCGACCCTGTCGACGGGGAGACCTACCTCTATACGCAGTATGAGCCGGCCGACTCCCGCCGGGTGATGGCCTGTTTCGAACAGCCCGACATGAAGGCGGCCTACACGTTCGTTGTGCATGCCCCGCTGGGCTGGCACGTGCTGTCGAACCAGAGCGCCGTCGCTACGACCGACCACGCTGATTCCCAGACGGTTGAGTTCGCCCCAACGCTTCCGCTGTCGAGTTACATCACCTCGGTTGCCGCTGGACCGTATCACCGGGTAAACGCGACTTGGACGCGTAACGAACAGACGATCGAGCTCGGAGTTCTGTGTCGTCCGTCGCTGGCGGCATACCTCGAAGAGGATGAGATCATCACGGTCACTCGGCAGGGACTCGATTTCTTCTCCGACGCCTTCGCATTCCCGTACCCCTGGGGCAAGTACGACCAGATCTTCGTACCCGAGTACAACCTGGGCGCTATGGAGAATCCCGGGCTGGTCACCTTCACCGAGGCCTATCTCTCTCGTGGCGCTGCGACAGACGCGCAGCGTGGTGCGAGAGCGAACACCATTTTGCACGAGATGGCGCACATGTGGTTCGGCGACCTCGTCACGATGCGCTGGTGGGATGACCTGTGGCTGAAGGAATCGTTCGCCGATTACATGGGCGCGCATGCCTCGGCTGTCGCTACCCGGTACACGGACGCCTGGGTACGCTTCGCTGCGAACCGCAAGGCTTGGGCGTATCAGCAGGATCAACTCCCCACGACGCATCCGATCGTCGCCGACATCACTGATCTCGAAGCGGCGAAGCTGAACTTCGACGGCATCACCTATGCGAAGGGAGCGGCCGTCCTCAAACAGCTCGTCGCTTTCGTCGGCGAAGAGAACTTCTTCGAGGGTGCCCGCCGGTACTTCGTTGCGCATGCCTACGGCAACACCACGCTTGAGGATCTGCTCGTCCAACTGGAGGACGTATCGGGCCGCGATGTGCGCGCTTGGTCGCGCGCCTGGCTTGAGACGAGCGGAATGTCCACACTCTCGCTCGAGACGGACGCGGATGGCGCTCGGATGCTGGTGCAGACGGATCCGCGTCCGCACCGTCTGCGCGTGGGCCTGTACGACCTCGTCGACGGCCGTTTCGCCCTCCGTGAGAAGGACGAATTCGACATCGTCGAGGAACGCACGCCAGTCGACTTCGATTCCGCTGATCTCGTGTTGATCAATGACGATGACCTCACCTACGCCAAGGCGCGATTGGATGAGCGCTCACTCGCAGCGGTGGAAAACGGCCTGTCTACGCTTGACCCGCTCCCGCGTGCGCTCGTGTGGTCTTCGCTGTGGAATGCGACACGCGATGGCGATCTGTCGGCGGTGCGGTATCTCGGTATCGTCGCAGCTCACGCACCGCGTGAGGAGAACATCGGCCTCCTCAGCGGGGTGGTTGCGAATGCTGCGTATGCCGTCGGTCATTTTGTGCCGGATGCCGTGCGAGCCCAGCACCGTCGCGCCTGGCTGACGAGCACATGGCAGGCGCTGCAGGAGGCGGAACCCCGCAGTGACGCTCAGCTGTCGTGGGCGCGGGCGTTCGCTGCGGCATCCGCCTATGACGATGGCTACGCCGAGCAGGCGCGGGCGCTCCTCGCCGGGGAAGCGCCACTCGGCCTCGTCATTGACCCCGACCTGCGCTGGGCGCTGCTGACTTCGCTGCGCACCACGGGTCATGCGACCGGGGAAGAAATCTCGGCCGAACTTGATCGCGATGAGACCGCCAGCGGCCGCACCGCGTCGCTGCGTGCCCTCTGGTCGAAGCCGATCGCCGCGTCGCGCGGCACAGCGTGGCATGCGGCCTGGGAGGATCTTTCGCTGACCAACGATCACCTCAGTGCGGTGATCAGTGGTGTGCGGGCCGGTGGCCGCCGCGACCTCATCGCGAGTCTCGACGAGGACTACTTCGATCGAATCCTCGGAGCCTGGCGGGATCGCAGCATCGAGCTCGCTCGGCGTCTCGTCGTGGGCTTGTTCCCCGCATCCGATGATCTCTCGCTCGTTGACGGATGGCTGGCGGAGAACGACTCGGCTCCGGCGGCGCTTCGCCGACTCGTCATCGAACAGCGCGATCATCTCGCGCGCGACCTGCGTGTGCGAGCGGCTCAGGCCCAGTTGCCCGGCTAGAGATCGTTCAGAATTCGAGCGAATCACCCGGGTTGAGTTCGAAGAACTCGCCGCCATACTGCTCGGTCGACCACTGCAGACGTTCGCGGTGCATCCGGCGACCCGCTTCAGAGAGCGTCATGTCATGCACGCCGAAGGCACGGCGCGGCCTCACCTCGAGGACGAAGTCCATCGCTTCGCCGATCTTCAGCCAGGGAGCGCCGAGCGGGGCGGCGAGCACATCGACATCGACGCCGACGGGAACAGCGTAGGAATCACCGGGGTAGTAGAGCATGCCGTTGACCAGCACACCGACATTCTGAACCGCGGGCAGCGACGAGTGGATGACGGCGTGCTCGCCGCCGAAGAACTGCAGCGTGAACGCGCCCGCGGACACAATGTCACCGGGGGTGACGACAGTGATGTCATAGTCACCGGCGGCCTCGGCTACGCCGGCGGGGGCGAAGACAGGGATGCCGGGAACCGCGGCGAGGATGCGATCAAGATGAGCTGCAGTCCAGTGATCGGCGTGCTCGTGCGTGATCACCAGCGCGACGGCATCGGAAAGGTCATCCAGAGGCGAGGTGAAGACACCAGGATCGACGATCAGGGTGTCGCCGTCGTGTTCGAGACGGAGCGTGGCATGTTCGTGTTTTGTGACGTGCATAACGCTGAGTCAACTCCTTTCCCGCGCGGGCGGCAAACCCCGATCTCGCGGAGACTCGCCCGAGAAACTCCGTCGGGGTGTCTCGATTTGGCGGAGCCGAAATCCTCGTGGCATACTTGTCTAGTTGTCGCGGGACGGAAACGCTCCGCAAGACCTGGCCCCATCGTATAGCGGCCTAGTACGCCGCCCTCTCACGGCGGTAACACGGGTTCGAATCCCGTTGGGGTCACAACACAGAAAACCCCCGGCATGCCCGGGGGTTTTCGCGTATCTCCCGTCAAGCCGTCAGGAATCGAGAAGCGGCCTCGGATGTCGCGTCGTAGCGTGGGTGTAGAAGCACAGAACCACCACGACGAACGAGGAGAGCGAAATGGCTGACAAGACCGCAGGACTGTCCCAGGACGAGCGAGACGCTGTCAAGGAGCGCGCAGCAGAAGTGCGAGCGCAAGAAAAGTCTGGAAAGTCACGCGCGGCGGGGGAGAAAGCGATCCGCGAGGCTATCGCGGCGATGCCTGATGATGACCGCGCACTCGCTGAGGGAATAGATCGCATCGTCTCTGAGGTAGCGCCCCACCTCATGCCGAAGACCTGGTACGGATTCCCGTCCTACGCCGACGCTGATGGCAAAGTCGTCGTCTTCTTCAAGGCTGCTTCGAAGTTCACCACTCGCTACGCAACGCTGGGTTTTGAGGAATCGGCGAAGCTGGACGACGGCGACCTCTGGGTGACATCGTTCGCCCTTCTTGCGCTGACACCGGACACCGAGAAGACGATCGCCGAACACATCCGCAAGGCTGCCGGCTGAGCAACCGCGGGGGAGCGGCTTCAGGCAGTTCCCTGCGAAGCCGGCGTGCGCAGCGATATCTCACGAAACGCCGGATTTCGCAGCGGCAGGATCATCAGCAGGGCCATTGCTGAACCGTAGACCGCAAACGGCACCCACAGCGCCGTTGCCGACGCCAACGCGCCGAACGCGGCCATGGCCAGGGGCATCAGCACGTCATCGCCGAGCCGGGTGAGGGAGCCCATTCGTCCGAGATACGACGGATCAACGGTCGCGGCGAAAGTGGCACCGAGGAGAACGGATGCATATCCGGCGGTCGCGCCGATCGTGAAACTCGCTGCGCCGACCGACCAAGCGGGACCGATCCCGAGCGCCACGATGCCGATTCCCTGCACGACCAGTGCGGCGAATCCGGCTCGCGCCTCACGTTTCGGGCGCCACTTCGCCACCGATACCGCCCCGAGCGCAGCGCCGAGGCCTAGCAGCCCCTCGAAGATGCCGACGGCCGATGCACCCCAGCCCTCGTCATGGGCGCGCAGCGCGATGCCGATCGCAATGGCCGGACCGCTCGCAAGGTTCAAGCCAGACACCGCAATCACGAGCGTGCGGGTGGTGGGGGCGTTGCGCAGATGGGCGAACCCCTTTTGGATGCCGCGCAGCGCCGATTCTTTGTCTGCTCGAGGCAGAGCGAACCGGGGCCGCAACCAGATGGCGATGAACGCGACGACCACGGTGAAAGTTAGCGCATTCACCGAGGCGCTGCCGACGAGCCCCATGGCAGCGACGAGGAAGCCACCGGCCGCCGCACCTGCCATCGTTCCCAGACGCGATGCGGTCTGCATCACGGCGGTGTATGACGGAAGATCCGACGTCCGCACCAGTTGCCGTGCAATCGTGCCGGCGGATGGCTCGTAGAAAGCGTCGCAGGCGCCGAATGCGATGGCTGCGAGCAACAGAATCAATACGGATGGCGGAGATGCCAGCACCCACAGGGCAACGGTGATGAGCACAACCACTCGAATGCTGTTGAACAGCATCATCACGTGACGAGAGTTCGCACGATCGGCGAGGATCCCGCCGAACAGCAGGATGACAGCTCGCGGCAGGGTGCCCGCAGCCACGATTAGGCCCGCAATGGCCGGGCTGGTGATCTGCACGGCTGTCCATGCCAGGGCGATGGTCCACACCGCATCGCCTGCGTCCGAGAGCGCCTTTATGCCGATCCACGCATGAACGGCGCGATCTCGAGGAAAGCGTGGCGGCTCGCGAAGAAGCAGAGGCTCGGCGGTCATCACGGCTCCGTGGGAAACGCTCGCGCGAAGAAGAAGACGGGCGTGCGTTGTTGCCCGTCTTCGAGATCGACGCTCTCGCGCCACTGTTCCAGCAGGAGTCGCACGCGGTTCGAGAGATCGGTGAGCTCCTCCGGTGTCGCCCACCCCAAGTTCTCCATATTGAAGGCGTCGTAGTCTTTGAGCTCAGCGCGCTGTCGACGCTTGTACCAGCGTTGCAAGCGCTCGATCTGCTGCCGGATACCGGTTCGCTCGGCCTCGCGCGCAAGAAGCGCATCGGCGGGCGAGTCCTCGAAGTCATCGGTCGACCAGGTGAATCCGCTCCTCGCGACTTTCCACCAGCTCGTGCGCTTGTCGCCGTGGGGATCAGTGGCGCGTTCGACGACGCCTGCGCGCTCCAGCATCCGCAGATGGTGGCTGATGCTGCCGACCTGGCTGTCCAGGACGCGTGCTATCGCCGTGACCTGCGAGGTTCCGTAGAGCAGTAGAAAGTCGAAGATGCGTCGGCGCAGCGGGTGGTGCACAGCAGTGATTACGGAGATATCTTCCACAATCCACAACGCTAGATGCGGTCTGCGAATCTCACAAGACTTCTTGTATACCCCGGAAAATCAGGCTTCTGGCGACTTCCCGCGCCGCCGGCGCACCAGCCAGATGACCAGAACAACGACGCCAGCGACGGCGAGCCACGGCAGCAGGAACCCGAACGCGATCACGAGTGCGTTCAGCGAGACGATCAGTCCGTTCCAGCCCGCGAGCAGGCCATCACCGAATCCCGCGGGATCGGCTGTGGTGGCAGTAGTAGTGCGGGTGAGTTCGACCTGCAGCGAGGACATCGCCACCTGATCGTCCAGAGCTGCCAATTGCTGCTCGTAGGACTCGAGTTGGGCCTGGCGCTCGGACAGCGCCACTTCGGCCTCGATGAGCTCGGAGAGAGTTCCGGTGTTCGACATGAGTTCCGTCAGGCGCTCAACAGAAGCACGAGTCGCATCCACCCGCGCCCGCAGATCGATCGCGGTCGAGGTTACATCCTGCTTTGAGACGGATGACGACAGCACGGTGCCGGACTCAGCCAGCTCTTCGATGACCGTGGCCAGATCTGCAGAGGGAACTCGGATCCCGATCCACCCGTATTCGGATTCGGGAGGCGCTTCGACGGAGGTTTTGTCCGTGACCGGCGCCGAACGGATCTCTGTCGTCTCCACATATCCGCCGTGCGTATCGGCGAGCGCCGCGATAGCGTCCGCAGCATCCCGGATATCGGCGACCTGGAGTGTTGCGTTGGCAGTCTGGATGATCTCACGGCCCGAGTCCTCGGCGACTGCCTGGTCGACCTGCGCGGATGTCGTGGCCGAGTCGGCCGCGGATTCGGGCATCGCTCCGCCGCTGGCGGTCATCGAGGTACCAGAGTCAACGATGTCGAGGATCGGCGGTGCGACAAGGATGCCGGCGGCGAAGGCCGCAGCGATACCCAAGCCGGTGAGCCACCGGCGTCGACGCGAGCGTGCAGCTGATGGTTGAGTAATCGGTCGCTTGGCGGTTATCTCTGCGAACACGGCATCCTCGATTCTGGCGATGCTCTCCGGTGACAACTCGGGGAGTGTGGGCTGGTCTTGTGGGTTCATGCGTCTCTCACTTCCTCAACGGCGCCGCGCATCCGCGTGCGCACTCGGGAGAGACGGTTGCGAACAACAGCGTGACTGACGCCGAGCTCGGCAGCTGCAGCCTCATACGCGTATCCCTCCGACGCGCACAGGCGGAAGATGTCCTGATCCAGGGCGCTCAGAGTCCCGATCTCCTTCGCGATCCGGTCGGCAAGCGCCGCCGTGATGACCTGATCCTCGACGTTCACCGTGTCGGCGATCGTCTCATCGGCAGCATCCGTTGTGTGCAGTTGATCGCGTCGTTTCTGGCGCAGCCGGTTTGCCGACTGGAACCGGCAGATCGTAGCTAGCCACGGCAGGATCGACTCGCCGGCGAGCTGCAGGTCCGGCAACTTTCGCCAAGCCGTGACGAAGGTCTCCTGGGTCACGTCTTCGGCGTCGACGGGGGAGTTCAGGATGCTGTGGGCGATCCAGTAGACCGGGCGAACGTGCGCGCGATACAACAAGCGAAAGGCGCTCTCATCACCTGTCGCTGCCCGTGCGGCCAGTTCCTGATCCTCAGATCGCTCTGACATCTGGCTCCTTTCGGTGTCTCTCACTAGAGAGTGTCGGCGAATGCGTCATCGTCTCAGAATCATTTCTTGCCCGGGCGCGGACGTCCAGCTGTCATGGTGCACACTGGCAGATATGAGGATGCTTCGACGGGTCGCGGCCGGAGCAACCTGTGTCTTTGCCCTTGCGCTCACCGGGTGCACATGGTCTGAGGATGCCAGTGCGAATCTCTGCGCGGAGGACCTCGTCGTCGCATGCGAAGGAGGCGACGGCTGGCTCTCGGTGACGATCGGGGATGATGCAGACGCGCAGGAAACCCTCGCCTTCGCGCGCCGTCTGCATTCGGCAGGTGCATCCGAGAATCTGACCGCCGGTGTCACCCTCCAGCGGGAGACCGCGGATGCTCGCCAACTGGACCCCGAGGTTGAAGCCCCCGCGCTATGGAAGCTGACCGTGTACCCGGCAGAAGAAACGGCGGTCGAATCCGATCTGACCGGGATGCTTGCCGTGGCCGATGTGCCCGGGGTGCGGGGGATCGGCGTCGCCGACGGTTGGCCCTATGTGCGCGTTTCAGACCTTGAGCAGTTCGATGACGTGTTCATGTCGGTGTCTTCCACGCTCCTGTTCGAGCATGGTGGCACGTACACGTTGTTCGCGCTCGAGGAGAGGCTCAGGATCGTTCACGTTCCCAGCCGCACCGCCGACGTCGCAATCCTTGAAGTCATCGATCTGGCACGCAGCTACCCCGCCGCTGAAGTCCTCTTGGAAGCGCCTACGGCTGGGCCGCAGTACCCGACGCTATATGTCGCGCGCCTGACACCGGAACAGGTACATGACATCGATGCTCGACTGCGTCAGCCGCACCTGGCCGGCGCAGACGTTGATGGGTACCCGGTGGAGTTCGTGCTCGGTTCGATCGGGCCCGATGGTGTGACGTACACAGGTGGGACGTTTGGGGACGTCCCACCGAGCTGAGGGGTCTGCGCAGCGTTCCCAGTGCGGGCGTGCCTCAGGTAGCATTGCTGAGGCGAGAGGGAGTATCCCAGTCCGCGCGTATCGTCATCACGAGCACCATCAAAGTTGCTCCGGGCGCGCGACGCACTCAGTGCGGGGGAGAGACTTTCGGCACTTAATCGACCCTCGCGAAAGGTGCTGAGCACTTTTGAACATCCCTGTCTGGTTTGAGATCACCGCATTGGCGGTTCTGGTCGTCGTCCTCATCGGCGACCTGCTTCTGGTGCGCCTGCGACCGCACATCCCCTCGACAAAGGAATCCAGCCTGTGGGTCGCCTTCTACGTCGGCCTCGCTCTGATCTTCGCCGTTCTGCTCTACTTCATCGCCGGCGGTCAGTTCGCTAGCGAGTTCCTCACCGGCTGGGCGCTGGAGTACAGCCTGTCGATCGACAACCTCTTCGTGTTCGTGCTGATCATGGCGCAGTTCTCGGTCCCGAGGCGCCTGCAGCAGCAGGTGCTGATGGTCGGAATCCTTATCGCCATCGTCCTGCGCGGTATCTTCATCGTCGCCGGCGTCGCGATCATCGAGAACTTCTCTCCGATCTTCTATATCTTCGGAGCCTTCCTGATCTGGACAGCAATCCGCCAGGCCATGCCGGAGGGAGACCACGAAGGCGAAGCCAAGCGCGAGAACTTCATCGTTCGTCTGCTCCGTCGTCGCATCGACATCAGCGATGAGTACGACGAGGCCAAGCTGCGCACGGTCGTCGGAGGCAAGCGCATGTGGACTCCGATGATCATCGTGTTCGTGGCGATCGGTGTCACTGATCTGATGTTCGCGATTGATTCGATTCCCGCCATCTTCAGCATCACGCAGAACACGTTCCTCGTGTTCACCGCGAACATCTTCGCTCTGATGGGTCTGCGTCAGCTCTACTTCCTGCTCGGCGATCTGCTCGATCGTCTGCGGTACCTGCACTACGGCATCGCGGTCATCCTGGGGTTCATCGGGGTCAAGCTGATCCTGCATGCCATGCACGTCAACGAGCTGCCGTTCGTCAACGGCGGACAGCACATTGAGTGGGCACCGGACATTCCGATCTGGCTGTCGCTGACCGTGATTGTCGGCGCGATGGGTATTGCCACCGTTGCCAGCCTTATCGCCTCGGCAAATGACCGACGCCGGGCGCCTGAGCAGCTGCATCCCGAGCCGCCCACACACTGATCGTCATGGTCCCGACCACCCGTCGCACCGGTGTAAACTGACCGGCATGCGGCGGGTGGTTCTTCTTCTTAGCGGCCGCGACGAGACCTCGAACTAGGCCTCCTCGTCGCGGAGTTCAGCGCGGCCGAACCACCGACTTCTGGAGATATCAACATGACCTCAGCTGATACTGCTCATTCGAGCGGCCCACGCACACTCGCCGAGAAGGTCTGGGATGACCACCTCGTCGTCAAGGGCAACAATGGCGAACCCGACCTCATCTACATCGACCTGCACCTCGTGCACGAGGTGACGAGCCCGCAGGCCTTCGATGGTCTGCGTTCAGAGGGCCGACCGCTGCGCCGTGTCGACCTCACGATCGCGACCGAGGATCACAACACTCCGACGCTCGAGATCGACAAGCCCATTGCCGATCTCACCAGCCGCACCCAGATCGAGACACTGCGCCGCAACGCCGCAGAGTTCGGTGTGCGCCTGCACTCGCTCGGCGACGCAGAGCAGGGCATCGTGCACGTCGTCGGACCGCAGCTGGGTCTGACCATGCCGGGTATCACCGTGGTCTGCGGTGACTCGCACACATCCACGCACGGCGCATTCGGAGCCATGGCCTTCGGCATCGGAACGAGCGAAGTCGAGCACGTCATGGCGACTCAGACTTTGCCGCTGAAGCCCTTCAAAACGATGGCGATCACCGTTGACGGCGAGCTCAAGCCCGGTGTCAGCGCGAAGGACATCATTCTCGCCGTGATCGCCAAGATCGGCACCGGCGGTGGCCAGGGCTACGTGCTCGAGTTCCGTGGCAGTGCGATTCGCGCGCTCTCCATGGAGGGGCGCATGACGATCTGCAACATGTCGATCGAAGCGGGCGCCCGCGCCGGCATGGTCGCCCCGGACGAAACCACATTCGCCTATCTGCAGGGTCGTGCGCACGCTCCCGAAGGGCAGGACTGGGAGGATGCCGTCGCCTACTGGCGTACGCTGCCCACCGATGACGGCGCGACCTTTGACGCCGAGGTCGTCCTCGATGCGAATGAACTCGAGCCGTTCGTGACCTGGGGCACCAACCCTGGCCAGGGCAGCTCGCTTTCTGCGACCGTGCCGAATCCTGCAGAGATGTCAGACCCCAACGAGCGAGTGGCTGCGCAGCGCGCTCTGGAATATATGGACCTCATTCCCGGGACGCCGTTGAAGGAGGTGCCGGTAGACGCCGTGTTCATGGGCTCCTGCACGAACAGTCGTATCGAAGACCTCCGCGCGTTTGCGTCAGTGATCAACGGTCGTAAAAAGGCAGACGGCGTGCGCGTCATGGTCGTCCCCGGCTCCGCGCGCGTCCGCTTGGAAGCCGAGGCCGAGGGGATCGACCAGATCGTCAAGGACTTCGGTGCGGAATGGCGTTTCGCCGGTTGCTCGATGTGTTTGGGAATGAACCCTGATCAGCTCGCCCCCGGCGAGCGTTGCGCTTCCACCTCGAACCGAAACTTCGAAGGTCGGCAGGGCAAGGGCGGCCGCACCCACCTCGTGTCTCCGCTGGTGGCAGCAGCCACTGCGGTTCGTGGCACACTGTCCAGCCCGAGCGATCTGTTGGATTCGCCGGTCGCCGAGTCTATCGAAGCGGGAGTCTGATCATGGAAAAGTTCACCACTCACACCGGGATCGCCGCACCGCTGAAGCGTTCGAACGTCGACACGGACCAGATCATCCCCGCGGTGTTCCTCAAGCGCGTGACCAAGACCGGTTTCGAGGACGCGTTGTTCCACGCCTGGCGTCAGGACCCGGAGTTCGTACTCAATCAGCCGGCGTTCCACGGAGCGTCCGTGCTCGTCGCCGGTCCTGACTTCGGCACCGGCTCGAGCCGTGAGCATGCCGTCTGGGCGCTTCGCGACTTCGGTTTTGCCGTTGTGCTCAGCCCGCGCTTCGCAGACATCTTCCGCGGCAACTCGGGCAAGCAGGGGCTGCTCGCAGCAACGATCTCCGAAGAAGACCTCGAGCGCATCTGGGCAGCGATCGATGCGAACCCCGGCATGTCGATCACGGTTGATCTTGAGGCACGCACGGCGACGGTCGGTGACCCGGCTGAAACCTCAGACGCGGCTTTCCAGGTCGAGATCGGAATCGACGATTACACTAGATGGCGGCTCCTCGAAGGGCTCGATGACATCGGGCTCACGCTGCGCAACGAAGACAAGATCACGCAGTTCGAGGCCCGCCGCGAGTCGTGGCGGCCACGTACGCTCCCTGTCCGCTGACACGGAGCACACCGTGAGCCTGGGGCATCCGCTCCAGCGGCTGAGCCGCGACCGTGAATGTGAAGTGAGGCCCTCGAATGACCACAACCGTGCGCGCTGAACTTCAGGATGGAGTTCCTGCTTTGACCGGAGACGTACTGGCGATTCGAGGCGGCCGACCGCTCCGGGGTCGTGTCGATGTAACAGGCGCGAAGAACCTCGCGACGAAAGCCATGGTTGCCGCTCTCCTCGGAGAAGACGCCAGTGTTCTTCGGGACGTGCCCAACCTCAGTGATGTTGCCGTTGTGCGCTCGCTCCTCGAGGTTCACGGTGTGCGGGTCACCGAGGGTGACGAAGCAGGTTCGCTGCGTCTGGACCCGAGCGACGTCGAATCTGCTCACATGGAAGAAATCGACGCACACGCCGGTGCCTCCCGCATCCCGATCCTGTTCTGCGGACCACTTCTTCATCGGCTCGGTCAGGCATTCATCCCTGACCTGGGCGGATGCCGTATCGGCGACCGCCCGATCGACTTCCACCTTGATGCACTCCGCAAATTCGGCGCGGTCGTTGAGAAGCTTCCCAGCGGCATCCGCCTATCGACGCAGGGCGGGCGTCTGCACGGTGCGAACATCCACCTCCCGTACCCGAGCGTCGGCGCCACCGAGCAGGTGCTGCTCACAGCAGTGCGCGCCGAAGGTGTCACCGAACTGCGCAACGCCGCCATCGAGCCGGAGATCATGGATCTCATCGCGCTGCTGCAGAAGATGGGCGCGATCATCTCGTACGAGCCGAACCGTGTCATCTTCATCGAGGGGGTCGAAAAGCTTCGCGGATACGATCACCGCTCGATCTTCGATCGCAATGAGGCTGCATCCTGGGCTTCGGCAGCTCTTGCCACCGACGGGGAGATCTTCGTCGGCGGTGCGAAACAGCCAGAAATGCTGACCTTCCTCAACGTCTTCCGCAAGGCCGGCGGCTGGTTCGACATCCAGGAGGACGGCATCCTGTTCCGACGCGATGGCGAGATCCGTCCTGTCGTGGTGGAGACCGACGTGCACCCGGGCTTCATGACTGACTGGCAGCAGCCGCTGGTGGTCGCGCTCACGCAGGCGAACGGCCGTTCCATCGTGCACGAGACGGTCTATGAGAACCGGATGGGCTTCACACAGGCCCTCGTGAAAATGGGCGCCGATATCGTCGTCCACCCGCACGGACTGCAGGATGGACCGCGACGCGTGCCGCGCCGCGAACTGGAGCAGGCAGCGGTCATCACCGGTCCCACACCGCTGCACGGCGCAGACATCGTGGTGCCTGACCTCCGTGGCGGCTACAGCCATGTGATCGCAGCGCTCACCGCGCAGGGGGAGTCCCAGGTGTCGGGTGTTGACATCCTCAGCCGCGGATACGAGAACTTCCTCGCTAAGCTCGATGTGCTTGGCGCCGACTTCGACGTCGTTCGGTGACGCTGATGGGCTCTCGCTCATCTGAGAAGTCCCGCCCGAGCCTCTTTTGGCCGCTCGCGGGCCTCGTGGTGCCCATCGTTGGTTTTCTCGCGAAGATCGAGATTCGCGGCAAAGAGAAACTTCCTCAGAAGGGTGCCTTCGTCCTGGCTCCCAACCATTACTCGGAGTTCGATCCGCTCATCGTTGCTGTTGCTGTCTGGCGTCTCGGGCGTGCGCCGCGCTTCATGGCGAAAGAGAGCCTGTTCCGGATTCCTGTGGTCGGGTGGGCGCTGCGTAAAACCGGAATGGTTCCGGTGTCGCGCTCTGCCTCGGCCAAAGCCGCGAGAGAGACGATCGCGCAGTCGAAGGCTCTCGTCGAGAACGATCGCGGTGTCATCGTCTACCCCGAAGGCACACTGACTCGCGACCCGGATATGTGGCCGATGCGCGGCAAGTCCGGAGCGGTGCGGCTGGCATTGGCAGGCGACCTCCCGGTGATCCCGATGGCGCAGTGGGGCACCCACAAGATCATGGGCAGGTATCAGAAGGGCCTGAGTCTGTGGCCACCGCGCAAGCGAGTGCAGGTGCTGATCGGCGATCCCGTCGATCTGTCTGACTTGAAGGAGCACGCCAGCGAGTCGGCGGTTCTCACCGAGGCCACCAACCGGGTGATGAACGCGATCACGGCGCTGCTGGAAGAACTGCGAGACGAGAAGGCACCCGAGAAACGGTGGAACCCTGCCGATCACGGTCAGAAGGAGACGGGACGCCTTGACTCGTAAGAATCAGACCTCAGACGGTCCCCGGGTCACAGTCATCGGCGCGGGCAGCTGGGGTACGACTTTCGGCAAGATCCTCGCCGACGGCGGAGCCCAAGTAACAATGTGGGCGCGGCGGCCGGAGCAGGCTCTCGAGATCGCCGAGGGCAAGCGCAACTCGAAGTATCTCCCCGGAATCAACCTGCCCCGCACGATCACCGCCACTCACGAACTGGCCGCAGCGGTGGAGGGCGCCGAGCAGGTGTACCTCTCGGTGCCCAGTCAATCGCTGCGTGAGAATCTCAAGGCACTCCGACCACTTCTGACGAACTCGGATGCGCCGCTCATCAGCCTGATGAAAGGCGTCGAACGCTCCAGCGGCCTGCGTATGAGTCAGGTCATCGAGCAGGAGCTCGCCTGCGACCCGCTTCGCATCGCCGTCGCATCCGGGCCGAACCTCGCTCTCGAGATAGCCCGGGAACAGCCGACGGCAGCGGTGATCGCCTCGCTCAGCCAAGAGACTGCGGAAACCGTCGCCCGTGCCGCGCGCAACTCGTATTTCCGCACTTTCGTGAACACCGACGTCATCGGCACGGAGTTCGGCGGAGTGCTCAAGAACCTCATCGCCGTTGCCATCGGCATCGTCGATGGAGTCGGATACGGCGAGAACACGAAGGCCTCGATCATCACCCGCGGTCTCGTGGAGATGACGGACTTCGCCGTAGCTAACGGTGCGCAGCCGGAGACATTGCAGGGCCTCGCCGGCCTGGGCGACCTTATCGCCACCTGCCAGTCGCCGTTGAGCCGCAACAACACCGCCGGACGGCTGCTGGGTCAGGGATACGGGTTCCAGGACGTCGTCAAGCAGATGAACCAGACCGCAGAGGGTCTGGCATCCGTCGCCCCGATTCTCAAACTCGCACACGAGTCTGACGTGTACATGCCCATCGTCGAACAGGTGAAGATGGTGCTCGACGGGAAGATGAACCCCCGCGATATCGCACCGCACCTGACGACTGAAGACGACACTCCCCAGGAGGAGAGAACCAATCATGGACAAGCAGACGGTGGTGGTGCTCTTCGGCGGGCGTTCCAGCGAGCATTCCATCAGTTCCGCAACGGCGGGCGGAGTGCTGCAGGCGATTGATCGCGACCGCTACGAGGTCATCCCCGTGGGGATCACACGTGCGGGAGCCTTTGTGCTCGAAGCCGATGACGCAGCGAAGTTCGCCCTGGATTCCGCGCATCTGCCCGAGGTGATCGATAACGGTACTCGCGTGCTGTGGCCACAGCCAGAAGGCGACCGCACACTGCGTGTGGCACAGACCGATGGATCCGTCACCAATTATGGCGAGATCGATGTTGTGCTTCCGCTGCTGCACGGGTTGCACGGCGAGGACGGTGCTATACAGGGCTTCTTCGACGTGATCGGGGTGCCCTATGCAGGATGCGGCATCTTGGATTCCGCCATCTGCCTGGACAAGCACTTCACGAAACTCGCCCTGGCATCGGCCGGTATTGCCGTCGCACCCGGGCTGACGATTCGTCGTACGCAGTGGGAGAGCGATCCCGATCGCGTCCGCAGCGAGATCGCCGCCCTCGGGGGCATCCTGTTCGTCAAACCGGCCACCGCCGGATCCAGCGTCGGCGTTTCCTGCGTTGTCGACGGTGAGGGCCTGGACGAGGCGATGCGCATTGCATTCGACGAAGACGACAAGGTTCTCGTTGAGTCCAAGGTTGAAGGTCGTGAGATCGAGGTCGGAGTTCTCGCCGGACGCGACGGCGCATCGGCGCGCGCCTCGCTTCCGGGCGAGGTGGTCCTGACCTCGCGGAGCTTCTACGACTTTGAAGGCAAGTACCTCGGCGGTGATGGCGTGGAAATCGTCTGTCCGGCGGATGTCGACGACGAGCTCATCGCACGTCTGCAGGCAACGGCTGTTCGTGCGTTCGAAGCCGTGGATGGACAGGGCCTGGCACGGGTGGACTTCTTCGTGACGCCCAGCGGAGAGTTGATCGTCAACGAGCTGAACACGATGCCCGGTTTCACGCCGATCTCGATGTTCCCGAAGTGCTGGATCGCCTCCGGCCTCAGCTACCGCGATCTGATCACCGAGCTCGTTGAGCTCGGACTGGAGCGCTGACGCGCGCGGCGCTTCAGCCGTCCAGCAGTTGCTGGGTGTCTTCGTCCAGTTCGTCAGGTGTCGTGCATTTGCCGACGGCGGGGATAGCGGTGATTGCGCCGACCAGCGAACGTGAGCTGATCACGTCATTGGAGCTGACGGCACCGGTGTTGACGTAGAGCTGCACGGCGGGGTCGCGCCCGTAGGTGGTCAGCGTCAAGAACGGGGTAGCTGAGGAGTCGACGAGCCAGTCGACACCTTCCAGCGTGACGCACTGCAATTCGCTCGTGGGCGCGGGAACGGTCACCCCGCAGCGCAAGAGCACGGCCGAATCCTCACCCGGAGCGCCCCAGGCAGCAGTGGCCTGAGCATCGGTCCATCGGCGGTCGAGATCGGCAACGCTGCGGGCGTTGTTCAAACCAACCGATACCTCAGCGCAGAGCGGATTATTCGAGTCCGCGGCCGGCTCCAGGTGCACGGTCGTCGAGCATCCGCTCAAGAGCGCCGCTCCCAGCACAACGGAGGCGACGGCGGCAAAACGACGAGACATGATTCCAGGCTACCTTTGACAGCATGCGTTCCCACTCAGCTGATGACCCGCGCCTGGGCGATGTCTCCGAAGGCACGGTTCTGCGTGCCATTCTGGCCCGCACCCCGCGCGCGGCCGCCGCGATCATCGGACCCGGTGATGACGCGGCTGTCATCGCGGCAGCGTCGGGAACAGTGGTGGCGACAACGGACACGCTCGTACACGGTCCCGACTTTCGGTTGGCCTGGTCCAGCGGTTACGACCTGGGCTGGAAATCAGCCGCCGTCAACCTTGCGGACATCGCCGCGATGGGTGCTCGGCCGACCGCGCTGCTGGTCGCGCTGGCCGTTCCGCGCGATATGCGTGTGTCGTTCGTGGAGCAGATGGCGGACGGGCTGCGCGCAGCCTGTGAGGCCCTTGCGCCGGGGTGCGCGGTGGTCGGCGGCGATCTGACGGTCTCTGATGTGCTGACGGTCGCCGTCACGGCGCTCGGCGATCTGGAGGGGCGGGATGCTGTCACACGAGGGGGCGCACGCGTCGGGGACGTCGTCGCCGTAGCCGGCGAGCTGGGGCATGCTGCCCGCGGACTCGCGGTGCTGTTCGGGAAGTTCCGCGATCAGGGCACACCGATTGCCGTGGTCACGTCCCAGTTGGCAGCAGGGGAGCGGTCCGCGTTGGATGCCCAGCTGCGCCCGGCACCGCCGATCGGGCTGGGCGTCATGGCATCCGTCGCCGGTGCGACCGCGATGATGGACATCTCTGATGGGCTTGCGCTGGATGCACGGCGGCTTGCCGCGGCATCCGATGTCACGCTCGATCTGGTGCGTTCTGCGCTGGGCGAGGATGCGCTGCTGGCACTGGCTGGCGGCGAGGATCACGCACTGCTGGCAACGTTCCCACCGGGCGTGTTGCCGCCCGGGTTTCGGATCATCGGTTCCGTGCGCGAGCGCGTGGACGAGGGCGTGCTGTGCGACGGCGAGCCGGTGGACGTTAGTGGCTGGGATCCCTACCGTGACTGGGACTCGACGACGGGCTGAGCCCACCACAGCGCGGTGTCACCGTAGGGCTTCTCACGGAAGACTTCGAGCCCGGCGGCTGCGACATCAGGCGCTGTCGCCCGTCGTGCACGCTCGATGACGACAACAGCGTCTTGCGACAGCAACGGCGAAAGTGCGATGAGATCGGCGGTCATCGCCGCATCGTCGAGATCGTAAGGCGGGTCGATGAAGACCAGGTCATAGGGACCGGCGGCCCGAGACAAGAACGCCAGCACAGCAGTTTCGTGAACATGCGCGACGGTGCCGGTGACGGCCTTGCTCACCGTCGCGATATTGCGGCGGACAATGGATGCCGCAGAGCGCGACCGCTCGACCAGCTCTGCACTCACGGCACCGCGACTCAGCGACTCCAGCGCGAGTGCTCCGGACCCGGCATAGAGATCGAGCACGCGGGCACCGGCGATGGCGTCCGCTGACTCGAGCGCACCGAACAGCGATTCACGCACGCGGTCGCTGGTGGGGCGAGTGCCCTTTCCCGGCACCTCGAGGCGGAGGCCGCGCGCGGCGCCGGCGATAATTCTTGTCACCCGTTCAGCCTATGGCTGTCCGGGGCGTTCTCTAGACTTCAGACATGGTCTTCTCTCTCACCTCGAGTCTGTCCGACGCCATCGGTCCGGCCGCCGCGAAGAAGATCGAGCGTGCCTTCGCAATGACCACGGTGGGGGATCTCCTCGGTCACTATCCACGGCGCTACGCCGATCCCGCAGAGCTCACTCCGATCCTTGACCTGCCCGTGGGTGAGACGGTGACGATCGTTGCAGAGGTGCTTTCCGCGACGGCACGTGGCATGCGAAACCGCCCCGGGGCAATGACCGATGTGATCATCGGGGATGGTAATGGTCGCGTGTCGTTGACGTTCTTCGCCAAGAATCTGAAACAGGCGGAGTGGCGGGCAGGCGAGATGCGTCGCGGACGTCGTGGGGTGTTCTCCGGCAAAGTCGGAACGTACAACGAGGTCACCCAGTTCGCGCACCCGCAATATGAACTCTTCGACGACGACGAGAGCGCGCAGGCACGTGCTGACGACAGAGCGCATCGACCGATCCCGATCTATCCGGCAACCTCTGCTGTCTCAAGCGGACAGTTTCGTGAACTCGTGGAGGCGGTGCTGCCAAAGCTCGGCGAGGTTCCTGACCCGCTCACGGATGAAGTGCGACGGCGCGAGCAACTGCTTGACGCCCGCACAGCGCTGGTGCAACTGCATCGTCCGCAGAATCTCAACGAAGTCGACCCGGCGGTGCGCACAGTGCGTATGCACGAGGCTCTCGTGCTGCAAACAGCGCTGCTGCAGCAGCGGGCTGCCGTTCGCGAGCTGAGCGCGACGAGCCGGGATGCGACACCCGGCGGATTGCTCGAGCGATTCGATGCGGCGCTGCCGTATACGCTCACACCCGATCAGCAGACTGTCGGCGAGCAGATCGCGGCAGATCTCACCGGCAGCTGGCCGATGAATCGGCTCGTCCAAGGAGAAGTCGGCTCGGGTAAGACCCTGGTCGCGCTGCGGGCGATGCTGCAGGTTGCCGAGACCGGTGGCCAGGCGGCGCTGATCGCGCCCACCGAAGTGCTGGCTTCCCAGCATCTGAGATCAATAACACGGATGCTGGGGCCACAGCTGGCACCCGAGGTCATGCCGACGCTCCTGACGGGGCAGATGTCAGCACCGGAGCGCCGGAAAGCCGCGCTGCGCGTTGCGTCCGGGCAGTCACTGATCGTGGTCGGAACTCACGCTCTGCTGGGGGATAAGACCACCTTCGCTGATCTGGGACTCGTGGTCGTCGATGAGCAGCACCGTTTCGGCGTCGAACAGCGCGAAGCACTGCGAGCCAAAGGATCGAGCCCGCACGCACTGGTGCTCACCGCCACGCCTATTCCTCGCACCGTCGCGATGACTGTTTTCGGTGATCTGGACACCTCGGTGATCCGGACCATGCCTGCCGGGCGCGCCGGGATCGAGACATTCGTCGCCCCGTTGGCGGAGCATCCTGACTGGTTCCGTCGGGTCTGGGATCGGGCGGCTGAAGAGGTCGCACAAGGACGGCAGGTATTCGCCGTGTGCGCGGCGATCGATACGACCAAGAAGAGCAGCGGCGAAGAGGACGCGGCCGCGCTCGTCCCCACCGAAGAAGGCGCCACGGGGCCGCGCTGGGGAGTTGTGCAGTTGGACGAGGCGCTGGCGACCCACCCAACGGTCGGACAACTCAGGCGCGCGGTTCTGCACGGCAAGATGCCTGCCGATCAGAAGGATGCCGTGATGCAGGCGTTCGCCCGCGGCGAGATCGATGTTCTGATCGCGACGACGGTGATCGAGGTCGGTGTCGACGTTCCGAACGCCTCCACGATGATCGTGTTGGATGCTGACCGTTTCGGAGTCTCACAATTGCACCAGCTTCGCGGACGGGTCGGCCGTGGCGAGGTACCGGGATTGTGCCTGCTGGTGACCGAGGCCGAAGCCGGGTCGCTGGCCCGCGAGCGGGTTGAAGCCGTAGCTGCGACCCTCGATGGCTTCGCCCTGGCTGAAGTCGACCTCGAGCTGCGCGGAGAGGGCGATGTACTCGGTTCTACGCAGTCCGGCGTGCGCTCGTCGTTGCGCCTGCTGCGCGTGGTCAAAGATTCCCAGCTGATTGCCAGGGCCAGAGATCTCGCCGAGCAGATCCTCGAAACAGACCCGCAGCTCGCATCTCACACAGGACTGCGGGAGGTCATCGCGCAGCGCGTGACGGAGGACGATCGGGCGGCTCTGGCGAAGAACTAGATCGGCAACGTGCAATAGGCTGACCTCATGCGACGTACTGAGCGTTCGAAGGAGTCGAAGTGAGCAGCCGGATCGCCGTTGTCCCAGGTTCGTTTGACCCACCCACGCTTGGTCATCTTGATGTGATCAGACGAGCAGCGAAGCTCTATGACGAGCTGCACGTGCTGGTGGTGCACAACCCCGGCAAGCAGGCGATGCTGCCGCTTTCACAGCGAATGTCGCTGCTTGAGCAGTCCATCGCCGAAGAGGGGATGGGAGGCAACATCGTGGTGGATTCCTGGAGCATGGGTCTCCTGGTCGACTACGCCCGAAACGTCAATGCGGGCGTGCTGGTCAAGGGCATCCGCTCACAGATAGACGTCGCCTACGAATCTCCCATGGCCATCGTGAACCGACACCTCGCTGACATCGAAACAGTCTTCCTGCTGCCCGATCCCTCGCACGCGATGGTTTCGAGTTCCCTCGTGCGCCAGGTCGCGGCACTCGGTGGAGATGTGGCACCGTTCGTGCCGCGGGCGGTCGCTGCGTTCCTCGACACCGGCGCACGCGGACTGTGACCTGTCCGCGCGGGTGACAGTGCCGTTCCTGGCATCCGCCGGTAACATGAAAGTGTGAAGACCCGATTCAACGGCCCATTCGTGGTGCCGGTCCGAGACATCGTCCGACGACCAGGGGAGATGCGGGAGCATCAGTTCTCCTTTGCTCTGAAAGAGCAGTGGGGTGAGGGCATCGTCTCGTTCGAAGCCGGTACCGAGCTCGACATCGAGGTGCGCCTGGAGTCAGTGCACGAAGGCATTCTGGTAACCGGAAGCGTCGACGCTGAGTACACCGGCGTCTGCGGAAGATGCCTCATTGACATCACTGAGCCTGTCGAAGTCGAGTTCCAGGAGCTTTTCGCGTATCCTGGTGAAGAAGAAACTGACTTCGAGGTTCAAGACGACCACGTGGATCTTGAAACGCTAGTCAGGGAAGCGGCCGTTTTGGCTCTTCCATTTCAGCCGGTGTGTCAGCCGGATTGCCCGGGGCTCGACCCGAACACGGGTGAGAAGCTGACCGGAAGCGCCGGGGCGGAGAGTGACACTCCCATCGATCCTCGGTGGAGTGTGCTCCAACAGATCACAGACCAGGGGAGCGCGGCAGACAGTCGTGCTCCTGAGAATACAGAAGAGAGTTAGCCATGGCAGGTAACCCCCCGAAGCGCAAGGTTTCCCGTTCGAACACCCGCTCGCGTCGCGCGCAGTGGAAGGCGGAGGCCCCGGCCCTCGTCAAGACCATCGAGAACGGCAAGGTCGTTTACAGCCGCCCGCACCAGGCGAAGGTCGTCACCGACTCGCAGGGCACGGAGCTGTTCATGGAGTACAAGGGCCGCAAGGTCGCAGACGTCTGAGTCGCGGTCTCACGATCGTGGCGGAGGTCCCCGGCGGGACTGCAGCTCTCGCAAAGAAGCTCAGGGTCGATATCGACCCTGAGCTGCTTGCGTTGGCGTTGACCCACCGCTCGTACGCGTATGAGCACGGTGGCATTCCGCACAACGAGCGTCTCGAGTTCCTCGGCGATTCCGTGTTGGGACAGGCGGTGACAGTGATGCTGTTCACCACCCATCCCGATATTGATGAAGGCCAGCTTGCCAAACGGCGTGCGAGCGTCGTCTCGACGGTTGCGCTGGCAGAGGTCGCTCGTGGTATCGGCTTGGGGCAGCACCTGCTGCTGGGACGCGGTGAAGAGCAGACTGGTGGCCGTGACAAGGACTCGATCCTTGCCGACACCATGGAAGCTGTTTTCGGCGCCACCTATCTGTGGGCGGGCCCGGAAACGGCAACCGAGCTTATTCTTCGGTTGACCGAGCCGTTGCTCGCCGACCCGGAGCGCTACGGCGCCGCAATGGATCCGAAGACGAGCCTGCAGGAACTGGCTGCTCGCATCGGCTCCACGCCGCCGCAGTACACGATCACCTCAAGTGGTCCCGACCACGATCGGCGCTTCACCGCGACGGTTCTCGTCGGTGCAGTTGCCATGACAGGCGAGGGCACCAGCAAGAAGACCGCTGAGATGGCGGCTGCCCTCAGCGCTTGGCGCTCCCTCAGCAAGAGTGCCTGAACTTCCTGAGGTCGAGGTTGTCCGCGCAGGCCTCGCCCCCGCCGTTATTGGCGCAACGATCACCAGTGTTGAGGTCTTCGACGAGCGTGCGCTGACCCGCCATACGGCCGGTGTCGTCGATTTCGTCGACCGCTTGGAAGGCGTATCGATCACTGCGGCATCGCGCCGTGGCAAATTTCTGTGGTTGCCGCTGGCAACTCCGGGATACGCGCTGACGGCGCACCTGGGGATGAGCGGTCAGATGCTGCTTCGGGTTCCGAATGCTCCAGCCGAGCGCCACGAACGGATCCGGATCGGTGTCGAGCATCCCTCGCACGGAAGACTGGCCGTCGTCTTCGCCGACCAACGTACCTTCGGCTCTCTCGCCGTGGACGCTCTTGTGCTCGACGGCTCCGATTCGGTGCCCATGCAGGTGCAGCACATCGCTCGTGACCCCTTGGATGCTGAGTTCGATGACGCCGCGTTCATCGCCGCAGTGCGGCGCCGATCCAGCGCAATCAAGCGCATTCTGCTCGACCAGACCGTCATCAGTGGGATTGGCAACATCTACGCCGATGAGTCGCTCTGGGCGGCGCGCATCCATCCGGAAACCGACGGGCGCGCTCTTTCGGCGCAGGCTGTCCGCCGCCTGTTGAACGAGGCCCGACTGGTGCTGCATAAGGCGCTGGCAGAGGGCGGCACGAGCTTCGACGCACAGTACGTGAATGTCAACGGCGAGGCTGGCTACTTCGCGCATTCGCTGAATGCCTACGGTCGCGGGGGCCAGTCGTGCCCGCGCTGTGGTGGCGAGATCCGGCGTGCGGCGTTCATGAACCGCTCAAGTCACTATTGCCCGCGCTGCCAGCGACGTCGCAGAGTCGGTGGATGAGGGCATGAATCTGCAGTGGCTGAACGCCCCGGAGGCTGATGTCGCCGCGGCGATGGCTCGGCTACGCCGGGAGGGCCGACCGAGCTGGGTGCCCACGGTGCGCCAGATGCTTGTTCACGTGAACCGCTGCCTGATGCTGTGGTATCTCTGCTTAGCCTGGTTCACCCTGGCGGTACGGATAGACACTCTCCAGGACAATCGGATCACAACCGCTGACGTGCGCGACATGGCGGTCGTCGTCATCGTTTTTCTCTTCTGGTGCGTCGGTGCCTTTTGGTTGAGTCGGTGGTCCAAACGGCCGCCGTCACCGCGTTCCCGCATAACGGAGTGGCGGCAGACGCTGACAGCCCTGGCCAACGGATTTGAGCCGCAGCCCACACGTCGTGCGCACTTTCGCTCCCTGATCACCGTGGGCAATGACGAGACGTTTTTCTACCCGAGGTTCGTGGCAGACGGGATCGAGTTCGGCAACCTGCGACGTGGGCGCGGTGGGGGCGACATTTGGCGCTATCTGGTCGTGAAGCTTCCGGTGCTGATGCCGCATCTCATCCTCGGTTCCGAAGCGGCAGGTGGAGTCTCGAAACGGCTGCCGGTGCGTGTGGATCCTGCACAGCGGCTCTCGCTGGAAGGCGACTTCGACAGGTTCTTCCAGGTTTTCGCGCCGGAACGCTACGAGCGTGACGCCTTGTTCGTGCTCCCGCCCGACGTGATGGCGGCGCTCATTGACCATGCGAGTTCGTTCAACATCGAGATCGTGGACGATTCAGTAGTCTTCTTCGCACCCGAAGCGGCAGACTACGCGAAACCACACGCTTGGCTCGCGATCGATGCAGCACTGCGTGGAACTGCGCCGCCCCTGGTTCGAACGGCGACCCGCTACCGTGACGAGAATGTGCCTGGCCAGGATGGATTGTCAGCGCTGGCAGGCTCGCGAACCGCGGTTGAGGCATCCGACCAATCGTGGACAGCGCCCAGACCGAGGATCGGATCGGCCGGTCAGCGGCTGAAGCTCAGCGATCGTCGCACGGGGTGGTCGGCCGTGCTCGGAGCGCTCGGCTGGTTCGCCATACTCGCATTTCTGTACGTGGTCCCGGGGCTGTTCCTGTTCGCCGCGGTCATGTCGATCGTCGACGGCCACTGACGCGGGGCCGCTCGGTCGCTCCCTGGCGATGCTGGCCGTCAGGCCGCGGCGAACGCCCGCGCCAACAACGGTGTTGTCACCCGTGCGCCGAGCCACACGAGTCCGATTCCGGCGGCGATAACCGCGGCGATCGTCAACAGCGACAACGGTGCGACGATGATCGAGATGCCGATCAAGGGGAGCATCATTGCGGCGGCGCACACGGCCGATCCGATCGCCGTCATCAGCAACGGCGACATCATCGACTGGCGGCGTGCAATATCGACGGTGCGCAACGGCATGCCGAGAAAGTGCAGACTCCGATGCAGATCACGCTGATCGAGGATGCTGGATGCCTGATTCACGCCGACGGAAACAGCAACCATCAGGAACGAGGCAGCGAGCGTGATGATGAGCCCGGTGCGAATGTCGACGGCGAGCATGAGATTGGCATCCGCCTCAGCACCGCTCATGGTGTCCATCAGTGAAACGCCCGTGCCGGCGAAGACCGCGACGAAACTCGTCATCGCCACGCCGCTAACCTGTCTCCACGCTGCCTTCGGAGACTCCAAGACATGACGGGCAGAAAGCAGTTGCTCGGGGCGCTGGGCACGGTTCAGGCGTCGGCGCGCCTGCAACTTCAGGACCCAGGGGCCGACGAGGTTGAGCACGGCGAGAACTGCGCCGAAGAGCGCAGCAACCACGAGAATCGTGACTGCCAGTCCCGCGACCTGGGGGAACACCTGGATCAGGGCGATGGCCACCGCGATCACTACCACAGCGAACACCGCGCGAATCCAGTGAACTTTTGGCACGTCAGTGCGCATCCGCACGCCGAGCGGCGAGATGACGACGCGCCGCAGGCCGATCGCGGCGCTGACCGCGGAGAGCAGAACGACCCCGATGACGACCGCGAGGATGTGGATTGCTGGCAGCAACACTGATTCGATCCCCAGCGCTTCGCCACGGAAAGGAATCAGAGCCACCAGCGGGGCCAGAACGAAGTATCCGAGCAGCCCGGCAACGGCACCGGCGAATGCCAACAACGTCGACTCGATCACCGTCGCTGCGACGACACCGGCAGGGGAGACTCCGAGGAGCCGAAGCGTCGAGAGCTTCTCATCCCTGCGCCGTGCCGAGAGCCGAGCTGCCGCACCGCCGAGTGTGAACAGCGGGACAATCAGCAGGACGACGGCGATTGCGGCGAGCGCTTGGTAAAGCCCTGCGTCAGGGTCAGTCCACGTCCAGAATGCCTGTGCGCCGCCGATGACCGTCAGGACGAGCGCGGTCACAACACCGAAGGCGATGATGGGGAGGGCGACGATGGCACGGTCTCCCGGCGAGGTTCGCAGTAACAGAGCGAGGACACGCGCGTTCATGCGGAGACACCGCTCTGGACGAAACGGCCGTCACGCACGTGCAGGGTCTGTGAGCAGCGCGCGGCGACATCGGAATCATGTGTGACGACGAGCAGCGTCTTGCCCTGGCCGGTCGTCGACCAGAGCAGAGCATCCATCACCTCGGCGCCGGTCTGTGAATCCAATGCTCCCGTCGGTTCATCTGCGAAAACGAGCTCGGCGCCGGCCACCTGAGCGCGGGCGATCGCGACGCGCTGCGCCTGGCCACCAGAGAGCTCGCCGATTCGGCTGTCTTCTTTTCCTGCCAGTCCGAGCGCGTGCAGCCACGAAGCGGCTTGGGTTGTGGCATCAGTTTTCTTCACGCCGTTGATCATGAGCGCGAGCGCCACGTTCTCGACGGCCGTCAGCTCCGGCATCAGCAAACCCTGCTGAAAGACGAAACCGAACTGCTCGCGCCGCAGACGTGACCGTACACTTTCGGACCCGCCGGTCACATCGATCGGTGCGCCGGATGCGGGCATGAAGCGCACGGCACCGGCATCCGGTGTGACGATGCCGGCAAGCACGTGCAAGAGCGTCGTCTTGCCGGATCCCGACGCTCCCATGATCGCGAGCGACTGGCCGCGCTGCACACGCAGGTCTACGCCGGCGAGGGCGGAGGTTGTCGCATAGCTCTTTGTGAGTCCGGAGGCTTCGAGGACGAAATCATTCATACCTCCAGCCTCGTCGCCGGTGCCCGTGCGGTCATCCATCTGCAGTCGTGTCAAACCGGCTGGGCGTACATCGCGAGGATGATCCTCGGCTGGCTGGCTGGCTGGCTGGCTGGCTGGCTGGCTGTCAGCAGGCAGGCCTCAGCCGAGTCGCTTCTGCCACCCTCCGGCATAGGAAGCAGGCACGAAGCCGATCGCCTCGTTGATGTCGAGCATCCGACGATTCTCTTCCGCGTTGAATGTCGAGACTTTGGGCGATTTCGGGGCCAGCTCCTTCCACCGCAGCAGGTTCGCACACTTCACGATCGTGCCCAGGCGTCGGCCCCGGTGCTCCTTCGCGACGAGCGTTCCCCACTGATGGGTGACGCTCGCGCGATCCGCGCCGACCAGCAGCTCGTTGAACGCCACCATGGCACCGGTCGGCTCATGAATCACCGCCGCGACCGACATCATCTGACCACCCGCGGCGAACTGCATGTCGCGGCGACTAACCTTCTCGTCATCCCAGATCTCTGCCTCCATGAGGAGGTCTCCGCTGGGCACATCAGTGGCCATACGAGCGATCATGCTTCCGTATCCGGCACGTAACTCGGCAGGCGTCGGCAGCGTCCAACTCACGACGCGGTAATCTGCCCCAGCGATGGCTGAGGCCTCCCGAAGCCGGCGCTCAGCATCGATGAGCGGACCGTCGAGGGGGAGTACGCTGTTGCGCTCGACCTGCTCGAGTGCGTAGCCATTCGCTGCAAGCAGCGCGCTGAGCGGCGTGGATGCGACCTCACCCCAGCCGGTCGCTGGTGTCAGCATCCGCTCGTCCGGGGCCGCGGGATGCAGCGACCACGTCTGCAGTGCGGAACGTTCGAGTACCCGCGCTTCCTGCTCGACACGCTCCAACAACGCTTGGCCGACGGCGCCCGCGAGCTCGTCGGGAAGAGCCATGAATCCGATCTCTGCGGAGGTCGTTCCCACGGCGTTCGACGTTGTGATCTCGGCGGCGCCGACGATCTGACCGTCCCGCCGTGCGATGAAACCGCGCCGCGTGCGGTCGGTCTGGTCGAGCCACGAAGGCAGCAGCTGTTCGGGGGTGTCGTCGAGATCGTCGATGCCGCTGTCGAGTTGCGCCATCCGATTGCCGAGGTCGACCATCGCACGAAATTCCGCAGCGTCGATCGTGTCGAGGGATGCCGGAATCACCAGGTCGGTGATGATGGGTGCGTTCACGTCAGATCTTTCTTCCAGGCGCCCTCATAGGCGAACGGTGCGAAGCCCAGGGCCTCGTTGATGTCAAGCATCGGGCGGTTCTCCTCGGCGTTGTAGGTGACCACGCGCGGGGACGCAGGGAACGTCTGGTGCCATCCGAGGAGACCGGCCGTCTTCACCAAGGCGCCGAGACGATGGCCGCGATGCCCCGCCAGCACGAGGGTGTCGTACTGATGGGTCACGCTGGACGCATCGCTGATACTCATCGCCAACTCGTTGAATGCGCACAGCTCGCCGGTGGCGAGGTGCTGCGCGGCTGTGACCTGGATCGTGAAGCCCTTCGCGGTTTGTCGCGCATCGAGTTCTGCCACCCGTGCGGCATCCCAGATCTCCTCGGGCATTCCGAGATCGGCGTCTGGGGCGTCGGTCGACATTCGGGACTTCATCCACGCGTAGCCGTCAACATACTCGGCAGGCGTTGGCGACAGCCACTGCACGACGCGGTAGTCCTGCGCGTGCTCTTGGGCTACGGCCCGCGCGCGCTCGAGTCCGTGAACGGTGTCAGCATCCCAGGTCAGAGCGCTGGCGCGTTCGACCTGACCGAGCGCGAACCCGCGGCGCTCGAGGAAATGTGCGACGTTGTCGCGGGGCACAGATCCGAAGCCGGTTGGCGAGCAGATCACATCGGTGTCGTCGCCGTGGTGCTCCACCCAGCACAGGAGCTTGCGAACCCCGGCTTCTCGAAGTTCCGATTCGAGGTGAGCGAGCGCCGCAGTGCCGAGGCCCTGGCCCCCGTGCTTCTGAAGCAGAGCGATGACACCGATGGCGGATTCGCCATCGGCATCCTGCAGGATGTCTGCCGCGATGCATCCGATCATCGAGCCGTCCTGCTCGATGTACCACTGACGCCTGCGCGAAGCGCGCGTCGAGTAAAGCACGGGCAGTAACGACTCGACTGGCAAAACATCATCATCGCGTCCGCTCGTCTCGAGAATCGATGCATTGCGCACGTCCGCGTACTGGCGGATCAGCGGGGTGGGTGCTGCACCCGCCTCCGGAAGAGGAAGCGGGTGCAGCGTCGCGGCGTCGGTGAGGGTGATTGCCATGATTGATCCTTTCGATCAACGCTGAACGCGGTGCAGGTCGTACATGACCACGGCCAGCGCCTCACGCTCGACGGTGCGGCGTGTTTCGAGCATGAGCATTACTTGCTCACGGCTCATAGCTGGCTTCGACGGCCGGTTCGGGCGCTGGGCACGGACTAGCAGCCACAGGCCGATACGCAATGACAGCCGATCGCGCAGAGCGAGTTCGTGCCGGTTGCTGGGAACGGTGATCTCGAGGATCTCCTGGTCCTCGGTACATGGCGGGTGGGCGGTGCTGCGAAGCAGCGTGCGAGTACTCACGGTGTTGCTCGTTTCGTGTAGAGATGGGTGCAGAGTCCGATGATCGGATGCAGAGGCCTGTGCGCTCGAAAGATGAGACGCGGCCAGAAGGGGTGCAGAGGGTCGAAGAGAGACGACCGATGCGGAGGCGGCGTAGACCGGCAGAGAAGGCCCACTACGGGCCAGGAATCTCAGATGGCGGTGCTACGACAGCGTGCTGGGACGGATGCCGAAGTACGAGGACGCCAGATTCTCCGCACGATCCGCGGCAGTGCCTGCGGTGTGAGCGATGAGAGTTGAAGTAATCATGAGCGTCCTCCTTTCGTGAGCGATCCGGTTTGTCAATTTAGTGGGCAGGCACAGCGTACGTCAAGCAATTGCCGTCTTTACGGCGTGTCGCGGTCGTCGCGGATCCGGAGTCGCGCCGCGCGGGATGCTGGATTCCGGGGCGGCTTCGGATAATCTTCAGGCGTGATTCTTCCCGAACGAGTGGTGCTCGTATGCATCTGAAGAGCCTGACGCTTAAGGGCTTCAAGTCGTTCGCACAGCCGACCAGTTTCGTGTTCGAACCCGGCGTTACCTGCATCGTCGGGCCGAACGGATCCGGCAAATCGAACGTCGTCGACGCCCTGGCCTGGGTGATGGGTGAGCAGGGCGCCAAGACGCTGCGCGGCGGCAAGATGGAAGACGTCATCTTCGCCGGAACATCCACGCGTGGTCCTCTGGGCCGTGCCGAAGTGCAGCTCACCATCGACAACAGTGACGGCGCTCTGCCGATCGAATTCGCCGAGGTGACGATCAGCCGCACGCTGTTCCGCAACGGCTCCAGTGAGTACGCGATCAACGGCTCAAGCTGCCGGCTGCTCGACGTGCAGGAGTTGCTCAGCGACTCCGGTCTCGGTCGAGAGATGCACGTCATCGTCGGGCAGGGACGTCTGGACACCGTGCTGCAGGCATCGCCGGAGGATCGTCGCGGGTTCATCGAAGAAGCCGCCGGCATCCTCAAGCACCGCCGGCGCAAGGAGAAGACCCTCCGCAAACTCGACGCCATGGAGGCCAATCTCACCCGGCTCAGTGATCTCGCCGGCGAGATCCGGCGCCAGCTCAAGCCGCTCGGCCGGCAGGCCGAGATCGCCCGCGAAGCACAATCGATCGCCGCCATCGTCCGTGACGCGAAGGCGCGCATCTTCGCCGATGACGTCGTCGCGCTGCGAACCGCGCTGGCTGACCATACGAACACCGAGCAGGAGCGGCACACGGAGCGGCTGGTGCTGACAGATCAGGCCGATACTGTTCGTGCCGGCATCGCTCGGCTCGAAGCTACTCAGAACTCGGCCGGCGTCGACGAGGCACGGCGCATCACTTTCGGCCTTGAACAAGCACAGGAGCGGATGCGGTCGCTCTACACGCTGGCCAACCAACGGCTCGCGCTGCTGGGGTCGAACGAGGACGACGCTGCCGTCACCGCAGTGACGGTGACACAGGCGATGATCGACGAGGCCAAGGATGAGATCACGGCGATATCGGCCGGTCTCGGTGACGCTCAGGATGGTGCGGCAAGCGCTAGCCGCGAGGTCATCAACGCGAGGGCAGAACTCGATACCCTCGATGTGGACATCGCCGAGCAGAGCGCATTGGTCTCCGAGCATGACATGCGCATCACTGCGTTACGCGGCACGGCAGAGGCAGCGGCCTCCGCACTGGCTGCCGTTCGTGGCGCTGTGCTGCGCCAGGAGAACGCGCTCGAAGCGGCCCATGAACGACGCCGTGAGGCGGCCGATGCGCTTGAACAGATCGATGAAGCGGAAGCCCCAGTAGGAACCGCGGCTGAGCATGCCACGGCCTATGAGACTGCGCAGCGGGAAGCGACTGCCGCCGAGACCGAGCGGGAAGCGCTGCGGGAGAAGTTGCACTCAGCTGAGCGCGAGGCGGAGTCACTGACGGCGAAGGCATCGGCACTGAGCAGCGCCCTGTCACTTTCGGGCGGTGCGGCCGAGGTGGTGAAATCCGGCGCTGCGGGCGTGCAGGGACTGGTCGGCGATTCCGTACAGGTGACGGCAGGATTTGAAGCTGCGATAGCCGCGGTTCTCGGACCGCTTGCCGAGGGCGTGCTGGTCGACGACTCGGCGGCAGCATTCGCGCTGGCAGCAGAATCTGTTGAGCAGAAACTCGGTGTCGTAGATTTCGTTGCCGCTGAAGCTGCGGCGTCTGAGGCCGTGCTGCCGGAGGTTGCCGGCGTGACGGCGGCGACGTCGGTCGTCACTGCCCCGGCTGGTGTGCTGGCGGTGCTCTCTCATGTACTGGTGGCTGACGATCTTGACGCAGCCCGCCGCGCGCGAGCGGCACTGGACGCGCTCGTAAACACGACCGTCACCATCGTCACAACCGGCGGTGATGTCATCACCGCACAGACGCTGCGAACCGGATCGGGCGGGGAACGCTCGCGCTTGGAGCTCGCCGCGGAACGGGATGCGGCGCAGGACCGGCTCGCCGAGGTCCGCGTGATCGTCGACTCACTGCGCACGGCGCGGGAGGATGCCTCGGAGCGGGTGGAGACCACGCGTCGTCAGGCGAAGGATTCGTTGCGGGCGCTGCGTGAGCACGATGCGGCGCTCGCGACGCACGCGGAGCAGGTCAACAGAGTCACCGTTCGTCATGAGTCGGCTGTTGCGGAGTGCGAGCGGCTTGAGGCCGGGCTCGCGCAGGCGCAGGCAGCCGTCGCGGATGCCGAGGCCGGAGCGGCTTCAACGACGGCTGAGTTGGCAGCGGCTGAGGCGACGCCGAGGCCAGTGCTGGATGCCTCGGCCCGAGACGGCCTGCTCGAAGCGCTGGAGAGCGCCCGCGAAGACGAAGTGCGCGCGCGGTTGGAGATCGAGACACTGCGTGAGCGTGTGCGTGCAGCTCAGGCCAGGGCCGCGAGCCTGGAGCGCCAGCGGGAGCAGGAACGGGATGCTGCGGCGGAAGCTGCGCGGCGTGCCGTGATCCGGCGGGCGCAGCGCGAAGCGGCGACCGCTGTGGCTGATGAACTGCCGCGGGTTCTGGATTCGATCGACCGCTCGGTGACGGAAGCGCGCATCAGCCTGAGCGAGGCAGAGAGCGCCCGATCAGCGCAGAACGAGGAGTTGACGGCGTTCCGTGCACAGGAGACTTCGCTTCGCGAGCGGCTTGCCGGGCTCACCGAGAGCGTGCACGGGCTGGAGCTGCAGATCCATGAGAAAAAGCTGCATCTGACCAGTCTGCTGGAGCGCGTGGCATCCGAACTCGCGCTCGACGAAGATATTCTCGTTGCGGAATATGGGCCGGATCAGCCGGTGCCGCGCGACCCGCTGGCAGAGCCGGAAACCGCCGAGGACGACGGCGCGGATTCCACCGCTATCCCGTATGACCGACGCATCCAAGAACGCCGTCTCTCCGAAGCTCAGCGAAAGCTCAACCAACTCGGTCGGGTGAACCCGCTGGCGTTGGAGGAGTTCGCCGCGCTCGAGCAGCGCCATGCGTTCTTGACGGAACAGCTCGCCGACCTCACCCAGACCCGCCAGGATCTGTTGACGATCATCACTGATCTCGACGAACGGATGCAGACGATCTTCGCGAGTGCGTTCGAGGATACTCAGCGCGCCTTCGGCGAGGTCTTCCCGCTGCTGTTCCCTGGCGGATCGGGAAGTATCTCCCTGACTGATCCGGACAACATGCTCACCACGGGCATCGAGGTCTCGGTACGGCCTGTTGGTAAGAAGATCGAGCGGTTGTCCCTGCTTTCTGGTGGTGAACGGTCACTTGCCGCTGTCGCGCTGCTGGTGGCGATCTTCAAGGCCAGGCCGAGCCCGTTCTACATCCTGGACGAGGTCGAGGCGGCGTTGGATGACGCCAACCTCGGTCGTCTACTCACCGTGTTCGAGCAGCTGAGGGAAAGTTCGCAGTTGCTGGTGATCACGCACCAGAAGCGCACGATGGAGATCGCCGATGCCCTGTACGGCGTATCCATGCGCCAGGACGGTGTCTCGGCGGTTGTCGGCCAGCGCGTGGGCGACCGCGCCGCTGCCGCAAGCTGAGCGAAGAGCATCCGCAGACCGGACCGAATCCCAGACGACCAAACTCGCCCGTGGCGTGTCCGGCCGACCGGCACGTGCGACACGCCGCCGCGACCCTCGAGCGTCTGGGAATCGGGACGGGTCAGTGTGAGAGTGCGCTGGTGAATTCCGCCACATGCGCGGCGAACTCCGGGAGATCCTGCGGCCGGTGCTGTGCGCCGACCAAGATCTGATGCCGGGCGCCATGAGCGGCGAGAACGTGGGCGATCGCTTCGTACTCATCGTTCCACCCGCCGGTGATGACGAGAGTCGGGATGCCGGTGAGCAGGTGTGGCCGGACAGCGTGGCCCCAGGGCACGTTCGTCTGCGCCCAATACTCGGCGAGTGGACGTTCCTCGTCCCAGGCATCCCCGTCGAAGGTGCCGCCGAACATCAGCGTGCGCAAGATTGCCCAGCATCCGCGGAGGTTGCCGTCCGCGGCCTGCGCGCGTGCCTCGGTCACAGCGGAGATATGCCGCTCGACTGGTGGCTCTCCACGCACGATGTCGTAGAGCGCAGGCTCCACGAGGACGAGTCCTGCGACGTCGAGAGCTCCTGAAGCTGCAGCGAGGACAGTGGGCACCGCGCCGATCGAGTGCGCGAAGAAGAGCGAGCGCCGGTCGGCACGTGTGCGAAGGAGGACCCCGACCTGCTCCTGGACGGAAGATCCCGCATCGAAACTGAGGAACTCGCCGTGCTCATGGCCCAACGTCGGCCACGCGGCTGTCTCACGACGTCCCGCACCGTGGACATACAGAGCATCGAACGTCATGGTCGAGAGCATATTCTGTGCCTAATCCCAGATGGCTCACGGTGCCCACGGCGTGTCCGGCCGACCGGCACGTGCGACACGCCGCCGCGACCCTAGAGCGTCTGGAAATCGGGACGGGCACCAGGCAGCACCGCCTAGGCTGGAGCCATGGCGGAGAAGTCTTGGTCCCTGGGTCGCGCGCTGCGCGGCATGTTCGTCAAACCCACGATCGATGAAACGACGTGGGAAGACCTCGAGACGGCGCTGATCACGGCGGACTTCGGGCCGGACATTTCCGAGCGCATCGTCGACGAGCTGCGCGACAAGGTTGAGAAGTACCGCACGACCGACCCGAAAGATCTGCAGCGGATGCTGCGCGAGACGCTGGAAGAGCACTTCGCGAAGTTCGACACGACGCTGAAGCTCACGGAGCGCCCAGCTGTCGTGCTGGTCGTCGGCGTCAACGGCGTCGGCAAGACGACCACGATCGGGAAGTTCACGAAGTTCCTGCGCGGATACCAGCGCAGCGTCGTCGTCGGTGCCGCAGACACCTTCCGTGCCGCGGCCGTCGAGCAGCTCGCAACCTGGGCCCAGCGCGGGGGAGCGGCGATCGTTCGTCCTCAGCAGGAGGGGCAAGATCCGGCATCCGTCGCGTTTCAGACCATCGAGTATGCACAGCGCGAGGGCATCGAGATCGCAATCATCGACACCGCGGGGCGCCTGCACACCAAGGGCGGCCTGATGGATGAACTCGGCAAGATCCGCCGCGTCATCGAGAAGCAAGCACCGATCAGCGAGGTTCTTCTGGTTTTGGATGCCACGACCGGACAGAACGGCGTCATGCAGGCCGAATCGTTCCTCGAACATGCTGGTGTCACCGGACTCGTGCTCACCAAGCTCGATGGCTCAGCCAAGGGCGGCTTTGTGCTGGCGGTACAGGAGCGAACGGGAATCCCCGTCAAACTCCTCGGTCAGGGTGAGGGAATCGACGACCTCACGGGTTTCACGCCGCACGTCTTCGTGGCATCCCTTGTCGGGCAGTGATTGGACTGGTTTCATAGCGTTATGGCGATCGAACACGACTACTTCGGGCTTTTGTCCTCGGGGCCGGACGGATCAATTTTTTGGTCCGAGACGGTCGACCTCGGCGACCAGTCGGTGACGGTCGACCTCACCGCTCCGGACCAGGATGATGTTTCCCCGGACGCTCTCGATATCGCAGCTTCGTTGATCTCTGGACTCGAGGATGTGGATGCCACGGCACGGCGCGGAATGCTCGCGGAGGTGGATGATCGCACCAGCGAAGTGACCGAGTACATCCTGCAGCAGCAGGAAGCCTATGGCGATGAGCTCGCAGAGGTCTTGGTGGATGTCAGCGGTGACGATTCGGTCGACATCATCCGCTCGTTGCGACTGATGAGCATGACGATCTTGGCCGATGAGCACGGTGGATCCGAGCCGTTCGCCGTACTCGAGTACGCGCTGGATGCTGACGAGACCGATGAAGTCCTGCTGGTGAACCTCGCCTCAGACGGCACCGTGCAATCGGTCATGAGCGCCGACTAAATCTTTCCGCCCACTCCGGACAGCGCCGACGCGCTGCCCGGAGCGTCATCACACGGCCTGCGCGAAGCCCCGATCGGCGCTTTCTGCGATGTGCGCCAGGTGCGGTGGGATCTCGCGTCCCTTCGACAGCATTGACTGCGCCCAGAGGCGCCCGGCGCGATACGACGACCGCACGAGCGGACCCGCAAGAACCCCGAGGAACCCGATTCGCTCGGCTTCCTGCTTGAACTCGACGAATTCGTCCGGCTTCACCCAGCGTGCCACCGGCAGGTGCCGCGGGGTCGGGCGTAGATACTGCGTGATCGTGATGATGTCGCAGCCCGCATCATGCAAGTCCTGCAGGGCGTCGATCACTTCGGTTGGTTCCTCGCCCATGCCGAGGATGAGGTTCGATTTCGTGATGAGGCCGGCATCGCGGGCCTGAGTCAGCACACCCAACGAGCGCTCGTAGCGGAACGCCGGGCGGATGCGCTTGAAGATGCGCGGCACGGTCTCGACGTTGTGGGCGAACACCTCGGGCCGCGCGTCAAAGATCTCCCCGAGGAAGTCGGGGTCGCCGCCGTGGTCGTTCGCGAGCAGTTCGACGCCGGTGTTCGGATTCTGCGCATGGATCCGCCGTACCGTCTCGGCGTTCAGCCAGGCCCCGGTGTCGGGAAGATCGTCGCGTGCAACGCTGGTGACCGTGGCATAACGAAGCTCCATTCGGGCGACGCTTTCGGCGACGCGGCGCGGTTCGTCCGTGTCATAAGCGGCAGGTTTGCCGGTGTCGATCTGGCAGAAATCGCAACGACGCGTGCACTGCGATCCGCCGATGAGGAAGGTCGCTTCACGATCTTCCCAGCACTCGAAGATATTCGGGCAACCGGCTTCTTGGCATACCGTGTGCAGGCCTTCGTCCTTCACGAGCGAGTGCAGTGCCTGGTATTCGGGCCCCATCTTCGCCTTGGTCTTGATCCACGCGGGCTTTCGTTCAATCGGCGTCTCGGCATTGCGCACTTCAAGCCGCAGCAGCTTCCGCCCTTCTGGCGCGCTCATGCAGCCACCGCCGAGTACTCGGTGAGGAACGCTTCGGCCACAGCAGTGACAAGGTCTGCGGGCGAGGTCTCTGCACCGACTACTTCACTGACTGTTGTGACTCCGGCATCGGCGATGCCACACGGGATGATCCCGCCGAAGCCGGCGAGCGAGTTGTTGCAGTTGATCGCGAAGCCGTGCATCGTCACCCCGTTCTGTACGCGCACGCCGATTGCCGCGACCTTGTCTTCCGAGAGCGGACGGCGCACCCACACCCCGCTGCGCCCCTCGACCTGATAGCCATCCACACCGAGCGGCCGGAGAATATCGATCAGCACGCGCTCGAGCCGTCGCACGTGTGCCACGACATCGATCGGTTCGCGCAGACGCACGATCGGATAGCCGACGAGTTGGCCCGGGCCGTGCCAGGTGATCTTCCCGCCGCGATCGACATCGATAACAGGTGTGCCGTCCTGCGGACGCTCGTGATCCTCTGTGCGCTTGCCGGCTGTGTAGACGGCCTCGTGCTCGAGCAGGACCAACGTGTCCGGGCGAGCGCCGTCGACGACGTCGTGATGGATGCTGCGCTGCAGCGCCCAGCCGTCGAGATAGGGGACAAGGTCTGGCGCGAGACCCGGAGTCAGGATGTCGAGCATGATCACCTTTCACATATTGTTGGATGCGGTCTAACAATACATCCCGAGAGTCGAATCGGCGTGCGATGTACGGTGAGAGGGTGATAAATGAACCTCGAGCCGGGCGTCCCCGCGCCTCATCGCGAGAGACGCTTGCCGAGGCTGCGTGCGAGCTCTTCCTCGAGCAGGGCTACGGCTCGACGTCGGTCGCAGATATTACTCAGCGCGCAGGCGTCAGCCGTTCAAGCTTCTTCAACTACTTCGCATCGAAGAGCGATGTGCTCTGGTCGGGGCTGGACGCCCGGATCGAGCAGGCGCTGACAGCGATTTCGAATCTCGGGTCGGATGCCGGGGGAGCAGAGTTGCGTGCGATTCTCGTGCGCGTCATGACGGACTTCGCGCCGGATCCGCTTGCCCTCGCTCTGCGCAACGCCACTGTGATGGGCCTCGAAGAAGAACTCGTGCGTGACACCGGGCTTCGCCAAGCGCGACTGGCCGCCGGCATTGCCGAGGCGGCATGCCGTGCCGACATCGGCGCGATCCGCGCCGACATCCTCGGGGCCGCCTACGCGGCAGCGCTGATGTCATCACTGCGCGTCTGGGCCGAGCGTGGAGCAGGCAGTGGGTCGTTGGAGGCGCTGTTGAACGAGGCAATGTCGGACGTTCACGAACTTCCGTGGAGAATCTGAACGGCTCGCGGAGGAAACCAGTTCGCGGCGCGCGCAAGGTCGAGCTCGAGGTCGCGCTCGCGTAGAATCGAGAGCACCATGGCTACCTTTGGCACGCTCTCCGATCGGCTTACCGAGACTTTCCGCAACCTTCGCACGAAGGGAAAGCTGACTGCCGCCGACGTCGACGGCACCGTCCGCGAGATCCGACGCGCTCTTTTGGATGCCGACGTCGCACTCGCTGTCGTCAAGGACTTCACGGCGAAGGTGCGGGAACGCGCTCTCGGCGATGAGGTCAGCAAGGCACTGAACCCGGCGCAGCAGGTCGTGCAGATCGTTAACGAGGAGCTCGTCGGGATCCTCGGCGGCGAGCAGCGGCGACTGGAGTTTGCCAAGACTCCGCCGACGGTCATCATGCTCGCGGGTCTTCAGGGCTCCGGTAAGACGACCTTCGCTGGCAAGCTCGCCAAGCAGCTGCAGAAGGACGGGCACACCCCGCTCCTGGTAGCCGCCGACCTTCAGCGCCCCAACGCCGTGAACCAGCTTCAGGTCGTTGCCGAGCAGGCCGGTGCCACCATCTACGCTCCCGAGCCGGGCAACGGCACCGGTGACCCGGTGAAGGTTTCGCGCGACGGCGTGGAGCACGCCCGCCGTCAGCAGCACGACGTCGTCATCATCGACACCGCCGGTCGTCTGGGCGTCGACGCCGAGCTGATGAAGCAGGCATCCGACATCCGCAAGGCCACGAACCCGGACGAGGTCCTGTTCGTCATCGACGCGATGATCGGTCAGGATGCTGTCAACACGGCGAAGGCCTTCCAGGAGGGCGTCGACTTCACCGGTGTTGTCCTTTCCAAGCTCGATGGTGATGCACGAGGCGGAGCTGCCCTCTCTGTGGCATCCGTCACCGGGCGCCCCATCATCTTCGCCTCCACCGGTGAGGGCCTCGATGACCTCGAGCCCTTCCACCCGGACCGCATGGCGAGCCGCATCCTCGACCTCGGTGACATCCTCACCCTGATCGAACAGGCCCAGGAGGCCTTCGACGAGGACGAGGCGCAGAAGGTTGCCGAGAAACTCGCGAACGAGGCCTTCACCCTTGAGGACTTCCTCGACCAGCTTCAGCAGATGAAGAAGATGGGTTCGATGAAGAAGATGCTCGGGATGCTCCCGGGCATGGGCCAGATGAAGCAGCAGCTCGAAGACTTCGATGAGAAGGAGATCGACCGCACCGAGGCGATCATCCGCTCGATGACTCCGGGCGAGCGTCACAACCCCAAGGTGCTCAACGGCTCGCGCCGTCTGCGTATCGCCAAGGGGTCTGGCATGACCGTTACCGACGTGAACTCCCTCGTGCAGCGCTTCGACCAGGCTGCGAAGATGATGAAGACCGTCGCGCGCGGTGGCACCCCGAACATCCCTGGGATGGGTGCTATGCCCGGTATGGGGCGTCCCGGTGCTTCCTCCAAGCGCGGCAAGAAGAGCAAGAGTAAGAGTGTGTCCCGCTCGGGCAACCCGGCAAAGCGTGCAGCTGAGAACGCCGGCTTGCCGACCGGACCCGCCACCGGTTCCGGATTCGGACTGGGCGGACAGACGGCTCCGACCGAAGCCGACCTCGCCGAGATTCAGAAGCTTTTCGGTAAGAACTGATCTTCACGAAAAGGAGCTCCCGCCAATCGGCGGGAGCTCCTTTCGCATTGCGAGACGGCTCAGCTGGAGGCGATCTCCGCGACAGCGACAGCGACAGCGACATCGACGCCGTGCGCCTCACGCAGCTGCGTGAGCGTGTCGTCGATCTCTGCTGCGGTGCGATCTGCAGACCACTGCAGCAGCGGCGCCAGCGCCTCAGCTATCGTCTGTACGACCTGGGCATCCGCATCGCCGGTGAAGGCGAGGCTGGTACGACGGAAGATGACGTCCGCGACGTGGCAGGCCTGTTCGTTCTCGACCATCCAGAGCAGTTCTCGGGTGGAGAGCGCATCGCCGATCACGGCAGCGTCTTCGGCTTCGGCGATGAACGCAGCGACATCGGCGGCACGCGTGCCGTAGCGGGTGAAGAGCACACGGCCTCGGGCGGTGTCGCCGACGTTGTCACGCAGCCACTCGATCTTGCGTCGTGGCGTCTTCGGGTAGCCGTTTCCGCCGCCGATGCGCACGCCCACGGTGCTGGCGACGCGCTCGCGCCCCAGCTCCTCCAACACGTGATTCGCGAGGTTCTCTCCGAGCGCACGGAACGTCGTCCACTTGCCGCCGACGAGGCTGAACACGGCGGGGGAACCTGCGTCCTTGCGTCGCTCGATGCGGTAGTCACGCGACACAAAACCGGGGGCAGTGTCATCGTGGTGCGGCAGGGGGCGGATGCCCGAGTACCGATAGACGATCTGCGAGCGGTCGACGGCGATAGTGGGGAAGACATGGCCGACCAGGTCGAAGAAGTACTGAACCTCTTCCTCGGTGCAGCGGGCGGGCTCGCGGGGATCTGCCTCGAGATCGGTCGTGCCGACGAGCACGCGATCCTTGAGCGGGTAGATGAGGACAATGCGCCCATCGGAGTGCTCGAAGAAGATTTCGCGTCCGGCGGTCGCTTCGAGCAACTCCGGATTGTCGAGCACAATGTGCGATCCCTTGGTGCCGCCCATGAACGCCGTATCGGTTCCGAGTGCCTCGTTGGTGAGATCCGTCCACGGTCCTGACGCATTCACAACAGTGTCGGCTGTGATGTGGAACTCGTTACCGGTCTCGCGGTCGCGCAGCAGCACGCCCTGGTCATCCAGCCCGACGGCCTCGACATAGTTCAGGGCGTGGGCGCCGTCATGAGCAGCCTCGCCATCGCGCAGCACGTCCAGCGCCAGCCGCTCCGGGTCATGCACAGACGCGTCGTAGTAGGTGGCCGTGTACTTGATGTTCTTGTCGAGCTTGGGCAGCTGCTCGAGTGATTTCTTGCGGCCGAGGAAACGGTGCCGGGGGACCGAACCGCCGTCGCGGGAGAACGTGTCGTAGAGGGTGAGGCCGATCTTGATCAGGAACGCACCGCGCTCCTGAGGCTTGCCCTGTTTGTGGGTCAGGAAGCGCAGGGGCGCCGCGAGGATGCCGGAGAAGGTCGAGTAGATCGGAATCGTGGTCTGCAGGGGCTTGACGTAGTGCGGGGCGACCTTGAGCAGACCGTTGCGCTCCTGGACGGACTCCTTGACGAGCCGGAACTCGCCGTTCTCCAGATAGCGGATGCCGCCATGGATCATGTGGCTCGACGCCGCGGTCGCACCAGATGCGAAGTCATTGCGCTCGACCAGCAGTACGTCGACGCCCTGCATCGCGAGGTCACGGAACGTGGCGATGCCGTTGATTCCAGCACCGATGACGACAACGCTCGTGCGGCCGCTCTCTCGTGCGGCGCGGACGTTGTCGCGTTCGATCGGGGTCGTGATGGCAGCGCTCATATGTCTCTCCTTGCTGGGCCTTCACGGTATATCCTGAGCGTGTCAGCACAACTGCGCAAGTGAGATGCACGAACGTGCAAGGAGGCTTCCATGGTCGAGCGGCCAGCGAGTGATCCGCGGGCGGCCTCTGCGCTGCGCGCGGCCCAGATGTATTACCTGCAGGACATGACGATGGATGCCATCGCTCGAGAACTGGCGACGTCGCGCTCGTCCATCTCGCGGCTGCTGACCCATGCACGGGACACGGGCCTGGTCGAGATTCAGATTCACCCGCCGCAGGAGCAGGAGCTGCGATTGGAAGAGGCCATCCGGACGCGTTTCGGCATCGCCGCACACGTTGTGCCGACCCCGCAGGGTTTGTCCGATGTCGAACGCTTCGAACGCGTAGCCATGAGCGCTGCCCGTCAGCTGCCGCTGTACTTCGAGTCGAACATGACGCTCGGCATCGCCTGGGGATCAACGCTTGACGCGATCAGTCGCCATTTGCCGAAGAAAGACACGCATAACTCGACGGTCGTGCAACTCAACGGCGCTGGGAATACGTTCACGACCGGCGTCGACTACGCCAGTGAGATCCTGCACCGGTTCGGGCAGGCGTTCGGCGCCAGCATCCAGCAGTTTCCGGTACCGGCGTTCTTCGACGACCCGGCCACGAAAGAGGCGATGTGGCGTGAGCGCAGTACCCGGCGAGTCCTCGACCTGCAGGCGCGCGCCGACGTGATCCTGTTTGGTCTCGGGTCGCCGTTCGCCGAGATCCCGAGCCGCGTGTACATCGGCGGATACCTGGAGAAGGCCGATTACCGGAGCCTGCGCGATGAGCACGTCGTCGGCGACATCGCGACCGTGTTCTACCGGCCAGACGGCAGTTGGCGCGACATCCAGCTGAACAGTCGTGCGACCGGGCCGGCTTTTTCGGTCTTGGCTCGATCATCGCGGCGAATCTGCGTGGTTTCGGGCGCACAGAAGCTGCCGAGCCTGCGCGGGGCGATCGCGACCAGACTGATCACCGATCTGGTTCTGGACGAACATCTTGCCGAGCAGTTGGTCGCTTCGTGAGTAGCGATTGCACATTCGTGCATCACGGCTGAGTCACACGTCCGTCTTCTTCTAGGCTGTTGCAGAGCAGACAATGCCGTCACCGGCTGGAGAGAACACCTATGCACATCGTCGCCATCGATCAGGGCACCACGAGCACACGCGCCATCGTCTTTGACCACAAGGGCGCGATCGTCGCAACCGGTCAGCGAGAGCACGAACAGATCTTCCCCCGAGCCGGGTGGGTCGAACACGACGCCAGCGAGATCTGGCAGAACGTTCAGCTCGTCATCGATGAGGCCGTCGCACAGGCCGACATCACGGCTGCCGATGTCGCCGCGATCGGCATCACGAACCAGCGTGAGACCACCGTCGTGTGGGATCGCGCGACCGGCGAGCCTATCTGCAACGCGATCGTCTGGCAGGACACCCGCACGCAGCCCTTCATCGATGAGCTCGCAGCCGACGGCGGAGTGCGTCGTTTCGCCGAAACAACGGGGCTGCCGCTGGCAACGTACTTCTCGGCTTCCAAGATCGCCTGGGCTCTGGACAACGTCGACGGAGCTCGCGAGCGCGCAGAACGCGGGGAGCTGTTGTTCGGAACGACCGACGCCTGGGTGCTGTGGAACCTCACCGGAGGACCAGAGGGCGGGGTTCACGTCACAGATGTGACCAACGCGAGCCGCACGCTGTTGATGGACCTGCGCACACTCGACTGGGACGAATCGCTGCTGGCCGCCTTCGGCGTCCCGCGCTCAATGCTTCCGAGCATCCGATCCTCGTCCGAGGTATATGGCGAAGCTGCCAGCACAACGCTGCAGGGCACGCCGATCGCGTCGATCCTCGGCGACCAGCAGGCTGCAACCTTCGGGCAGGCCGCGTTCGATCGGGGCGAGTCGAAGAACACCTACGGCACGGGCAACTTCCTCATCGTCAACACCGGCGAAGACATCGTCGCCAGCGACAACGGCCTGATCACCACGGTGGCGTATCAGCTTGGTGAGGAGCCGCCCCGCTACGCACTGGAAGGCTCCATCGCCGTCACCGGCTCCCTCGTGCAGTGGCTGCGTGACAACCTCGGCTTGATCTCGGAAGCCCCCGAGGTCGAAGAGCTTGCGTTGACTGTGCCAGACAATGGCGGCGTCTACATCGTGCCCGCCTTCTCCGGATTGTTCGCGCCGTACTGGCGGCCGGACGCGCGTGGCGCGATTCTCGGCCTCACCCGTTTCGCGAACAAGGGGCATATCGCCCGCGCCGCTCTCGAAGCCGTGGCCTTCCAAACCCGTGAGGTGCTGGATGCCGTCACCGCTGACACCGGCGTCACGTTGCAGGAGTTGCGGGTCGATGGCGGCATGGTCGGCAATGCCACGCTGATGCAGCTTCAGGCCGACATCATCGGCGTTCCCGTCATTCGACCAGCTGTGATCGAGACGACGGCTCTGGGCGCGGCATACGCAGCCGGCCTTGCTGTCGGGGTGTGGAGCGATCTGGACGAGCTCAGATCCATGTGGCGGGAGGACGAACGCTGGAGTGCCAGCATCGACGACGACGAGCGTGAGCGGAGACTCGCTCGCTGGCGCAAAGCCGTGACCCGCACTTTCGATTGGGTCGACGAGGACTAGTCAGATCACTGGCACTCCGGGCCCGGAGCGGAACTCACGGATGAGGTGCTGTACGACTTCGTGGAGATCGCCGTCCGTGGCATCTGCAACAGCGAGCTGACGTTCATAGCTGGCACCCTCGCTGAGGATTGTGTGGATGGATGCGAGCTCGGACTCGCACCCCAGATCTCTCGCCACTGGGGTGAGCGCAGCGATCTGCTCCCGCAGATGATCCCGTACCGGCTGCTGTGAGCCGTCGGCATCGATTATCAGTCGGGCGTCCAAACCATACCGAGCCGCACGCCACTTGTTCTCGCGGTGAAACCAGGCCGGCATCTGCGGCAGCGGCTCACCGGAATCCAGCATCCGCGAGAAATGCTCGACGAGAACCTGCACGAGCGCCGCGACGGAGGCGAGTTCGGTGAGCGTCGACAAACCGTCGCAGGCACGCACCTCGATCGTGCCCCAACGCGGTGCCGGGCGAATATCCCAGCGAATCTCGGAAGCATCGGCCATCACATCGGTGCGGGTCATGTCGCCCAGGTAGCGTTCGAACTCGGCCCAGCTCTGCAGCGGCCAGGGCAGGCCTGCTGTGGGTAGCTGCTGGAACACCAGGGCGCGGTTCGAGGCATATCCGGTGCGCTCGCCCGCCCAGAACGGGCTGGACGCCGCCAGCGACTGCAGATGCGGCAGGAAACAGGTCAGCGCATTGATGATCGGGAACACCTTGTCGCGATCTTCCACGCCGATGTGCACATGGATGCCCCAGATCATCATGTTGCGGCCCCACCACTGGGTGCGTTCGATCATCCGGTGATAGCGGGACTTGTCGGTCACCTGCTGATCGAACCACTGCGCGAAAGGGTGACTGCCGGCCGACAGCAGTTCAATACCGGCGGGATCCGTCGCCGCGCGAACAGCGGTGATGGCATGGGCGATGTCGCCGATCGCCTGGGACACCGACGTGCCGATGCCACTGGTGACCTCGATGGTGTTGGTGAGCAGCTCGCCGGTGACGGTATGCCGCTCCGGTTCGCTCTCGGCCTCCAGCGCCTCGAGCAGTTCAGGCGCCCGCCCGGCGAGATCACCTGTGCTCGGATCAGCGAGCATGACCTCCCATTCCAGACCCACAGTGGAGCGTGGCGAGGGCGCGAATTCTTGCTGCACGTGCACATTCTGACACGCAGATGCGGCGACACGCCTGGACCCTGAGTGTTGAGGTTTCGCGACTGCCTCCGGCATCTGGCAGAATAGAAGGTCGAACGACGTTCTCGACCCTCTATCCAGATCGCGTTCACTCATTAGAGCTTCCGCCGGGTTGTGCACCCCACTCTCCAGGCGATCAGTTCGTTTCCTTCCACACAATTCAGGAGAATCGTGGCTGTAAAGATTCGTCTCAAGCGCATGGGCAAGATCCGTGCGCCTTACTACCGCATCGTCGTCGCCGACTCGCGCACCAAGCGCGATGGCCGCGTCATCGAAGAAATCGGCAAGTACCACCCGACCGAGCAGCCCTCGTTCATCGAGGTCGACTCGGAGCGTGCACAGTACTGGCTCTCCGTCGGCGCACAGCCGAGCGAGCAGGTTGCTGCGCTCCTCAAGCTCACGGGCGACTGGGGCAAGTTCAAGGGTGACAAGGACGCGAAGTCCACTGTCCAGGTTGCAGAGCCCAAGGCTCCGTTCGAGATCGACGCTTCGAAGAAGTCCGTCGTGAAGCCCAAGGCAGAGAAGGCCGCTGAGCCGACCGCCGCAGCCGACGCGGAGGCCGCTGAGGCCCCCGCAGCCGACGCCGAGTAATTCGCTGTGCTTGCCGCCGCGCTCGAACACATCGTCAAGGGGATCGTTGATCACCCCGACGATGTTCGCATCGAAGCTTCCAACTCGCCGCGAGGCGATCTGCTCGAGGTGCGCGTGCACCCCGACGACCGGGGGCGCGTAATCGGGCGCGGCGGACGCACCGCAAAGGCACTGCGTACGCTCATCACGGCTCTGGCTGATGGGCGTCGGGTTCGCGTTGATGTCGCGGACGACTGACGTGGTGTCGACAGAACGAAACCAGGGCAAGAACCAGCTGCGCGTCGGACGCCTTGTCAAGGCTCACGGCCTCAAAGGCGCGCTGAAGCTGGAGCTGTACACCGATAACCCTGAGCGACGTTTCGTCACCGGGGCCGAGTTCACGTTGCAGGTGCCCGAGGCATCTCCGTGGCACCGCAAGACCGTCGTTGTCCGCGAGTACCGGGTGATGAACGGCAATCCCGTGGTGTTTTTTGACGGCATCGATGACCGCGATAGCGCCGAGGGTCTCGTGCGCGCGATCCTCTGGATCGATCAGGATGTTGACGAAACCGAGGACAACGCCTGGTACGACCATCAGTTGGTCGGCCTCGATGTCGTGCGTGATGATGTCGTTATCGGCAAGGTCGTCCGGGTCGAGCACATGCCTGCGCAGGACCTGCTGATCGTCAAAGCCGGTGAGCAGGACATCATGGTTCCCTTCGTGGAAGCCATCGTTCCGTCCGTTGATGTGTCCGGTGGCCGTGTCGTTGTGACCCCGCCTCCTGGCCTCTTCGAAGAGCTTCCCGACGCCACAGCTGAATGATCGATCACTACGATCAACGCATGCACTCATCGCCTGGCTCAGCCCACCGCATCGACGTCGTCTCGATCTTCCCGTCGTACTTCGACGGGCTGACGCTTTCCCTGCTGGGCAAAGCGCGCGAAAGCGGACTGCTTGATCTGCATGTGCACGATCTCCGCGACTGGACCGACGACCGGCACCGCACAGTGGACGACACGCCCTACGGAGGCGGCGCCGGCATGGTGATGAAGCCTGAACCCTGGGCGCGTGCCATTGACGACCTGGCGACCGCATCGACGACGCAGCCGACCTTCATCTTTCCGTCGCCGGCAGGCGAAGTCTTCCGACAGAGCACTGCGCGTGAATTTGCACAGCGTGAGCACCTCATCATCGGCTGCGGTCGCTATGAGGGTATCGATGAGCGGGTGTTCGAGTACGCCGCGACTGTCGGGGAAGTGCGCTTGGTCAGCCTGGGCGATTATGTGCTCAATGGCGGCGAGGTCGCTGCGATGGCGATGATCGAAGCTGTTGGACGCCTGATTCCCGGCGTCGTCGGCAACCCCGAGAGCCTGGTCGAGGAGTCGCACGAGGACGGGCTGCTCGAGTACGCCTCATACACTAAGCCCTCGCTCTGGCGTGACCGTGCGGTGCCCGAGATTCTGCTCAGCGGCAATCACGGAGCGATCGCGAAATGGCGGCGCGAGCAGCAGCTTGAGCGGACGAGACTTCGACGCCCCGATCTGCTCGGCGACTGAATCAGACGCGAGCTTCGACGTCGTCGAGCAGCTCGTCCTCGACATCCGCATCGCGATCACGACGACGGGGGCGCTTCACAGGCGTCGGGCGTCCCTCTAGCTCTTCCCGACGCTTCTGTACCTCTGTGCGGATCATGTAGAAGATGAAGATGAACCCCATGATGCCGAACAGGATCCACTGGATCGCGTACGACAGGTGCGGGCCCGGATCATCAGTGGGGGAGTCGAAGCCACCCGGGGCGGTTTCCGGTGCCGGGTCTTCGCTTTTGATGAGACCGTAGGCCCCCGTGATGACATCGCCGCCGACAGCATCCGCGATGCTCGGCAGATGAATCGTCGGCACCTGTCCTTCGGGGGCGCTGCGTCCCGACGTTGGCAGGGGCTCACCCGGACGTAGCCGAACGGTCACCTCGACGATGCCCGAGGGCGGCGCAGGAACAGCATCGGGCAGCGGGCCCTCACCGGGCGGAACCCAGCCGCGGTTGACGACGAAGATGCGACCGTCCGTGTCCCGGAAGGGGACAAGCACTTCGAACGCGCTGGTACCGCCGTGCGGCCGGTTGCGCACGAGCATCTGGTCCCCGGCGAGGTACTCGCCCTGGAGCTTCACCGGACGCCATTCCTCGTCCGCCGCCAGAGTTCCGCCGCTCCCGATGAGTTCATCCAACGCAACCGGGGCAGCGTCGTAGTTCTTCTCGACGAGCTCGATCTGTTCGGCGCGGTTCGCGCCCCGTTCGAACTGCCAGTTCGACAGGAAGACGCAGGCAACGGCGAAAGCGGCCGCGATAACGAGGTACAGGCCCCATCGGACGAAACGGTTGCTCACTTCGGGAGTCCTTCACGTATGGTCACGGGAAAGTCCCGGGCGGCGAGATAGTCGTAGAGGAACGTCGCATGTTCATCGCAGGCCAGCCAGATCTTCTCGCGATCCTCCGGGTGAATGCGCGGATTTCGCCAGACGATCTGCTGGGTGGCGTCGCTGCGACACGCGGCGCGTGAGCACTGATGCGTCACTGCTCAGCGTCCTTCGGTCGTTCCTGCAACCGGATCACCGGCGGGTCCTCGACCTTCTCCGGCGGAGGAGCTGAGGAAGAGGCAGCCAGCTGCTCCGTCGGGGACTCTGCCGCAGTGCGCGTTGTGGGACTGACGGCGTTCGCAAAGACCACCGCGATATACGGCAGCACGGCCGCGGCGATGGCGAACACCCAGGTGTACCAGCCGTAGGGCGTCACCAAGACCGTCAACGCGAAGCAGACCATGCGGATCACCATCGTGAGCACATATCGCCGGGCGCGACCGGTCGCCTCTTCCTGCGGGGACTGCGGCAGGGAGGTGACTGCGGGGGCCTGGTGGGAGCGTTTCACGGTACCTCAAGCCTACGCCGCGTGGACGTTGCCGGATGCCGTGAAAGCGGTGAATCGACGGCGCTAGGCCACCATCAGTCCGATGCTGCCGAAGAAGAGCAAGGAGACGACGAGGATGATCAGTCCGATGGCGAGAATGGCGACTCCGAAGTATCCGAGGACGAGTCCGGTGATAGCCAGCCCACGGCCACCGATCGCCGAGTTCTCCCGGCTGCGCTTGAGCGCCATATGTCCGGTAATCACGGCGACGATGGATGCTGCCAGGGGCACCAGGGCGAAGCTCAACAGGAGACCCGCTATCCCGGTGATCAACGAGGTCACGGATAGACCGCTCGGCGATGGAGCAACAGCGTATGGCTGGCCCGCGGCGTAGGGCTGGTGGGCAACGTAAGGCTGCTGCTGCGGTGCGTACGGCTGCTGCTGGACTGCGTACGGGTGCTGCGGCTGCTGCGGCTGGACGTACTGCTGCGGCTGCTCGTAATGCTGGGGTTGTGCATACTGCTGTGGCTGCACGTACTGCGGGGGAGTCGTGCTGGGTTGCACAGCAGCACCCGGGTAGGGAGGCGGCGGAGCGTACGGGGTCGCCTGCGGAACGGGCGGAACAGCCGAGTCCGGTCCGAGGGGGTTGTTGTTGTCGCTCATGAGGCTGCCTTTCGTTGTTGACAGGCTGGCAGGAGACCATACCTCTGTCAATTTGCTCCAACGCAGCACGGACTGCCGTCCCGATAGGATAGCTCGGGCCAAACCGTGCGCCTTGGGAGTGGGAAAACATGAGTTCAGAACGCGTCGTCCTCGTCACCGGCGGCAACCGCGGCATTGGCCGTGCGATCGCCGAGCGGTTCGTCCGCGATGGTTATCGTGTTGCTGTCACTGCCCGGAGCGGGGAAGGTCCTGAGGGCACGCTCACTGTGCGCGCAGACGTGACGGATGCCGCCTCGGTCGATGCCGCCTACACCGAGGTCGAAGCGAAGCTCGGTCCGGTCGAGATCGTCGTCGCCAACGCCGGCATCACCAAAGACACGCTGCTGATGCGGATGAGCGAAGACGACTTCGACAGTGTCGTCGCGACCAACCTCGGCGGCACCTTCCGGGTGGTCAAGCGTGCGTCCAAGGGCATGTTGAAGGCACGTTTCGGTCGAGTTATCCTGATTTCCAGCGTCGTCGGGCTGTATGGATCCGCCGGCCAGGTCAACTACTCGGCGTCGAAGAGCGCGCTGGTCGGTTTTGCCCGTTCGCTCACCCGCGAACTCGGTGCCCGCGGCATCACGGCCAACGTGGTCGCTCCCGGATTCATCGAGACAGATATGACGGCGGAGCTGCCGGAAGAGACGCAGAAGAAGTACAAGGCGAACATTCCTGCCGCACGCTTCGCCACGCCGGACGAGGTTGCCGGGGTCGTGACGTGGCTCGCCGGTGACGACTCGGGCTACATCTCAGGCGCTGTCATTCCCGTCGACGGTGGACTGGGAATGGGACACTGACTCGTTAATCAGAGTCACCAGCCGCTCCGGGGCCGGTGGGCATGCATGCCGGGACCGAGCGCGGCACCTCTGACATCGGACAAGACCCGGTTGATTCAGGGCAGTAGAGCGATGACCTCGCTGAGATCCTGCGGTCCGATGACGATGCTTGCCGCTTCCCGCACTGCAGGTTTCGCGTTGAACGCGAGTCCGAGACCCGCCGCCGCCATCATCTGCAGGTCGTTGGCGCCGTCGCCGATCGCAATCGTCGCGTGCGGCGCGACGCCGAGCTCGGACGCCCAAGACATGAGCGAATGCGCTTTCGCGGCAGCATCCACGATTTCACCCTCGACCTGACCGGTGAGCTGGTCATCGGCGACGGCGAGCCGATTCGCCCGCCAGCGATCCACGCCCAGTGCCGGGGCGATGTGGTCGAGGATCTCGTGGAATCCCCCCGAGACGACCGCGACGATGCCGCCGCGCTGGTGCACAGCATCCGTCAGTTCGCGCACGCCCGGTGTCGGCTCGACGCGCGCACGCACGCGCTCGAACGCGGATGTCGGCACCCCCTGCAACGCTGCGACGCGCGAACGCAGACTCGCCGCAAAATCGATCTCGCCGCGCATGGCGGCCTCAGTAGCCGCCTGCACTTCGGCGCGTCTGCCGGCTTCGTCAGCGAGCAGCTCGATCACCTCGTTGCGGATGAGAGTGGAATCGGCATCAAGAACGACGAGAAAACGCGCAGCAGTCACGCGATCGAGCGTAGCGCGCAGATCAGCGTTCGATCTGCACACCCTTTCCGACCACGGTGATTCCGGAGTCGGTTACGGTGAAGCCTCGCTCCAGATCACGCTCCCGGTCGACGCCGACGGTTGCACCGTCGAAGAGGACGACGTTCTTGTCGAGCACCGCTCGATGTACCCGTGCACCCTGGCCCACGATCACCTGGTCGAACAGCACGGAGTCGGTTATCGTCGACCCGCCGGCCGCGAGCGTCCCCGGACCCACGACACTGCGTTCGAGATGCGTGCCAGACAGCACAGAGCCCAGCGACACGATCGAGTCGATCGCATTGCCGATGCGTCCGACCGCATCACGCACGAACTTTGCGGGCGGTGCGTTCACGCTCTGCGTGCGAATCGGCCAGGCCGTGTTGTACAGGTTGAACACGGGCAGTGTGGAGATGAGATCCATATGTGCATCGAAGAACGAATCGATCGTTCCGACATCTCGCCAATAAGCGCGATCACGCAACGACGAACCCGGAACATCGTTGTCCTTCATGTCGTAGTAACCGGCCTCGCCGCGATCTACGAAATACGGGATGATGTCGCCACCCATGTCGTGGCCGGAGGTTGTGAGTTCGCCATCGGCCTGCACAGCCTCGATGAGCGCATCGGTGTCGAAGATGTAGTTGCCCATGGACGCGAGCACCTCATGCGGCGCGTCCGGGAGGCCGGCAGCATCCGTCGGCTTCTCCAAGAATGCCCGGATGCGGCCGCTGCCGTCGTCCTCGGCGTCGATCACACCGAACTGATCTGCGAGAGAGAGCGGTTGACGGATGCCCGCAACCGTGGCTTTCGCGCCGGACGCGATGTGGGCATCGAGCATCTGACGAAAATCCATGCGATAGACGTGATCGGCACCGATGACCACAACGATGTCCGGCTTTTCGTCATTGATGAGGTTCAGGCTCTGCAGAATAGCGTCGGCAGATCCGGAGAACCAGCGCTTCCCGAGCCGCTGCTGAGCGGGCACAGACGTCACGTACGAATCGAGGAGCGACGACATCCGCCACGTCTGCGAGATGTGCCGGTCGAGGCTGTGGGACTTGTACTGGGTGAGCACGACGACCTGCCGCAAACCGGAATTGATGAGATTCGAGATTGCGAAATCGATCAACCGGTATTGGCCGCCGAACGGCACCGCCGGTTTGGCTCGATCCGCTGTCAGGGGCATGAGCCGCTTGCCCTCGCCACCGGCGAGGATGATGCCGAAAACCTTCTGAGGGACCGCCATGGATCCACCATAGATCCCGAAGGTGTCGCTGTACTAGCGTTCAGACATGCGCGTTGACATGATCACGAAGGAATATCCGCCGGAGATCTACGGCGGAGCGGGCGTTCACGTGGCAGAACTCGTCACAGCGCTACGGAAATCCATTGATGTTCAGGTACGGGCCTTCGGCGCTGATCGCGATGAAGCAGGCACACGCTCATATCGGACCCCTGCTGAACTCTCCGGTCTCAACGCGGCAATACAAACCCTCGGCACCGACCTTGCGATGGTCGGCGATATCGGGGGAGCAGACCTGGTGCACAGCCACACCTGGTACGCGAACTTCGCCGGTCACATCGCCTCACAACTGCACAGCATCCCGCATGTTCTGACAGCGCACAGCCTCGAGCCGCTGCGCCCGTGGAAGGCGGAGCAGCTCGGTGGCGGCTATGCCGTCTCCAGCGGCATCGAGAAGCTCGCCTATGAGAATGCGGCGGCCGTCATCGCCGTCTCCGCCGGTATGCGCTCGGACATTCTGCGCAGTTACCCGCAGATCGACCCGGATCGGGTGCACGTCATCCATAACGGGATCGATGTGCAGCGCTGGCAGCCGGTGCGCAACCCGGCGTTCCTGCAGACCATCGGGCTGGACATCACGCGCCCGTCTGTGGTCTTCGTCGGGCGGATCACCCGCCAGAAGGGGCTTCCGTATCTGCTTCGGGCCGCAGCCCAGCTGCCACCCGAGGTGCAACTCGTGCTCTGCGCGGGCGCGCCGGATACGCCCGAGATCATGGCCGAGGTGCAGGACGGGGTCCGCCAGTTGCAACAGAGCAGACAGGGCGTGATCTGGATCGAACGGATGCTGCCTCGCGAGGAACTGTCCGCAATCCTCACCGCCGCGACGACTTTCGTTTGCCCATCGATTTACGAGCCTCTGGGCATCGTGAACTTGGAGGCGATGGCGTGTGGTGCGGCGGTGGTCGGTACCGCGACGGGAGGCATTCCCGAAGTCGTCGATGACGGCGTAACGGGGCGGCTTGTCTCGATCGAGCAGGTGCAGGACGGCACCGGAACACCCGTTGACCCGGACCGCTACGTCGCAGATCTCGCGCGCGTGCTGACCGAAGTCTGCCTGGACCCGGACCGTGCGGCATCGTTCGGGGCAGCCGGTCGACAGCGAGCGGCCGAAGAGTTCAGCTGGTCCGCAATTGCTGACGCCACCCGCGCGCTGTACGCAGACCTGATGCCCTGAGCCGATAGGCTGGAATCATGCCGAGCGCTCTGGAATTCACCGATGTCGTCGTGCGCCGTGACGGGCGCAACATCGTCGATCATGTGACCTGGCAGGTTGCAGACGACCAGCGATGGGTGGTGCTCGGGCCGAACGGCGCGGGCAAGACGACCCTGCTGCAGTTGGCCGACACGCTGATGCACCCGACGGAGGGCAGGGTCGACATCCTGGGCGAGACACTCGGTCGCGCCGACGTGTTCGAGATCCGTCCGCGCATCGGCTTCGCTTCCTCTGCGATGGCCAAGCGCATCCCACGCGACGAGACAGTGCTCAACGTCGTACTCACCGCGGCCTTCTCAGTGATGGGCCGCTGGAACGAGAAGTACGAGAACATCGATGAGCGTCGCGCGCTGCGCGTTCTGGAGGAATGGAAACTCGGTCACCTCTCAGACCGCACGTTCGGCACACTCAGCGACGGCGAGCAGAAGCGTGTGCAGATCGCTCGTGCGGTGATGACCGACCCGGAACTGCTCCTGTTGGATGAGCCGACGGCATCCCTCGATCTCGGCGCGCGTGAAGAACTGCTGAGCCTGTTGAGCGGGTACGCATCGTCGCCCACGACGCCGGCGATGGTCATGGTGACTCACCATGTCGAAGAGATTCCGATCGGATTCACCCACGTGCTCCTCATCCGTGACGGCGCGATCGTTGCTGCCGGTCCGATCGCCGAGACGCTGACTGCCGCGGCCCTCACCGACACGTTCGGCTTGCCGATCGCACTCTCGTCGGAAGAAGGTCGGTACGCGGCGCGCGCGACTTCGTGACCGCGCATCTGCTAAACTCGACCCCTGGTGCACCTGCACCCTCTGACTTTCAATTTGTACGCACCCGCAAGCCAAGGAATCCGCATGAAGACTGACATTCACCCCGCCTACAAGGACATCGTGTTCCGCGACCTCGGCTCGGGCGAGACGTTCCTCACCCGTTCCACCGTCACCAGCGACAAGACCGTTGAGCTGGACGGCGTGGAGTACCCCGTCATCGACGTCGAGATCTCCTCGGCTTCGCACCCGTTCTACACGGGCAAGCAGCGCATCATGGACTCGGCCGGTCGCGTCGAGAAGTTCAACCAGCGCTTCAAGGGCTTCGGCGGCAGCAAGTAAGCAGCTTCCCGCAGCACGAAGGCCCCGCTCCGGCGGGGCTTTCGTCGTTCATGGGCGGGGGTTCAGACGCTGGTGTACGCCCGTACCGGCCAGGTGCCGTCGAGCGCATCGCTGGCGTCGAGCCGGCCGATGCGGATGAAGTATTCTGTGAGGCTTTCGGCCTGAGTACGGGCCCAGCTGATCTGCTGAGTGTGTAGCTCTTGGGCTGAAGGAGCGAGCTCGAAGGATCGGCCGATCGCCTGCGCGACGCGGCCCGCGGCAATGGCATCTGCTGAGGCCTCGTGTGCGCCATCGAGCTGGACACCATAGTGTTGAGCGACCACTTCGAGCGTTCGTTTGCCCTTGCGGTACCGGTCAACGGCCTTATCAATCACCAGCGGGTCGATGATCGGGCCCGGAGTCTCAAGCGGTGCGATGCCATGACGCAGGCACTCGTTCGTCAGCAGTGAGAAGTCGTACGAGGCGTTGTACGCGACCACCGGCATTCCCTGTGCAAACAGGGCGCGCAGTGCTGCGGTGATCTCGCTGACGACCTCGGCAGCCGGATGCCCGTCGCGCTGGGCCTGTGCGGTGGTCACGCCGTGCACGGCCGCTGCACCGTCCGGAATAGGGATACCGGGATCGGCCATCCACGATCGGGCTGCGATCTGGCGCCCCTTCGCGTCGAGCACTCCGACGTGCGCGGTGACGATGCGATCGGCGCTGACATCGACACCCGTCGTCTCAAGATCGAAGACGCCGATGCGACCGAGCCAGTCGGGGAGTTCGAGATCTGTTGCCATGCCCTAACGGTATGGAGAGCCTCGGACATTGTCGCTGAGGCTCGCCCGTAGACTGGAATCATGCCCGTCTTCTCGCCGTACGCCGATCGTTTGAGCCGTATTCCGATTGAGCGTCACGAGGTCGAAGTGCGCGGCGGAACAACAGCGTATTGGGTTTACGGTCCGTCAGCCGACTCGGATACCGACCAGAGTGCACAGGACGCGGCGGCCCCGAAGACAGAGCCGTTGACCGTCATCGCCGTGCACGGTTTCCGCGGCGAGCACCATGGCCTCGAGCCGGTTCTGGCCTACCTGCCTGACGTGCGCGTGATCGCGCCTGACCTTCCCGGCTTCGGCGAGACGCCACCGTTACCCGGACGCACCCACGATCTCGACGAGTACGCGGGGTGGTTGCAGGACTTCACCGCGGCGGTGGCACCGGGAGCGGTGATCCTCGGGCATTCTTTCGGTTCGATCGTCAGTTCGGCCGCTGTCGCCACCGGTTTGCAGACTCCCCGTCTCATTCTCATCAACCCGATCGGCGCGCCGGCACTGGAGGGGCCGAAGGGACTGATGACCCGGCTGGCCGTTCTCTACTACGAACTGGGCGCGAAGCTGCCGGCCAAGCTCGGCACAGCTCTGCTGCGCAGTCGTCTGATCGTCCGCGTCGCCAGCATCACGATGGCGAAGACCAAGGACCCCGTGCTGCGGCGTTTCATCCATGACCAGCACGACACCTACTTCTCGGACTTCGCTGATCGTGACGTGCTTCGGGATGCCTTCGTCGCCAGTGTCTCGCACGATGTGCGAGCCTTCGCCCCGCGCATCGCGGTGCCGACGCTGCTGGTGGCGGCGCAACAGGATGACATCACCCCGATCGAAGCTGAACGGCATCTGGCCACTCTGTTCCCGAGCGCGGAGCTGGTGGAAATCGCAGATGTCGGACACCTGATCCACTATGAAACCCCCGCGGAAGCGGCCGGGCACATTCGTCGCTTCCTCAGGGTTCCCGTCGCGCAAGGCCGATGAGCCCCGCAACACGGAACGGAATCACTTCGCCCATCGCCAGCGAAGTCTCGGTACGCTCCACGCCTTCGATGGACAGAATTCGCGCATCCGTGTCAAAGAGATGGCGTGCATCACGGCACGCCACTCGCGCAAGCAGATCGATGGATCCGCTCAAACCGTGCACCTGCAGAATCTCGGGAATTCGTGCAAGTTCCGCGGTGATCCGCGGCAGATCGGTTTGACGCAGCCCGATACTCACGAACGCCTGCAGCGGGAAACCGAGCACCTCCGGTGAGAACGAGCGTTCGTAGGACAGGAACACTCCGGTCTGCTCAAGCCGAGCCATTCGGGCCTGAATCGTATTGCGCGACAAGCCGAGCATGTCTGCGAGCGCGACAATCGTCGTGCGTGGATCCTCAGCGAGCACAGTGAGCAGTTCGAGATCAACTCGGTCAAGCGTCGACATAGTGCCAAACGTTAGCAGGATCTGTGCCGCGTTAATGGGCAACATGCTCAGCGGTTTGCTCAATGCTTGAGCGTGCTGATCAGTAGACGTACGCTCGAAGCATCCGATGACGATGTCGGAGCAGGCGTGCAACTCCTCACGAGGGAGTCACCTGACAGGAGGACGATGATGTCACCGCAGACCACCCCGATCGCAGACACCACACAGGATCTTGAGCTCTCCGAGCGGCTCATCGCGCCCGACGGGACGCGCCTGAGCAACCCCGCGCTGGACGCATTGGTCGCTGACGTTGACGCCGCGCAACTGCGCGACCTTCATCGCGACATGGTGATTCTTCGTCGCATCGACTCCGAGGGTGTTGCACTGCAACGACAGGGACAGCTGGGCCTGTGGGCACCGTGCAACGGCCAGGAGGCGGCGCAGATCGGCACAGCACGCGCTCTGGACCCAATCGACTTCGTGTTCCCGAGCTACCGCGAGACCGGCGTGATCTACGCGCGGGGCGCGCAGCCGGCGGACTTCGTCCGCGTGTGGCGCGGTGAAGAGGGTGCGCCCTTTGATCCGCAGGAGATGCGCGTTGCGCCGCTGCAGATCATCATCGGCGCCCAGACACTGCACGCCGTCGGCTACGCGATGGGCATCAAATACGACAAGGCCCCGGAAGTTGCCGTGACCTATTTCGGAGACGGCGCCACCAGCCAGGGTGATGTCAACGAGGCCATGGTGTTCGCTGCTTCCTATCAGGCCCCGGTGGTGTTCGTCTGCCAGAACAACCACTGGGCGATCTCCGAGCCCGTTGCTGTGCAGTCGCAGTATCCGATTGCCGGCCGCGCCCCCGGATTCGGCATCCCCAGCATGCGTGTCGACGGAAACGACGTACTGGCCTGTATGGCTGCGATGCGCTGGGCTCTGGCGCATGCGCGGGCAGGTAAGGGACCGGCGTTCATCGAGGCGGTGACCTACCGGATGGGGCCGCACACCACCTCCGACGACCCGACGCGTTACCGGGATGCTGCCGAGCTTGAGGCCTGGCGCACGCGTGACCCGATCGCACGGTTGGAAGCGCACCTGCGCACCGCCGGAGAGATCGATGACGAGCAGATCGCCGCAGCACATGCCGACGCAGATGTCATCGCTCGTCAGATGCGTGCCGAATGCATCAGCATGGTGACCCGTGAGCCGCTCGCCGTCTTTGATGGTGTGTACGCCGAGCCGCATTGCGGTATCGATCGCCAGCGCGATGAGTACGCAGCGTACCTCTCGAGCTTCGAGGAGGCGTGAGATGACCGTGATGACTCTGGGCAAGGCCCTCAACGCTGGACTCCGTCAGGCCATGAAGGACGACGACAAAGTCGTGCTGATGGGTGAAGACATCGGAAAGCTCGGGGGCGTATTCCGCATCACCGACGGGTTGCTGGACGAGTTCGGCGCGACGCGCGTGATCGATACTCCACTCGCCGAGTCCGGGATCGTCGGCGCCGCAGTCGGGCTGGCCTACCGTGGGTACCGACCCGTGGTCGAGATCCAGTTCGACGGATTCGTCTATCCGGCGTTCGATCAGATCGTCTCGCAGGTTGCGAAGTTGCACTACCGCACGCAGGGCCGGGTGAAGATGCCGATCACGATCCGCATTCCCTGGGCCGGTGGAATCGGTGCGGCGGAACACCACTCGGAGTCCCCGGAAGCCTACTTCGTACACACCGCCGGGCTACGGGTGATCGCTGTCTCCAACCCGGAGGACGCCTATCGCTGCCTACAGCAGGCGATCGCATCAGACGACCCGGTGATCTTCTTCGAACCCAAGCGCCTCTATCACCACAAGGGCGAGGTTGACCTGGATTCTTCGCTGGCGGACGCTTCGCCGATGGGGCTCGCCCGTGTCGTCCGCGAAGGATCGGATGCCACGGTCATCACGTACGGCGCAATGCTGTCAACAGCGCTGGATGCCGCGGACGCTGCCGCCGACGAAGGCTTGTCTCTCGAGGTCATCGATCTGCGTTCGTTGTCACCCATCGACTACGACACGGTCGCCGCATCCGTTCGGCGTACCGGACGCGTCGTGGTCGCGCACGAGGCATCACGGGAGGCCGGAGTTGCGGCTGAGGTGATCGCAAGCATCACGGAGCGCTGCTTCGAGTACCTCGAGTCCGCCCCTCTGCGCGTAACCGGACACGATGTGCCGTATCCGCCCGCAAAGCTGGAGAAGTTCCACCTGCCGGATCTGGACCGGATTCTTGATGCCGTCGACCGCGTCCTTGAGCGACCGAACAGCTTGACGGGGGCCGAATCATGATCGAAGAATTCCGTCTTCCTGATCTCGGTGAGGGGCTCACTGAAGCCGATGTCGTGCAGTGGCTCGTTGCGCCCGGTGACACAGTCACGCTGAATCAGACCCTGGCCGAGGTGGAAACCGCCAAGGCTGTTGTTGAGCTGCCGTCACCCTATGAGGGCACCGTGCACAGTCTGCACGCCGAGGCCGGAGACACCGTGGCCGTTGGTGCACCGCTCATCGCCTTCGACGTCGCCGGCGAAGCCTCGGATGATGAAGCGCCGCCAGCCCAGGCCCAGGCCCCGACAGAGGAAGCGGAGAAGACACCGCCGAATCTGGTGGGTTATGGCGCAGCTCCGTCGAGCACGGCACGCCCGGTCCGGCGCGCTCGGCGCTCGGCTGTGGGGACCAGGACTATCGATACCGCTGTGTTGGAGGCGGCCCCGCACGATGTTCTCCCCGAGATGCCAGCGCCCCGCCAGACCGGTGAACGGCCGCGTTCCACGCCGCCGGTGCGCGCCTACGCCAAGCGGCTGGGCGTAGACATCGTCCTGGTTGCCGCGGAAGTCGGTGACCGGCTCATCACACGCGATGACATCGATGCCTATGCCGAGCGCATCGGTGCGGCTCCGCAGACCGGTCCCGCTGAGACAGCAGCATCGAAGCATCCGGCGCCGCCTACAGCGCCTCCGTCGACGCCGGGGGAGCGTGAAACACGCATTCCCATTCGCGGGGTGCGCAAGCACACCGCCGCCGCGATGGTGCAGAGTGCGTTCACCGCTCCGCACGTGACCACCTTCCACACGGTTGATGTCACCGAAACGATGGATCTCATCGCGAGCCTGCGTCAGGATCGCGCTCTGGCCGAGCATCGGATCGGACCGCTTGTCGTCGTGGCGAAGGCCGTCTGCCTGGCCCTGACCCGTACACCTGGGCTGAACTCGCGCTGGGACGAGGAAGCCGCAGAGATCGTACAGCCGCACTACGTCGATCTGGGCATTGCCGCGGCAACCGAGCGTGGTCTCATCGTGCCGAACATCCGTGATGCGGATCAGATGAGTCTGCCAGAGCTCGCCGACGCACTGAGTGCTCTGACCGAGACTGCGCGGTCCGGGAAGACCTCGCCGGCCGAGCTGATGGGTGGCACATTCTCGATCACCAACATCGGAGTCTTCGGTATCGATGCGGGAACCCCGATCCTGCCGCCCGGTCAGTCGGGAATTCTCGCGGTGGGAGCGGTTCGTCGTCAACCCTGGGAATACCGCGGTGAGATCGCGCTGCGGCAGATGATGACGCTGAGTCTCTCGTTCGATCATCGCGTCGTGGATGGCGCCGAGGGTGCGCGCTTCGTCAAGGACGTCGCGGATATTCTCGAACAACCGGGCCGGGCGATGCTCCTGCGGTGATCGCGCGGAGCCGGTCTGAAATCAGAGGCCAGCGAGCAGTGCGGCCTCGGCCATCGTGATCAGCGTGCGCGCGGTTGTCTTCTTCGAACGGGAAGCGCTGCGCGTGCTGTGGGGCGTGGAGTTGATGAGGCCGAAGCACGCCTGGACGCGGAGGCGCAGCTCATCGGTTGCGCCCGACTGCAAGGGATGCAATGCGTCGATCCACAGGTCAATATAGGTGCGCTGCAGGCGGCGGACCTCCGCCTGGTCAGCATCTGCGAGATGGGCCAGGTCCCGGTCTTGCACCCGGATGACGTCGGCGTTGGACAGTGCGAAATCAACGTGGAAGGTGACGAGTGCCCGCATCCGCTCGCTCTCGTCCGCTGCGCCGTCAAACACGTTCCGGCCGCCACTGACCAGTTCCTCGCTGACCTTGATCAGCACGGCTCCCAGCAGAGCCTGCTTGCCGGCGAAGTGACGATACACAGCGGGACCGGAGACGCCGACGGCGGACCCGATGTCCTCAAGACTCACCCCGGAGTATCCGCGCTCGGCAAAAAGGCGCGCCGCTTCCTGCAGGAGGGCATCGGCACGCTCGGCCTTGGCGCGATCTCGCGCAGTGACAGGGGTTGTCATCTCAGTTAATGCTCGCTAACCTAAATGAACTGGTTAGTGAACACTAACCGAAAATGCATGATGAGTGCCACCACGTGAGTCAAGGAGGACATCACGATGCCCCCTACCCAGCAATCGCTCGCGCGCGAGCTGCGCGACCGTCTGGCGACCGCCGCGCTCGGAGGTCCCGAACGTTCCCGCCAGCGGCACGTTGAACGGGGCAAGCTGCTGCCGCGAGAGCGCATCACCCGGCTGCTGGATGAGGGCAGCCCCTTCCTCGAGGTCTCGCCGCTCGCTGCGGACGGTATGTACGACGGCGAAGCTCCGGGGGCAGGTGTCATTGCAGGCATCGGTCTGGTGCACGGGCGGCATGTGATGGTCGTATGCAATGATGCCACCGTCAAGGGGGGCAGCTACCTGCCGATGACGGTGAAGAAACACCTGCGCGCGCAGGAGATCGCGCTGGAGAATCGGCTGCCGTGCCTCTATCTCGTCGATTCTGGGGGAGCATTCCTCCCCAAACAGGACGAAGTGTTTCCCGACCGCGAGCACTTCGGTCGCATCTTCTTCAACCAGGCCCGTATGAGCGCGGAACGCATCCCGCAGATCGCGGCCGTGCTCGGCAGCTGCACCGCCGGTGGTGCCTACGTCCCCGCTATGAGCGATGAAACAGTGATCGTGCGCAACCAGGGCACGATCTTCCTCGGCGGGCCACCGCTGGTGAAGGCGGCGATCGGCGAGGTCGTCAGCGCTGAAGAACTCGGCGGGGGAGAGCTGCATGCCCGCCGCTCGGGCGTCGTCGACCATCTCGCCGAAGACGATGAGCATGCCCTGGAGATCGTGCGCAACATCGTTGCCACCCTGCCGCAGCCCGCGCAGCCGGCGTGGGATGTGGATCCCTCTCACGAGCCTGCGGAGCCATCCAGCCTGTACGACGTGGTTCCCGTAGACGTGAACGCAAGCTACGACGTGCGAGAGGTTATCGCCAGACTTATCGACGGCGATTCGTTCCACGAGTTCAAGGCAGAGTACGGCACGACACTGGTCACCGGATTCGCCAGGCTCCACGGACATCCGATCGGCATCGTTGCGAACAACGGCGTGTTGTTCAGCGAGTCCGCCCTCAAGGGAGCTCACTTCATCGAGCTGTGCGACCAACGCGGCATTCCCCTGCTGTTCCTGCAGAACATCACCGGCTTCATGGTCGGCTCCGAAGCTGAAGCCGGCGGCATCGCCAAGGACGGCGCGAAGATGGTCACCGCTGTTGCCACGACTCGGGTGCCGAAGCTGACCGTCATCATCGGTGGATCCTTCGGCGCCGGCAACTACTCGATGTGCGGCCGCGCGTACTCACCGCGTTTTCTGTGGACGTGGCCTGCCAGCCGGATCTCCGTGATGGGTGGCGCGCAAGCAGCCTCGGTGCTGGCGACCGTGAAAGAAGACCAGCTCACCGGGCGCGGTGAGAACTGGAGCGGCGAGGAGCGCACCGCGTTCGAAGCGCCTATCCGTGCCCAGTACGAGACTCAGGGGGAGCCCTACTATGCCACTGCGAGGCTATGGGATGACGGAATCATCGACCCCGACCAGACCCGCGACACGCTCGGGCTCGCACTGGATGTCATCGCCCGCAGCCCGCTACCTGAACCGCGCTTCGGCCTTTTCCGGATGTGAGTGCCATGACCACTAGTGAGCCAGCCGCCGCGATCACCACTCGTCGTCCCGCGCGCGCGGACTTCGACACCGTCCTCGTCGCCAACCGCGGGGAGATCGCTCGACGCATCATTCGCACTCTGCGCGAGCGTGGAGTGCACAGCGTCGCCGTCTACAGCGAGGCCGATGCCACATCGCCACACGTCCGTGAAGCCGACAGCGCCGTGCTGATTGGCCCCGCACCGGCAGCGGAGTCATACCTGAGCGTTGACGCCATCATCGCTGCCGCGCAGCAGAGTGGCGCGCAGGCGATTCATCCCGGGTACGGTTTTCTGTCTGAGAGTATCGCCCTCGCAGAAGCCTGTGCGGAAGCGGGAATCACCTTCATCGGCCCCTCGCCCCGAGCGATTGAGATCATGGGCGACAAGTCCGCTGCCCGGGAACAGGTCGAAGCCCATGGTGTGCCGGTCGTCCCCGGCTTCGATGTCACCGGACTTTCGGACGAACAGATTGCCCAGCGTGCCGCAGAGGTCGGCTACCCACTGCTCGTCAAGCCCAGTGCCGGCGGCGGCGGAAAGGGGATGGAGGTCGTCTCGCAGGCTGATGAGCTCGCCGGTGCGCTGGCATCGGCTCGTCGCGTGGCATCAGCAGCGTTCGGCGATGATTCGCTGCTGTTGGAGCGACTCATCGCGCGCCCGCGCCACATCGAGGTACAGGTCTTCGGCGACGCCCACGGCACGGTGATCGCCCTCGGCGAGCGCGAGTGCACGCTGCAACGACGGCACCAGAAGGTCGTTGAGGAAGCTCCCTCCGTGGGGCTCGCGGAAGCCGTTCGAACGCAACTGTTCGCCGCGGCGATTCGAGCGGCCGAGAGCGTCGAGTATGTCGGTGCCGGCACCGTAGAATTCCTGGTCGATGCGGATGCCCCGGATGAGTTCTTCTTCATCGAGATGAACACGCGACTGCAGGTGGAGCATCCCGTCACCGAAGCGGTCACCGGACTGGATCTTGTCGCGTTGCAACTGTCGGTTGCTGCGGGGGAGAAGCTGCCCGAGCCGCCGGCCCTGACTGGCCATGCCGTCGAAGCCCGCATCTACGCGGAGTCTCCGGAACGGGGCTTTCTGCCGTCGACCGGGCACGTGTTGCGTTTCGATGCGCCGCCGGGCGTGCGCGTGGATGCCGCGATCGAGACGGGCAGCGAAGTCACCGGCTTCTACGATCCGATGATCGCGAAGGTCATCGCCTCCGGCCCTGACCGGGAGTCGGCGCTTGCCCGACTGGACGCGGCTCTCGCCCGCACTGTTGTGCTCGGGGTGGAGACGAACATCGCGTTCCTGCGGCAGCTGGTGACCAACGAGCGTGTCCTGCGCGGGGACTTGGACACCGGGCTGATCGAGACGCTGCTTCCGCTGTCGCCCCTCGTGGCGTCGCCCGGCATGCTGCAGGCCGCGAGAAACACCGTGCTGCATGAGAAACAGCCCCAGAACGTGTTTCTCATGCAGCAAGGCAATTCTCACCGCAGCGGATCGGTCTGGGCAGCCCTGACCGAGGAAACCGCTCACGAGATCGCTTTCCTCACCGACAGTGGCGAGCTCGTCGACGTACCTGGCGGATGGACATCGGATGCCGACGCCGCCGCCAGTGCGATCGACGAAGAAGGAGCGGTCTGGGTGTCGGTGGCCGGTCACACCTCGCGGCTCCGCCCGCTGAACCGGCGTGCTCGCATGCGCCATCGTCTGGCTGCTCAGCAGCCCGCAGCCGCCGAGACGAGCCCGGAAGCGCGAGCCCCGATGCCAGGCAGCGTCGTCGCGGTACACGTCACCGACGGAGCCCACGTCACAGCGGGACAGCCGCTCGTGTCCATCGAAGCGATGAAGATGGAGCATCCGGTGCTCGCACCACACGACGGCGACGTGCATCTACTGGTTGCCGTCGGCGACCAAGTACGGCGTGACCAATCCGTTGCGACCGTCACGTCCGCCTCAGAACACCCCGACGGAGGAGAACGACCATGACCTACGACCTCACTGAAGAAGAACTCGAACTGAGCACCATGGTGCGTGAGTTCGCCGACGCCGTTGTCGCACCGCAGGCGTACGAGGCTGATCGCACGCACACGCTGTCGATGGACGTTGTTTCGCAGATGGGCGAGCTTGGGCTGTTCGGGTTGCCGTTTCCTGAGGAAGTCGGTGGGCAGGGCGGCGACTACATGGCTCTCGGCCTTGCGATCGAAGCCCTCGGCCGGGTGGACCAGTCCATCGCGATCACACTGGAGGCCGGAGTAAGCCTGGGCGCAATGCCGGTCTTCCGGTTCGGAACGGATGCGCAGCGCGCCGAGTATCTGCCGGATCTGCTCGCTGGCCGCGCCCTGGCCGGGTTCGGACTGACAGAGCCTGAGGCCGGCAGCGATGCCGGCGCCACCCGCACAACCGCTCGCCGCGATGGCGACGAATGGGTCATCGACGGATCGAAGCAGTTCATCACGAACTCCGGCACGCCCATCACTCGATTCGTGACAGTCACCGCGGTCACCGGTACCACTCAGACTCCGGGCGCGCAGGCGCGTAAGCAAATCTCGACGATCATCGTTCCCAACGGCACCCCGGGCTTCACCGTGGAAGCACCGTACGACAAGGTCGGTTGGCATGCCTCAGACACACACCCGCTGAGCTTTGACGGCGCGCGCGTCCCCGCGGAGAATCTGCTGGGTGAAGAGGGGCGCGGGTTTGCGAACTTCCTCAACATCCTCGACGAGGGGCGCATCGCCATCGCGGCGCTCTCAACGGGCGCTGCGGAGGGATGCTTGGAAGCCGCTGTCGACTACGCCAAGAGCCGCACAGTCTTCGGCAGCGCGCTCAGCACGCGTCAGAACGCTCAGTTCACGCTGGCGAGGATGCGTACCCGGGTGCACACGGCCCGCCTGGCCTGGCATCACGCCGCACGCCTGCGGGACGCCGGAAAGCCGTTTGCCGAGCCGGCCGCGATCGCGAAGCTCGTTGCCGGAGACGCAGCGATGGACAATGCTCGGGATGCGACGCAGATCTTCGGCGGCAACGGCTTCATGAACGAGTTCTCGGTCGCACGCCACTATCGTGATTCGAAGATCCTCGAGATCGGCGAAGGCACGACCGAGGTGCAACTGCTGGTGATCGCTCGTGGATTGGGATTGACCTGATGACCGACATCGTCCAGCGCGGACTGTACTTCGAAGAGTTCGAAGTGGGTGCGCGTTACCTGCATCGACCAGGGCGTACAGCCACAGAGGCCGACAACATGCTGTTCACCACGTTGACGATGAATACCCAGGCACTGCACCTGGATGCGGCCTTCGCTGAGACCCAAGAGTTCGGCCAGCGGCTGATGAACTCGATGTGGACGCTGTCGACCATGGTCGGGGCATCCGTCGCCCAACTGACCCAGGGCACGCTGGTGGCCCAGCTCGGACTCGGTGACATCGCGTTCCCGCATCCGCTCTTCGCCGGTGACACCCTGTACACCGAGAGTGAGATCACCGATAAGCGGCTATCCGGGTCGCGTCCGGAGCAGGGTATCTGCACGATCGCGCACACCGGTCGTAACCAGGACGGTGTCATCGTCGCAACCGCGACACGCGTCGCTCTCATGCACTGCCAGCCGAAGGAGCAGTGACCGTGGCGCTCGAGATGGGGCCTGCCCTGCTGTTCTGCCCGGCGGATAGACCGGAGCGCTTTGCGAAAGCTGCTGATCGCGCGGATGCCGTGATCCTCGATCTGGAAGATGCCGTAGCACCGGATGCGAAAACCGAGGCCCGCCGGAACGTGCTGGCCTCAGCGCTCGACCCGGCCCGGATCATCGTACGGGTCAATGCGCCAGACAGCCCGGAGTTCGCGGACGACCTCGCGATGCTCGATCAGTCGAGCTATCGCAGCGTCATGGTTGCGAAAACCGAAGATGCGGCCGCGTTGGATGCCTTCGACGACAGATTCGAACTCATCGCCCTGTGCGAGACGGCGCGGGGCGTCAGCGCGGCGGCAGAGATCGCTAATCACCCGCGCATCGTGGCGATGATGTGGGGAGCCGAGGACCTGGTCGCCTCCCTCAGCGGCACATCGAGCCGGTATCCCGACGGCACATACCGCGACGTTGCACGCTATGCGCGCTCGCGCATCCTTGTGGAAGCAGCAGCACATGGGAAGGCCGCAATCGACGCGGTGCACATCGACATCGACGACATGGCGGGTCTCGCTGAAGAGGCGCGGGATGCAGTGGCCTCGGGCTTTGCGGCCACGGCATGCATCCACCCGAGCCAAGTCGGCGTCATCCGTGAAGCCTATGCGCCCGATCCGCAGGCGCTGACCCGGGCACGCGCGATGCTGGCGGCTGCTGTGGGCGAGCGCGGGGTGTTCCGTTTCGAGGGCCAGATGATCGACGAGCCCCTCCTGCGTCATGCTCGCGCGACGGTGGCACGGGCGCAGTAGACGCTCAGACGGTACTGGGCAGCAGCAACCGCAGAACGCCGGGCGAAGATTCGAATCGGTGCACGGAACCGTTGCGCAGCAGCTCACCTTCGCGGGGGAGACTGCCGCTGGATACATGGTTCAGGAGTGCACGAATCACGCCGCCGTGGGTCACGACGATCACGGATTCGGCGACAGGCGCTGAGCGTCGCCGAGCGTCGCGGGCGATGGTGTCCAGAGCATCCAGCGCGCGCTCGCATACCGCAGCCAGCGTTTCCGAACCTGCGGGGGCGGCATGCCAATCGCCGTACCGGGTGAGATAGTCGGCCACGAGAATTCCCTCTCCCTCACCAAATGAGCGCTCGCGCATGTCCGGGGCCAATACAGGCTCGGCCAGACCCAGCTCTGCGGCGATGATCTGGGCGGTTTCATGCGCACGCACGAGGGGACTGGCATAGACGGCGTGGTGGGTGTCGGGGGCGAGCCTTGCGGCAGCGGCGCCGGCATCCGCTCGTCCCGTCTCATTCAGAGGGATATCTGTGGTGCCCTGAATGCGGCGGGCGAGGTTCCAGTCGGTCTGGCCATGTCGTACGAGGGTCAAAAGTGTCACGTCAGAAGCTCCTGAAGGGCGGGAAGGACATCACTGGTGCCGGCAGCGAGCGTCACATGCGCCCAAGGATCGGCACGGGTGGGCTCATGGTTGATGATGATCAGGGGGATGCCGCGTCGGCGGGCGCGTTCGACGATGCGCACGCCCGAGTTCACTACGAGGGAGGATCCGGCGACGATCAAGGCATCGCTTGCGTGCAGCAGCGATTCCGCCGCGCGAAACCTGTCACGGGGGACGAACTCGCCGAAGAAGACCACGTCAGGTTTCAGCATCCCACCGCATACCGTGCAGCTGGGCACGATGAAGTTCTCGGTGCTCTCCGGAGCAACGTCGCCGTCGGGGTTGAGCTGGATGTTCTCCGGGACGGTGATCCAGGGGTTCAGCTGTTCCAGCTGGGTCGCGATATCTCGCCGGTCGAATACCTGACCGCATTGCAGACAGCCGACTCGCCGCATCGTGCCGTGCACCTCGATCACGCGTGCACTGCCAGCACGCAGATGCAGTCCATCAACGTTCTGGGTGATGACGCCGGTGACGAGGCCATCGCGCTCCATTTCAGCCAGCGTGGTGTGGCCGGTGTTCGGCTGGGCTGAGGCGAAGGCCCGCCAGCCGAGATGACCGCCGATCCAGTAGCGACGTCGGGCCTCTTCGTCGGCCAGGTAGCGCTGGCCGGTCATCGGGTCGGTTCGGGTACGCGCGCCCTCACCCCGATACGCCGGGATGCCCGAATCCGTAGAGATTCCTGCTCCGGTGAGTAACGCAATCCGGCGTCCGCGAAGCAGATCAGCTGCGGCTGCGATGCTGTCAGAGACCTCTGCAGCTGTCGTCGCACTCACGGAACCTCCCGCATCGAGTCTACTGTCGAGGGTATGCATCTCGAGTACGTGTCAGATCCGGCCGACCCGCGCCTGGCCGACTACCGCAACCTGACTGATACCGCGTTGCGACGGGTGCAGGAGCCTGCCGGCGGGCTTTACATCGCCGAGTCAGCGAAGGTGATCGAGCGGGCGATCAACGCCGGTCATAAGCCACGCTCGGTGCTGGTCCAACAGCGCTGGGTGGAGGGGATCGCTGAACTGCTCGGGCAGGAGAGCGATACGCGGATCATCGTCGTGACGGATGACGTAGCTGAAGCAGTTACCGGCTACGCCGTGCACCGGGGAGCTCTGGCTGCGATGCATCGTCCGCAGATGCCACGCCTCGCTGACCTTCTCAGTGCGGCGAACGAATCAGCGGACGCGGGCCGATCACGGATCGCGATCCTGGAGAACCTCACCGATCATGCGAATGTCGGCGGCGCGTTCCGCAATGCTGCGGCACTGGGCATCGACGCGGTGCTGGTTACGCCCAGGTGTGCTGACCCGCTGTACCGGCGGAGCGTGCGCGTGAGTATGGGCACGGTCTTCCAAGTGCCGTGGACGAGGATTGAGAGTTGGCCGGCGGACATTGAGCTGTTGAAGGACGCGGGTTACGTCGTTGCGGGAATGACCCTGGGGGAGGGCGCCATTACCCTCGATGAGCTGGTCGTCGAAGATCACGAGAAGCTCGCGCTGGTGTTCGGTACCGAAGGTGACGGCATCATCCCCGCTACCGATCGCGTGCTTGCCCGGAGAGTGACGATTCCGATGATGGGTGGCGTTGACTCTCTCAACGTCGCGGCGGCATCGGCAGTGACCTTTTACGCGACGAGGTGACGCGTGAACCCAGGGCGATTGCGCGTTTCTCGATCAAGAGCCACGATGCATACCCGAGGGCCATCGAAACAGACAACGACAGAGCGATGTTGACGAGCAACGGTACAGGACCGAACAACACGATCAGCAGCTGCTGGACGGGAAAACCCCAGAGATACATACCGTAGGACGGATCGCCTGGTCTGCGCACGACACCTGCACTCCGGCTCGGTCTGGATCCGATTGCCACGACGGCGTAGGTGACTACGGGCCACGCGAGCAGGGTAGCGGCGGAGCCCTGCGTGGGTCCGATCGCAACGAGCCCGATCAGTGCTGGCCAGATCGGCCAGTGCGCAAGCTTGCCACCTCTAGAAGCCAGCGAACCGAGCAAAAAGAAGACCAGTGCCATTGCCGTCGTGCGCATCGGCCCAAAGAGCCAACCCGTGAGGACTGCTGATCCGATCGTCAGGATGAGCGCTCCGCGGATCGCGCGGCCAGCGCGATGTCCCAGCAGCGCGGTGACGAGCAGCACGAGGTAACAGCAGAATTCGACGCCCAGGCTCCACAGCGACCCGTTGACGACAGGTTCAGGGTTGGTCGTGAACACTCCTGGCAACTCGTACTGCGCAAAGAGCAGCATGGTCAGGAGGTATCGCCAGGTATCACTCGACGCCCAGTAATCAGCAGCTGGGAGCGTGCTGGCGACCGGGCCGATCAGAAACACGGTCAGCACGACGACGACGATCAGTGCTGGGAAGATCCGCAGGCAACGCCGGATCAAGAACTGTATCGCCCGCGGGTCGCGTTCCCAACTGGTGGCCAACAGGTAGCCGCTGATCGCGAAGAAGATGTAGACGCCGAGATGATGAATACGGATTCCCGCGAAGGTCGGCACACCCGAGAGCCCCGAAAGCGGCCAGGCATGGCCGACAATGACCATGGAGGCTGCGGCCAGGCGGAGAGCATCGAACAGATTGGAGGGGCGAGCGCTCAAAGTTCAGTCGATGCAGTGCTGTCGGCGAGCTGGTGAGCCAGCCGTGCGCGGGCGCGGGAGAGGCGGCTGCGCACAGTGACCGCCCGCCGGCCCAGGATGGCCGCGACCTCCTCTTGGGTGAAGCCTTCCCAGTAGACGAGGGTGATGATCTCCTGGTCGATCGCGGGCAGGTCCGAAATGAGATGCCGGACATGCTCGGCCACGTCCGGATTTAGCGCGGCCGTTGAACCATCGAGTTGCGCGGCCAGATCCGCGCGGACATGCGACCGCAGACGGTCGCCGAGAGCTGAACGTCGTCGCACGCCACGGCGATACTGGGAGAGCACGTTCCTGGCGATCCCGAACAGCCAGGGCTTCATCGCTTCCGGCATGATTGCGTTGCGCTTCGGGCTTTTCCATGCAGCGAGAAAGGTCTCGCTGAGGAGGTCGGCGGCATCTTCTTCCGGTGTCACCCGGCGAATGAAATACCCCAGCAACGCAGGGGCTGATTCGCGGAAAGCCCGTTCGATGTCAGGCGACTGGGTCGCGAGTGGCCTGGGCGGCAAGGCGATCGTCACCGGAGCTGTCCTGTGCAGTCGCTACTCAGCCAGGAGTCGCCACTCCCGCTGATATCGAGTTCGACGAGTGCGTCTGTCAGCAAGAACGACGTCAGCGAGAACGAGAATGCTTCATCGTCGGACAAGAACTCGTCTGTGGGAATCCACTGCGACGATGCCGGCAGCACCCCTGGTGTTGCCTCCGTGTCACCGGTCAGGACGAGCGCGTAGTCGTAGATCCGCTGGCCGATCCCGGAGAAATCATGAGTCTGGAAGTACTCGATCACTGCGTGCGGCTGCGTTGCGAAAAGCGAGCCGCCTTCGATCTGGGCCGTACACGAGACGGGGATTCCGGTGTTCGTCGTGTACTCCACCGCGAGCGGCAGATCGGCATGCAGCAGGTTATCGACGACCACCGCGCTCGCGGTGAGCGCGCCGACGGCGACTATCGCCCCAGGAATGAGCCAGAGTGCACGCGCCGGCTTGCGCACCCGGCTCGCGGAGCGCCGTGCCTCGGCGACGACGGAGTCCAGCGCCGCCGACGTCGAAGCGGGCGGGGTGTAATCTCGACCGCTGCCCGTGAGCAGCTCGTCAAGCGTGGGCTTTCGCATGTTGTCTCCCAGCGTTCCACGACAGCGAAGAATCCGTCGTCACCAAGGAAATGGCCAGCATGCGCAGAAATGTTGCATGGAGATTCACATTGCGTTGAGCGAGTCGCTCACACTAGGAAGGCTCGTAGGGCGCGATCGGTGAGGCCTCAGGCCGCTTCGCTGTGATCAGGTCGCCGGAAGACTGGTGACGCAGCCGCCGAAGAACCCAGGGCACCAGGTGCTCCCGTGCCCAACCGAGGTCCTCCGCCCGCACCTCGCGCCAGGTTCGCGCGGGCAACGGATCCGGCTGCATCGGCCGCAGATCGTTCGGCACGTTCAACGCACGAAGCACCATGCGTGCGACCTCGTGGTGGCCGAGGGCGTTGAAGTGGAGCCGATCATCGCCGAAGAAGCGCGGATCCTGCACTGTCTTGAGTGACCACTGATCAGCAACGATGCAGTCGTATCGATCGGCGATCGCGCGCACGTTCTCGTTGTAGATGGCGACTTTGCCTCGAAACGCTCGCAGCACGGGCGTGAAACCCGTGTCGATACCGGTGAACAGCACGACCGCCGCGCCGGTCGACGTGAGTCGAGCGACCGCATCCTCAAGCTGAACGGCAATCTGGTCGGGATCGGTGCCGGGGCGGATGACGTCGTTGCCGCCGGCGCAGATCGAGATGAGATCAGGGCGCAGCGTTACGGCCGGTTCGATCTGTTCTGCGGCGATCTGCGCGATCAGCTTGCCCCGGACGGCGAGGTTCGCATATGCGAAGTCATCAACCTGCTGGGAGAGCACCTCTGCGACGCGATCAGCCCATCCTCGGTGCCCGTCTGGCGCGGCGGGATCGGGGTCTCCGATGCCCTCGGTGAACGAGTCGCCAACGGCCACGAACCGACGCCACGGATGCGTGGACTCGTTTGGCATATACGGTGTACGCGGAGTTTCGTGAGCGGTCATCATGCTCTCCTTCATGCCGTGCCATGGATCGTGACCGTGCAGGCACCGAGCCTACCCTCAGCGTCGTCGACGGTGGGGGAGGATCCCGATGTCCGCGCCCTCGCTTATCCTTGAATCGATGCTCTCTCCGTCATTCCCCCAGCGCGCCCCATGGGGAACGGCCGACAAACTTCGTGCCTGGCAGCGCGAGGCTCTCGAGACCTATTTCGCGCGTGATCAACGGGACTTTCTGGTCGCCGCAACACCGGGCGCTGGTAAGACGACCTTCGCGCTGACTCTGGCTGTGGAATTGCTTCGCATGGGCGAGGTGAACCGCGTCATCGTCGTCGCGCCGACGGAGCATCTCAAGACACAATGGGCGGATGCTGCGGCCCGGGTACATATCCGGCTGGACCCTCGATTCCGTAACAGCCACTGGGCACCATCGCGGCAATATCACGGTGTCGTCGTCACATACGCGCAGGTGGCCGCCAAATCTTCTGTGCACCGTCACTTGACCGAAGATGCCAAGACCCTGGTCATCCTCGACGAGGTCCATCATGGTGGCGACGCGTTGAGCTGGGGCGACGCGATCCGTGACGCCTATGGTCCAGCCAAACGACGCCTATCGCTGTCGGGGACGCCCTTTCGCAGCGACACCGCTCCGATCCCGTTCGTCACGTACGCCCCGGATGAGTCCGGCGCCCGGATCTCGAGCACGGACTACGCCTACGGTTACGGCCGTGCCCTTGCCGACGGTGTGGTGCGCCCCGTGCTGTTTCACATGTACTCCGGCAAGATGCGCTGGCGCACAAGTGCGGGGGATGAGCTCGAAGCCCATCTCGGACAAGACAACACCAAGGACGTCAACTCCCAGGCCTGGCGCACGGCGCTGGATCCTGAGGGGGCGTGGATGCCTGCGGTGCTGTCAGCCGCTGACCGCCGGCTCACCGAGGTCCGCAATCATGTGCCGGATGCCGGTGGCTTGGTGCTGGCGACGGATCAGACAGTGGCGCGCGCCTACGCGAAGATCTTGCACAGCATCACTGGCGAGCAGCCCACGGTCGTGCTCTCCGATGACGCCTCCGCTTCGGAGCGCATCGAGAAGTTCAGCGCGAATACCAGCCGGTGGATGGTCGCAGTGCGGATGGTGTCGGAGGGCGTCGACGTTCCGCGCCTCGCGGTGGGTGTCTACGCAACGTCATCGTCAACGCCCCTGTTCTTCTCGCAAGCCATCGGACGTTTCGTGCGTGCACGACGCCGCGGCGAGGCAGCGAGCGTGTTCTTGCCGAATGTTCCTGTGCTCATGGGGCTCGCAAACGAGCTTGAGAAGCAGCGCGACCACGCACTTGATCGCCAGAGCAAAGACGAAGACGGTCTTGATGACTCGTTGCTGGAGAGCGCGAATCGTGAAGAAGACGCATCCGACGCGCTGACACAGGAATTCAGCTACCAGGCGATCTCGTCTCTCGCTCACTTCGACCGCGTGGTCTTTGAGGGACAGGATTTCGGTCAGCTGGCTGAGCCTGGCACCCCCGAAGAAGAAGAGTTCATCGGCATCCCGGGGTTGCTGGAGCCTGAGCACGTTCATGAGTTGCTGATGCAACGCCAATCTCGGCAGTCGAAGCTGCGCGAAGCGCGCGAGGCCGTCGAAGGCCCAGAAACCGTCACCACGCTACCGGCGCCGTTGCATCGCACGCTACGTGAGCAGCGGCAGCTGCTGAACAGCCTGGTGGGCCTTTACGCTCGACAAGCCGGTGAGCCACATGGCGCCGTGCATGCCGAACTGCGTCGCCTCTGCGGGGGACCTGCCGTCGCCCAGGCGACCGTCACACAACTGCAATCGCGTATTGAGCTGCTGCGCAAGCGGGTTCGCTCTTAGGAGCCCCGAAATGCTGGCAATCCCGCTGTTTCGGCGGGGAGGGCGTCCGTGCATCGATACGGTTGATGAGCCCCAGCTGGGCACATGCACTACTTTTCTCGGAGGAACAATGACTGCGCCTGCAGCCGCAGAGCCGACCCCCGCTGACCGGCGGCGCTGGGCGCGCTACCTCGTGGAGGAACGCACTGAGGGCTCCGTTTATCAGCAGCTTGCCGCACGGAAGACGGGTGAGGAGCAGGCGATCCTGCAGAGACTCGCCGATGCGGAACGGCGCCATGAACAGCACTGGCTTAATCTGCTGGGGCAGGAGCCCGCACGCTTGCCGCGAGCGGGCTTTCGCTCGCGCTTGCTGAGTTGGATGGCAGGCCGATTCGGATCGATCTTCGTGCTGGTACTTGCTCAGAGCGCAGAAGCTCGCTCGCCGTATGACACCGAGAAGTACGCGACTCCGGCAATGCGCGCCGACGAGAAGATCCACCACGAGGTGGTTCGCGGCCTTGCCGCGCGCGGACGGCGCCGGCTCTCCGGCTCGTTCCGCGCCGCCGTATTCGGTGCCAACGATGGTCTTGTGAGCAACCTCGCCCTCGTGCTCGGCATCGGCGCTACCGGCGTCAGCTCGGGTTTCGTGCTGTTCAGCGGTATCGCCGGATTGCTCGCCGGGGCCTTGTCGATGGGGGCAGGCGAGTTCGTATCGGTGCGATCTCAGCGCGAGCTGCTGGCATCCACCGAGGCTAATGAGGATGCGGCGTTGGCCGCCGGCGATCTCGACATCGATGAGAACGAGCTTGCGCTCGTCTACCGTGCGCGCGGTATCGATCAGGACGAGGCACTGGCCCGCTCACGCCGGATCATCACCGCTGCGCAAGAGGGGGTACGCCGCACTGCTACCGGCCCTATCCGCGCGGCATCGAACGATCACGACATCATCGGTAGCGACTGGACGGCAGCGATTTCGAGCTTTTTGCTCTTCGCCTCGGGGGCGATCATCCCGGTGTTGCCGTGGATCTTCGGCCTGCACGGACTCACGGCGATCGTGGTGGCGCTTGTACTGGTGGGCATCGCGCTTCTCGGCACCGGAGCGATGGTCGGTGTGCTTTCGGGCGGCCCGCCGCTTCGTCGCGCGTTGCGACAGCTCGCTATCGGCTTCGGTGCCGCTGCAGTCACTTACGCGCTGGGGCTGTTCTTCGGCGTCGGCGCGGTCTGAGCGCGTCCGAGCGAATGCTCACCGCCCACACCGGGCGCGCTATGGTGACGACGAAGGAAGTCATCAGGAGGTGGAGTCATGCGTCGAGATGCAGCGCGCGTGCAGACCCAGCGGATCGCTGTGCTCGTGGGAGCGTTCGTCGTTATTGGGATCATCCTCTGGATAGATATCGCTACGGGCATCTGGCAAGAGTTGGTGATTCTGTCGGGGTTGGCGGCCGGCCTGGTCACCTTCCTGCTGACGGCGCTCGTGCTGAGCCGCGTCATGGAGAAGTCGGCGGCGAGAAGGTGGGCGCCCGTCAACCGTCTGGCACTCTCAGAATTCCTCCATGCCCTCGCTGATGAAGAAGGCAGTGAGATCTCTCGGGGACGGGTACACCCCCGAAGCATCCCGACGCTAGTGGATGCGAGCACACCCGCTGAACTGTCGGCGCAGTTGCATGTGCTGCGAGAAGTCGTCGTCGATGAACGGCGGAGACTCTCCGAAGCGCTAAGCCGCTGGGCAGAGTTCCTGGCCTCCAGCGGGGACAACGAAGAGATTCTCCGGCATGTGGCAGCGATCGCGCTGCGGCTGGATCGCGTTCGGGATGCCGCGCTCGAGCTGGAAGAATCGCCACAACCGCAAAACAAGGAACCGCTCGTACGAGAGATCGATGGATGCAATACGAAGTTCAGTGCACTCGTCGATGAGTTGCAAGAACGACTCAGATTCGATCCGCAGGTCTCAGAGAGCACATAAGAATTCGACCTGATGGAATGAAAAAGGCTCCCTTTCGGGAGCCTTTTTCGTTCTGTGCGCGGAGGGGGACTTGAACCCCCACGCCCTTGCGGGCACTACGACCTCAACGTAGCGCGTCTACCATTCCGCCACCCGCGCAGGTGATGAAAAGTCGTTGCCGACCGAAGAGAAACATTACCAGATCTCGGCAGGCTCGACGAACCACAGTGCACCCCGGGCGTGCCGGAGGACTTCGGTAGCCTGACCATATGGTTCCGTCCTCGCATCCCGAAGTCGTGCGCATCGCGCAAGATCTGATCCGGTTCGACACGTCCAATTTTGGTGGCGGACGCGCCAACGGCGAGCGGGAAGCCGCCGAGTACGTCGGTGCGTATCTCGAGGGCCTGGGGCTGGCTGCTGAGTACTACGAGCCGATCTCGCGCCGCACGAATGTCATGGCGCGCGTGCCCGGTCGCGATTCGAGCAAACCTGCACTTGTCGTCCACGGTCACCTCGACGTCGTTCCCGCGATAGCCGAAGACTGGAGCGTTGACCCTTTCGCCGGCGAGATCCGGGAGGGGATGCTGTGGGGTCGCGGCGCTGTCGACATGAAGAACATGGATGCGATGATTCTGACTTCTGTCGCAGACATCCTCAGAGCAGGGGAGCAACCCGAGCGTGATCTTGTTCTGGCGTTCTTCGCCGACGAGGAGAACGGCGGCGTCGAGGGCTCGGCCCTCGTCGTCAAAGACCGCCCCGAATGGTTCCGCGGTGCCACCGAAGCGATCAGCGAAGTCGGCGGATATTCGATCAACGTCGATGATCGTCGCGCCTATCTGCTGCAGGTGGGGGAGAAGGCGCTCATCTGGATCAGACTTGTCGCGCATGGCCGCGCGGGCCACGGCAGCCGCCTGCACGACGATAACGCCGTGCTGAAACTCGCGCAGGCCGTTACTGCCATCGGGAACACGCGCTGGCCCATCCGGCTCACTCCCACCACGCACGCGCTGCTGCACGGACTCAGCGAGCTCACGGGCCGTCCCGTTGATGATCCCGACGCACTTGCGGGAGCATCCGGTCCCGCCGCGGCGTTTCTTCGCTCGACGTTTCGAACGACCGCGAACGCCACCGCGCTCAACGCCGGCTACAAGCACAATGTGATTCCGGAACGCGCCGAAGCACTTATCGACGTGCGAGTACTTCCCGGTACCGAAGACGAGGTCCTCACCGAACTGCAACGCATCGTCGGTGACGACATCACGATCGAGACCGTCGTCCGCGACATCGGGATGGAAACCCCGTTCTCCGGCGAGCTGGTGGAGGCAATGGTCCACAGCCTCGGCAAGTACGACCCCGGAGTTCCGGTGATTCCCTATCTTCTCGGTGCCGGCACTGACAACAAGGCTCTCGCAACCCTCGGCATCACCGGATACGGGTTCGCACCGCTGCGGCTGCCGCCGGATCTGGATTTCACAGGGATGTTTCACGGGGTTGACGAGCGCGTACCCGTAGAATCGCTTGTCTTCGGCAAGCAGGTTCTCACCGATCTGCTGCGCTCCTACTAACCCGCTCCGCACCATCAGAAGGTCTCTCCATGCATTTGCTCGAAGCGCTGTTCCTCGGCATCATCCAGGGACTGACCGAGTTCCTCCCGATCTCATCGAGTGCGCATCTGCGCATCGTCGGTACGTTCACCGGGTCGGGCGAGGATCCGGGTGCGGCTTTCACGGCGATCACTCAGATCGGCACAGAGGCAGCCGTCGTGGTGTTCTTCTGGCGCGACATCACGAGAATCATCGGCCGCTGGTTCCGCTCACTGGCCGGCAGCGTTCCCCGCAATGACCCCGACGCCAAAATGGGCTGGCTGATCATTATCGGCAGCATCCCGATCGTCGTTCTGGGCTTGTTGTTCCAGGACCAGATCGAGACCGTGCTGCGGTCGATGTGGATCGTTGCGATTATGCTCATCGCTTTCGGAATTCTGCTCGGCATCGCCGATTACGTCGGTGCTAAACAGCGCAAACTCGACCAGATCACCTACCCGCACGGCATCCTGTACGGCTTCGCCCAAGCACTGGCGCTGATTCCCGGAGTGTCTCGATCCGGTGGAACGATCACGATGGGACTTTTCCTCGGATACGAGCGCGCTGCGGCCGCGCGGTACGCATTCCTGCTGGCAATCCCCGCCGTGTTCGGCAGTGGCTTCTATCAACTGATTAAGAGCTGGGATGCGCCGGATCAGTACTTCACGCTGGGCGAGACAGTCGCAGCCACCGGAATCGCCTTCGTCGTCGCACTGGGCGTGATCGCATTCTTCATGAGCTGGATCTCCAAGCGCAGCTTCCTGCCGTTCGTGATCTACCGCATCCTGCTCGGCGGGACGCTGCTGATCCTGCTGTCGACAGGTGCTATCGCGGCTTAGCGCTTGTGGTCGCCGGGGCCGTCGCCGCGGCGCTTGAGGTATCGCTCGAACGCCTGGGCGATCGCATCGCCCGAGGCATCGGGGGAGTCCCAGGTATCGCGGGTGCGCTCGAGCTGATGGATGTACTCGGTCATATCCTCATCGTCAGCTGCCGCAGCGTCGATCGACGCCTCCCAGGTCGCGGCATCCGTGCGCAGGCGTTCGCGCGGGGTGTCGACGCCCGTGAGCTCTTCCAGACGGTCCAGCAGAGCGAGCGTTGCCTTCGGGGATGGGGTGGCGGTTGCCACGTAGTGCGGCACGCTCGCCCAGAGACTGGCGGTGGGGATTCCGGCGCGCTCAGCAAAATGCTCGAAGACGCTGAGGATGCCTACGGGCCCCTCGTACAGTGAACGTTCGATGTCGAGCGCTTCTCGCACCTGCTCATTCGAGCTGGCCGCGAAGATCGAGATGGGACGGGTGTGCGGTACGTCCGACAGCATCGCGCCGAGCGTGATGAAACCGGTCACATCATCGCGCAATGCGATGTCGATGAATTCGTTAGCGAAAGCCTGCCAGGTGCGTGCGGGTTCGACTCCGGTGAGCAGCCAGAACTCGGGTGTGCCATCGCCCGCAGGAACAGCTGGTCGCCAGAGCGCGGCCTCCGGCCAGCGCAGCTCACGCCGACCTGTTGCGTCCATTTGCGACGACGGCCGGGTGTACTGGTAGTCGAAGTACAGCTCAGGGTCCACGGAGTGCACGAGTTCATAGTCGCCGTTGTCGCGCAGCACGTCGATCGCGCCGCTGGCGGCTTCTCCAGCGTCGTTCCACCCGTCGAATGCGACAACGACGATGCGGTCTCCGAGTGCATCCATCGAGAATTCTTCTCCCGTCCAAGTTCGAGCTATCGTTCCAGGCTAGTCGGCCCTCGGCCGGTGTGGGAGACAGCGCCGGGCTAGCATGGTCGAGTGACTCAAAAGCCTCGCGCAGTCCTGTGGGACATGGATGGAACACTGGTCGACACTGAGCCGTATTGGATGGCTGCTGAGACGACGCTCGTCGAATCGTTCGGCGGCACGTGGTCACACGAGCAGGCGCTGGAACTTGTCGGCAACGGTCTGATGGACAGCGCGATGCTGCTGCGGGCAGTGGGAGTCGACATGGCGCCGGAGTCGATCGTGGACAAGCTCACCGATGACGTCCGAACCGCTCTCGCCACCCAGGGCGTCCCCTTCCGCCCTGGAGCCAAGGAACTGTTGCGCGATCTTCAAGCGGCAGGCATCCGCACCGCGCTGGTGACCATGTCGCTGCGCCGGATGGCTCAGAGCGTGGTGGATCTGATCGAGTTCGATGCGTTCGAGTACATCGTCGCCGGAGACGAGGTCGAACACCCGAAGCCGCACCCGGCTCCCTATCTGCAGGCAGCCTCCCTCATGGACATCGACATCACCGAGGCCCTGGTCATCGAAGATTCAGTTACCGGACTCCGATCGGGAATTGCGTCCGGCGCGGTTACCCTTGGCGTGCCGCACATGATTCCGCTGGATGGGCATGGCGCACATGCGCTGTGGCCGACGCTTGATGGGCGCAGCGCCTCCGACATCATTGATCTCTACGACACCACTGTCACCGCAGCCGAAGGGGCCCGCCGATGAGCGCAGCATCCACCCGAGCGCGAGGACCGTTTCGCGAGGGCGACCGTGTGCAGCTGACCGGTCCGAAAAATCGGATGCACACGGTCACTCTGACGGCAGACGGCGAACTGCACACTCACCATGGCGTTCTGTTTCACCGCGATCTAATCGGGCTGCCAGACGGCTCGGTCGTGTTGAACAGCTCTGAGCATGAGTATCTTGCGCTGCGCCCGCTGCTGCGGGACTTCGCCATGTCGATGCCGCGCGGCGCAGCGATCGTCTACCCCAAGGACGCCGCGCAGATCGTGATGCAGGCCGACATCTTTCCCGGCGCGACCGTCGTCGAAGCAGGCGTAGGATCTGGCGCCCTCTCGCTGTCTCTGCTCCGGGCCGTCGGTTCCACTGGCACACTCGTCTCGTTCGAGCGCCGCGACGACTTCGCTGACGTCGCCAGGGCCAATGTGGAGACGTTCTTCGGCGGCACCCCCGACACCTGGCGCGTCGTTGTCGGCGACCTGTTGGACGCACTTCCCACCCAGTTGCCGGCAGGAACCGTCGACCGGGTTGTGCTCGACATGCTCGCGCCATGGGAAGTGATGGAGGTCGTCGCGGACGCTCTGACCCCCGGAGGCGTCGTGCTCTGCTACGTGGCCACCGCCACACAGCTTTCACGCGTCTCCGAGTACATCCGGGGGATGGGGCTGTTCACGGATCCGGACGCCTCCGAGACGATGGTGCGTGGATGGCACGTCGAAGGACTTGCAGTGCGCCCGGATCACCGGATGGTCGCACACACAGGTTTTCTGATCACTGCCCGACGGTTGGCACCAGGCACCATCGCCCCTGAGGTCAAGCGTCGTGCGTCGAAGTCCAGTTACGGCGATGAAGATGTGGAGCTCTGGACGCCCGGCGCGGTCGGAGACCGTGAAATCACCGACAAAAACCTGCGCAAACGCGTGCGTGAAGCGACAAAAGCCGCTGAAGGGGCACGCCAAGCCGCGGCATCGCGCGACGCCGAGCATCGTTCGCAATAGACTGGAAAGCGTGCGTAAAACCTCTGCCGCCCTGGCCTCCCTCAGTCTCGCCCTCGTCGCCCTGACCGGATGCACGGCCGCGCCCGCATTCGACGGTGCTGCCTGCGACCGCGCAGCGTTGACGAGTGGGATCGAAGACTTGGCGACGATCACGGGCAATGTCGGAGACACACCGAAGGTTGAGGTCTTCTCCCCGATCGGGGCTGAGGAGAGCTCGTTCGGAGATATCGTCGTCGGTGACGGCGTCGCTTTGACCAGCCCCACGCAGGGCGCCGTTGTGGAATTCTCGATCTTCTCCGGGGAAACCGGTGAGAAGATCGCCGGCACGGCCTACGACGACGAACAGCAACAGCTCGTGAGCATCGATTACTGGGCTCAGCGTGTTCCGGCATTCGGCGAAGCGCTTGAGTGCGCGACGGGCGGCAGCCGGGTGCTTGCTGTCATCACTCCCGAAGACTTCGGCGCACAGAACTTGAGCGGTTTCGGTCTGCAGGAAGATGAGTCCGTGGTCGCGGTATTCGACGTGACCAAGACCTATCCGGCGAAGGCTGACGGTGCACCGCAGTACAACGACGCCGCGGGCATGCCGACCGTGGTGCGGGCATCCGACGGCCGCCCGGGAATCATCGTTCCGGCAAGTGCGGCACCCACCGAACTCGACGTGCAGACGCTCCTCAAGGGCGATGGCGCCAAGATCGCCGAAGACGACCGGGTACTCGTCAACTACACCGGGGTCACGTGGGACGAGCGGACGGTCTTTGATTCTTCGTGGGATCGCACCCCGGCGACATTCGACCTCGCGAGCCTGATTCCGGGCTTCACCCAGGGCCTGGTCGGTCAGACCGTCGGCTCACAGGTACTCATCGTGATCCCACCGGAGCTGGGTTACGGCGAGCAGGGCTCCGGCGCCGTTCCGGCTAATGCGACGCTGGTGTTCGTCGTCGACATCCTCGGTATCAATCCGCCGGCAGCACCGCAGCAGTGATGGCCGCCCGAATCCCGCCGGAAGAGCGTCAGACGAATCTCGTCGTGGCGCTGATGGCCACGGAGATCGGGCTCACGAAACAGCAGATCCTGGACAACATCTCCGGATACCGACAGCGTGCCGATGCCGGTGCGCGAACGGATGCCCTGGAGAAGATGTTCGAGCGCGACAAGGACGAGTTGCGTACGCTCGGTGTCCCGATCGAGACCATTGGCGACGCCGGGGACCCCAATGACCTTCGGGAAGCGCGTTATCGCATTCCTAAAGCGGAATACGATTTGCCTGCGGACATCGAGTTCAGCCCGGCTGAGCTCGCGGTGCTTCAACTGGCGGGGAGCGTCTGGAGCGCGGAGTCTGCGTCGGCCGATGCGCAAGCCGGGGTTCGCAAGATCCGTGCCCTCGGCATCGATGGCGATGAGCCGATCATCGGCTTTGCTCCGCGCATCACCACCCGCGAGGTGAGCTTCTCACCCTTGCAGGGCGCGATCGAGCGCTGCCGCGTTGTGACCTTCGACTATCTGAAGCCGGGGGAGCAGTCGCCGCGCCGACGCCGGATTGAACCGCTCGCGCTGCTGGAGTATGAAGCTCGCTGGCATGTGTATGGCATCGACCTGGATGCCGATGACGAGCGAACGTTCCTGCTCAGCCGGATCGTGGGCGATGTCACGGTGGCCAAACAGAGCTTTGACGCCGGCCTGCGAGAGGGCGCCGGCGATCGAGCGCTTGCAGGGTTGGAAGCGGTGGCGGCGCGTAACTCCGCATTGCTGGAGATAACCCCGGGAACCGAAGCATCTCTGCGCCTCGGGAGGCGCGCTGTTGCGGCGACCCAGGGGTTCACTGTTCCTTTCGTCGATGTGCATGTCTTTGCGGATGAGCTTGCCTCATACGGCCCCGAAGTCCGCGTGGTGAGCCCCGAGGATCTGCGGGATGCCGTGATCTCTCGGCTTCAGGCGATCATCGCCGCGCATCCGGAAGGGAGCATGGGGTGATGAGCGAGAAAGCCCAGCCGCTTCTGGCCGCTGACCGGGTGCGCGCCTACCTGACCCTCGTGCCGTACCTTCTTGAGCGCGGCCAGGTGTCGCTCGAGGACGCGGCGAATGAGTTCGGCGTGAGCACCGCGGAAATGCGCACGATGGTCGAGAAGCTCACGGTCATCGGCCTCCCGGGCGAGGACGGGTTCTGGCAGCAGCCGCAGGAGATGTTCGACATCAACTGGGACCTGCTCGACCAGGAAGACATTATTGAGATCACGAACGAGGTCGGACTCCGCCGTGTGCCCCGATTCACCGCTCGCGAGGCTGCCGCACTGCTGACCGGTTTGCAGATGGTCGCTGCTGTGCCAGCGGTTGCGGGCTCCGGGCTCGTCGCCGGGCTGCTGGCGAAACTCTCGCGCGCGGCTGCGGACGCCCCGGCCGAAGTTGTAATTGCGCCGACACGCGTCGACAACGTCCGCAACCTTGTCTCAGCAGCCGTTGATCAGCAGGTCGCGCTGTCGTTCCGCTATCAGGCTCCGGATGCTGCAGCCACCACCCGCACCGTCGACCCGGTGCAAGTGCTCATCACGGACGGGCAGTGGTATCTGCAGGGCTGGTGCCATCTTCGTGAGGGGATGCGCACGTTCCACCTCGATCGGGTGAGCGATCCTGAGCTCACCGATATTCCGATCACGCACGGTGACGAGCACCTCCCAGAGTCATTCATCGGAATCAGCGACGATGACGAGGTGACAGTACAACTGCCGGAGCGGCTCGTCCCGCTTCTGGGCGCTTATGTGCACGCGGACAACTCAGAGTCGTACAACGGACGCGCGACCATCCGTATCCGAATGTCGGACCCGCGCGGTGTCAAGCGCATCGCCGGCCGCTTTGGCGGCGCATTGGAAGTGCAGGATCCAGTGATCGCGCGCACGGCCGCGAGGGAATGGGCAGCAGCCGGACTCACGCTGTATGGCCAGCCGTAAGTTTCATCCCTCGGTTAGACTTGTCACCAAGCCAACCCATATTGAGGAGCAATCCATGGGCAATCTTTTCGCAGGGCCACACCTGTGGATCATCCTGATCATCATCGTCCTGCTCTTCGGCGCAGCGAAGTTGCCTGCGCTTGCGAAGAGTCTTGGTCAGTCCGCGCGGCTGTTCAAGGGTGAGATGAAGGCGCTCAAGGAGGACGATGCTCCGGCCGCCACCTCAGACGCTCCCGACGTTCCTACGGTGAAGCCTGTCCAACCGACGACTTCTCGTCCTGCGGACCAGGACACGCCTCCACGCAGTTCTTAGGCTGTGACCGAGCTGGACACGCCTGCGCCGCAGAACACCACTCGCGAGCGGCGGATGTCGCTGGGAGGGCATCTTAAAGAAGCCCGTCGACGGCTGATCATTGCGGTGATCGGGCTTGTTATCGGCATGGTCATCGCGTTCATTGTGACCGACCCGATCATCTGGTACATCACGTCTCCGATCCGCATACTCGATGAGCAGCGCGGCACAGAGACTCCTTTTGCGCAGTTCGTGTTCTCCGGGGTTTCATCGGCATTTGATCTGCGACTGCGGATCGCCTTCGCGATCGGCATGGTGCTTTCCGCACCTGTCTGGCTGTGGCAAATCTGGGCGTTCATCATGCCGGGATTGACCCGCAAGGAGATCAAGTACACCATCTGGTTCGTCGCGGCAGCGATTCCGCTCTTCTTCGGCGGCGCCTACGTGGCAGTCATGGTCGCTCCACACGTCATCGAAGTTATGTCGAGCTTCGTACCAGAGGGGGGAGTGAACTATTTCAACGCGAAAGAGTATTACGACTTTATCTTCAAGTTCATCATCGTCATCGGTATTGCGTTCGTGCTGCCGGTGTTCATGGTGGCTATGAACACCGCGGGAATTGTCACCGGAAGATCGCTCCTCAAAGGCTGGCGTGTCGCGGTGCTCGTGGCTTCATTGTTCGCAGCGATTGCGACCCCTGCGGCCGATATCTTCTCCATGCTCCTGCTCGCAGGAATCCTGGTCGTCCTGTATTTCGCAGCCAGCTTGCTGTCCCTGTTGTTCGACCGCCGCAAGAACAAGCGGCTCAAGGCCGAAGGCCTGCTTCCGGACGCTGCGGCATGACGTCCCCGGCCGAGCGGTATGCCGCGGCGCGTGACGCAGCAGCGCATCCAGAGACGGTTGCCTTCGCTGCAACGCAGAAGTTCGACCTCGACCCGTTCCAGATCGAGGGGTGCCACGCGCTTGAGCGCGGACACAGCGTGCTTGTGGCGGCTCCCACGGGTGCCGGTAAGACGATCGTCGGCGAGTTCGCGATCCATCTCGCCATGCAGACCCCGTCTGACAAAGCGTTCTACACCACGCCGATGAAGGCGCTGTCGAATCAGAAGTTCCGGGAGCTCGTCAACGTCTACGGCCCTGATGACGTCGGGCTGCTCACCGGTGACACCAACATCAACGGCAACGCCCGCATCGTCGTCATGACCACCGAGGTGCTTCGGAACATGATCTACGCGGATTCTGCGGCGCTCACTGACCTTCGCTACGTCGTCATGGATGAGGTTCACTACCTGGCAGACCGCTTTCGCGGGGCGGTGTGGGAAGAAGTCATCATCCACCTGCCGGCCTCGGTCCGGCTGATCTCACTGAGCGCCACCGTTTCGAACGCCGAAGAGTTCGGGGACTGGCTTGACACTGTGCGCGGTGACACAGAGGTCATCGTCTCGGAGATTCGGCCGGTGCCGCTGGAGCAGCACGTTCTCGTCCGCGACGACCTGCTGCCGCTTTTCGACGACCGCGCAGGAATCGCCACGGCGACGGTCAACCAGGAACTCATGCGCATCCGCTCTGCCACGGGCTCCCGCCACGACAACAACAAGAAGTCGCAGGCGTACCGCAGCGACCGGCATGCAGGGCGACAGAGCCCGCGGCCGCCGCGCGGTGGGCGCCGCCCCGTCCGTTCAGCAAACGTGCAGCGGATCGAACGGATGGATCGCCCCGATGTCATCCAACTGCTTGAGCGCACCAACCTGTTACCGGCGATCTTCTTCATCTTCAGCCGTGTCGGCTGCGACGCCGCCGTGCAACAGGTTCGGCGTTCCGGCATCCGCCTGACGACTCCTGAGGAGCGCGCAGAGATCCGGGAGTTCGTCGAAGAGCACACGCGCACCCTGCAGGACGAGGACCTTGGCGTGCTCGGATACTTCGAGTGGGTAGACAACCTCGAACGCGGTGTCGCATCCCATCACGCAGGACTGCTGCCCGCCTTCAAGGAAGTCGTCGAGGAGCTCTATCGACGAAAACTCGTCAAGGTCGTCTTCGCCACTGAGACACTGGCGCTCGGCATCAACATGCCAGCGCGCACTGTGGTGCTCGAGAAGATGGAGAAGTTCAATGGCGAAGCCCGTGTCGCGATCACCTCGGGGGAGTACACGCAGCTGACCGGACGTGCCGGGCGGCGGGGAATCGATGTCGAAGGACACGCGGTCGTCCAATGGACCGAAGGAATGGATCCGCAGGCTGTCGCCGCGTTGGCATCGCGACGCACCTACCCGCTGAATTCCAGCTTCCGACCGACATACAACATGGCGGTCAACCTGATCGACATGTTCGGGCGTCCTCGTGCGCGACAGATTCTGGAGTCGTCGTTCGCACAGTTCCAGGCTGACCGGGCGGTCGTCGGCCTTGCGCGGCAGGTTCGCGAGGCGGAAGAGTCGCTGGCGGGGTACCTGTCGGCGATGGACTGCGAACACGGCGATTTCCTCGACTACGCCAGCATCCGCCGAGAGCTCAGCGACCTCGAGAAAAAGAACCGGCAGGACTCACACGCGCCGCGCAGTGCGCGTGACAAGCGGATGAAGCGTATCCAGTCATTGCGCACCAGAATGCAGCGCCACGGCTGTCATGGGTGCCCGGACCGCGAGTCACACGCACGGTGGGCGGAGCGCTACTGGAAGCTGAAGCGCCAGACCGATCGCACCCGTAAGCAGATCGAGACGCGAACCGGCACCGTGGCGCGCGTTTTCGACCGTGTTGTCGACGTTCTCTTCACTCTCGATTACGTCACCGGGGCAGGAGACGACATCTCGTTGACGGACGCCGGAAGAACGATGCGTCGCATTTACGGCGAACGCGACCTGCTCGTCGCAGAATCACTGCGACAGGGACTCTGGAAGGGACTCGACGCGCCCTCGCTGGCGGCTATGGCGTGCTGCCTCGTGTACGAGCCTCGCCGTGACGAGGCGAACTCGGGGGAGCGCGGATTGCCCCGCGGAGCATTCCGTGTCGCGTACGAGAAGACCAGTGATCTGTGGGCACGGTTGGACGATCTCGAGCAAGATCATCAGCTGCCCGGGTCTGAACCGCTATCTGCTGGTTTGGCCGGTCCTATGCACGCCTGGGCTCGGGGTGCGCTGCTGGATCGAGTGCTCGTCGATGCCGATATGGCCGCCGGAGACTTTGTCCGGTGGGCGAAGCAGACCATCGACCTGTTGGATCAGCTCTCGCTTGTCGCGGAAGACATCTCGATCGCGCGTACTGCTCGTCAAGCGCTGGATGGCGTACGACGCGGCATCGTCGCCTACTCGGCAATGTAAGAATCAAACGGATGCCGAAACACCCCACCGCACGGATGCCGCGCCCGATTCTGCCATTGTGGCTCGCCGTGATCGCGGCCGCACTGTCGGGTGTGCTGATGGATCTTGCCTATCCGGCTGCTGCGGTCTGGGTGCTGGCTTTCCCCGCTGTCGCCCTGTTGCTGCTGGCGCTGATCGGGCGTCGGGCCGGGGGAGCGCTGCTGGTCGGACTCGTCTACGGTGCTGTGTTCTTCTTCCTGCTGGTGTCGTGGACGAGCCGCTATCTCGGCGCCATCCCGTGGGCGGCCCTCGCCACGGTCGAGGGCGTACTGACCGCTGTCGGAGTCATTCCCATCGCTCTGGCCTACCGATGGCTGCCGCGCGCCTTTCCAGGCCTTGTGGGGCGCCTGGTCACCCTCCCTGCCGTTGTTGCCGCGTTGTGGGTGGGCAGAGAGCTGCTCCTGGGGTCATGGCCCTACACGGGCTTCCCCTGGGCACGTTTGGGGATGACCCAGTCAGAGAGTCCATTGGCGTCCCTGTCGTCATGGGTGGGGGTGAGCGGGCTGAGCTTTCTCATCGTCTTTGCCGTCGCGATGCTTATCGAGGGCGTGCGGCTCCGGATATGGGAGAGACCGATTCGCCTGGCGCTGCCGGCTGCACTGGTTCTCATCCTGCTGGTCACACCAGCGTTTCCCACCACGCCAGTCGGTACCATGCGAATCGGCGCGGTGCAGGGCAACGGTCCGACAGGCTACTTCGATGACCGCGAGCCTTACGCCGTCATCCAGTCGCAGATCGATGCCACCGAACCGTTGATCGGGGAAGACGTCGACCTCCTGATCTGGCCGGAGGGCGCGAGCGGCTACGACCCGTTCCAGGACAAGAACACTGCCCGCAAGATGACCAGGACAGCGACGAGAATCGGAGCCCCACTGCTCGCCAACGCGGCCACAGCGCGGGGAGATCTGTACTTCAACACCTCGATGCTGTGGATGCCCGATGGCACGGCAGAGCAGTCGCACGACAAACGCTACCCGGTGCCTTTCGGTGAGTACGTTCCCGACCGGGAGTTCTATAACGCGATCGTGCCCGACTTGATCGGCTTGATCGGCCGTGAGTACACCCACGGCACGAATCCGCCCCTTGTCGATGTCGACGGCGTGGCTGTTGGTCTCGCGATCTGCTTCGATGTGATCTACGACGAAGTGATCACCGAGGGTGTGCTCGGGGGAGCGGAGGTGCTCGTGTTCCAGACGAACAACGCCGATTTCCGCGAGACCGATGAGAACCTGCAGCAGCTCGCATTCGCGCGGATGCGAGCGATCGAGACCGGGCGCAGTGTTGTCAACATCTCAACGGTCGGCACCAGCCAGATGATTCGTGCCGACGGTTCCACAATCGCCGCCCTGAACGCCGATGAGGCCGGTGCGATGCTCGAAAGTGTCGAGCTTCGCACCGGCCTCACTCCGGGTGTGCTTCTTGGTCCCTGGCTGCAGCAGATGCTGTTGTGGGGTGGACTGGGCGCGCTCCTGTTCGGGTGGTGGCGAGCCCGTCGACGGCGCTAGGCGCCGATCTTCTGCTCGCCAGCTCCACGACGCGCACGGATGAACGCGAGGCGCTCCTCGAGGAGTTCCTCCAGTTCGTCACGGCTACGACGTTCGAGCAACATGTCCCAGTGGGTGCGTGCAACCTTCTCGTCGGTAGCATCCGGCGTGATGGTCTTGCCATCGACAATGAGCACTGCCTCGGCGTTGCATGCCCGGCATTCCCATTTCTGCGGCGGTTCTGCATCGGCTGCGAACATCAGTGTCGTCACATGACCACACTGGTCGCACTTATAGGTGGTCTCGCGGCGTTCCATGAAAACGACGCCCTCTTCGCTCTGTAGGCTTTGGGCGCCGAGTCTGATGCCGCGCAGGCTGCGATCTGCCATTTTGTGGTCCTCTCGTCGCTGTCAGGTATACCGGGCTCGTCTGTGCGCACGCTCAACGTCCGCGCCTTCTCGGCGGTATTCACAGACGAATCTCAGTCCCGCGAGTTTCCGGGTCAGAAAAGGGTGCTGAGCGCCAAATCTGCCCGGTCCGTCACAATGCCATCCACACCTCCGGCAATGAGCCGTTGCATCGCTTCGGTGTCATTGATCGTCCACACGTGGACCTCAACATTATGGCGATGCGCGGCCCTCAAAAGAGCCGGTGTCAGTACCTGCAACCGGCCGTGGCGCTCGGGAATCTGCAGGGCATCGATGTCACGGAAGAACCTCGTGGAGGAGAGTCGGAGAACGCTGAGGGCACGCACTCGGATCATGCTCGATCGGCCGGCCGAGGTGGCGGGCCGCAGCTTCGCTCCGGCGGCCATCACTGCTTCGACCACACTGACCCGACGGGCATCCGAGAAGCTCGTCAGGAGCACGCGTTGCGCGTGCGGCGCAACGATCGCCCCGAGCGGAGCAACGGCGGCATCCGTCTTCACATCGATGTTGAATCGTGTCTCAGGAAACATCTCAAGCATTTCCCGAACGGTGAGCAGCCCGCCGTGCGGCGCGAGCAGTTCGACCAGCTCCGCGGTGCGCACGTCTTGGATGAGTCGGTCATCACCGAGCAGACGCGTCAATGTCTCGTCATGAAACAGCACGACATCGCCGTCGGCCGTCACACGACAGTCCGTCTCGATGTATTCGACTCCGGCCGCATGCGCACGGGCGAACGCGGCCGCCGTATTCTCCCAGGCGTCAGAGTCCCCATCCGTCGCAAGAGTGAGCCCGCGGTGGGCGAGGACTCTGGGTCGCCGGGTACCGGCGAAGAAGGGGTGGGTCACGCCCGGGGTGTACCCGATGCTGGGGGTGCATCCGGACGTGGCGTGAACGCGCTGCCCAGGCCCTTCAGCGCTTCGGTGAGCTCGCTGGGGATGATCCACAGCTTGCTGGATTCGCTGTTTGCGATCTTCGGCAGCATCTGCAGGTACTGGTAGGCGAGCAGCTTGTCATCGGGGGCGCCCTGGTGGATCGAGGCGAACACGTTCTGGATCGCCTCTGCCTCGCCCTGGGCGCGGAGAACGGCCGCCTGCTTGTCGCCCTCGGCACGGAGGATCTCGGCCTGGCGAGCACCCTCCGCTTCCAGGATGGCCGACTGCTTCGTTCCTTCGGCGGTCAGGATCGCCGCGCGCCGGTCGCGCTCCGCGCGCATCTGCTTCTCCATAGAATCCTGGATCGACAGCGGCGGGTCGATAGCCTTGAGCTCGACGCGTCCGACGCGGATGCCCCACTTGCCCGTCGCCTCGTCGAGGACAACGCGCAACTGGCCGTTGATGTTGTCGCGACTGGTGAGGGCCTCTTCCAGATTCAGGCCACCCACGACATTACGAAGAGTCGTGGTGGTGAGCTGCTCGACAGCGCCGAGGTAGTTCGCGATCTCGTACGTGGCGGCGCGGGCGTCGGTCACCTGGAAGTAGACGACGGTGTCGATCGACACCACAAGGTTGTCCTCGGTGATCACGGGCTGCGGGGGAAATGAAACGACCTGCTCACGCATGTCGATCAGCGGACGCAACCGGTCGATGAAGGGGACGAGGATGTTCAGTCCCGGAGTAAGGGTCTTGTGGTAACGGCCGAGACGCTCCACAACACCGGCAGTCGCCTGCGGGATGATGCGTACCGAGCGCGCAACCGTGACCACCACGAAGATGATGACGGCGATCGCGAGGATCCACCCGATGGCGGTGGGGATGAACGAGGAGTCGTTCACGAGGTCTCCTAGTCGTTGACAGGTTGGACGATGGCGGTGGCACCGTTGATCGAGCTGATCATGATCGGTGCGCCCTGAGGAATGGTGGCTCTCGTTGCGGCACGCGCGGTCCAGGTGTCGCCGTTGCTGATTTTCGCCTGGCCGGAGATCTGAGTGATGTCAGACAGAGCGGTGCCGCGCAGACCGATCAGAGCCTCGACATTGGATTTCGTCGGGTCTTCCCCGCGGTGCAGGCGGTGAACCAATGGCGGACGGATGAAGAGAATGAGCAATGCGGCGGCCGCGGCGGCCACGATCAACTGCGCCCACAGCGGCAACCCGACCAGACCGGTGACCAGGCCGACGGCACTGCCCAGTCCGAGCATCAGGAAGGTGAAGTCGAGGGTCAGCATTTCGATCACCAGGAAGACAGCGATCAGCACCAGCCAACCGATCCACGACCATTCGGTGACCAGTTCGATGAATACGGAAGCGTCGTTCATGCGCCCTCCTTTGTCGTCAACTTACCACGCACCGTGCACGTAGACCGGTAGTCCGAGAGCGCATTGCTAAAGTGGTGTGGCCGCGTGTTTCGCGGCATTCCCCGTCTTATAAGGAGCCACCGTGACCGACGTTCTGCCTTCAGGTTCACTCACCGACAAGGTTGCGCTCGTGACCGGTTCTTCGCGCGGCATCGGCGCGGACACTGTTCGCTATTTCGCCGAAGCAGGCGCGGACGTCGTCATCAACTTCCGCAACAAGGCACCGCGCGCTGAGAAGCTGGCCACGCAGCTGCGTGAACTGGGTGGCCGTGCACTTGTTGTCGGCGCGGATCTTACGGATCCGGCATCCGTCAGCACCATGATTGACCAGATAAAGGCAGAATACGGCCGCCTGGATATTCTGGTGCTGAACGCCTCCGGCGGTATGGAAGCAGGAATGGCCGAGGACTATGCGCTCTCCCTCAACAGGGATGCGCAGCTCAGCGTTCTGAACACGGCACTGCCGCTGATGGGGGAGGGCTCACGCGTGGTTTTCGTAACAAGCCATCAGGCGCACTTCATCCGCACGACGCCGACCATGCCCGAGTACGAGCAGGTCGCGCTGTCGAAGCGTGCCGGCGAGGATGCACTGCGCGAACTGATCCCTGCTCTTGAGGAGAAGAGAATCGGCTTCACGATCGTGTCCGGAGACATGATCGAGGGAACGATCACAGCCACGCTGCTCGAGCGCGCTAACCCGGGTGCCATCGCTGGTCGCCGGGAATCGGCGGGGAAGCTTTACAACGTCTCCGAGTTTGCTGCCGAAGTTGCTCGTGCCGCTGTCGAGCCGGTGCCGGCGGACAACACGCGCCTCGTGGGCGACACGAGCGGCTTCGTCACGCAGTGACGCTGGACTCGAATGCTGCAGCGTCGGGCGTCTGACCGCGGCCGAGCGTGATCGCTCGTACGATCTGCAGAATGCCGAGGACCACCAAGGTGATTCCGAGCACCCACCACAGTGCAACGGCGGCAAGCAACGGCGAGAAGATGACGATCACGCCAGCAGCGATGCTCAGAATCGCGTAGATGATCGTCCACGCCTTCGACCCGTCCCGGTTCAGCAGGCTGAGCGAGACGATACCGTCGACGATCCAGCTGACACCGAGGAAGATGGCAGTGACGAGGGCGAGGGTGACGGTTGCCGCCTGCAGGTTCACGTAGGCCATGATGCCCGCGACGATATAGAGGAGACCGAGCAGGATGTGGCCGACCCGAACCCAGCCGCCCTTCTTGCCCGAGAAGATGCCGAGTCCGATGTAGACCAGCCCGGCGATGATCAGGTACGACGCGATGATCGCGGTCACGATCATCGCGGTCTTGAGCGGCCACACGAGAAGCACGATTCCGGCGATCAGGGCGACAATGCCGGAAACCGCCAGCGTGACACGGATCGACTTGAACAATGAGCTGACGTCGGCAGCGGCTTCAGACATGAGAGGGAGTCCTTCGATCGAGGTCGTGCATGATGTGCTCAGCGTAGCGCTCAGCCATCGGCTATGTCAGCACCCCGTGGCAGGATCAAAGGATGCCGAGGCTGCGATCATGGTGTCGACATCTTGCTGCGCTCAACCAAGCCGCTTGAACCTCTCCGGAAGGAAGCTGATGTCCGAATCCGTCCACGTCGCCGACGCTCATGATCTGATCCGAGTTCAGGGCGCCAGAGAGAACAATCTCAAAGATGTCAGCGTCGACATACCGAAGCGGCGTCTCACTGTCTTCACCGGAGTATCGGGCTCAGGGAAGAGCTCGCTGGTCTTCGACACAATCGCGGCAGAGTCCCGCCGCATGATCGACGAGACCTACAGCGCGTTCGTGCAGGGCTTCATGCCGTCGGTGCCGCGCCCGGATGTTGACGTGCTCGAAGGATTGACGACGGCGATCATCGTGGATCAGGAGCGGCTTGGCGCGAACCCGCGCTCCACGGTGGGCACGGTCACGGACGCCAACGCGATGCTGCGGATCCTCTTCTCAAAGCTCGGAGATCCGTACATCGGCGGCCCGACGGCATTCTCGTTCAACATTCCCACCCAGAAAGCGAGCGGGGTGATGATCGGGCCCGGCGGTGAGAAGAAGATCGTCAAAGACACGATATATCTCGGTGGCATGTGTCCGCGGTGCGAGGGCAGGGGAGCGGTCTCCGACATCGACCTCGCCCAGGTCGTGGACGAGTCGAAGTCGCTAGATGAAGGCGCGATTATGGTGCCCGGCTACACGGCTGATGGATGGATGGTGAAGGCATTCTCCCAGTCGGGTTTCTACCCCGCCGACAAGGCCATCGAAGACTTCACGGAGAAGCAGCGGCATCTCTTTCTCTACGGCGAAGTCACCAAGGTCAAGGTCAGTGGCATCAACATGACCTATGAGGGGCTGATTCCGAAGATTACTAAGTCGATGCTGTCGAAAGACCTTGATGCGTTACAGCCCCATATTCGTACGTTCGTCGAGCGTGTGGCATCCTTCGCGACATGTCCCGAGTGCGATGGAACTCGTCTCACCGAAGGTGCGCGGTCGTCCAAGATCTCCGGCATCAACATCGCGGACGCCTGCCGCATGCAAGTGACCGACCTCGCCGCATGGGTGAATGGACTCGAACTGCGCGGGGCAGGTCCGCTGCTGGACGCGCTGCGCGCGAATCTCAACTCGTTCGTGACGCTCGGGCTCGGCTACCTCAGTCTGGATCGTCCGTCCGGGACGTTGTCCGGGGGAGAGGCCCAGCGGATCAAGCTGCTACGTCATCTCGGTTCGTCGCTCACCGATGTGACGTATGTATTCGACGAGCCGACAATCGGGTTGCATCCGCATGACATCCAGCGAATGAACTCCCTGTTGTTGCAGCTACGAGACAAGGGCAACACAGTCTTGGTCGTCGAGCACAAACCCGAGACGATCGCGATCGGCGATCATGTCGTCGATCTCGGGCCGGGTGCTGGCAACCACGGCGGTGAAATCTGTTTCGAGGGCACCGTCGAAGGGCTGCGTGCCAGCGGCACATTGACCGGACACCATCTGGATGATCGATCTACGTTGAAGGATGCGGTCCGCACCGGTAACGGGAAGATCGAGGTGCGCGGCGCGTCGACGAACAACCTGCAGAATGTCGACGTTGACATTCCCACTGGCGTGCTCACGGTGATCACCGGGGTGGCCGGTTCCGGCAAGAGCTCGCTCATTCACGGTTCGGTCTCGAAGCGTGACGGCGTCGTGGCTATCGATCAGAGTTCGATCAAGGGATCCAGGCGCAGCAACCCGGCCACCTACACGGGAATGCTGGAGCCGATTCGTAAGGCTTTCGCAAAGGCGAACGGTGTCAAGCCTGCGCTCTTCAGTGCTAACTCGGAGGGCGCTTGTCCCTCATGTAAAGGTGCGGGTGTGATCATCACCGAGCTCGGGTTCATGGACACGATCGAGACGCCGTGTGAGGACTGCGGGGGCAAGCGGTTCCAGGCTGGCGTGCTCGAGTACAAGCTCGCGGGTAAAGACATCACCGAAGTGCTGGATCTGCCGGTCTCGGAAGCGTTGGGATTTTTTGCGGAGGGGGAGGCGAAGATTCCGGCCGCAGTAAAGATTCTGCAGCGACTCAACGATGTCGGACTCGGGTATCTGTCGCTCGGCCAGCCGCTGTCAACGTTGTCGGGCGGTGAACGACAACGCGTGCGGCTTGCCATTCAGATGGCGGAGGACGGTGACGTTTACGTGCTCGACGAACCGACCACCGGTCTGCATCTCGCGGATGTCGACACGATTCTTGGAGTCCTCGATCGTCTGGTGGATGCTGGAAAGACTGTGATCGTGATCGAACATCACCAGGCAGTCATGGCACATGCTGACTGGCTCATCGATGTCGGCCCTGGCGCGGGCCACGAGGGGGGAACGATCGTTTTCGAGGGCACACCAGCAGATCTGGTCGCCCAGAAATCGACCCTGACCGGCGAGCACCTCGCGGCTTATGTCGGTGAGTGATGGCCCGAAACAATCCGAGATCGACGCTCGGATCCAGGCTTATCATGGTGGCATTTTTGACGAGAACGCCCGCCTTTCGACGCGCTCCGCTCAGGGGCCGCTGGAATTTCAACGAACACAGGCGCTGATCGCGGCGACCGTTCACCCTGATACGCGAATTCTTGATATCGGCGGGGGAGCGGGAGCACATGCCGCCGCTCTGCAGGCAGCCGGTCATGCCGTGACGCTTGTCGATCCCGTTCCCCAGCACGTGACAGCAGCGCAGGCCGCGGGTGTAACGGCATCGATTGCTGATGCTCGCGAGCTGCCGTTTCCCGATCAGCCATTCGACGCCACACTCATGCTCGGCCCGCTGTATCATCTGGCTGATGCTGCGGATCGAGCGCTTGCGCTGCAGGAAGCGATGCGCGTCACGCGCCCGGGCGGTAGCCTTTTCGCTGGTGCGATTTCGCGGTATATCGCGTTTGGGCAGGTGTTTCTTACGCGCGAACGGGAATCGGGGGATTCCGACGAATGGATCGCATTGCTGCAGGATGGGCGGCCGTCGCCGCGGATGCGGTTTCCGGCTGGACACTTCCACACGGCCGAAGGGCTGGCACAAGAAATCGCAACCGCCGGATTCGTGGACGTCACTGTTCATGGAGTCGAAGGGCCCGCCGGGATGCTTCTAGAACAGCTGTCAGTTGACACCGACCCCGAGACACGGGCGGCCGTGGCGCACCTGGCGTCTGTCGCGTCAGCGATGCCCGGCATCCGCGACTTCAGCGGCCATCTGCTCGCCGTCGGACGCGTGCATGGGTGATCGCGTGCAGTTGGTGTCCGCACGTAATGAGGAGTGGGCCGCACGTTACACGGCGATCGCTGCTCGCATCGCTGATGTCCTGCCTGACGCAGAGATCAGGCACATCGGGTCAACGGCGGTTGCGGGATTCGAGTCCAAAGATGTGGTCGATGTGCTCGTCGGCGTGCACGCTGCGGCCGTCTCGGAAGCCGCGAACGTGCTGAGCGCGTCAGGTTTTGATCTCGAAGGTGAACGCAGCGAGCACGCGTGGTTGAGTTCGCCGGATCGGCAAGATCGATCAGCGATCATTCATGTCGTCGTTTTTCTCGGCGAGCAATGGCGTAGACGCCTGGCTTTCCGTGACCTTCTGCGTCGAGATCCGGCCGCACGACGACGTTATCTGGCGGTCAAGCGTGCTGCAGCTGCAGCAACGAACAACTGGGGTGACTACACGGCCAGAAAAGCGTCTGTGGTGAGCGAACTTCTGAATGAAGTTGGACCCGTGAATGAACGCCGATAATGCACATTATGTCAGGTGAAAGCGACATCGTCTGTTGCGAGACTCGCAATGCTCTCCTCTCCTGACCGAGCCCCGCGTACGCAGCAAAGTACGATCGTTGGCACGCGGTTCTTTGGGAGGGAAAGCATGTTCACCGGTCTCAGCGCATTCCCGCTCACCCCATTTCGTGATGACACCTTCGACGAGGCTGCCTATGCGGGCCTGATTCGCCGGCTGGTAGCCGCTGAAGTGGACTCGATCACGGCGTTGGGCTCTACCGGCTCGTACATGTATCTGAGCCGTGATGAGCGCGCGCGGGTCGCCCGAGCAACGGTGCAACTCGCTGAGGGCGTTCCCGTCATGGTTGGCATCGGTGCTCTGCGCACTTCCCTCGTCCAGCGCCTTGCTGACGACGCCCAAGAGGCAGGTGCGTCCGCGGTCTTGTTGGCCCCGGTCACATATCAGAGTCTCGGGGACGATGAGGTGTTCGCGCTCTTCGATGACGTCAGCGCGGACCTATCGGTGCCGCTGGTTGTGTACGACAACCCCGGCACCACGCACGTGAGATTCTCTGATGACCTATACGCCAGTGTGGCCGCGCTCCCCCACGTAGCATCCATCAAAATCCCTGGCGTTCCCCACGATTCTGCGGCCGCAGCATTGCGGGTTTCCGGCATTCGCGACCACATCCCGGAAACCGTGACCATCGGGGTGTCCGGAGATGCCTCGGCCGCGATGGGACTGAACGCCGGGTGCGACGCGTGGTACTCCGCGATCGGCGGCACGCTGCCCGTCCTCGCGCAACGGATCACCCGTGCAGCGCGTATCGGAGAGGCCGCCGATGCACGCGCAGCGTCAGCACGGCTGCAGCCGCTCTGGGCATTGTTCGCCGAGTACGGCAGTCTCCGCGTTATAGCGGCAGTTGCGGAACATCTGGGCCTGGTGGCCGCCGGCTGCCTTCCCCGGCCCGTTCTCGGGCTCAGCGATAATAGCCGCGCTCAGGTAATCAAGGTCGTCGCCGAGCTCCAGCTACGCGACTAACGCGCGTGCGTACAGGTGCATATACACGGCCCCTCCCCTGACCGGCCGCGCGAGGATCGCTGTACGGCGTTGATAGGCTCTCCCCCGATGACAACGCCTGCTGTAGACGCAATCGAAGCCGCTGCAAGATGGACCTCTTCACAGATCAAGGAATGGTCGCCGAGGTGGCGGGAGAACCTGACCGGGTGGTTGGAACCAAGCCTCACGCTCGTGGGAGATGCCGAATGGGGCGGGCAGTTCCGCGACATGGTTCAGCTTCCGATCCAGGATCCGCTGGCGTGGGCGAACAGGCGAGTTGAGCTGGCGGATGGCCATTGGGCGATCGTAGGCATTCGGTTTCGTGGGCAAGACATCGAGAAGCCCTTCGTGGACGTCCTAGCGACATCTCTGGCCCCGAGTCCAGAAGGGATCGCGGCGCTCAGTGCAGTTTTGCCGCACTTCGATGATTTTTCACCCCTCTGCTTCCGTGTGAATCTGCCTTCCCTTGACGAACGATTCTTGGCGCTTGCAGATACTGCCGTGGATGCTGGGCACGCGACATCGGATCTACTGATCGTCGCGCGACCGGTGGTGGAGATGCTTGATCAGCCGCTCGCGCAGCGGTACGACGATGTCACACTCGAAAGGTGTGACCCTGAACGAGCAGCGCAACGTGTTGCCGCTGTCTACGCAGAGCTCACCCCGTCGCGACCGCAGCTCCATCAATGGGCTACACCAGCCGATGTCGACGCGCTAGCGGATGCTGCTGAAGAAGGCCTCCTCTTCGACATCTTGGTCGGCGGCACCTCAGCGGGTATCGTCGCTGCGGCACGCGAAGATGCCTACGGATTCACTGGTTTTTGCATGCAGGAGATCGTGATCGACTCAGCACATCGCGGACAGCGGATAGGCATCGCTGCGCTGCAACGGCTGTGCAGGAAGGTTCCTGCGAACCCTAACGATCTGCTGTGGGGCCACATCCACCCCGACAACGTCCCATCGCTGCGCAATGCGCAGGAAAGCGGACGAAAGGTCGTGACCGCTCACGTATGGGTCACGCCGAGTGGGTACTCGGGAATGCCTGGATAACGAGGGCGCTCGCCGGCTAACGCCGCGTAGCGGTGCCCGGCGATCTGCGGATCGCGATTCGCATCCTCACCAAAAGTGATCTACTGTTCTTAACCACATGAACAGTTGGGAGTGCGATGCGCGTTGTGGTTTCGACGGCCTCCGCTACGCCGATCTACGAGCAGATCAGGAGGCAGGTGCGCTCATCGATCCTTTCGGGTGAGGTGCAGCCAGGACAGACTCTGCCGTCACTGCGGCAGCTCGCCGCAGACCTCCGCGTGAGCGTCATCACCGTTACCCGCGCCTACAACGACCTCGCTGCGGAGGGACTCGTGCACAGTGAGCATGGTCGCGGCTTCGTGGTCTTGGAAGTCGAGCCCGGTATCGCAACCGCGGCGCTACGCGTTCGGGTTGATGACGCGCTGCGCGAGGTCGTGATCGCCGCTCGACAAGCCCGATTGAGCCTGACCGACATCCACAACCACCTCGATGAGATCTGGAGGAAAGATGACTGATTACGTAGCGAAGATCACGGACCTGCACGTACGACGGCCGACCTTTGAGGTCGACGGTGTCTCACTCACACTTTCTCGCGGCACCGTCGTCGGCCTTGTTGGCCCTAACGGGGCTGGAAAGACCACGGTCATCCGCGCCCTGCTCGGCCTGCTGATTCCCGAATCGGGTGGGGTAGAAGTTTTCGGGCGTCCTGCGGGCGCATCGCACGCGCTCGCGCGCACCGGCATCGTCCTCGATCAGCCGACCGCCGCCCCGGAGTGGCGCGTGAGTTCACTCGGGCGACGTCTCGCACCGTTCTACCCAGGGTGGAACAGCGATCGGTTCAGCGAGTTGCTCGATCGGCTTTCGGTGCCGCCGGGTCAGCGCGTAGGTGACCTGTCGCGAGGGCAAGGCGTGAAGTTGTCGTTAGCCGTGGCGCTCGCGCAGTCTCCTGAGTTACTGATCCTCGACGAGCCGTCCAGCGGCCTCGATCCAGCCAGCCGCCGAATCATCGGGGACCTCATCCGAGAGTTCATGTTCGACCCGTCCCACGCGGTGTTGTTTTCGACCCACATCACTACAGATCTCGACAGCCTCGCCGACGAGCTCGTCGTCCTCGTCGATGGTCAGATCGCCTATCAGGGTGCGCTCCTCGACGCCGCTGAGGAGTTCGCGATGGCTCGCGGTTCCGGCACCACCCCCGCCGGCCCGCTCATCGGGCTGGAGCGTGCGGGCGAGCAATGGTCCGCGCTGATCCGACTGTCCGATTCTGCGGCATTCGGCCAGGAGGTGATCATCGATTCGGCAAGCATCGACGACATCGTTATCCACCTCGCGTCGCAGCGGCGGGAGGTCACCGCATGATCGCCGCGTTCACCCGACTGGACCTGTCCTCTTGGTTCCCTCGCACGCAGACCGCCCTCACCTTGCTCTTCGTTGTCGTTGTGGGCGTGCTCCTTCCCGTTCCCGGCATGGCGATCGTCGCAGCCGCTCTCGTCACCTCATTGATGGTGTCGGCCCCGTTCCTCGGCGATGAGCGGGGGCGCTTGGACACTCTCTACGGAGTGCTGCCGGTTTCCCGCAGCACCGTTGTGATCGGACGCACGCTGTCGATCATCGCCTACTACCTCGTGGCAGCAGTGTTGGCGACAGCCGTCACCGTCGTCAGCGCGATAGTGCGGGGTGGGCAGATCGAGACCGAACTGCTTCTCATCGCCCACACCGTCGCGCTGGCGTTCGTCGGGCTGTCGATGGCGCTGCAGCTCCCGGTTCTCTTCCGTATCGGGTACACGCGGGGTCGGCTGATGGCTTACACCCCAGCGTTCGCCGTAGCGGGCATTGCCTGGCTTCTGCAGACGACAGGCGCACTGGTTCCAGTTCAGCAGGCCTTCGAACGAGTCCCCGTCGCGGCGATCTGCGGAGCCGGCGCGTTGATCGGCATCCTCGGAATCATCTGCGCGGTCATCATCTCCGCGCGGCTCTATCGCACCCGGGAGCTGTGACGGGCGCGCAACCCCCGTGTTGGACTGCAGCAATCTAGAATCGGCGGTGTGTCAATTCTGACTGCCCAGCGCATCGCGAAGACAGTACTATCCGATGGAACTTCCGTTCGAACCAGGCATCCCTGTCGGCCCTACTGCACTCGCCGAATACGCCAAAGTTCTGGCGGCCGCGCTCTAATACCGCCGTCCATTCCATTTCCCTGGCATCCGCGCGCGCGGAAGCACGCTGAGTAGAGTCGCTAGGTCAGGCAGTATTGACGCATGAATAATGGAGCACGGACGACTGATCAGGACTACGTCCGCGTACAGGCTCGCTATCGCGGTCGCCTCGGTGTCGAGGTCGGCATCTTCGTCGCCGTTGATCACCTGCGCCGTGCCGCGGTTCTCAGCCCCGATGAAGAAGATCAGTACTTCGACATCGACGACTGGTTCCAGACGCACTTGCCCAATCCCCCGTTCTACGAAGACGGGAACTCGATCGAGGCTGTCACCTGGTTCAAGACACCGATCCCGGCAGCCATGTCCGAACGGATCGACGTTCTATGCCGAATCCTGACCGCACACAGCGTCCCTCACGATGTGGTGACGACGGACGATCCTGGTCCCCTCATCTACGAAGACGAGTTCCAAGCGGGAATCATTCCGCGCGTACGCCACGAGCAGACTGCGATGCCGGAAGGGCGGAAGCTCGGGCCGACCAGCGCCGGCACGAAGCGTCAGTTCGCACAACCCGCGACAAGGAGTTGAAGATGTCTGACATCGCCCGCATCAGCGCAGCCGCGCGCACCGCAGGACTGCGAATCGCCGTGGCAGAATCTCTCACCTCGGGGCAGCTCGCCAACACGGTAGGCGCCGGCGAGAAAGCGGGCGAATGGTTCGCCGGTGGAATCGTCGCGTACCTCCGCGATGTCAAGGAGAAACTCCTCGGAGTAACGCCCGGCATCGACCTCTGCTCTGCACAGTGCGCGGAGGAACTGGCACGCGGCGCCGCTGCCGTTTTCAACGCGGACGTCTGCGTATCCACCACCGGCGTCGGTGGTCCGGACCCCGAGGACGGACACCAGCCGGGGACGGTATACATCGGCTGGGCCGCCCGCGGGACCGTCGGGCACCTGCGTCTGGCGTTGCCCGGTGATCCCCCAGCAGTCCTGGATGCCACGGTCGAAGCAGCCCTCCGGGTGCTCGTTGCACGGGTGGAGCGACTCGCACAGTAGCGTGGACAGGTGACCGTTTCCTCGACGCCTCTGCACTCCACGCCCGGCTGGCGAGGATGGCTCATATGGTCTGTGGGCGTAGCCGCTTATATGCTGGCGGTCGCGAACCGCACATCACTGGGCGCCGTCGGAGTTGACGCCGCAAACCGGTTCCATGCCGACGCGTCGACACTCTCGCTGTTCGCTGTCGTGCAGCTCGCTGTCTACGGTGGGATGCAGATCCCCATTGGTGTGCTGCTGGACAAGTACGGTGCGCGGCCGATGATCACGATCGGGATGGTTCTTATGGCGGCGGGGCAACTCGTCATGGCCGTCTCCCCCAGCATCGGCATCGCGATCCTCGCTCGCATTCTTCTCGGTGCGGGTGATGCGGCCGTCTTTCCTGCAGTACTCCGGCTCGTGGCAACATGGTTCCCCGCCCAGCGCGGCCCAGTCATGGTGCAGTTCACCGGAATCATCGGGCAGGCCGGTCAGCTGATCGCACTGGTCCCGCTGGCTGCGCTCTTGCATGCCACAACCTGGACGATCACCTTCGGGAGCATCGCGGGCCTGGGCATGCTTTTCGCAGTTCTGGTCTTCGTCATCGTCCGCAATCACCCGCCGGAGCAGATCGCCGATGTCTCGGTGAACACCGACACCGGTGTTGTGCGGGTAGTGACCTCTACAGTCGACACGGGCGTCGGCATCCGCGCCGCCTGGGCACACCCGGGCACCCGACTCGCATTCTGGTCGCACTTTACGACCCCGTTCGCTGGAACGGCGTTCGTGTTGCTCTGGGGTATGCCGTTCCTGACGGCCGGAGAAGGGCTGTCGGACACCGCCGCAGCCGGTCTCATCTCGATATATGTCGTTTCGGGAATGTTGCTGGGACCTATGATCGGAACCCTCTCCCAGCGTTTGCCGAACCAACGTTCCTTGGCGTTGGTCCTCCCCGCTGTCAGCATCCAGTTCCTGGCATGGATCGCGGTAATCGCCCAGCCGGGGCCAGCGCCGCTCTGGTTGCTTTATGTATTGGCCGTTGCTCTGGCAACGGGCGGCCCTGCGTCGATGATCGCTTTCGATCATGCCCGCACACACAATCCGTCACACCGGCTGAGCACAGCAACAGGCCTCACGAACGCCGGCGGCTTCATCGCGGCGCTGCTGGCAGTGTTCCTCATCGGACTCGCGCTCGACCTCCAAGGGGCAGGCAACCCCGAGACCTACTCCCTGAGCGCCTTCCGCGTGGCATTTCTCACGCAGGTACCGGTCTGGCTTCTCGGGGCAACCTTCATAGTTGTTGAACGGCGCCGGACTCGCGTGCGGATGGGTATCGCACCCAAGACCCGCCGGACCCGATAGTCAGTACGCGCCAGGGTCGTCCGCGCGTGTGGACTTCCGGGTGACCTGCTCCCCCGCGGCGGGGTCGATCGTGCGCGTGACGGTTTCTGACCTGCGGCGTCGAGCCATCAGGACCAAGCCCACAATGAACACGACGACGCCTGCCCCCATCAGGATGTACCCGATCAAGTCAAGGTCCGCCCACTCAACCTGGATGTTGATAGCGAAAGTGAGAATTGCGCCGATCACGAAGAGGACGACGCCAGTTCCGATGCTCATATTCATACCTTTCGGCCGAGGGTGCCGAGCGCGATCGCGTCAACACCACCACCAGTATGCCGCGCGTTGTGTAGCCGCACCATAGGGGTTGACACGGAACGGGTTCACCCGCGTCGAGGGGTCCATCCCATCGGTAGCGGACCGGATGCAGCCGCGCGCTCGCGATCCACCGCTGCTGACCAGCCCTGAGCGGAATTCGTAGAGTCGAACCCGCCTCGGGCCAACCGCATCCCCACGTCTTCATGGTGCATACGTGGCGCTCCCCCGCGCCGTACCGAAGCGCGTACGTTCCACGCGTCGTCAGCGTAGCCACCGCCGCGAAAGACCCGGTAGTCGTCATAGCGCGCCGGATCAAGCAGATCCCAACACCATTCCCACACGTTGCCGAGCGTGTCGAACAGCCCGTTCAAATTCGGCATCTTGCCACCGACATGCTGCGGATGCGGCACGCCATCTGCGCTGGTCCAGGCAATGTCGGCGAGCAGACCGTAGTGAGGTCCGCTTGAGCCCGCCCGGCACGCGTACTCCCATTCGGCCTCGGTCGGCAGGCGATACCCGTCACTGTCAACGTGCCAGGTCACCTCTTCGCCGTCGAAGGTATAGGCAGAATCCAGACCTTCCCATTCGGATGCTGCGTTGCAGAAGCGAATGGCGCGCAACCAGCTCACGTCCGCAGCCGGACGACGGGGATGACGAGAAGCGATGCCGAGAACCTCTGCCATCTGCTCCTGCGTCACCGCGTACATTCCGATCTCAAACGGTTCCAGCTGCACGGTGCGCTGAATCTTGCGCCGCGCGTCCTTGAGGAGCACCGACCCGGCCGGAATCCGCGCCATCTCGAAGTCGCTCATTGCGCCGCCGAGGAGCGTGGTTCGACATCCATCCGGATGGCGAAGACACGCATGAAGTACTGGCAGAGCGGTCCAACCAGGAGCGCGAAAGCGAGGGTGCCGAAGCCGACATTCCCGCCCAAACTCCAGCCGATCAGCACCACAGTCACTTCCAATCCGGTCCTGACCGCCCAGATCGGCCACCCCGTTCGCGCGTGTAGCCCGGTCATGAGGCCGTCTCGGGGCCCAGGGCCGAAATGCGCGCCGATATACAGTCCGGTTGCGACGGAGAGCACGACCAGCCCGATGATGAAGAATCCGATACGCAGCCAGAGCGGCTGCCCGGTCGGAATCAGCAACAGCCCGATGTCTGCGGATGGGCCGACGAGGAGCGCGTTCAGCAAGGTCCCGATACCGTAACGCTGCCGCAACGGCAGCCAGAACAGCAGAACGACGATGCTCACGAAAATCGTGATCACCCCGAATGTCAGCGGTATGTGTCGTGCGATCCCTTGGGACAGGACGTCCCAGGGAGCAGCGCCGACCTCGCCGCGAAGCATGAACGCGATGCCGACGCCGTAGAGGAACAGTCCGATCAGCAGCTGTGCAGAGCGTCGTGGCAGACGGCGACCACGAACACGGATCACTGGGGCGACCGTTCCACCCACGTCGGATACTTCGCCTGGCGCCCATCACCCGAAGATTTGCGCGTGAGCCGCCGCTTCACCCACGGTCCCACATGCTGCCGGTAATAGGCCATCCCCGCTGGACCGGCAATGGCAGCGGCGCTCGGTGACCACCACTCGGTCGGCGGCTCATACCCCAGGGCGTGCAACACGCGAGCCGCAACCCGGTGATGGCCAGCGGAATTCATGTGCAGCCGGTCCTCTGACCAGTAGGGCGCCGTTGACAGTTCGCGGTCGGGCCAGTTGAGCGCACGAACGACGTCCGGACGGTTTGCCACGCGTCGGAGCACAGCGGCAGACAGTTCGTCACCGCGCCGCTGGATGAGGGAGCCGAGCGGAAGTTGCCCTGCCGGATTGGCGCCGGAAAGCAGGATGAGCGTCACCCCGTGGTCATCACAGCGACGAAGCACGCGCGAGAACGTATCCGCGATGTGCTCGGGATCGGTGCGAGGCCGGAGCATGTCGTTTCCGCCGCCGTTGAATGAGAGATGGGTCGGGTTCAACGCCAGAGCCGGCTCCAGCTGCTCCTCGAGGATCGGCCAAGCAAGTTTTCCGCGAATGGCGAGATTGGCGTACTGGATCGAGTGTCCGGCAGCATCCGCCCATCCCTGGGCGGCGATGTCAGCCCAGCCACGCACTCGTCCATCAGGCAATTCATCGCCGACGCCCTCGCTGAAAGAGTCGCCGATCGCCACAAATCTCACACCAGTCACTGCCCCAGCCTATGCCGGGTCGGCCCCCAACAGCCTCACCGATCATCCAACGACTGGCCACGCTTGTCGACGAGCCCCCACGCCGCCACCGCGGCGACGATGAAGAACGCAGCGAACACGACGAAGAGAAGCTCCACTCCCCCAGCGACGAGCAAAACCGGAACCAGCACCGGCGCGATGATAGAGGCGATCCGTCCGACGCCGGCGGCCCACCCTGATCCGGTGGCGCGCACCGACGTCGGGTAGATCTCCGGTGTCACCGCATACAGCGCGCCCCAGGCACCGAGATTGAAGAAGGACAAGGCCATTCCGGTGCCGATGATCGCGGTATCCCCCTCGGCACTGCCGAACAGCACTGCCGAGGCAGCCGAGCCGACGAGGAAGACCGAAAGCGTCGCCCGGCGTCCCCACACCTCAATCAGCCACGCCGCCACCGCGTACCCCGGCAGCTGCGCGAGTGTGATGAGCAGAGTGAATCCGAAGGATCGCACCAGATCGTATCCGGCATCCACGAGGATGCTGGGGATCCAGATGAATGCGCCGTAGTAGGCAAAGTTCACGCAGAACCAGACCAGCCAGAGGCACAACGTACGGACGCGGAACTCGCTCGCCCACAGCGTGCTCAGCCGCGAGGTATTCGTCAGAGCCGGGCGAGACGGAGCGGCGGGAGGCGTGGCGGGTGCGCTGACGATATCGGCATCCGCTTCGAATCGGGAAACGATCCGCTCTGCCTCGGCCAGGCGCCCACGTGAGGCTAGCCAGCGCGGTGACTCCGGGAGTCCCCAGCGAATGACGAGGGCGTACACCGCAGGAATCGCGCCGAGCGCGAACGCCCATCGCCAGCCGTCATCGGATGCCGGGATTACGAAGTACCCGATCAGCGCTGCAGCCGTCCAGCCGACCGCCCAGAACGCTTCGAGGATAACGATCAGCCGCCCACGGATGCGTGCCGGGGCGAACTCGCTGACGTAGGTGGATGCGACGGGAAGCTCGGCTCCCAAACCCAAACCCACGAGGAATCGCAGTACCAGCAGAACCGTGATGCCGCCGGCCAGCGCGCTGGCCCCGGTCGCTATACCGTAGACCAACAGCGTCAGTGCGAATACCTGTCGCCGACCGAAGCGGTCAGCCAGCAAGCCGCCCAGGCTCGCGCCCAGAGCCATGCCGATGAATCCGACCGACGCGATCCAGCCGCTTTCGGCCTTGCTGAGGTCCCACTGCTGTGCGAGCGCTGCCAGGATGAACGAGATGAGTCCGACGTCCATCGCGTCCAATGCCCAGCCCACCCCCGAACCGGTGAGCAACCGGCCGTGTCGACGGGTGAAAGGCAGTTGATCGAGCCTGGCTGCCAGCGAAGACCGGCTCGGAACGACATCGGTCATGACAGCAGCTCCCGTACGCGCGGGATGACCTCGGTACCGTACAGCTCGATGCTCCGCATCATCTGCTCATGCCCGAGAGTTCCGGTCGCGTACTTGAGATCGAACCTACTGATCCCCAGGGTGCGGACAGTGTCGGCGATCTTCTGAGCCACCCGTTCCGGAGAGCCGGAGTAGATCGCTCCCGCAGACCCGACATCGTTCTGGAATCGAGCGCGACTGTACTCGGGCCACCCGCGTTCGCGGCCGATGGTGTTGTTCATCGCCTCGAACCCCGCGTAGGCGCCATCCCACGCTTCCTCATCGCTGTCCGCGATATGCCCGGGAGAGTGCACGGCGATGGGATGCTCCGGTGTGCCGAACGCCGCAATCGAGCGGTGATACAGCTCGACGAACGGCTTGAACCGTACCGCCGGTCCGCCGATGATTGCCAGCATGAGTCCCAGACCGTGCCGCGCGACGCGGACGACTGATTCGGGGCTGCCCCCGACGCCGACCCACGTGCGCAGCCCGTTCTCGGTCTTGGGGAACACGTCTGCGTTGTCGAGCGAGGCGCGCATCGTTCCCGACCACGTCACAGGTTTCTCCTTGAGTAGCTCAACGAACAGCTCGAGCTTCTCTTCGAACAGCGCTTCGTAGTCGCGCAGGTCGTATCCGAACAGCGGGAACGACTCGGTGAAGGACCCCCGTCCAAGCACCACCTCGGCGCGGCCGTTCGAAACGGCATCCAGCGTCGCGAAGCGTTCGTAAACGCGCACGGGATCATCGGAGGAGAGCACAGTGACAGCGGTTCCGAGTCGGATTCGCTGCGTACGCGACGCGATCGCCGCCAACACCATTTCCGGTGCGGATACGGCAAACTCAGCGCGGTGGTGTTCACCGACTCCGAAGAAGTCCACGCCGACGCGGTCCGCGAGCTCGGCCTGCGCCACGATGTTTCGTATGGTCTCTGCTCCGGTGAGCAGGGTGCCATCAGCTGAGCGCGTGATGTCGCCGAAGGTGTCGAGACCGAACTCGAGGGCCATCTTTCCTACTTCTGGAGGAGGGCTGCGCGCAGCGTGTCTAGACCGACGCCACCGAGATCAAGGGCGCGCTTGTGGAAGTCCTTGATGTTGAAAGCGTCGCCCTGCCGCGCTTGGTAGCCGTCGCGCACCTGTTCCCAAATGCGCTGGCCGACCTTGTACGACGGAGCCTGGCCCGGCCAGCCCAGGTACCGATTGACCTCGAACTGGACGAATTCGTCCGACATGTTCACGTTCTGGCGCATGAAATTCAGTGCGTAATCAGCGTCCCAGGTCCCTGTGCCCTCCAGGCGGGGCTTGCCGAGGTGCACTCCGATATCGAGCACGACACGGGCCGCGCGCATGCGCTGTCCGTCCAGCATGCCGAGCCGGTCGGCCGGGTCATCGAGATAACCCAGCTGCTGCATCAGACGCTCGGCGTAAAGCGCCCAGCCTTCCGCATGCCCTGACGTGCCAGCCAGGAGCCGCCGCCAGGAGTTCAGCTCGGCGCGGTTGTACACCGCCTGTCCGATCTGCAGGTGGTGCCCTGGAATCCCCTCGTGGTAGACGGTGGTGAGCTCGCGCCAGGTGTCGAACTCGGTCACGCCCTCCGGCACCGACCACCACATGCGACCGGGACGTGAGAAATCGTCGGTGGGACCGGTGTAATAGATTCCGCCCTCTTGCGTGGGGGCGATCATGCACTCGAGCGTGCGAATCTCCTCCGGAATGTCGAAGTGCGTTGCACCGAGCTCGGCTACGGCGCGGTCGCTGGTTTCCTGCATCCACCGCTGCAGCGCATCGGTACCGATGAGCTTGCGGGACTGATCAGCCTCGAGGTGCGCTACCGCTTCTTCGACGGTGGATCCCGGCAGGATCTCGTTCGCGATCGCCGTCTGCTCCGCGATCATGCGAGCAAGCTCTTCGCGACCCCACTCATACGTCTCGTCGAGGTCGATCTCGGCTCCGAGGAAGCGACGAGAGTGCAGCGAGTAGAGTTCCCGGCCGACAGCGTCGACGTCGGATGCTGCCGGTGCCAGTGTGTCCGTCAGGAATCTACGCAGCTCGTCGTAGGCGGTGCGGGCGGCATTCGCGCCCGTGGCAAGATCCGCAGCGAGCGACGTCGGAATCTCGCCCCCGTCTAGAGCTGCGCCAGCAACGAAGTCGGTGAAGAAGCCATCCGCGGCGGTGTAGCGGACGATCTGATCGGCGACTTCGCGCACCTGTCGCTGCGACGGTACGACCCCCTGGGCGATGCCCTCGGCCAGGGTGGCGGCGTAACCTTCCAGCGCGCTCGGCACCGCAGCCATACGTTTGGCGATCACCGACCAGTCTTCGGCTGTCGCTGTCGGCATCAGGTCGTACACCTGCCGGATGTCCTGCACAGCCGAGGCGATCACATTCAGATCCCGCAGGTGCCACTGCGCCTCGTGGAACTCGAGCTCGAGTCGTAGTTCACTCGTCAGATCGGTTTGCGTGACCTCATCCACGGCGTCGACAGGGGCAGCCGCCTGTAACGCCGCGAGTGTCTTGGCCGCCTCCGCCGCATATTGCTGCTGCCCGTCGGGGCTGAGGTCACCGTAACGGTCGTTGACATCGTTTCGACCGATGTACGTGCCCAGCGTCGGGGCCAGCGTTACGAGAGTATCCACCCAATCTTCGGCGATCTGATCGATCGCAGTGGGTGTGCGAGGGGTAGTCGTCATGCCCTCAGCGTAGCGCCGCCACGGTCTCTCGCGGCTTAGTGCGCGGCCTCGTTCCAGTCACGACCGCGACCGACCTGCACATCAAGCGGCACAGTAAGGCTCGCGGCATCCGCCATTCGCGCACGAACGATCTGCTCGGTTGCATCCCACTCCCCTGGCGCCACCTCGACCACGAGCTCATCATGAATCTGCAGGAGCACACGCGAACGCATCTGTGCACGCCGCAGGTCATCATGAATCTCCACCAGTGCGATCTTCATGATGTCGGCGGCACTGCCCTGGATCGGTGCGTTGAGCGCGGCTCGCTCGGCGTTCTCACGCAGCACGCGGTTAGGGCTGTTCAGGTCAGGGAACGGGCGACGACGACCGAAGATCGTCTCGGTGTAACCGTCTTCCTTCGCCTTCAGAACCGACGCGCGCAGATAGTCGCGCACCGCACCGAAACGAGCGAAGTACTCCATCATGAGCTTCTTCGCTTCGGACTGCTCAATACGCAACTGTTTCGACAGGCCGAAAGCGCTGAGGCCGTAGACCAGACCGTACGACATCGCCTTGACCTTGGTGCGCATCGCCGAGGTCACTTCTTCTGGCGTTACGCCGAAGACGCGTGCGCCGACGAAACGGTGCAGGTCCTCTCCGGTATTGAACGCTTCGATCAGACCTTCATCGCCAGAAAGGTGCGCCATGATGCGCATCTCGATCTGCGAATAGTCGGCGGTCAGCAGAGTTTCATAGCCTTCACCGACTTGGAACGCGCTGCGGATGCGGCGGGATTCCTCGGTGCGCACCGGGATGTTCTGCAGGTTCGGATCAGTGCTGGAGAGCCGACCGGTCTGGCTGCCTGTCTGCACATAGGTCGTGTGAACGCGGTGGTCCTCTTTGATCGCGGTGTCCAGCGACTCGATGATCTGGCGAAGTTTCGTCGCTTCTCTGTGCTGTAGCAGCAGGTCGAGGAACGGGTGCGGGTTGCTCTCTTGCAGATCGGCGAGAACCGCAGCATCCGTCGAGTACCCGGTCTTGGTCTTGCGGGTCTTCGGCAGCTGCAGATCTTCGAACAGCACCTCTTGAAGCTGCTTCGGTGAGCCCAGATTGAACTCGCGTCCGACCAGCGCGAACGCGTCGATGGCGATCGCATCGGTACGACGAGCGAGTTCTCCGGAGAAAGTGGAGAGCACATCGTGCGAAACAGAGACGCCGGCTTCTTCCATATCGGCCAGAGCCAGGAGCGTCGGAAGCTCGATATCGGTGAGAACGGATGCCACAGGTTCAGGCAGGTCGTCGCGCAAAGCTGCCGCTGTGCGCACCGTGAACCACGCCTCCTGCGCGGGCGTTGCCCCATCAGTCTCGGGGACGAGTTGCGAAGGATCAGCCACCGGGAGTTTCTCGCCCAGGTAGCGCTCGACGAGATGAGCGAGCGTCTTGTCGGGGAAACTGGGCCGCAGCAGCCAACCTGCCAAGAGCGTGTCGTACATCACACCACCCAGCCGGATACCTGCGCGCAGAAGCGCCTTGATCTGAGGCTTTGCGTCGTTCAGAACCGTGGGCGCGTCAGACTCGAGCCACGAGCGCAAGGCCTCGACGGTGCCCTCAGACCAGTCGGTTTCACGCAGTTCAGTGAGACTTGCAACGCCGACTCGGCTGATCTTCCCGGCGGCGACGGCGAGCGTAAGACCGAGCTCACCTGTTTGGCTCGTGATCCATTGTGCGAGTTCGACCGCGGAGACCTCGCTGGGCGTGGGCATCTGCACTGCCGGTTCGTCGTGGGTCGGCTCATCGCCTGCTCCGACTGCGTCGAAGACTCGGGGCAGCAGGGTGCGGAACTCCAGCCGCGCGAAGATGTCGCGAACGGCTTGTGCGTCGATCGGAGCGACAGCGAGGTCGCCCGGCAGAACGGGCAGTTCGACATCTGTGAGAAGTCGGTTGAGCCTGCGGTTTCGTCGCACAGCATCCATGTGCTCGCGGAGGTTACCTCCGACGACGCCCTTGATCTCTTCTGCCCGCTCGAGCAGGTCATCCAGGGTGCCGAACTGCGTGAGCCATTTGACGGCCGTCTTCTCCCCCACCTTCGGCACGCCGGGAAGGTTGTCGCTGGTCTCGCCCACGAGAGCTGCGATGTCGGGGTACTGCTCCGGGCGCACGCCATATCGCTCCATGACTGCGGCAGGGTCGTAACGCTTAAGCTGCGAGACGCCCTGAACAGATGGATAGAGCAGGGTCACCTCATCAGTGACGAGCTGAATCGTGTCGCGGTCGCCCGAGACGACGAGGACGTCGTACCCCTCCTGAGCGCCCTGAGCCGCCAGCGTGGCGAGGATGTCATCGGCCTCGAAGCCCTCTTTCGTCAGCACCGGGATCGACATCGCCGCGAGGACGTCCTGCAGCAGCGGAACCTGACCGCGGAACTCCTGCGGAGACTCGGAGCGAGTCGCCTTGTATTCGGGGTACTCATCCGTGCGGAACGAATGCCGGGAAGTATCAAAGGCGATGGCCAGGTGAGTGGGCTTCTCGGCCTTGATGAGATTCACCAGCATCGACAAGAAGCCGTAGATGGCGTTGGTGTGTTGATTGTCCTTCGTGGTGAAGTTTTCGACCGGCAGTGCGAAGAATGCGCGATAGGCGAGCGAGTGGCCGTCAACGACCATGAGGGTAGGCTTTGCGGAGTCCGTCACACAGTAAGCCTAACGAGGACGACGGACACCCGCTGAGGAGGATCCGTGAGTGAGAGCGTCCAGATGACCGGTTTGGATTGGGCGATGCAACGAGGCTTGGGCGCACTCGCAGACAAGATGGGGATCATCTTCACCGAGTTCACGCTCGAACGTGCGGTCGCGACGATGCCGGTTGAGGGCAACACACAACCGGTGGGGCTGCTCCACGGCGGCGCCTACGTCGTGCTCGGCGAGTCTCTGGGATCGATGGCCGCGAATCTGCACGCAGGTCCCGGGCGTCTCGCCGTGGGCGTTGACATCAACGCCACCCACACGCGCTCCGCGACCACGGGAATCGTGACGGGCGTCTGCACGCCGATTCACCTCGGGCGCAGCGTCGCCGTGCACGAGATCGTCGTGACAGACGATCAGGGGCGTCGCTGCTCGACCGTCCGCATCACGAACATGATCAAGGACCTCCCCGCCTGATCACGAGGCCTCGCCACGGTCACGTATCGCTAGTAGTCGGGCCAGTTTCTCGTCGACGTCTTCGAACTTGTCGAGTCGCCGGTCCACTCCTCCAAAACGAGCGTCGCTGATGCTGTCGGTTCGTCATCTGCTCAAAACGGCCCCGTTGCTGGAGCAGCGTTCCCCCGGTTGTGATGAGTTGGGCATACGCCTCCGCGGGGCCGTAACCCTGGATCGGGAGACTCTCGTCGTAGTCTTCGCTGTCCGCCGTCAACGCTCCGTCAGGATTTCAATGACGGTGGCCAGCTTGACCTCGATGCCATCGAGGCGTTTGTCGACACCATCGAAGCGCTTGTCCATGCCATCGAGGCGCTTGTCGACACCATCGAAGCGCTTGTCGATGCCATCGAGGCGTTTGTCAACACCATCGAAGCGCTTGTCCATGCCATCGAAGCGCTTGTCCACACCATCGAAGCGCAAGGTATGCGCCTTGAGTATCTCGTAGAACTCTTCTGCGTCGTTCTTGTTCTGCTCGACACGACGCTGTAACTCCGCGTTGCTCATCACCATGCACACGAGGTTACGCCTTAGCAATCACGAGAGAAACCCGGGTGCTGAGAATTGTGGAGGACCACCGAGAGAAGGCAATCGGTGCAGAAGAAGTCACCAATTAGAGGATCCGCTGGAACAACACGTGGTCCTGCCACTCCCCCGCAATCCGCAGGTACTTTCTGTTGGCATCGTATGCGGCGGCCATCGCGGCGCCGTCCCCCGCCTAGATCGCTCGGAGACGGATTCCGTCGCCGAGGTCGGTCATTCCTTCTTGGGCGCGAGCTGCTCGATGATCGCCTTGGCGACATCCTGCATCGTCAGTCGGCGATCCATGGATGCCTTCTGGATCCAGCGGAACGCCTCAGGCTCGGACAGTCCCATCTTCTCGTTGAGCAGGCCCTTGGCACGGTCAACGAGCTTGCGGGTCTCGAAGCGCTCGACCATGTCGGCGACCTCAGCTTCGAGCGTGATGATCTGCTCGTGACGCGCGAGAGCGATCTCGATCGCCGGAAGAAGGTCGTTCGGAGTGAACGGCTTGACGACGTAGGCGAGCGCACCGGCTTCGCTGGCTCGTTCGACGAGCTCTTTCTGGCTGAAGGCCGTCAGCAGCACCACGGGGGCGATGTTCGCCTTGTGCAGGCGCTCTGCAGCGCTGATTCCGTCGAGCTGCGGCATCTTGACGTCCATGATGACCAGATCGGGACGCAACTCTGTAGCCAATGCCACAGCGGTCTCACCGTCACCTGCTTCACCGACGACATCGAAGCCGTTGTCACGAAGAATCTCGACGATGTCGAGACGAATCAGCGATTCGTCTTCGGCGACGACGACGCGTCGCGGGGCGGATGCCGTGGGCTGCTCAGACAGTTCTTGCTCGGTCACATACACATTCTAGTCGAGACTCGCTGTGCCGCTGCCGCACCCGCCGAGCGTGGACAAGATCACCCCTCACTCTGCGCTAAAGTCGAATACGCAACATGTGAGCCGGCGTGGCGGAATGGTAGACGCGGAGCACTCAAAATGCTTTGTTCGCAAGGACGTGTGGGTTCGAGTCCCACCGCCGGCACTCACTTGTATTAACGTCGCTGCAGCAGGTAGACGTACCCGCCGCCGACGGGGTTGTCCCACAGCATGGTGTCTTCATCCCAGGCTGTGACCGTATAGCCGTACTTACCGCCCGGCAGCTCGATCGTGGTGTCGCTCAGAGTGACATCCGCTGCGTTCTCTGCGTACTCGGTGGCTCCCGGAACATGCTGGCAGTACAGCAGCCGATCCGAAGCGGGGAACACGAACCTGTGGTCATTAGGCACCTCCTCGAAGCCCGATCCCTCATCCGTGTGAGTGTGCTGCCACGCTCCGACGAGTACCTCGGACAATTCAAGACCGTGTTCTTGAGGGGTGTCGACGGAGCCCGTGATCCGCGGTGAGTTCCAATCACACGACTCCTCCTGCGTGTTGTCGACCGGCTCCTGCGTGTTCTCGACCGGCTCCGCCGTGGAGCCGCCGTCAGACGCGGTGGCTGGTTCAGAAGCCGAGGCCTGCTCATCGGCGACTCCACCGGGCGCGGCTTCCTCGGGTGCTGCGGGCACGGTGCAGCCCGCAAGCGCGAGCACAACGGCGAGCGAACCGACAGCGAGGCCCCACCTGAATCTCGAGGGCGCCACTTTCCATCCCAAAGAACCAGGAGCGTCGGTCAAATGATTCTGCGGATGCGTCATGATCTCGGTCTACCGGATGGCCCTCACAGATTGCTCACATCCCGCCCGCGGTTGCAGCCCGGGCATGCGAAAGGGGCGGTACCGAAGCACCGCCCCTTCCTCAACGCGCTGAGAGTTACTTGCTCTCCTTGTAGATCGGCGCGGCGCCGTTGACGGCGTCTCCGACCTTGTGAACGCGGATGTCGTTGGTCGATCCGACGATTCCGGGAGGGGAACCGGAGATCACGACGACCTTGTCCCCTTCCTTGGCCATGCCGTTCTTGAGCAGGTACTCGTCTACCTGCAGGAACATCAGGTCGGTGTGCTGCACCGGGTCCACCAGCGTCGAGTGCATTCCCCAGGTCAGCGCCATGCGCCGACGAATGCCGGGCTCCGGCGTGAAGGCCAGCATCGGGATGCGCGAGCGCAGACGCGACAGGCGACGAGCCGAGTCACCGGACTGGGTGAACACGCACAGGTACTTGGCATCGACGAAGTCGGCGACCTCAAGAGCTGCCAGCGTGATGGCACCACCCTGGGTGCGTGGCTTGTTCGTAAGCGGTGCGATGCGCTCCAGGCCGTGCTCTTCAGTGGACTCGACGATGCGTGCCATCGTCTCGACGACGACAACCGGGTACTCGCCCACGCTCGTCTCGCCCGAGAGCATCACAGCATCCGCACCATCCAGCACGGCGTTCGCCACGTCGGAGGTCTCAGCGCGAGTCGGAACCGGGCTCGAGATCATGGACTCGAGCATCTGCGTTGCGACGATGACCGGCTTCGCATTACGACGGGCCAGTTCCACTGCGCGCTTCTGCACGATCGGCACAGCCTCGAGCGGCAGCTCGACGCCCAAGTCACCACGGGCGACCATGATTCCGTCGAAGGCGTCCACGATCTCTTCGAGCGCGTCGACAGCCTGCGGCTTCTCGATCTTCGCGATGACGGGGACCTTGATGCCCTCTTCTGCCATGATCTCGTGCACACGCTCGACATCGCTGGCGTCGCGCACGAAGGACAGCGCGATCAGGTCGGCGCCGATGTTCAGGCCCCAACGAAGATCTGCCTCGTCCTTCTCGCTCAGCGCGGGAACGTTGACAGCGACACCGGGCAGGTTGATGCCCTTGTTGTTCGAGACGGGACCGGCGACGATCACCTTGGTGGTCACGACCGTGCCATCGGTCTCGACGACCTCGACGCGCACCTTGCCATCATCGATGAGCAAGAAGTCGCCGGGCTTGACGTCGTTCGGGAGACCCTTGAAGGTGGTTCCGCAGATCTCGCGGTTTCCGACGATGTCTTCCGTGGTGATCTTGAAGATGTCACCCTCAGCGAGGTCGTACGGGCCGCCCTCGAACTTGCCGAGACGGATCTTCGGACCCTGAAGGTCGACGAGAACCGCTACAGCCTTGCCCGCGTCATCCGCCGCGCGACGAACGTTCGCGTAGTTGGCGTCGTGAACCGAGTAGTCACCGTGGCTGAGGTTCAGTCGAGCAACGTCGACTCCTGCTTCGATGATGGCTCGAACATTTTCATAGCTTGAAGTTGCCGGGCCCAGCGTGGCGACTATTTTCGCGCGTCTCAAGTAATTCTCCAGGGTAAGAGGTGAGGGAACAGAACTGGCGACGTTGCCTTAGCCAGCCTACGCGGGCTGCAGGCCGATCGCGACATCATTCGGCATAACGGGCGACGGCAATACCGACTCCCCCATCAGGAACCGGTCGACACTTGCTGCCGCAGCCCGCCCTTCAGCAATCGCCCACACGATGAGCGACTGGCCGCGGCCAGCGTCACCGGCGACGAAAACGCCGGGAATCGTAGACGCGTACGCCCCATCGCGCGCGAAGCCACCCGATGTCGTCACCTCTGGCCGCAGCTCATCGGTGAACAGATCGTGTTCGGGACCGGTGAATCCCATCGCGATCAGGATCAAGTCCGCCGGGATCTCACGCTCCGTACCGCTCTTGGGCACACGCTTGCCGTCGACGTACTCAGTTTCAGCGACGCGCAACGCGCGTACCTCACCGGCCGCGTTCGCGAGGAACTCGACAGTGGATGCCAGGTAGTGACGTTCACCGCCTTCTTCATGCGCGGACTGCACCTCGAAGATGTTCGGCATCATCGGCCAGGGCTGATGATCGGGCCGTTCGGTGCCGGGTTGCGTGCCGATGGCCAAATTCGTGACGCTCAATGCCCCCTGCCGGTGCGCGGTTCCGATGCAGTCAGCACCGGTATCTCCGCCGCCGATGACGATGACGTGCTTGCCCTTGGCCGTGATCTGATCTGTCACCGTGTCACCGGCAACGGCATGGTTCGACTCCACGAGGTACTCCATCGCGAAGTGCACACCGTCCAGATCACGCCCCGGCAACGGTAGATCGCGTGGCACCGTCGAACCGGTGGCGATCACCACGGCGTCATAACGTGCCCGCAGATCCGCCCAACTGATGTCCCGGCCGATCTCCACTCCGGCGCGGAAGCGGGTGCCCTCTTCCTGCATCTGATGCAGGCGGGCCTCGACGTGAGACTTCTCCATCTTGAAGTCCGGGATGCCGTACCGCAGCAGCCCGCCGATACGGTCGTCCCGCTCAAAGACAGCAACCGTGTGTCCGGCCCGCGTCAACTGCTGAGCGGCCGCGAGCCCCGCCGGGCCCGAGCCGACGACAGCGACGGTCTTCCCGGTGAGTCGCTCAGGCGGCTGCGGCTCCACCCACCCTCTGTTGAAAGCGTTGTCGATGATCGAGACCTCGACCTGCTTGATGGTCACCGCGGGTTGGTTGATTCCCAGCACGCATGCGCTTTCGCACGGTGCAGGACACAGCCGGCCCGTGAACTCGGGAAAGTTGTTCGTCGCGTGGAGGCGTTCGATAACCGAACGATCCTCGCCGCGCCAGGTCAGATCGTTCCACTCGGGAATGAGATTGCCGAGCGGGCACCCCTGGTGACAGAACGGCACACCGCAGTCCATGCAGCGGCCTGCCTGACGGCGCAGCACCGCCGTCTCCCCCGGCTCGTAGACCTCTTTCCAATCCATGATGCGAACCGGAACGGGGCGCCGTGCGGGCAGCTCGCGCTCCGTCACCTTCAGAAAGCCCTTGGGATCAGCCACCGGTCACCTCCAGGATCCGGCTCCAGACTGCGTCGCCATCCGGATCGATACCGGCTGCCTCTGCTTCCTGGCGCATGGACTGCACCGCCGCGAAGTCACGCGGCAGTACTTTTACGAATTCGGATGCCACGACATCGAAGCCGTCCAGCATCCGCTGAGCCAATGGAGAATCGGTACGCTCGGCATGCTCGGCGAGCAGGCTGCGCAGTACTTCGAGATCCGCCCGGTCGAGCTCTCGCAGCTGCAATTCTCCGCTTTCCTGAGACTGCTGGTTGACGTTCTCGGTACGCAGCGCGTGAACGTAAGCCACACCGCCGGACATCCCGGCGCCGAGGTTGCGCCCGGTGTTTCCCAGAATCACGGCCACACCACCGGTCATGTATTCCAAGGCGTGGTCGCCGACTCCTTCGACGACCGCGGTCGCACCGGAGTTTCGCACCAGGAACCGCTCCCCTACGACTCCGGAGATAAACATCGCTCCCGAAGTCGCGCCGTAGCCGATGACGTTGCCGGCGATCACATTCTCATGCGGGGCATAGCTCGAGCTGCGCGGTGGGCGAACGACGATATCGCCTCCGGACAGCCCCTTGCCCACGTAGTCATTCGCGTCGCCCTCGAGTCGGAGGATGATTCCTGCGGGCAGGAACGCTCCGAGCGACTGCCCAGCGGTGCCGTGCAGGGTCACATCGATCGTCTCGCGCGGCAGTCCCGCTGCGCCGAACCGGGTAGTCACCTCATGACCGAGCATGGTGCCGACGGCGCGCTCGGTGTTGCGAATCGGCAACGCGGCGACGACCGGAGCCTTCTCCTCGAGAGCATCCTTCGCCATCGTTATGAGCTGAACATCAAAGTGCTTATCGAGTTCGTGCTCTTGCGGGCGTCCACTCCGACGAGGCTCGGATGCGGGGAACTCCGGTCCTTCCAGGATCGGGGAAAGATCCAGACCGTCCGCTTTCCAGTGAGCTATCGCCGCATTCGCCTCGATGAGGTCGGCGCGGCCGATGATCTCATCAAGCGAACGGAAACCGAGTTCGGCGAGGATCTCGCGCACCTCTTCAGCGATGAACTCCATGAAATTGACGACGAATTCCGGTTTACCCGTGAAACGCTCGCGCAACACCGGGTTCTGCGTCGCGACGCCCACTGGACAGGTGTCCAAATGACATACGCGCATCATGATGCATCCGCTGACGACCAGCGGAGCGGTTGCGAATCCGAATTCCTCCGCACCCAGCAGTGCACCGATGATGACGTCGCGTCCGGTTTTGAGCTGTCCATCAACCTGCACCACAACGCGATCGCGCATGCCGTTGAGCATGAGTGTCTGCTGAGTTTCAGCGAGGCCCAGCTCCCAGGGTGTCCCCGCGTGTTTCAGCGAATTGAGTGGACTCGCTCCCGTCCCGCCGTCGTGTCCGGAAACCAGGATGACATCGCTGAGCGCCTTCGCGACACCGGCGGAGACCGCACCGATGCCGGATTGGCTCACGAGCTTGGTGTGGATCCGCGCCCCGGGGTTCGCGCGTTTCAGATCGAAAATGAGCTGCTTCAGATCTTCGATCGAGTAGATGTCATGGTGCGGTGGCGGCGAAATGAGACCGACTCCCGCGGTGGCATGACGCGTCCGCGCAACCCAAGGGTAGACCTTGCCCGGTGGCAATTGCCCGCCTTCGCCGGGCTTCGCACCCTGTGCGAGCTTGATCTGGATATCGTCGGACTTCGTCAGATACAGACTCGTCACGCCGAACCGACCGGATGCAACCTGCTTGATAGAACTGCGTCGTTCAGTATCCAGCAGCCGATCGACGTCCTCGCCGCCCTCACCGGTGTTCGATTTGCCGCCGATACTGTTCATGGCGATGGCCAGGGTCTCATGCGCTTCGCGTGAGATAGAGCCGTAGCTCATTGCGCCGGTCGAGAATCGCTTCACGATCGAACTCACGGATTCGACCTCATCCAGTGGCACAGCAGGGTGCGCTCCCTGACGCAGCCGGAACAGCCCGCGCAGCGTCTTCAGCTCAGCAGCCTGGTCATCAACGAGCTTGGTGTATTCGCGGAAGATGTCGTATCGCCGATTACGCGTGGAGTGCTGCAGTCGGAACACCGTCTCGGGGTTAAACAGGTGAGGCGAGCCGTCACGTCGCCACTGGTACTCCCCACCGGTCCACAGGCGCTCATGTGCACGCGCTGCCGCGTCCTCCGGATATGCATAGTCGTGACGGGCCTGATTCTCCGCGAACACGTCTTCGATGTCGATGCCGCCGAGTTTGGTCTCGGTTCCGGTGAAGTATGCGTCGACGAACTCCTGGCCCAGACCAACTGCTTCGAACACCTGAGCGCCCGAGTACGACGAGATCGTGGAGATGCCCATCTTGGACATGATCTTCAAAACGCCCTTGCCGAGCGCGTAGATCAGGTTGCGGACCGCCGTCTCCGGGGTGATCCCGGTGATGAAGCCGGTACGAACCAGATGCTCGACAGTTTCCATCGCCAGGTACGGGTTCACCGCGGAGGCCCCATAGCCCATCAGGGTCGCCACATGATGCACCTCACGCACATCGCCTGCTTCGACGATCAGGCCGACCTTCATGCGGTTCTCGCGCCGGATTAGATGGTGATGGATTGCCGAGACCATGAGCAGCGACGGGATCGGGACGAGGTCCTTGTTCGAGTCCCGATCGGAAAGAATGATGAATTCGGCCCCGCTGGCGATCGCGTCGTCGACCTCGGCACACATCTGGGTGAGCCGTTCCTGCATCGTATGAGCGCCAGCGTCGAAATGATAAAGGCCACTGATCGTGACGGCCGAGCGATTCGGCAGCGCCCGGTCGATATAGCGGATCTTCGCCAGTTCGTCGTTATCGATCACCGGGAAATCGAGGGTGACGGTACGGGTGTGCTCCGGACCCCAGCTCAGCAGGTTCCGCTCCGGGCCGAGCCCGAGCCGAAGGCTGGTGACGACCTCTTCCCGGATCGAATCCAGCGGCGGGTTCGTCACCTGAGCGAACTGCTGGGTGAAGTAGTCGAACAGCAGACGCGGACGCTCGCTGAGCACGGCGATCGGTGTGTCAGATCCCATCGCGCCCAAAGGCTCTGCGCCGTGCTGTCCCATCGGCGTGAGCAGAATGCGCACTTCTTCTTCGGTGTAGCCGAATGTGCGCTGGCGCCGCGTGATGGATGCCGGCGGGTGCACGATGTGTTCGCGCTCGGGAAGTTCCGCTAGCCGCACGGTGCCCTCATCGAGCCATTCCTGCCACGGATGCATCGTCGCAAGGTCGTGCTTGATCTCCTCGTCCTCGATGATCCGCCCGGCCTCGGTATCGACAAGGAACATCTTGCCCGGCTGCAACCGTCCGCGGCGCTTGATGCGCTCCGGCTCGAACTCCAGGACGCCGGTCTCGGAGCCGATCACGACCAGCCCGTCCGTCGTCTCGGTCCAACGGCCCGGGCGCAACCCGTTGCGATCAAGGGTTGCGCCGACCAGTGTGCCGTCGGTGAAGATGAGAGCGGCGGGGCCGTCCCAGGGCTCCATGTGATTGGAGTGGTACTCGTAGAAGGCGCGCAGGTCCGGCGCGATGTCCGTCTGCTTCTCATAGGCCTCCGGCACCATCATCATGATCGCGTGGGGCAGGCTGCGGCCGGTGAGAGTCAGCAGTTCCAGGACCTCGTCGAAGGATGCCGAGTCGCTGGCTCCGGGGGTGCAGATGGGCAGCAGCGGGCGAATGTTTCCGAGCAGCTCCGATTCGAGCTGGGACTGTCGTGCACGCATCCAATTGCGGTTGCCGCCGACGGTGTTGATCTCGCCGTTGTGCGCCAGCATCCGCAGCGGCTGCGCGAGCGGCCACGACGGGAAAGTGTTCGTCGAGTAGCGGGAGTGCACAACCGCAAGCTCCGAGGCGAACCGCTCGTCCTGCAGATCCGGGTAAAACGGCTCGAGCTGAAGGGTGGTGACCATTCCCTTGTAGCCGATGGTTCGGCTGGACAGGGAAACGAAATACGCCCCGAGCTCATGACCCGCGCGCTTGCGAAGCCGATACGCGGCGCGATCCAGCGCGATACCGGAGAGTCGCTGCTGATCCGCGGGAGCAGGATTCGTGGCGACGAAGAGCTGCTCGAACGCAGGACGCGCTTCGTCGGCGAGCTTGCCGAGGTTCTGGTTGGCGGTGGGAACCACTCGCCAGCCCAGCACCGTGAGGCCCTCTTCGCGAGCGATCTTCTCAACGCCCGCCTTCTGGGTGCGGCGCTCTGCGGCGTGCAACGGCAAGAAGGTGAGGCCTGCGGCGTACTCGCCTGCGGCGGGAAGATCGAAGTCGGTAACTTCGCGGAGGAACGCATCTGGCATCTGCGTGAGGATGCCTGCCCCGTCGCCCGTTCCGGAGTCGGAACCGATAGCGCCGCGGTGCTCGAGGTTGCGTAAGGCCTCTAGTGCTAACTGGATGATGTCGTGCCCCGCGCTTCCGCGGAGCGTTGCGACCATGGCTAGGCCGCAGGCATCCTTTTCGAATGCCGGGTTGTACATGCCCTGCTTCGGGGGGTAAGCGCCTGATGCGCCATAGGGAGGTTGAAAGTACACCTGTACCGTCCTCAGATACTCAAGTGACACTGGGGACGACGTTGGCCCGCTCGTTCAGTGCAATGGATTCCTTACTCGGCGAGTGAGGCTTCGGGAGCTTCCCTCACTCAGGGAGCGGTGCTTGTGGCGGTGGCTCCGGTGGAAACTTCGACGGGAGGCTCGCTCACATCGACGAAGTCGTCGAGATTGTTCTGCGATTCTACAACAGCGTCGGCATCCTTCCGGCCCCGTCCGGGGACGTACGGCGATGCCTCACGTCCGGTGTGACGGCGGCTCTGCACGATCAGGATGACGATACCGACGACGACGCTGAGAATCGCTGCCCACACGTTGCTGCGCAGACCCAGGATGATCTCGCTCGGGTCGATACGAATCGATTCCCAAAGGATGCGGCCGGCGCTGTACCAGATGAGGTAGATCGCGAAGACCTTGCCCCACTGCAGGCTGAGCTTGTGACCGATCCACAGCAGGAAGAAGACGCCGAGCACGTTCCAGATGACCTCATAGAGGAACGTCGGGTGAAATAGGGTGCCCTCGGCAAGGCCGGGAGGGAAGGCTACATTGTCCGATTCGATCTCCAGGCCCCAGGGAAGATCGGTGGGAAGGCCGAACAGTTCGTGGTTGAACCAGTTGCCGAAACGACCCATCGCCTGTGCCAGCAGCAAGCCGGGCGCGAGAGCGTCTGCGAATGTCCAGAACCGGATGCCGGTCCACTTGCAGCCGAGGTATGCGCCGACGGCACCGCCCAGAAGCGCACCGAAGATGGCGATACCGCCCTCCCAGATCGCCCAGACCGAACCCGGCTCCAAGGGATTCCAGGTGTTCTTGCCTTCTCCGAAGTAGAAGTTCGGATGCGTGAGCACGTGGAAGATGCGCGCGCCGATGATCGCCAGCGGAACGGCGAGGATCGCGATGTCGATGACAACCCACGGCTCTGCTCCACGCCGGGTCAGCCTGTTATTGGTCAGAAGCGTGGCCACCACAATGCCGGCGATGATGCACAGCGCGTAGAAGTGAATCCGCAGCGGACCGAGGTCGATGTAGCTGACAGCGGGGCTCGGGATGCTGGTGAGCACGCCGGTGAAGGCTGTGTGGAGCGCGAGGGACATGAGTGCGATTCTAGTTCCCGTGTGAGGTGGCCGCCGACGAAGTGCCGGCGGTGAGGGTTTTGGTGACGTCGGCCAGGGCATCCAGTCCCCCGTCGCGCAGAGCGCGTACGAGGGCGGTTCCAACGATCGCGCCGTCGGCGTAGTCGACGACGTCCGCGATCTGGTCGGCGGTGGAGATGCCGATGCCGACACAGGCGCGAGTCGCGCCGTGCGTACGCAGGCGGCTGACCAGCGTGCGCGCTGCCTTATCGAGTTGCGCACGCTCGCCCGTGATGCCCATGGTGGAGACCGTGTAAATGAATCCGGTCGAGGACTTCACGACGAGCTCGAGGCGTTCGTCGGTGGAGGTGGGGGCTGCCAGGAAGATCCGATCCAGACCGGTGCGTTCGCTGGCGGCGATCCACTCCCCTGCCGCTTCTGGCGTGATGTCTGGAGTGATGATCCCCGCACCGCCGGCCGCCAGAAGGTCATCGGCGTAGCGGTCGATGCCGTACTGCACGATCGGGTTCCAATAGGTCATCACCACGACGGGCACATCAGTGGCCGCCGCGATGGCCTTCACCGCAGTGAACAGGTCGCGGGTTCTGAAACCCGCTGCCAGTGCGCTGCGGGTGGCTTCCTGGATGATTGGTCCGTCCATCACCGGGTCGCTGTAGGGCGGACCGAGTTCGATGACGTCGGCGCCGTTCTCAGCGAGTGTGATCGCGGCCTGGATGCTGGTCTCAAGATCCGGGAAACCAACCGGCAGGTAGCCGATGAACGCACCGCGTCCAGCATCCTGAGCCTTTTGCAGGGCGCGTTCGATACGACTCATCGGGCAGTCTCCATACCGGCGGCGCTGTCATACAGATCGAAGTAGCGCGCGGCCGTATCCATGTCTTTGTCGCCGCGTCCGGACAGACACACCGCGATGATCGCATCCGGCCCGAGTTCTGCACCCAACCGAAGCGCGCCGGCCAGTGCATGGGCCGATTCAATCGCCGGAATGATGCCCTCGGTGCGACTCAGAAGTCGTAGCGCCTGCATCGCCTCATCATCGGTTGCGGGAATGTACTCCGCACGGCCGATATCGGCGAGCCAGGAGTGCTCGGGGCCGACGCCGGGATAGTCCAAGCCCGCCGAGATCGAGTGGGACTCGATCGTCTGGCCGTCCTCATCCTGCAGCAGGTACGTACGTGCACCGTGCAGCACGCCCGGACGACCACGCTCGATCGATGCCGCATGCCTGTCGGTGTCCACGCCGTCACCGGCAGCTTCCACACCGTAGAGCTTCACGTTCTCGTCATCCAGGAAAGCGTCAAACATACCGATCGCGTTCGATCCGCCGCCCACGCACGCCACGACGGCGTCAGGCAGACGACCGACCTCGTCCAGCAGCTGCTGGCGGGCCTCTTCTCCGATGATCTTCTGGAAGTCACGCACCATCGCGGGGAACGGGTGGGGACCGGCGGCGGTACCGAAGATGTAGTTGGTGGTCTCGACGGTGGCGACCCAGTCGCGGTACGCGTCGTTGATCGCATCCTTGAGGGTGCGCGAACCGGTGGTGACGGAAACGACCTCGGCACCCAGCAGACGCATGCGCGCAACGTTCAATGCCTGACGCTCGGTGTCGACTTCGCCCATGTAGATCGTGCAGTCCAGGCCGAACAGCGCTGCCGCTGTCGCTGTGGCGACACCGTGCTGACCGGCTCCGGTCTCGGCGATCACGCGTGTCTTGCCCAAGCGCTTGGTGAGCAGCGCCTGACCGAGCACGTTGTTGATCTTGTGGCTGCCGGTGTGGTTCAGATCTTCACGCTTGAGGAACACCCGTGCGCCGCCGGCATGGGCCGCGAAGCGCTGCACCTCGGTCAGCGCCGAGGGCCGGCCAGCGTAGCTGCCCAGCAGTCCGGCGAGCTCTGCACGAAACGCCTCGTCAGCGATGGCTTCTTCGTAGGCCACGGTCAGTTCATCGATCGCTGCGATGAGCGACTCCGGCATGTACCGGCCGCCGAACTCGCCGAAGAACGGACCCGGCTGGTCGCGCAGGCTCATCCCACCTCCAGGAAACTCTTCAGGGTGGCGACCGGGTCCCCGGTCACCAGCGCTTCGCCGATCAGCACCACGTCTGCTCCTGCAGAGCGGTAGCGCGCGACGTCGGCGGGCTCGAGCACAGCAGACTCAGCGATCTTCACAGCATCCGCAGGAATCCGGTCCACCAGAGTGCTGAACAGGTCGCGGTCCAGCTCCAGCGTCTTGAGATTGCGAGCGTTCACTCCGATGAGTGCTGCGCCCAGGTCGATCGCTGCTTCGAGCTCCTCTGCCGAATGGGTCTCCACCAGCGGGGTCATCCCGAGTTCCGTGATCAGGGTGTAGAGCTGCTGCAGCACCTTCGGCTCCAGACCTGCAACGATCAGCAGGGCGAGATCGGCCCCCGCCGCGCGCGCTTCGAGCACCTGATACGGGGTGGCGATGAAGTCTTTGCGCAGCACCGGAACCGAGACGCGATCGGTGACGGCCTCGAGGTCGGCCAGGCTTCCGCCGAAACGGCGCTCTTCGGTGAGCACGCTGATCGCCGAGGCGCCACCGAGCTCGTAGAGGCCCGCCTGGTGCGCAGGATCCGGAATCTCGGCGAGAGCACCGCGAGAAGGACTCGCGCGCTTGACCTCGGCGATGATCTTGACGCGTTCTGCCGGAGCGAGTGCGGCCAGCGCATCCCTGGCCGCTGGGCGCGCGAGCGCGGCCTTTTCGACCTCGGCGAGGGGGCGTGTCAGCGCACGACGCTCAGCGTCCTGAACTGCGCCGGCCGTCAGGTCGGCGAGGACCATCAGTGGCCCTTCGGCGAGTACTTGGGTCCGTTCACTCCCCATCCGGCTTTCGCCAGAATCGGGCCGAGAAGAGCGCCGACGACGATGATGCCGACCGAAATCCACACAAACAGCGGCGCTTCGAAGCAGAACGCTACCGTGCCGGCCGCGACGCCGATCAGCATGACCACCACAGCGGTCCAAGCCGCAGGCGAGTGTCCGTGGCCGGGGTCAGCAATGGGGTTGGTCATGTTCTCCTCCGAGGCAGTCATGGGGTATTGCAATCAGTCTATCCGGGTCACTGGGTGGGGTCTGTCCCGCGCGACAGGTCATCCCAGGAGTCAATGGCATCAACGGTGCCCTCAGCGTCGTGAACGGTGTCGGTGCGGTAGCGCTTGCCCCCGCTCTTCCACCGCCTCGCCGTCGACAGCACGAACAGCGCGGTGGCGATCAACAGCACCCATCCGATCAGAGCAGCCCACGGCCACAGAGATGGAGAGAGCGTTTGGATGACGTCGGCAACGGCTGTTCCGCCGGCAAGACCCGTGGTCTCAGTCACCGTCGGAGCGTACGCGGCCTCGGGCGCCTCGATGAGGATCTCGGCCGTCCACCAGGTCAGAAAGCCTCCGGCGAGCAGCGCAATGGCCGCAAAGACATAGCGCAGCACCACTCCGGCGATGGCCAGCGCCGCGCCGAGCGCGAGCACGGCAAGACTCAGAGGTGCCAGCAGCGCGAGAGCATCCGCACCGGGGATCAGAATCGGCTCACCGCCATCGGAGCGCTGGAGTGTCAGCCAGGTCTGCGTAGACGAGATGATTCCGATGCCGCCCGCGAGCAGAAATCCGATGGCCGCGGTGCTGCGGCCGCGCTTGACCGCGTTCATTCTGGGGTGCCTGACTCCGCCTGTTCAGCGGAAAAGGCGACAGCTTCGAGGTCGTTCGCATCGAAGCATGTGCGTGTTCCGGTGTGGCACGCGGGTCCGATCTGCTCGACGAGCAGCAGGATGGCGTCACCGTCGCAATCCAGACGCGCTTCGCGCACCTGCTGCACGTGGCCTGAGGTATCGCCCTTGCGCCAGTATTCCTGCCGTGAGCGGGACCAGTAGGTGACGCGACCGGTAGTCAGAGTGCGCCGAAGAGCCTCAGCATCCAGCCAAGCCAGCATGAGAACCTCACGCGTGTCCCACTGCTGCACGATCGCGGGCGCCAAGCCGTCGGCGTTCCACACCACCTGGGCGATGCGCGCTTCCAGATCAGTCATCAGCATCGCCCCGCTCGCTAGATGCCGCGTCTCGAACCAGAATCCCCTCAGCACGCATAGCGGCTTTGACGTCACCGATGGTGAACGCCCCAGAGTGAAAGACACTCGCGGCCAGCACAGCATCCGCACCGGCCTTGATCGCGGGCGCGAAGTCGGTGACAGCGCCCGCGCCGCCGGAAGCGATCACGGGAACCGACGAGACTTCACGCATCAGGCGCACCAACTCGAGATCGAAGCCGTCGCGGGTACCGTCGGCGTCGATGGAGTTGACCAGCAGTTCACCGGCACCGCGCTCGATCGCCTCACGTGCCCAGTCCAGTGCGTCCAGCGTTGTTGCCGTGCGTCCGCCATGGGTGGTGATCATGAAGCCGGATGCCGTAGTCGTCGACCTTTTGATGTCGAGCGAGAGTACGAGCACCTGCGAGCCGAAACGATCCGCGATCTCGCCGATCAGATCGGGTCGCGCGATCGCGGCTGAGTTGACACCGATCTTGTCTGCGCCAACGCCCTGCAGCCGGGCGACGTCCTCGACGCTGCGAATGCCCCCACCAACGGTGAGCGGAACGAAAACCTGTTCGGCGGTGCGCTGAACGACGTCATAGGTGGTCGCGCGCTCATCGACCGTGGCGGTGACATCGAGGAAGGTGATCTCGTCGGCTCCCTGCGCAGCGTAGTGCGCCGCGAGTTCGACAGGATCGCCCATGTCGCGCAGGTTCTCGAAATTCACGCCTTTGACGACGCGACCTGCTGCAACATCGAGGCAGGGGATCACTCGGCTGGTGAGAGTCATCAGAGCCTCGCAGCGTGGATCGCGGTGACCAGCAACGCTCTGGCGCCCAGAGCGTACAGATCATCCATCACACCGTTGATGCCCTTCTGCGGGATCATCACACGCACGGCCACCATGGAATCGTCCTTCAGCGGCGAAATCGTCGGCGACTCGCGGCCCGGAGCGATCGCAACAGCTTTTTCGAGCAGTTCGACCGGAAGCACGTAGTCCAGAAGTGCATACCGTCGTGCGACGATTACACCGCGCAGGCGACGCAGCAGTTTGTCGGTTCCCTCCGCGTCGCCGGGACGGCTGATGAGAACGGCTTCGGATTCGATGATGACCGGACCGAAGATCTCCAGCCCCGCCTGCCGCAGGGTGGTGCCCGTCTCCACGACATCGGCGATCGCATCGGCAACGCCCAAGCGCACAGCGGACTCTACGGCCCCATCGAGCGACACCAGGGTGGCCTCGATGCCGTGCTCGCGCAGGAAGCGGTCCACCAGACCGGGATAAGCGGAGGCGATGCGCGCTCCTGAAAGCTCCTCGATCGTGGAGTACTGCCCGCTGGGAGCAGCGAAACGGAAGGTCGACCGCGCGAATCCGAGTTCTTGGATCTCCCGCGCCTGCTGGGGGACATCGCGCAGCAGGTCACGGCCAGTGATGCCCACATCGAGCGCACCCGATGCCACGTACGTGGCGATGTCACGTGGGCGGAGGAAGAAGAACTCAACGCCGTTGGGTGCGTCGACGAGGTGGAGAGTCTTGGAATCACGGCGGCCGGCATAACCGGCTTCGGCGAGCATCTCGGCGGCGGTCTCAGACAGTGAGCCCTTGTTGGGGACAGCAATACGAAGCATGGGGCGCTTTCAGATCAGAGGGGAAGGGTCGGGAACGCTTCACAGATGTCGGTAGACATCCTGAAGGCTCAGTCCCTTCGCGATCATCATCACCTGCAGGTGATAAAGCAGCTGCGAGATCTCCTCGGCAGTTTCATCGTTTGATTCGTACTCGGCAGCCATCCATACCTCGGCTGCCTCTTCTACGATCTTCTTGCCGATCGTGTGTACACCGCCGTCGAGCTCGGCGACGGTTCCGGATCCGGTTGGGCGGGTCTCGGCCTTGACGCTGAGCTCAGCGAACAGCTCTTCGAAAGTCTTCACGATTCCAGGCTAGCGGCTCGCGCACGCTCTCGAAGCCCGTGGATGGCCGCTTCGATGTTCTCGGCACCGAATACGGCAGATCCCGCGACGAATGTGTCGGCGCCCGCCTCGGCTGCCTGCGCAATCGTGTCGAGTGATATGCCGCCGTCGACCTGGAACCAGACCGTCGAGTTGCGCCGCCGAGCTTCCTCGACCAGCGCACGCAGCTTCGGCATGGTCGATGACAGGAAGCCCTGACCGCCGAAACCGGGTTCGACAGTCATCACGAGGATCTGATCAAACTCATCCATGATCTCGTAGAGGCTGTCACCGGCAGTGTCCGGTTTGATGGCGACCCCGGCGCGGGAGCCGATCTCACGGAGGCGTCGGGCAAGTTCCACTGGACGGGCCGCTGCTTCCAGATGGAAGGTGACGCTGGCTGCGCCCAGCTCGGCGTACCCCGGCGCCCAACGATCGGCATCGGAGATCATGAGATGAACATCCAGCGGCACCGGGCTCGTCGCTTGAATACGTTCCACCATTTGCGTCCCGAATGTCAGATTGGGCACGAAGTGATTGTCCATGACATCGACGTGCACGAAATCAGCGGATGCGATGCGTTCCAGATCCGCCTGCATATTGACGAAGTCCGCGGACAGGATGCTGGGGTTGATGCGCGGGGCCGAGGGAAGGCTCATGGGGTCATTCTCCTAGCTCATAGTGCGCTGCAGGAGCGCGAGGAACATCGCGTCGGTGCCGTTGCGGTGCGGCCACAGCTGCACTCTGCCGGTCCCGTCGGATGCGAGGTCGATGGGACTGTCGACGAGGGATGCGAGGATCGCCGCGGCATCCAGTTCAACGACGTCATCGCGGGTGCGCAGCACCTCGGCGACCACGCCGCTGGTCTCGGCGAGGTGCGGCGAGCACGTGACGTACGCGACCACACCTCCCGGTGCGAGAGCATCGATGGCACCGGCGAGCAGCTGCTCCTGCAGCGGAACCAGCTCGGCGACATCGGCCGGCGTTTTGCGCCAGCGGGCTTCGGGGCGACGACGCAGAGCGCCCAGTCCCGTGCAAGGCGCGTCGACGAGGATCCGGTCGAACCGCGCAGGGTTCGCTGCAACCAGGTCACGCCCGTCCTGCTCGTGGACAGTGACCTCACCGGGGACGGCCCGCAACGCCTTGCGGACGAGCCCTGCGCGTGCCGGGATCACCTCGTTGGCTTCGAGCGTAACCTCGTGCTGGTTCGCGATGGCCGCAAGCAGTGCTGTCTTGCCGCCGGGGCCGGCACAGAGGTCGAGCCACTGCTCCCCCGCCGCAATCGGCTTCGCAGCGGCCAGCGCGAGGGCGACGAGCTGCGAGCCCTCGTCCTGCACGCGGATCCTCCCGCCGGCTTCGGAGATCATCTTCAGCGGGTCTCCGCCCGGTGAAGCGAATGCGGTCGGTGCGTAGGGACGGGCGGGAGTACCGCGCTCGGCGAGGCCGGGAAGGGCGACGAGGGTGACCTGGGGCGAGATGTTGTCGGCCTCGAGGAGCTCTTCCAGCTCTTCGACTCGGCCTTCGGCAGCGAGTGCACGCCGCAGTGCGCGGATGATCCAAACCGGGTGCGCGGTGCGCAGCCCCAGCCGCTCATCGTCCGAGCGTGCCGCCGCTTCGATGCGTTCCTGCCACACACCGGGTGTGTCTTGAGAGATTCGACGCAGCACGGCATTGGTGAATCCGGACGGCCCCCGACCGACAGCATCAGAGACGAGGTTCACGGACTCGTTGACCGCTGCGTGCGAGGCGACGCGGGTAGCGAGCAGCTGGTGGGTGGCGAGGCGCAGAGCGTCGAGCACCGGCGCGTCGATCTCGTCCGCTGGCCGGCCGGCAGCGGCGGCGATGATCGCGTCGTAGGTGCCGCGTCGGCGGAGCGTGCCATAGGTGAGTTCGGTCGCCAGCCCCGCATCCTGCGGGTTCAGCTGGGCCTCGGCGATCGCCGAGGGCAGCAGCAGGTTCGCATAGGCATCAGAGTCGCTGACGGCGCGGAGAACGTCGTAGGCGACGCGTCGCGCAGGAGACACCTGGCGTGCCTGTGGCGCACGCGCGGGGCGGCGCTGCTGTGCTCCGCGTGCCGGGGAACTCTGTCTGGCGTTACCGCGCCTCTGCTGGCCGGTCATGCGCCGAACCGCACGTTCTCGTCGGCGCGGAGACCCCGCCACCAGTCGGTGGCATTCATCGCGCCCTTGCCAGCGGGCTGCACGCGGGTCACGGCCACGGGTGATGTTCCGGTGCCGACCAGCAGCGCCTGTTTCGTCGTCCAGACAGTTCCGGGCGCCTGCGCCTCGGCGTCGATCGGCGCCATCGCCAGGACCTTCACGCGAAGTCCTTCGACCGTCGTATGGGCGCCGGGTTCGGGCGTGACGCCGCGGAACCGGGCGAACAGCTCGGCCGCGGACTGCGTCCACTCCAGCGCACCGTCTTCGAGGGTGAGCTTGGGGGCGACGGTGGCCTCGCCCTGCTGCGCAACAGCCACGCCGGTGCCATCAGCGATGGATGCGACGACATCTGCTGTCAGGCCTGCCCCGTCGTCCGCGAGGATCCGCAGGGCGACGTCCGCGGTCGCGTCCGCCGCAACCGGCACCGTGCGAGCGGCATAGACGTCACCGGCATCCAACGCGGGAACCAGCTGGAAGACGCTGGCGCCGAGTTCGGTATCCCCGGCGATCAGCGCGCGCTGCACGGGGGCAGCGCCCCGCCACTGCGGCAGCAACGAGAAGTGCAGGTTGATCCACCCGTGTTCAGGAGCAGACAGCAATGGCTCGCGCACCAGCCCGCCATAGGCGACGATGACGCCCAGTTCAGGCTCCAGCGCCGTGATCTTTTCGGTGGCCTCGTCATCCAGGCGTGCGGCCTTGATGATCGGCAGCCCCAGCTCCTCGGCAGCCTGAGCCACGGGTGAGGGGGTGAGGACGCGTTTACGCCCCAGCGGGGCATCCGGTCGGGTGATGACGGCTGCGATCTCGTGCGAACGCACGAGGGTTCGCAGAGTCGGGACGGCTGCGGCGGGGGTGCCGGCGAAGACGAGGCGCATAAAGGTTCTCCGGAAGGAAGGGATTAAAGCTCTGGATCGAGGATATCGAGCCGCAGTGATAGTGGGATGCGGTTGTTGCCTGCTTTGCCCCGTCGCCGTTTGACAGCTTCGGCTACGACCGCAGCACGAAGTGTCGTCGCCACTGTCGCGCCGGCGGCGTACTCGAAGCGGACGAGCGCCCGGACACGGTCCTCATCGGATTCGATCGGCACCGGGCCGAGAATGGCGTCAGCCGGTAACGGCAGTGCACGCAGGCTCGTGAGTGCGCGCTCCACGGATGCCCCGATCCCCTCGATCAGGGCGACTCTCGCTGCCGGCGGCATGTGCAGCGGTGCACGCTCCGCCAGCTCGGAACGGGCGTAACCGGACTGGTTCCAGGTCGCCAGCGCCCGAGCCACCGGTCCATCGACGCCGACCAGGTGGATCGGTGCTCCGGGAGCTGCCAGAGCGGCGGCATTCGACCACCAGCGCAGGCACGACTCACCGACGCGGAGGTCGGGGGCCTGCAGCATTCGGGAGCCGTCCAACAGCACAACGGCACGATATCCACCCTCGGCGATCGGCTCCGCTCCCCTGGTGGCGACAACGAGTGCGGGCTTGTCCGACACCGATTCGACCGGGTGGGCGCCATCGGCGATGATCACGCGCACGCCGGGGAATGCGCGCCCCAGCTCGTCTGCGGTTCGCTCACTCCCGGATGACGCCAACCGCAGCTGAGTGGATGAACACGAGGGGCACGCCCACGCCCGAGCCGACCGTCCGCACCAGCCGCACACCGGCACGGCACCGCGATGGCGCGCGCCCAGCGGGCCGCCACAGGGTGCACAGCGTGCGGGCGCGCGGCATTCAGCGCAGACGAGAGTGGGCGAGAATCCGGGTCGGGAAACCTGAACCAGCACCGGGCCGGATTCGGTGGCAGTGCGGGCCGCTGCGAAAGCGCTGGAGTGCACCCGCTGCGTGGGCGCTTCCAGTTCATGCTGTGTGCTCAGCACGACCTTCGGCAGGACCCGGCGCGCTGCACGGACGTCCTGCAGCCAGCCGTGGATCACCAGTCGCTCAACGTCGGTGGTCCGGCTGTGCGCAGCCACCAGCAGCGCAGAGGATTCCTGCTCCTGCCGCAGCAGCGCCGCGTCCCGAGCGTGCACGTAGGGTGCGAGGGGCTCGCCGAGGAGCGAGTCGCCGTCATCCCAGATCGCCACGAGTCCCGCACGCACCGGCGAATACACGGCCGAGCGGTTTCCGACAACCACGCAGGGCGCGTCTTCCAGTGATCGCAAGAACCCGCGATAGCGGTCTGGATTTGTCTGCCGCGAATCGTGGCGCACGATGGCTTCGGCGGGCAGCATCGTCTCCAACGCCGTCAAAAGACGATCCAGATCGCGGTGATCGGGAACCACGAGGATCGATGATGCACCGGCAGCAAGGGTGTGGGTGGCGGCGGCCGCGAGCAGCTGTGTCCACCGCGGCATATCGTCGCGGATTCCGGGGATCGCTTCGACCCCTGCTCGTCCGCGTTCCTCGAGCACGGCGCTCAGTCCCTCGTACTCGCTGAGTACTGCGCTGGCTCGGGCGATCGCATCCGGACCCAACACAGGAACCGGTGCATCCGCCTTCCAGGCCTTCTCTACACGCACCTGTCGTTTGGGGATCACCAGACGCAGAATGTCGGATGCCGACCCTGCTGCCCGGTCCGCGGTACGACGCGCGAGCCGGTAGAGGCGATCCGGTAGAACGGCGATCTGCGATACGACGTTGTCCACCTCGGAGAGTGGGCGCTCAGCGTCATCCTCTTCAGCCACCTCGACAACGTAACCATCGACAAGACGTCCGGCGCTGCGCAATGGCACCCGCACCCGAACCCCGGGAGAGACGTCGCCGAGTTCCGCCGGTAGCGCGTAGTCGAACAGCCGGTCCAGCTGGGGCAGCGGAGAATCCAGCTGCACCCGCGCGATGCGCCGGCTCATCGCCGGGCTCCGCGCGTGCCCATCACAGTCCTGCGGCGCGGCGCAACTCGTCTGCGCGGTCGGTTCGCTCCCACGTGAAGTCGGGAAGCTCACGGCCGAAGTGTCCGTATGCTGCGGTCTGCCGGTAGATCGGACGCAGCAGTTGCAGCTCTTCGATGATTGCCTGGGGTCGGAGGTCGAAGACGGTGCGAATCGCCTCGGTGATCACCTCGTCGGTGACCTTTCCGGTTCCGAATGTCTCGACATACAGTCCGACCGGACGCGCGACGCCGATCGCATAGGCGACCTGCACTTCGAGTCGATCGGCCAGGCCAGCTGCCACGGCATTCTTCGCCACCCAGCGCATCGCGTAAGCGCCCGAGCGGTCGACCTTGGACGGATCCTTGCCGCTGAACGCACCACCGCCGTGGCGCGCTGCACCGCCGTAGGTGTCGATGATGATCTTGCGACCGGTCAGCCCGGCGTCGCCCTTGGGGCCACCGGTCACGAAGGGGCCCGCCGGGTTGATGAAGTAGCGGTCAGCTGCCGGCATCTCCAGGCCCGTGCTCTCCAGAACCGGGTCGATGACGAGGCGCCGAACCTGTTCCTTGAGCTCATCCTGTGCAATGTCGGGGTGGTGCTGCGTGGAGAGTACGACGGCATCGATCGTCTTGGGCGTGAAGCCCTCGTAACCGAGTGTGACCTGGGTCTTGCCGTCCGGCCGCAGGAAGGCCAATTCGCCGGAACGGCGCACCTCGGTGAGGCGCTCCGCGATCCGGTGCGCAGTGTGCCCCGCCATCGGCATCAGTTCCGGCGTCTCGATCGTCGCGAACCCGAACATGATGCCCTGATCGCCTGCGCCCAGGCTGTCGAGCGCATCGACCGAGCTGCCATCACGCTGTTCCTGTGCCTGGTCAACGCCGTGGGCGATATCGGTGGATTGCTCCCCCACCGAAATGCTCACGCCACAGGAATCGCCGTCAAAACCGGTCTCACTGGACGTGTATCCGATGCTGTTGACGACCTCGCGGACGATCGTCGGAATATCGACGTACGCCTCGGTGCGGATCTCTCCTGCAACGTGCACGAGTCCGGTGGTGACCAGGGTCTCCACCGCGACTCGTGAACCGGGGTCTTTAGCGATCAGCCCATCGAGGATGCTGTCAGAGATCTGGTCGCAGATCTTGTCAGGGTGTCCCTCGGTGACGGACTCAGACGTGAAAAGGCGCAGCGCGCTCATCGACGAAGCAGCCCTCACTCGACGTGGCGAAGGCGCAGCTTGTCCTCGTTGATCTCGTGAAGCGCGATGGTGAGCGGCTTGTCCTCGACGGACGAGTCGACCAGCGGTCCGACGTTGTCGAACAGGTTGCCCTCGTGGAGATCTGCGTAGTAGTCGTTGATCTGACGCGCACGCTTGGACGCGTAGATCACGAGCTCGTACTTCGAGTCGACGCGGTCGAGCAGGTTGTCGATGGGGGGATCGATGATGCCCTTGGTGTGGTGTCCGGCCATGGTGGGACCTCCAGATCAGGCGACGGGTTCGTCGCGAAGTCGAATCGGCGGGCGCGCGCCCCTTTGACGGGCTCCGGGAACGCTCAGCGCGCAGACGCCTCAGACAATCCTACGACCTCGCGCGCAGCTCGGGCGACTTCCTCGTTCACAATCAGATAATCGAACTCATTCTGCGCGGCCAACTCGACCTTCGCAGTGCGCAGTCGACGGGCGCGCTCTTCTTCGTCCTCGGTCCCTCTTCCGACCAGCCGGTGCACGAGTTCATCCCACGAAGGCGGCAGCAGAAACACCAGCGTCGCCGACGGCTCTGCCGCACGGACCTGACGCGCTCCCTGCAGATCGATCTCGAGCAGCACAGTCTTGCCCTCGGCCAGGGCGGCATCGATCGGGCGCCGCGGTGTGCCGTACCGCGAACGATTATGAACGACCGCGTGCTCCAGGAGCTCTCCCGCTGCAACCATCCGATCGAACTCGGCCTCGTCGACGAAGAAATAGTGCACGCCATCGGTCTCGCCAGGGCGCGGCGCGCGGGTGGTCGCCGACACCGAGAGGTGGATCTCAGGGTGATGCTCGCGGATGTAGGCGGCAACGGTGCCCTTGCCGACCGCAGTGGGCCCGGCAAGAACCAACAGTCGGCTGCGTCCGGCGCGCGGACCGTGCTCAGGGAATCGAAGATCAAGCCACTGCAGGAGGCTCGTGCGCTGGCGGACGCCGAGACCGCCCAAGCGCTTCACAGGCGAAATATCGAGGTCAAGCAGAATCCGGTCGCGTTTGCCGACACCGATGGCCGGCAGTGCGATCAGAAAATCCGTGATGCGCATGGAACCGGCAACCGAGTCCGCATCATCGAATGCCTGCCGGGCGACAGCCTGCGGCGCTACGACACGCATCGTGAGCGAACGCTTCACCGCAGCACGCGCACGACGACGCTCGACGGCGCGACGGGCCGCGGCGGCGCGATCTACTTCGGGGATGCTGCGCTCAGCCATTCAGAGCCTCCTGATACTCCGCAACACGGGAGTCTATTGTCGCGGTCAGAGCCTCGAAACCGGCTGACAGGATGCTCCGACTCTCGGTCGCAATAACCATCGCTGCTGCATCGCCGAAGCGTGCGGAGAGGTCGGCGGGTCCTGCACCCTGCGCGCCGAACCCGGGCGCGAGGATGGGTGCCGGTGGGGCGAACGGTGAAATGCCGACATCCGACCATTCGACGGTTGCGCCGATGACGAAACCAACGCTCGCCCAGCGCCCGGCTGGTGTGACCTGGGCGTTACGACTGCTGACCTGTTCGATGATCGATCCGGAGACGGTCTGCCCGACATCCACGCCCGAATCCGCAATCGTGCGCGCCCGCTGCACACCGTGCGCCTCGGGGTTGCTTGTCGCGGCCAGGACGAACACGCCCTTGCCATGACTCTCCGCGAGCGAGAACGTGTGGTCCAGCGTGCCGATGCCCAGATAAGGGTTCACCGTGAGCGCATCTGCCTCGAGCGGCGAGCCGGGCGTAAACCAGGCCGCAGCATAAGCATCCATCGTGGTGCCGATGTCGCCGCGTTTGGCATCCGCAATCACGAGCAGATCGGCGTCACGAGCGGCTCGGAGCACATCTTCCAGCGCAGCGAATCCGGCCGAACCGAAGCGCTCGAAGAACGACACCTGCGGCTTCACCAGACCGACGCGTCCGATGGCAGCATCCACGGTCCGCAAGCCGAAATCGCGTACGCCTGCCGCTGAATCAGGCAGGCCCCAGGCCTGCAGCAACGATCCGTGCGGATCGATACCCACGCAGAGCGGGCCGCGTGTGCTGAGCACTGCGCGGACCCGCTCTCCGAAGCGTTCGGTCACAGGGCTGCCTGTCGGTCGATCGCATACTCCTGCAGGCTCTTGACGCTGAAGCCCTGGTCTGCGGCATCCATCCCGCTGACGGCAGCGCCGAGCACGGCGATGGTCGTGAACAGCGCCTTGTCTGCGGCCACGGCTGCCGCGCGGATCTCGTAACCGTCTGCGCGTGCGGCCCCACCGGACGGCGTGTTCACGATGATGTCGATCGCGCCGTTGTTGATGAGGTCGACGATATTCTCGCGGCCGTCCTGCTGGGTCTCACTGAACTTCGACACGACCTGCACCTTGATGCCGTTGCGCGAGAGAATCTCGGCCGTGCCCTCGGTTGCGACAAGGTCGAAGCCCAACTGCTGCAGACGGTGCGCGGGCAGGATCACTGCGCGCTTGTCTGCGTCGGCGACCGAGATGAACACCGTGCCGGACGTGGGCATGCCCCCGTACGCGGCAGCCTGGCTCTTCGCGAATGCGGTCGGGAAGTCCTTGTCGATTCCCATGACCTCACCGGTGGAGCGCATCTCCGGGCCGAGCACGGAGTCAACGATCTTGCCGTCCTTGGTGCGGAACCGCTTGAACGGAAGCACCGCTTCCTTGACGGAAACTGGAGCATCCAGCGGGACGCGGGAGCCGTCAGACTGCGGCAGCAGACCTTCGTCCTTGAGCTCGGCGATCGTTGCACCCACCATGATGCGGCTCGCGGCCTTCGCCATCGGAATGCCGAGTGCCTTCGACACGAAGGGAACGGTGCGGCTTGCGCGCGGGTTCGCCTCGATCACGTAGAGCACATCCGCGCTGACGGCGAACTGCACGTTGAGCAGGCCCCGTACACCGACGCCCTCGGCGATCGCGAGAGTCGCCTCACGCACACGGTCTACGTCGCTGCGACCCAGCGACATCGGTGGCAGCGTGCAGCTGGAGTCGCCGGAGTGGATGCCAGCCTCTTCGAGGTGCTCCATCACACCGCCGATGTACAACTCGCTTCCGTCGTACAGCGCGTCCACATCGAGCTCGATGGCGTCGTCCAGGAACCGGTCGACGAGCAGCGGTGTGCCGGGACCGACGATGACCTCACCGGCGGTGCGCACGAAGTAGTCGCGCAGGCTCGGGGTGTCGTAGACGATCTCCATGCCGCGGCCGCCGAGCACGAAGCTCGGGCGCACGAGCACCGGGTATCCGATGTCCTCGGCGATCACAACGGCGCCGTCGGCGTCCGTCGCCGTGCCGTGGCGGGGCGCGACGAGGCCGGCCCTGTCGAGCAGCTGCGAGAACAGCTCGCGTTCCTCGGCGATGTCGATCGCCTCGGGGCTGGTGCCCAAGACCGTGTAGCCGGCGGCCTGGATCCCCTTCGCGAGACCCAGCGGGGTCTGTCCGCCGAGCTGGCAGACGACGCCGAGGATCGTGCCGCTGGCGGCTTCCGCGTCGAGCACCTCGAGGACGTCCTCAAGCGTCAGCGGCTCGAAGTAGAGACGGTCCGAGGTGTCGTAGTCGGTGGAGACGGTCTCCGGGTTGCAGTTGACCATGACGGTCTCGTATCCGGCATCCGACAGCGCGAAGGATGCGTGCACGCAGGAGTAGTCGAATTCGACACCCTGGCCGATGCGGTTCGGGCCGGAACCGATGATGACGACCTTGGTGCGCTCGGAGGGAGCGACCTCGGTCTCAAGGTCGTAGCTCGAGTAGTGGTACGGCGTCGTGGCCGGGAATTCGCCGGCGCAGGTGTCGACGGTTTTGAACACCGGGCGCACACCGAAACCATGGCGGATGCTTCGAACCGCTGCCTCGTCGATACCGCGGATCTCTGCGAGCTGCGCGTCGGAGAAGCCGTGATCCTTGGCATAACGGATCGTGTCGGCGTCGAGCTCTGCGGCCGTGCGCACGTGCTCGGCGACCTCGTTGATCAGTACGATCTGGTCGATGAACCAGGGGTCGATCGCCGTGGCTTCGAATGCCTGCTCGATCGTCGCGCCCTTGCGCAGCGCCTGCTGCAGCACGACGATTCGACCGTCGGTGGGGGTCTCCGAAACCTTCAGAAGCTCTTCGACGCTGCGGGATTCCTCGCCCCAGTGGAAGCTCGAACCACGCTTCTCCAGCGAGCGGAGCGCCTTCTGCAGCGCGGTGGCGTAGTTGCGGCCAATGGCCATCGCCTCGCCGACCGACTTCATAGTGGTCGTCAGCGTGGCATCGGCCGCCGGGAACTTCTCGAACGCGAAGCGCGGAACCTTGACCACGACGTAGTCGAGCGTGGGCTCGAAACTCGCCGGCGTCACGCCGGTGATGTCGTTCGGGATCTCGTCGAGGCGGTAGCCGAGCGCGAGCTTGGCGGCGAGCTTGGCGATCGGGAAACCGGTCGCTTTGGAAGCGAGCGCGCTCGAGCGCGAAACACGCGGGTTCATCTCGATGACGATGATGCGGCCGTTGGACGGGTCAACGGCGAACTGGATGTTGCATCCACCGGTGTCCACGCCGACGGCGCGGATGATGTCGATGCCGATGTCGCGCATCTTCTGATACTCGCGGTCGGTCAGGGTGAGCGCGGGTGCCACGGTGATCGAGTCGCCGGTGTGCACACCGACCGGGTCGACGTTCTCGATAGAGCAGACGACGACCGTGTTGTCGGCCGTGTCACGCATGAGCTCGAGCTCGTACTCCTTCCAGCCGAGGATCGACTCTTCCAGGAGCACCTCGTTGGTCGGTGAGTCGTGCAGACCGGCGCCGGCGATGCGACGGAGGTCGGTTTCGTCGTAGGCGAACCCGGAGCCGAGGCCGCCCATGGTGAAGCTGGGGCGGACGACCAACGGGTATCCGAGCTCTGCAGCACCGGCGAGCACCTCGTCCATGGTGCGGGCGATGCGGCTGTCAGCGACATCGGCACCGGCATCCAGCACGAGCTGCTTGAAGATCTGACGATCTTCGCCCCGGTTGATGGCCTCGAAGTTCGCGCCGATGAGCTCGATATCGTACTTCTCGAGGATGCCGTGGTTGTGCAGCTCGATCGCGGCGTTCAGGGCGGTCTGACCGCCAAGCGTCGGGAGGATCGCGTCGGGGCGCTCCTTGGCGATGATCGTCTCGATGACCTGCCAGGTGATTGGCTCGATGTAGGTCGCATCCGCGAAGTCAGGGTCGGTCATGATCGTGGCCGGGTTGGAGTTCACGAGGATGACGCGCACGCCCTCTTCGCGCAGCACGCGGCACGCCTGGGTTCCGGAGTAGTCGAATTCGCAGGCCTGGCCGATGACGATCGGGCCGGAGCCGATGACGAGGACGGACTTGATGTCGTCGCGCTTGGGCATTAGTTCTTGTCTCCCTGGGTGGCGATGACCAGATCGCGGAAGCGGTCGAAGAGATAGTTGGCGTCGTGCGGACCGGCAGCGGCCTCGGGGTGGTACTGCACCGAGAATGCCGGGATGTCGAGGGCGCGGAGGCCCTCGACGACGTTGTCGTTCAAGCCGACGTGGCTGACCTCGACCAGCCCGTAGCCGTTGGGGCTCTCGAAGGACCCTTCCAGCGGCGCTTCTACGGCGAACCCGTGGTTGTGCGCGGTGATCTCAACCTTGCCTGTCGACTTGTCGAGCACCGGCTGATTGATGCCTCGGTGGCCGAACGGCAGCTTGTAGGTGCCCAGTCCCAGGGCCCGCCCGAGCAGCTGGTTGCCGAAGCAGATGCCGAAGAACGGCAGGCCCTCGTCGAGTACCTCGCGCAGCAGCGCGACGTGGCCGTCGGATGCAGCCGGGTCGCCCGGGCCGTTGGAGTAGAACACTGCTACCGGGTCGATCGCACGGATATCCTCGATCGTCGAGGTCTGCGGCAGCACGTGCACCTCGAAGCCGCGAGCAGCGAGGTTGTCGATCGTCGCCTGCTTGACACCGAGATCGAGCACGGCGAGATTGCCCAGGCGCTCCCCCACCGCGGTCGTCACGGTGACGACATCGACAGAGACTTCGGCCGACAGGTTACGCCCGCTCATCTGCGGAGCCTGCTGCACCATGCGCAGCTGCTCATCGGGATCGAGCGCGGCATCCGCACCCGAGAAGATGCCTCCGCGCATGGATCCCGCCGAGCGGATGCGGCGGGTGATCGAGCGCGTGTCGATACCGCTGATGCCGACGATGCCGTCGTTGATGAGGCCCGCGTCGAGCGATGACTCGGCGCGCCAGTTGGACACGACACGCGAAGGGTCGCGGACGATGTAGCCGGCGACCCAGATGCGGTGAGACTCGGAGTCTTCCTCGTTCATCCCGGTGATGCCGATGTGCGGTGCTGTCTGCAGGACGATCTGGCCGGCATAGGACGGGTCGGTCAGTGTCTCCTGGTAGCCGCTCATACCGGTGGCGAAGACGACCTCGCCGAGCGTGGTGCCGCGTGCGCCGTAGGCGCGGCCCGTGTGACGGGTTCCGTCCTCCAGGACAAGGACGGCGGGTTCAGGCAATGTCATGACGTAGCTCCTGAGTTGTGAGCAGGGGTGAGCCGCTGCAGATCTGAGATGAGGTTTTCGGGGGCGCCGCTGGTGGCGCGCAGATACGAGTCGACGATCGTGTTGTCGTCGAGCTTCCAGGCCAATCGCACGAGACCGCCCGGTTCGACCACCCGGTCGATCGTGACGGAGGCGCGGTCCACCGCGACGAGTGACGCAGAAGCGATGAACACGGTGGGCGAGCCGTCGAGACAGAGGGCTGCCCCGCGGTCGGTGACTGCTACTTCTCCCCTGGCGCGGTATGCCAGCGGCGAGATCGCCAGGCGCTCCAGTGGCTCGTCGTGCCGCGTTGTGGAGACGTAGAGAACTTCGTGGCGGGAGCGGACCTCGGCATGCTCGGGCACTCCTAACGGAGCCGAGAATTGCGAGTCGCGTCGCAATCGTCGTCGCCACGCGAAGAGCATGGCAAGAAGAATCAGCAGTGCGACCGCGATCGTGATCGCGATGGCAATATCGCGGGTACTCACGCGCCCAACTCCTCTACAACGATGCCCGATGCGAGTGTGACCAGGCCGTGGTGCACGGTGTACTCCACGCGACCGGGAAGCTCACGCCCGAGGTACGGCGAGTTCTCGCTGCGACCGTGCAAGTCGGCTGCGGTGAATGTGCCGGCGATGCTGGGATCGTACAGCGTGATCTGAGCCGGCCGGCCGGTCTCAAGCGGAGTGCCATGGCCCTCCAGCATCCCGATTCGTGCCGGAGCCGCGCTCATCACCCTGGCGACATCCGCCCAGCCGATCAGCCCGGTCTGCACCATCGACTGATGCACGACACGCAGTGCGCTTTCGAGGCCCACCATGCCGTTGGCGGCCGCCTGCCATTCGCAGGCCTTGCTCTCACTCGGGTGCGGGGCATGATCGGTGGCGACGATGTCGATCGTGCCGTCGGCGAGACCCTCACGCACAGCGAGAACATCTTCCTCGCGGCGCAGCGGAGGATTCACCTTGTACCGCGGGTCGTAGCCGCGCACCAGCTCTTCGGTCAGCAGCAGGTGGTGCGGCGTGACTTCAGCTGTGACGTTGATGCCGCGCTTCTTGGCCCAACGGATGATGTCGACCGAACCTGCGGTGGACAGATGGCACACGTGCAGGCGCGAACCCACGTGTTCGGCCAGCAGCACGTCGCGCGCGATGATCGACTCTTCGGCGACGGCGGGCCAGCCGGCCAGGCCCAGTTCGGCAGAGACAGCACCCTCGTTCATCTGGGCGCCTTCGGTCAGGCGAGGATCCTGTGCGTGCTGGGCGATGACGCCGCCGAAGGACTTCACATACTCGAGTGCGCGGCGCATGATCAGGGGGTCGAAGACGCAGAAGCCGTCATCGCTGAATACCCGAACCTTCGCCCGGGAGGATGCCATCGCGCCGAGCTCGGCGAGGCGTTCGCCCTTCTGGCCGACGGTGACAGCACCGATCGGCTGGACCGTGGCGTAGCCGGCAGCTTCGCCAAGGGCGAGTTCCTGCTCTACCACTCCCGCGGAATCGGCGACGGGCATCGTGTTCGGCATCGCGAAGACCGCGGTAAAGCCGCCTGCTGCCGCGGCTCTCGTGCCGGTCAGGATCGTTTCGGATGCTTCATACCCGGGCTCGCGCAGGTGGGTGTGCAGATCCACGAGGCCGGGGAGGGCAACGAGCCCCGCCGCATCGATGATGCGCGCGCCGGAACGGCTGAGGCCGGTTCCGATCTCGGCGATCATGCCATCCTCGACAACGATGTCCGCGCTGTCGGTTCCGAGCAACTGGGCGCCCGTGATTACGAGGGTCTCAGTCATCAGTTTTCCCCTCGTTCGTCGTTTCGTTCTCCGGCAAGAAGCAGGTACAGCACCGCCATGCGCACAGACACCCCGTTGGTGACCTGTTCCAGCACCGTGGAGCGCGGAGAGTCAGCGGCTGCGGAGGAGATCTCCAGGCCGCGATTCATGGGTCCCGGGTGCATAACAATGCTATCTCCCGGAAGTGATGCTGCGCGCACAGCGTCCAGGCCCCAACGCTGGGAATATTCCCGCTCACTGGGGAAATATGCGGCGCCCATGCGTTCCAGTTGGATGCGCAGCATCATGACCGCATCCGGTCCCTCGCGTAGGGCCTCATCGAAGTCGTAGAGAACGCGAACCGGCCATTGCGAGACGTTCTGCGGCAGCAGCGTCGGCGGCGAAACGAGAGTCACCTCAGCGCCGAGGGCTGCCAGCAGCCACACGTTCGAACGCGCGACTCGGGAGTGCAGCACATCACCGACGATCACGACGGTGACCCCGGCGAGGTCTCGTCCCCGGCTATCGGCGCCGAAGCGTCGCTTGCGAATGGTGAAGGCATCCAGCAGGGCCTGGGTGGGATGCTCGTGCGTGCCGTCACCGGCGTTGACGACGCCGGCGGAAATCCACCCGCTGGTGGCGAGTGTGCGCGGCGCGCCAGATGCCGGATGCCGGATGACCACGGCATCCGCGCCCATCGCCTGGAGGGTCTGCGCCGTGTCCTTTAGGCTTTCGCCCTTGGAGACGCTGGAGCCCTTGGCCACGAAGTTAATCACGTCGGCCGACAGCCGTTTAGCGGCCGCCTCGAACGAGATGCGCGTGCGCGTGGAGTCTTCGAAGAACAGGTTGACCACGGTCTTGCCGCGAAGGGTGGGGAGTTTCTTCACCTCCCGCGACTGCGTGTCGGACATGTCTTCCGCGACATCGAGGATCCGCAGGGCTGTCTCGCGATCGAGCGTCTTTGTATCGAGCAGGTGCCTCATGATTCGATCGTCACCTCGTCGGCGCCGTCGTACTCGTGCAGGCGCACGTTTACGCGCTCGGTGCGTGCGGACGGGATGTTCTTGCCGACGAAGTCCGGTCGGATCGGGAGTTCGCGGTGCCCACGGTCGACGAGGATCGCGAGGCGGACGACGGATGGGCGTCCGATCGACTGGATCGCGTCGAGCGCGGCGCGGATGCTGCGCCCGGAAAAGAGCACGTCATCAACGAGCACGACCGTCTTACCGCCGATGCCGCCGGCGGGGATCTCGGTCGGTCGCGGCGACCGCGTCGGATGCTTGGCCAGATCGTCGCGGAACAGCGTGACATCCAGCGAGCCGACCGGCACCTCAGTCTGTGCGATATCGCTGATCAGAGCGCCGAGGCGCTGTGCGAGGGCGACGCCTCGAGTAGGAATGCCCAGCAGCACCAGATCGGCTGCTCCCCGGTTGGATTCGAGGATCTCATGGGCAATACGGGTCAGAGCCCGGGAAATATCGGCTTCATGCAGCACAGTGCGCGTGCTCATTTACCGCTCCCTTCTCCGCCTCTCTGGACGGTGTTAAAGGTTGCTTACCCTCTGATTCTACAGGTGCCCACGAGCGTCGCCGGTCGCACCGCCGGACCGTGTCACAGTACGTGCGACTTCGGCCGGGGTCTTCCCACACTAAGTGAGACGCACCGCCGCACGTGTCACAGTACGTGCGGATATCGAGCCGGAGACCCGCACGTACTGAGACACGCGAGCAGATGGCATCGGATGAATCAGGACGACGGAGGCTGCGCCGCGTCGGCGGACTTCGTCGCACGGATCTCGTGGCCGGTGGTGCTGAGGCACTTACCGGTCTTCAGATCCCACTTCCAGTCGTGCATGCTGCAGGTGAGCACGCCGTCCTCATCGACCTTGCCTGTCTTGGTGAGATCTGCGCGCAGGTGCGGGCAACGGCGCTGCACGGTCCAGTCGCCGATCTCGGCATCCTCGGTCTGGTCGGTCTGCTCGGAGTACCAGTTCTCCACGTACTCGATGCGGTCCACCGATAGGCACTTGAGGAACGTGGTGAGGAACTCGTTGAACTTCCCGCTGCGGCCGACCGAGAACTGCATGGAGAGGAAGATCGAGTTCGACCAGTCGATCTCGTGGTCGGCGATGTTGGTCGACACCAGGTCGGCGGGAATCGTGTACCAGTAGATGCACTCCTCCCCCGCGTACTCGCGAACCTTCGCTTTGGGGAAGTCGACCACCATGTCGAGCTCACCGATCCGGAACCGCACATTTCCTCCGACACCGAGCCGGATGGTGCGCGACTTCTTCAGCAGCGGCTCCCACCACGCCTTGATCGCGGCGAGCATCTCGTCGGGCGGAAGAACCTCGGCGCGGGACGCTTCCTCGTCACGGATCTCCTGCTGCCGGCTCGCGCGCTGAGACTCGAGGTAGTCCCACTTTTCATCGAAGATGTGCGCGATCTCGTCATCCGTGTAGAGCGACTGCGACATGGTGAGGGCGCTGCCCTGCAATTCGACGACAGTTCCGGGCACGAAAAGCTGCCCGTTGTACTGGGGAGCGAGCTCCTTCATATGCGCGATGAACTGCTTCTGATCAGTGAAGATCGAGTCGTCGTCCTTGCCGAAGCCGTTGTACTTGAATAGGTCATCTCGCAGGAACATCGGTGGCCCCGCCATCGGGAACACGTGCGGCGCATCGACCTTCTCGATATAGAACATCGCCCGCTTGTTCTGCGCGTCGCGCTTGAGACGAGCAAAGTTCTGCTTGGCGTCCTGCGGCAGGTCGTACACCATCGGCCACCAGATAGCGCCTGAGGTCTGCGTGAAATAGGCGTCGGGTTTGCCGAAGCTCAGCAGCGTCTCCAGGTCAAGGGGATGCGAGTCGTTCTGATTCAGGATCGACGCGGTGCCATCGTCGACACTCAGCGACGAGTCGCCGATCGGGCCGTCGCTGGGCGCACGCAGCGGTGTAATCATGATCTTCAGATCGCCACGCTCGATGACTTCGCCGGCGGGAGCATACGTGATGTTGTGGTAGCCGAGCGCTCGGATGTCCTGCTCGAGGTCATCGATCGGGTACTCCGGCAAGAGCACCTCGATGTCCTTGCGGATATACCGCTCCAACAGCGCCGGATCGAAGTGATCACGGTGGCGGTGCGAGATGTAGAGGAAGTCCGCTTCGCGGCCCAGTCGTTCCCACTCCAGGCCACGGTTGTCAGGGAACGGGAACCACGAACCGTAGAAGGATGGGCCGAGCACCGGGTCGCAGATGATGTTTCCGCCGACCGTCTCGATGAACATCCCGGCGTGGCCGAGTCCCGTGATCCGCATTGCTTTTCCTCCCGCTGTGCAAGCCTCGATTCTACCCGGGGACGCCCGGGCATCCGCCGCGATGGGCCGGAGAAACTCCCGGTGGCTCAGTCCTCGAAGAGTCCGCGGATGTCGTCAGCGGTCAGCGCCTGGGAGAACAACGCCTCGTCGTCCATCACGGCTGTGAACAGACGCGCCTTGCGCTGCTGCAGCGCCAGCACCTTCTCCTCGATGGTGCCCGCAGAGATCATCCGATAGACGAACACCTGTTTGTCCTGGCCGATGCGATGAGCACGGTCGACGGCCTGCGACTCGGCCGCTGGGTTCCACCACGGGTCGAGCATGAAGACGTAGTCGGCCTCGGTCAGAGTGAGCCCGAACCCACCGGATTTCAGGCTGATCAGGAACACCGGCTGCTCACCTGTGCGGAACTCCTGAATGACGCTCTGCCGGTTTCGTGTGGAGCCGTCCAGATATACGTACGGGATCCCCGCTCGATCCAAACGAGCCGCGGCCATTTGCAGGAACGAGGTGAACTGGCTGAAGACGAGCGCGCGGTGATGTTCGGTCTGCAACTCGATGACTCGCTCGACCAGAGCGTCCAGCTTGCGCGAACCGATCTTCGCATCGGATTCGTCCACCAGCCCCGGCGCAAGGCTCAGCATCCGCAGCATCGTCAACGAGCGGAAAACGATGAACCGGTTGCGATCGAGATCCTTCAGCAGCCCGAGCACTTTCTGGCGTTCACGCTGCAGCACGGTGTCGTACAGTGCGCGATGCGCCGGGCTCAGCTCGACATGCAACAGCTGTTCCTGCTTCTCCGGAAGATCGGTCGCGACGAGTTCCTTGGTGCGGCGCAGCATCAGCGGACGGATTCGGCGGCGTAGCCGTTCCAGACGCCGCTGGCGATACTCACTGCCTTCCTCGTTCTCCGGCACCTTTCCCTTCTCGATCGGCTGGATGTAGTCCTGCCGAAACTTCCGGGCTGAGGGGAAGAGTCCGGGAGCTGCGAGTTTCAGCAACGCCCAGATATCGCTGAGGCTGTTCTCCATGGGCGTGCCCGTCACAGCGAATGTCACATCGGCGCGCAGCGAGGCCACAGCACGATGTTGTTTCGTCGACGCGTTCTTCACGAACTGCGCCTCATCGAGGATGAGACCTGCCCACTCGATCGATTCGTACTCATCGGCGTCCAGCCTGGCCAATGTGTACGAAGTGACGATGAGATCGGCATCCTTCGCGGTCTCTGCGATCGAGGAGACCCGTCTGCCACTCGTGCCGTCGATGATCTGAACGCGTAGCCCCGGGGCGAATCGCGTCGCTTCGTCCTGCCAGGTCGACAGCACGGACGTCGGAGCGATGACGAGGAACGGTCGCGTTTCGCCCGATTCGCGCGCATGCAGGATGAGCGTCAGCAGCTGCAGGGTCTTTCCGAGACCCATGTCATCGGCGAGGATGCCGCCCAGGCGATGTCCCCAGAGAAAGGCGAGCCAGTCGAACCCTGCCTTCTGATAGGGACGCAACGCGGCGTTCAGCCCCTGAGGCAGCTCGGCCGTTGGCACTCCGCTCGCAGCCCGAAGTCCGTTAGCGGTGGCGCGCCAGCTCGTCGCAGGTAGCGCTTCGTCGGCAAGATCCTCGAACTCTTCCCAGAGATCGGTTTGGTATCTGCTGATGCGCGGAGCGGTTTCCCATTCCGACAGTTCGGTGGCCTCGTCGATGAGTTCACGCAGTGTATCCAGTGCCGGATGTGCCAGCGAGAAGTAGCTGCCGTCGACAAGAAGCAGCTTCGTCCGGCGCATGCTCAGCGCGCGAAACAGCGGAGTGAAGGGGATGGTCCGCCCATCGATCTTGACCAGGACACCGAGATCGAACCAGTCCGAGTCAGCGCTCTCAACCGTGGAAACGGTGATCTCCGGCACTCCGCTGAGCTCCTGATAGGACTTGCGCTTTCCTGATACGACGACCGTGATGCCCTGCTTCTCGAGCGCCGGGACGATATGAGTAACGAACTCGGCCGCCTCGACATCTTCGAACGCGCCGCTGTCTGCGAAGCGCAGGCCTGTTGCCTCGCTCCACTGTGCCTCGAGGGTTGGGCGTTGCTGTGCCTCGGCGTCTTCGTCGCGAACCGCATCCGTGGTGGCGGTGAACGGGAAGCGTCCGAACCCTCGATAGGTCCAGTCGAATCGATAGCGGACCGTGTCTCCGGGGTGGTGGGAGATCGTGAGTGTCGGTATCGGCTGCGGGATCGTCGGCAGTTCGATTTTTCCGACAGCCTGCACGTGGACCCGGCGCGCCAGCACCGGGTAGGCGTCACGGAGGAACACTGCTTCTTCTTCAGCAGGGACGGACAGCGGCTCGCCCGCGTCGAGCAGTGCACGCACCGGAGCGCTCAGCGGCACTTCGGCCAGTGTTACGGCGACTCTGGCCCCGATCGACGTGACCGCGAATATCCCGGAATGACCGATCGGATGAATACGACTTTCATCCATGCTCCGACCGTCGAGAGTGACTTCGGCACTCACCGACAGATCGCCGTCTTCGGCCCGCACGACCTGAGCGGTGACCGAGCCTTCCTCGGCCATCGCGAAAGTGAAGCTCTTCTGCGTGGAGACGAGCGGGATACCCAGTGCCGCTCCGGCGCGCAGGTGCGCCCAGAGCAGGTTCGATTCGACGTGGTCCAGCACGAGCCAATCACCCGCAGTGCCCGATAGCAGCGAATCACGCGAGATGCTGAGCAAGTCTGCGAACCACCGCACGCGATCCTTACCGAACTGCGTACCTGAGCGCCGCACGGAGTCCCATGACACCGTCCCATGGATCCATGAGCCTGTTGTCTCGCTGCGCATGAGCGGTCGGATGCCGACGAGAAGTTCTCCCTCGCCGCGCGCGACATCTCGTGCTGTGGCGGGTCGCATCGGCCGCCGCGCCCACTGATGGACGCCCTGCGCGGAACGGTGTCGAAGTTCGATACCCAACGCCAGAGCGGTGGGCGTCTTTCCCGATGTCGAGCCCTCGAGCAGAGTGCGCCATCCTGGGCGTGCCGGCTCCGCTGCTGCCACGGATTCGTCCGCGACATCATCGCGTTCTGCGTTGCTTGTGAGCACAACCGCGACGACATGCTTGCAGGTGCGCGGAACCGGGCACGAGCAGGTGGCTACCGTGATCTGCGCGGTTCCCGGCTTCATTCGCACGACGCAGCGGTAGAGCGCGTTACCCGATCCGCGGACGCTGGCGGTCAAAGTATCCGAATCTGCGCTCCAACGCAGTTCGGAGACCATCCCCTCGAGGAAGTACGCACGGCCACGCTCATAGCTTCCACGGTCGATCATCCGCGAAAGATCGGATTCATCAATGTACGGAGCAGACATGATGGCATCCTCTCCGTGACGGCAGACAGCGCGGTGACATCGACAAGGCCGATATCACCGCGAAGTCGCGATGGCGATGGTGAGGCTCAGCTCGAGCGAGCAACCCGAGCGAGAACGCCGTGCACGAAGGCACCGGAATCGTCCGTGGAGAACTCTTTGGCAAGCTCCACTGCCTCATCGATAGCAACGGCCGTCGGGACCTCATCGTTGTAGACGATCTCCCACACGCCGATGCGCAGCAGAGCGCGGTCAACGGCCGGCATCCGCTCAATTTTCCAATCACGACTGTGCGTGATGATGTTCTCGTCGATCTCATCGCGGTGATCGGAGATTCCGTCGACGATTTCGCGGGCATAGAGCCAGGAGGCCTCTCGTGCAGGCTCGCTGGCAGCACGTTTTGCTTCTGCCGCCAGCGTCACGGCGAGGTCATCGCCGCGTACGTCTGACGAGAAGAGAATGTCGAGTGCGCGCTTGCGCGCCTTCGTCCGAGCGCTCACGCCTTACTTCTCGCGACCGAGGTACTCACCCGTGCGGGTGTCGACCTTGATCTTCGTGCCGGTCTCGACGAACAGCGGAACCTGCATCTCGTAACCGGTCTCGACGGTGGCGGGCTTGGTGCCGGCCGAGGAGCGGTCGCCCTGCAGACCAGGCTCCGAGTAGGTCACCTCGAGGATGACGGATGTCGGAAGGTCGAGGTACAGCGGGTTGCCGTTGTTCAGCGCGATCGTGACCTGCTGGTTCTCGAGCAGGAAGTTCTTCGCGTCGCCGACGGTGGCAGCGCCGACCGTGATCTGGTCGTAGTCGGTCGTGTCCATGAACACGAAGCCGTCGCCGTCTGCGTACAGGTAGGTGAAGTCACGACGATCGACGTTCTCGATGTCGATCTTCGCGCCCGCGTTGTAGGTGCGGTCGACGGTCTTGCCGGAGACGACGTTCTTCAGCTTGGTACGCACGAACGCGCCACCCTTGCCAGGCTTGACGTGCTGGAACTCGATGACGTTCCAGAGCTGTCCGTCGATGCTGAGGACGACGCCGTTCTTGATGTCTGCGGTGGATGCCATGCGTTCAGAGTTCCGTTTCGTTTATTGGGAAGGACCGCTCACTGCCCTTCGACAGGCTCAGGGACCGAGTTAGTGGGGGCCGACAGTCGATTCTACGCGATGAGCGCCGTGAGCTGACGAACTGCGCTCGCGTAGCCGTCGACGCCCTCGCCAATGACCCGCACCGCCGCCACATCGTGGAGGTAGGAGAAGCGTCGAAATTCCTCTCGGGCGTTCACGTCGGAGATGTGAATCTCAGCGAAAGGCAGCGAGACCCCGGTGAGGGCATCGCGCAGCGCAACCGAGGTGTGGGTCAGCCCGCCCGGGTTGATCACGATTCCTAGGCAGTCTTCCCGTGCTGCGTGAATCGCATCGATCAGCACGCCCTCATGATTGCTCTGGATGCTGCGCACCTGGAAGCCCGCCTGTGCTGCAGCGTCAGCGGTGATCTGCTCGACGTCGGTCAGCGTGGCGGTACCGTAGATCTCGGGCTGACGAGTGCCGAGCAGATTGAGGTTCGGGCCGTTCACGAGCAGGATGCGGCGATGCGGTGTGGCTACAGCCAGGTCTTGCGCCATCTCCAGCTCTGCTCCGATCGTCCCGGTGAACTGGAGCCCGGTCGGGGTGAAACCGGCGCGCTGGTACGCGCCCTGTGCCCGCGCGTTGTCGGCGTGCACGTCAAGCGTGAGAGCTGCATCGCCCAGCGAACGCGCCCATCCGGCGGCCGCCGCGAACAGGGCATCGACAACACCCTGGCCGCGGTGGGATGGGCGCACGAATACACCGACCACATCCCCACGTGCGGCAGTGAGGGTCCGGCCATGGTGATCGGTTTCCCCGGCTTCACGCCGCAGCACCGTTGCGGACCCGACCCAGACATCACCGTCGACGGCGACAAACTGCGCCACGGCATCGCCGCTGGCGGCATTCGCAGCGCGTTCCTGCCAGAACTCGTCGGACTGCGCCGTGGCGTTGTCGACGGTGTCGAGAAACGCGATCGGCGCTGCCTCGTCCGCGAGTGCCTCCAGTCGGCTGGCCCGCACCTGGCGCCAGTCATCAGCGCGAACACGCCGAACTTCGACGCTCACGCCCCGACCTCCTGGTAGGCGGCGAACAGCAGGGTTTCATCCGGAGCTTGCAGCACGGTGGGCTTGGCGATCTCGTCGAGCACGATGAAGCGCAGCATCCCGCCCCGGCTCTTCTTGTCCCGCTGCATGCTGGCCAGCAGAGTCTGCCAGGCTCCGGCGCGATAGCTGGTCGGCAGTCCGAGGGACTCGAGCACGCTGCGATGCCGGTCCGCGGATGCGTCACTGAGTCGACCGGCAAGACGCGAGATCTCGGCGGCGAACAGCATGCCGACCGAGATCGCAGCGCCATGACGCCAGCGGTACCGTTCAGCGTGCTCGATCGCATGCCCGAGCGTGTGCCCGTAATTGAGGATCTCGCGCTGACCGGCCTCGCGGAAGTCTTCCGAGACGACCTGGGCTTTCATACCGATGGCGAGTTCCACAGCACGGCGGAACTCTGCGGTTGTCGGGTCGACAGCGCGGGTGGGATCTGCCTCGATGATGTCGAGAATCTCCGGAGCCCAGATGAATCCGGCCTTGACCACCTCGGCGAAGCCTGCGGTTGCCTCGTGGGCGCTCAGGCTGGCGAGCTCATCCAGATCTCCGATCACCGCCTGCGGCGGCCAGAAGGCGCCGACCAGGTTCTTGCCCTCGGCGGTGTTGACGCCGGTCTTTCCGCCGACGGCGGCATCGACCAGGCCGAGCACGGTGGTCGGAACCTGGATGACCTGCACACCGCGCAGCCAGGTGGCGGCGACGAACCCGGCGACATCGGTCACAGAACCACCGCCGTAGCCGATCACCGCGTCCGTGCGCGTGAAGTCCGCCTGTCCCATAACCTGCCAGCAGAAGGCTGCGACCTCGATGCGTTTGCCCTGCTCAGCATCCGGAATCTCGGCGAGCAGAACTTCCCGCGGCCCGTCCGTCGTGTCGGCGAGCAGGCGATCGCGCAGCTCGGCGGCACGCACCGCCAGCGTCGGCGGGTGCACCACAAGAATCTTGCGCACAGCCGGGTCGAGGGCGGCAGAGACCTGGTCGAGGATGCCACGGCCGACGGTGATGTCGTACGTTGCCTGTCCGGTCACGCTGATCGTGGTGGTACTCATCTCAGGTTCTTCCTCCAGGCTGCGATCTCGTCGGCGATGCGCTGCATCGGTCGACGTGACGTGTCGAATGTTTCGGTCGCGACCTCGTCGTACCAGCCGCGACGCTGCTCGTAGATGCTTTTCCACCGCTCAAGCGGGTCTTCATCTCCCGCGAGCATCGGGCGCCCACCGGATCGGATGCGTGCTGCGACTGCTTCCGGTGTGACAGCGAGGAACGCAACCGGATGCTCATGCAGCAGTTTCCGGGTGTCCGCCGAAGTGACGGCGCCTCCACCCAGGGAGATCACTCCCCCGTGTTTCAGCGCTGCGGCCACAGCGGCGCACTCCAACGCGCGAAAGCGCTGTTCGCCGTGCGCAGCGAAGATGTCTGGGATCGGTCCGTGCTCAGCAACGATGTATTTGTCGGTGTCGGTGAAGCCGACGCCGAGCGTCTTGGCCACACGGCGACCCACGCTCGTCTTTCCCGCGCCCATCGGGCCGACGAGCACGAGAGTCAACTGCTCAGGACTGCTCATCGTGGGCGATCAGCGCGGCCTCGGAAGCGGGAGCCGTGCGCAGTTCCGCCGGAATCGCTTCGAGATAGCTGTTGAGGTTGCGAAGCGTCTCGCGGATGCTGTCGCCGCCGAACTTCTCCAGCACGGAGTTCGCCAGTTCCACTGCCACCATCGCCTCGGCCACAACGCCGGCTGCGGGCACCGCGCTGATATCTGAACGCTGATGGTGCGCAGTTGCGGTGTCACCGGTGGCGACGTCGATAGTGCGCAGGGAGCGCGGCACTGTCGCGATCGGCTTCATACCTGCGCGAACACGCAGCACGGTGCCGGTGGACATGCCGCCCTCGGTACCGCCAGCACGATCGGAAGCGCGCGTGATGCCGCGTTCTGCGGCGAAAAGCTCATCGTGTGCGGCCGAGCCACGGCGGCGGGTGGTCTCGAAGCCGTCGCCGATCTCCACGGCCTTGATCGCCTGGATGCTCATCACAGCCTGCGCGAGACGGCCATCCAGACGACGGTCCCAGTGCACGTGGGAGCCGAGGCCTGGCGGAAGCCCGTAAGCGAGCACCTCGACGATGCCGCCGAGGGTATCGCCGTGCTTGCGCGCATCATCGATCTCAGCAACCATGCGTGCGGAGGTTTCCGCGTCGAAGCACCGCAGCGGATCGGCGTCGAGCGCATCGACATCGTCCGGCGTCGGGAGCACCGCACCGTCAGGGGCCTGGACCGGACCGATCGACAGCGTGTGACTGACGAGGCGGATGCCCAGCTCGCTCAGGAACGAACGCGCGACGGCCCCCAGCGCGACACGCGCCGCGGTTTCACGCGCGCTGGCACGCTCCAGGATCGGACGCGCCTCATCGAAGTCGTACTTCTGCATTCCGACCAGGTCGGCGTGGCCCGGTCGCGGACGGGTCAGCGGAGCGGAGCGGCCGCGGGACTTGTCGGTGAGCTCCACCGGCTCCGGACTCATCACCTCTACCCACTTCGGCCATTCGGTGTTGCCGATGCGCAGGGCGATCGGGCTTCCCAGGCTCTTACCGTGGCGGACGCCACCGGAGATGCTCAGTTCGTCCTGCTCGAATTTCATGCGCGAGCCGCGACCATAGCCGAGCTTTCGGCGTGCGAGATCGGCCTGAATGGCCTCGGAGGAGATCGGGACGCCGGAGGGCAGCCCTTCCATGACGGCAATGAGTTCGGGACCGTGCGATTCGCCGGCCGTGAGCACGCGGAGCATGCCTCTAGTTTGGCATGTGTTTGGTCTCAGCCCGGCCGCGTGACGCCCCGGCGAAAGCGCCCGGTCAGATCAGTGCCGCGCGCATCGCAGCGACCACTGCTGCCTCATCGACGAGCTCGGCACTCGGATCGCCTGCGACGAAGATGCGCACCTGACGTACAGCCTGATGCAGAAGCATCTCCAGCCCCGAGATCACCGTCGGCGCAGCCCATCGCGCTGCCAGCGCCGACGGCCAGGGCGCATAGGCCGCGTCCAGAAGTGCGCCGCCGGTTTCTGCGAACTTCGCCGCAACCCCGTCATCGAGAACAGTGCCGCTCGGAAGCGTCGCCACCGTCGCACTCACCGGCGCGGCATCGGCAGCGAAGTCTCTGACCACCACGGTGGTGCCCAGGCTGCTTCCCAGCGCGACCAGCCCAGCGGCGCGCTCAGGCCGGCGCGCGCGTACGTCGATCTGCTCGGCGCCGAGCTCGGCAAGAGCCACCAGAGCCGAGGAGGCCGTTGCACCGGCGCCCAGCACACGCCCGCTGGGGCAGGAGCGGATGCCGTTCTCAGCGAAAGCATCGACGATTCCCCCGACATCGGTGTTGAATCCCGCGACGGTGTCACCGAGGAGCAGTGTGTTCACCGCTCCCGTCAACTCCGCGTGGCGATCCCGCACGGATGCGACCGCATAGGCCTGCTCCTTCAGCGGCATGGTCACCGACAGGCCGCGCCATGTGCCATCGAGTTCCTCGAACGCCTCGATGAAGCCGTGGGCATCCACCCGCTGTCGGCCATACGCCCAGTCCAGCCCGAGTGCACGATAGGCAGCGCTGTGCAGGAGCGGAGATTTGCTGTGAGCGATCGGATCGCCCCAGACCGCGAGGCGACGAGACATCATTCGTTCAACACCCCTGATCGGGGTTGGCGTCGCACCACTGACCCCACTGCTCGATCGCCGCCTGATGCTCCTCGTACGTCGTGGAGAACACCGTCTCGCCCGTCGCCATGTTGATCGTCACGAAGTAGAACCAGGGGCCATCGACCGGATGCATCGCGGCCTCGATTGCTGCGCTGCTGGGGCTGGCGATCGGACCGATCGGGAGTCCTGTGTGAACGTATGTGTTCCACGGGTTGTCGTCGTACTGCGCCTCTTCAGAAGTGCTGACAACGCCGGCATGCAATTCGCCGTAGCCGTACTGCGATGTGGAATCCATCTGCAGCATCATCCCGTCATCGAGACGATTCTGAATGACGCGAGATACCTTCGCGAAGTCGTCGAGGCGACCTTCACGCTGAATTATGGATGCGATCGTCAATACCCGATTCTCGTCCCCCGCCGGAACTCCCGCCTCGGCCAGGGACTCACGCGTGCGATCCACCATCCGCTGGATGACCTGCTGAGCAGTCACATCGGGGTCAAACGTATAGACAGCCGGGAACAGCCAGCCCTCGAGGCTGTCTGCATCCACACCGTACGCCCGTGGATCGGCCACCGCAGCCTTCATCTCCTCCAACGGAATGCCGAGGCTCTCACTGATCGCGATCAACGAAGGCTCGACGGTGCCGCCTTCGGCGATTCCGACCGAATTCTCCACCTTGTTGGCGGGATTGTTGAGAGCTTCGAGAGCGGCCTCCGCCGTCATCTTCTGCTGAAGCGTGTAGATGCCCGGATAGATCGTGAAATCGATGTTCTCCTTGACGAGATAGTCATAGAAGACATCTTCAGTCTTGGTGACTCCGGCTTCGTACAGAGCTGTGGAGACCGGGCTTCCGGTATCACCGGCGAAGACTGTCACCGTTGTCTCGCCTGTTGCCAGGCCCGGCTCCCAGTCCGCCGGCTCTCCCCAGCCCATCACCTCGTTGATCCTGTCGCCGTAGTTGTTCATCGCCCAGAAACCGCCGTAGACGGCGCCGCCGATAAGGACGAGCAGAACCAGCAGCGCGATCAGACATCCCTTGCGGCGTCGTTTCTTCGGCGCGGCGTGGTGTGCTTCTTCATGCTCAGGCTGAAACAGGTCATCGAGAGTCGGCTGCTGCGCGGGTGCGGGTGCGGCGACAGTCGGGGCGGTGCCTTCGCGGGCAGCGCCGTGACTTTCTGGCAACGCAGCTGCTGCGGCAGTCGGCGCTACGCCTTCTCGACGCGCCCGTCGTGATCCGGGCGTCGGCGGGGCAAAATCAGACGCGGGTGCGCGATGCGCCGGCGCCGGCAGGTTTTCGAACAGTGCGTCGGAAACTGAATGCGAATCGTGGTCGGGGGTCTCACGTTCGGGCATGCTCAGGCGGGCTCCTCATCAAGCGGCACAGCGACACCGGCCGGGATACCGGTGCTCTTCTCCGTGTCGATCGCGTGCTGCAGCAGAACCACCGCCGCGACCTGATCGACAATGCTACGAGAGTTTCGCTGATTTCGCCCAGAAGACCGTAAAGCCGAGTGTGCGGTGACGGTGCTCAGCCGTTCATCCATCATGCGTACGGGCACACCGGTCAGCCGCTGCAACGCGGCGGCGAACTCACGGGCATCCGTGGTTGACGGGGTATCAGCACCCTGCATGTTCACTGGCAGCCCGACGACGAACTCCATCGGCCCGTACTCCCCCGCAAGCTCTGCGATGCGGGTGAGAGAGGTGTCCGATCGTGGCACAGTTTCAACCGGGACGGCCAACATGCCGTCCGGGTCGCATCGCGCCACGCCGACGCGGGCTTTGCCCACATCGATGCCAAGCCGCACACCGCGGCGGAAGCCGCCGCTCACGCGCTACGAAGCTCCGCGACCACCGCGTCCAGCGCTGCGTCGAGTGCCGAGGCATCCGTTCCACCGCCCTGGGCCACGTCATCGCGTCCGCCGCCGCCACCACCGAGCACACCCGCCGCACGCTTCGCCAGCGCACCGGCCTTCGCGCCCGCCGAGCGTGCGGAGTCGTTCGTCGCGACTACGACCACCGGGCGTCCGCCAGCAATGCCGCCCAGGGCGACCACTGCAGCAGTCGATCCGAGGCGCTCGCGCACCGAGAGCGCCAGGCCTCGGACATCGTCCGCTGAGCCCACTTCGCCGACAGACACCGCAGCGACCCGGTAGGCGCCAACCTGCTGCGCAGCCTCCGCAATCGCGGGGACACGCCCTTCGCGTTCCTTCGCTTCGAACTGTGCGATGCGCTTCTCAGCGGCCTTCAGATTCGCGGCGATCTCCGCGATCCGATCCGGCAGCTGCTCACGGGGGGTCTTGAGCGCCGTCGTCAGCTGCGAGACGATGGCACGCTCGGCGGCGAGCTCGCGGAACGCGTCCTGACCGACCAGCGCCTCGATACGGCGGTTGGATGCCCCGACCGATGCTTCACCGACCACGCTGACCAGACCGATCTCCGAGCTGGAATTCACGTGCGTCCCCGCGCACAGTTCCCGTGACCAGGGACCGCCGATGTCGACCATGCGCACGACATCTCCGTATTTCTCACCAAACAGAGCCATTGCTCCGGCTTCTTTGGCCTCGTCAAGAGAAACGATTCGCGTGGTGACCTCAAGAGCGTCCTGAACCGCGCGGTTCGTGATGTCTTCGATCTCGGTGCGTGTCTCGGCAGACAGCGCCTGTGACCACGAGAAGTCGAAGCGCATGTAACCGGCGCGGTTGAGGGAGCCCGCCTGGGTGGCGCCCGAGCCGAGCGTGTCGCGCAGGGCTGCGTGGACCAGGTGCGTTGCCGAGTGCGCCTGCCGAGCTGCGCGACGGTTCGCGGCATCCACCTGCGTCGTGGCTCGATCATCGACCGCGACGGTTCCGCTGGTGACGTGCACCGTGTGGCTGATGAGGCCGGCAACCGGCTTCTGCACGTCGAGAACGTCGAGTTCGAAACCGGCGCCGACGATGCTGCCCTTGTCGGAGACCTGTCCCCCGGACTCCGCGTACAGGGTGGTCTCCGCGAGGATGATCTCGGCAACCTGCCCCTCCGTGGCGAAGGTTGCGGGCTGACCGTCCACAAGAATGCCGAGCACACGAGAGTCGATGTTCAGATCCGAGTACCCGGCGAACCCGGTCTCACCCAGGGCACGGAACTCGCGGTACACCGAAACGTCGGCGAGTTGGCGCTTGCGACTCTTCGCATCCGCCTTCGCCCGGGTGCGCTGCTCCAGCATCAGCGAGTCGAACGACTCGCGGTCGACACTGAGTCCCGCTTCTTCGGCGATCTCCAGGGTGAGGTCAATCGGGAAGCCGTAGGTGTCGTGCAACAGGAAGGCCTCGGGGCCGGCCAGAGTCTTCTTCTCAGCCTGCTTCGTCGCATCCAGTGCGAGATCGAGGATCGTCGAGCCCTGTGCCAGCGTACGAAGGAAGGTGACCTCTTCCGCGTTCGCGAGACCGGACAGACGATCCCACTCCGTCTCCAACACCGGGTACGACGCCTTCATCGCATCGCGCGAAGCGGCGAACAGCTCGGGGAAGATCGGAGCGTCAACGCCGAGCAGCCGCATCGAGCGAACGGTGCGGCGCATCAAACGACGGAGGATATACCCGCGGCCGTCATTCGCGGGCTTCACTCCATCAGAGAGCAGCATCAGCGAAGAGCGCACGTGATCGGCAACGATGCGGAAACGGACGTCATCGGTGTGATCGACGCCGTACTTGCGTCCGGAGATCTCCATCGCGCGGTCCAGAACCGGACGCACCTGATCGGTTTCGTACATGTTCTCGGCACCCTGCTTGAACATCGCAACGCGCTCAAGCCCCATGCCGGTGTCGATGTTGCGCTTGGGCAGCGACCCGGCGATGTCGAAGTCGACCTTCGTGCGCACATCCGAAAGCAGATCCTGCATGAACACGAGATTCCAGATCTCGGTGAAGCGGTTGTCATCCACGATCGGACCACCGTCGCGGCCGTACGCCGGACCACGGTCGATGTAAATCTCTGAGCAGGGGCCACCGGGTCCTGGCTGACCGGTGTGCCAGTAGTTGTCCTCGCGCCCCATCCGCTGGATGCGCTCGGCGGGGAGGCCAGCGATCTTCTGCCAGAGCAGCGCTGCTTCGTCATCTGTCTCGTAGACGGTGACCCAGATGTCCTTCTCCGCGAAGCCGAGTCCGCCATCGGCCTCGGACGTTGTGAGCAGCTCCCACGCGTAGGAGATCGCGCCTTCCTTGAAGTAATCGCCGAAAGACCAGTTGCCCAGCATCTGGAAGAACGTTCCATGACGAGCCGTCTTGCCGACCTCTTCGATGTCGTTGGTGCGGATGCACTTCTGCACATCGGCCGCTCTCAGGAACGGAGCAGGTACGACGCCAGTCAGGTACGGCACGAACGGGACCATTCCGGCGATGGTGAACATCACCGTCGGGTCGTCGCTCACCAGCGACGCGGAGGGAACGATCGTGTGGTCGTTCTTTTCGAAGAAATTCAGGTAGCGCTGCGCGATGTCCGCGGTTTTCATAGGGGTACGGCTGTCCTTGTGTGAGACGAATAATCGCAGCACAGAGTGCTGCGACCGGCGCGGATGATCAGTTGTCGGCGGAATCGACCAGTCGAGCCTGCTGCTCGCGGTACGAATCGCTGAGGATCGCGGTGAACTCGCTGATGCGCGCGTCAACATCGGCCAGAAGGACGTGTCCGCGCGGATCTTTGTTCATGAAGTGGGCAGCTACGAACCCGCCGATCACACCGATCAGGAACCACGACAGCTTCTTCATGTGTTCTTCCTCGCCCTCAGCCCGCAAAACGCGGTGCCTCCATCGTATGCGGAAACGACAAGAGGCGTCGGGAATCCCGACGCCTCTTGGTTTGACCAGTCAGGGACCAGTCAGTGAATCAGCGAGCTGCGTAGTACTCGACGACGAGCTGCACTTCACAGGTCACGGGGACCTCAGCGCGCTTCGGACGACGAACCAGGCGAGCCTGAAGCTTGTCGAGCTCGACCTCAAGGTAACCAGGAACGGGAGGCAGGACCTCGGCGTGGCCGCCGGCTGCTGCGACCTGGAAGGGCTCGGTGCCCTCGCTCTTGGCCTTGACGTGGATGAGTTGACCCGGCTTCACGCGGAACGACGGGCGGTCGACGAGCTGGCCGTCGACGAGGATGTGACGGTGCACAACCATCTGGCGAGCCTGTGCGGTGGTGCGGGCGAAGCCCGAACGCAGCACGAGAGCGTCAAGACGCATCTCGAGGAGCTCGACAAGGTTCTCACCGGTCAGGCCATCAACGCGACGAGCCTCGTTGAACGCGATGCGCAGCTGCTTCTCGCGGATACCGTACTGCTCGCGAAGACGCTGCTTCTCACGCAGACGAACGGCGTAGTCACTGTCGGTCTTGCGCTTGGTGCGGCCGTGCTCACCGGGAGCGTAGGGACGCTTCTCGAGGTAACGGGCAGCCTTCGGCGTCAGCGGGATGCCGAGGGCACGGGACAGGCGGACCTTGCGGCGGTCCTGGGACTTCGTAACCACGAAGTATTCCTTCCGATGACGTGGACGTGACTTTCACATCTCACGGACGTATCTTCTGCGTTCTGCCTTCGTGCGCACGTCGGGGCGCAGAAAAGGTGGGTGTGAACGAAGAGATGCCCGAAAACACGGTTTCGAGCCGATTCAGCTTAGCAGACGGCTTCTCAGCGATCGCCGAGGATGCGCCGGATGCGTTCAAGCCGCGATGAGATGTCGCGCTCGGCACCGAGAGGCTTCGGTTGGTAATACTGACGTCCGTCAAGTTCATCAGGCAGATATTGCTGAGGCACGATACCGAACTCGTTGTCGTGCGGGTAGCGATACCCCTTGCCGTGGCCGAGTCGCTTGGCCCCGGCGTAGTGGGCGTCTCGCAGGTGAGCGGGGACACGCCCGAAGTTACCGGCGCGCACATCGGCGATCGCGGCGTTGATACCGGCGTATGCCGCGTTCGATTTCGCAGTGGTCGCCAGGTAGACGGTTGCCTCCGCCAGTGGGATCCGCCCCTCGGGCATCCCGATGAACGCGACAGCGTCGGCAGCAGCGTTGGCGATCACCAGCCCCTGCGGGTCGGCGAGTCCGATATCTTCTGCTGCCGAGATCACCAGCCGGCGGGCAATGAAACGCGGGTCCTCCCCCGCCTCGATCATGCGGGCGAGATAGTGCAGCGCAGCATCCGGATCTGAGCCGCGAATCGACTTGATGAACGCACTGATCACGTCATAGTGCTCGTCACCCTGACGGTCATATCTCAACAGTGCACGATCAACCGCCTGCGCCACGTCTTCGTCGGTGATCTCGGGGACGGAAGCGTCTTCGGCTGTCGACAGCGCGACGGCTGCGGCAGCTTCTAATCCGGTCAGCGCTCGTCTGGCGTCACCAGAGGCCAGACGTATCAGTGCGCGCCGCGCGTCGTCGCCCGCGGTGACGGTGCCGTTGAGCCCGCGGGCATCCGAGAGTGCTCTATCGATGAGCACCCCGATGTCTTCGTCGGTCAGCGGTTGCAGCGTCAGCAGCAATGACCGGGACAACAGCGGTGAGATCACGGAGAACGACGGGTTCTCGGTGGTGGCGGCGATCAGGAGAACCCAGCCATTCTCGACGCCGGGCAGCAGTGCATCCTGCTGAGCCTTGGTGAAGCGGTGGATCTCGTCGAGGAACAGGATCGTGGTCTGACCATAGAGATCGCGCTGAGTGATCGCCTCCTGCATCACCTCTCGGACGTCTTTGACGCCGGCAGTGATCGCCGAAAGTTCCACGAACCGCCGGCGGGACGAACGCGCGATCGCTTGCGCGACGGTGGTTTTCCCGGTGCCTGGTGGCCCCCACAGGATGATCGATACAGCCCCGGGAGCGGATGCTTCGGGGTCAGCGAGCGCCACGATCGGCGAGCCGGCCCGCAGAAGATGCTGCTGACCGGCCACCTCGTCGAGGGAGACCGGACGCATCCGCACGGCAAGGGGCGTCTGTCCCGAGAGTAGTGGCGCGGATGTCATGCCTCCAGGCTAATGCGCCCCTCTGACTCCGGCGCACCGTGGCAATCGCGGTAGGCTCACAGCGGTGCCCAGGCGAGGCGCCACAGGGAGGAAAACGATGGCCGGCCGCGGATCCAAGAACGCCCAGCGCTCACGCGCCGAGACCGAGCGTGCGCGCCTGTATGCCGCTCGCACTACGTGGTATGACGGGCAGATCACCCGCCGTATCCGCGACAACACCATCGCAGGCGTCGCCGGTGGGCTCATCATCGTGGCGGCCATTGCCAGCCAGTCCGTGCATGCTGCTGTGACTGCTCCCGAGCCGGATCCGACGGAGACATCTTCGCCGACACCACTGGAGAATCCCTTCTCCGACCTGTTCTTCACCGAAGTACCTGCCGAATAGTCGCAGGTCCGTGACCTCCCGGACGGAACGGTGCCATCAAGACCGCCGCTGCGCGTACTAGGCTGATCAACGTCCCTTCCCCCTCACGCGGGCTGACCGCGCAAGGAGCACATCGTGTCTGCCACCGAACCTTCGAAGCCGACTCCACCGGTCCCCACACCGCCGCGCGTTCCGACGCCGCCGCGCATGCCGGCACCGGCAGCCGCCGCGCCCGCCGCACCTGTGGTTCCCGTGGCGCCCGTCGCCTCTGCTGACTCTGCGAACTTCGGCCGCGTCGCCGAAGACGGCACCGTTGAGGTATGTGAAGGTGATGAATGGCGCGTCGTCGGGCAGTACCCGGACGGCACGAGTGATGAAGCACTCGCCTACTACGTGCGCAAGTTCGACGATCTGGCATTCAAGGTGCACACGCTCGAACAGCGTCACCAGGCCGGCGGGGCCTCCGCGAGCGATCTGACCACACAGGCGAAGCGTCTGGTGGACGACGTCACCGGGGCCGCTGCCGTCGGCGACCTGGCGTCGCTGCGGGAGCGTCTCGACACGCTCACCGGCACGCTGGCTGAGGCCAGCGAGGCCGAGGCCCAGCAGGCGAAGGCTCTTGTCGACGCCGCAATCGCCGAGCGAACCCTGCTCGTCGACGCCATCGAGCAGATCGCAGCCCGCGACCTCTCGAAGGTGCAGTGGAAGCAGGTCACCGCCGAAGTGACCGCGCTCTTCGATACCTGGCAGGCGCAGCAGCAGAGCGGACCGCGCCTTCCGAAGGGCATCTCGCAGCAGCTGTGGAAGCGATTCCGCGATGCACGCTCCGTCGTTGACAAGAGCCGTCGCAGTTTCTACGCAGAGCTCGATGAGACCCACAAGCATGCTCGCAGCGAGAAGAATCAGCTGATCGAGCGTGCGGAAGCCCTCGCGCCGAAGGGCGTCGACGGCATCCCCGCGTATCGCAATCTTCTCGACGAGTGGAAGGCGTCCGGCCGCGCCGGCCGAAAGGCCGATGACGCGCTGTGGGCGCGTTTCAAGGCCGCAGGCGACGCACTGTATGCGGCTCGTGCCGAGCAGTCGGCCGCGGAAGAAGCCGAGTCCGCGCCGAAGATCGAGGCCAAGAACGCCCTGCTGGATGAAGCGAAGGCTGTCGCTGATGAGTCGAACATCAAGCAGGCTCGTGCGCTGCTGACACGCATTCAGCGCCAGTGGGACGAGATCGGGCGCGTCTTCCCTCGCGAGAAGGAGCGTGCACTCGATGACAAGCTCCGCACCGTCGAGCAGTCGTTGAAGTCACGCGAAGAGGTCGACTGGAAGCGCAACAACCCGGAGACCAAGGCGCGCGCCAACGACATGAGCCAGCAGCTGCTGGACACCATCACCAAGCTGGAGGCAGAGCGCGACGCCGCCGAGAACGCTGGAGATGCAAAGGCGCTCAAGGAAGCCACCGAAGCACTCGAAGCACGTAAGGCGTGGTTGAGCGCTCTCGAAGGCTGATCTTATCCACAGCTGCCCCGGGAACGGCGTCAGCACGGCACACTGAAAGTGTGAACCCGCTGCTGCTGTATCGACCCGGGGCATTGCTGTCCCAGCCGGAACTGTGCTCTGCGCGCCTGGATGGTCTGCTGTTCGAGATCGACGATGCCTATATGCCCGCCGACATCCCGGAGGATGCGGATGCTCGCGTCACGGCGCTGGCACCGATCCTCTCCCCCGGTTATGCGGCCAGCGGCACGACCGCAGCCTGGCTCCAGGGCATCGGCAGTCGCGCTCCGCTTCGCCACCATATTCAGCGCACGTCGATGCGTCGTCACCGGGTAGCGCCGCACCGAGATGTGGTCGTACACCAGGTGCAACTTCCTGAGGAGGACGTGCAGCTGATCTCGTCGACACTGGTGACAACGCCGCTGCGGACGCTGACGGACCTCGCGATCCGCGCAGAGAAAGACACCGAGAGCCGCGCCTGGCTGCTTCTGGTGGCGCAACAGCAACCGCAACTCGTAGCCGTCGCCATCGACTGCCTCGAGACGCGTTCGAGAGTACCCGGCAAACGTTCGGCCCTGCGACGGCTGAACGACCTCCTGGAGTCAGCGCATCAGGACGTGGTGACGCGGTACACGTCGTAAACCGCGTCGATGCGACGCACGGCGTTGAGTACACGATCCAAGTGCACGGAGTCGCCCATCTCGAATACGAAACGGCTGATCGCCAAGCGACTGTCGTTCGTGTTCACGGTCGCAGACAGGATGTTCACATGGTGCTCGCTGAGCACCCGGGTGACGTCGGAGAGCAGTGCAGCCCGATCCAGCGCTTCGACCTGGATCTGAACGCGGAACACGCTCTTGGTCGTCGGTGCCCAGGAGACCTCGACGAAACGTTCCTGCTCGGCACCGAGGGCTTTCACGTTGGCACAGTCAACGCGATGAACCGAGACACCACTGCCACGTGTCACGAAGCCGACGATCTCGTCACCGGGAACCGGCGTGCAGCACTTGGCGAGCTTCACGAGAATGTCGTCCGCGCCGCGGACGAGGATGCCGGAATCGCCCGCGCGCGGTTCGCGCAGGTGCGGACGGCCCGGAATCGTGATCGCCCCGGTACCGGTGTCGTTCGCCGCGGTGAGGGCAGTAACCTTCTCCAGCACGGACTGCGTGGAGACGTGGCCCTCACCGACGGCGGCGTACAGCGCGTCGACGTCTTCGTAATGCAGCTGCTGAGCGACCTGGGCGAACGAGTCCTGACCCATCAGCCGTTGCAGCGGCAGGTTCTGCCGGCGCATCGACCGTGCGATGGATTCCTTGCCCTGCTCAATGGCTTCTTCGCGACGTTCCTTCGTGAACCAGCCGCGAATCTTGTTGCGGGCACGGGTGCTCTTGACGAAGCTCAGCCAGTCCTGGCTCGGACTGGCGTCCGGGTTCTTCGAGGTGAACACTTCGATGACGTCGCCGCTTTTGACCTCGGTCTCCAGCGGGACGAGCCGGCCGTTGACCTTCGCACCCATTGTGCGGTGGCCGATCTCGGTGTGCACGGCGTAGGCGAAGTCGACCGGTGTCGCGCCGGCGGGCAGCCCGATCACCCGCCCCTTCGGCGTGAACACGTAAACTTCCTTCGCACCGATTTCGAAGCGCAGCGAGTCGAGGAACTCGCTCGGATCCGCGGTTTCTGCTTGCCAGTCCGAGATGTGCGCAAGCCAGGTCATATCGGTGTCGGTCGGCACGGTACCGGGCTTGCCACCGGCCATCCGCTCTTTGTACATCCAGTGTGCGGCAACACCGAATTCCGCTTGCTGGTGCATCTCGTGCGTGCGGATCTGAATCTCCACCGTACGGCCGCTCGGGCCGATCACCGTGGTGTGCAGTGACTGGTAGAGATTGAACTTCGGCGTCGCGATGTAGTCCTTGAACCGGCCGGGCAGCGGCGTCCAGCGTGCGTGAATAGCACCGAGAACCGCGTAGCAGTCACGCACGGAGCCTACGAGCACCCGGATCCCGATGAGGTCGTAGATGTCATCGAACTCCCGTCCGCGCACAACCATCTTCTGGTACACCGAGTACAGCTGCTTCGGTCGTCCGCCCACTTTGCCGCGGATACGGAGGTCGTGCAGGTCCTCATTGATCGATTCGATGACCTGCTTCAGATACTTCTCCCGCTGCGGGGTGCGCTGCGCGATAAGACTGTTGATCTCGACATAGATCTTGGGGTGCAAAACAGCGAACGAGAGGTCTTCGAGCTCGGACTTTATCGTCTGGATACCGAGGCGGTTAGCAAGGGGCGCGTAGATCTCCAGCGTCTCTCTGGCCTTCTTCTCCGCCTTCTCGGGTGGAACGAAGCCCCAGGTACGTGCGTTGTGGAGCCGGTCGGCGAGTTTGATGAGCAGAACACGCAGGTCTTTCGACATTGCGACGATCATCTTGCGGACTGTTTCGGCCTGCGCGCTTTCGCCGTACTTGACCTTGTCGAGCTTGGTGACGCCATCCACGAGCATGGCGACTTCGTCACCGAAGGTCTCCGTCAGTTCAGACAGCGCATACCCGGTGTCTTCGACGGTGTCATGAAGCAGCGCTGCCGCAATGGCTCGTGGCCCCAGCCCCATCTCGGCCAGGATCTGGGCGACGGCGAGCGGGTGGGTGATGTATGGCTCACCGCTTTGCCGCTTCTGACCCTCGTGCTTTTGCTTCGCGACGTTGTAGGCCTGCGTGATGATCGCCAGGTCACCCTTAGGGTGGCTGGCCCGAACCGTGCGGATCAGGTTGTCGAGATCGTTGACCCGGGGCGCACGCGAGAAGATTCGGGGCACGAGTCTTCTCAAACTCGATCCCTGCGTCGACGCGTTCGCCTCCGCCATCACTTCACCTCCGGGTCAGAACATCTTACGCGTGTGCCAGCACATCGGCTTCGCTCGAACGATTACGCGTTCAGGCGTCAGCGGCGGCCCGTTCACGCAGCTCGAGCACGCGCTTGTCGCGCTCGATGATGTCCGGTTCTTTCTCCCGGAACAGCGAGTACAGCGGTGCTGCAACGAACAGCGTGGAGTACGTCGCGACGATGATGCCCACGAAGATCGACAGCGAAATATCGGTCAGCGTCTCCGCCCCGAGCCAGAACGCTCCGATGAACAGAATCGCGCCGACGGGGAGCGCTGCGACGATCGAAGTGTTGATCGAGCGCACCAGCGTCTGGTTCACCGCGAGGTTCACCGATTCTCCGAAGGTGCGTGAGGAGTTTTCGCCGTCCTCCGTGGTGTTTTCTCGAATCTTGTCGAACACCACCGTCGTGTCATACAACGAGTACGCCAGGATCGTGAGGAACCCGATGACGGCCGCGGGCGAGATCTCGAACCCGGCCAGTGCATAGATGCCCACGGTGATCACGAGCACATCGAGCAGACCAATGATGGCAGCGGCCGACATCTTCCACGTGCGGAAGTACACCGCGAGAATCAGGAACGTCAGAATCAGGAACACCACCAGGCCCCAGAGCGACTGTCGTGTGACGTTCTCCCCCCACTGCGGGCCGATGAACGATGTGTTCACCTCGTCAGCATCCACCTGATACTGGTCAGCCAGCGCCTGCGCCACGGCGAGAGTCTCGCTCTGCGTCATCTGATCCGTCTGCACGCGCACGTCGCTCTCACCGACGATGGCGACCTTGACGGCGGCATTCGGCACGACAGACTGCACGGCGTCGGATGCCTTGGCCTGATCAGTCGACTCGGGCGCGACGACCGTGAACTGCGACCCGCCAGTGAACTCGATCGAGAACTGCACAGGGCGCAGCAACGGCACAAGGGCGGATGCCACGATCAGTGCGATCGCGATGATGAACCACAGACGGCGCTTGCCGACGAACGGGAAAGAGGTCTTTCCCGTGTACAGGTTGTTGCCGAATTCATTCATGGAGGCCATCAGCGCTCTCCCTCGCTTCCGGCGTTGGTATGACTGTTTCCGATGAGGGCTTCGGCACGTTTGCGCTCCGCAATGGTCTGCCGGCGCTCAGCCTCGTTTCGAGAACGGTTGATCTTTCCTGCTCGTCCACCGCGCACAGGCTCGACAGTCCGATACTGCGAGCGGGCGTGGTAAACCGCCCCCAGCGCGTCGGGGTCAAGGCCGGAGAGCTTGTGCCCGCCTCCGAAGAACTTGGTGCGCGCCAGGATCTGCATCACCGGGTGCGTGAAGATGACGAAGATGAAGATGTCGATGATCGTCGTGAGTCCCAGGGTGAAGGCAAAGCCCTTCACCGTGGAGTCAGCCAGGATGTACAGCACGACTGCGGCCAGGATGTTGATCGACTTGGAGATGTAAATCGTGCGCTTGGCGCGTCCCCAGCCGTCCTCCACCGCATTCGTGATGGATTTGCCGTCGCGCAGCTCATCTCGTATTCGTTCGAAGTAGACGATGAACGAGTCGGCGACGAAACCGATCGACACGATCAGACCTGCCACGCCGGCCAGCGACAGGCGGAAGCCGAGGCGCCAGGCCAGGATGCAGACGATGATGTAGGTCAACACGCCCATGACCGCGATCGATGCAATGATCACCGCGCCGAGTGCTCGGTAACTGAGCAACGAGTACACAGCCACCAGCGCAAGACCGATGAGTCCGGCGATGAGACCGATCATGAGCTGCTGCGAACCCAGCGTCGCCGAAACACTCGACGCACTCTCGGTGGTGAAGCTCAGCGGCAGCGCACCGTACTTCAGCTGATCCGCGAGAGCTTCAGCGCTCTCCTGCGTGAACGAGCCGGAGATGCTGGGCTTGCCGTCGAGGATCACACCGTTCATCTGCGGAGCGGAGATGACCTTGCCATCGAGAACGAAGGCGAACTGGTCGCGCGGGGTGAGGCCGGCGAGCTGGTTCTGGTAGAGGCGCTGGCTGATCTCGCCGAAGGTCTTGGCACCCTGCGAATCGAGGGTGAGGTTGACCGTCCATGCACCGTTGCGCTGGTCGCGACCGCTGGTGGCATCATCGATCGCATCGCCGGTGAGCTCGGTCGGTCCGAGGATGTACTTGGCCTGACCGAGGTCGTCACAGGTGATCAGGGGCTGGTCCGCGGGTGTATCGGCAGACTCGTTGTCGGGGTTCGCGCAGTCGTAGGCGAGGAACTCGGCTTGGAGCTTCTCCGTCACCCAGGCCATATCGCTGCCGTCGGTCGGCTCCGGCGTGGGGATCGCGTTCGCAGTCGGGTCCGGGGCCGGGTACGGCGTTGCGTTGCCGTCTTCTCCGACGAACTCGGTCGCTGGGCTTCCGAAGAAGATCACGGAGCGGAACTCGAGCTGCGCGCTCGCTTCGATACGCGCGCGCGTCTCCTCATCAGCGACACCGGGGATCTGCACAACAATGTTGCGTCCGCCCTCGGTCGTGATGTCGGCCTCTGTCACACCAGACGCGTTGACGCGTTGGCGGATGATCGCCGCAGCCTGATCGAGCTGCTCCTGCGTGGGATTGGCACCGTCCTCAGTGACGGCACTCAGGACTATCTGTGTGCCGCCCTGAAGATCAAGCGCGAGCTCAGGTGTCCACGAGCTCTTTTCAAAGCCATAGACACCGATTGCGTTCACGCCGAACAGCGCAGCAGTCACGATCAGAAGGCTGAGCAGAACCTTCCAGGCATGACGGACGGGAGAAGACGAAGCCACGTATGTTCAGCTTTCTACGATGCCGGTCAGGCGGTCGGACGAATTACTTGCTGTCGGAGTCCCGATCCAGACGGGCGCGGGTCTCCTCAGGAGTCTCGGCGGCAAGATCTGCCTCGGATGCAATGGCCTCATCTTCAACCTCAACGAGGTCTTCGCCTTCGAGGTCGTCGACCACGTTCGGCTCGACGATGCGCAGGATCGCCTGGCTGTGTACCTCGATGACCGTTCCCGGGGCAATCTCGACGAGAGCCGGCGAGTCCAGGTCCTCAGGGTCGTACGCGACGATGGTTCCGTAGAGACCACCCTGCATCAGCACCTTGACCCCGGGAACCGTCTTCGTGGCCTTCTCTTCCTGTTCGGCCTTCATCTGCTTCTGGCGCTTGCGCGTGTTGAGGAACATGAAGACGAGCAGGACGGCTAGTACGCCGAAGAGGATGATTTCCATCAGGCAGGGCCTTTCAAAGTGCGCACGCCAACGGTGGACGCGCAGAGAGTTCGGGGGGAAGTCTCCAGCGATTATAGGTCATTGAGCAATGTCGCCGTTTCCGGATGCTGCAGGCCGAGGTGCTGGTATGCCTCAGGTGTCGCAACGCGTCCGCGTGGCGTTCGACCGAGGAATCCGATTCGGACGAGATAGGGCTCGACCACGCTCTCAACGGTCTCCGCCTCTTCACCGACGGCCACGGCGAGCGTGCTCAGTCCTACCGGACCACCGCGGAAGCGCCGCACGAGCATGTCGAGAACAGCACGGTCGAGGCGGTCGAGACCGATCGGGTCGACGTCGTAGAGTTCCAACGCCGCGTTGACGTCCGAAATCGATGCTGATCCGTGATCTCCGTGCACAAGGGCGTAGTCGCGGACCCGGCGCAGAAGCCTGTTCGCGATTCGCGGGGTACCTCGGGATCGGCGAGCGATCTCATTCAGCGCGTCGTCAGGCAGCCCGACACCGAGAACGCTCGACGAGCGCGCGATCACCTTCTCGAGGTCACCGTCGTCATAGAACTCCAGATGACCGGTGAAGCCGAAGCGGTCGCGTAAAGGATTCGGCAGCAGACCAGAGCGTGTCGTGGCGCCGACGAGCGTGAAGGGCGCAAGATCCAGCGGGATGCTGGTAGCGCCCGCGCCCTTTCCGACCATGATGTCGATGCGGAAGTCTTCCATCGCGAGGTAGAGCATCTCTTCCGCCGAGCGCGCCATCCGGTGGATCTCGTCGATGAACAACACCTCCCCGGGAATGAGGCTGGACAGCAGCGCCGCGAGGTCGCCGGCGTGCTGGATCGCGGGGCCGCTGGAAAGGCGGAGCGGACGTTCACTCTCGTACGCGACAATCATCGCGAGGGTCGTCTTACCCAACCCGGGAGGGCCGGCGAGCAGAATGTGATCGGGTGGCCGGTTCTGGATGCGTGCCGCGTCTAGAAGCAGTTGCAGTTGTCCGCGCACCTTCGGCTGCCCGACGAACTCGCCGAGGCTCTCCGGCCGCAGCGCACCTTCGATGGCGAGCTCTGTTTCGTCGATCGGCTCGGCCGCATCGCGACCCTCAGAGAAGTTCTCCTCAGCCACGTGCTGCTCCCGCCTTGGCCGGCCCAAGCGCAGCAAGTGCCTGGCGCAGCAGCAGTGAGACAGAGCCGCGGTCAGACTCGCTGGCAGCGGCAGCTGCGGCCTCGGCAGCCTCAGCCGCGACCTTCTCAGACCAGCCGAGACCCACCAGCGCGATGGTCACCTGGGCCGTGATGTCCACAGCACCAGGGGCGGTGGACGCGGCAGCAGGAGACGGCGGCTGCAGCTTTCCGGCAAGCTGCACGACGATCAACTTCGCCGTCTTCGGTCCGATACCGGAGACACGTCGGAACGGTGCGTCATCGTCGTCGATGACTGCCGTAGCGATCTGATCGACGCTGAGGTGTCCGAGCACACCCAACGCAGATTTCGGACCGACACCGGTGACACTGAGCAATTGTCCGAAGACCTCCAGCTCCGTCGGCTCGGCAAAGCCGAACAGCGTGAGAGCGTCTTCGCGCACGATGAGGCTCGTGTGCAACCGCAGCTGAGCGCCAGTGCGCGCGGTGTGAGCGACGTCTCCGGGCACGAACACGAAGAATCCGACCCCGCCAACTTCGATGACGACATGGTCCGCACCGGTGGCCAGCACGGTTCCGTGCAGAGAGGAGATCATCTCCCCAGCCTACGAGCCGGATCGTATGTATGTTCGAGCGACACGCTCAGCATCGGCCCAGGCCTGCTGGGCCGGGGTCAGCGCACCAGCTGCCGCTGCAACACCGCCTCGCCGCCACGCATGACACAGGGCGATGGCGAGGGCATCGGCCGCGTCCGCGGGTTGCGGTGGGGCATCCAGCCGCAGGATACGGGCGATCATCGCCTGTACCTGCTTCTTATCGGCCGATCCGTACCCGGTGACTGCCGCTTTTACCTCACTCGGGGTGTGGGTCGCCGCGGGCAAGCCCGCCTCTGCGGCGATCAGCAGGGCCACCCCGCTGGCCTGCGCCGTGCCCATCACCGTGTGGCTGTTGTGCTGTGCGAACACCCGCTCGACGGCTACGGCATCCGGCTGATGTTCGTTGAGAACCTCTCGGATGCCGGCGGCAACTCCGGCCAGTCGTTCGCCGATCGGAGCATCCGGCGCCGTTCGTATCACCCCGACATGCACGAGGGTTCCTCGGCGTGCGCGGTCCACGTCGACGACGCCGATGCCGCACCGGGTCAGTCCCGGGTCGATACCGAGCACGCGCAAAGAAGAAGCCGTCACTCCCCCAGGCTAGGTGCCAGAGGAGCGACGGCTTCAGCGGCGCGCTGTGAAGGCAGGTCAGTCCTCGTCGCTGTCTTCCTCGAGTTCGGCCTGCACTTCAGCGGTGAGGTCGAAGTTGCTGTACACGTTCTGCACGTCTTCGCTGTCTTCGAGTGCATCGATGAGGCGGAAGATCTTGCGAGCGGTCGCAGCATCGATCTCGACCTTGAGGTTCGGGATGAACTCCACATCAGCCGAGTCGTAGTCGATACCGGCTTCCTGCAAGGCGGTGCGCACGGAGACCAGATCCGTTGCCTCGGTGATGACGCCGAAGCCGTCGCCGTGCGGCTCGATCTCTTCAGCACCGGCTTCCAGGACCGCTTCCATCACGGCATCTTCGGTCGTGTCTTCCGCACCGACAACGATGAGGCCCTTGCGGGTGAAATTGTAGGCGACGCTGCCCGGATCGGCGAGGGTGCCACCGTTGCGGGTGAGCGCCGTACGCACCTCAGCGGCTGCACGATTCTTGTTATCGGTCAGACACTCGATCATGAGTGCGACGCCGTTGGGACCGTAGCCTTCGTACATGATCGAGGTGTATTCGATCGCTTCGCCACCGATACCGGCGCCGCGTTTGACGGCACGGTCGATGTTGTCCTTCGGGACCGACATCTTCTTCGCTTTGAGCACCGCGTCATAGAGCGTCGGGTTGCCAGCCAGATCGGCACCACCGAGCTTGGCCGCAACTTCGATGTTCTTGATGAGCTTTGCCCACGACTTCGCACGACGGGAGTCGATGACAGCCTTCTTGTGCTTCGTAGTTGCCCATTTAGAGTGCCCGGCCATGTTTCTCCGCTCTTCGTTTCGCTCTGCTGACGTCGCAGCGCATGGTCCATTCTAAAGAATCTGGTCGTGACGTGTGGGAACGCCCCCGCCGAGACGGTCCGCGGGACCGTCTGCCAGTTGTTCAGCCCTCCAGGCTCGACCGCCCTGATCGTCGGCGTGCGGAGTCGATGACGGAGCTGTCCGGCAGTGGCACCGGCAGATCCCATGCGGCATCTGGCATCCATTCATCCCACTGCTCATCGAGCGGCCAACCGCCTGTGGCGATGAATTCCGCGCCGGCGTGATCAGCCAGTACGCGCACGGCTTCGGCCTGTTCTGCCGTGAAGCGTCCCTGCGCGACCGCTGCTTCCAGTTCGTCGGCATCCTTCAGCCAGACATCCTGCGCTCCCGGGTGCTCGGCATCGATCCAGATGTCCAGCACGAGGTCGCGCGAGAAGATTCCGCCGGCTTCACCGGCGACGCGGCGGTGGGGCAGCTCCACGTTCACGTAGGCGCCGTCGGGCGTACCGTCCGGGCGACGGAAGAACCAGATCGACCAGGGGCGACCGGCAGGAGCCACTCGAACGATGCCGGGGCCCGTCCACGTCGACTCCTGCATCTTCCAGGGAACGCTGAAGCGTTCATCCAGCGACACCTCGCGCGGGCGCCGGCCATCGGCAGGAACTGATTCCAGACGTGCCGATCCGGAGGGGATCCAGATCACCAGACCCTGGGCATCATCACGGACCACCCGTGCCCCTTCGATATGGCGCGAGTACCGCCAGAGAATCGCTTCTCCCGGTGTGAAGCGCGGGGCATCCTCGTCGGATGAGGGCACCGCGCTGCGCAGGAGCGGGTCGACGTACTCGTCGCGGCCGGAATCATCGAGGAGGGAGATCGCTTGATCCAGCGTCATGGTTCCCGCAGAGATCGGGAGCCACCCGCTGCCGATCCGGCCGATGAGTTCGGCGTTTCCACCACTCGCGCTGACAGCTGTGGATCCGATCGGCAATCGCATCCCGCCACGCTATCGTGTGACGGAGTGGTGAACGGCAGCAACCCTCAGCAGCCGTTCGTGGAACCGGTACTCCCCCGTGAGCTCCGGGTGAAAGCTCAGCCCGACGAGATGGCCCTGCCCGACCGCGACGACGCGACCATCCGGCAGCGAGGCCAGCACCGTGGCGCTCGTGCCGACGGACTCCACGACAGGACCGCGGATGAAGGTCGCCCGCACCGGCGGAGCCCCGAGCACGGCGACATCAAGTTCGGCTTCGAATGACTCGAGCTGTCGACCGAACGCATTGCGCCGGACGACCACGTCCAACCCGCCGAAGCTCTGCTGACCGTTGATTCCGTCGCGCACACAGTCGGCGAGCATGATCAGCCCGGCGCAGGTGCCGAGTACGGGCATCCCCCCGGCGATCGCATCCCGCATCGGCTGCTGCAATCCGAACTGCCGCGACAGCTTGTCAATGACAGTGGATTCGCCGCCGGGAATCACGAGGCCGCTCACCGTCGCGAGCTCCTCGGGGCGGCGCACGCGGATGACGTCCGCCCCGAGTCCGTGCAGCACGCGTTCGTGCTCGCGCACATCGCCCTGCAGCGCGAGAACGCCGATCCGTGGAGCGTCGGCGTTACCAGCCACGCTCGGAGAGCCGGTGCGGCGCGGGCAGATCCGAGACGTTGATACCCACCATCGCCTCGCCGAGTCCGCGTGACACCTCTGCGACCACCTTCGCGTCGTCATAGAAGGTCGTCGCCTTCACAATTGCCGCCGCACGCTCGGCGGGGTTACCCGATTTGAAGATGCCCGAGCCGACGAAGACGCCATCAGCGCCGAGTTGCATCATCATCGCGGCGTCGGCGGGGGTTGCGACTCCCCCGGCGACGAAGAGCACGACCGGGAGCTTGCCCGTCTCAGCGATCTCGGCGACGAGCTCGTACGGTGCCTGCAGTTCTTTGGCCGCGACGAACAGCTCGTCCTTGGTCATAGATCGCAGCACGTTTATCTCGGAGCGGATCTTACGAATGTGCCTCGTCGCCTCAGAGACATCGCCGGTGCCCGCTTCCCCCTTGGAGCGGATCATGGCGGCACCCTCGTTGATGCGGCGCAGGGCCTCACCGAGGTTCGTGGCGCCGCAGACGAAGGGCACGGTGAAGCCGAACTTGTCGATGTGATTGACGTAGTCGGCAGGCGAAAGCACCTCCGATTCGTCGATGTAATCGACGCCGAGCTCCTGCAGCACCTGAGCCTCAACGAAGTGACCGATGCGTGCCTTGGCCATAACCGGGATCGAGACGGTGTCGATGATGCTGTCGATCATGTCCGGGTCGCTCATGCGCGAAACTCCGCCCTGCGCGCGGATGTCTGCCGGAACACGCTCGAGCGCCATGACGGCGACAGCGCCGGCATCCTCCGCGATCTTTGCCTGCTCCGCAGTGACAACGTCCATGATGACGCCGCCCTTGAGCATCTCAGCGAGTCCGCGCTTGACGCGGGATGATCCGGTGGTGGAATTCTGGTCTGCAGCCATGAGCTGCTCCTTTCAATCATCCAAACAGAGTCATTGATCTATGCCAAAAGATAGCACCAGTTCGAGACCGCCTAGACTCATATGTCGAGAGGTGACATGAGCGACCAGATCACGGGTACGACGGCAGCCGATATCGCCTCGAGCGTGCGTGAACTGCGACAGCGCGGTGTCCTGACCCCGGGCGCGGTTCTTCCGCCGGTGCGCGAGCTCGCTGCACGCCTCGGCGTCAACCGCAACACAGCTGTGTCCGCGTACCGGCAACTCGCCCAAGCCGGTCTGGTCATCAGTCGCGGGCGTGCCGGAACGATGCTCGTCGAGCACAGCGCTGTCGCGCAGGAAGGGTATGCCGCCGACACTGTCCTGCGCGATGTCGGCACCGGAAATCCTGACCCCCGACTGATCCCGGACCCGTCCCCCGTCCTGGCGAGCGTGACCGGCCGGCCGGTGCTGTACGGGGAGCCGGTCATCGACACTGCGCTTGACGCCTGGGCGCGGGATTGGGTCTCTCCCGACCTGCACTCGTCTGACTTTCAGATCACGATCACCAGTGGCGCAGTGGATGCCGTCGAGCGATTGCTCGCGCAGGCGTTGATGCGCGACGATGCCGTCGCTCTGGAGGATCCCTGCTTTCTTGCCAGCATCCATACCGTTCGTCTGGGTGGCTATCGTGCGGTCCCTGTCCCGGTCGATGACGAGGGCATGACCGTCGAGGGACTGCAGGCGGCGCTGGATGCCGGTGTGCGCGCAGTCATTTGCACACCGCGCGCGCAGAACCCGACCGGTGCGAGCCTCTCGCAAGCACGTGCTGCGGCGCTACGGGAACTGATGGCGGAGCATCCCTACGTTCTGATCATCGAAGACGACCACTTCTCGATGCTGTCATCACGACCATACGAATCTCTGATCGGCCCCGAGCACAAGCGGTTCGCCCTGCTGCGCTCGGTGTCGAAGTTCCTGGGTCCCGACATGTGCCTGGCCGTGGCTGCCACCGACCGGGAAACAGCCGGCCAACTCGCGATGCGGCTGAGCCCCGGAACCACCTGGGTGAGTCACCTGCTGCAGCGTCTGACGCTCGGCCTGCTCAGCAATGAACAGGTGCGAGAGTCGATCCGCGCCTCCGGAGCGCACTACGTCGAGCGAAATACGGCCTTTGCCGGGCGGCTGCGCGATCACGGCATCGGCACCCACTACTCCGACGGTATGAACCTCTGGGTCGAGTTGCCCCAGCCAGCCCAGATTGTGTCAGAACGGTTGATGCGACGAGGGTGGCTGGTGAGGACCGGCGACGGCTTCTCGCTCATCGACACGGACAGGCCTTCCCATCACCTGCGCCTCACCGTGCATGACCTTTCCCCCACCGATGCTGAGCAACTCGTCGCAGATATCGCCGCGGCTATCGACTGATGTGCGCGAAGCACGCGGCCGGCAGTGAGAAGATTCAAGGATGAAGATCCTCTCGATCCAGTCAGCTGTCGCCTACGGCCACGTCGGCAACTCGGCCGCGGTGTTCCCCCTGCAGCGCATCGGCGTCGATGTCCTCCCGGTCAACACTGTGAACTTCTCGAACCACACCGGCTATGGCGCCTGGCGTGGTCCACTGATCGCTCCCAGCGACGTCGCAGACGTGATCACCGGCATCGAAGAGCGCGGGGTCTTCCCCGAGGTCAACGCGATTCTTTCCGGTTACCAGGGCGGCGAGGGCATCGGCGACGTGATCATCGATGCCGTCGCGCGAGTCAAGGCGGCGAACCCGGCCGCGCTGTACGCGTGCGATCCGGTCATGGGCAATGCCAAGTCCGGATGCTTCGTCGCACCGGCTATCCCTGAGCTTCTGCGCGAGCGGGTGGTTCCCGTCGCTGACATCATCACGCCGAATCAGTTCGAGTTGGGATTCCTCACCCGAACTGAGCCGGACACACTGGAGTCGACGCTCGATTCCGTTGATCTGGCACGTGCCATGGGCCCGTCGATCGTTCTGGTCACCAGTGTGGAGCGTCCTGACCGTGAAGAGGGCACCATCGAAATGCTCGCCGCCGACGATGCCGGCGCCTGGATCGTGCAGACCCCGTTCCTGCCGATGAAGGCCAACGGGTCCGGAGATGTCACCGCGGCGCTCTTCACCGCGCACTACGTTTCGACCCGGAGCGCTCAGGTGGCGTTGGAGCGCACCGCGTCAAGCGTGTTCGATCTGCTGCAGCTGACGCTGGATTCCGACGCCCGCGAGCTGAAGCTCATCGAGGCGCAGGAGTACTACGCGCACCCGAAGATGCAGTTCGCTGCGCGTCAGGTCCGCTGACCGCTCGACCACGCCGCGGCCACCGCTTCGCGCACCTCGCCGAGCAGTTGCGGCAGCGCCTTCGTCTTGGCGATGATCGGGAAGAAGTTCGCATCCGACGTCCACCTCGGCACGATGTGCTGATGAAGGTGGGCGTCGACGCCTGCCCCCGCCACCGCACCCTGGTTCATGCCCAGGTTGAAGCCGTCGCAGTTCGAGACTTGGCGCAGCACACGCATGCCGATCTGGCTGAGCTCGCCGATTTCAGCGACCTCTTCTGCCGTGGCCTGATCGTAGGTGGCGATGTGCCGATACGGGCAGACCAGCAGGTGGCCGGAATTGTACGGAAAGAGATTCAGCAGCACGTAGGCAGTCTTCCCGCGGGCGACGATCAGACGCTCGGCATCGGGATGCTTCGGCGCCTCGCAGAACGGGCACTCTTCGCGCAGCGGCTCAGGCCCCGCCTGGATGTATGCCATCCGGTGCGGGGTCCACAGCCGCTGAAACTCGTCGGGGACGCCGGCGAGGTGTGCGGCATCCTCGACGGCATCCCTATCGATCATGCGAGGTCTTCCGCCGTGTGCACAAGCGCATGCGATGCGATGGCCGCACGGATGCGGGCGACAGCATCCGCAATCGGCACACCGTTTTCCTGCGTGCCGTCGCGGAAGCGGAACGAGACGGTACCGGCATCCCGATCCTGCTCACCGGCGATGAGCATCAGCGGGACCTTGGCCGTGGTGTGGTTGCGAATCTTCTTCTGCATCCGGTCATCGGAGTGATCCACTTCCGCACGCACATCTTGTTGGCGCAGCTGGGCGATCACGCCGTCGAGGTATTCCGAATACTGCTCTGCTACCGGCACACCAACAACCTGCATCGGGGCCAGCCATACCGGGAAGTCGCCGGCGTAGTGCTCGAGGAGGATCGCGAAGAAGCGCTCAACGGACCCGAGCAGTGCACGGTGAATCATCACCGGACGATGCTTCTGGCCGTCGGAGCCGGTGTATTCGAGTTCGAAGCGTTCAGGCTGGTTGAAGTCGAGCTGAATGGTCGACATCTGCCAGGTGCGTCCGATCGCGTCACGCGCCTGCACCGAGATCTTCGGGCCGTAGAACGCGGCGCCTCCGGGATCGGCGACGAGCTCCAGACCGGATGCCACGGCGACCTGACGCAGTGACTCGATCGCAGTTGTCCACTGCTCCGGCTCGCCCAGGAACTTCGGGTTGCCCTCCTCGTTGGTCGACAGCTCGAGGTAGAAGTCATTCAGACCGTAATCGCGGAGCAGATCAAGCACGAGATTGAGGTTCGTCGTGAGCTCTTCTTGCACCTGGTCCTGGGCGACGTAGATGTGCGCGTCATCCTGGGTGAGACCGCGCACACGGGTGAGGCCCGACAGTGTGCCGCTCTTCTCATAGCGGTATACGGTTCCGAACTCGGCCAATCGCAGCGGCAGCTCACGGTATGAACGTCCGCGCGAGCGATAGATGAGGTTGTGGAACGGGCAGTTCATCGGCTTCAGGTAATAGTCCTGGCCCTGCCTCGTGACGTTGCCGTCCTCGTCCGTAATCTCGTCGAGGTGCATCGGAGGGAACATGCCGTCCGAGTAGGTCTGCAGGTGCCCAGAAGTCTGGAACAGATCCTTCTTGGTGATGTGCGGACTGTTGACTACGTCGTAGCCGTTGCGCAGCAGATGCCTGCGCAGGTTCTCTTCGATCTCGTAGCGGATGATTCCGCCCTTGGGATGGAAGACCGCGAGTCCCGAGCCGATCTCGTCCGGGAAGGAGAACAGATCCATCTCGACGCCGAGCTTGCGGTGATCGCGGCGCTCGGCCTCGGCGAGACGGTCCTTGTAGGCCTTCAGTTCATCCTTGCTCGGCCAGGCCGTTCCGTAGATGCGCTGCAGCTGCGGATTCTTCTCGCTACCGCGCCAGTATGCGGCAGCGATGCGGGTGAGGTCCCAACCATTGCCGATCATGCGCGTGCTCGGCAGGTGCGGGCCCCGGCAGAGGTCCTTCCAGACCACCTCGCCGTCCTTGGAAACGTTGTCGTAGATGGTCAGCTCGCCCGCGCCGATCTCCGCAGACGCGCCCTCAGCGGCATTCGCCCCGGAACCGGGGCCACCGGCGAGTTCGATGAGCTCGAGCTTGAACGGTTCGTCCGCCAGCTCGGCGCGTGCTTCTGCCTCGGTGACGACACGACGGGTGAAGCGCTGTCCCTCGCGGATGATGCGCTGCATCTCCTTCGAGATGGCCTTGATGTCTTCGGGAGTGAAGGGCGTTTCGACGCCGAAGTCGTAGTAGAAGCCGTCGGTGACGGGCGGGCCGATGCCGAGGTTCGCCTGCGGGTTGATCCGCTGCACAGCTTGGGCGAGCACGTGAGCTGCAGAGTGCCGCAGGATCGCGAGCCCATCCTCACTATCGATCGTGACCGGCTCGACAACATCGGCATCCGTCACGGTAGCCGCGAGATCCTTCAGCTCGCCGTCGACGCGCATGGCAACGACGGAACGGTCAGAGAACAGGGCGAAGCCGTCTTTCGGCTGGGCATTTTCAGGCACAGATCACTCCACTAGGTCTTCGTCCAGATTACTCGCCCGAGGGATGCTTCGACGCACGTTCAGCGGGTTCCGATGGCGAACGCCCTGCAGGCGTCGACGATGCGCCTCGCACACACGATGGCGGCGTACGCATACGCGGGCGAATAGTCAGGCTTCGTCGCGGAATTCGGATGCCGGTTCAACTGCGCGACCGACTCGTCCAGCGTCTGCATTGCTCGCGAAACCTTGGTCTCGGCTTCACCATCGCCGGGGGAAGCCGCCACGAGGTCACGACAGGCACGAACGGATTCCGCAAGCGACATCCGGATAGATAGATCAGGAAGCGCACCATCTTCCTCAGCACGAAGCACCACATCGCCGAGTTCGACGGCTGCCTGCGTGGTCATCCCGACTGCGTGCATTCGACTGCTGATGAGGTCTCGATCGTCGCGACGCCGTCGCACCCGCGGGTTGCCTCTGCTGCTCTCCTGCGCTTGTCCAACGTCATCCGCGACTCCCGCGCGCAGCGACATCAAGCCCTCGGTGGCCCTGTCGATCTCGTCCGCGCTGACGCGATCGCGCTGCAATGCATCCGCGATGTCATCCAGCGCCGTGGCCGTCGCATCACGCAAAGCCGATAGGCGTGCAGCGGCACGTCGAAGATGAAGCGGAGGGAACACAAGAAGGTTCGTCAGAACTCCGACGATGATGCCGAAGGCCATCGTCAGCAGATAAGACACGGAGAACTCATCGGCTGCGGTGCCACCCAGCAGGAGGACGAACAGTCCGGCGATGGCTACCCAGTCGCTGCCGGCACCGAGAACCCTGATTCCTCCGATGATGATCCCGGCCGCGATGACAACGGCGACGGCGACGACGGCGGGAGCGCCCAGGAGCACGATTCCCAATCCTCCGAGTCCGAGCGCGATGCCGATCGCGAGTCCCGCCAGCGACTGCACCCCCGCCCGCGCGGACCCTGCCAACGTCGGATACATGCTGACGAGAACGCCGAGAGGCGCGTAATGCGAGTACTCGCCATCCGCGAACGGCACGTATCGGGCGAGATACCACGCGGCTGCGGCAGCGACCGCTGCTTTGGCAGCCAGCAGCAGTCGATCAGCTCGCGTAATGCTTCTGCCGACCTCGACGAGAGCGTGCCGTCGTTGATGAGCAGCGGACGTCACTGCCACTGCGCGTTGGGGTCAGACATCTGATTCTCCGATCTGTGTGCAGAATCAGATCATCGCCCCTGTCGCCGAATGCGACTGCCCCATTGACACCGCGCCCGATGAGGGTTCGCGGGTCAGCAGCTGGCGAGGTGTCGTTCAATCGCGTTCGTGAGAACACCTGAACCGCCCAACAGCACGACCTGACGGGTTGTACTGCTCTTCAGATAGGCAGATGTTCCTGCGGGCAAGCATGTCGTCCGCGACAGCAGCAGCGGTGATTTCGTCTTGCCGGCCAGTGGCGCAGCGGCCAGAGCATCCGCGAAGTTGGAGCCGGTTGCGATGAAGGCTTTCTCCTGTGCGCCGGGGAAAACCTTCTTCGCGATCGCCTCGGCGGTGGCGTACCGATCCTGACCGCCCAGACGAGTGACGCTGAATCCCTTTGACCTGAGACTCTGCTCGAAGCTGCTCGGAATGACACCCGTGCTGCCGACGAGGGTGATCTGCTTCACGCCCTTCTTCTGCAACAGCGACAACAGCTGAGCGTCAGGTTTAGCGCCCCGAACGGGGATGACGGTCGCGCCCTGTTTGATCGCGGCCGGGGCAGCTGCGAGGGCATCCGGATAGTTGGATCCCACCGCGAGGTAGGCGTGCTCAAGCTTGCCCTGCCAGAGCTTCTCCACCGCCATCATGCTCGTCGCATAGCGGTCGGCGCCTGCCATACGGATGTATTCGGTGTTCGGCAGATACCGACGAAGCTGGTTGACGACGTTCTCGCTGACAGCCCCTGTACCGCCCATGATGATGATGCGCTTCGGGCTGCGCTTCCAGATGGAGTGGATGAGGTTGTCCGTGAGCCCCTGTGACGGTGTGATGACCACAGGGTCGCCGCTTCGTCCAGCGATGGCTGCTGCCGACAGAGCGTCGGCGAATACCTGACCGGATGCAACATACAACGTGTCGCTCTTGGGGAACTGCGAGAGGATGCGGCGCGCCGTTTCATAGCGATCAGCGCCCCACAATCGTGAGACCTTCACCGTCGACGGCGTCACAACGACGTCGTCGATTCCCGAATCGGGTGATGACGAGTACCCGCCGAAGTTCTGGGTGAAGTAGGCCGTGCCTCGTGTCGCGCTGTAGGCGATGCCGATGCCGATATGGGTGGCGTTGGCGTTCATGATGTTGCGGTAGTGACCGGGAGAACGCAGCCACGCATCGACGACATCGGTGTAGTTGTAGCCGGCGGCCACATTCTCCGCCAGCCAGAACCAGCCTGCCGGTGACCCGGAGGCGTAGTTCGGGTTGTGATACATCCGATCGGCTCGGGCCTGCTGTTGTGACCAGCCTTGCGCCAAGTCGGTCAGGCCGCTGGACTGCTTCAGCGCGGGGAGGCCCTTGCTTGCGCGCGCAGCATTGGTCTCGTTGAAAATCAGCTGGCGCGCTTGCTGAACGCTGAGCACCTCGTTGTATGCGACGTTCGGTGAATCTGCGTTGGTGTCAGCGGCGTTGGCGGGAACGGCCGTTGTGAGGCCGAGCAGCGCAGCAACGGCTGCAGCGAGGACGATCTTGAATCGCATGGTGTGTCTTTCTGATCAGCCCCCGCCGATACCCATCCGGGCATAAAAAAACCCGGCGCAACCGGGGTTCTCTGTGCGCGATACTGGGATCGAAGGTGTGTGAGCACCATGACATCCTGACCGTTCACGGTCACGATGTCCGACTTTGTCCCAGATTCACGACAGTTCCCGGTCGTGTAATTGTGTCATTTCGAGACACCGGCGTCCAATCGTCGCCGCCCGCTAGTTTGCGTTGGTGCGCGGAATATCTCGACGTTCTTACAGCTCGTGACCAAGCTGGCAGCTGAGCTCAAAGTGTCCGTGAGTGAGTACCGTGCAGCAGTCCCGGCGGATCTCCGGAGCCCTTGCGTGTGGAGCTGCAAAAACATGCGTTCCGGGACCAGCTCCTGCTGGTTGAATTTGGAGGTCTACGCCCAAATCCTCTGTCCTCGTCGGCATCGCTCGCGTAGGGTGCGAGCATGACCGGTTCACCTCAGGCCTCTGACCGCGTGAGACAAGTGGTCGTCTTCGTTCTTGCGCTCGTGGCGATCGCTGGTGCCTTCTTCGGTTCCGGCGCGCTCGGCGGTACACCGATTCAAGACGCGGCCGGCGGCGCGCTTGCATCTGATTCGACGCTGATCGCGCCGGCGGGTCCCGCGTTCAGCATATGGTCGGTGATCTACCTCGGACTGTTCGCGTACTCCGTATGGCAGTTGTTCCCCAGCCAGGCGGCGCGAGCGGTGCACCGTCGCGTCGGGTACCTCATCGCTCTGTCTATGCTGCTCAACGCCGCATGGATCGGAGTCGTACAGCTCAACCAGGTCGGATTGTCCGTGCTCGTCATTTTCGTCCTTCTCACCGTTCTCGGCGTCACGTTCAGTCTGTTGTTGCGCACGCCCCGGAATGCTGATTCGAAGGCGGCAGTCGTCGTCGAGTCCATCGTTCTTGACGGGACGGTCGGGTTGTATTTGGGGTGGGTGACGATAGCGACTGCTGCGAACGTGGCTGCGTGGCTGACTGCCCTTGGGTTCCGTGGCTTCGGTATCGCCCCCGACGCCTGGGGCGTGGGCGTCGTAATCGTTGCTGCGCTATGTGGCGTCGCGACGGCGATCTCGGGGCGTGGACGCTTGACCCCGGCGATTGCTCTGGCTTGGGGGCTGTGCTGGCTTGCTGTCGCCAGAATCACTGATGAACCGGCGTCTCAACTGGTCGGGATCGCGGCTGTGGTTGCGGCGTGTGTCGTTATGATCGCAGCGGTTGTGTACCGCTTCGTCGCTCAGCGCGCTGATAGCCACTCTGCCGTGGCTTAAGCCAAGGTCTCCACCCGACACTCGCGCTGTCAGCAGCCGGCTACGGTCTCGATCGTGTGCGGTGCTCATCGTGATGAATCCTCCGGCCCACTGGTACTTCTCTGTTCCGGGGTCTGCTTTGCCGCAGGGGGCGGGGAGACCTTCTCCCAGTCGGCGATCGGCCCGTCGATCATCACGAAGCTCGGATGCGGGTCGGGGAAGACCAGAGCCTGCCAGCGCGCCCAGACGTCCGGACTGCGAAGTTGCAGCTTGCTGCGAAGGTGCGCCCACTCGTAGGCGAGCTGACCGTCATTGAGTGGCAGTCGTACCGCAAACCCGGTGGCGCGGACCTTCTCTCTCGCGAAGTGATACCCGCGCGCATCTGCCTCGTCGACAATTGCGCTGAGATAGTCCCCGATCGCGGCTCGGGGGTCGTCCATCTGCTGGAACCGTCGCAGCTGGGGATGGTGGGAGTATCCCCTGCCGGGTTCAGTGATTACTGCTTGGGCGAGGAGCCCCTCGCGCCAGCATGCCGTGAGGGCCTGGCGGTCGAAGTAGCGAGGATGCATCGACCACAGTCTCATTGCGCCTTCTCCGTCGAGCGCTCGGCTTCGCGAAGGATGCTGGCGGCCATGCCGGGGAAGATGATGCCGTGGAACGGCAGCAGAACTGCCCAGTACAACCGCCCGGACAGCCCCTTCGGGAAATAAACCGCACGCTGGCGGTAGCGGCTTCCCGTCTCGGTCGGCTCGACGCTCAGCTCGAGCCACGCGCGGCCTGGCAGCCGCATCTCGGCTCGCAGCCGCAGCATGCGTCCGCGTTCGATGGATTCCACGCGCCACACGTCGATGACGTCGCCGCTGTTCACCCGGGATGGGTGTCGTCGTCCGCGACTCATCCCGACGCCGCCGACCAGTCGATCGATCCACCCGCGCGCGGCCCATGCCAGCGGGAAGGAATGCCAACCTTTCTCTCCGCCGATCGCTTCGATCACGTCCCATACGGCGTCGGTGGATGCTGTGCTCTCCCGCTCGCGCAGATCGGTGAAGACGGTGTGACCTGACCACTCCGGGTCGCTTGGGAGCGGATCGCTGGGCGCGCCGGCCACCGTGGCACTCTGCCAGCTCGTCTCGACCTGTCCTTCAGCTTCACGCGTGAGCGCCAGACGCACAGCCGTGCGATACGGCAGTAGGCCTTCCGCCAGCGGCGGGATGTATCCGTCGATGTCATGCTCACCGACGATGCAGTCGTTCTGGAGGGACGCGATGATCGGCACCGCGAGTTGGCTTGGAACTGGGCTGACGAGGCTCACCCATTGTGACGCGAGCCACGGCGTGAGCACGGGAAGTGCGGCAATGTGTCGTTGCGGAAGCCCGGCCTCGAGGGCGTATCCGTTCATCATCTGTCCGTAGCGCAGGATGTCCAGACCACCGATATCGAAAGTGCGATTGAGTTCTTCCTCTACCGTCACGACGTGCACGAGATAGCGCAGCACATCGCGAATGGCGATGGGTTGCACGTGGTTGCGTACCCAGCGCGGCGCGGGCATGTACGGCAGCACCTCGGTGAGGTGGCGGATCATCTCAAATGACGCCGAGCCGGACCCGATCACGATGCCCGCCTGGAACACGATGGCCGGCACAGGACAGTCCATGAAAACCTGTCCGACAGCGGCGCGCGAAGCCAGATGCTCCGACAGCTCGGCGCCCTCCGGATGCAGTCCGCCGAGGTAGACGATGCGTCCCACTTTCGCTGCTTCGGCTGATTGGGCGAAGGTGCGCGCTGCTTCCTCCTCGGAACGCATGAAATCACGACCTGCGCTCATCGAGTGCACCAAATAGAACGCGACATTCACGCCGTTCATCGCACGGCGGGTTGCGACAGCATCCGAAAGATCGCCCTTGAAGACGCGCACACGGTCCCGCCAGGGCACATCGTTGAGTTTCCACGGAGAGCGGACGTACACGCTCACCTCGTGCCCTGCCTCGAGCAGCTGGGGCACGAGTCGACCGCCGATGTAGCCCGTCGCGCCGGTCACGAGCACGTGTGTCATGAGAAAAGCCCTTCCGTCGCACAGAGGATCAGCAGCAAGGTGACGACGAAACCCACCGCATAGTTGATCGCCAGGAACCGACGCCACGCGCGGTTGGCGGTTCCCGAGTGTGCGTCGTCGACGCTCAGATATGGGGCGACGATGATGATGTACGGCAGCGCGGCGATCGCTGCGAGATTCGCGGGCCACGGCGTGAAGAGCATGAGGATGCCGGCCACAGCCCAAAGCGCGACCGCGATCCTCACCGTCGCCGCAGCGCCGAAGACCGTGGCGATCGATCCGATACCCGCATCCCGGTCGGGAACGATGTCCTGCACGGCACCGAACGCGTGACTCGCCATGCCCCAGCAGAAGAACGCGACCATCGTCAAGACGATCGCCGGGGTGATAGTCGTTCCCGCGAGAGCGAGCGCGTAGAGCGCTGGCGTGACGAAATGCGTGCTCGAGGTCATCGAGTCGAGTACCGGGATCTCTTTGAAACGCAGTCCACGCACGGAGTATGCGAGCACCGCAAACAGGCTCACAGCGAGGACGGCCCATGAAATCGGTCGCTGCGCACCGAGGACGACGAGCGCGACCACGAACGGCACCGCCAGCACCGCGGCCGACACGAGCGTCGCTCGGTGCAGCCGAAGCGGGAGCTTTGCCCCCTCCGCACCTCCCTTACGGGGGTTGGCGAGGTCGGACTCGTAGTCGAACACATCGTTCACACCATACATCGCCAGGTTGTATGGCACGAGGAAGAACATCGTCCCGACCACCAACGCGAGATCAATGCGCCCCGTCGTCAGTATGTAGACCGCGGTGAACGGATAGGCGGTGTTGATCCAGCTCAGCGGCCGCGATGCGACGAAAAGGGTGCCGATCAGCGACGTGCGCTCAGCCATCGCGGTGTCCTTTCGTCTCGCGGGGTTCGTTCAGCAGTTGCCAGACACCAGAGAGCAGCAGCGCACCGGCGAGGGGGTACAGGAAGTCCTCCACCGGCATGAGTCCGAGCCGGAGGCCGGAGATCTGCTCGGTGCCGTAGTCGAAGAACCCGGCCGCCATCATCACGTTGTCAAACACTGCCGTGAGAGTGACCAAGGCCACCGTCGCCGCCGCCCATGATGAGAAGTAGCGTCGTGCGGCGCCACGCCGACGTGCATGGACGGCGCCGATGGCGAAGACGATGAGGCCGACGCTGAGGAAGGGCAGTGACATGAGCAGGTATGTCATTGTGGGTTCGCCTTCTCCCGCCAGCGTTGCCAACCGCTCAGAAGAATGAGCGTGAGGTAGGTGAGGAAGACCAGGAAGAGCAACTCCTCGATGGGGAACTCCGGCGCGAGCAAAATGCCGGTGGCCCACCGCGAGTCGAGGTGCCGGAATACTCCGAGGCCGATGCCCACCGCATCCCAAGCGGCGAAGAACACGACACCGACGATGAGGGCGACCACGCTCGCCACCGCCCGGCGTCGAAAGACCAACACGAAGCGCATGTCGAGCAGCACGAGACATGCGGTGCTGACGAGCAGGCATGCCGCGTAGACGCCACTCATTTCTCCTCCAGGGGTCCGGGCGAGTGGTCTCCGCGCACGTGTTTCAGGACCAGCTCCGCGCTGATGAGGCACATGGGCAGGCCGACGCCCGGCACCGAGGTCGCTCCGGCGTAGAAGAGGCCTTTGACGCGGCGGGATTTCGTGACCCCACGGAAGAAGGCGCTCTGGCGCAGTGTGTGTGCGGGGCCGAGCGCGCTGCCGCGGAAGGTGTTGAACTGCGTGGCGAAGTCCGCTGGCCCCACGGTGCGTCGCACGACGATGCGGGAGGCGAGATCGGGGATGTCCGCCCAGGCGGCGATCTGTTCGATCGCGCTGTCCGCGACGGCGTTCACGAGCTCATCGCCCGACCTGTTGAGCCCGCCGTGGCCGATGTTCGTATCGGGTGGGAGCGGAACGAGCACGAACAGGTTTTCATGGCCGGCTGGCGCGACGTCGTCATCGGTCGCGCTCGGCTTGCAGACGTAGAGCGATGGCCGCTCCGGGATGCGCGTCGGAGACCCGAAGATCGCGTCGAAATTCTCGTGCCAATCGTCCGAGAAGAGCAGCGTGTGGTGCAGCAATTGGGGCAGCTCACCCTGCACGCCGAGCATGATGAGCACGGCGCTCGGCCCTGAGATCTGCTTGTCCCACCGCTTCGGCGCATATGAACGATCGGACATCTCGAGCAGCTTTGTCTCGGTGTGGTGCTCGTCGATCGCGGAGACGACAATGTCGGCATCGAGTACGACCGCCTCACCGTCGCGGTAGTACTCGACCGAGCGCACCGCGCCGTTCTCGCTCGAGATGGCGATGACATCGCTGTCGGTGAGAAGTTCGACGTTGTTCTCTCGTGCGACGTCGACGAGCGAGGTCACGAACTTCCGGAAGCCGCCGACGGGATACTTCACGCCGTCCACTAGATCCATGTGGCTCATCAGATGGTAGAGCGCCGGTGCCTCGAACGGCGACGTGCCGAGGAAGACCGCGGGGTAGCCGAGGACCTGACGGAGACGATTGTCGGCGAAACGGCGGGCGACGAACGTCCAAAGCGACCGCGTCAGCAAGGGGAGAACTGCAGGGACGGAGGCGAGAACCCGCAACGACGCGAAGTCGCGCCAGGACGAGAACGGGTTGTAGAGGAAGGAGCTCACTGCCGCGCGATACGTCTTGGTCGAGGATCGGAGATAGGTGCGGGCTCGGTCGCCGGACCCGCTCTCGCGCGCTTCGAACGCTTCAGCGACGGCATCCGCACCGGAACTCACATCAATCGGATTCTCGGGTGTCTTCCCTACTGGCTCGCCATAGACCCGGTATCCGGGTTGCAACGGCACCAAGTCGAGCTGTTCGGCGGTCGTCGTGCCCATCATCCGGTAGAAGTGATCGAAGACCTCGGGCATCAGATACCAGGAAGGCCCGGTGTCGAAGGTGAACCCGTCCTGCTCCCAAGACCCTGCCCTGCCGCCAAGCTCTCTGTTCTTCTCGAGAACGGTCACCCGATGGCCGTCGCGAGCGAGCAGACAGGCGGTTGCAAGCCCACTGACACCTCCGCCAATCACGACAACACGCGACGCCTTCACCGGGCCACCTTCATCCCCAGCGCGTGGGCGAGGATCCGTGCCTTGACGGGATTCGGAACTCGAACGCGGGTGTGTGTCAGCACAGAGACCGGTGTTGCTTCGATGCGATCCGTCAGTTCACCAAACATCGCCCGCGCGGCCCATACGGCTGCGCGGCATCCCGGAGCAAGAAGTGGAATCGATTGGTCCGAGACCCGCAGGTCTTCCCGAATGGATGCGACGATGTCGGCCTTCGAGCGCTCCGTCAGTGTCTTCTCCGTCCCCGGGAAATAGGCGCGGCCGAGGTCATCATGATCATCGGCGAAATCTCGAAGGAAGTTCACCTTCTGAAACGCCGCTCCGAGGCGCCGGGCACCATCGTTCAATCGCTCACGCTCGCCGTCCTCGCGAACCACTCCGGATTCGAAGACGGCCAAGCACATGAGCCCGATCACTTCGGCCGAGCCGTAGATGTAGTCATTCAGCTCTCCTTCGTCGAACGACGTGACCTCAAGATCTCGTCTCATCGACGCGAAGAACGGTCGGCATAACGCCATTCCGATTCCGTGTTCGCGCCCCGTCAACGCGAACGCGTGCACGACCAGGTTCGTGCTGAATCCCAGCCGCAGGGCTCGCTCTGTCTCTGCTTCGAGCTCGTCGAGCAGCACTCCTCGTGTTGCTCTGTCGATCCCGGCACGCTCGGCGGGTCCGTCGACCAGCTCGTCTGCGATGCGTACGAGTGCGTAGATACGGGCGATGTGGTCTCGCACGTGAACGTCGAGCAGGCGGCTGGACCACCCGAATGATGTCGAGTACCGACGGATGACGACGGCTGCACTTGCTTTCGCTGTCGCGTTGTAAAGATCAAGGCCAGCGATGTTCATGAGATTCGCGAGTTGCAGGCGGTGGTCAAAGTGGTCAACTGCTCTCGCAGCGCTGTGGGCAGAGCTGCTTCTTGGATCAGCTGGTTGACGTTCGCGCAGCGTTCGGCGATGAGTGATTCCACGAACACGAGTGCTCCCGATTCCTCGATGACGCATCGCAGGAGGTGACCGTCAGCGATGCTGAGCGCATCATCTCCGAAGAGGGACTCGACCTCATTCCAGCCGGGGTCAGAGCGGGCGTAGGCGATCAGGAGGGTCTCCTTTCCTTCGCGCAGGTCGCTGAGTACGGACTTTCCCGTGTCTCGCTCATCGCCGAACAAGCCGAGAACATCATCTCGCAGCTGGTAGATGACGCCGATCTGGCGAGCGATGACCGTCAGTTCTTCTATCAGACTCGTCGTGGCACCGGCAAGAACTGCGGCGAGAACGAGAGGAGCTTGAAAGGAGTAGGCGGCCGTCTTCTGGTCGATCATCGCGAGGACATCCTGCGAGTCCGCCGGCTCGAGATGCATGCTCAGCCACACGTCGTAGTGCTCCCCGGCCGCACTCTCAAAAACGGTTGCATCAAAGATGTCGAGAACCGCCTGCCGTTGGTCTTCCGGGATCTCGAGGCGCGCAAGGAGGGAATGAGCCAGGGTGAGCATGAGATCGCCCGCAAGAAGCGATGATGCCTCGCCCCACGCGTGCGCGTCGCGTCTGGCTGTGCCACGCGACATCGCCTCCGAAGCGAACCGCCCGGAGATGTTCATCTCACCGCGACGCATCAGGTCTTTGTCGATCACATCGTCGTGAATCACGAGTGCGATGTGAAGGAGTTCCACCGCGCACGCGGCATCGACGGCCACGCGCTCGTCGAGGCCGCCAAGAGCCTGATACGCGTCCATCAGCACCCGTGGGCGGATCTTCTTTCCGCCTCTCGCCATCCGCTCCAACGCTTCCCACAGCTGTGTGTACGGAACGGAGAAAGAAAGCGAACGCTCCCGCCGTTGCGCGAGTACTTCCATCAGCCTCGTGTCGAACGTGAGCGCGACCTCGTCGAGCCGTGAAGCCGAGTCAGACATCTCTACTCGATTCGACGTCGGCACCTGAGAAATGCGAGACAAGGCCGGGAAGATGCTCGATGAGCCACGGACTGAAAGCCCAAGGCGCAGCCTTCGTCGCCGTCGACAGTGCTGACACGCTGGTCCACTGGATCTCGGCAACCTCAGCCGGATTCGGAGCCAGTGACGAGACGGCCTTAGCGATGAAGACTGGGCAATCCTCGTTCTCTTCGATTCCTGAAGCGTCACGCGCGACGTATCCGAAATCGGGAAGCGCGCAGACGATGCTGTCGACAGTGAGCCCAAGTTCGAAAGCCGCCCGACGGCGCACCGCATCCTCGAAGGTCTCGCCCGGCCCCGGGTGGCCGCAAAACGCATTCGTCCACACTCCGGGCCATGTCCTCTTGCCCAGCGCGCGCCTGGTCACGAGAAGTCGGCCCTCGGCATCGATGACGTGGCAGGAGAACGCAAGATGTCGAGGTGTGGAGACGCCGTGAACGCTCTCTTTGCTTTGCACGCCCACCGGGGAACCCTCGTTGTCGACGAGAACAACCATCTCCACTGCGTTACCTCATTTCGTTAGCTTGGCGAGAGTTCAACGTAGCATAAGAAAGAGTATGCTGTCATCGTGTCCGAATCAGAACGAAGAGCCCCGTCGAGTACAGACCTGCGCTATTTCGCCAATGATTCCGACCTCATCGATCGCGCTGGACTGCCCGATGCGGACGTGGACCAATGCGTTCGTGTGATGGAAGCGCTGCGTGCGTGGCAAGAGGCAGCGCGAACACTCTCCGAAGCATCCAAGCGCTATATGAAGCTCAACGAGAGCGATATGCGTGCTATTCGCATGCTCATACGCGCCCAGCAGCAGCAACAGATCGTGACGCCGAAAGACATTTCCCGAGAGGTCGGGATCTCCAGTGCATCGACAACAAAGCTCGTCGACCGCCTCCTTGCCGGTGGTCACGTCGTCCGTGTGCCACATCCGAGCGACCGCAGAACGACCTGTATCGAAGTCACCGCGCACACAAGACTTGCCGCTCACGAGACCATTGGCCGCCAGCACGCCCGAAGATTCACCGCGGCCGCGTCTATGAGCCGGGAAGATCGCGACGCAGTGATCCGCTTTCTCGGAGCGCTGGTCGATGCGGACACGCCACAGGGTGTTCTCGACGAGTTCTCGAGCACAGCCGAGTAACAAGATAAAGCTTGCACTCACGGCGCCGGCCCAACAGCTGCGCTCCGAAGGAGCGGCGCGAACGCAACAGCAATGCCAGCGCATGCGGCACCAAGGCCTCCGACCGCCATGTCTGCGATCGTGTCGTCGTATCCCACGAAAATCTCATCGCTGATGTAGGTGTAACCGAGCCATTCGATCATCTCCCAGAAGGCGCTCAGCGCCAGCCCCAACATTGTGGTGATCAGTACGGTGGCGAGCACTGCCGATCTGGGATCCGGCACCGCGATCGTCTCAGTGCGACGCAGAAGCAGATACGCCACCATTGCTAATGCCGCGGTACATGCGAAATGCACGATCAGATCCCACCCCACGATGCGGGCGTATAGGTCGAAGACATTGCTCCATGCGGCGACGAGCAGCGTTGCGCCGAAAGTGATGTCCACCCAGGCGCGGACTCCGAGGAAACGTGGGATGAGCAGCCCTGGCAGGGCGAGGGCGAGAACCCCCGCGTCCGTCAGGTCGAACCAGACTGCTGTGATGATCACGCTGAGCGCGCCCAGCCCTCGAACGACATCCGCGCACGCCTCGGCGACGGTCTGGGGTCGACGAAGGAAGTTCTCGATCATGGTCTCTGAGTCGCTAACCGGTACCACCTCAACGGTGGGAAATCGTGCGGCCAATGCACCAGCACAGTCCGGAAGCCGCGGTACAGGCGGCGACGGAACGAGGTCACGCTGCGGAATGGTCGCATGGAGATACCCATCAGCTCGCCATCCAAACGGCCGACTCGATAATGTTCTCCGAGATGAAATGACAGGTCGAGGTCGTCGTGCAGCTCCGGATCATGGCGGTGCATCCCCGAGCGGATCTCCTGCCAGGCTTCTCGCCGCATGGCGAAGTTCGAGCCGAACACCGGACGATGCCCCAAAGCCGGCGCTGCAGCGAGGACGTAAGCGAGCAGGTACATTTGCGACAACGTCACACGCAGCAGGGGCGGTCCGTCGATGAAGTACGCGCCTCCGGTGAAAGCCGCCACATCAGAGTGATCTGCGAACGCGGCCTCGACATGCTCAACCCACGACGCCGGTGGTACACAGTCGGCGTCGAGCCGGAGAATCAGGTCCCCGGACGATAGATCATATCCGCGCGAACTCGCCGCGGGGATGCCCGGTTCCGAGCACTCAATCACCGTCGCTCCCGCCGCGACCGCCACCTTCGCCGACGCGTCCGACGATGCGTTGTTCACCACGATGATCTCGTCAGCGAGTCGCGTTTGTAACCGAAGCGCGGACAAGCACCTTGCCAGCACGGCGGCGTCGTCTTTGACAGGGATGACCACCGTGATTTGGACTCGCTTTGGCGACTCTATTTGCGCGTCAGGCGTCAACATCCCGTCGCCATGCGCCCGTCTCCCGACCCCGGCTTTCGATGAATTTCTTGAAGTTGTCCAGGTCTTTCTTCACGGCGTGCGAGCCGACACCAATCAGAGAGCCAACCTTCTCAAGCAGACCCTCCGGCTCCCAGTCAAGCTGCACAGTCACGCGTGTCGATGAGTCGGTGAGCTTGTGGAACGTAACCGCCCCCGCATGATGCGTCTCTCCGCCAGTGCTGACCCAAGCGACCCGCTCATCCGGATGCTGTTCGGTGATCTCCGCATCGAACTCTCGTTCGGTACCGCCGACGTTCACCTTCCACCGCGTATGCGTATCGTCGATCTGCGTCAGGGCGACGACTTCGTCGAGAAACTCCGGGAAGCTCTCGAACTGCGTCCACTGGTTGTAGGCGACACCGACAGGGACGTCGACGTCGATGGTCTCGATGATCTGCACCATGGCCAGCTCCTCGCTGATCGATTGAATGTGACTTCCATTCAGTACAGATTCTGGAGATCACCACAGGGGGTTGACCGTTCTAGCGCGACATGCAATCGAAAGTGGCCCGGTGATCTTCCCGCATCTACCCACTGCTCCGGGGTCGACAGCGACTTACACCAGGCCAAATTGTCCTGGAAAAGTCGAGCAACTGAGCCGCGCGAACGCCCAAGCGCAGTGCTTAACTACGGCCAAGCTCCCCGAAGCCGATCATGAAGCGTCCTGAAACGACAAAAAACCCCTACCAACAGACATGTGCTGTTGATGGAGGTTCCTCGACGTTCACCATTGTTCTTGTCGGTTACTTGTCGTCTGTGCGCGATACTGGGATCGAAGGTGTGTGAGCACCATGACATCCTGACCGTTCACGGTCACGATGTCCGACTTTGTCCCAGATTCACGACAGTTCCCGGTCGTGTAATTGACCCATTTCGAGACACCGGCGTCCAATCGTCACCACCCATTAGTTTGCGTTGGTGTGCAGAATCTCGACGTTCATCTATACGGAGCGTTCTACTGTTTACTGGATGAGTTCGCGGTCCTGCAGGAAAACGATGCCGCGGAAGTGTCCGGTGCCTCCATATCGGTGCTCTGGTCCGACTCTGACCCGCAGTCGTGCCCCGCTCCCGCCAGCGTTAGGACAGCACCCTCGGAGGTCACTTCTGCGGCCTGCGACGATATTTCCGGCGAGGAACGCATCGCTCGCCATGCACATCTACTCACCGGCATTGACTGGGCGCTCGACAGCGAGCAAAACGACGAAGACGACGCTGAGTCGCTGAGCCCCGAAAAGCGCGCTGCTCAAGTGCGCGCGAACGACCTCATCAAAGGTTCTCTCTGGCATGCGAGCAACACCATCATTGACAGGCTACTCAGCGACATCTATGAACTCGATAATGCAGACGACGAGTTAAGCAACGAGGACACTCTCATGCTCTCCGACCTTCCTCCTCGATTCGCCAAGGCATACCGGCCGTTGGCGTGATGGTTCCTGCGCAGTGCAACTGGCGCATTCGACCCAACAATTTGGGGCGAATGCGCCACACACCTACGCTTGTTTGCGCCGCGAGGTGAGCACCAGTCCAACTCCGACTAGCGCAAGGAGAACTGCTGCCGCGATAGACGTCGCAGGATCACTGCCCGTGCGTGCTAGATCCGTTTCACCCACAGGATCAGTGACCGGCGGTGCCACCGGCACAGCAGCCACCGTCAGTGTTGCCGCAGCACTCGTCACCGAACCAACACTGTTTTCAGCAGTCACCCGATACAGGGTTCCAGACAATGCTTCCGTCGCGGTAACGGTCAGGGCCTTTCCGTCATCACTGACTGTGCCGTCCGTTGCAGCGACCGCGCTCCAGGTGCTTCCGTCATCGGTGCTGAACTCCCACAACAAGCTCGGTTCCGGAGTGCCCGTCGTCTCGACCGTAAACGTGGCAGCATCTCCCGCGGTGACCGCCTGGTCTTCAGGGTCAGTAACCGTCGGTGCCACCGGCGCTGCAGTCACCGTCAGCGTCGCCGCAGCACTCGTCACCACACCAACCGTGTTTTCGGCTGTTGCCCGATACTGGAAGCCAGACAATGCCTCGGTCGTCGTAACAGTCAGGGTCTTTCCGTCACTACTGACCGTGCCATCCGCTGCACCAACCGCACTCCAGGTAGCGCCGTCATCGGCGCTGAACTCCCACGACACACCGGGTTCCGGGGTGCCCGTCGTCTCGACCGTAAACGTGGCCGCATCTCCCGCGGTGACCGCCTGGTCTTCAGGGTCAGTAACCGTCGGTGCCACCGGCGCTGCAGTCACCGTCAGCGTCGCCGCAGCACTCGTCACCACACCAACCGTGTTTTCGGCTGTTGCCCGATACTGGAAGCCAGACAATGCCTCGGTCGCGGTAACGGTCAGGGTCTTTCCGTCACTACTGACCGTGCCATCCGCTGCACCAACCGCACTCCAGGCACTTCCGTCATCGGCGCTGAACTCCCACAACAAGCTAGGTTCCGGGGTGCCCGTCGTGTCGACTGTAAACGTGGCAGGATCTCCCGCGGTCACCACCTGATCCACAGGGTCAGTGACTGTCGGAGCTACCGGCACTGCAGACACCGTCAGCGTCGCCGCTTCACTCGTCACCGCATCAACACTGTTTTCGGCTGTCACCCGATACTGGAAGCCCGACAATGCCTCGGTCGCGGTAACGGTCAGGGTCTTTCCGTCACTACTGACCGTGCCATCTGCTGCCCCAACCGCGCTCCAGGTGCTTCCGTCGTCGGCGCTGAACTCCCACGTCACACCGGGTTCCGGGGTTCCCCTCGTCTCGACCGTAAACATGGCCGCATCCCCCGCCGTCACCGCCTGGTCTTCAGGATCAGTCACCGTCGGAGCCACCGGCACAGCAGTCACCGTCAGCGTCGCCGCATTACTCGTCACCGCATCAACACTGTTCTCGGCAGTCACCCGATACAGCGCTCCCGACAATGCCTCGGTCGCGGTAACGGTCAGGGTTTTCCCGTCATCACTGACCGTGCCATCCGTTGCACCAACCGCACCCCAGGTACTTCCGTCGTCGGTGCTGAACTCCCACAACAAGCTCGGTTCCGGGGTGCCCGTCGTCTCGACCGTAAAGGTGGCCGCGTCCCCCGCGGTCACCGACTGGTCTTCAGGGTCAGAAACCGTCGGTGCCACCGGCACCGCAGTCACCGTCAATGTCGCCGGAGCACTGGTCACCGCACCAACCGTGTTTTCAGCTGTCGCCCGATACTGGAAGCCAGACAATGCCTCCGTCGCGGCAACAGTCAACGTCTTCCCGTCACCACTGACCGTGCCATCCGCTGCACCCACCGCACCCCAGGTGCCGCCGTCATCGGTGCTGAACTCCCACAACAAGCTCGGCTCCGGGGTTCCCGTCGTCTCGACCGTAAACATGGCAGCATCCCCCGCGGTCACCACCTGGTCTTCAGGGTCAGAAACCGTCGGTGCCACCGGCACCGCAGTCACCGTCAATGTCGCCGGAGCACTGGTCACCGNGGTCTTCAGGGTCAGAAACCGTCGGTGCCACCGGCACCGCAGTCACCGTCAATGTCGCCGGAGCACTGGTCACCGCATCAACCGTGTTTTCAGCTGTCGCCCGATACTGGAAGCCAGACAATGCCTCGGTCGCGGCAACAGTCAACGTCTTTCCGTCATCACTGACCGTGCCATCCGCTGCACCCACCGCACTCCAGGTGTTTCCGTCGTCGGTGCTGTACTCCCACAACAAGCTCGGCTCCGGAGTGCCCGTCGTCTCGACCGTAAACATGGCCGCGTCCCCCGCGGTCACCACCTGGTCTTCAGGATCAGTAACCGTCGGAGCCACCGGCACCGCAGTCACCGTCAACGTCGCGGGAGCACTGGTCACCGCATCAACACTGTTCTCGACTGTCACCCGATACTGGAAGCCAGACAATGCCTCGGTCGCAGCAACGGTCAGGGTCTTCCCGTCACCACTGACCGTGCCATCTGCTGCACCAACCACAGTCCAGGTGACGCCGTCGTCGGCGCTGAACTCCCACAACAAGCTAGGTTCCGGGGTTCCCGTCGTCTCGACCGTAAACCTGGCAGCATCCCCCGCGGTCACCACCTGGTCTTCAGGGTCAGTAACCGTCGGTGCCACATCGGGAGCGATATAGGTGAACGCGTCCGCATACGTGATGTCTGGTTGCGCCACACCGTTCAGCTCCCAAGACACAACAACATCAACTGGGCCAGCATCGTGAGGCGGAGTGGTCGCCGTCCATGACCCGTCGTCGTTATCCACGAGGTCGATCGCACCGCCCCCACCAAACCAAACACCCGTTACTGTCGCATCCGTAAGGACCAGGGTCGGCACGTAACGGTCCACGTCTGTACCGTCACCCAACCGCCCGTCGCGGTAAGCTGACCCGGAATTGCCGTTGACTCCCCAGGCATACGCGGTACCGTCTTCAGTAAGCGCGACCGAATGTGCATCGCCTGCACTCACCTGCGTAAAGGTCACCTCAGCAGGCATCCGTACCCGCACCGGCCTCCACACACCATCCGAGGGTCCGCCGATACCCAGCGCCCCGGCCCGGTTGCCTCCCCAGGCATACGCGGCACCGTCTTCAGTAACCGCAACCGTAAAACGATTGCCTGCACTCACCTGCGTAAAAGTCACCCCATCAGGCATCTCCACCCGCACCGGCGCGTCACGCAGCTTGTCTGTGCCGTCCCCCAGCTCCCCGGCGATGTTGTATCCCCAGGCATACGCGGGACCGTCTTCAGTAAGCGCGACCGAATGCCACCTGCCTGCACTCACCTGCGTAAAGGACAGCCCAGCAGGCATCCGCACCCGCACCGGCGCCGACACCCACCTGCTCGCGGTTGTGCCGATACCCAACTGCCCGTCCTTGTTATATCCCCAGCCATACGCGGCACCGTCTTCATCAAGCGCGACCGAATGCCAATTGCCTGCACTCACCTGCGTAAAAGACATCCCAAAAGGCACCTGCACCGGCACGTTACTGCCCGTGGTTGTACCGATACCCAGCTGCCCGTACTCGTTGTCTCCCCAGGCATACGCGGTGCCGTCTTCAGCAACCGCGACAGAATGCCGACCGCCTGCACTCACCTGCGTAATAGACACCCCATCAGGCATCTCCACCCGCACCGGCACGTAACTCCGCCTGTTTGTGCCGTCCCCCAGCTGCCCGAGGTCGTTGTCTCCCCAGGCATACGCGGTGCCGTCTTCAGCAACCGCGACCGAATGTGCATAGCCTGCACTCACCTGCGTAAATTTCACCCCAGCGGGCATCTCCACCCGCACCGGCACCCTGCTGATCACGCCTGTGCCGGCACCCATCTGCCCGAAGCCGTTGCCTCCCCAGGCATACGCGGCACCGTCTGCAGCAAGCGCGACCGAATGTGAATCGCCTGCACTCACCTGCGTAAAAGTCCCCCCAGCAGGTCGTTCAATCGTGACTTCGGTACCCCCTGTCACAGGTCCGTTCTCCGGATCCGGGGCCGCGTTCGCTGCGGCCCCCACCCCGACGAGCCCCACTGCCACACTCACAGCGAGTAGTCCCCGCAACACGTTACGCAACATCACTCAACAACCTTTTGTCGTTCTATCCGTATGGCGGCTCGGCCTCGAGCCAGAAAATAGCGCGTGACAGCACGCATTCGTCCCGATACTTCGAACGAATGCGCCACACACCTACGCGTGCTTGCGCCGCGAGGCAAGTAGAAGACCAGCTCCAATTAACGCAAAGAGAACTGCTGCCGCGATAGCCGGTACAGGATCACTGCCCGTGCGTGCTAGATCCGTTTCACCCACAGGGTCAGTCACCGGCGGAGCCACCGGATCAGTGACCGGCGGAATCACCGGCGCTGCAGACACCGTCAGCGTTGCCACAGCACTCGTCACCGCACCAACACTGTTCTCAGCAGTCACCCGATACAGCACTCCCGACAATGCCTCGGTCGCTGCAACGGTCAGGGTCTTCCCGTCACTACGGACCGTGCCATCCGCTGCACCAACCGCACTCCAGGTGACGCCGTCGTCGGTGCTGAACTCCCACAACAAGCTCGGCACCGGAGTGCCCGTCGCCTCAACCGTAAACATGGCCGCATCCCCCGCGGTGACCGCCTGGTCTTCAGGGTCAGAAACCGTCGGTGCCACCGGCACAGCAGTCACCGTCAGCGTCGCCGGAGCACTGGTCACCGCATCAACACTGTTTTCGGCAGTCACCCGATACAGCACTCCCGACAATGCCTCGGTCGCGGTAACGGTCAGGGTCTTCCCGTCATCACGGACCGTGCCATCCGCTGCACCAACCGGACCCCAGGTGACGCCGTCGTCGGTGCTGAACTCCCACAACAAGCTCGGCACCGGAGTGCCCGTCGCCTCGACCGTAAACATGGCCTCATCCCCCGCGGTCACCACCTGGTCTGCAGGATCAGAAACCGTCGGTGCCACCGGCGCTGCGGTCACCGTCAGCGTTGCTGGAGCACTGGTCACCGCATCAACCGTGTTTTCGGCTGTCGCCCGATACTGGAAGCCAGACAATGCCTCGGTCGCGGCAATAGTCAACGTCTTTCCGTCATCACTGACCGTGCCGTCCGCTGCACCCACCGCACTCCAGGTGCCGCCGTCGTCGGTGCTGAACTCCCACAACAAGCTCGGCACCGGGGTGCCCGTCGCCTCGACCGTAAACCTGGCCGCATCCCCCGCGGTTACCTCCTGGTCTTCAGGGTCAGTGACCGTCGGTGCCACCGGCGCTGCGGTCACCGTCAGCGTCGCCGCATTACTGGTCACCGCATCAACACTGTTCTCAGCAGTCACCCGATACCGGAAGCCAGACAATGCCTCGCTCGCGGCAACAGTCAACGTCTTCCCGTCATCACGGACCGTGCCATCCGCTGCACCCACCACACCCCAGGTGACGCCGTCGTCGGTGCTGAACTCCCACAACAAGCTCGGCACCGGAGTGCCCGTCGCCTCAACCGTAAACATGGCCGCATCCCCCGCGGTCACCACCTGGTCTGCAGGATCAGAAACCGTCGGCGCCACCGGCGCTGCAGTCACCGTCAGCGTCGCCGCTTCACTCGTCACCGCATCAACACTGTTTTCGGCAGTCACCCGATACAGGAAGCCAGACGATGCCTCCGTCGCCGCAACAGTCAACGTCTTCCCGTCATCACGGACCGTGCCATCCGCTGCACCCACCGGACCCCAGGTGCTTGCGTTGTCGGTGCTGAACTCCCACGACAAGCTCGGTTCCGGGGTTCCCGTCGTCTCGACCGTAAACGTGGCAGCATCTCCCGCCGTCACCGACTGGTCTGCAGGATCAGTAACCGTCGGCGCTACCGGCGCAGCAGTCACCGTCAGCGTCGCCGGAGCACTGGTCACCGCATCAACACTGTTTTCGACTGTCACCCGATACTGGAAGCCAGACAATGCCTCGGTCGTCGTAACGGTGAGGGTCTTTCCGTCACTACTGACTGTGCCATCCGCTGCACCCACCTCGCTCCAGGTGGCGCCGTCGTCGGCGCTGAGCTCCCACGTCACACCGGGTTCCGGGGTTCCCGTCGTGTCGACTGTAAACGTGGCAGGATCTCCCGCGGTCACCACCTGATCCACAGGGTCAGTGACTGTCGGAGCTACCGGCACTGCAGACACCGTCAGCGTTGCTGCATTACTCGTCACCACACCAACCGTGTTTTCGGCTATCGCCCGATACAGGGTTCCCGACAATGCCTCGGTTGCGGTAACGGTCAGGTTCTTTCGGTCACCACTGACCGTGCCATCTGCTGCAGTGACCGCGCTCCAGGTACCTCCGTCATCGGTGCTGAGCTCCCACAACAAGCTAGGTTCCGGGGTGCCCGTCGTGTCGACTGTAAACGTGGCAGGATCTCCCGCGGTCACCACCTGATCCACAGGGTCAGTGACTGTCGGAGCTACCGGCGCTGCGGTCACCGTCAAAGTCGCCGCAGCACTCGTCACCGTACCAACCGTGTTTTCGGCTGTCGCCCGATACAGGAAGCCAGACAATGCCTCTGTCGCGGTAACAGTCAGGGTTTTCCCGTCGCCACTGACCGTGCCATCGGCTGCCCCAACCACAGTCCAGGTACCTCCGTCGTCGGTGCTGAGCTCCCACGTCACACCGGGTTCCGGGGTGCCCGTCGTGTCGACCGTAAACGTGGCAGGATCTCCCGCGGTCACCACCTGATCCACAGGGTCAGTGACTGTTGGTGCTACCGGCGCTGCGGTCACCGTCAGCGTTGCTGCATTACTGGACGCTGCGCCAACCGTGTTTTCGGCTGTCGCCCGATACAGGGTTCCAGACAATGCCTCGGTCGCGGTAACAGTCAGGGTCTTTCCGTCACCACTGACCGTGCCATCGGCTGCCCCAACCACAGTCCAGGTGGCGCCGTCATCGGTGCTGAACTCCCACGTCACACCGGGTTCCGGGGTTCCCGTCGTGTCGACTGTAAACGTGGCAGGATCTCCTGCGGTGACCGCCTGATCCACAGGGTCAGTGACTGTCGGTGCCACGTCGGGAACGACATAAGTGAACGCGTCCGCATACGTGATGTCTGGTTGGGCCATATCGTTCAGCGCCCACGACACAACGACATCGACTGGGCCAGCAGTGTGAGGCGGAGTGGTGGCCGTCCACGACCCGTCGTCGTTATCCACGAGATTGGTTGCACTCTTTCCGCCAAACGAAACACCCGTTACTGTCACGCGTTTCAGGACCGGGGTCGGCACGTTCCTCGACGCCTCGGTACCGTCACCCACCTGCCCGTAGAAGTTTGCTCCCCATGCGTACGCGGTGCCGTCTTCAGTAAGCGCGGCCGAATGTGAATTGCCTGCACTCACCTGCGTGAAGGTCACATCAGCAGGCATCTGCACCCGCACCGGCGCGCGACTGCCCACAAAACTACGGTTGCCCAGCTGCCCGTTGGCGTTGAGTCCCCAGGCATACGCGGTACCGTCTGCAGTAAGCGCGACCGAATGTGAATGTCCTGCACTTACCTGCGTAACAGTCACCTCAGCAGGAATCTGCACCAGCCCCGGCACACTAGGGTTCCTGGTTGTGTCGGTACCTAGCTGCCCTTCGTTGTTGACTCCCCAGGCATACGTGGCACCGCCTACAGCAACCGCGACCGAATGAAAACCGCCTGCACTTACCTGCGTAACGGTCACTTTAGCGGGCATCTGCACCTGCACCGGCACCGGCACCCTACGGCTACTGGCACCGTTACCCAGCTGCCCGTATTCGTTGTTTCCCCAGGCATACGCGGTGCCGTCTACATCAACCGCGACCGAATGTGCAGTGCCTGCACTCACCTGCGCAACAGTCACCTCATCAGGAATCTGCACCTGCACCGGCACACTACTGTTCGTGGTTGCGTCGTTACCCAGCTGCCCGTCTGCGTTGAGTCCCCAGGCATACGCGGTGCCGTCTTCATCAACCGCGACCGAGTGTCTATTACCTGCACTCACCTGTGTAAATCTCACCCCATCAGGAATCTGCACCAGCACCGGCACACTACTTTCCGTGTGTTGGTCGTTACCCAGCTGGCTGCGGTCGTTGGATCCCCAGGCATACGCGGTGCCGTCTGCAGTTAGCGCGACCGTATGTGAGCCGCCTGCACTCACCTGCGTAAAGGTCACCTCAGCAGGCATCTCTACCTGCACCGGAACACTACTGTTCGTGGTTGCGTCGTTACCCAGCTGCCCGTAGTTGTTTCTTCCCCAGGCATACGCGGTGCCGTCTTCAGCAAGCGCGACCGAATGATAAATACCCACACTCACCTGTGTGAAGGTCACCCCAGGAGGTGGCTCAATCGTGACCTCGGTACCCCCTGTCAGAGGTCCGCTCGTCGGGGCCAGCATCGCACTCGTCAGATCTGGTGCCGCGTTCGCTGTGGCCCCCACCCCGACAAGCCCCACCGCCACACTCACAGCGAGCACTCCCCGCAACACATTACGCAACATCATTCAACAACTCTCCATCGTTCTATCCGTATGGCGGCTCGGCCTCGAGCCAGAAAATAATGTGTGACAGCACGCACGCTTCGGCAGGGCAGGCGGTACGCCCCGACCCGCCACGAAACCACGCCCACGCACGCTCACCCCTGCATCGCCTTTGGCGCCAGCGTTTCGAGCACTGTTTCCAGGCCTGTGAGCCCGGTCGACGCTTCGATTTCCGCGCCAATCTTCCGGGTGCGTTCGGCGTAGCCTGGGTCTGCGAGCACCCGCCGCACCGCCGAACCCACCTGTTCGGGCGTTGGCCGGTTCGTGCGCAGACGCACCCCAGTACCCGTCCACTGCACACGGGCAGCGACCTCGGCCTTGTCTTCGGTCGCACCCGCAACGACGAGTGGCACCCCATGCTCGAGCGCGTAATGCACTCCGCCGTACCCGCCGTTACTCACATACACGTCCGTAAGAGGCAGGAGCCTGTCGTGTGGCAGGTACTCGGCCACTCGCACGTTCGCAGGTAGTGGCGATGGGAGGGTCGAAAGTGGCCGCCCACCCGTGCTGACGACCACGAGAACATCATCGTCAGCGAGCGCAGTCATAGTGGGGGTGATGAGTTCGTCGTAGTCAGTGTTCGCGATCGTGCCCTGACTCACGTGCACCACAGGCCGCGACCCATCAAGCTCAGACCACCACTCCGGCAACACACCATCACTCTTCGTGGCACGAGACAGGGGGCCCACGAAGTGCACGGTCTCTGGCAGGTCGCTTCGTTCGTACTCAAAACCCGGAACAGTGAACTGCACAATCGCATCAGCCCGCGAAGCGCCCGACATAAAGAACCCGTCAGGTTCTTTCCCCGTCGCCTCCAACAAGATCTGCTCGGCCTGTTTCTGCACCCCACCAAAGATGACTTTCTTCGTGAGCACATCAAGCACAGCATTACGCACCCGCCCCAGCGCGCCAGGCCTCGGAAGAATCCCCAAACCAAACGGGGCCGTGTCTTTACTTCCCACACCCAGCGGAATGATTCCGAGATTCACAATCGCAGGCCGCTCTGCACGGGGCCTCGAGAGCAACCCCACAGCCCCAATAAACATGCTCTCAACGAGGATCGCATCGACCGGCTCCTGCGCGATCGCGTCATCGACTGCGCGAATCTGCATCGGCGCGGGTTTCAAGAAAATATTGCTCACGTCCCAGCGAATCCCCGCCACCCCGGTCTTCCCGACCCGGCCAGGGAACGCGACATTCATATCTGTGTCGTCGTAGTCCGCCCCTGTTGGGAGCGCCAGAAACTCAGCCCCGGTGCTCCGCACCCGGTCAGCGTAACGCTGCCCAGTCAAGAAACGCACCCGATGACCTTGCTGCACGAGATAACGCGAAACCGCAAGCAACGGTGTCACGTGACCATGAACAGGAGTACTGCAGATCAGGAACGAGCTCATGCACGACTTTCGCTAGAGGGCAGACCACGGTAATCTTTCTAATGAAATTAGTATTCACTGCACCTGGAGGCAAGTCAATATGCCTGGTCAGGAACCACGCCCGCGCACCCGCCGATATCAATCCGAGGTGCGCACAAACCAAGCCGCCGCAACACGGTCCCGAATCTTGGATGCCGCAGCCACCCTGTTCTCCGTCGCCGGCTACACCGGCACCTCACTCGCCGACATCGCGCACGCAGCGGGCGTCTCCGTCGAAACAGTGAAGCTCGGCGGACCCAAACACCGCCTCCTGCTTGACGCATTCACACACAGCTTTGCCGGCAGCGACGACATTGCATCGCTCGCCAGTCACGGCCCAGTCGCCGAGATTACCGCTGAAATCGACAACACCCGCTACCTCGCAGGCATCGCGCACTTTGTAGCGGAATCGAACCGACGCAGCAGCATCCTCTGGACGGCACTCCTGTCAGCAGCCAGATCCGACGCTCTCCTCCGCAAAGAACTCGACGGGCTGCAACAACGCCGCCGCGCAGACATGCTCGTACTCGTTGACGAACTCCGCCGCCGCGGACTCGCGGAAACTGACCGGCCACGAGAAGCGGTCGCGGATAGCATCTCATTCATCCTGTCGCCCGAAGGATACAACCAGCTCGTACACGGCTCGGGCTGGAGCCAACCCGACTACGAAACCTGGCTCGCACGCACCGTACTCCACGTCTGCGCCCGAGACTGACCACCACAGCCACCGGCCGGAACCGATACCCAGCAGATGTCCAGGCATCCGAGTGCGTCGCGCCGCAGACTCCTGCCTCGAGACTGATGAAAGCCCCACAGCAACGACTCACCCCGCGATACTGGGGCGGCGCAAGACTAAAACCAACAGCAATCATGAAACTGCCTGAAACGGCGAAAAACCCCGACCAACAGACAATAGCTGTTCATCAGGGTTCCTTGACGTTCACCCGCGATAGTGTCGGTTACTTGTCGTTTGTGCGCGATACTGGGATCGAACCAGTGACCTCTTCCGTGTCAGGGAAGCGCGCTACCGCTGCGCCAATCGCGCCTATACAGGCTATTCAGTTGTGCCGTGAGGTGGCGACGGGATTCGAACCCGTGTAAACGGCTTTGCAGGCCGGTGCCTAGCCGCTCGGCCACGCCACCGTGAGGTGGATTCCCACATGTATATTTCTCCGAGGAGATTTGTACATTCGAGCGGATGACGAGATTCGAACTCGCGACCCTCACCTTGGCAAGGTGATGCGCTACCACTGCGCTACATCCGCGTTGTGTTCCGGCTGACCGGGCACTTGTAAAACAATAGCCGAGGATTCGCGAGGTGTAAAACTCGACACGGATCTCGCGCGTGTCTCGCGTTCTGGTCAGATCCGCTCCTCTGGTTCCGGTAGTATCGATTTTCGACCACACAGGTTATGGGCGATTGGCGCAGTTGGTAGCGCGCTTCCTTCACACGGAAGAGGTCATCGGTTCGAGTCCGGTATCGCCCACCACATAAGAAACCTCGTCAGGGCCGAAACTCTGGCTACTGGCAAGCAATTGTCTGTGTACGCGCGCACGATACCCGCATGTCTTCGCGCACGCGGTCAGGGCTCGTAACCCAGCGCCGCGGCATTGACCTGCGGGTCAAAGGCCGCCTCCTTGTTCGACGCGGGGACGGGGAGCATTGGGACCGTCTGTCACCCTCGCCGGAGTCCGGAACCCCTTGAGCACGAGCCACAAGCCAAGTCCGATCTCCCAGGCCGCGATCGGGAGTGCCGCAAGACCAGCGAAGAGCGAGACTTGGTCGAAAACTCCGAACACTGTTCCGAGAAAAGATGCGGTGAGTAGCCCAGCGCCAATAAACCCGATAACCGGCAGAAGGCGCGGCACGAGGCGCGACCGATAGAGCACACTGCCGAGCAGAAGGGCGTTGGCTGCAGGGATAAGACCCGGCCCCAGGAGGAACGACCAGTCGTGAACGGAGACGAGCGCGGCATCCACGATGCCCAGCGCGCTCGAATCTGGCGTAATTCGATGGATTGTGATGAGTGAAAGCATCCCGATTATGCCGATGAGGATGATCACGCCCTCGGTAATGCGCGCGGCGACGAAGCCCAGCGACGCCGCTTCACCGTACCGACGGATGACCGGGTAGAGCACGACCGCCGTGCCAATGCAGGCTACGACGAGCACGATCTCGAGCAGCACCGACCACAGCATCGCAATTTCACCGCCAGCGGCGGCAAGGACGCCTGGATCGGTGAGCGTGGGTTCCTTCAGCGCGAGCGCAGGAATTGAGACGACGACCGTGAGCAGATACAGGGTGCCGGCAGTCAGGGCAACGCGCCGTGAGTTAGACATGGGTTCCTCTCGAATCGCGGCGAGTGTACGGCGTACACCTCGCTCGCGAATGAGCATAGGTGTACCCTGTACACCATGTCAATGCAGCGCGAAGCGGTTACCCGAGATCGCACGCTTCGCGAAGCGGTGACCCTCGCCGATGCTGAGGGCATCGATGCCGTGAGCATGCGCGGCCTCGCCGCCCGATTCGGCGTCGTACCGATGGCCCTGTACAAGCATGTCTCGAGCAAGGAAGACCTACTCAGCGGCATGATCGATGTGCTCATAGCCGAGTACGAAACGCCCACACCAGGCGGCGGCTGGAAGCAGGAGGTACGCCGCCGCATACTTTCCGCGCGCACAGTCTTGCTACGCCACCCGTGGGCCAGACGCGTCTTCGAGACCCGAACCAAGCGGACGCACGCGGTACTCGCCTACATGGACTCGCTCTCCGGCAGTTTCATACGCGGCGGCTTCTCACCCAACCTCACCCACCACGTCATGCACGCACTCGGCCACCGCATCTGGGGTTTCAGCCCCGAAGCCTTCGAAGACCCGAATGCGTTCCCCCTACCCGACGACCCGGAAGAGCGCGCGGCACTCGTGCAGCACGTTGGCCGCGCCTACCCGAACATCCTCGCGATTGCTCTCGCCACCTCAGGCGGCGATCTCGACGGCCCGGGGTGCGACGAAGACTTCGAGTTTGAGTTCGCGCTCGACTTACTCCTCGACGCCTTCGAGCGTCTCCACGAGACAGGTATCACGTTCCCCGGCTGACCTGCAGATTTCACTGCTACGGTGACAAGCGTCGGCATCTTGCCGACAGCAGGGAAGACTTCTTGTCGACCAACGGGCCGCAGTCAGCCATTTCGTTCTCCGTCGCCTCCTCTGGATGAGCCCAAGGAGACCCGATTTTCGTGTACCCGTTTAGCCATTCCGTCGATACACAAGCAGATCGCACGTCAGGTGCCGTCCCAACACTTCCGGTCGGTTCGTCCGCGATCGTTTACTGCGAGGGTCAATTCGGCGAGCAGGACGGTAAGACGGCCAACGGTCTCGTCCGCCACTCCGAGAAGTACGAGATCCTCAGTGTGATCGATAGTCGCCATGCGGGAGCAGATTCCGGCGCCTACCTCGATGGCACAGCCAACGGAATCCCGATCCTGTCCAGCCTTCCGGAGGCCATGGCACACGCCGGTCACACTCCGGACTACCTGATCTGCGGAGTCGCACCCGCCAACGGGCTCCTCTCCCCCGCCCAGCGCGTGGTGCTCTTGGATGGCATCGCCCACGGCATGCACATCATCAACGGACTTCACGAGTTCCTCAACGACGATGCTGAGTTCGTCGCGGCTGCGCTCGTGTCCGGCGTCACCATCACTGACGTGCGCCGCCCGAAGGACAAGAAGGACCTGCACCTGTTCTCCGGGCGCATCTTCGACGTCACCTGCCCACGGATCGCCATCCTCGGCACCGATGGCGCCATCGGAAAACGCACGACAGCGACCCTGCTCGTCAAGGCACTTCAGGACCACGGCATCCGCGCGGTCATGGTCGGCACCGGTCAGACCACGATCATCCAGGGCGGCCGTTACGGTGTCGCACTCGACGCTCTCGTCCCGCAGTTCTGCTCCGGGGAGGTCGAGAACCAGGTCGTCCGCGCCTTCGAGGGCGAAGATCCCGACATCATCATCGTGGAGGGCCAGGGCGCCCTCAGCCACCCTGCCTACCTGACCTCAGCGCACATCCTGCGTGGTAGCCGCCCTGCAGGGGTGATCGTTCAGCATGCGCCGGGCCGGCAGGTGCTCGGCGACTTCCCGATGATGCCCATGCCCGATATCGCCAGCGAAGTCGCCCTCATCGAAGCGTTCGCTGACACCCGGGTGATCGGCGTAACCGTCAACCACGAGAATCTCACCGACGCCCAGATCACCGCGGCGATCGATGAGATCGAACTGGACCTCACAGTGCCGGCAACCGACCCGCTGACTCGGCCGCTGAGTCTCCTGGTCGACATGGTGCTGCAAGCCTTCCCTGAGCTTTCCCGGGCGCTCCCCGTTCAGCGCGTGTGAGGCACGCGGGAATCGCTCAACCGCCGTGGGCCCAGCCGTAACGCGCGATCAGCGCCGCCGCCACTCTGTCGTACCTTCTTCGATCGAGAACGGCGGCTTCACGCCGCATTCCGTCCTCGTGCACGCTGTACAGCTGCTCGATATCGACCCAGGACTCACGACCCTGCGAGTCCCAGCCTCCGCTTCCGATCGACAGATAGTCACGATCGTGCTCGTGCGCCTTGCTCGTCATCCGCACGGCGTAGACGCGATCAGGTGAGACTCGGCCGATCACGAGAACCGGACGGTCCTTTCCACGCCCGTCGTTTTCCTCATACGGCACCCAAGTCCAGATCACCTCGCCAGCGTCCGGTGCGCCGTCGCGCTTCGGAGAATAATCGACTCGCAGGTGCGGGGCGCTGTCCGGATCAATTCGGATCGTCTCCGTACCGTGTTCGCGCCCATACTCGGACCGCGACGACGGCGGCGTCGGGCTTGCGGTCGATCCACGGCTCTGTCCCGATCCTCGCTTCGAGGACCGGGACAGAACGGATGCCAGTGACTTGAGGGCCAGATCCGCAATCTGACCGAGAAAGCTGCGGGAAGAACTCACCCAGCCACCCTATCGATCACCCGAAGATCGTCATCTGGCGTCGACGAGCGCGTAGCCCTCCTCACCGTGCACGACCGAGTCGACCCCGGCGATCTCGTCTTCATTCGTGATTCGGAAACCGATCGTCTTCTGGATCACCGTTCCGATGATGAACGCCACGACGAAGGAGTAGATCAATACGCCCAGCGCCGCGATCACCTGCACAGCCAGCAGCCGGCCATCACCACCCACGAACAGTCCCTGCTCAGTGGCGAACAGCCCCAGGTACACGGTGCCGAGCAGACCGCCGACCAGGTGGATGCCAACCACGTCCAAGGAGTCGTCGAACCCGAAGCGGAACTTCATTTCCACTGCCAGCGCACAGGCGATTCCCGACAGCGCTCCCAGCAGCAGCGACCACCCCGGAGTCAGATTCGCGCACGCCGGGGTGATGGCGACCAGACCCGCAACAGCGCCGGATGCCGCGCCCACAGACGTGGCCTTGCCGTCTTTGATCCGTTCGATGAGAATCCAACCAAGAATTGCCGCGGCAGTAGCCCCCATGGTGTTCAGGCCGATGAGGCCGACTCCACCCATGTCTTCAGCGGTCCACTCGGCGCCGGCGTTGAAACCGAACCAGCCGAACCACAGCAGTGCAGCCCCCAGCAGTGTGAGCGGCACGTTGTGGGGCTTGAGGATGCCCTTCTGAAAACCGATCCGTTTGCCGAGAACGAGCGCCAGAGCCAGAGCTGCCGCGCCGGCATTGATGTGCACGGCGGTTCCACCGGCGTAGTCGATGACCTCGATACCGCTGTCCGCGCCGAAGAGCGTTGCGCCGAGCTCCATCACCCAGCCGCCGCCCCATACCCACGCTGCGATGGGAAAGTATCCGACCGTGGCAAAGATGCCGGCGAAGATCAGCCAGCTTCCGAACTTCGCACGGTCGGCGATGGCGCCGGATATCAGTGCCACCGTGATGATCGCGAATGTGGCGCCGTAGGCAACGCTGAGCAGCGCGACGTTTGATCCTTCGCCTGCCGACAGCGACGCCAGACCGAAGTCGGCGAACGGGTTACCGGCGAACTGGCCCGGGCTGTCGACGGCACTCATCGAATAGCCGAACAGAATCCACAGGACTGCGACGAGCCCGATCGAGCCGAAGCTCATCATCATCATGCTGACGACGCTCTTCGCTTTGACGAGACCGCCATAGAAGAACGCGACCCCTGGGGTCATCAGCAGAACCAGTGCCGTGGCGGTTATCCCCCACGAGATATTGCCGGGAGCATCCATTGGGAAACCTCACATCCGAAGTAATTGAGACTTCAGTGTGACGAGACCCCGTTTCCGCAAGATACGTCGAGTGTTTCTCCGCGGTTACAGCTGAGATGCCCGTGTAACCATCGCGTTACACGGAGCTGACTTCACGCGCAGAATGCGTCAGCGCGTTGAGTCGAGAAATCGCACGGAGATACTTCTTGCGATATCCACCGCCGAGCATCTCCTCGGAGAACACCTGATCCAGACTCAGACCTGTGGCAACCACCGGAATCTGGGCGTCGTAGACCCGGTCGATGAACGCCACGAAACGCAACGCCTCAGACTGATCGGTCAGCACGCGCACATCGCGGATGCCGACAACGGAGAGGTCATCGATCACGCGGATGTAGCGCGAGGGATGCACCTTGGCGAGGTGGCGGATGACGTCGTCAAAAAGATCATCGGATGCTACGCCTGCAGCCGCTTCGGCAGTGATCCGCTGCTCGTAGTCCTGCACCGTGAATGTCACAGCGTTCCCGTCCAGCGCGCGCTGGCGGAAATCGACGCCGTCGATGCGGATCGTCTCGAAGCTGCTGGACATCGCATGAATCTCGCGGAGAAAGTCCTGTGCGGCGAAGCGTCCTTCTCCCAGCGCATTGGGCGGCGTGTTCGAGGTCGCCGCCAGCCGGGTGCCGGTGGGCACCAGTTCGCCCAGCAGCCGGGTCATCACCATCGTGTCGCCGGGATCGTCGAGTTCGAACTCGTCGATGCAGATCAGGTCGGCGCCGCGCAGCAGGTCGACCGTGTTCTTGTAGCCCAACGCACCGACCAGGGCGGTGTATTCGATGAACGAGCCGAAGTACTTTCTGCGTGCAGGAAGCGCATGGTAGATCGATGCCAGCAGATGGGTCTTGCCGACACCGAAGCCGCCGTCCAGGTACACGCCCGGTTTTAGTTGCGGTTCCTTCTTCGCGCGGCTGAAGAGCCCGCCGCGTTTGACCGGCGCACCACGCCCGGCAAATCGTTCCAGTAGAGCCTTGGCTTCGGCCTGAGACGGATATGCGGCATCCGATCGGTAGCTCTCGAAAGTCGCGTTGTCGAACTGCGGAGGCGGTACCAGGCTTGCCAGCATCTCCGGGCCGCTGACCTGTGGCTGGCGGTCGGTGAGGTGCACGGCGTGCGGAACGGAAGTGGCGGGCATGGGTTTCCTGTGTCGAAGTCTGACAGAACGCGTCCAGAGCAGACTAAAGCGATCTATCGTCGAAGGGGACGGCTCAACACTACGCCGTCATCACGTGAACCCTGCCCTGCATATCCATCGAGGAGCGCCCTGTGACCATCGAGTTCGATTCTTCATCCGCGAAGTTCGCCGAGTACTCCGAACCTGGCCGACTCGTCAGCACCGAGTGGCTGGCTGCGAATCTGGGTACCCCCGGCCTCGTCGTCGTGGAGTCCGACGAAGACGTGCTGCTGTATGAGACCGGTCATATCCCGGGCGCCGTGAAAGTTGACTGGCACACCGAGTTGAACGACCCTGTCGTGCGTGACTACGTCGACGGTGAAGGCTTTGCGCAGCTGCTCAGCCGCAAGGGGATCTCACGCGATGACACGATCGTGATCTACGGCGACAAGAACAACTGGTGGGCGGCGTACGCGCTCTGGGTCTTCTCGCTGTTCGGGCACGAAGATGTACGACTACTCGATGGGGGACGCGACAAGTGGATCGCCGAGGGCCGCGAACTCACCACGGACAAGACAGCGCGTCCCACGACCGACTACCCGGTCATCGAACGCGACGACTCGGCGCTGCGCGCTTACAAGGATGAGGTCGTCGCGTTCATCGGCAACGGCCCCCTCATCGACGTACGCTCGCCCGAGGAGTACAGCGGTGAGCGCACGACCATGCCCGCATACCCCGAGGAGGGCGCACTTCGCGCCGGCCACATCCCGACGGCGCAGAGCGTGCCCTGGGCTCGCGCTGTCGCCGAGGACGGCGGGTTCAAGACACGTGCCGAGCTCGACGCCATCTATCTCGATGGCGCAGGCCTCCAGGTCGGCGATGATGTGATCGCGTACTGCCGCATCGGAGAGCGCTCCAGCCACAGCTGGTTCGTGTTGAACCACCTGCTTGGCTTCACAAACGTGCGCAACTACGACGGCTCGTGGACAGAATGGGGCAGCGCCGTGCGCGTGCCGATCGTGACCGGAAGCGAGCCCGGGTCCCTCTGAACGTGGCAGAATCACAGGGATGACTGACACTCCGGCCCCTGACACTCTCGCCGAGATTCGCGGCGAATTCCTCGAGCTCGCAGAGTCCGAGCGCCTCGAGCTGCTGCTCGAGTTCGCGAACGAGCTTCCCGATGTCCCCGCAGCTCTGCGGGAGCATCCGGAGATGTACGAGCGCGTCGCCGAGTGCCAGTCCCCTGTGTTCATCAACGTCGAGATCGTCGACGACATCGTGACGATGCATGCGACCGCGCCGCCCGAGGCGCCGACGACTCGCGGATTCGCCAGCATCCTGGCTCAGGGCATCACCGGACTGACCGCCGACGCAGTCCTTGCGATCCCCAACGACTACCCGCAGACGATCGGTCTGACCAGGGCGGTGTCCCCCCTGCGCATCGGCGGAATGACCGGGATGCTGATGCGCGTGAAGCGGCAGGTCACTGAGAAGCGGTGAAGTGGTTCGCGCTCATCCACTCGGTGATCGCAGTCGTCCAGCTGATCTGATCGTAATTCCACAGCTTGGTGTGTCGTGCGACGGCGAACGGCGGCATTGTGACGATGTCCGGGCGGGCTTCAGCCAGAGCGCGTGATGCATCGATCGGGACGAAACCGTCGTCCTCGCTGTGCAGCACCAGAATCGGCACATTCAGTTCATCCGCTCGAGCGACCATATCGAGCCGATCGAAGGCGATCGGCTCGTCCGCACCGCTGAGGCGCGCGGTCACCGGCGAAGACAGGGCGTTCATCGCCAACGTCGGCAGCGGATCGCGATAGCCAGACTCGCGTGCTTGAAATCGCAGCACCGTGCGCCAGTCGACAACTGGTGACTCCAGCACAACACCGACAATCTGCTCACGGTGCGCAGATGACATGAGTGTCTGCAATGCGATCGCGCCGCCCATCGACCATCCCACCAGGATGATCCGCTGGGCGCCGTGACGCAGCGCATAACCGATCGCCGCATCCACATCACGCCATTCGGATGCTCCGAGCGAATAAGCGCCACCGCGACTGCGCGGCGCCTCACCGTCATTTCGATACGAGACGACAAGATTCGGCAATCCCATCGAGTGAAACACCGGCACCGCGCGCAGGCACTCCGCCCGCGTCACACCGCGCCCGTGAATCTGGACGACCCAGGTGTCCGATTGGGCGGGGAACAGCCAGGCCGGGCAGGGCCCCGCGGGTGTCCCGATGAGCACCGACTCCCACGGCAGATGCAACTCTCCTGGCGTCGAGTAATACCAGCCGCTGAACGCGGCAGCACGATCGATGCGTGCGCCGGTATCGACCTGCGTCAGCAGTTTTCTGCGCACGCGTTTCGTGTCAGAGCTGAGCACGGCGCCGAGCTTCACATATCCGGTGGTCCCGGTCGTGAACAGACCGTACCGGCCCGGGAGCTCCGTGTCTGCGGTGCGGCTCAGTTCGATCGTCTGCGCGCCGGTATCAACGGCGAGGATCTCGACATCTGCGGCGCGAGCAGCCGGCGTCACGACCTTTCGAGCGATCGCGAACACGAAAAACAGCACTGCAGCACCGAGGGCGACAATCGCGGGTACCACCAGTGCAACGGCGTGCCTGAGACTCTTCATCGCTTCCTGACTCTAGCCTGTTGCCGTGACCGCACATCCCGATGACGGAGCGCAATTCGAACGTGCCGCAGCTGAGCTGCGCGACACGGTGTTCCGCGATGACATCGTGGTGCGGGAGATTCCTTCCCCGCAGGGGCTTGCGCCATACTCAATCGCGCTCGCTGCAGACGTGCGCCCCGATGACACCGGCGACTCGCTCTACGGCACCGGACGCTTCATCCTGTTGTACGACCCCGACGAGCCGAATGCCTGGGATGGTGCCTGGCGTGTGATCACGTTCGCACAGGCTCCGCTCGAACCCGAGATCGGCACTGACCCGCTGCTGGCCGATGTCACGTGGTCGTGGCTGGTCGATGCCCTGGAATCGCACAGCGCTGATTACCATTCCGCGTCCGGAACGTCGACGAAGACCCTGTCGAAGGGGTTCGGCGGTCTGGCTGCGGAAGGCGACGGAGCGCAGATCGAACTACGCTCGTCTTGGACGCCGGAGGAACCATTCCGGCCGCACGTAGAGGCATGGGCCGAACTGGTCGGCATGCTCGCCGGGCTTCCTCCCGGTTCTGAGAACATCGCCGTGTTCGGCGCACGAAAGGCAGGTCGTGACTGAGTACTCCGTCATCGACGATCCGATCGAATTCGAGGCGGCATGCGCGCTGCTCTCCGACGGCACCGGCCCCGTTGCCGTCGACGTCGAGCGAGCCTCCGGATTCCGCTATTCGCAACGCGCCTATCTCGTTCAGGTGTTTCGGCGCGATGCCGGCGTGTTCCTGTTCGACCCGCCAGCAGTCGGTGACTTCAGCGCACTGCAGCAGGCGATCGGCGACATCGAATGGGTCTTCCACGCCGCCAGCCAAGATCTCCCCTCGCTGCGCGAGCTCGCCTTGGAACCGGCGACCATCTTCGACACCGAGTTGGCTGCTCGCCTGCTCGGACACGATCATGTCGGCCTCGCCGCCGTTGTCGAGGACACCCTCGGAATCACGCTGAAGAAGGAGCATTCCGCCGCAGACTGGTCGACGAGACCGCTGCCGGACAGCTGGCTCGACTACGCAGCTCTCGATGTTCTTCATCTGGTCGATGTCCGCGACGCGATCGCAGCCGAACTCGACGAGCAGCAGAAGACCGAGTTCGCCCGCCAAGAGTTCGCGGCAACCCTCGCGCAGCCGCCTCGTCCGCCACGAGAGGACCCATGGCGCCGTCTGAGCGGCTTGCACCAGGTCAAGGGTGCACGCGGCCTTGCCATCGCCCGCTCCCTGTGGGAGTCCCGCGAGGAGTACGCCCAACAACAGGACACCGCCCCGGGCCGCCTCGTACCGGATCGTTCCTTGGTCGCGGCTGTCCTGGCGAACCCGCAGAGCAAACAGGCGCTCGCGAGTGTGCAGAACTTCACCGGACGGGCCAGCCGCTCACAGCTGGACCGGTGGTGGCAGGCGATCGTGCGCGGGCGTGAGACCGAACTGCTTCCGCGGTTGCGAGTGAGTACCGATGCGCTTCCGCCGGCACGGGCGTGGGTTGATCGCAACCCCGAAGCCGATAGCCGGCTGAAGCACGCGCGGCCCGCTGTAGAGGCACTCGCCGAGGAACTCGCGATGCCCACCGAGAATCTTCTCAAGCCCGACACGCTGCGGCGTCTAGCCTGGACACCGCCAGAGCCGACCGCAGAAGCCGTCGCTGATTCGCTGGCGAAGCTCGGTGCCCGGCCCTGGCAGATTGATCAGACTGCACAGAAGATTGCGGATGCCTTTGTAGAAGCTACGCAATTGCCAGAACCGGCCGTCGCCCCTGAGTCGTAGGTTCAACCCAACCGATTCCCGCGGGCCCATGCTGGCTCCTAGGCTGAGATGAAACCCAACCTTGGAGGCAGAGTGGCCGAGATCTCGGACGTCTTCTTCGTCGATGGCATGCGCACCCCGTTCGGGCGCGCTGGCGAAAAAGGCATGTACTGGAACACCCGCGCAGACGACCTCGCCGTGAAGGCGACGATCGGGCTCATGGAGCGCAACGCCGACGTTCCGGCAGAGCGCATCGACGATGTGGCCATCGCCGCGACATCACAGACCGGCGACCAGGGGCTCACGCTCGGTCGCTCCGTGGCAATTCTTGCGGGTCTGCCCAACACCGTGCCTGGCCTTGCCGTTGAGCGCATGTGCGCCGGCGCCATGACCAGTGTCACGACCATGGCCGGCTCGATCGGCATCGGCATGTACGACTTCGCGATCGCCGGCGGCGTCGAGCACATGGGGCACCACCCCATCGGCGCCAACGCCGACCCGAACCCGCGTTTCGTCGCGGAGAAGATGGTCGACCCGGGTGCGCTGAACATGGGCGTGACCGCGGAGCGCATCTTCGATCGCTTCCCGCACCTGACCAAGGAGCGCTCTGACCGGTTCGGGATGCTGAGCCAGCACAAGGTGCAGGCCGCATATGACGCCGGGAAGATCCAGCCGGATCTCGTACCGGTTGCTATCAAGGGCGCCGACGGCGCTTGGGGGTTGGCCAGCGAGGACGAGGGCCGTCGCCCGCAGACCACGATGGATGATCTCGCGGCTCTCAAGACTCCTTTCCGGCCGCATGGTCGAGTGACCGCCGGCACCTCTTCGCCGCTAACTGATGGAGCGACGATGTCGCTACTGGCCGGTGGCGGCGCAGTGAAGGAATTCGGTCTGAAGCCGAAGATGAAGATGGTGTCGTTCGCATTCGCCGGCGTGCAGCCGGAGATCATGGGCATCGGCCCGATCCCCTCGACGGAGAAGGCGTTGAAGAAGGCCGGACTCACGATCGCCGACATCGGTCTGTTCGAACTGAACGAAGCATTTGCCATCCAGGTCATCTCGCTGCTCGACCACTTCGGCATCGCGGATGACGACCCCCGTGTGAACCAGTGGGGCGGGGCTATCGCGCTCGGTCACCCCCTCGCAGCATCCGGTGTGCGACTGATGATCCAACTCGCCGCGCAGTTCGCCGAACGTCCGGACGTGCGTTACGGCCTCACCGCCATGTGCGTCGGCCTGGGCCAGGGCGGCAGCGTCATCTGGGAGAACCCGTACTACGACGGCAAGAAGCGAAAGTGAGTACGAACATGACCGACTACGACAAGATCGATTTCTCTCCCATTCTCGCCCTCGCCGGCGACGAGGTCATCACGCATTCGCCGGTCAGCGACATTCGCCTCGCCTCCGGCAAGGTGATGGCGTTGATCACCCTCGACAACGGCCGCGATCACACCAGGCCGAATACGCTCGGACCGGCAACCCTCACCGAACTGGGTGAAACACTCGCCGGGCTCAAAGCGCGCGCAGCGGCTGGCGAGATCCATGCTGTCGGCATCACCGGCAAGCAGTACATCCTCGCTGCCGGTGCAGATCTCTCGGATATCTCGAAGGTCACATCCACCGATGACGCGCGCTTGATCGCGCAGCTCGGCCACAAGGTCATCGGCTCGCTCAGCGAACTCGGTGTTCCCTCGTTCGCCTTCGTCAACGGGCTCGCGCTGGGTGGTGGGCTCGAGATCGCGCTGAACTCGACGTACCGCACGGTGGATGCTTCGGCCGCAGCGGTCGCGCTGCCAGAGGTATTCCTCGGCATCATTCCCGGTTGGGGCGGTGCCTACCTGCTTCCGAACCTCATCGGCATCGAGAACGCCCTTGAGGTCGTGATCTCGAATCCGCTCAAGCAAAACCGGATGCTCAAGCCGCAGCAGGCATTCGACCTCGGGATTATGGATGCCATCTTCCCGGCCGCTAACTACCTCGAGAACTCGCTCGCCTGGGCGGATGAGGTACTCAGCGGCAAGAAGGTGGAGCGCAAGAATGAGCCGGGCAAGCTCGAGCGCCTGACGAAGTGGCCAATTGCCATCAAGATGGCACGCGGGATGCTGGAATCGAAGATCGGCACGATGCCGCGCTCGCCCTATGTCGCGCTCGACCTGCTCGACAAGGCGAAGAGCGGTACCAAAGCCGAAGGCTTCGCGCGCGAAGATGAGGCGCTTGCCGATCTCGTCTCCGGCGACCAGTTCGCGGCATCCATGTATGCGTTCGATCTCGTGCAGAAGCGTGCGAAACGTCCGGTTGGAGCGCCGGACAAGGCTCTCGCCAAGAAGGTTACGAAGGTCGGCATCATCGGCGCTGGTCTCATGGCCAGCCAGTTCGCGCTGCTTTTCGTTCGCAGGCTGCAGGTGCCGGTGCTGATCACCGACATCGACCAGGCACGTGTCGACAAGGGCCTGGCATACATCAATGAGGAAATCGGCAAACTTGAGGCCAAGGGCCGGCTCGACTCCGACAGTGCGAACAAACTGCGCGGTCTGATTCATGGCACAGTCGACAAGAGCGAGTATGCGGACTGCGACTTCGTCATCGAGGCGGTGTTCGAAGAGGTCGGCGTGAAGCAGCAGGTGTTTGGCGACATCGAGAAGATCATCGCCGATGACGCGATCCTGGCGACGAACACTTCGTCGCTGTCGGTCGAGGAGATCGGAGCCAAACTCGCCCACCCGGAGCGGTTGGTTGGATTCCACTTCTTCAACCCGGTCGCGGTCATGCCGCTCATCGAGATCGTGAAGACGCCGGGCACCGATGAGCAGACGCTGGCGACAGCCTTCGTCGTGGCGAAGGGACTCGGCAAGAGCGCCGTGCTCACCGCCGATGCTCCGGGCTTCGTCGTGAACCGGCTCCTGGCGAAGGTCATGGGCGAGGCGGCACGGGCAGTCTACGAGGGAACACCGATCGCCGACGTCGAGAAGGCCTTCGGACCGCTCGGTCTTCCCATGGGCCCATTCCAACTCATCGACCTCGTCGGTTGGAAGGTCGCAGCCCACGTGCAGGACACGATGGTCCGGCACTTCCCCGATCGGTTCTACGCCAACGACAACTTCCACGCTCTGGCAGAGCTTGACAAGGTCGTGGAGAAGGACAAGGGCGGGCGTGTCACCGGCTGGACCAAGGCGGCGGAGAAGGCACTCAAGGGCGCTGTGGGTTCGGCCCCGGCATCGGCCGAGACGATCCTCACCCGCGTGCAGGACGGCCTCGCGCAGGAGATCAAACTCATGCTCGATGAGGGCGTCGTGCCCGAGGTCGAGGACATCGACCTCTGCCTGATCCTGGGCGCCGGTTGGCCCTTCATCGATGGCGGTGCTTCGCCGTACCTGGACCGAGAGGGCGCATCGGAGCGGGTGTTCGGCGGCACCTTCCATAACCCGCCGATCCGCGGGATCGGGAGCTGAGCTAGTACTCGTCAGCAGGAAAGAGGGGGCGCATCTTCGGATGCGCCCCTTCTTTCCTGCTATGTTTTGAACATGTTCGAAAAAGACGAGGGCCCCGTCAAAAAGAGCGAACGCACCCGGGTGAAGATCCGGGATGCTGCAATCACTTCGTTCATCAAGAACGGCTACGCCGACACGACGATGCGCGCGATTGCTGAGGCAGCAGGCGTCTCTGTCGGCAACGCGTACTACTACTTCCCGTCCAAAACCCATCTGGTGCAGGAGCTCTACGTCCGCGTCCAGCGAGAACATGCCGCTCTCGCGCTTCCTCAGCTCGAAGGGGTTCCTGGGCTCGTCGACCGCCTGCGGATCGTGTTCGAGACGGGCCTTCGCGCAGTGCTCCCCTACCAGCACGTCGCGCCGGGATTCCTGACTGCGATGATCCCTCCGGACTCTCCGCTCAACCCGCTTGCCGATGAGTCCGGGCCCGCGCGCGAGATGACGCTGAATCTGTTTCGGTCGGCCGTCTCCGGCGCGCAGCATCGACTGCCGGAAGAGATCGCAGGGCGGATGCCGGAGGCCCTGTTCGTTGCCTATCTTGCGCTCGTACTGCGGTGGACGTACGACAGCACCCCTGGGCAGCGCAGCACGAGGCGTCTGCTCGATAGCGGGCTGCGGACTCTGGCGCTCGCGCTTCCGTTCGCCAGAGTCCCAGGAATCCGCAAGGCGACGAGCGAGCTGCTGACCCTGATCGGCGAGGTGCGAACATGACCGAAGTCTCCCCACGGACCGTTGAAGAGCCGATGGCGTTCACGGACGGGGAGTTTCGTCAGGGCGCGTTCGCCGCATGGATCTCGTTCATGCTTCTGCTCGTCTCGATGCTCATCGTGACGGCGGTGCTGAACTCCGGCCTCCCGTGGGGCCCGCCTCTGGCGATGATCACGCTGTACTTGATGTTCGGGGTCCCGGTCGGTGGCGCGGTATCAGCCGTCGTCACGCTCATCGCGGCGCCCATCCTGCGACTGATCGCGCGACGTCTGGCACGAAGCCCACGAATCATCGTGCACGTCGCCGTGTACACGGCCTTCGGTGTGCTGCTGGGCTTTGTCGTCCTCAGCGCAGGTGTGCTCATTACCCGCGGTAGCTTCGCCTACGTCTTCTCGACGTGGTTCCCCGCGATGGTGGCCACAATGTGCGCCCTCAGTGTTGTGTCAGGCTGGGCCTGGACAGCAAGGCGTCACAAGCGCGTCCCCCGTCACCGCGCGCCCGCTGCACGCCACGACGCAGCTGTCTAGGACTCAGCGCCGTTCGTGCAGCGGAAGATCGATCGCGCCGGTCTCGCCGGCGTTTCGCGCCATGGGGATACGCGTTCCCAAGACTTGCGCGACGATATCCTGAGCGATCTTCGAAGCCGTGAGACCGGCGTCTGCGAGGATCTCCTCGCGTGACGCGTGGTCGAGGAACTCATCAGGCAGCCCCAGCTCGTCAACAGCGGTGTCAATACCCGCTTCACGCAGAACCTGGCGGACCCTGGTGCCGATGCCGCCGACACGGATGCCGTCCTCCAGGGTGATCACCAGCCGGTGCTGGGCTGCGAGTTCGATCACCGAGGGCTGCACGGGGATAGCCCAGCGCGGATCGATCACCGTCGCACCGATCCCCTGCGCTCGCAGCCGCGCGGAAACATCCATGGCTAGCGCAGCGAATGGCCCGATGCCGACAAGCAGCACGTCCTCGCCCTCACCACGGCTGAGCACATCGACGCCGTCGGCGAGCCGCTCCAACGCAGGCAATTCGGGCACCACAGCCCCCTTGGGGAATCGAATGACCGTCGGGGCATCATTGACGGCGACAGCCTCTTCCAACGCTTCACGCAGCCGCACAGCGTCTCTGGGGGCAGCAATCCGGATGTGTGGCACGATCTGCAGCATTGCGAGGTCCCACATGCCGTGATGGCTCGGGCCGTCCGGTCCCGTGATTCCGGCGCGATCGAGCACGAAGGTCACTCCGGCCCGGTGCAGGCCGACATCCATGAGCACCTGATCGAACGCGCGCCCCATGAAGGTCGCGTACATAGCGACTACCGGATGCAGGCCGCCATAGGCGAGGCCCGCTGCCGCTGTCACCGCGTGCTGCTCAGCGATCCCCACGTCATACACACGGTCGGGAAAGCGCTCGGCGAATGCGGCAAGGCCGGTCGGACGCAACATCGCGGCGGTCATCGCGATCACTTGCGGATCGCGTTCACCGACTTTGACGAGGGCATCGGAGAAGACATCCGTCCAGCCCTGACCACTCGAGGAGAGTGTCTCCCCCGTCGCCGGATCGATGCGCCCAACGGCGTGGAACTGATCTGCTTCGTCGTCACGCGCCGGCTGATAGCCCCGGCCCTTCTCCGTGATGACGTGCACGATCACCGGCGCGCCGTAAGACTTCGCCTGCTCCATGGTCTCGATCAGCGCGGGAAGGTCGTGCCCGTCGACGGGTCCGAGGTACTTAATGTCGAGGTTCGAATACAGGGCCGCGTTGTTGGTGAACCGTGAAAGAAAGCCATGCGTGCCACCGCGAACGCCGCGGAAGAGCGCACGTCCAACAGGGCCGAAGGCGCGGAACAATCGATCTGATTTGCGGTGCAGATTGCGGTAGGTGGCCGCCGTGCGCACGCGGTTGAGATATCGGGACATACCGCCGATGGTCGGCGCATAGGATCGGCCGTTGTCGTTGACGACGATGACGAGGTTGCGGTCGTTATCGTCGGAGATGTTGTTGAGCGCTTCCCAGGTCATACCGCCGGTGAGTGCGCCGTCGCCGACGATCGCCACCACATGGCGATCTGCACGACCTGTGGCTGTCAGCGCCCGTGAGATGCCATCCGCCCAGCTGAGTGAACTGGAAGCGTGAGAGGACTCGACCACATCATGCGCGCTCTCGCTGCGCTGCGGGTAACCGGCCAAGCCGCCGCGAACACGCAGATTCGAGAAGTCTTGGCGGCCGGTGAGAATCTTGTGCACGTAGGACTGATGCCCGGTATCGAAGACGAAGGGGTCATCCGGTGAAGAAAAGACCCGATGCAGCGCGATCGTCAGTTCCACCACGCCGAGGTTCGGCCCGAGATGGCCGCCGGTGCGCGAAACGTTGTCGACCAGGAATGTGCGAATCTCTGCGGCCAGATCATCGAGCTGATCGAGAGACAATCCATCTAGATCCCGGGGTCCTGAGATGCTCGGAAGAATGGGCATCTGCACCTCCTCATCGACTCCGCGCGACGCTCCTGAGCGAGCGAACACTCCAACGGGAATCTTACCGCGCTCGGCAGAGAATCTTCGGTGAACAGGCACCCCCACGTTCCTGCCGAGTACGCGAAAGGGGCCCGGATCATACGATCCGAGCCCCTTCGACAAACGCTGATCAGACCAGCGAACGCAGCACGTACTGCAGAATTCCACCGTTGCGGTAGTAGTCCGCCTCACCGGGGGTGTCGATGCGAACGACCGCGTCGAATTCCACCGGCTGCTTACCCTCAGGCGAGTGCTCGCTCGGCGTAGCCGTGACCCGCACCGTCTTCGGCGTGGTGCCGTTGTTGAGCTCTTCCAGGCCCGTGATCGAGACGATCTCGGTGCCGTCGAGACCCAGCGACTCCCAGCTCTCGCCAGCGGGGAACTGCAGCGGGACGACGCCCATGCCGATCAGGTTCGAGCGGTGAATGCGCTCGAAGCTCTCGGTGATGACGGCCTTGACACCCAGCAGACTGGTGCCCTTCGCAGCCCAGTCGCGCGACGATCCCGAACCGTATTCCTTGCCACCGAAGATCACCAGCGGGGTGCCGGCGTCCTGGTAGTTCTGGCTGGCGTCGTAGATGAACGACTGCGGTGCGTCAGCCTGGGTGAAGTCGCGAGTGAAGCCACCCTCGATCTCGTTGCCGTCGTTGACGGCACGAACCAGCTGGTTCTTCAGGCGGATGTTCGCGAACGTGCCGCGGATCATCACTTCGTGGTTGCCACGGCGTGAACCGAAGGAGTTGAAGTCCTTCTGCCGGACTCCGTGCTCCTCGAGGTACTTCGCAGCCGGGGTGCCGATCTTGATGTTTCCGGCCGGGCTGATGTGGTCAGTCGTGACCGAGTCACCCAGGGTTGCCATGACACGCGCACCGGTAATGTCTGACACGGGGGTCAGCTCCATCGTCATGCCCTCGAAGTATGGAGGACGACGCACGTAGGTCGACTTGTCGTCCCACTCGAAGATGGGGCCGGTCGGGGTGGGCAGGCTCGTCCAGCGCTCGTCACCGTCGAAGACCGTGGCGTACTGCTTGATGAACTGCTCACGCGAGATCGATGAGTCGATGACTTCCTGGATCTCTGCCGGGGTCGGCCAGATGTCCTTGAGGAAGACGTCGTTGCCCTCGGTGTCTGTGCCGAGTGCGTCGTTCTCGAAGTCGAAGTGCATCGATCCCGCCAGTGCGTAGGCGACTACCAGCGGCGGCGAAGCCAGGTAGTTCATCTTCACATCGGGGCTGATACGACCCTCGAAGTTGCGGTTACCGGAGAGCACTGCGGTGACGGCGAGGTCGTGATCGTTGATCGCGGCCGAAACCTCTTCGATGAGCGGACCAGAGTTACCGATGCAGATGGTGCAGCCGTAGCCGACCGTGTAGAACCCGAGGCCTTCCAGATCCTTATCGAGGCCGGACTTCTCGTAGTAGTCGGTGACGACCTTCGACCCCGGGCCGAGCGTGGTCTTGACCCACGGCTTCTGCTTCAGACCCTTCTCGCGCGCCTTACGGGCGAGAAGTCCTGCGGCCATCATGACCGACGGGTTCGAGGTGTTGGTGCACGAGGTGATCGCGGCCAGGGTGACAGCACCGTGGTCGAGAATGTAGCTCTCGCCATCAGGCGTGGTCACCGGAACAGGCTTGGACGAGCCGTTGACGCCGCTGGAGATGTGCACCGGACGCGTGTCGTGGTCTTCCTCACCGGGCACGGGGCCCGGGTCGGAGGCCGGGAAGGAGTGCTTCGATTCCAGGTCGACCAGCGAGTCCGATGTGCTCGGCTGCGCGTAGTCGACGATGTCCTTCTCGAACTGCGACTTCGCCTCTGACAGCAGGATCCGGTCTTGCGGACGCTTGGGACCTGCGATCGACGGCACTACGGTGCTGAGGTCGAGCTCCATGTACTCGCTGAAGGAGGGCTCCTTCGAGGCGTCGTGCCACAGGCCCTGCTCCTTGGCATAGGCCTCGACGAGAGCGATCGCCTGCTCGTCGCGACCGGTGAGACGCAGGTAGTCGGTGGTGACAGCATCGATCGGGAACATCGCCGCGGTCGAACCGAACTCCGGGCTCATGTTTCCAATGGTGGCGCGGTTGGCGAGCGGCACGGAAGCCACACCGGCACCGTAGAACTCGACGAACTTGCCGACCACGCCGTGCTTGCGCAGCATGTCAGTGATCGTCAGCACCACGTCGGTCGCGGTGACGCCGGCGGGAATCTCACCGGTGAGCTTGAAGCCCACGACACGAGGGATCAGCATCGACACGGGCTGGCCGAGCATCGCGGCCTCGGCCTCAATGCCACCGACGCCCCAACCGAGCACACCCAGGCCGTTGACCATGGTGGTGTGCGAGTCGGTTCCGACACAGGTGTCGGGGTAAGCCTGGAGCACGCCGCCGTTGGTGCGGTCATAGATGACCTTGGCGAGGTGCTCGATGTTCACCTGGTGCACGATTCCGGTTCCCGGGGGGACGACCTTGAAGTCGTTGAACGCGGTCTGACCCCAACGCAGGAACTGGTAACGCTCACCGTTGCGCTCGTATTCGATCTCGACGTTGCGCTCAAGAGCATTCTCGGAGCCGAACAGGTCGGCGATCACCGAGTGGTCGATCACCATTTCAGCAGGCGACAAGGGGTTGATCTTGTTCGGGTCGCCACCGAGTGCGGTGACGGCCTCGCGCATGGTCGCAAGATCGACGATGCAGGGCACGCCGGTGAAGTCCTGCATGACCACGCGGGCCGGCGAGAACTGGATCTCGGTGTTGGGCTCGGCCGCGGCATCCCACGATCCCAGAGCCTCGATCTGAGCCTTCGTGACATTCGCGCCGTCCTCGGTGCGAAGCAGGTTCTCGAGGAGTACCTTCAGGCTGAACGGGAGCTTGTCAAAGCCCGGAACCGTGTCAACGCGGAAGATCTCATAGTCGGTACTGCCGACCGTCAGGGTGCTTTTAGCACCGAAGCTGTTAACCGTGGACACGAATCCGTCTCCTTCTCATCTGTGGGAGCGACAGGCGATTCAATCTTGCTCGCCTGGGGAGCTGGCTGCCAGCAAGGCACACCTAACAGTGTCCTCTGGATTGGCACCCAGCGAAAGTCTTAAATTTATCTTGACGTCAAGATAAATCTATCATGCACCGGCGGACGCGTCACTGCGCGACGCGCTCGGATGCAGTGCCCGGACAACCAACCAGGTCACCGCGATCATCGGTGCGAACAGCGGCAAACCCATCACGATCTTGAACGTCCCCAGGGCCGTGACGTCGCCGGCGAAGTACAGCGGAAGCTGCACAGCGAGGCGAGCGGCGAAGAGTCCTGCCCAGGCGATGGCGAGCCAGAAATACGCACGACGCATCCGTTTGCTCTGCCGCCACGCGGTGCCCTCCCCCAGGAGGAATCCAGCCGCGAGTCCGATCAGCGACCAGCCGACCAGCGCCGAGATGAGAAGCGCCGAGCCATAGGCGGCGTTCGTGAAGAAACCGAGGACGAAATTGTTTTCGCCGCGTCCGGTGAAAAGTGCGAGCGCGGCGGCCGCACCTGCCGCGACCAGCCCACCGATCGCGGCTGACGGCGGCGACTTCTGCAACAGTCGAACGATCGTGAATACGGCCGCAAGACCGACCGAAACTCCCAGCGAGAGCAGAAGCGGGTCCGGCTTCACCGTGAACAGCACCACGAAGGCAAGGCTCGGAAGAACCGATTCCAGGATGCCGCGCCATCCACCCATCGCGGACCACACGACTTTCTGCGTGCTCGCCCCTTCGGCCGGGTCTATTCCGGCCCGACGCGCAACACCACCTAGTGCAGCCCCGAGTATGTCTGAGGCACTCTGCTCAGCAGGCTCGTGGTCGTCGTTGCGCTCTTGTTCGCTCACGCCGACCCAGGAGTGGCCGGCATCTTCAGCGGGATGAGATCCCGCGGAGGCATCGGAGTTCCGCCGCGCACGACGACGATCGAGCGGAAGAGATCCTCGACCTTCTCGGAGGCTTCCGGATCGGAAGCTGCCGCACCGCTGATGACGCCGCGCAAGAACCAGCGCGGTCCGTCGACACCGATGAAGCGCGCCAGACGCAGGGCTGAGCCTTCAGCCGCGGGCCCCGGGACCTCGGCGAGCAACTCTTGGCCAAGCGGGCCCTCGCGCTCTTCGACACGACCGCCCTGCTGACGCACCTGATCGACGAGCTGCATGCGTGTCTCGTGCCAGAGCCCCAGCGTGCGCGGGGCGGCGAACGGCTGCACCTGCAGAGACGAGCCTTCGTAGTCGAGCCCCACCGCGACGATGCGCTTGGACTGCTCTTCCACCTCGAGTCGGAGGTTGAGCCCTTCGCGCGGCAGGATCTTGATGCCGCCCAGATCGATGTAGGGGCGAATCGGGTTCGCCTCGCTCTCATCGAACGGACCATCGCTGGCTCGGTTCGCGGGAGCCGACTTGGACGTCGGCTGGGTGATCTCTTCAGTCATCTCTGTCGTTCCTGCCTATTCGACTGCCTGTGTAGTCGCGGTGTAGCCTGTCGAGCCGAATCCGGCGGCACCGCGTGCACTGTCGGGGAGTTCCGCAACCGGAATGAATTTCGCGCGGGTCACCGGCATGATGATCAATTGCGCGATCCGGTCGCCGACCGCCACATCGTACGCGCTGGAGCTGTCGGTGTTCAGCAGACTCACTTTGATCTCGCCGCGATAACCCGAATCAACCGTTCCAGGCGAGTTCACGATCGTGATGCCGTGTTTAGCGGCAAGACCGCTGCGGGGGACGACGAAAGCGGCGTGCCCCTCGGGCAGCGCGATGCTCACACCGGTGGGAACGAGCGCACGCTCTCCGGGAGCGAGATGGACGGCCTCAGCTGCCACCAGATCGGCACCGGCATCGCCGGGATGGGCGTAATGCGGCATGACAGACGCGATAATGGGAAGATCAATGGAATCGCTCACCCCCTGAGGCTAATGCAGAACCCCATGACTGACACACGTGCTCGCTACCGCGAGCGTCTTTCGCCGAGCCTGTGGCTCGTCGTCACGGCCGCTGTTGCCGCTCCCATGGTGACATTCACGCTCACGCCGTTGGGCTCGCTGATCGCTCTTATCATCGGGATCGCTGCCGCGGTAGTGCTGATCGCAGCACTCATTCTCGGGTCGCCGGTCATCCGCGTCGATGGCACCGTCCTGCGCGCCGGTCGCGCACACATCGACGCACGCTGGCTGGGCTCCGTCGTCGAGCTCACCGGCGATGAAGCGCGAGCTGCGCGTGGCACGGCGCTCCCGGCACGGGGTTGGCACCTGATCCGCAGCGGGATCGATTCCGTCGTGGTCGTGGAGAACACCGACCCGAACGATCCGGCGCCGAGCTGGACGATCTCGACGCGCACTCCCGATCGCCTGGCTGCGGCTATCCGCGGAGCTCAGACGGCGGCATCCGACGACTGAGCAGTCCCGGCGGATACACCGACGGCAGCACGAAGGCGCCGGCACGAAGACGCCTCCGGATACGACAACGCGCCCCAAGCCATGCGGCCGGGGCGCGTGAACGTGGAGCGACTGCTATCAGGCAGCGCACTCCTTGCAGATCAGACCCTCTGCACCCTCATGGTCAAGCTGCGAGCGGTGCTTCACGAGGAAGCAGCTCATGCAGGTGAACTCGTCCTGCTGCGCGGGTAGCACAACGACGTCGAGTTCGAGGTCAGAAAGGTCGGCACCGGGGAGGTCGAAACTCGACGGATTGTCAGAGTCTTCGTCACCGGTGGTCCCGGACAGTTTGTCCGGCACACGCTCCTTCAAGGCTTCGATCGACTCGGAGTCGTCTTCGCTCTTTCGGGGGGCGTCGTAGTCGGTTGCCATGCGGTAGATCTCCACTTTCATGGTGCTAGTGGGCGGTGTGCCATCGGGTAAGCGGCGGGCATAGTTTGCACGACCCGGAAGCAATTTGCAAATGCGCCCGCGCACAACACATCAAACTGACGGCGCGCCCAGGGTATTCCCGCCTCCCGCGCCACACGCATGACACCATTGGAGAACACCCATTCAGAGGGGCATTCGCATGGAAAACGTCACGATCGTCGGTACCGAAGACGACCTGCTGATCCTCGCCACCGGTTCGGGCGAACGATTCGCCCTCGCCATCGACGATGTACTGCAGCGCGAGATCCGTCGCGCCCGTCGGCGGGGCGCCGAGGAGACCTCACGGGTCACCGTAAGCCCGCGCGAGATCCAGACCCACATCCGTTCCGGTCTGTCCGCGACGGAGGTGGCAGAGCTTCTCGGCATCGGACTCGACGATGTCTCCCGCTTCGAAGGACCGGTTCTCGCGGAACGCGAGCACATCATCGGGCAGGCCCTCGCCGTCCCCGTACTCATTGGCAGCGAGGTCGAACCAGATGCGCAGCCCACTTTCGGAGTCGCCATCCGCGGCAAGCTCGCTGAGTTGGAAGCATCCGATGAGCGCTGGGCAAGCTGGAAAGACGAGTCCGGATGGATCGTCAAGCTGGAGTTCCTCGCGAACGAGGTGAGCCACGACGCTCGCTGGAGCTTCGACCCGCGACGCAGTTCTCTCTCGCCGCTGAACTCTGATGCCACGCAGCTCTCTCGACAGGGTTCGCTTCCCGACGGGCTGATCCCCCGCCTCCGCGCGGTCGAGAGCGAGCGTGTCGAGTCGCCGTACAAGGACGACAGCCGCTTCGACTCCGGCGCATTCGGGCCACGTCTTCTGCCGAAGCCCGATGCCGAGCCCGACGAGCCCGTGGCGCCTGAGCGGTCGAACAGCGCGGCGCAGCAAGCCGCGATCAAACGGGCACCCGATCAGTCCACGACCAGCGCTGAAACCGCTGACCTGCTCGAGGCGCTTCGTCGCCGGCGCGGCCAGCGCGAGAGCGCGCCTCTGATCGATGACGACGGCGAGGTGATCGCACCTTCGAAGAGTTCCGAACCAATCGCACTCTTCGATGCTCTCGCACCTGAGGCTGCCGCCGATCCTGATCCAGAACCGGAACCCGCACCGGCACCTGCTCCTCAGGAACGCTCCGCAGACACCCCCGCTCGGCGAAAGCGTCGCAATGCGATGCCGTCCTGGGACGAGATCGTCTTCGGCGCCCGCACCGACGACTGATCCAGATCAGCGAGCGGCGGCGAAAGCACCGCGCTTGACGTAGGGAACCAGGCGTTCCTCCGGCGTCAGCGCGCCATGCTGTCCGATCATTGTGCGTGCACGCTGATCCGCGGCCGTTCCGTCGTAGAAGGCGCGGTTTCCGCGGGCGATCACCAGGATGTCCCCGATCCGTGCTGATGCCGCCTCGCCGACCGTCGGACCGAACAACCCCGCGGCCTTTGCCTCAGCGCGGCTGAACACGTCAGCAGTGCCTTCGCAGAGTTGCCTCCAGCAGTCCACGACAGCGGCGGGATCAGCATCCGCTTCCAGGTACACGTGCAACATGCGCGGCTCGCCGCCGATATGACGAATGCCCTCGAACCGCGGATCACCGTCATCCAGCACGATCTGCCGGTGTGCGGGTACATCAATCATCCCGTGATCTGCCGTGATCAGCACCCCTACGTGACGAGGCGCGGCCAGGGCGAGTGCCGCATCGATCTCTTCCAGCGCCGCAATCCACTGGGCCGAGTCGACGCCATAGCGGTGGCCCGCTTTGTCGACCTCCGGCAGATAGCAGTAGACGAGCGTTCCCGGCGTGTCGGCGGCGAGCTGATACGCGACGGCCACGCGCTCGGCGGGGGTTTTCGCCGCGACGAACGTGGCTCCACGCAGTGTTGCTCTTGTGAATCCACTGTTCGCGTAGGCTCCAACGCCGACGGCATAACTGGGGTGGCCGCTCGCTGCAGCCTGCTCGAAGACCGTCGGCGTTGGCTGCCAATGCAGCGGATCGATTCCGTCGCTTTCCCAGCCGGAGAGCTGATTGACCAGCACGTCGCGGGAGCGGTCCAGCACCTGGTATCCGACCAGACCGTGCACTCCGGGGTCGACACCGGTCAGCAGACTGGTCAAGGCCGCAGCCGTCGTGGTGGGAAATACGGAATACGCCACGTCTTTCTTGCCAAGCCCTGCGGTCAGGTGCCGGGCATGCCCGGCGTGTGCGCGCAGCTGGATCGCGCCGAGTCCGTCAATGACGACGACCACAACGGAGCGCGCTGCCGGCAACGCGCCCTCCGCGCCGCGCAGCGACGCGAGCAGGTCGCCCGCCACCCCGCTCAGAATCCGAGCTGTGGGGGGCGTGGTCGGTAGAATGGGAGGCATCCGAGCCAGTCTTTCACAGGCCCAGCATCGTCCCCAGGAAGTTCATGCCCCGCACCGAATCTGCCGAGCCCGTCGAGGAGCGCATCCAGGACATCAATCTGTCCGATGAGATGCAGGGATCTTTTCTCGAGTACGCCTACTCGGTCATCTACTCCCGCGCGCTTCCGGACGCTCGCGATGGGCTCAAGCCCGTGCAACGGCGCATCCTCTACCAGATGGCAGAGATGGGGCTCCGACCCGACCGCGGCCATGTGAAGAGTGCCCGCGTCGTCGGCGAGGTCATGGGAAAGTTGCACCCGCACGGCGATTCAGCGATCTATGACGCTCTCGTGCGCCTGTCGCAGGACTTCGCGCTGCGCGTGCCGTTGGTCGACGGACACGGAAACTTCGGTTCACTCGATGATGGCCCCGCAGCATCCCGTTACACCGAGGCGCGTCTCGCCCCCTCTTCTCTCGCGCTGACCGAGAATCTCGACGAAGATGTCGTCGATTTCGTGCCCAACTACGATGGCCAGTTCCAGCAGCCAGCTGTGCTTCCCGCCGCGTTCCCCAATCTGCTCGTCAACGGTGCCAGTGGCATCGCAGTCGGCATGGCGACGAACATGGCCCCACACAACCTCAACGAGGTCGTGGCGGCAGCGGCCCATCTTCTCGAACATCCGGATGCCACTCTCGACGAGCTCATGGAATTCGTGCCCGGCCCTGATTTCCCCTGCGGAGCCATCATCATGGGGCTCGATGGCATCAAGGACGCGTACACGAACGGCCGCGGCGCGTTCAAGGTGCGCGGCAAGGTGTCGATCGAGCCGATCGGACCGCGCCGCACCGGAATCATCGTCACCGAACTGCCCTATATGGTGGGCCCGGAGCGACTGATCGAGAAGATCCGCGATGCCGTGCAGGCCAAGAAGCTGCAGGGCATCAGCGATGTCAACGACCTCACCGACCGCCAACACGGTCTGCGCGTCGCGATCGGCATCAAGACCGGTTTCGATCCGAACGCGGTGCTTGAGCAGCTCTACCGGCTGACGCCGTTGGAAGACTCCTTCAACATCAACAATGTCGCCCTCGTCGAGGGCCAGCCCCGCACGCTCGGCCTCAAGGAGATGCTCAGCGTCTACGTCGGGCACCGGCTCGAGGTGGTGACTCGTCGGAGTCGATACCGTTTGGCACGCCGACAAGAGCGGCTGCACCTGGTTGAGGGTCTGCTCATCGCGATTCTCGACATCGACGAGGTCATCCAGGTCATTCGTTCGTCCGATGACTCTGAGCAGGCCCGTGCACGCCTTCGATCAGTGTTCGATCTCTCCGAGGCACAGGCCGAGTACATTCTCGAGCTGCGCCTGCGTCGGCTGACGAAATTCTCCCGTGTCGAGCTCGAGGCCGAGCGCGATGCACTGCAGGCGGAGATCGCCCAGCTTCAAGAACTGCTGAGCAGCCCGGCGCTGTTGCGTGCTCAGGTCGCGAAAGAATTGGATGCCGCAGCCGAGGCCTACGGCACTCCGCGCCGCACCCTGCTCATGAACGCGAAGCCCGCCGCGCCTCGTCGCGCGAAGGCAGGTGAAGCAGATCTGCAGATCGCGGATGCTCCCACGATCATCGCCCTGTCGACCACCGGACGTGCCGTCCGGGTGGATCTCGCTGAGGGCCAGGAGCTGAGCCGTCCCGCACGGCGCAGTAAACACGATGCGATCCTCTCGACGGTGTCGGGAACGGTTCGTGGCGAGGCAGGTGCGATCACAAGCACCGGACGTCTGCTGCGCTTCTCTCCCGTGGATCTTCCGTCTGTCCCCGGGACTTCTGTCCAGCTGGCTGCTGGCACTCCCCTCCGCGACTACCTCGGAATCACATCACGCTCAGAGAAGGTCGTTGCACTCATCGACCTCACCACCGAGACTCCCGTCGCGCTCGGCACGGCGCAGGGAACGGTGAAGAGAATCGTCCCCGCGTCGCTGGCCGTCCGGCAAGAACTGGAAGTCATCGGGCTCAAGTCCGGTGACACGCTTGTCGGCGCGGTGTCTGCCCCAGAAGACACGAGTGTCGTGTTCTTGACCACGGATGCTCGACTTCTGCACTTCCCAGCATCCACTGTGCGGCCACAGGGGGCACCAGCATCCGGTATGGCCGGCATCAAGCTCGCCGCCGGTGCTTCCGTCCTGTTCTTCGGCGTCACCACTGATCTGGATGACATCACCGTCGCAACCGTCTCGGGGGCTGAGGGTGTGATCCCCGGCACGGATCCGGGACGCGCCAAGGTCTCGTCCTTCGCGGAGTTCCCGGCGAAGGGCCGCGCGACCGGAGGCGTTCGTGCGCACTCGTTCTTGAAGGGCGAGGATCGGCTGACGGTCGCCTGGGTCGGTGCGGCACCCGCATACGCGGTCGGCACCGACGGCGCCGTGCGCAAGCTGCCGGAGACGCTGTCGAAGCGTGATGCCTCCGGTCAGCCGATCGACGGTGTAATCGGCTCGATCGGCCGCCCGATCATCTGACCTCAGGCGTCGATTGCCTCGCGCGACAGCTGATCTGATGAGTCGATGATGAATTCCCGACGCGGAGCAACTTCGTTGCCCATCAGCAGTTCGAATACTCGGCCTGCTGCCTCAGCATCCTCCATGCGCACCCGACGAAGCAGCCGTCCAGACTTGTCCATCGTGGTGGTTGCCAGCTGATCGGCATCCATCTCGCCGAGACCCTTATACCGCTGGATCGGCTCGTGCCAGCGCTTGTTCGTCTTGCGAAGCTTCGCCAGCAGCGTGTGCAGCTCCTGCTCTGAGTATGTGTAGATAGTCTCGTTCGGCTTGGAGCCCGGGTTCATTACGATCACGCGGTGCAGCGGCGGCACCGCAGCAAAAACGCGACCCGCTTCGATCAGCGGCCGCATGTAGCGGAAGAACAGCGTCAGCAGCAGCGTGCGAATGTGCGCGCCGTCAACGTCGGCGTCGCTCATCAGAATCACCTTGCCGTACCGCGCCGAATCAATATCGAACGAGCGTCCGGAACCCGCACCGATCACCTGGATGATGGCCGCGCATTCCGCGTTGTTGAGCATGTCCGCGATCGAGGCGCGTTGGACGTTCAGAATCTTGCCGCGGATCGGCAGCAGCGCCTGGATCTCGCTGTCGCGGGCGCGTCGGGCGGTCCCCAGCGCCGAGTCCCCCTCGACGATGAACAGTTCGCTGCGATCCAGATCCTTGGAACGGCAGTCGACGAGTTTGGCCGGCAGCGAAGACGACTCTAGGGCGTTCTTTCGACGCTGGGTCTCTTTGTGAGCGCGCGCAGATACGCGCGCCTTCATCTCGGAGACGACCTTGTCCAGCAGTTGGCTCGCCTGGTTCTTATCGTCGCGTTTGGTCGAGCTGAAGCGCGCGCCCAGCTCTTTGCGCAGCACCTGAGCGACGACCTGCCGCACGGCCGGCGTACCCAGGACTTCCTTCGTCTGCCCCTCGAACTGCGGTTCGGGCACCTCGACAGTCAGCACAGCCGTCAGCCCGGCCTGCACATCGTCCTTCTCGACCTTGTCGTTGCCGACCTTCAGCCGTCGCGAATTCTGCTCGATCTGCGCCCGCAGCACCTTCAGGAGTTCCTGCTCGAATCCCTGCTGGTGCGTACCGCCCTTCGGCGTTGCGATGATGTTGACGAACGATCGCGTTGTCGTCTCATAGCCGGTGCCCCAGCGCATCGCGATGTCGACGCGGCAGACACGCTCCACCTCGGTGGAGGCCATTGTGCCGTTCGCCTGCAACACGGGAACCGTCTCTGTGAACGTCCCCTCACCCTGGATTCGCCAGGTGTCGGTGATCGGGGCATCCGTTGCCAGATAGTCGACGAACTCGGAGATTCCGCCCTCGTACTTGTGCGAGGTGACATTGTTCTCTTCGCCGCGCGCGTCGCGGATGACCAGTTCCAGGCCGGGAACGAGGAATGCCGTCTGGCGTGCCCGCGTTTCCAGCTCTTCCAGTTGGAAAGCCGCGTCCTTCGTGAAGATCTGTCGGTCGGCCCAGTACCGCACCCGCGTGCCGGTCACCCCGCGTTTCGTCTTGCCGACGACGCGCAGCTCGCTGCTCTTCTGGAACGGCGTGAAAGGGGCATCCGGTCGCTTCTCACCCGAGTCCGCGAAGACACCGGGCTCACCACGGTGGAACGACATCGCGTAGGTTTTGCCGCCGCGATCGACCTCGACATCGAGGCGCTCGGAGAGCGCGTTGACGACGGATGCTCCGACACCGTGCAGTCCGCCGGAAGCTGCGTACGAGCCACCGCCGAACTTTCCTCCGGCGTGGAGCTTTGTGAACACCACTTCGACGCCCGTGAGACCGGTGCGCGGTTCGACATCGACGGGGATGCCTCGCCCCTGGTCGTGAACCTCCACGCTGCCATCGGCGTGCAGAACGATCTCGATCTGATTGCCGTTCCCGCCGACCGCCTCGTCCACCGCGTTGTCGATGATCTCCCAGAGGCAGTGCATCAGCCCGGGAGACCCGTTCGATCCGATGTACATGCCGGGGCGCTTCCGGACTGCTTCGAGCCCTTCAAGCACCTGAAGATGATGGGCGGAATACTCGGCGGTCACAATCCCCCATTCTATTCTTCTGCCCCAGCGCAGCCGCGCAGACACTCCTACTCGTCGCAGGTGCGCGCGGTGCAGGTACGCCCGGAGCGAAACACGCCGTCTTCCGGGCATGACTACGAGGTGTTCGTGGTTGTATTGAGCACATTCCACCTGAAGCCGACACCCGAGGAGGCACCGAGATGAACGCTACAACCGAACGTGAGACCTCCACTGTCGAGTATCGTCTGAGCGCCGCAGATCGTTGCGACTCATGCGGAGCTCAGGCGTATATCGCCGCAGAGGTCAGTGGCTCCGAGTTGCTCTTCTGCGCCCACCATGGTCGCAAGTACGAAGAGAAGCTCCGCAGCGTGGCTACCACATGGCATGACGAGACAGCACGCCTCGTCGACGCCGTCTAAGCCACTCAGTCTTCAATCACCCGTCGCACCCCTGGGGTGAGGCGGGTGATTATTTCTTCCCCGACGGTGTCGATCCGCTCGGCGAGTGTCGTTGCTGAGGACTCCCCGCTGTCCCCCGGCCCGAGAATCCACACGTCGTCTCCGAGAGCGGCTCCCGGCCACAGTGCTACCTGAGAGGTGGTCTCGTCGACGCGACGCAGTTCGCGTGCTCCCCCGGCGGTGCCCACGGTGATCCCAGCTAGCGTGGACGGCAACCCGTGGAAGGCTCCGATGCCGACGAGCGCGTGGTCGTCGCGGATCTCCAGAACCGGTGCGCTCAGCGCGCTGATGGGGCGAATGCCATCGAGATCGGGACCGTCCGCGGATCGGATGCCGAAGCAGAAAGCGCCCACGCGCGACAACGATCCGCGCAATGCCGGACGCCACCACGACGCCGCAGAAGCAGTGAGGTGCAAGACCTCGGGATTCGAGCCGCTCGCGCGAAGCACGTCAACCGCATCGAGAAAAACCGACTGGGCGTCATCGTCTTCCGCATCGCTAGCTTCAGCAAGGTGGCTCCAGACGCCCACCACGGCCACTCGGCCCGCGATTTCAGCCGTACGCGCGAGGGCCACCGCCTCGGGCCAGTCCTCCGAGCGAATGCCGTTGCGATGCAGTCCGGTATCGATCTTCAGGTGTACGCGCGCGCAGATGCCGAGCCGCTCGGCGGCCTCGATCACCAGCCGCAGGTACTCGAGCGTCCCGACGCCGAGGTCGATCTCTGCCCGCAGCGCTGCTTCGACTTCGCCTGCCACAGACGTCGCCCAGGCGAATACTCGTCCTGCTCGCCCTGCGAGGCGCGTACGGATACGAAGCCCGGTACGCACGTCGTAGGAGCCGTACCAGCGGACGTCCGCGCTGGCGGCAGCATCCACCGCCCAATCGATACCGTGCCCGTAGGCGTCGTCCTTCATCACCAGCATCAGTGCCGAGGGCGCGATGCGCGCGCGGACCACATCGATGTTGTGCAGAAACTGCGCGTGTGAAATGTGCAGCGTTGGGCGCATCAGGCTTCCTCTTCCCGTACGGCGTGGCTGGCCGCGACCGTGAGCAGCCCTGCCGCTGACATGCCAGTCACTGCGGCCCACTGACTCAGTTGATGCGCCGCCGGGCCGCTGCCTCCGAAGTAGGTCACATCGGAGCCGGCCGCAGCGTCTGAATCGCCTAGGTCTACAACGCAGACATCCATCGCAACACGGCCGATGATCGGGCACAGCTCGCCGTTGATCTCGACCTGGGCATGGTTTCCCAGTGCACGGACGATTCCCTGCGCGTAGCCCCCGGTCACCAGGGCGACCGTGCGAACGGAGGGCGCACGGTAGGTGTAGCCGTAGGAAACGGCATCGCCTGCGTGCAGAATTTTCGTTGAGAGGATGCTCCCGAGTAGGCGCAGTGGGGGCGTGCGGGTTGCTTGCTCGCCATCACGGATGCCGTAGAGCACGCCCGGGTCGATATCGGCAGTGCCGGATGCTGCTGCGCTGATGCCTTCGCCGGCCAGCAGCGCGACCTCCGTTGCGGAATCCACAACGACCCTGCGTGCGCCAGCAACTGTCACCGCTCGCGCGACCCGGAGTGTGCCATGGCCGTAGGCGTCGCCGCGAAGGTCTGCCACAGACCCACCGGCTGCGACGGCAGCCACCGCGGCCTCAGCCAATGCGGAGCGCGAAATCAGAACACGTGTCGCTGAGCTGGAAGTCGTCTCACTCACACCCTCCACACTAGCTTCGCTCACCGTCTTCTCCGGTGCGCCACCGTAGACTGGGGTATCCCCAACCCTCGGAGTTCCATGTCACGCCTTTCTCTCGCGACCCGCATCAGCTACGTGATCGAACGTGCCCGACGCATTGACGTCGGCGCGGTCTTCGAGCGTGCCAGGGAGGCGTCGAAGCAGCACGGCAAGGCGGTCCCGCGGATCGTCGTCGACATGCTGTGGTCGGCGGGTCGGCACAACGTCGGCTTCCAGGATTACATCGACTATGACTTCGCCATGCTCAATCGCGCCGAGCGTGCGACGTTCATGACGCATCCGGTGTCGAACGAGCTGTCGCAGAAGTACGACCACCCCGATTATCGTTGGATTTTCCAGGACAAGGTCGAATTCGACAAGCAGTTCTCTCAGTACCTGCACCGCGACTGGATGATCGTCGAGGAGGGCAACTCCGACGCTGTGCGCGAGTTCGCTCAGCGTCTGGGAACGATCGTCACCAAGGAACCCGTCGGACAGGCTGGCACCGGCGTGCACCGCTACTACGCGGCGGATGTCGAGGACTGGGACGAGTTCCACCGCGGACTTCTCTCGCGCGGAGAACTGCTGATCGAAGAGGTCATCCGTCAGCACGAAGATCTCGCCGCTGTTTGCCCCGGCACCGTCAACACCACGCGTATCACGGCTTTCTTCGATGGCGAGAAGGCCCACATCCTCGCGATGGCGCAGAAATTCGGCCGCGGCGAGGTCAGCGACCAGATGACTTTCGGCGGTTTCTACACGATGCTCGACGAGAACGGCCACGCAGTGAGCGCGGGCTACGACTCGCACGGCCACGTGCACGAGGTGCATCCGGACTCCGGGTTCCGTATCGCCGATTTCCAACTGCCACATATGGACAAGGTGCGCGAGTTCATCGATGAGGTGGCCCGCGTCGTCCCGCAGATTCAGTACGTCGGTTGGGATATTGTCGTCTCCCCCGATGGCCCCGTCCTTGTCGAGGGCAACTGGGGCTGCGGTGTCTATGAGAACAAGCCGAGCGTCAGCGGCATCCGCACCGGTCACAAACCGCGCTACCAGCAGGTCATCGGGTTCTAAGCGAAGCCGTCGCCCAACGGAAAAGAGGCCCGGATGCGAGCATCCGGGCCTCTTTTCACGTGTCTGTTGGTCAGACCTCGCGGACGATGCCGAGCGGGGTGGACTGGTGTCCTTGCCCGAGCGGGTTGTCGCCGAGGACCTGAAGGAGGCGCTGCTCACCAGCCTTGTCGAGGGTTGACCCGAGGATGTTGCCACCGAGATCGTTGATATCGACGACGGCGACCTCAGCGGTCCCGCCGATCAGCTGCTTCAGATGCGCGGACACTCCGGCCGGATCTGTCGGTCCGAGCACGACCGCCTCGTTATAGGGCGGGATGGTGTTCTTCGTCGGTCCGTCGATCGCGCGGGCCTTGTCACCGGCAATGCGGTAGAAGTCACCCTTCCGTCCGAACGCCTTGGTCACGGCTGCGACCGCGGAGGCGAACAGGATGCGCGGCGTGCCGCACTCTCGCAGCGCCATTTCCATCGTCTCGGGCATGCCGAGACCGATGCCGTACGGCGTGCGTGTGACGTACTTCGACAGGAACAGCGCGAGCTTGCGCGGTTTGATCTCGTCGAGGCGGAAAGAGCGTCCCTGAGTGATCGCGACGATCTTCTCCGTGACGAACAGCAGATCTCCGGGTTCGACAGCTGCTGACGCGTACTCGGTGATGATCGCATCGAGATCATCACCGGGCATGACGACACGGGTACGCAGCGGGATGCGCGCGTACTGCTTGCCGTCGACGCTCGTTTCGAGCGCCTTACCGTCGTTCGCCTGACTCATTCGAGGTAGTCGCGCAGCGACTGCGAGCGGCTCGGGTGGCGCAGCTTCGCCATCGTCTTCGACTCGATCTGGCGGATCCGCTCACGCGTCACGCCGAAGGTGTCACCGATCTGGTCGAGCGTCTTGGGCTGACCGTCGCCGAGGCCGAAGCGCATGCGAATCACGCCGGCCTCACGCTCGGAGAGCGAATCCAGAAGCTGCTCGAGCTGGCGCTGCAGCATGGTGAAGCCAACCGCGTCGGCAGGAACGACAGCCTCGGTGTCCTCAATGAGGTCACCGAACTCACTGTCGCCATCTTCGCCGAGCGGGGTGTGCAGCGAAATCGGTTCGCGACCGTACTTCTGCACCTCCACGACCTTCTCCGGAGTCATGTCGAGCTCGCGGCTGAGCTCTTCCGGCGTGGGCTCGCGGCCCAGGTCCTGCAGCATCTGGCGCTGCACACGAGCGAGCTTGTTGATGACCTCGACCATGTGCACCGGGATGCGGATGGTACGGGCCTGATCGGCCATCGCACGGGTGATCGCCTGACGAATCCACCACGTGGCATAGGTCGAGAACTTGAAGCCCTTGGTGTAGTCGAATTTCTCGACCGCACGGATCAGACCCAGGTTTCCTTCCTGAATGAGATCGAGGAACTGCATGCCGCGGCCGGTGTAGCGCTTAGCCAGGGAGACGACCAGACGGAGGTTGGCGCCGAGCAGGTGGCTCTTTGCGCGCTGTCCGTCGCGGGCGACCCATTGGAGGTCGAGGCCGAGCTGGCCGGTCTTCTCAGCCGGCGTCATATCCGACAGTTTCTCTTCGGCGAACAGGCCGGCTTCGATACGCATCGCAAGCTCCACCTCTTCGGCGGCGTTCAGCAGTGCGACCTTACCGATCTGCTTCAGGTAGTCCTTGACCGGGTCGGCAGTAGCACCGGTGATCTGCGTCGAGTAAACCGGAACATCGTCCTCGTCCTTCGAGGACAGCACGATAGCGCCGGTGGGAAGCGGCTCGGTGAACGCAGGCTTCTTGTTGTCTTCGTCATCGACCTCGTCGACAACTTCTGGCTCGGCCTGCGCTTCGTCGACCGGGTCAGCAGCCTTCTTGCGCTTGACCGGCGCCTTCTTCGCAGGGGCCTTCTTCGCGGGAGCCTTCTCAGCAGCCACCTTCTCAGCAGCCACCTTCTTGGCGGGAGCCTTCTTGGCAGCCGGCTTCTTCGCCGCTGGCGCGGTCTCTTCGGGTTCGACGACGTTGACGTCGACGTCAGCAGCTTCGGTCATCTTGGTCGTCCGGGAGTTCTTGGTCGCGGCAGGAGTCACGTTTCGCCTTTCACGGGGTAGCAATTCCTACCCCGGGACATTTCGGACACTAGTAAGACCCTTGTCAAGCCGTCTGCCTGACGGCGGACGATTGACAACGGGTCAGATAACCAGTATCGCATATGATCAGCGATCCGGATGCATCGGGATCGAGGAAGTCAGGATCGTGAGCGCTTGTCGTCATCTCCGGGAGGACGAGTGGCCAGATACCGCTCGAGTTCGGCTGCGAGTTCATCCGCGCTGGGCAGGTCCCGCTCGTCGAACCCGCCCTCATCGAAGTGGTCGGCGCCATCAGGATTGCGGCCGGCCATGTACGCGTCGTAGCGGCTCTCCAGTGTCTGCACCATCTGGCGCAGCTCGTCGTTGGTCTCAACTTGGTCGTTCACTTTGCCGAGGTACTCCTGGCGGCTTTCCCGAAGATCGTCGAGTCCCAGCACGATGCCCGTTGAACTCATCACGCGGTCGGCGGCAGCAATGACCGCGTCCGGGTTCTCCGTGTCTGCGAGGTAATGCGGAACCAACAGCACAAATCCGACGACACGATCCCCGCGCTGGGCAAACCGGTACTCGAGCAGGTGCCCGGCGGTCGCCGGGAGCTGCGTGCGCGGCCGCCACACCGACAGGCTCGCCGTGAGTTCCTTGCGGTTTCCGCTGACGGTCGTGCTGATCGGTCGAGTGTGCGGGACGGGCATCGCGATGGAATGCACCCAGCTCACCCCGGAGACGCCGAACTCTTCTGCCAGGTCGAGCACCACCTGGGTGAAGGCGTTCCAGGAGAAATCCGGTTCGTATCCGGCGAGCAGGAGGAACTGCTGACCCAGGGTGTCATGCGCCAACGACAGCTCCAGTCGGGCGGGCCGGAACTCGGAGAGGTGATCCTGCTCGAAGACGAAGATCGGACGACGAGCCCGATAGTCGAGAAGCACGTCGTTATCGAACACGACGATCGGTTGCGGATCGGTGACGTCGCGCAGATGGTCAATCAGTCCGGAGACCGCGCTGCCTGCATCGGTGAACCCCGTGAGCAGGATCACGAGTGGGAGTCCCTGCGTAACAGCGGGGGCGTTCGAGACGCGTTCGTAAAGCTCTCCGGAGACGGGCATGCTCCCATGCTACGAGCAGGCGGAGACAGCGGGGCTGTGTCTAGCTCACAGCGAACAGAACTGGAGGAGGTGGGTGCACACGCGCTTAGGATGGAGGCATGTCGCTTCCTGCGCTCTCGCACACAACAGATCCATTCCCCGGGAGTGCTGCCGACGCAGCAGCGCTCATCGTTCCGGACACCACCGCGTTCCCCGAGGCTCTGGACGCCTTCCCCGGCCTTGCCGATCTTCTCGCCAGCATCGGGTTCACCGGTGCTGCGTCCGCATTCGCCCGTGTGTATCTGCCGGAGGTGACCACGCTCCCCTTCGCCGTCGTCGGTGCCGGGTCCGCCGCAGATGCGGCATCCGTGCGCGATGCCGCCGGAGTGGCACTGCGTTCATTGACCGGGTTCGATAGCGTGTCGCTCGCTCTCGCCGGGTCGCTGGCTGAGCATTCCGCGGCTGCTGCCGAGGGCGCCGTCTTCGGCGGTTACCGATTCGACGCTTACCAGGCAAAGCCGGGCAAGACCCGCGCAGCTGCGGTCAGCGTGCACAGCTCCACGCTCTCCGACGCCGACATCGCTCGCGCTCAGACGCTCGGTGATGCTCTCGCGCTCGTCAAGGACCTGGTCACCGTCCCGGCCGAATGGCAGAGTCCCGCCGATCTCGCGCAGAGCGCCGTCGACGCTGTCGCCGGCCTTGATGTCACGGTCACGGTTCTCGACGAGTCCGACCTCGCAGAACAGGGCTTCGGCGGTGTCCTCGGAGTCGCACAGGGCTCCGATCGCCCGCCTCGCGTGGTCCGCCTGGATTACGCCCCGGCTGACGCGGGTCGCCACATCGCACTGGTCGGCAAGGGAATCACGTTCGACACCGGCGGCCTCTCGCTCAAGCCGGCCGCCAGCATGGTGGGGATGAAGTTCGACATGGCCGGTGCCGCCACCGTGCTCGCCACCATTCGCGCCATCGCCGCGTTGAAGATTCCGGTGCGGGTCACCGCGTGGATGTGCATCACGGACAACATGCCGTCCGGTAAGGCCACGCGCCCCGGCGATGTTCTGCGGATGCTCGACGGTACAACCGTCGAGGTGCTGAACACCGACGCTGAAGGCCGTCTCGTTCTCGCCGATGGCCTGGTGGCCGCGAGCCGCGAGAATCCCGATGTGATCTTCGATGTCGCAACGCTCACCGGCGCGATCCTCGTCGCGCTCGGACACCGTCACACCGGTGTCATGGGCGACGATGACGCCGTCGCCGATTACCTCGCCGCTGCTGAGTCAGTCGGTGAGCTGGCCTGGGCACTGCCGCTACCGGCGTACATGGAGGATTCACTCGACTCCCCCATCGCCGACATGATCAACGCGAACATGAGCGATCGCGCTGGTGGTTCAATGTTCGCGGGGCTCTTCCTGCAGCGTTTCATCGGCCGCACCAGTGAGGCTGGGGATGCTCCGCGCATTCCGTGGGTGCACCTCGATGTCGCAGGTTCCGCCGAGCACGCCAGTGCACCGTTCGGGTTCACCGACAAGGGCGCAACGGGTGCCACCGTTCGCTCGCTCGTCGCGTACGCAGAGGCTGCAGCCAAGGAGGCATGATGACCACGCACACCTTCGACATCGTCGTCCTCGGTGGTGGCAGCGGCGGATACGCCGCTGCCCTGCGGGCTGCAGAGCTCGGCAAGAGCGTCGCTCTCATTGAGAAGGACAAGGTGGGTGGTACCTGCCTTCATCGTGGATGCATCCCGACGAAGGCGCTGCTGCACGCAGCCGAGGTCGCCGATCACGTGCGCGATGCCGCATCCGTCGGTGTCAGCGCCACTTTCGAGGGCGTCGATGCCGGCGGTGTGCGCACCTACCGCGAGAATATCGTCGCGAAGAAGTTCAAGGGGCTGGAGGGCTTGATCAAGGCTCGCGGCATCACCACGGTCGCCGGCACCGGTCGTCTCAACGAGGACCGCACGGTCAGCGTTGGTGATGATGTGTATGCGGGCACGGATGTCGTACTCGCCACCGGGTCTTACAGCCGCTCGTTGCCCGGCCTGAAGATCGGTGGACGCATCCTGACCAGCGAGCAGGCGCTGGAGCTGGAAGTCATTCCCCAGCAGGTTCTTGTGCTCGGTGGCGGTGTCATCGGTGTCGAGTTCGCCAGTGTGTGGCGATCCTTCGGCGCGGAAGTCACCATTATCGAGGCGCTGCCTCATCTCGTACCCAACGAGGACATCGCGTTGAGCAAGGGGTTGGAACGGGCGTTCCGTCGTCGCGGGATCAAGTACTCACTGGGTACGCGGTTCCAGACGGCAACGCAGGATGACTCCAGCGTGACCGTCACGCTCGAAGACGGAAAGACCTTCACCGGCGACTATCTGCTGGTCGCGGTTGGACGTGGCCCCGCCACAGCCGACCTCGGTTTCGAAGCGGCCGGCATCACGCTCGACCGCGGCTTCGTTACGACTGACCAGGAGCTGCGCACCAACGTGCCTGGCGTTTGGGCGGTCGGTGACATCGTGCCCGGACTTCAACTCGCGCACCGCGGTTTCCTGCAGGGCATCGCCGTCGCGGAGCGAATCGCGGGGCTCACGCCCGCGCCAATTCCGGAGTCGCAGATCCCGAAGATCACCTACTGCAACCCGGAGGTCGCTTCGGTCGGAGTGACTGAGGAAGCCGCCATTGGCGAGCATGGCGCGGACGCGGTCGTATCCTATGAGTACAACCTCGCAGGTAACGGCAAGAGCGAGATCATCGGCACGAGCGGCCTCGTCAAGGTCGTACGACTGAAGGACGGGCCTATCGTAGGTATGCACCTTCTCGGCGATCGGGTCGGAGAACTCATCACTGAGGGTCAACTCGCCGTCGCTTGGGAGGCACACCCCGAAGACATTGCCCCGCTCATTCATGCGCACCCCACGCAGAGCGAGGCCCTGGGCGAAGCGTTCCTCGCGCTCGCCGGAAAACCATTGCACGCTCTCTGAACACCAATCGGTGTCAGGGTCACTAAGCTGAATACGTCACAAACATTCTTGAAGGAGACTCCGTCATGAGCACATCCGTGGTCCTCCCCGCTCTCGGTGAGAGCGTCACAGAGGGTACGGTCACCCGCTGGCTGAAGCAGGTGGGAGACACCGTTCAGGCGGACGAAGGCCTGCTCGAGATCTCGACCGACAAGGTCGATACCGAGATCCCCTCGCCTGTCTCCGGCGTGATCGAAGAGATTATGGTCGCCGAAGACGAGACCGTCGAGGTCGGCGCTGTTCTCGCCAAGATCGGTGACGGCAGCTCGGCAGCACCGGCTGAGGCCGCACCGGCTGAAGCACCTGCTGAAGCCGCACCGGCCGAGGCTGCACCGGCTGAGGCTGCACCGGCTGAGGCTGCTCCGGCGGCTCCGGCGGCTGCGGCTCCGGCCGCTGAGGCTGCCCCCGCTGGCGACGCCACCGACGTAGTTCTCCCCGAGCTCGGCGAGAGCGTCACTGAGGGCACCGTCACGCGCTGGCTGAAGCAGGTCGGTGATGACGTCGCGGTGGACGAACCGCTGCTCGAGATCTCGACCGACAAGGTCGACACCGAGATCCCGTCGCCGGTGGCCGGCGTCCTGCAGGAGATCCTCGCTGCTGAAGACGAGACGATCGCCGTCGGCAGCGTGCTCGCACGTGTCGGCTCCGGCGCGGCAGCTGCTGCTCCGGCGCCCGCCGCCGAAGCGCCCGCTGCCGCGGCACCGGCCACACCGGCACCGGCACCTGCTGCTCCCGCGCCTGCCGCTGCCGCTCCTGCGCCTGCTGCTCCGGCGCCCGCCGCAGCTCCTGCTGCACCCGCCGCACCTGCCGCTGCACCCGTTCCCGCCGCCGCACCTGCTGCTGACAACGAGCAGATCAAGTACGTCACCCCGCTGGTTCGTCGTCTGGCGACTCAGCAGGGCGTCGACCTGGCAACCGTGACCGGCTCTGGAGTGGGTGGACGCATCCGCAAGGAAGACGTCCTCCAGGCTGCAGCATCGCAGAGCGCCGCTCCCGCTGCGGCCCCGGCGCCTGCGCCGCTTGAGGTCTCGCCGCTGCGTGGCACGACCCAGCCGATGTCGCGCCTGCGCAAGGTTCTCGCCAAGCGCGCGGTCGAGTCGATGCAGCAGACGGCCCAGCTCACCACAGTGGTCGAGGTCGACGTCACCAACCTCGCCAACTACCGCGAGAGCGTCAAGGCTGAGTTCCTCAAGAAGACGGGCGACAAACTCTCCTTCCTGCCGTTCTTCGCTCTGGCAGCTTCCGAGGCTCTGCAGGCCTTCCCGATCGTGAACTCGACTGTCGAGGGCGAGAACATCGTCTACCCGGCAACAGAGAACCTCTCGATCGCGGTCGACACCGAACGTGGCCTGCTCACACCGGTGCTGCGCGACGCTGCGACGAAGAACATCGCGGAGATCGCTCACGAGATCGCCGACCTTGCTGCTCGCACCCGCGACAACAAGCTGAAGCCCGATGAGCTGTCCGGTGGCACGTTCACGCTGACCAACACGGGCTCACGTGGCGCGCTGTTCGACACGCCAGTCGTGTTCCTGCCGCAGTCTGCGATTCTCGGAACCGGCACGGTCGTCAAGCGTCCCGGCCTGGTGAAGGTCGACGGCGCTGAGGCGATCGCGATTCGCTCGTACGTGTACCTCGCGTTGTCCTACGATCACCGCATCGTTGACGGCGCGGACGCTGCTCGCTTCCTCGGAGCGGTCAAGGCACGTCTCGAGGCTGCGAACTTCGCGGGAGACCTCGGAGCCTAAGCACGAGTAGTACCTACGCTGGCTGGTGCGCGACGTCATATACGTCGCGCACCAGCCAGCTTTCGTTTCTGCGTTCAAGCACCAGCATCTGCTCCAGCTGGTCTCCCTCCTCCACCGGTGTGAGCCTGACCACGGCAACGTCCCCGTAGTCGTCGACCAGCGCGGCTGTGCTCGCAGTTGACCCCAGGCTCGCGATGCCGTCGGTCGGCACCATTGTTCCCTCAACTGTCGCCGACGGGCAGCTGTCCGCTGCGGCATCCACGCATTCGCGGATCTCATCGAGCAGAGCCGGTACGGCGGCAACAGCCCCGGCATCGTTCGGCGGCTTCTCGGAATTCGGGGGCGCCTCAGCTGGCGGCGCCTCAGTCGGGGGCCCCTCAGCCGGCGGCGCCGTTTCGGCCTCCGGAGGAGACGCTTCGCTCGACGCTGGCGATTCCCCCGCTGCAGGCGGTGTACTCGTGGCGATCGGCACCATCGCATTCGCATCGTCCGGTTTCTCGCCGCTCGGCCACATCAATCCCACAGCCAGCACCATTGCCGCCAGCGAGCCCGCCAGAATGAGCGGACGTTTGCGTGACTTCGTCGGGGCCTGTCTCGGATCGGCTGCAGTCACAGCGCCCACCCTGGCGCCCTTCACCCCGTCATCCGCGGGACCGAATCGCTCGATAGCGGCATGGACCTGCTGGCCTATCGTGCGCACCACAGCACTGACGACCCCGCGCGGACGATCTTCCGATCGCGCACGGCGTGTTTCACTTCTCGGGTGCCGGCTACCGGGGTGTTCCACGGGAACCCTCGGCAGGCGGCGCACGCCGACGTCCACCACACGCTCCGGTGCGAATACATCCAGGCGCAGTGCGCGGGGTGCTGCCATCGCGAACAGCTGCTCCTCCCAGCGGTGGTCGTCGTCGATGTGATGGCGAGGTTGGCGCAGTGAGGTGGCTATCTCTTCGAGAACGCGCGTGGTGGCCCGATCTGCGCTGTGCTCAGCCACCCGGTCTGTCAGCGCTGCCGAGGCCGCGCGAGCCACTCCCCCGGCTCCGAGCACGAACAGCGGGCGCCCGTCACCGGTCAGCCACCATTCTCCGGTCGCATCGGCCGCCGCGTTTCCCAGTTCACGCATTCCACGAAGCAGACTCACGACGAGCGTTCCCAATTCGCCCGCCGTGAGCGGAGCCTCAGCCACCATCCTGCGGCCCAGAAATGCCTCGACACGCTGCGTGCACCACGGCAGTAGCGCATCATGACCGTTGATGCGGCGCCGAACATCGATCACCCCACAGACGTGTTCAGCGTCTGAGAATGCCCATCCGTCCCAGTCGGTGAGCACCTCAGCATCCACGCAGACCGCCACCCCGTCATCCCCAGTGACGAGCTGCCCGGCGAATGGACCCTCTTTTCCGTCGACAACACGAATCACTCGATGCACCCCAGGCACTAACGAGGAACGATCTGCAACGGCATCCGGTTCGGTCATCACTTCATCACAGCGCATAGCTCCTGCCGGCAACGCGGGAAAGGCCCGATTGTGGATAGGTCCGCCGCCCGGCCGAATGTGAGTAACCAGTGCGCCTGGCGCGAACGCGCATGAAGCAGGCCTGCAGACTCGGTAGTCTTGTACCCATGGCTAAGCGCGCTCCAGAACCCGACAAGCGTCCGGGGTTCTTCTCCCAGATCAAGTCCCTCTTCCGGTTCACGCGTGAGGTGTACCCCTGGTTGCCCTGGGCGCAGATCGCGATCCTGGTCGGCGGCGTGCTGCTCGGTCTCGTCATCGGCTACCTCATCCCGCCGTTCCAGGTGTGGACGCTGGTGCTGTGGGGCGTCACCGGTCTCATGGTTGGTGTCCTGGGATCCCTCTTCCTGATGACTCGTCTGTCAACGAAGGCAATGTACGTGAAGATCGACGGGATGCCCGGCGCCACCGGCCATGTCATGAGCTCAAGCCTCGGGCGTGCCTGGCAGGCGTCCGACACCCCTGTAGGCATCAACCCGAAGACGCAGGAGGCCGTGTACCGAGCGATCGGACGCGGCGGCATTGTCGTTGTCGGTGAAGGCGCACGTGGCCGACTCACCCGCCTCGTCAACGAAGAGCGCACCAAGGCCCAACGGGTTGCTAATGGCGTCCCGGTTCACGTGTTCTACGTCGGACATGGTGAGGACGAGGTGGCGATCGCGGACCTTGCCAAGACCATCAAGAAGCTGCCCAAGGCGATTGACAAGACGACCCTCGCCGCAGTCATCCGCCGCATCGACTCGGTCTCACAGTCGCTCTCCTCGCTGCCGATCCCCAAGGGCATCGACCCGACGAAGGTTCGCGCGCAGCGTCCGCGCTGACCTATCGCTTCGACTCACTGAAGCTCGCTCAGTACGAGCGGGCTCAGTACGAGCGACCTCAGGGACCGATCAGCTCAGCGGCTGCTTCGGCAGGCGGCGTACCTTCGCACGGCGACGGCGACGCTCCGGAATCATTCCGCGCATCTCCTCGAGCTTCCCAAAGCACAGCAGGCGGTCATCCGCCTCCAGAACGACGTGCTTACGTGGGTTCGGGATCACGCTGACACCCCGGTGCAGCGTCAGCACGGTGATGTCACGCTCCCACAGCCCGGATTCGCCGAGCGTGCGGCCGACCAACTCGGCGGCGTTGTGCACGAGCAGCTCCGCGACGCCGTATCCGGTGGAAACGGTCAGCCGCTGGCGCACATCGATCTCCGGGAACGCCACCTGGGCGGCGATGTAGTCGATGATGGCACCGGCGACGTCGAGCTTGGTCGCCTGCTCGATTCCTTGCAGTCCTGGTGAGGAGTTGACCTCCATCACCAGCGGGCCCTCGTCGCCCTCGAGCATGTCGACGCCAGCGACGCGCAGCCCCATGATCTGCGCAGAACGCACCGCCGCCTGCTCGTAGACCGGGTCCAGCTCAACCGGTTCGACGCTGCCGCCGCGATGCACGTTTGAGCGGAACTCATCGCCAGCCGCGACGCGACGCATCGCAGCGACCACTCGGTCGCCGACCACGAGCGCGCGAATATCACGGCCACGGCTCTCGGCGATGAACTTCTGGATCAGAACGTTCTGCTTGGTCGAGTGCAGCGTTTCGATGATCGCCTCGGCCACCTTGACCTGTGGTGCGAGGATCACACCGATGCCCTGGGTGCCCTCGAGCAGCTTGATCACGACCGGCGCGCCACCGACGCGCTCGATGGCAGGGCGGACGTCAGCACGGTTGCGCACGAACGCTGTCGGCGGCATCGCGATGTTGTGGCGCGACAGAATCTGATTCGCGCGCAGCTTGTCGCGGGCGCTGGAGATGCCGTTGGCGGTATTGGGCGTGTAGACGTCCATCTGTTCGAATTGGCGCACCACCGCGGTGCCGAAGTACGTGATCGAACTGCCGATGCGCGGCAGGATCGCGTCATAGTCGCTGAGCTGCTTTCCGCGAAAATGCAGGTCGGGTTCGTCGGCGGTCAGATCGATGGCGAACTTCAGCGTGTTCAGCACTTTGACGTTGTGACCGCGCTGCAGGGCTGCGGCGCGCAGACGCTGCGTCGAGTATGCCTGCGGTGCGCGAGAAAGTACGGCCAGCTTCACGAAATTTTCCTGCCAAGATGTATCAAGTGGATAGGTCTTCTCATTCAAACACGCTCACGGGATGGCGTGAATGGGTGAGCCTGCCCGATGCCGGAGTCGATTGGATCAAGGCGAAGGTCGATACCGGCGCGCGAACATCGTCATTGCACGCCTTCGATATCGAAGAGTTCCAGCGTGAGGGTGAGGACTGGGTCCGTTTCCGCGTCAATCCCTGGCAGGACTCCGACGCGGATGCCACGTTCGTGGAGTCGCCGCTGCATGACCGCCGCGAAGTACGCAGTTCATCCGGACACACTGAACTGCGGCTCGTCGTGCTGCTCGCCATTCGCCTGGTGGATCGGCTTGTCGTTTCTGAGGTGACGCTGAGCAAGCGCGATGCGATGGGGTTTCGGATGCTGATCGGACGCGAGGCGCTGCGACGGGGCTTCATCGTTGATCCCGCTCGGTCGTTCTTAGGCGGTCGCGCTCCACGCGAAGCACGGCGTCGCAACCGCGGACGCGAGTAGCTCACACGCGAATCAGTACTGTTCCCACGGCCTTGTCATGCAGTCCGCGCTGGTCAGGGTCCCAGATCACCGCGGGAATGATGATGACAAGAAGCAGTGTGCGCACAATCGGACGCCACAGCCCCACCCAGGATCCGTTCAACATCACCAGGCGCAAGCCGACGATGCGGTGCCCCGGGCTCCCGCCGATCGTCGGGATGAAGGCGATCTGCACCACAGCGAAGATCAACAGCGTCGCAATCGAGTCATAGTCGAAGAACGCGACGGAGATGATCACCGCGGCAGCCCAATCGATAGCCAGTGCAGCCAGTCGGCGGCCGACACGACCGATGCTTCCGCTGCCGGTTTTCGGGAGGCCAAGACGCTCACCGGGGTACAAGATCTGAGCGTCACTCACGGATCCAGTCTACCGATGGTCTGTAACATGGCGGAAACAAAGAAGACACGGCCGAGTAATGGCTGGCCCGTAATCTTCATGAAGGTCTGAAGACCGCAAACCCGAATCATCCAGGAGTGATACATGTTCACCGATTCGTCCGAAGTGCTGAGCTACATCAAGGAGCATGACGTCAAGTTCCTTGACATCCGGTTCACCGATCTGCCCGGCGTGCAGCAGCACTTCAACATCCCCGCGTCGACCGTTGACGAGGCGTTCTTCACTGAAGGACAGCTCTTCGACGGCTCCTCGATCCGGGGTTTCGCCAGCATCCACGAATCTGACATGCAGCTCATCCCTGACGTGACCACCGCGTACCTGGACCAGTTCCGCGAAGCCAAGACGCTCGTGATGCTGTTCGACATCTACAACCCGCGCACCGGCGAGATCTATGCAAAAGATCCGCGCCAGGTCGCTAAGAAGGCCGAAAAGTACCTCGCATCCACCGGGATCGCCGACACCGCATTCTTCGCCCCCGAGGCCGAGTTCTACATCTTCGACGATGTCCGCTACTCGGTGACCTCGAACCACAGCTCGTACAGCGTCGACTCCGAAGAGGGCGCCTGGAACACCGACCGCGAAGAGGTCGGCGGCAACCTGGGCAACAAGACGCCGTACAAGGGCGGATACTTCCCCGTAGCTCCGGTGGACAAGACGGCTGATCTGCGCGATGAGATGACCCTCAACCTCATCGAGGCCGGGTTCGCCCTGGAGCGTTCACACCATGAGGTCGGCACCGGCGGTCAGCAGGAGATCAACTACCGTTTCGACACGATGGTCCACGCCGCCGATGACATCTTGAAGTTCAAGTACATCATCAAGAACACTGCCGAGCAGTGGGGCAAGACGGTGACGTTCATGCCCAAGCCGCTGTACGGCGACAACGGCTCCGGCATGCACACGCACCAGTCACTGTGGAGCGACGGCAAGCCGCTGTTCTACGATGAGGCAGGCTACGGCCAACTCAGCGATATCGCCCGCTGGTATATCGGCGGACTGCTCAAGCACGCCAACGCCGTGCTCGCGTTCACGAACCCGTCGCTGAACAGCTACCACCGTCTGGTGAAGGGCTTCGAGGCACCCGTCAACCTGGCTTACTCCGCCGGTAACCGCTCGGCTGCGATCCGCATCCCGCTGACCGGTTCGAACCCCAAGGCCAAGCGCATCGAGTTCCGGGTTCCGGATGCTTCGAGCAACCCGTATCTCGCCTTCGCAGCTCAGCTCATGGCTGGCCTCGACGGCATCAAGAACCGTATCGAGCCGCTCGCGCCGATCGACAAGGACCTGTACGAGCTGCCGCCCGAGGAAGCCAAGAACATCCCGCAGGTGCCCAACTCACTGCTTGACTCGCTCAACGACCTGCGCGCCGACCACCAGTTCCTGCTCGAGGGCGGCGTCTTCACCGAGGAGCTCATCGAGACCTGGATCTCCTACAAGATGGAGAATGAGATCCTGCCGATCGCACAGCGGCCGCACCCGTTCGAGTTCGAGCTGTACTACGGCGTCTGATTCAACGTGACCTTATGAAGGCCCGTCATCTCAGGTGGCGGGCCTTCAGCGCACCTTCAGTGCACCCGCTTGCACTCGCACTTCGAAGGCCGCGACCTCGCCGACCTCCTCGCCATCGATCTCGAAGGCAAGTGGTGTCTCGAGCTCGATCTTCACGCTCACAACTGTCAGATGCCGCGTCGACTCGGTGCTCACGGCACTCTCCTCACCCTTGAAGAGCCGTCGGATGCCGTTGTCCCAGATGAACGAGCGGGCCGTGTCGAGCCACTGCAGTGCCCCGTCTGCGCTCACGAGGAGCAGATCCAGCTGTCCGTCGTCGATCTTCGCGTCCGGCAGCAACCGGATACCGCCCTGCACCATTCCGCAGTTGCCGATCAGCAGAGTGTGGCCCCTGAGCTCCTGAGGCTCTCCCCCATCGATCTGCATTGTGATGCCGGTCATTTCGGTGCCGGCCATCGCCCGCCCCATCGCTTCGACGTACGCCAACCACCCGGCACGATCCTTCAGATCATCGTCAGTCTCCACCAGCATCTGCGCGTCTATTCCGAAGCCCACCATTACGGCGAAGGCTCGTTCTTCGTCGTTGAAGGCGACCCATCCAAGGTCGATCTGACGCGTTTCACCCGCGCTAATGCGCTCGAGTGCAGCAGGAATGTCGTCGAGTGGAATCTCAAGGTTTCGCGCCAACAGATTTCCGGTTCCTTGTGGCACGATGCCCAACGCCACGTCTGTTCCCGCAAGAGCCTCAGCTACCGCTCGAACAGTGCCATCGCCTCCGACGGCAACAACGGTCGTGCAACCGGCCTGCACGGCCTCCTGAGCCATACCCAGCCCCGGGTCGTCCTCGCTGGTCTGCCACCACTGAACCGTGATCTCATCGCCGTCAGCATCCTTCAGCTGTTGCTCGACGGCGGAGCGCAATTCGTCCTCGTCGATCTTCGAAGGATTCCAGATGATGCCGAGCTTCGTAGCTGTCATGTGCTCAGCCTGAGCCAGCGACGCTGAGATCGCAACTCATCCGTAGAAGAGGTGCTCGAACACGCGGCGTGCGCGGCGAGTGGCACCGAAATAGTCCTCTTCCACGGCGCTCGCCGAGCGGTCGGGGTATCCGAGCAGCCGGCCGATCGCATCGAGCTCGCTGCGATCCGAGGGCAGCATGTCGCTCGTCTTTCCCGTCAACAGCGTGATTGCGCTGCGCAGGCGGCTCGACAGCAGCCAGGCTTCACGGAGGAGCTCGGCATCATCAGCGGAGATGAGTCCGTTTTCCACACAGGTCGAAAGCGCGTCGAGAGTCGAGGTCGTGCGCAGTTCGGCCAGCGCATGCGCGTGCTGCAGTTGCAACAGCTGCACCAGCCACTCCACATCGCTGAGGGTGCCAGGGCCGAGCTTGAGATGCCGTCGCGGGTCGGCACCCCGCGGCAGCCGCTCCCCCTCGATACGCGCCTTGATGCGTTTGATGTCACGCAGCCCCTGCTGGTCGACATCCTCGGGGTACCGCACGGCATCTGCCATCACCGTGAATCTCTCGATCAGCGCGGTGCTGCCGGCGACCCCCCGAGCTCGCAGCAGCGCTTGCGCCTCCCACGAGACCGACCAGCGCTGGTAGTACGCGGCATAGGCCGCCAGCGAACGCACCAGCGGCCCCTGCCGTCCTTCGGGCCGCAGATCGGCGTCGAGATCGAGCGGAGCACGATGGTCGGTGAGATGCTCGCGCAGCCCGGATACCAGCTTTGTCGCCAGAATCTGCGCCCGTTCCGGATCGACACCGTGCGCGTCGTATACGTAGAGGACGTCAGCATCCGACCCGAAACCGAGCTCAGCACCACCGAAGCGCCCCATCCCGATGACCGCGAACTCCAAGGCGTCGTCCTCAGCAGGCACGACTTCCCGACGCACTGCCCGCAGACCCGCCTGAATCGTGGCGTCGGTGATCGCCGTGAGAGCGGTGGCGACCTCCTCGATCGTGATGGTGCCCAGCACCGCGCCCATCGCTGTGCGCAGCAGCTCACGTCTTCGAAGAGCGCGCACAGCCTTCAGCGCCGATGCCACCGAAGAGTGACGGGTCTGAATGGCGCGGGCTTCCTCGTAGAGCTTCGATTCACCGCGCGGGCGCAATCGCTCGTTGCTGTCGAGCCATGCCACGGACTCGGGAATCCACTCCATCAGCTCGCCGATGTAACGAGATGACGACAGCAGACGCGTCAACCTCTCGGCTGCACCGGAGGAGTCGCGCAGCACACGCAGGAACCAGGAGCTGTCCCCCAGTCGCTCGCTGATGCGACGAAATGCGACCAGCGCGTAGTCCGGGTCGCTCCCCTCGGCGAACCAGCTGACCATCACCGGCATCAGATGCCGCTGAATCGTCACCTTGCGGCTGATCCCCGTGGTCAGCGCACCGATGTGGCCCAGCGCCCCGGCAGGGTCTCGGAATCCGATCGCCGCGAGTCGGTCGTGCGCACGCTCTGTGGCGAGTGTGCGCTGATCTTCCGGCAGCTCGGCGACAGCACTCAGCAGCGGCCGATAGAACAGGCGCGTATGAATCTCCCGCACCTCGCGGCGCACGCTCTCCCACATCGCCCACACACCAGGACCATCTTCGGCAAGCCCGGTGGCCCGGGCGAGCACGCGCAGCCCATCACCAGTGCGCGGCATCAGATGCGTGCGAGAGAGCTCTCGCAGTTGCAGACGGTGCTCGAGCAGGCGCAGCATCCGATAGTCCGCGGCAAAAATCGCGGCGTCCTCTCGCCCGATGTATCCGCCCGCGACGAGGGCGTCCAGGCTCTCCAGGGTGCCCTGGGTTCGGATGCTCGGATCGGTGAGGCCGTGCACCAATTGCAGCAGCTGAACCGTGAATTCGATGTCCCGCAGTCCACCGGCACCGAGTTTGATCTGGTAACCGGCATCCTCCGGGTCGATGTGCTCGGTGACCCGCTCGCGCATGCGCTGCACACTATCGACGAAGTTCTCACGCGCGGCGCTCGACCAGATTTTCGGCTGCACGGCCTCGATATACGCTTCGCCCAGTTCGGAATCGCCTGCGAGCGGCCTGGCTTTCAGGAGCGCTTGGAACTCCCAGCTCTTCGCCCAGCGGTCGTAATACGCCAGGTGCGACGCGAGCGAACGCACCAGCGCCCCCTGTTTGCCCTCCGGGCGCAGGTTCGCGTCGACCTCCCACAGAGGAGGCTCGATCTCGGCCGACGACAGCGCGCGCATCGTCTCCCGAGCGAGTTTCGTGGCGATATCTATCGCTCGTCCTTCGTCAAGACGATCCTCATCAGCACTGGCCCCGACGAAGATGACGTCGACGTCGCTCACATAATTGAGCTCGCGAGCTCCCGCTTTACCCATGCCGATGATCGACAGCTGTGTCAGGGCGACTTCCTCGCGCGAGACCACCTCGGCCACGCGTGTTCTGGCGATCGCCAACGCCGCTTCCAGAGCCGCACCTGCGGCGTCGGCCAAAGATGCCGAAACTGCGGCGATTCTGGATGCCGGCTCCGGGGTCGACAGATCGATGGCCGCGATCTCGGCGATGCACCGGCGGTAGGCCACCCGCAGCGAACACCATGCGAACTCGTCACCGCTTGCGGCAAAACCATCGTGCGCGCCGACGGCCGCGAGCATGCGCTCCGTCAGCGTCACCGCGTTCGGGACGAGCGGGCCCGCCTCGAGCAGCACTGCGAGCTGCTCTGGGTGCCGGTGGAAGAAGTCGCCCAGCCCGACGGAGGCACCGAATACGCGCCAAGCCAGACTGCGCGCCGTCTCGTCACGCAAGATCGCTGCCAGTACGGTGGGGTCGCGCCGCGCGACATGCAGCATTCCGGCTGCGGCAGCATCCGGGTCGGCAGCGTCCGCGCCCCGCACCAGTTCGTCTCGATCGAGGTCGACCAAAGCCGACAGCTCATCCAGCGCGGAGGCGGCCGCTCTCAGCTCGGTGAACCCCAGACGGGCAAGGCCGGAGAGGGTGAACGTCGAACCTGATCTGGCCATCGGCGCTCAGAGGAGCTCGAGGTTGCTCTTCAGCTCGAACGGGGTGACCTGCCCCCGGTAGGCTTCCCATTCCTTGCGCTTGTTGAGCAGCACATAGTTGAAGACCTGTTCGCCCAGTGTCTCGGCGACCAGCTCGGAGTCTTCCATGTACTCGAGCGCCTGATCCAAGCTGGTGGGCAACGAGCGGTAGCCCAGTGCGCGCCGTTCAGCGGCGCTCAACGCCCATACGTTGTTCTCCGCTTCGGGTGGCAGGTCGTACTCTTCCTCGATGCCCTTGAGTCCGGCCGCGAGAAGCAGCGCATAGGCCAGGTACGGGTTCGCTGCCGGGTCAAGGCCCCGGTGCTCAACCCGCGAGGACTGGCTCTTGTGCGGCTTGTACATCGGCACGCGCACCAGTGCAGACCGGTTGGTGTGCCCCCAGGTGACGAAGCTCGGGGCTTCGTCGCCGCCCCACAGCCGCTTGTACGAGTTCACGAATTGATTAGTGACGGCCGCGACCTCGTTGGCGTGCTTCAGCAGCCCTGCGATGAAGTGCCGGCCCGTCTTTGAAAGCTGGTACTCCGCACCCTCTTCCCAGAACGCGTTCTGGTCACCCTCGAACAGCGACATGTGCGTGTGCATTCCGCTACCGGGCTGATCGCTCATCGGCTTCGGCATGAACGTCGCGTAGACGCCCTGCTCGATCGCAACCTCTTTGATCACCGTGCGGAACGTCATGACGTTGTCAGCGGTGGTCAGCGCATCCGCATACCGCAGATCGATCTCGTTCTGGCCCGGGCCACCTTCGTGGTGGCTGTATTCGACGGAGATGCCGAGGTCTTCCAGCATCCGCACCGAACGACGACGGAAATCATGTGCAGTGCCACCGGGGACGTTATCGAAATATCCGGCTGAGTCGACGGGAACAGGGCCATCCGGACCGATCTCGGACGATTTGAGCAGATAGAACTCGATCTCCGGATGCGTGTAGAAAGTGAATCCGGCATCCGCGGCCTTCGCGAGGGAGCGCTTGAGCACCTGACGCGGATCCGCGACCGCCGGTTGGCCGTCGGGAGTGGTCAGATCGCAGAACATGCGTGCGGTGGGATCGACGTCACCACGCCAGGGCAGCGTCTGGAACGTCGTCGGATCAGGCTGCGCGAGCAGATCCGACTCAAAGGTTCTCGTCAAGCCCTCGATTGCGGAGCCATCGAAACCGATGCCCTCAGCAAATGCGCCTTCGACCTCAGCGGGAGCGATTGCCACCGATTTGAGCGTGCCGATCACATCTGTGAACCAGAGTCGGACGAACTTGACGCCACGCTCTTCGATCGTGCGCAGGACGAAATCCCGCTGCTTGTCCATGCCCATATGGTGTCCTAGTTCCCCTCAGCTTCGGAGTTATCGGTCCAGGCGTCTTCTTCTGCGTCTTCGGCAGCCCAGGCCTCAGAGCGCTCACGCAGCGTCTGCAATGCGTTCGCCGCCTGCTCCTGGGTATCGAAGGGACCGACCCGGTCGACGGCGGGCGAAACGTACCCGAGTTCGACTTCACCGGACTTGATGTTGTACCAGTACTTGTCTTCACCGTTAGACATGTGCGCATCCTTACCGTCTGACATGGCCGCATCCCTCTGTAAGGGTCTGTCATGATCCTACTGTCGCGGACCAGTCTCGCTAGGCTAGTGGGCATGGCAAAAGCGATCGGCGTCGACATCGGCGGCACAGGCATCAAAGCAGGCATTGTTGATCTGGAGCACGGAACGATGGCATCCGACCGCGTCCGCGTCCCAACGCCCGAGGGCGCTTCTCCGCAGGACGTCCTCACGGCAGTGCAGACCGTGTTGGAGAAGCTCGATGTGCAGGATTCGACCTTGCCTCTCGGGGTGGCTTTCCCCGCCATCGTCAAGCGCGGAAAGACGCTGTCCGCGGCGAACGTCTCACCAGAATGGGTGGGATTCGAGGCGGAGCAGTTCTTCCGTGACGGTCTGCAGCGCAACATCGTCTTCGTGAACGACGCCGATGCCGCCGGAGTCGCCGAAGCACGCCATGGTGCTGCCAGGGATGTCCGCGGCCTCACGCTGCTGACCACCCTCGGCACCGGGATCGGTTCAGCATTCCTCTACGACGGTGTTCTTGTACCGAACACAGAACTCGGGCACCTGAACTTCCGCGAGCACGAGTCTGTGGAGCGGTGGGCCGCAACATCCGCACGCGAACGCGAAGGCCTCACCTGGGCCGAGTGGGCCGAGCGCCTGCAGGCGTTCTACTCGCACATCGAGTTCCTCTTCAGCCCTGACCTGTTCGTGGTCGGCGGCGGCGTGTCCAAGAACGCCGCAGATTTCCTCCCCCTGCTCGAACTCAACACCCCGATCGTCCCGGCGATCCACCGCAACAACTCGGGCATCATCGGCGCCGCGTCGCTTTCCAACGACTGATCCGCACGAGCTTCTATACATCGCACGAACAGCAAGAGCCCGGCAACTGCCGGGCTCTTGTGTCGTACAGGGCGAATGGGCCGGCCTGTACGCCGGGTTCTGTTCCGGGGCCCCTCTCGAGGTTCCCTTCGACGGCCATCTCTCTACGTGACACGTTGCCGTGCCGCTCTAGCGGTCTACCCGAGGACTCAGCGGGCCGCGTCAACATCCTCTGTATGACCTTGCTCCGGACGAGGTTTACCTGGCGGGTCATGTCACCATGACCCCCGGTGGTCTCTTACACCACCCTTTCACCCTTACCATCCGAGCCCTTCGACAAGCTTAGGGAACGGATGGCGGTCTGCTCTCTGTGGCACTGTCTCGCGGATTACTCCTGGTGGGTGTTACCCACCGTCCTGCCCTGTGGAGCCCGGACGTTCCTCGGTGCGGTTTCCCGCAACGCGGCCGTCCAGCCGACCCATTCGCGTGCCCAGTCTACTTCTCCGCCGTCTGCACGATCTGCAGGTCGAGCGGAACATCGATCGGAAACGTCCCGAACAGACGTCGGGTGGCAATCGCCGCTGCTTCGCATACCGCGGCGGCCGCGGCATCTGCCTGTTCCTCTGGCACGTGCAGGATCACCTCGTCGTGCAGAAAGAAGGCCAGATGTGCACTTCGTGCGAACGGGCCGGATGCTGGGGCTTCCACCTGCGCGTCCGGGAGTTGCCGCAGACGGTGCCGGATCTCAGCAAGCCAGATCAGCGACCACTCGGCCGCGGTTCCCTGCACGATGAAGTTACGCGTGAACCGTCCGCGTTCACGCGCACTCTGTCGGGCGCGTTTGACCTCGCCCGGGTCAACATCCGCATCGGATGCTGCGCTCTGCAGCGCCTGCCAACGTTCATCGGGCGGCGGCGAGGATCGCCCGAGCTTGGTCGAGACGACTCCCCCGTTCTCGCCGGTGCGCGCCGCTTCATCGACACGACGCATCGCGCGGGGATAGACCCTGCGCAAGCGCGGCACCAGGCGTCCGCTGTCTCCTGTGGTCGCGCCGTACATTGCACCGAGCACCGCGTACTTGGCTTCTTCACGCGTGGCTACCGCACCGGACGCGACGACTCCCTCGTACAGATCACGCCCGCGAGCAGCCTCAGCCATCGCCTTGTCCTCAGCGAGCGCTGCGAGCATCCGGGGCTCGAGCTGCGCGACATCGGCGACGACCAGAATCCATCCCGGGTCAGCGCGCACGGCAGGGCGGAGAACCCGCGGCAGCTGAAGCGCCCCGCCGCCGGCCGATGCCCAGCGTCCGGTGACGACGCCGCCAGGAATGTAGACCGGGCGAAAGCGTCCGTCGTGCACCCACTCGGAAAGCCATGCCCAACCGTTCGCGCTCAGCAGCCGTGCAAGCTTTTTGTACGCCAGCAGCGGCTCAATCACCGGGTGCGAGATCTCGCTGAGTTCCCATTGACTGGTGGATTCGACGTTGACGCCGACGCGGTGCAGCGCGCGCAGCAGTTTGGTGTGGCTGTCGAGATGGAGTTGCGGATCTCCCAGGTGGAAGCGCACAGTATCGGCGAACTGAGCCATCCGTGCCGGCATCCCCCCGCCTGCAGGTCGCTGTCCGAGGGCATCCACGAGAATGCGGTCGTGCGTTTCGACATCCCACGGCAACCCGCCGGCGCGCATTTCTTCGGCGAGGAGGCCCCCGGCCGACTCTGCTGCGCACAGCAGAGCGAGCCGCCCGGTGCGATCAGCTTCGATGACGCGACGCTGCTCGAGGTATTGCGCAAGCAGATCGGCCACCGGATCGGCGGCGGTGTGATCGACGACTTCGAACAGGGCGGGCGCGCCGTCCTCCGGAGCGCGGGGAATCCATTCGGATGAAGGAGCGAGTGGCCGGGCGACCGCATCGGTGTCGCGCAGGATCGCATGACACAGCAGCAGGTCATGTGTGCGCACGAGGAGCACCGACGCTGCCAGCAGCCGCGGATAGATCTCGCGGGCGCTGCGGATCACCCACCGCGGAGAGCGCTCGGTTTCGGTTTCTCGCACCCATGTGATGAACGCGGCACCACGCAGCACGGTGCGCTCGTGTTCAGCGTCGCCGGCGTCGAGCTCGACCGCAGTAACTTCGCCAGCGCCGGTATCGGCCAGCAGGATTCTGGTGCCCGAGGCGGAGGCCGTCGGCGCCGTCACCGTCGGGGACGGTGCCGACATGGTGTCACAGGCCCGATTCTTCGGTGCGCACGAGGATTCCGCCACACTCCGGGCAGGAGAGCACAGCATCGGGTGCAGCTTGGCGAATCTGGCTGAGGCTCGTCCCGGGGAGCATCATGCGGCATCCCTCGCAGGTGCCGCGACGCAGCAGACCAACGGCGATTCCCCGTGTTGCACGACGTGTGTAGTCGGCGAGGAGATCGGCGGGAATGGCGGCGGTGATGGCTTCACGGTCGCGGTTCAGGTGATCGAGTTCTGTGGTCGCCGCTGCCACGGCAGCTTTTGCCTGCGTTGTGAGCTCGGTGCCCTCAGCAGTCGTCACGTCGATCAGCGCCTGCTGCGCGGCAACGGCAGCCTCGGCCGCTTCAACCCGCGACATGACCTCGAGCTCCATGTCTTCCAGATCACTGACGCGCTTGGCAAGGCTGGCGAGTTCGCTCTCGAGAGCCTGAGCATCTTTCGCATTGGTGGAGGTCGCCAGCCGGTCCGCATCCCGGGTCCGACGCTGCTCGACGAGCTGCACGTCTGATTCGAGACGCTTGAGTTCTGTGCGCGCGTCGTCACGAGCACCGGCCAACGCCGTCAGCTCACGAAGCTGCTCCTGGCGCTGTGTTGCCAGCTCGTTGATACGCGGCCCTTGGACCGGGGTCGTCCGCGCGCGCTCGACTTTCTGGATGCGACGATCTAGGTCGGCGACGTCGAGAAGGATGCGCTGGTGCTCAGGACTGGCGTTCACATGTCCAACCTACCCGCGGCAGCTGACATCCGCAGATCGGCTCGTTCAGCCGGGCGTGCCATCGAGGTACGTCCAGACGCGATTCTCGCGCACGAATCGGCTCCGCTCCCGCATCGAGGCATGCACGCCGTCTTCACGGTAGAACGCTTCGAACTCGACGACCGCCGCCGTATCGAACGGCCCGCCGGCTTCCGTGGCGATGATGTCGAGTCTCGTCCACCGAATTTGCGGGTCCAGTTCCAGGTCGTTCGGTCTGGTGGATGGATGCCACGACCGCAGCAGGTACGCGGCATCCCCCATCGCGAACGCAGTGAATCGCGATCGCATCAACCGCTCCGCGGTCGGCGCAGCGATAGCGTCCGACAGGATCGGACCGCAGCACGACTCATAAATGTCGCCGGATAAGCAGGGGCAGCGCATGGTTCAATCATGCCGCGTATGGGCCGCCCCGCTACGCTGAATCACGACCGAAGGAGATCTCGATGACCGCTCTTCCCATCCGTACGGCGCACAACGGCTTCACGCTGCCCGCACTCGGGCTCGGAACTTATCGCTTGAACGGTGAGGAGGGCGCCGCCGCGATTGCCGCGGGCATCGATGCCGGATATCGGCTGGTGGACTCCGCCTTCAATTATGAGAACGAGGGTGCGGTCGGTCGCGGCGTGGCCGCTGCTATCACCGAGCGCTCAGAGATCATCGTCACGACCAAGATTCCCGGTCGCCATCACCCACTCGAGAAGGCTCGGACGAGCATCGAGGAAAGCCGATTCCGACTCGGTCTGGATGTGACCGATCTGCACCTCATTCATTGGCCGAATCCGACCCAAGACGAGTACGTGCAGGCGTGGACAGCGCTCGTCGACGCCCAGCAGCGCGGCATCGTGCGACAGATCGGTGTGTCGAACTTTCTGCCCGAGCACCTGGAGCGTCTCGAGCGTGAGACCGGTGTGCTGCCCGTCGTGAATCAGATCGAACTGCACCCGTACTTCCCGCAGGAGGAGCAGCTCGCATTCCACCGCGAGCACGGGATCATCACCGAAGCCTGGAGCCCGATCGGGCGTGCCCGTGATCTGATTGAAGAGCCGGTGGTCGTCGAGGTCGCCCAGGCGCACGGCATCACGCCGGTGCAGACAGTGCTGGCCTGGCATGTAGCTCGGGAGACTGTTGCAATCCCGAAGGCGTCGTCGCTGGAGCACCAGCAGGCCAATCTTGCGGCAGCATCCGTCGTTCTCGCCGATGACGAGGTTGCCGCGATTACGGCCCTCGGTCGTGTTGATGGCCGACTGTTCAATGCGGATCCGCGTACGCACGAAGAGTCCTAGCAGCTCTCGACCCGGGAGACTGGTGCCCAGACCGGAATATCCGGCTGCGTCGCCTGCTTGCATTGAGTATGAGAGCAATCGTGTACACAGGCAAGGGCGGCTCCGACGCGCTCACGTTGGTCGAGCGCGACGAAGAACAGCCGGGCACCGGTGAGGTGCGCATCCGCGTCCACGTATCGGGCGTGAATCCCACCGATTGGAAGGCTCGAGCGTCCTCGGGAACACCAATGCCGTTCGAGCAGATCGTGCCGAACCAGGATGGTGCCGGCATCGTGGATGCCGTCGGTGACGGCGTCGGTGACCTGCAGGTCGGAGATCGTGTGTGGGTGTACCTTGCAGCTCACGAACGTCCGACCGGGACCGCCCAGGACGTCACGGTCGTTCCCGCGTCTCGCGCTGTCCGACTTCCGGACGGGGTCGGATTCGACGTCGCTGCGAGCCTCGGCGTACCGGCGATGACTGCGCATCGCGCGCTGACCGTGCACGAGCATGGCCCATCCCGGCTCTCCCCCGGCGCGCTCGCCGATCGGACGGTTCTCGTTCAAGGTGGGGCGGGCGCTGTAGGGCATGCGTCCATCCAGCTCGCCGTCTGGGCAGGCGCAAAGGTTCTCACGACCGTCAGCAGCGACCAGAAGGAGGAGCTCGCCCGCGCGGCCGGCGCCCACCACGTATTCCGCTATCCCGATGACCGGTTGGCTGAACGAATTCTCGAGGTCGCCCCGTCGGGCGTCGACCACATCGTTGAGGTATCACCAGCCATGAACGCCGCCGTGGATGTCGCTGTGCTGGCCAACCACGGTTCGATCGCGTTCTACGCCAACGACAAGGGCGAAACGATCACGGTCCCCATCGTCGCCAGCTTCGCAAAGAACGCCCGCTGGCAGGGATTGCTGCTGTACACGATCGGCGAGGATGCTCTCGCCAGCGCGGTCGAAGACATCACAGCTGCGTTGGAAGCAAACGCGCTTCCCGTTGGTGCTGAGGCCGGGCTTCCGCTCACCTGGTTTTCGCTAGAAGAGACCGCCGCCGCTCACGACGCGGTGCAACAGGGAACGATCGGCAAAGTCCTCATTCGCGTCACGGAGGACGACGCCTGAGCGCAGTCGTGCACGTCAACCATCGAGGCTTTGTCGGGTACCCTCGCGGCGGCGGGATGCCATCATCGGAGACCCGGTGACGCAGCCCAGCTGTTCACCGGACAGGTGTCGTCCGAAGTTTGTGAGCGCTTCGTCCCAGCCGTCGTACACGAAGCCATCGCCGGGCTTCCCTTCGTACCCGCGCAAATGGAACACCAGCTCACTGCGGTTGAGACCCTGCGAAGTAAAGGTGAGGGTGATGACCGGTGCTGTCTCGACGGGCGCGCTTGGTTCGCCCCAGGTGAAGACGAGGCGGTGATTCGGTTCGACCTCGAGGAAAACGCCGCCGGTGGGGAACTTCTCACCGGTCTCGTCATTGGTCATCGTGTACGCGTAGCGGCCACCGACGCGGACGTCGAACGAGACCGAGTCGGTGCTGACGCCGAACGGGCGCAGCCACTGGGCCAGCTCGGACTCCTCCGTCCAGGCGCGCCATACGAGTTCACGCGAGACGTCAAAAGTGCCGGTAATGGAGAGTGTTCGCCACTGCGCCTGCACGGTGCGGGTAACGAGACCCGCGCGTTCGAGCACCTTGAGGTGCTGGGAGATCGCGGGTGCACTCATATCGAATGGCGCCGCAACCTCGCCGACTGTGGCGGGACCATGGGGCCGCGCGGACCAGCCTTCTATCGACGCTAGGGCTACTATCAACGATTATGGAGACCCTGGGACTCGTGATTGCCGCACTTGCTGGCCTAGCGATCGCTGCCATTGGCGTTCTCTACCTCATGCGGCCACGCATGATGGCAACAGTTTTCGGGCTACCCGCACTGCCGCACGAGGATGCCACACCGTGGCTCCGCATCAAAGGCATTCGTGACCTCACAACCGGCGTCGTAGCTGGTGTCCTCATTCTGCTGGCACCCTCTACCGTGATCGGATGGACCCTGCTCGCATTCGCAATCATCCCAGCCGGGGACGCCGTGACCATACTGGCCGCACGCGGTGACGTCAAGGCCGCATGGCGTATACACGGAACGACAGCAGCGGTCATGATCGTCGGCGCGATCCTTCTGCTTAGCGCATGACTTCGCCTGCACGAAGCGCCAGCGGCAAACAGTCGCTTTCTCGACCCCACCAGAATGCTCTCACCCCTCACGCATCCCATATTTGAGATGCGTGACCGCCGGCCCCTCAACGACCCGAATAATCTCCATTGCGATGGGCTCGTCATCGAGGCCTGAGAACAGTCGGCGTCCCCTGCCAAGGATCACCGGAACGAGGTGCGGACGCTCGCCCCACAGCGCCTCGGCGTGGTCGTAGCTGTCACGACCCATGATCATCGCGCCGGTGCGCTCGAACTCGGGACAGGATCTCGTCGGCTGTGAACTGTGCCCGATCCGCAACGTCGTGAGCGAACCATTTGTGCAGCCGACCGCCGCCGCGCCCCATCGGGAGCCCGGGATTTGCACCGATACCTGCGTATACATCTAATTACTCGACCGCGGCCGCGTCACCCTTGACGTTTGCCGCACCTGTGTCCACGGCCTCTGCAAGCGTTCTCCCGTCGTAGAGCAGCGAGGCGAGTGTCTTGGGGTCCGTTGCAATAGTCGCGTCCGCTGATGTCGCCGATACCGGTTCTACGCGCAAGGATCCGTTGTCTACCTGCGCATGGAAACGGCGCTCCTCGAGCAGCATCTCTATGCTCAGCCGAACACCTGACGCCGCCTCCGGCCGGAACATCGTGCGCTGCGAGAGGATGACCGAACTCACGCTCAACCCCCGCTCGCGGTCGAAGAAGGGCGATCGGGCGCCCCAAGCACCCAGCTGGATGATCACAGGCTCCAGCTCTGCACCCCAAGGCATCGCACCGTCTGGGTACACACCAGAGCAGACCATCGTGTACGCGGTGATCGTGTGCTTCCTCGCACCGTTCCTCCGGGTCATCCCCGTCATGACCGCGTCGATCACCGCCTCCTCCAGCCTTGTCGGCGAGAAGGAGCGCCGCACCATCGAGGGCCTGCTCTACACGCCGCTGACGAACCGGAAACTCGTGCTCGCTAAAGTGCTCGGCTCGGTGATCAAACGTACGAGATTATCGCGTACGAGCCGGGTACTTGCGGCCCAAACACCCGCTCACCAAGCACCCGCTGATCCGGCTCCGGTTCCCTACGCCTGACGTGTGCGCCGCGCTCGTTGCCTAGCGACCAGCAGTATCGCGCCCGCCGCAATCGTCAGCCCTCCGCTGAGGAGCCCAAGCTGCCCAAGCGGCAGCTCTGTCCCGGTAGCCGCAAGTTGCTTGGCAGAGGTGTCATTCTTCGCAGGCTCCGGCTTGACGACCGGGGTCACCGGCGCAGGCGCAGGTGCCGGATCGGGTGTTGGTGCCGGCATAGGTGCAGGTGCCGGATCGGGCGTTGGTACCGGCTCAGGTGTTGGTACCGGATCGGGTGTTGGTACCGGCTCAGGTGTTGGTACCGGATCGGGTGTTGGTACCGGCACAGGCGCCGGTGCCGGCTCAGGTGTTGGTACCGGCACAGGCGCCGGTGCCGGCTCAGGTGTTGGTACCGGCACAGGCGCCGGTGCCGGCTCAGGAGTTGGTGCCGGCTCAGGTGTTGGTGTCGGTGTCGGCTCGGGTGTCGGCTCAGGATCCGGCACCGCGGTCACCGTCACTGTCAGCGCAACGAGCGACGTCGATGCCGCGTTGTTGAGATCTCCGCCGTAGGCTGCGGTGATCGAGTGAGTACCGACCGCGAGCGAGGAGGTGGCGAGGATCGCGCTCGCCGTTGTCGCCGACGCGCCGGCAGTTGCGCTTGCGCTACCCAGCGAGGTGCCATCGGCGAAGAACTCGACGGTGCCGGTGGGCATCGCCCCCGTTACCTCGGCATTGAAGGAAACCTCAGTGCCGGCTTCCACAGACGCGTTGGCTGCAGTCACGACCGTCGTGGTCGCCGCTACTGGTGGTTCTACTTCGACAGTCACCGGCGCTGATATCGATGGTAAAACCCAAGTGTTGCCCGCATAGTGGGCGGTGATCTGGTGGGATCCGCTGGTCAACGCCACGTTAGGGAGGGCAGCCTGGCCCGTCGCGGCCACCGGAACCTCCCCGAGGCTGGTAGCACCATCGAAGAATTCGACATTGCCCGCGAAGTTCGCCGTAAACCCCGGGCGTGCAACCGTTGCAGTCAGGTCAACAGGGTTTCCAGCAGTGACCGTGCCACTGCTGGCGGTGAGCACGGTGGTGGCACCTAAGAGGGTCGTGGCGGTGCCAAAAATTCCGGGGCCCGAGGCGCGGTAGCTAACAGTGCCCGCTTGGCCCCCGAACCCAGCGAGCACCATCGTGTACTCCACTTCAGCTTCGAGATTCACCTGCCCGAAGTCGTCCACCTCAGCAACACAGTTACTGAGGTCATTTCGGTCGAAGGCTCCTTCAAATATCATGAATCGCCCATCCGCCGGACTTTTTAAGTCACGGAAGGTGTACAGACCGGTCGCGCTCACGACGGCCACCGAGGTGATCGCACGACGTCCACCGCCATGCCAAGCCGCCTCCGTTGAGCAGTCGGCGCCACTGGGCCAGGCGACGGTGCTCGGGTCTTCGTTAGTGACGGTGTATTTGAATTGGTAAGAGATGGGATCCGCGTAGGCGGGAGTGCTGATGAACAGGGCACCAGCGGCGAGTGCAACGACGACACTCGCGCTCAACAATGATCGACGCATAAGGCACGATCTTATTGTGCGTTGGGGGTGCATATTTCAACAACGCGTAACGGTGTCCGTCAGGCCATCCCGATCGAAGATACGGTGGAAGGCGAACCCGGTGAATCGTTCGAATCGCTTCTTGATCCGAACCTCCACGCCGCAGCACTGGCCTACGAGGCCAGGCTGCGCGCAGGAGAGGATGTCAAACCTGCGGATCTCGCAAGTTTGACATCGAACATTGTGTGGGCCCGGCCGGGATCGAACCGACGACATCCACGGTGTAAACGTGGCGCTCTACCAGCTGAGCTACAGGCCCTGGTGTCTCCATCATATCCGTCTGAAAGATGTGCGCCGACACCGATGAAGGGGGCTAGGCTGAATGAGGCGCGCGTTGTGCCGAGCCGACAAGGCTCCCCGCGTTGCTTCCCGTTTCCTTGGCAAGACCTGCCAGCTTGACGAAAGGCTCCACGTGACCGTTCACGACCAGGATCCGTACTCCCAAGGCCCCCTTGACAGCGATCCGGAGGAAACCGGCGAGTGGAATCAGTCCCTCGACGAGCTCGTTGATGTAAAGGGTCCCGGCCGCGGCCGCGAGATCATGCTCAGCATGCTCAAGCGCTCCAAGGAGCTGCACCTAAACGTCCCGATGGTTCCGACCACGGACTACATCAACACCATCGCTTCAGAGAATGAACCCGACTTCCCGGGTGACGAAGAACTCGAGCGCCGCTACCGCCACTGGATCCGGTGGAACGCCGCCGTCACGGTGCACCGCGCACAGCGCCCCGGCATCGGTGTCGGTGGCCACATCTCGACCTATGCTTCAGCAGCTTCGCTGTACGAGGTCGGTCACAACCACTTCTTCCGTGGGCAGGATCACTCCTCCGGCGGAGACCAGATCTTCTACCAGGGACACGCCTCCCCCGGCATGTACGCCCGTAGTTTCCTTGAGGGTCGCCTCAGCGAACAGCAGCTCGATGCGTTCCGCCAGGAGAAGTCCGGCGCCCCGAACGGCATCCCCTCCTACCCGCACCCGCGCATGATGCCGGAGTTCTGGCAGTTCCCCACGGTCTCGATGGGACTCGGCCCGATCAACGCCATCTACCAGGCGATGGCGAACAAGTACCTCGAGAACCGCGGCATCAAGGACGTCGGGGACTCGCACGTCTGGGCATTCCTCGGCGATGGCGAGATGGATGAGGTCGAATCTCGCGGCCAGCTCCAGGTCGCAGCGAACGAGGGCCTCGACAACCTCACCTTCGTGATCAACTGCAACCTGCAGCGCCTTGATGGTCCGGTGCGCGGTAACGGCAAGATCATCCAGGAACTGGAGTCGTATTTCCGCGGCGCCGGCTGGAACGTCATCAAGGTCGTCTGGGGTCGCGAATGGGATGACCTCCTCGACCGCGACACCGACGGCGCACTGCTGAACCTCATGAACGTCACCCCCGACGGTGACTACCAGACCTACAAGGCCGAGAGCGGCGCATTCGTGCGCGAGAACTTCTTCGGCCGCGATGAGCGTGCCGCAGCTCTGGTCAAGGACTACACCGACGACCAGATCTGGAAGCTGCGCCGCGGCGGACACGACTACCGCAAGGTATATGCCGCTTACAAGGCCGCGATGGAGCACAAGGGCCAGCCGACCGTCATCCTCGCGAAGACGGTCAAGGGCTACGGCCTCGGCCCGCACTTCGAGGGTCGTAACGCGACGCACCAGATGAAGAAGATGACGCTGGAAGACTTGAAGCTCTTCCGCGACACCATGCAGATTCCGATCACGGATGCTCAGCTCGAAGAAGACCCGTACCGTCCCCCCTACTACCACCCGGGCGCCCAGGACGAGACGATCCAGTACATGCTGGACCGCCGCGGCGACCTCGGCGGTTTCCTCCCCGAGCGGCGCAGCACGCATGTCGATCTGACTCTGCCCGAGGACAAGGATTACGCCTTCCCCAAGAAGGGCTCGGGCAACCAGGAAGTCGCCACGACCATGGCGTTCGTCCGCATGCTCAAGGACCTCATGCGGGTGAAGGGCTTCGGCGAGCGGATCGTTCCGATCATTCCGGACGAGGCCCGCACCTTCGGTATGGACGCGTACTTCCCGACGGCGAAGATCTACAACCCGAACGGACAGAACTACACTGCCGTTGACCGCGAGCTGCTCCTGGCCTACAAGGAGAGCCCGCAGGGTCAGATCATGCACGTCGGCATCAACGAAGCCGGCGCCACCGCAGCGTTCACCGCAACCGGTACGTCCTACTCGACACACGGCGAGCCGCTGATTCCGATCTACATCTTCTACTCGATGTTCGGCTACCAGCGCACCGGCGACGCCTTCTGGGCTGCTGCTGACCAGATGACTCGTGGCTTCGTCATCGGTGCAACCGCAGGTCGCACAACGCTGACCGGTGAGGGCACCCAGCACGCTGACGGCCACTCGCCGCTGCTGGCCTCCACCAACCCGTCGACGCTGACCTATGATCCGGCCTACGGCTACGAGGTTTCACACATCGTCCAGGCCGGCATCGAGCGCATGTACGGCGGCGAGCACCCCGACCCGAACGTCATGTACTACCTCACGGTCTACAACGAGCCGCTGAAGCAGCCCGCTGAGCCGGAGAACGTCGACGTCGAGGGCATCCTCAAGGGCATCCACCGTGTCGCCGAAGGTGACGGCGACGGACCCCGCGTGCAGCTGCTCGCATCCGGCGTCGGTGTGCCGTGGGCTCTCGAAGCTCAGGGACTGCTCAAGCAGGACTGGGGCATTGTCGCCGATGTCTGGTCGGTCACCAGCTGGAACGAGCTGCGTCGCGACGGACTCGCCGCCGACGAGCACAACTTCCTGCACCCCGAGGCAGACCCCCAGGTGGCCTACCTCACGCAGAAGCTGCAGCACGCGGAAGGCCCGTTCATCGCAACGAGCGACTTCATGCACGCGGTTCAGGATCAGATCCGTCAGTGGATTCCCGGCAGCTACTACACGCTGGGTGCAGACGGGTTCGGTTTCGCTGACACCCGCGCGGCTGCCCGTCGCTTCTTCAAGATCGACGGCCCCTCGATGGTGGTTCGCGCTTTGCAGAGCCTCGCGGACAAGGGTCAGATCGACCGTTCGCTGATCGCACAGGCGATCACGAAGTACGACCTGCACAACGTCAACGCCGGCACGAGCGGAAACGCCGGCGGAGATAGCTGAGCCGGGTGTGACCGGATCGTCTCCCACGTCGATGGACAAGGCCGCGACGCTCGCCTGGCTCCGCCGGATCTCCGGTGATTTGGCCACAGCGACCATCCAGCGCCTTGAAGACACGCTGCCCTGGTACGCCGATATGCCACCGGCCCGCCGCTCTGCGGTCGGGCTGGTGGCCCAGGCAGGCATCACGTCGTTCATCCAGTGGTTCGACGATCCGACATCCACCCCCTGGATCGCAGCTGACATCTTCGCTGCAGCTCCCCGCGAGTTGCTGCGCAGCGTCAGCCTCACCCAGACGCTGCAGCTGATCCGCGTCACGGTGGAGATCACCGAGGAACGCATCGCCGGCAAGGGTGAGATGCTGCGCGAGGGAATCCTGCTGTACTCCCGCGACGTCGCTTTCGCCGCAGCCGATGTGTACGCACGCGCGGCTGAGGCTCGCGGCCTGTGGGATGCACGGCTCGAAGCCCTCGTCGTCGACTCGATCCTCACCGGCGAAGCCGACGAAGAGCTCCCCAGCCGAATCGCCGCCCTCGGCTGGCACGGTCACGGTGAGGTCTGCGTTCTCGTCGGTGCAACTCCCCCGCAGTTCGACGTGGATTACGTTCGACGCACGGCGCGCAAGCTTTCCGTCGACGTGCTCATCGGTGTGCAGGGTTCGCGCCTCGTGCTTGTGCTCGGCCGTGCGCGTGTCGCGGGCCGGGAAGAAGAAGACGACGATCTTTCCTTCGCGGAGATCGCAACGCGCCTGGAGCCGACGTTTGGGAACGGTTACGTCGTTCTCGGCCCGCCCGTGGCAGCCCTCGTGGATGCTGGTCAGAGCGCCCGCGCGGCCCTTGCCGGCTTCGCCGTCGCTCGCGCCTGGCGCACCGCTCCGCGCCCGGTAGAAGCGGATGATCTGCTTCCCGAACGTGCGTTGGCTGGTGATCCGCTTGCGAAGCAGACGCTCATCGAGCGGATCTATCGCCCCCTGCAGGCGCACTCCACCGATCTGGTCACGACGCTGTGGAGCTATCTCGACAACGGCCGCTCGCTCGAAGCCACGGCGCGCGAGTTGTTTATCCACCCCAACACTGTCCGGTACCGCCTCAAGCGCGTCAGCGAGGTCATCGGTTGGGATGCTACCGGCCCTCGTGAGGCCCTGATCCTGCAGACGGCGCTGATTCTTGGCTCGATCGGTACGGCGGAATCGGTGCGCCGCCGCTCCGCTCCCCGGCGCGCACGGTAACAGCCCTTCAACGAGTATTCGACACACACAAACGATTCGCACAATCTTGTGATGGATCATCCACCGTTTTTGCCTGATCGTTGGCAGACTGGGTGAGTGATTGTCGTCGCTTGCCCCGGACAGGGCTCCCAGACCCCCGGTTTCCTCGCCCCCTGGCTCGAGCTGGACGGCGTCGCCGACAGCCTCGCCGCCTACTCGGAGGCCGCTGAAGTCGACCTGATCCGCCACGGCACAGAATCGGACGCCGACACGATCCGCGACACGCGCATTGCGCAGCCACTGATCGTCGCTGCCTCACTGATCGCCGCACAGGCTCTCGTCGGGCGCGCGGGGCGCACCCCGGACGGCGTGGCGGGCCACTCGGTCGGAGAGCTTGCCGCTCTGGTCGGCTCGGCAGTCATCTCCGCAGAACACGCTATGCGTCTGGTCGGGGTGCGCGGGCGCGCGATGGCGGATGCCGCGGCACAGACTCCGACCGGCATGAGCGCGGTCATCGGCGGCGATGAGCAGACAGTGCTCGCGCGCCTCACTGAACTCGGCCTGTCGCCGGCGAACTACAACGGTGGCGGTCAGATCGTCGTGGCAGGAAGTCTGCCTGCACTCGCCGAACTCGCTGAGACACCGGTCAAGGGCACCCGCGTGATCCCGCTCCAGGTCGCCGGTGCCTTCCACACCGATTACATGACCCCGGCCGTTGCGGCGCTGCGCTCCGCCGTCTCAGAAGTCGTTCCGAGTGACCCGCAGATCAAGCTGTGGACGAACCGCGACGGGTCGATCGTCACCTCGGGCGCAAGCGCACTCGAACTCATCGTCAACCAGGTGTCCTCGCCGGTGCGCTGGGATCTGTGCATGTCGTCGTTTGCCGACAACGGCATCACCGGGCTGATCGAGCTGGCTCCGGCCGGCGCCCTCACCGGACTCGCCAAGCGCGGGCTGCGCGGCACGCCCACCGTCGCTGTCAAGACCCCCGAAGACCTCGACGCAGCAGCTGAGCTGCTGAATGGAGCAGCCGCATGACCGTCACGCTGAAGCAGACGACAGGCCCGCAGTACACCCGCATCCTCGCTTACGGTGCGGCGCGGGGTGAGAACGCGGTGCCGAACGAAGACCTGATCGGGCCGATCGACTCCAGCGATGAATGGATCCGTCAACGTACGGGCATCATCACCCGCGCACGAGCGGTACCGGAAACCGACGCGATCGACCTCGCAACCACCGCTGCCAAGGAGGCCATCGAGCGCTCGGGCATCGATCCGGCGAAGATCGACCTCGTCATCGTGGCGACGATCAGCAACCCGAAGCAGACGCCTTCGGCCGCAGCGATCGTCGCTGACCGTGTCGGGGCGAACCCTGCCGCGGCGTATGACTCCAACGCCGCCTGCGCCGGCTACGCGTACGGCATCGCTCAGGCGGATGCACTGATCCGCGCGGGAGCCGCGCACTACGCGCTCGTGATCGGCACGGAGAAGCTCTCCGACGTCGTCGACCCCGCTGACCGCAGCATCTCGTTCCTGCTCGGCGATGGTGCTGGTGCGGCCGTTGTCGGCCCCAGTGACACGCCCGGAATCGCGCCCGTCGTGTGGGGTTCCGACGGCTCGAAGTCTGACGCGGTCGGCATGAACCACACGCTCACCGCGTTCCGCGATGGTCAGGCTCCCTGGCCGACGCTGCGCCAAGAAGGTCCCACCGTCTTCCGCTGGGCGGTGTGGGACATGGCGAAGGTCGCCCGGAAGGCACTTGAGGCCGCTGGCATCGAGGCATCCGACCTCGCCGCCTTTATTCCGCACCAGGCCAACATGCGCATCATCGACGAATTCGCAAAGCAGCTCAAGCTGCCCGAGACCACGGTTATCGCCCGCGATATCGAGACCACCGGCAACACATCGGCCGCGTCCATCCCGCTGGCCAGCCACCGTCTGATGAGTGAGCATCCGGAACTTTCCGGCGGCCTCGCACTGCAGATCGGCTTCGGCGCGGGCCTAGTTTTTGCCGCACAGGTCGTCGTCCTCCCCTGATCCGCCTCATCCGTTGCCTAAACTATTCAACGGTTCCGATTACAACCCGCAAGAAAGAGGAAAACCACATGGCTTTCACCAACGATGAGGTTCTCGCAGGCCTCGCCGAGCTCGTCACCGATGAGACCGGCATCGATAGCTCCGAGGTCGCACTCGAGAAGTCCTTCACGGACGACCTCGACATCGACTCGATTTCGATGATGACGATCGTCGTCAACGCCGAGGAGAAGTTCGGTGTCACCATCCCCGACGACGAGGTCAAGAACCTCAAGACCGTCGCTGACGCCGTCAACTTCATCGTCGCCGGCCAGGAGTAATACCTGATGGATGCCACACCCGCTGTCCGCGGGGCGTGGCATCCTCTGCCTTCCCACACTCGAGTACTCCGTCCGACAAGGAACCTCACGCAATGACCAAGCGCATCGTCGTCACCGGTATCGGCGCCAGCTCCGCCATCGGCGGCACGGCCCCCGAGAACTGGACCAATCTGCTTGCTGGAATGGCCGGTGGACGGACCCTCGAGCATGACTGGGTCGCCGAGTACGACCTGCCCGTCACCTTCGCCGCTGAGGCGATGGTGCGACCAGAGACCGTACTCGCTCGCCCGATGGCTAAGCGCCTTGATCCGTCATCGCAGTTCGCACTGGTCGCCGCGATGGAGGCTTGGGAAGACGCCGGCACGCCGGATGTTGACCCGGAGCGCCTGGGCGTCGACTTCGCCACCGGCATCGGCGGCATCTGGACCCTTTTGGACGCCTGGGACACCCTGCGCGAGAAGGGTCCGCGTCGGGTCATGCCCATGACCGTTCCGATGCTGATGCCGAATGCGGCCGCTGGCAACCTGTCACTGCACTTCCAGGCACGGGCGTTCGCTCGCACCGGAGCCTCCGCCTGCGCATCCAGCACAGAATCACTGGTGAACGCCTACGAGCATCTGCAGGCCGGTTACGCCGACATCGTGATCGCCGGTGGCACGGAATCTGCCGTGCATCCGATCACCATCGCTTCGTTCTCCTCAATGCAGGCGCTCTCGCGCCGCAACGATGACCCCGCCGGCGCATCGCGCCCCTACTCCATCGACCGCGATGGTTTCGTCATGGGCGAGGGAGCCGGTGTGCTGATCCTCGAAACCGAGGAGCATGCCAAGGCACGCGGCGCCAAGATCTACGCCGAGATCGTCGGCGGCGGTGTCACCGCTGATTCGTACCACATCACCGCGAACGACCCCGAGGGACGCGGTGCGGAACGCGCTGTGCGCCAGGCGCTCGAGATGGCCGGTCGCACGCCGGATCAGATCACCCACATCAACGCGCACGCGACGTCAACGCCGGTCGGCGACCCGAACGAGTACACCGCCCTGCGAAGCGTCATGGGCGATCGAGTCCATGACGTTCCCGTTTCAGCGACCAAGGCATCCACAGGCCACCTCCTCGGCGGCACCGGTGCGCTTGAGGCGATCTTCACCGTTCTCGCCATCCGGGACCGTCTGGCGCCCCCGACCATCAACATCACCACGCAGGATCCTGCGATCCCGCTGCTGGTCTCCGGCGACGCCCAGCCGCTGGGCGATGGCCCGCAGCTCGCGATCAGCAACTCCTTCGGCTTCGGCGGACACAATGCCGTCGCAGCGTTCGCCGACTACGACGGCTGACCGGTAGCGCCTGAGCACATGATGAAGGCCTCGACCCCGATTCTTTCGGGGCGAGGCCTTCATCGTGCGGGGCGGGATTCGATTTCTCAGCTTCCGGGATCGCTCACCGGTTTCCGATACTGACGCCTCCCGGCACCCGGGTCATTGTGGTCGTCGAGCCCGCTCAGCCGACCTTGTGCAGCCAGACGACGCTCGCGTCATCGCTGGCGTGCCGGAACGGTTCGAGTTCTTCATCCCAAGCCGAACCCAAGGCAACGTCGAGTTCGCGCTGCAGCTCGACAGCGCTGCCTGCCGCGATCTCCATCGCGTAGCGGATGCGGTCCTCACCGACGACGATGTTGCCGGCGGTGTCGGTCTGGGCGTAATGGATGCCGAGATCAGGGGTGTGCAGCCAGCGGCCGCCCTCGCTGCGGGGCGTCGGGTCTTCACTGACCTCGAACCGCAGGTGCTCCCACCCGCGAATGGCTGTCGCGAGAGCCGCACCCGTGCCGGCCGGACCATCCCAATAGAACTCGGCGCGGCGGGCGCCCTCGAGGACTGGCTGATCAGCCCAGTCAAAGTTGACTGCACGACCGATAGCGCGTCCCACCGCCCATTCCAGGTGCGGGCAGAGCGCGCGAGGTGCAGAGTGGATGTACACCACTCCGCGTGCGTATGCCGTCGCCATGATCTCTCCGTTTCATCAGGTGCGTCTTCCCCAACGACCTGAACCAACGAAGCGTGGCGCGTGTATGCGGTTATATGGCGATTATCGCCCAGTCTGTGTGAAATCACAAGCGTGTGATTACACGGGAAGCCCCAGTCATGAGACCAGGGCTTCCCGATGTCAAGCTGAGGGTCAGGCCTCGCTCATGGCGAGCTTGGCCTGCTGCCCCTTGGCTGCGTAATAGGCAGCACGTGCGGCATCCCGGCGGGCCTGTTCTGCGTAGCCCTGCTCGAGCACATCCTGCGCGACCTCGACCTGCTCGTGCTGGTCGGTGCCGTTGTACTTCTCGATGTATGCGTCCAGCTCGGGGCCCGACGTCCACGACGTGATCAGGCAGTAACGCGGCTGGTCACCGTTGTGCGTCGTAGCGTGCCACAGGCGCTGGGTGTCGACGATCAGCTGCGCGCCGGCGGGAAGCGCGATGCGGTACTCGATGCTCGGGTCGGTGCGGTTCTCACGCAGGACGAAGTAGCTGTCCTTGTCGTCGGTGAGGTTGAAGAACCCGCGAACCACCCAGCCGGTACCGTCGGGGTTGAGACGATTGTTGTCGTCCTGGTGAAGGTTGTAGAGGCATTCGCCATAGGGCGTCGGCTGCAGCTCGATCACGCGGCAACGACCGACGTTCGCGCCCGGTTCCTGAGCACGTGCGGTCAGGGTCGGCGCAATCGCGGTCTGCGAGTCGATCCACACCCCGTCCTTGTCAGTGCGCGGCGGCTTGTGGTTCCAAAAGCCGTTGCACTCGATCTCGCCCTTGGCGCTCGCGAGCGGCGCGAAGCGCGTGTCTCCCGAAGACTTCCAGTCGTTGTACTCGATATCGAGCCACTCCTTCGGGTCCATCTCCTTGTCGTACTTGTCAAGAATGACGAAACCCTTGTCTTCGAGGGCTGCGGATTTGATGTATCCCATGATCTGAGTCATGTCCTTTCATCTGGGGCCAGCACGTTTTAACAGGCCCTGATAAGGCAAGCCTAACAGCGCACCCTGAACACCTTCGAGAGCGCGGCCGGGAAAAATCCGAGGCCGCTAGACTCGATGACGGCGGATGGCACTCCGCCGATGTGAGGAGCACGAGCGAACAATATGGCCACCGCCACCAATGTCGAAGCGACCGCCGTCAACACGATCGAGTGGCTATCCGCCCCCGACACGACCATCGTCGTCCCCGTCTATCAGCGGCAGTACCGCTGGGACATCGGTGGATGCGAACGCCTCCTCGCCGATGTGCGCGCCGTGGCCGGCGAAGACAGCGCACATCGCCACTTCATCGGCTCGATCCTGTCTGCCCAGGACTCCTCCGACACCGATCTCATCCTCATCGACGGCCAGCAGCGCATCACCACACTGATGCTCTTGGTTGCTGCGCTCCATCACGCGGTGCGCGAGACCGATCCGATCATGGCCGCTGAGCTCGAGCGCGTGCTGATCCGCCCCGACGACCCGACTCGCACCAAGTTGCGCCCGCACGACGCCTGGGCCGAGCTCTACGAGTCTGTGGTGCTCGACCGGCGTGACGACAGCGAGCGCGAGTCGCGGTTCGACGACAACTATGCGTTCTTCCGCAGCCAGGTGCACGCTGATGAGGCATCGCGCATCTGGTGCGGGCTACAGAAACTAGAACACGTCTCAATCACGCTCGGGGCATCCGCCAACGCCCAGCAGATCTTCGAGAGCCTGAACTCCACCGGCGAGCCCCTGCGCGATCACGAGCTCATTCACAACTACATCCTGATGGGCCTGACCCACACCGAGCAGTTGGATGTCGAAGAGCGCTTCTGGCTGCCCATCGAGCGCCATACGGGCGAGACGATCGGTGCTTTCTGGCGGCACTACCTGGTGATGACGACAGGTCGCGAAGTCGCGGCCGCCGGTGAGCATGGCGTGTACAGCGCGTTTCGCCAGTCCTTCCCGCGGGTCGATGTGGAGCATCTGCAGGCTGATGCCGAGATCTGGCGCCACTATGCCGAGATCTACGGCATCCTTCTCGATCCGTCTCAAGAAACGGACCCGGTGCTTCGCCAGCAGCTCGAGTACATCAACACCTTCGGCAAACAGGCTTACCCGCTCGCGTTGAGCGCATACAGCGATCGCGTACGCGGGCTGATTTCTCGTGATGAGCTCGTGGAGACGCTGGAGTGGATCCAGGCACTGTATCTGCGTCGAGCTCTCGTCAATCTGCCGACGGAGCGCCTCATCGCACGCCTGTGCCGTGCTCGTTCGGAAGGGCGCGAGGCGCTGATGCGCGCGCTGGCACGCATCACTCCGTCGGACGAACGCGTCGCGGCGGTACTGAAGTACGTAGAACTCCCGCACGCCGCGTACGTACTCGGTCGAATCGAACGCGTCCCCGACACCTCTGCGTTCGACATCGAGCACATTGTTCCCCTTGCACCGGGAGACACCTGGTCCGGCGATGGAGTTCGCCCGTGGAGCGAGTACACCGACGACGAGCAGAACAGCCATCGTGCGTTGGCACCGACCCTGGGAAACCTGACGCTACTCGAGCAGCCCCTGACTGAACGTGTGTTCGGAGCGTCGTATCCCGACAAGCAGAGCACCTACGCTCGCAGCAAGGTTTCAGAAACCCGCGACCTCGCGCAGACGCCGGCGTGGACTACGTCGGCGATTTCTCAGCGCACGATCGCGCTGACCGCACAGCTGCTGCAGATCTGGGCCCGCCCCGGGCTGCCTGAGATCGACGATGACGGGTTGACCCCGGTTCTGGATGCCGTGCGCCGCCGCGGCTGGCCCGCAGGCTGGGATCGCGAGTTCGATTACATCGAGTATCGCGGCGAGCACTGGGAGATCAAAGACGTTCGTGCGCTGTTCAACCGCGTCTTCCGTCGCGCCTGGACCGACGACCGCGCGGCTGCGATCAGGTACTGTGCTGCGCACGGTGGACCGATCTACAATGAAATGGCATGGAAAGGCCAGTGGGACGCACTGGACGACGAGAACTTTCTGTACATGGGATGGGACTCGAACTACATGATGAACGCCGTGCAGGGCGTGTTGGAAGAGTCGGGCATCGCCGCCGAGGTGTTCGTGAAGTACTCGTATATCGGCAACGTGATGTGATGCGACAGGAAGCACCCACCAGAGTTCCGGCACTGCCCGATCTCACTGCCGACCCCTTCGACCAAGCATTCGCCGACATCTCGATCGGGTGGGATGACGACGCGCCGCAGATCTGCGAGTGCGACCACGGCGACGAAGCGGCCTATGCCCCGTGCGGTCGCCGAGCCAAATGGCGCGTGACGATCGACTGCACCTGCGGCGAGGATCACCCTCGCACGATCGAATTGCTGTGCACGAAGTGCTTGCGAACCGCGCGTAAAGACCTCGGCAACGAGGCCATTACCGCGCGTCCGCTATAGCTGGCGCTGCAGTTGCGCGAGATTGACCGTCGTAAACAGGTTGTCAAGGGTCGGTCGCGGACGTTCAGGTGGTCGTAGCATCGGCGTGTGAGGCGACCGCTCCAGGCATGGAGCTGAGTAGCGACGCATTCGACAGCTATCATCGCTTCCGCGAGGACATGGAATTGATGGCCGACAACGGTCTCAGCGCGTACCGGTTCGGAATCGATTGGTCTCGAATTGAACCGCGCCCTGGTCAGTTCTCCCGAGCCGAACTCGCGCACTACCGGCGGATGATCGACACAGCCCTCGAGCTGGGCCTGACGCCGGTGATCACGCTGCATCACTTCACCGCTCCCGCGTGGTTCGCCGACGAGGGAGGCCGGTTCGGAGACAGGCCAATCGAACCGTTCGCGGCCTACGCCACTGACAAGTTGGCTCCGCCCCTTTCAGCTGGGCGAGTTGCCAATAGCCGGACGCCCGCATCCTTGCACGCTCGAATGCCTCCGGATCTACCTACGCTCAGGCCAAGGCTGCTTCGGAGTTGGCGAAAGGCATGATGACGGTGACACGGATCTACGCGCGGTCGTAGCGAGGTATTCCCAGACCCGCCTGATCGTGGGCCTTTCAGCGGCCGGGCCAAGTAAAGCGAGGCTGCCCGGCCACGGGACGGTGTCGGAAGTGGCACGATAGCAGGATGGGAGCGAAGGTGTCACGCGGTGATCGACGGTCGACGATTCTTCGCTCAGTGATCGACGAGATCGTCGCTTCTGAGGCCCCGGACGTAGCCATGGCGCGCGTAGTGGCCAGCAGCGGTGCGGCGCTGAAAACGATCTACCGCTACTTTGGCTCGAAGGATGTTCTGCTCGCAGAGGCCCTGCGTGAGTGGTACCGCGGAGTGATCATCGAGGCGACATCCCCACAAAACACTGGATCGGGAACTATCGCTACGATCACTCTCTACCTCGAGGGCACCCTCCGCGCATTTGCCCAGGATTTGGGGATGACGCGACTCTTGGTGCACAACTTCACCAGCACCGATCCCGCTGTGACTGCCACGCTCGCAGGCATGCAGGAAGACGCAAACCAAGCACTCATCGGTCATCTCGGTTCAGATTCAGAACCGGAGTTGGTGCTCGCACACTCCCTCACCACCTACGGAGCTTCCCGTCTAGCAATGGGCGCAGGAAGCTTCGACCAGGTGCTGAACGATGCGATGTCAGCGCTCGCGCTGATAGGCGAGCGCTGACATCGTTCAGCCTTCGTGGATGAATCCCCCGGCGATCCATCCGAGTGCCATGACCGGCGCGGCAGTGTTTCCCGAGACTTGAAACGGGAGGACGGATGCATCGACCACCCGCAGCCCCTGCACTCCGCGCACACGCAACCGCGAATCGACGACATCGTCGTCGTTTCGCCCCATGGCCGCCGAACCCACTGCGTGGTAGATCGTCGTACCGTAGTGGCGGGCGTACTCGATGGCCGTCTCGGGCTCGGATGAGACGGCATCCGTTGGGAAGTCTTCACCTGCGATGATGTCGGCCAGCGGCGCTTGGGCAAGCAATTCTCGCGAGCGTCCCAGACCGCGTGAGGACGCGCGCTGATCCAGCTCCGTCTCGAAGTATCGCGGCTCGATGAGCGGCAGGTCCGATTGTTCGGTGCCAGTGAGGTGGAGCGAGCTTTGAGTCTCGGGCCGGATTTGGTACATGCCGACCAGCATTCCCGGATGATCGGCGAGGGTCATCGACGTAGCGGTCGGGTCAACCGCGAAGGGCGTGATCGAGCCCATCATGTCGGGCCGGTCGAGCCCGGGTTCCGATTTGACGTAAAACGTAAAATCGTATCCGGCGGTAGCGATCGGGCCGCGGCGGGTCAGGAGGTAGAGCGCACCCTGCGCCCCCTGCTTGACCAGGTTGTTGAGCTCGAGCGTCGCCCCGAGGTTCTTGGTGAGGCGGGCTTGAACGCTGGCTGGCCCGTGTTGCTCAATGATGCGTTCACCCAACTGCGGGGCTTCCACGAGCACCTCGACGCCGGCGGCACGCAGCACGTTGGGTTTGCCGACGCCGGAGCGTTCGAGCAGGAGCGTGGACTCGATCGTGCCGCCGGCGACAATCACTTCGCGTCGGGCGCGAAACTCGACAGGCTGGCCCTTGCGAGTGCCCTGCACGCCCGTCGCCCGCCCATCCTGAATGACAACACGGCTGACCCAGGTACGTGTTTCGAAGTCAACGTTGGATCGGCGCAGCGCCGGCCGCAGATACGCACTCCAGGGACTGGTACGCTGTCCGCGCTTGACTGTTGATGGGGTGTATCCGATTCGCTCGGTGTCTGCGGAGTTGACATCAGCCATTTTCTCTAGGCCCAGGGATTGCCCCGCCGCGAAGATCCGATCGGCAAGTTCGCCTGTCGCGCCGCCTGCTGAGATACCGAGGCGACCGCCCACGCCCCGGTACTTACCCTCGCCGAGGTCGTGGTCCTCCATTGCGCGGTATGCGGAAAGGAACCCGTTCCAGTTCCACACCGAATCGCCCGCGTGCTCGGCGAGGTTGTCGTAGTCAGTCTGGAAGCCGCGGTTCCACATCATCCCGTTGACGGTCGTCGAGCCGCCCGCGACTTTGCCTCGCGTCCATGTCTCGACGTTCTGCGTGCCTGCGATAGGGGCGGTCTGATAGTTGTAGGTGTAGCGGTTGCCTTTCAGCGTGAAGAAGAAGCCCTTCGGCACACTGTGAATAGGGTTTCCCGCACCCGGCCCGTTCTCGAGCACCAGCACCGACACGCTCGGGTCGTTCGAGAGGCGGTATGCGAGTGTGGATCCGGCTGCACCGGCACCGACGATGATGTAGTCGTAGTTGCGAGACATTGATGAGCTCAACTCCTCCGGTGGCGGCACCGAAACCGAGGGTCTTCCTTGACCAACATTGGTAGAATAACATTCTACCAAGTGTGCGTCCATGCGACTCATGGTGAGCAGGCTTTTCCATTCAGGCTGCAATTCAGAAAGACGATAGCAAGGGAGCTCATATGCTTAGATTTGATGACCGTGTCGCGATTGTCACCGGTGCCGCGAAGGGTCTGGGAAGAGAATATTGTCGCCTACTGGGATCCCGTGGCGCGCGAGTAGTTATCAACTGCCTGCCCCACGAAGCTGATGAGGCCGAGGCCCTTCTAGAGGAGGTGCGCTCCTCGGGGGGGTGACGCCATTGTGGCTGCCGGTGACATCGGTGCCGTTGGAGTTCCTGAATCACTTGTGGAGGTGGCGCTGAAGACGTGGGGGCGTATCGACATTGCCGTTAGCAACGCTGGGAACGTGCCACAGACTTCGCTCGCAAGCGCAGATCCAACGCGCACTTTGGAGCCATGGCTGGACGTGCACGTCCGGTCTGTGCTTCGACTGAACGCAGCAGTGTGGCCCCACATGGCCGAGCGTGGCTACGGCCGTCTGCTGGCTACGAGTTCAGCAGCTGCCACCGGCTATATCGAGCTGCCGGACGGTTACGTGGTCGACTATGCGCTTGCGAAGTCGAGCCTCTTCGGCGCGGTACGACAGACCGCTGCGGAGGGAAGGGAGTACGGCATCACAAGCAACATGGTGATGCCACATGCCTACACCACGATGGTGCGGGAGGCGATTGCGGGAACCGAGCAGGGGAACTGGATGGAAGCGAATCTACGGCCCGAACTCGTAGTAGCGGCTGTCGCACCCCTACTGCATGAGGATTGTCCCACCACCGGCGAGGCGATCACGGCGGGCGGTGGCCGTGCCGCACGCATCTTCTTCGCGGCCACCCGAGGCATTTTCGACCGTCAACTCTCCCCCGAGACCGCACTGGATCGCTGGGGCGAGATCATGGGAAGCACGGGCGAAGGCGGTCTGCTTACCGATGTCTTCGAACAGACACAGCCTCGTGAGGACGCTGTCATGAGTAAAGCTCTCTCAGCCGGAGAGATCCCGTCGCTCGAAGAAATCACGCAGCTTCCGTTGAAGGGCGGAGCCAAGTCGATGAAGGCAAAATAGGACACTCCCAGCTAGGCGAACACATCAGCTCAGGGGCCTTTCAATCGCATGATTGAGAGGCCCTGAGTGTGTGGTTGCCCGATCGACAGCATGAACTCAGCGTTGGGAGCTGTTCCTCATGACACGTTGACCACCCGCTCCCCCACTTAGCCTCCGTGGTCGGCACGGCTACGGAGACTGTGCTGTAACGGCTTGGGTGGGTTAGGCCGAATCTGGGCCGTCGATATCGCGGACGGTCAGGAACTGTGATTGAGATAGCTCGCCTGCGCGGTGGATCAGTCTGCCAAAGCCAGAACGCTGGCCACGTGCGGGCCCTGCGCCCCCATGCCACCGTCGATGCGCCACACCTGGCCATTGATGAACTGCGACTCGTCCGACGCGAGGAATACAGCGGCGTGGGCGATGTCGTCGGCTGCGCCCGGACGGGTCGCCAGCACGCTTCTTTGGATCGCGTCGATCAGTTCCTGCGGCATGGCCTTGAGGCCGTCGTGCAGCATCAGGCCCGGGGAAAGCACATTCGCCCTGATGCCCTGCTTACCGTGCTGGGTTGCGACGTACTGCGTGAAGTTGCCGAGCGCCGCTTTGGAGGCCCCGTAGGCGGGTCTGGAAACGTCACCGAAGAGCCCTGCGCCTGACCCGATGTTGATGATCGATCCGGTGCGCGCCTCCAACATGCCAGGCAGCACCGCCTGAATCAGCTTCACCGGCGCATAGAGGTTGACGTCCATGACCTGGCGCCATAGATCAATCTCGGCATCCAAGACCGCGACGTCCGACGGTGGCGCGAAGGCGGCATTGTTGACCAGGACATCGGCGCCTCCGAACTGCTCGCGCGCGGCCTCTGCAAGATGGTGCGGCGTCTGATCAGCAGCCAAGTCGGCGGCGACGCAGTGAACTTCGTCCTTCAGGTGCCCGAACAGCGCGTTCAGATGCTCGGGATCGCGGTCAGTGGCGACCACGTGCGCGCCTTGGGCCACGAATCGGGCGACAATAGCACGCCCGATCCCGCCTGCCGCGCCCGTCACAATAGCGGTCTTCGTCTGCAGACGCAGTGTCGTCATTGGTTCCACCTTTCGACATATTTCACTTGATTGTGAGGTCACGGGCGCACCGGCCGGACAGCGTCGTGGGACAGATGGATCGCGATGCTCCGTAGCACGTCTGTAGCGTTTGACACCGTGGCCGGATCGGTGCCGCCGAGGGCTTGCGAGAGGATCTCGCGTCGCGCGGCATGGATACTCTCCAAGGCTTGCGCCCCTTTGCCGGTGATGCTGATGAGGAACGCGCGTGCATCCGTGGGTACCCGTTCACGCCGAACCAGGTCGTCGCTCTCCAACCGCTTCAAGCGTGGAGTGATCGACGAGACATCCACGCCGTGACAGGCAGCGATATCAGAGACCCGTAGCGCACCGTAGGCGTCAAGATACTCCAGCAGCGCCCAGGATGCCGGGGGCAGATCGTAGCCGCAGCGCTCGGCAACCTCGCCGTAGGTCGCACGATCGGTCAGCGACCGCAGCACCGCAGCCAGTGAACGTTCCAGGTCATCGAGAACCTCATCCATGTTCGCCACAGTAATGTTCGAGTCGAGCGAAAACAAGTTGGGTCAAGCTAACTATATTCTGTATCGTGGATTACGCCCCATTTCCCCGATGTCGAGGAGCGTCTGTTCATGAAGCTGTCCATTGTTGATCTCGGGACGGTGGCGCCCGACACCACCGAGAAGGACGCTCTGGCCGATGCGCTGGAGACCACACGCCATGCTGAGCAGCGGGGTTTCCACCGCATCTGGTTCGCCGAACATCATCTGAGTCGCTCGGGCGCCTCGCACCACCCCGAGCTCCTGATCGCGGCCGCCGCGATGGTTACCTCCGAGATCCGATTGGGTTCGGGGGCGGTACTGATGAATCACTACAGCCCGTTCAAGGTAGCCGAGATGTTCAAGCAGCTTGAGGCGATGGCTCCGGGCAGGATCGACCTGGGCATGGGCCGCGCCACCGCGGGACCCGTGCTCGATCTGGCGCTTCAGCAGAACAGACAAAACCCTGTGCATGCCAACCATCAGCAGCAGGTGCTGGAGACCTTGAGTTGGCTCTACGAGGCATTTCCTGACGACCACCCGTTCACCGGCCACCCATTGATGACGACTGTGCCCGAGGTGCCGCAGACCTGGCTACTGGGCTCCAGTCCGAACGGTTCGAACCTCGCCGCCGGCCTCGGTATCGGCTACACGTTTGCCGGGTTCATCAACCCTCTGGGCGCCGCTGCGGCGCTGCGCCACTACCGGGAGAACTTCGCCCCTCAAGGTTTCGGGCTTGACTCCCCGCGGGCGATCCTGGCGGTCAACGTCGCAGTTGGCGACACTACCGCCGACGGCCTGCACCTGGCCAATTCGCCGAAGGGCTTCTACTCCAGGCTCAGTCGTGCTGGCCGTGCCGCCGGATCGGTCGTAGTACCTGCCCCCGATGAAGCCGCGCGCGAGATGACACAGGCCGAGAAGGACCAGCCAACGACCATCGTCGACGGCCAGTGGCCCAGGTTCGTGGCCGGCGGACCCGATGATGTGCGCGCCACCTTGGAGCAAATGATCGCCGAAAGCGGTGCAGATGAGCTTATGATCCAAAACCTCATCGCCGACCCCGCTGCCCGACGCCATTCCCACGAACTCCTCGCCCAGGCATTCGGCCTCACACCGCGGTCCGTACCGCGCGTGGAAACGCTGAACTCAGTGGAGACAGCGCGGTGAAGTTCGCAGACTACTACGAGATCATGCAGACCATCGCCCGCTACGGACATGCCCTCGACGCTGGCACGGCGCCATTTGACCAGATCTTCACGGACAACGTCGAGCTCGACCTCACCCACGCGGGTCCACCCGGCCAGCCGGGACCTGTCATCAAGGGTCGGCAACACGTTCTCGAAGCCATGACCGGGTCGGCCGACGATCCGCACACCTACCGCTCAGTTCTCACACGCCCCGCACTCTCCCACCACACTACCAACAGCGAGATCGTCGCTGACCGTGGTGATGAGGTCGAGGTCCGCAGCAAGTTCCTCCGCCTCGGGAACAGTCAACCCGGCCCCATGCCCATACTGATCGGCCAATACCTCGACACGCTCATACGCACCATTGATGGGTGGCGCATCAGCCGACGCGAAGTCATCTCTCACGGGCCATGAGAGCCCAGCAATGAAAATACGGTGAGTGGCTCAGATACCCGGCACGACTGCGGCATACACGGCCACGACAAAGCAGCAGCCCAAGCGAACACCTTCCTGAGCGGATGGACACTAGAGAAAGAAACGCCAGAAAAGACGCCTCGCCGCAGCGGTCCCGCCTGATGGCGGATCAGCCAAAGAACCGCTATCCCGACCGCCACTAGTTGGAGCCTTAGATGATGCCGTCCGGAATCGAAACGTGCTCCTTCGTGTACTCCTTGGGTTTCGGGATGAATGCCGCGATCAGGGCGCAGAGGAGGGCTGCCACCAGCCCGAGCAATAGCGACATTTGGAACCCGTCAGGGCTGGGTATGGACGCCCCGTCCGACTGTACTGAGGACTGGGCGAGGATTGCGGCGATCACGGCGGCCGCGACGCTCGTGCCCAGGGAGCGCATCAGGGTGTTCAGGCCGTTGGCAGAGCCGGTCTCGTTCGCCGGGACTGCCCGCATGATCAGCGTGGGCATCGCGGCGTAGCCGAGACCGATTCCGACGCCGATCACGGTGTTGATGACAAGTACATGCCAGACCTCAAGGTTGATGAACCCAGCAGCGAGATAGGTGACGGCGATGATCCCGGCTCCCGCCACGAGCAGAGGCTTGGGACCAAACTGTCGCTCGAGGCGCCCGGCCACGGGGGACATCGCCAACATTGCGAGGCCGGAAGGCATCAGCACGAAGCTTGCGTGCAGGAGCGTGAGACCGAGTCCGGAGCCGGTCTCTCTTGGCAGCTGCAGTAGCTGCGGGAAGACAATGCTGGAAGCGAAGAGAGCGAATCCCATGGCAATCGAAGCGAGGTTGGTCATGAGCACCGCCCCGCGAGCGCTAACGCGAATGTCGACGAGTGGATTGTCGCGGCGCAGCTCGTACCAGCCCCAGAGCAGCAGCACGACAACGCCACCGACAAGCAGGCCGAGTGTCTGCAGGGAGTCCCAGCCCCATTCATTGCCCTTGGAGACCGCGAGCAGTACGCCGCCGAGTCCGAGCGCCAGTCCCACGGCTCCGATGAAGTCGAATCGGCCGCCGGAGCGAAGGGCGCTCACCGGGATCACCAGAAGGAAGAGCACGAAGCTCAGCGTGCCGATGCCGGCCGCGACCCAGAACAGGAGGTGCCAGTCGTAGTTCTCCGCGACGAAGGCGCTGAGCGGCAGGCCGAGAGCTCCGCCGACGCCCAGCGTGGCGCTGACGAGCGCGATCGCCGATCCGAGTCGCTTGGGCGGCAGCACATCGCGCAGAATGGCGATGCCGAGCGGGATAACACCAGTACCCATGCCTTGCAGCCCGCGCCCGACAATCATCGGGCCAACGGTCGTCGAAAGAGCGGCAAGCACAGAACCGGCGACGAGGAGCGCCAACAAAACGAGTGCGATCCGACGCTTGCCAAACATATCGCCGAGCTTTCCCGCGATCGGGGTGAAGATGGCGCCCACTAGCAGCGTGATGGTGATCACCCAGGCGGTATCTTCCCTGCTCGCGTTCAGCAGCGTTGGCAACTCCGACTGGATTGGCAACAGGATCGTTTGCATGAACGATCCGCCCATGCCCGCAAAAGCGAGAACGCCAATGACGACGCCGGGCTTTGGGGAGCGACTCAGCCGTCGTCGTTTGCGGTCAGATTCGCCCATCAGCAGCGTCCGGTGTGAAAAATTGAAATGCTGATACTCAGTCTCATAACAGATACAGCATATCAAGCCGTAGACTGTGGCTGTGACTAAGACAGTACGTGAGCGCTCAAGGGATCTGATGCGCGCCGAGCTTGCGGAGGCCGTCTACGACTATTTCGCCGCGCACGGCTTTGACGAGGTCACTGTTGACGAGGTCGCGCACAACGTTGGTATTTCGCGGGCTACGTTCTTTCGCTACTTCGGTTCAAAGGAAGAGGCGGTCATCGTGGCCGTGCACTCATCGCCGATCGACTTTGCTGGCACTCTCCAATCACTTGAGCGGCAGGGCAAAGAGAGCATCTGGTCGCTACTGCGTCGCATGTTCGCACCGTCTGTTGCCGATGTCGAGAGTCGCCCAGAGGCCCTACGAGCGAGACTTCGGATGATCAACAGCACACCCACGCTGAAGGCTCGACTCGCGGAGCGGCGAACCTCTCAGATCGCTGTTGTTGCCGAGGTGCTCGAGGGGGCGGCGCCAGATGCGCTCGCCGCCCGCGCGTTGGCGGCCACGGCATTTGCGCTCTTCGACGTCGCCTGGCTTGCATGGGCGGCATCCGAGGATCGCACCTTTAGAACAATCCTTGACGACCTTTTCGAACGATTCGCACCCGCTGCAGAAGCCACGCTCGGCTGAGCGTCGCGCCCTCGCCGCTCAGACAATGACGCGATTCAGCTTGGCCGTGACCCCGTTCGGCGGACACTCTCTAATGGAGGATGTTCCCTATGCGAAACCAGCTCAAGGCATACACGCCTGAGTACAAAGACGAGGCTGTGAGGCTGGTGATCAATACCGGCCGGCCGGTTGCGACCGTCGCCCGTGAGCTCGGCATCGTTGAGCAGACTCTCGGTAACTGGGTCAAGGCCTACACGACCCGGCACGAGGTCGGAGACGGGGCCTTGTCCGAGACGGAACGGGCCGAGCTAGTCCGGCTGCGGAAGGAAGTCGGTGACGATAAAGGCCGATGAATGGACCATAAGTGAACCAAGGACCGTTGATCAGGCTGTTGGGGTGAAGCATGTGATGCCGTCACTTCGGCGCAATCAAGCAGCCAGATCGGGTGTCAGGAGTAGGGCGGGTGGGACTTGAACTCTCTTTAGGGTCGGGGCCTGGCGCTACTCCCGCGTGATTACGGGCACCGACACCCACCGTCAACCACCGTCAACCACCGTCAACCACCGTCAACCACCGTCAACCACCGAAAACTACCCTCGGATACCGCAACCTGTGGGTGAAATGTGGGTGCTCACGCGTCCCATTCCCCAATGTCAAAGTCGTCAGATTTGCGCTTCATGCCGCTCTCCTCATCGATCGTTCTCGCACCCTCCGCGCCGTGATTGGATGCGTTGCCATCCCCTCGATGCTCACCGCTGCTCTGCCGAGTAGTTGGTAGTACCGTGCTGGTGCCACGCCGAAATCACGACGGATCGTGAGCTCCTTCGTGCCGTCGTGACGCGGCCAGACGGATTCGAAGGCCAGCAGGTCGACAGCCTTCACCAGTCCTCTTTGCGAACAGCGCTATTCACATGCCGCTTGAATCCGGCGCGCGCCGCTGTCGGTGTTATCGGCACTGGTCGGGCTTGCTGTGGTCGGAAGACGAAGAACACGGACGAGTGGCAGCGCGTCACGTGTGACGACTGTCATGCCGCTCGACGTGCTGATGAGGGGAAGGCCTGATGCTCACAGACACGGAGATCACCGAAGCGGAAACCCGCAGGTGGGTCGAACGCTACGAGCAACACCTCGACCAGCTGCCCGTTCTCCTCGAGCACCTCCGCGACCGGGCTAACACGTTGAAGGCCGGGAGCATGAACGAACGCGTTTCCGGTGGCGGGGGAGAAGCACCACTCCCGTTCCGTGAGGATCCGGTCGACGATTGCGACGACTTGCGGGCGGCGCTCGTCGAGTATGTCGGTGAGGTGGCGGAGCGGTTGCAGGATGCGGCACCGGACGCCGCAGGAGCATCATGGGCGACCTCAGGTCGGGTTCGGGGTATTCCTGCCTGGATGAAACCCGACGACGCGTACAAGGCCGGATTCGCGTTGATCGCCTGGATGATCGACCGAGCCCGCAGGATCCACGCGCTCACACTGGACGACTCCGAGGGGCACCTGTTCGGGCTGATCCGGAAGCTGTCGAAACGATACGTCGACGCACCACCGATCGAACGGCCTGCGCACCGGAGAACATGCAGCGTCTGCGGCGAGCGCGCGGTGATCGTCGCATGGTTGCTCGGGGATACGGGTGAGGCCGAATGCAGGGTGTGCGGTGCGACGTACGCACCCGAGGGAATGGGAGAGAACGATGGTCGATGACAGTGTGATCGAGGAAGCGGCGCAGGAGATATCCGTAGCCAAGATGCACGGCGAGTGGACGGATGCCGCTCATGCCGCGTTCGCCGTGTTCGAGAAGGCGTACGCCCCGACCGACAACGAGCAGGAAGCCGCCGCCGAGCGGATCATCGGCCGCCACCTGTCCCGGCTTTCAAAGCGCGAGGGCTGGTCCGAGGATGACACGGCGATCGGTGGTCAGGCAGCGAACATAGTGCGGCAGCTCACCGAGGCCGGGTTGTTCCATCGCTGTGAGGTGCCGGAGCCGCAGGGCGAACCGTCCGACGCGCAGGTGCGCGCGGCGATAGACGCATGGCATCGCACCGAAGGAGCCGGCCACGCGGACTGGTACCAGAATCCGATCAACCGCGACCGGATGCGCGCCGCTCTGCGTGCGGCAGGAGAGGTGAAGCGATGAGCATGCTCTCGAAGCAGGACCATGAGCTGCTCAATACCGTCCCCCAGGAAGGGCCAGAGTTACTTGATGAAGATCCAATACACGCCGAGGGCGATGGCGCCAATCGCGAGAACAACGACACACGCCCACAACTGAGCAGCCTGCTTCCGCGCCCGATTGCGATCTCTTACCTCGACGGGGCAGGCGGTGCCTGGGCGGTGCTTGGTAGTCGGGCACCTGTCGTTGTACTGGCACATGGTGCCTCCTCTCTGGCGGCGTTCAGGACGCGCACCACCCCTGACCGTAGTGGACATGGGAACCCGTGGCGCAGGGGCACGACGGTGCGCAGATGCTCGCGGTAAAGCAGGAAGGGGAAACGATGGCATGGCAGGATGAGCAGCATGGAGCTGATCGCGATCGCCGCCGGCACGCTGGTGCTCGTCGTGGCCCTCGTCCTCTGGGCATTCATGGCGATCGCGAAGCGCATGCCGGACAACCGACCGCGGCGAGCGACCAAATGGGAACGGGCACGCAATCAGGCCGAGGTCGATGCGTGGTTCGGACGCACCAAGGGCGAAGACCACGTGAAGCGGATGCGCGGCGAGGTCTGACTCAATACGTCGGGGCTCCCGATGGCTGAGTACCTCACCCACCGGGAAGCAGCAGCCCGCACCCGCCGCAGCATCCGCAGCATCAACCGGTGGAGACGCGGCGGCATGCCAATGGAATGGGACAAACGAGACGGGCAACGAGTCCGCGTCGTCCGTCTCGACATCCTCCTCGCCTGGTGGAGAGAACGCCTCAACTCCGACCCAGCCCACCAATACCGACTACGCAGAATGCGCACAGAACAAGAAACACGACACGCCGAATGATCAATGTTTGGCACAGAGTGGTGTCATACCGCATTGTAAGAGTCAGCAGGAATGTTGGAACGGCCCCAGAGATTAGATCTCGGGGCCGTTCGTCGTTTCCTGCCTCATCCCATCCCCGGGCGGTCGGATCCCCAACCGGCCGCCCAATGGTGAAGCACATTCCGCCGCATGCATCTGCCATAATCCGCATATGACCACTAATCCACCCCCGCTGGGCGGACACCCGAACTTCTCGGCACAACCGCCGTTGCCACCGCAGCCGGTGTACCCGCCTCAGTACCAGAACACCATGCCACCGGCACCCAAGAAGCAGGGGAAGGCAGTCGCCGCATTGGTCATCGGCATCGTCGCCTTCATCACCGGGTGGATGCCCGTCGTCGGAATCATTCTCGGCGTGATCGCAATCTCACTTGCAATCAGCGCACTCCGTCGAAAGCAATCCAAGGGCCTCAGCATCACAGGTCTCGCTCTCGGCGCCATCGCACTCATACTCTCCATCGGAATGACCATCTCGCTGACGGCCCACTTGGTCAACGCCTTTGAGAACCGCAGCGGATCAACATCCACGGTCACCGAGTCCAGTGAATCTTCGGGCTCCACGGATACGAAGACGGAGACCTCGACGGAGACCGAACCCGACCCGGCGCCTGAGGAGCCAGTACAGGTCGAGCAGCCTGTCGCCCCGGATCTGAGCTCCTTCGTGGAGATCGACGATCGTTCGTTCGCACTCATCGCCAAGGACCCGGATGCGCATGTCGGGACGAACCTCATCCTTTATGGATCGATCATGCAGTTCGATTCAGCGACGGGCCGGTGCGCAATGCTCGTCTCCACCGCGGCGACGCTGAAGGAAATGTCCTACGAGTACGAGCAGAACACGATGGCCGTATCTGGCGACCGCAATCAGAACTGCCCGGTCTTCGATCCTCTTGTCGAAGACGACCATGTGAAGCTCTGGGCAACCGTCGTGCAGAGCTACAGCTACGAGACTCAGATCGGTGGGAACACCACGGTGCCGATGATTGAAGTCTGGCAAGCAGAGCTGCTCCCAGCAACCGAGTACTGACCGATCATTCATGCTCAAGAGCCTCGCCTTCGGGTGGGGCTCTTGGCATCTCAGGAGGTCGACATGGCCTCCTCGATCCGCGACGGCAAAGGCCACCGTGCCTACCGGCGCAAGCTAGCAGCACTCAAGCGCCGCACCGCACGCGAGAAGCTGCCCTGCGGGTACGGATCCGACTATGGATGTGGCCAGCCCATCGACACGACCATCCCCGCCGGTAAGAAGATGTCCTTCACCGCAGACCACCCCGACGCACTCGCGAACGGTGGACACCTCGTGAAGCAAGACCTCGTACCCATGCACCTCGGCTGCAACAGCCGCAAGGGTGACGCCGCAGAGATAGAGATCTGGGAGGCATCATGACTCGTCATCGACGCACCGACCCAGCATGCGAGAGGCACCAACCACCCCGCACATGGTGGCAACGCATCCTCTACGACCGTGCACGCGGCCGAGCCTGCCGCCAGTGCCACCCGCAGGGCCCCTGACGCTCGCAGACGCACGCGCACGCACTGAAAGGCACTCGCGCTCACCTATGCCGAGACAAGCCCTCACCGGGCCGTCCAGCACCCCGGGGGCACCCCTCGACCAACGATCTGCTGCCAGTCTCCCGCTCGGCCCTGGCAGTTTTCTCCCCGCGTCTATTCGCGTTCTGACGCTGTTTCCGCGCTGACGCTGTTTCGGAGGTGCTGCATGGCTCGTCCGAAGGCTCCGTGTGGGACGTATCCGGCGTATCGGCGTCATCTGCGCGCCAAGGAACGGGTGGATGACGCGTGCCGTGAGGCGCAGCGGAACCATGACGCTGGACGATCGACGTCGGCACCCGCGCGGCAGAAGCGTGTGATCGAGAAGACGCCGAGTATTGCACCCGTTGTGGTGCCGCCGGCCGCGCAGACCGATGACGGGAATGTGTCTCGCGTCGAAGTTTTGCAGGAGCTTCTGCAGGAGTCGCGCGAGCTCGTGAAAGAGCTACGCCGGACGGATCCGGCTCGGGTGTACCTGCAGATGCGTGAGCAACGCGAGATCCTTCGTGAGCTTTCCGAGCTACAGGGAAACGGGCAAGAGCCGACCAGGCTACTTTGCTGAGAGCACATCAACACGGCGCTCTGCCCACCATTCCTCACTCTTGGACTCGGTGGACGCGTCTTCCCAGGCATGGCCAATGACGCCCTTGAGGCGAGAGCAGACCGATTCGTCCCAGAGTCCTCGAGTCTGTTTGTCGCGGAGAATCTCGAAGGCTTCTCGCGTGAGTCTGAGTCCCCTGGAGTCCTGTGATTTGGAACCCAAATCGAAGAGTGCCTGCTTCTCGGCATCGATGAATGCCAAATGCTCCGGTGAATGCCACATATCCCGGCCTTGGCCCGGCAACGAGACGAGGTTGAAGAAAGCATCCAGCACGCCAAAGCAGGCTGCGCGCCGACGGGCACGGTCGGGCTCAGACACCAAGTACGCGTTGATTCCTGAGAGCGCGGACGCAGCGATTCGATGCGCCTCGACAGCGTCCCGTGAAGCGGCAAGAGCCGCTTCCTCTGCCTTCTCGGCTCGCCCTTGCGCTGTGATCGAGTCCGCGCGCGATGTCCAGGCGATGACGGTCGTCCCGATCGCGGCTGCCGCCGAGACGAACGAGATCCAGAGTGCAGCAGATTCCATGCCCCGCACTCTATCGGGGGTGACCGCGTGAGCGTCGATACAGTCCATGCCCCGAATATCCTCGAAGTCGCACGCCGCCTCGACATCGCGGACGCCGGCTCGATCTACGACAAGCCCGTCAGCGAAGCCGTCACCGACGCGACCATCCACCAGTTCCCCACTCGCAATGTCCCCGGCTCAGATGAGGATGACCTCGACGCCGTCGCGCGTCCTCGCGAAACGGAACCCACGGACGAACAATGACACCCATCGATGCGCAGCTGCTCGACTTCGCCGAAGCTCTCGGCGTGAGGATCGACTATCGCCGACTCCGCGAGGATCGCGATGGTCAGTACATCCACACACGGAAAGTCATCCACCTCCGCCCAGGTATGCACGCCAGGCACCACAGGAGCGTCCTCGCGCACGAACTCGGCCATGCCGTGTTCGGGGACATCCCGACGAAGTTCGGGCCCGTAAACGCGAAGCAGGAGCGCCGTGCTGAGGAATGGGCTGCGCTCCGCCTGATCGATCACACCGACTACCAGCACCTTGAAGCCGCATACGACGGACGCCCCGCAGGTATCGCGCTCGAGCTCGGAGTGATGACTAGCATCGTCACCGCGTACCAGGCCCGGCTGCAGCGCATCGGAGACGTCACTTACATCGGTGCACGCATGGGTGCCGGACAGTGGGCGCACCGCGTCGAGGTCGCCTGATGGCTGGGACGATCAAGGCGTACGAGACGGGCGCCGGTAAGCGGTACATGGTCCGCTACCGGAAGCCGGATAAGTCGTCGACCGACAAACGTGGGTTCAGGACGAAGAAGGAAGCCGAGCTGTTCCTCGCCTCTGTGACCGTGTCGAAGGCAAAGGGCGAGTACGTCGACCCCGCCGCCGGCAGAGCCACGATCGGCATTCTCGGGCCGCTCTGGTTGGAGAAGAAGAGCACGCTCAAGCCATCCGCCTATCGCCCACTCGAGATCGCCTGGCGGGTCTACGTGCTCCCGAAGTGGGGTCGGCACTCCGTCGCGAGCATCGAGGTCGCGGAGGTCGAAGCGTGGATCTCGCAGCTCATCAAGGGCACCGCACCGCGGGACAGGCAACTCGGGCGCACCAAGAAGGTGCCCGCGCAAAAGCAGCTCAGCGCGACCAGTGTGCTCCGCGCAGTCGGAGTACTTGCGGGGATCCTCGATGACGCGCAGCGCGCCGGCCGCATCCTGAAGAACCCCGCACGGGGAAATGAGAACCTTCCCCGGAAGTCGTCGAACAAGACGCGACGTTACCTCAGCGATGACGAGGTGATGCGGCTCGCGTCCGCGATCGCCGACCCCGTGCGCTCCGTCCTCGTCCTCACCCTCGCGTACACCGGCCTGCGATGGTCCGAGGCGATCGGGCTGCGCGTCCGCGACGTGAACCCACTACGCCGGCGCCTGCACGTGCGCCGCGTCCAAGTTGAACTCGACGGGATGTTCCACGAAGGGGAGCCGAAGAACTGGGAGCGGCGCACCGTCCCATTCCCGGAGTTCCTGCGCCCCGCGCTCGAACAGCTGTGCGAGGGCCTCGGACCCAACGACCATGTATTCGTCGACGATCTGGGCAACCACCTCCGGCAGCCGAACATCGCCAAGAGTTGGTTCCTCGCAGGTCAGGCCCGTGCCGGTATCGAACGCCTCACCCCGCATGACCTGCGTCACACTGCCGCGAGTCTCGCGATCAGTGAAGGCGCGAACCCGAAGGCAGTGCAGGCGATGCTCGGCCACAAGTCCGCCGCGATGACCCTCGACGTGTACGCGGACCTATTCCCCGACGACCTCGACGACGTCGCTGTGCGCCTGGATGCGCGCGCCACTGCTGCGACAGATGTGGGTGAAATGTGGGTGAACGTGGGAATCCGCACCGCCTGACGGACAAAAAAATAACCCCTGATCAGGCATGGGCCTGTCAGGGGCTTTCGTAGGGCGGGTGGGACTTGAACCCACGAATCGTCGGGTTATGAGCCCGCTGCCTTAACCAGCTTGGCCACCGCCCCGTAAGAGTCCCAGCTTATCGGAGCGAAGCGTTCGTGCCGCGCACGTTCACACCGCTTTTGCCGACTGATGCGTTCCGAGATGCTGACGATAGATCATGGCGTTCTGGATGAGTCCCGCTCGTTCCTCGTCGCTGAGCTCGCGGCGCACCTTCGCGGGTACTCCGGCAACCAGTGATCCGTCGGGAATCTCTGTCCCGCCGAGGATCACCGCTCCCCCGGCGATCAAACATCCCTTGCCGATGACCGCTCCGCTGAGAATCACCGCGCCCATCCCCACCAGCGATCCGTCGCCGATCGTGCAACCGTGCACGACCGCGTTGTGCCCGATCGATACGTTCTCACCGATCTGAACGGGATGCCCGCTGTCGACGTGAACGGACACATTATCTTGCACGTTGCTTCCCCGACCTAGCGTGATGGCCGCGGAATCCGCTCGAAGCACCGCGTTGTACCAGACGCTGGCACCAGACTCGACGGTGACTGCGCCGATGATGCGTGCACCGTCTGCGATGAACGTGTCATCGGCGATGCTCGGAGTCTTATCCGGGAGGGCGAGGACAGATGCTGACGAGGAGATACTCATGAGGCGAGACTACCCTTACTTCCGCGTGAATCCGCGTCTTTTCGGCCCGATAAGCCGAGCCTCAGCTTGCTTGCGGAATCTTCCAGGCTGAGTAGCGTTATATCCATCAGGTAACAAAGATGCCGTTCTGGAGGAAGAATTATGAGCAAGACAACCACTGTTTCCACCACTGCCAGCGACCCGACGGTTGCTGCCGCCGCGGCTCAGTTCCTGTCTCCCGTCGTTCTCGGGTTGCAGGCCCTCACCATCAACACGAAGCAGGCGCACTGGCACGTCCGTGGCGCGAACTTCGTCGGGGTGCACGAATTGTTCGACACGATTGTCGCGCACGCCGGTGACTTCGCCGACAGCGCTGCAGAACGCATCGTTGCGCTGGGACTGCCGATCGACGCTCGCCTGAGCGCCGTCGCTGACAAGGGGTCGTCGAACGTTCCGGCCGGCTTCGCCCAGTCGGACGCTCTCATCCGCGATGTGATCGCAGACATCGACGCGATCCTCGTCGACACGAAGGCTGCGGTCGAGGGCCTGGACGAGGTCGACCTCACCAGTCAGGATGTCGCGATCGAGATCCTGCGTGGCCTCGAGAAGGACCGCTGGTTCCTCGTCGCTCACATCGCCGAGTAACACCTCCCGGCTCAGAAACCCCAGCGATGGCGGTTGCGGATCACTCCACCGCAGCCGCCATCGCTTCTTTCAATGCCTGGGTGTACTGCGGCGCAAGTGTGTCGGCGAAGGTCACCGTCAGGTGATCCTGGTCACGGTAGACGTTCGCACCGTTGACGACGGGATAGCACAGGTCGTCGTCGCAGAACACATCGGTGAAGTCCAAAAGCGTCACTCCCGCCATGTCCGCTGCTGCGGCACGCAGAGGATCCTCATCGACGAGTACGTCTGAGCGCACACCCACGCACTCGGCGAGATCTCTGATCCGCAGGCACTTGTTCGGGTCTGTTTCCCACACCGGGTTGTCGATGACGGTGACCACAGGAATTCCACGATCGGTCATCGTCGACCACGCCTCTTGGTACCCAGCCGCCGCCGCGTCGTCTACCGAGTCATAGCCGTCTGCCGAGAAGGGGGTGTTCGAGATCGCCGCGGTGAACACCGCATCGAAGTCGCGCTCCTCGAGCTCGGCTTCAATGCCATCACGCCACTCTGAACATGCCGAACCGAACGCTCCGCCCGTCGACAGCGGAGTCGTGTTCCAGGGGCAGGCGCCCTTGAAGAACGTCGTCAGATGCCATCCTTCACGCTCGGCCATCGCTTGGAACGTGGTCAGAAGCTGGAAGGCATGGCTATCGCCGACGAGTGCGATCTGCGCAGCATCCGGTTCATCCGACCCGAACTCGCACGACACGGGTCTCATATCGTTCAACTGCACGAAGCACTGCTGTTCGGTGGGGCGATCCGCCCCCGCAAATCCGGGTGCCGGGAGGACGACGTCGAGTTCCGTGTCAACGCACCCGGGATCCAGCGCACCGGCAGCGCCGAAGCATGCCGGAGGGTTCTCTCGCACGTCTTGGATGGCCTGCACACCCTGCTGGTATGCGGGGGCATTGGCAGCCCAGCCGCCAGCAGCTGTTCCGGCGACAAGGATCATGGCCACCAGAGCAGCCCACAGAGTGACCCGGGGGCGGCGCGCGGTCAGCGGCTTCCACGAGCGCATCGGATCTTCCACAAAACGTTTGGTGAGCCACGCGAGCACGAAACAGATGCCCAGCAGAGCAACGCGGTGGTAGATGGTCAGACCCCAGAACGGCAACGATGGCGCAATCACGATCAGCGGCCAGTGCCACAGGTACAGGCTGTACGAGATATCACCGGTGAAGCGCATCGGGCGAACCGCGAGCAGGCGGGTCGGATACCACCAGCGGTCGGTGTTCGATGCGGCGATGATCGCACCCGCTCCGAGGGTCGGCAGCAGCGCCATGTATCCCGGGAACGGTGTCTGCCCGTCAAAGCGGAGCGCGGTGTACAAGAGCGCCAGGATGCCGCCCCAGCCGAGCACGAAGCTCAGCACCGGATGCTGAACGCGCAGCATCGGCACCAGCGCGATCAACGCGCCGACGCCGAACTGCCACATCCGAGTGAAAGTGACGAAATATGCGGGTGCGGGGTCGGTGATCGTGAACACGATGCAGAAGATGAGGGACGCAACGGAGACGACGGCGATGGCGATAGTGACCGCACGAAGCCGCGCACCCGAGAACCACTTGACCGCGACCCACGCGGCCAGAAGCATCAGAAGCGGCCACAGCACGTAGAACTGCTCTTCGAGCGACAGCGACCAGTAGTGCTGCACCGTAGTCGGTTCGCCGGTCAGCGCCAGATAGTCGGCGGAGTTGAACGCCAGGAACCAGTTCTCCACGTAGAACGTCGAGGCGATGATCTCTTTGAGCTCGGCGGGGAGCGCAGAGGTGGGAGTCAGATACGGGACCGATACGACGATCGCGCAGAACAGTAGGACAAGCAGCGATGCCGGCAGCAGCCGACGTGCTCGCCGTGCCCAGAACTGGCCCAGTTTCACGGTTCCCGTGGAGGTGAGCTCCCTGACCAGGTGCGCGGTGATCAAGAACCCGGAGATCACGAAGAACACGTCGACACCGACGTAACCGCCACTGAGGCGTCCTGGCCAGAAGTGGTAGAGCACGACAAAGAGGACGGCGATCGCTCGCAGCCCCTGGACGTGCGGAATGAACCGCGTGCGATTCTCGTGCTCGGGAGACTTGTCGCGCCTGCGCTGAGAGCGGGTGGTCGAGGAGAAAGGCGCGGCGGAGTTCACCCTCCAACGCTAGCGTGAACACCTCAGAACCCCCGCAACTGCGGCGGGCGCTTTGCCGATCGCGTTCAGCTCAGGTGCGTGATGCGTCCGGCGAGCAGCGTAGCCTGCACAGGCATGGCACGCAGCGTCGATGCCGATGCCGTGTGCGGATCCGCACCGCACAGCACAAGATCTGCGGTGTCCCCTGGCCTCGTTGACGAGCGAACGCTTGCGGCAAGGGCCTCACTGCGGGTCAGTTGCTCCTCCGGATGCCACGCATCGCGGTCATCATCCGTCCGCGCCACTGCCGCGGCAATGGTTGCCCACGGATCCAGCGGCGCCACCGGAGCATCTGAGCCCAGTCGCAACTCGACCCCCGCGCGAAGGAGCGTGGCCATCGGGTAGCCCACGGCCGTTTGATGAGCCCAATACCCTTCCACCAGGTCACGATCATCAATTGCGTGCTGCGGTTGCACACTGGCGGCCAGCCCCAGTCGGGCGATTCGCGAGATGTCGGCGTGTCGCACCAGTTGCGCATGCTCGATCGTTCCGGTGGCTCCGGAGGCGGCTACCGCGTCCAACGCCGATGCCACGGCGCGGTCGCCGATGGCGTGTACGGAGACTTCGAGTCCCGCCCCGGTCGCACGGGTCAGCAGCTCGATGAGATCAACGGGTGAGACGTTCATCACCCCGAAGTCGGTTTGGTCGTCGGGATAGGGATGCGAGCACGCCGCAGTCCGGGTCCCCAGCGATCCATCCGAGATGATCTTCAGCGGCCCCATGCGCACAAGATCAGCGATGCTATCCCCGGTACGCAGACCAGCAGAGATCGCGCGGTCGAGGTCGGAGATGTACACGGCGAACTCAACCCGTTGCGCGGCGAATCCACCCGCTGCTCGACGGTCCCAGGCTTGGAGGTTCCAGGCCATATCGAAGTCCACTATCCCGGTCACGCCGCGCGCCGCGGCAGCATCTCCGGCACGTGTGACGGCCAGATCTCCGTGAGCCGGGTCCACCGCGTTCAACCGCCGCGAGATCAGGAATGCGTCGTCCTCTCGCAGCATTCCGTCGGACGTGCGAAAGCCTTCGCGCTCCAGGGCTGCGGTGTTTAACCAGACGCTGTGCACATCCGCGTTGATCAAATAGGTCGGCACGCTCCCCGTGGCAGCATCCAGAACCGCAATCGAGGGGGCATCCGGCCAGAAGGCGTCACGAAAACCTGTGCCCACTCGCCTTCCGTCTGTCAGCACCGCCACATTCGACATTCGGGCTGCGGCTTCAGCAGCCGATGTCGTATCGCCGAGGTGCTCCCGCTCGGCAGTGAGCGCCCACTGCGTGGTGTGCACGTGATGGTCCCACAGCCCCGGCACCACCCAGGCGCCCTGCCCTTCGAGAACAGCGCCGGCTGAACGAAGGGCGCCAGTCGGGGCGATGTCCACGATTCGGTCGCCGTCCAGGTGAATGTCCACCGGCTCGGCGTCGACCAGATACTCGCGTCCGGGTCCCGCTACGCGCACTTCCCGAATCATCGAGACGTGTTCGCCGACCGCGCTCATGCGCTTCGTCCCGGTCGCGCATCCTGCGCCCGGCGCATCTCCGCGGCAAGCGCCGGGTTGGCATAAGCGCCGTTGCTCTGAAGTTCGGCGATGATGTTCTCCACCGTGGCGGCATCCTTGTTCTGGCTGAGTTTCCGTTTGGCTACGACGTGTGTCGGCGTCAGGCGGAAGCCGACTGTTCCGGCCGCGAGCCGATGGACGAACGCTTCATCATTGGGGCGCTCCCACATGAGCCGCGGCTCCGGCAGCTGGCCTTCGAACCGCTCGACGAGGCGATCCAGCACCCGCAGGTTCTCCTCGTCGCTGAGGATCTCCGGAATGCCGGAAATGTGAACCGCGGTGTAGTTCCACGTGGGCACCGCTTTGGTGTCTGCGTCATACCAGCCGGGTGAGATGTACCCGTTCGGCCCCTGGAAGATCACGAGCATCTCGTGCTGGCCGAGTTCGTGGATGAGGTCGTCCGGCTTTCCCACATGCGCAACGATCGTGAGGTCATCACGATCATCATCCAGCATGACTGCGTAGTGCGAAGCGACCTGGCCGTCTGCGGTTGCCGTGACGATAGTGGCCCAGGGATTGTGCTCGATGACACGGCGCATCTCGGCGACGTCTGCCAGTGTGAAACTCGGGTTCTGACGCATTCCCTCAGCCTAAGTCTGATCCCACGGTCAGGCCTGGCATTTCGGGCACCAGTAGAGCTTGCGTGCACCGAGCTCCTCGAGCACGATCTGCGTGCCGCACGTACGGCACGGCAGACCGGCACGGTGATAGACCCAGTGACGGTCATCACGACTTGCCATAGCTGCGCGGTAGTCGTCGGCTGAGAGGTCGTCCATCGTCATCATCTGACCGGTCTCGACTCCGATCGGCAGAAGCCGGGCCCAGTCGTGCCAGAGCTCCCGGACGATCTCCACAGGTACAGCTTTTCCGGGTGTGTGCGGGTTCAGCCGCGCCCGATAGAGCATCTCCGCGCGGTAAACGTTCCCGATTCCGCTGACGACGGACTGATCCATCAGCAGCAACGCGATCGCGGTGCCCTTCTTGCCGACTGTGTGCACGAATCGTGCTTCGTTCTGGGCAGGGTCCCCGACCAGCGGATCCGGGCCGAGCTTGGCGACGGATGCGAGCATCTCATCGGGCGTCTGCAGCACGCAGGCGGTGGGGCCGCGCAGGTCCGCCGCGGTGATGTCGGTCATCAGACGCAAGCGCACCTGCCCGACGACCGGCGGCGGCCACGGCATGTCGTCATCCGCCAGCCCCTTGGTCTGCTCTGACATGCGCACATGCACGCGCGTACGCCGAGGCGCCCCGATCGAAGACAGCGAGTTCTCACCGGCATCGTCGAGGATCGGCGTCTCGGCTCCCGCATCCAGATCAGTGCCGCGCTGATTCGTCTGCCCCATCCGTCCGTTCGCGGATGCGATCGTCGGGTCGAGCAGGACCTCCCCGGCGAAGTCCCACGCGCCGTACAGTCCCAGATGCACTCGAAGCCAGATATCGCCCTCGGTCTCGAGGAACATCTGCTTGCCGACGGCTTTCACGCTCACGGCCTGGCGCCCGTCGAGCACCGATGCCCCCTCGACGAATCGGCCCTGCGGACTCGACGCCTGCAGCGTCTTGCCTACGAAGTTCCGATCGAACTGCCGAGCAATTCGGTGAACGGAGTGTCCCTCAGGCATCTCAGGCGCGCGGGTCCGGCAGCAGCGACCCATCGCGTTCGAAGTCCGCGATCTGAGCGATACGGCGCACGTGACGCTCTTCGTCCGAGAACGGTGTCGAGATGAAACGCTCGATGAACGAGACAACTTCTTCGAAGGTGTGCTGGCGCGCGCCGATGGAGATCACGTTGGCGTCGTTGTGCTGGCGTGCGAGTTCGGCCGTGGAGAGGTTCCAGACCAGCGCAGCGCGAACGCCCTGCACCTTGTTGGCAGCGATCTGCTCGCCGTTGCCCGAGCCGCCGAATACGATTCCGAGCGCTTCGACTCCAGCGGACTGGTCGGCCACGACGGCACGAGCGGCTCGGATGCAGAAGGCCGGGTAGTCGTCGAGCGCGTCATACTCGACGGGACCGTGATCGATGACTTCGTGTCCGAGCGTTCGCAAATGCTGCTGAAGCTGTGTGGAGAATTCCAGTCCCGCGTGGTCTGTGGCGATGTGGATGCGCATGCTCACCATCCTAGAAGTGTCTGAGTCAGCGGTTGGTCAGGGGGCGATTCCGCCAGCGGCCGGTTTGAATCCGGCTCGGATGTTCTCACAGCATCCAGGACGGCAGATATCGAATGCGGGACCCAGCGCTGTGACGTGAGCGCGATCGGATGCTGCCCGGCCTTCGAGTCGCTCCTGAATGAGGTCAACGATCCCGGAGACGAACGCGGGCGAAATCCCCGGTGTCGGAGTGCGCACAAACTGCAAGCCGGCTTCCTGGGCAGCTTCCGCAGCTTCCGTGTCCAGATCCCAGAGCACTTCCATGTGATCGCTCATGAACCCAACCGGAACCACGACCACAGCTTCGATGCCGCGCGCAGGCAGCTCACCGATGACATCGCACACGTCCGGTTCCAACCAGGGCTGTGAAGCCGGGCCTGATCGTGACTGGTAGACGAGTTCCCAGGTGGTGCTGACGGCTTCGGGCACGAGCTGACGAACCTTATCCATCACCCAGGCCGCGACCGCCTGGTGCTGCGCGGCATAAGCACCGCCGTCACCCCAGTCGATGTCGCGCGGTCCGGAGCGCTCGGCATCGTCCATAGGAACACTGTGCGTGGAGAACAGCACGTGGATGCCGTCAGCTCGAACCCCGTCCGAAACGAACTGTGCGACTGCCGCGTGTACGCCATCGATGAAGGCTTGGACGAACCCGGGGTGGTCGTAGAACGGACGGATCTTGTCGATTGTCACGCGGTCATCAAGACCGGTCTGGGTCAGCACCCGGGCGAAGTCCTCGCGGTACTGACGACAGCTCGAGAACGAACTGTAGGCGCTCGTCGCAAAGGCAAGAAGCGTCGTGTCCCCCGCACGCTCGGCGTCCGTGACGGCATCTTCCAGGTACGGTGCCCAGTTGCGGTTGCCCCAGTACACGGGCAACTCAATGCTCCGTGCAGCCAGCTCGTGCTCGAGAGCCGCTTTCAGGGCTCGGTTCTGCGCGTTGATGGGGCTGATGCCGCCGAAGTGGCGATAGTGATGCGAGACGTCTTCCAGGCGTTCGTCGGGGATTCCCCTCCCCCGAGTCACATTGCGCAGAAACGGGATCACATCGTCCTGTCCCTCAGGCCCGCCGAAGCCCGCGAGGAGCACGGCGTCATAAGCCACCGGCGTTTCAATGAATTCGGCACCGGCCGCGGCGGCTTCGGAAGCGAAGGGAACGACATTCTCATCAGACACAGTCACATGCTCATCTTTCCACTGCTTGCATAAGGATCTGCCTAGTCCTGGCGTAGGCTGTCATGGTTGCCGTCGGCGCCACGCGCATCGATTGCAGGCGACACCCCCGAACCCCTGGGAGAAACAGCTGTGCCTGGAGAGAACCTCACCCGAATCGAAGCGCAGGAGCGTCGTGCTCTCGTCGACACACAGTCGTACGAGATCTCGCTCGATCTGACGAAGGGCGCCGAACTCTTCGGCTCCCGCAGCGTCGTGCGCTTCACCGCGAAGCCGGGAAGCTTCACGTTCATCGACCTCATCGCACACGAGGTGCGCGAGATCTCGCTCAATGGCGAGCAGCTGTCACCGAGCGAGGTCTTCGCCGATTCCCGCATCGCGCTGACCAACCTCCAGGAGCAGAACGTCCTCGTCGTCGACGCGGACTGCTCTTACACGAACACCGGAGAGGGGCTGCACCGCTTCGTCGATCCCGTCGACGACGAGGTCTACCTCTACTCGCAGTTCGAGGTGCCCGACTCCCGTCGTGTGTTCGCCGTCTTCGAACAGCCTGATCTGAAGGCCACCTTCCAGTTCACCGTGACCGCCCCGGATAACTGGAAGGTCATCTCCAACTCCCCCACACCCGAGCCGATCAACCATGACGCCAGCAGCACAGCGACATGGGGCTTCGAGCCGACGCCGCGCATCTCCTCCTACATCACCGCACTCGTGGCGGGGCCGTACGAATCGACATTCTCCGAGCTCACCAGCTCTGACGGCCGGATTATCCCGCTCGGTGTCTACGGACGCAAGAGCCTGTGGCAGCACATCGACGCCGATTACCTCTTCGACAAGACCCGCGAAGGGTTCGCCTACTTCGAATCGAAATTCGGCGTGCCGTACCCGTTCGAGAAGTACGACCAGCTGTTCGTTCCGGAATTCAACGCCGGCGCGATGGAGAACGCGGGAGCGGTCACCTTCACGGAGACTTACGTCTTCCGCAGCAAGGTGACGGATGCTGTCAAGGAACGCCGCGTCGTCACGATCCTGCACGAACTCGCGCACATGTGGTTCGGTGACCTCGTCACCATGAGGTGGTGGAACGACCTGTGGCTGAACGAGTCGTTCGCCGAGTGGGCTTCGACTATCGCCACCGCCGAGGCCACGGAGTGGACCGAGGCCTGGACGACGTTCAATGCCATGGAGAAGACCTGGGCCTACCGCCAGGACCAGCTTCCCTCCACACATCCGATCGTCGCCGAGATCAACGACCTCGAAGATGTCCAGGTCAACTTCGACGGCATCACCTATGCGAAGGGCGGCTCGGTCCTCAAGCAGCTCGCCGCCTGGGTCGGGATCGATGCTTTCTTCGCCGGCGTCGGCCAGTACTTCCAGAAGCACGCCTGGGGCAACACCGAGGTCAGCGATCTGCTCACCGAGCTCGAGGCCACCAGTGGGCGCGATCTCAGCACATGGGCGAGCAAATGGCTGGAGACCGCGGGCGTCAACACGCTCTCCCCTGTCATCGCCGAAGACTCTTCAGGCAAGATCACCCGTTTCGCCGTCACGCAGACGGCTCCCGCTGATTACCCGACAATCCGCCCGCACCGCTTGGGCGTCGGTCTCTACAACCTTGTCGATGGAGCGCTCGCCCGCACGCACTACGTCGAAATCGACGTCGACGGCGACCGCACCGAAGTTCCGGAGCTGCAGGGTCACGACCGCCCAGACCTGGTACTGCTCAACGACAACGACCTCGCATACGCGAAGATCCGTCTGGACGAGCGGTCACTGGCCACCGCCATCGCGCACCTCGGCGCCATCTCCGATCCGCTGGCGCGTTCGATCGTCTGGGGCGCAGCCTGGGACCAGACCCGCGACGCCGAGAGCGCAGCATCCGATTACATCGATCTGGTGCTCGGGAACATCGGCAGCGAGACCGAATCGACGACCGTTCGCACCACCCTCGCCCAGCTGCGCACGGCAGCGGCGCTTTATGTGGCGCCCGGTGAACAGCAGGCTGCCCGGCTGAAGGTTGCCGAAGGTCTGTGGGAGCTCGCGCAGAGCGCGCCGGCCGGTAGCGACAGCCAGTTGCAGTTCGTCACCGCATTCGCGGGCGCGATCGTCAACTCCGAGCATGCCGGCATCGTCGGTCGCCTGCGCTCCGGAGAAGACACCCTCCCCGGCCTCGAGATCGACGCTGACCTCTCGTGGCAGCTGCTGATCGGCCTCGCCTCGATCGGCGCGACGGATGCGGCATCCATCGATGCCGCCCTCGCAGCGGACAACACCTCGAAGGGTGCCGAGTTCGCAGCTCTGGCACACGCCGCTCTTCCCACCGTGACGGATAAGCGCATCGCGTGGAAGCGACTGGTCGAGAACTCGGATGCCCCGAACACGATCGTGCGCGCAGGCTCCCAGGGCTTCGTCCACCCGAACAGCGTCGAGGTGCTCGGCGAGTTCGTACAGAGCTACTTCGACATGCTGCTGCCGGTGTGGGAGTCGCGCACCTACCAGATTGCGAACTACCTCATCGTCGGGCTATACCCGACGCCGCTTGCCAACGCTGAGCTTCGCGAAGCGACCCGCACGTGGCTGAGCGACAACGCTGATGCTGCGCCGGCGCTGCGCCGCCTCGTCAGCGAGGGGCTAGCCGACGTGGAACGCGCCCTGGCCGCACAGGCTCGCGACGCGGAGGACGACTCTGAGGACTGATCCTCAGCTTCTGCGTCGGGCCCCTGCCACCAAGCTCATCCAGCTGGTGCAGGGGCCCGATCGCTAGTATCGAGGGGTGCTCTCCCTTCCGCATTTCCAAGATGTCGAACCGGTGGATCAAGCCGACTGGACGGGTTTTTTAGAGACCCTCGCCCGCGGTGGCCGCGCCGCGCTGAACGTCGCGATCATCATCGCCGTCGCCCTGGTTGTCACGTTCGTGCTGCGCATCGTCATCCGGCGCGTCGTGCAACGCATCGTCAACAGCGCAAAGTCCAAAGCGAACGTGGACGATACTCAAGCTCTGGAGCAGTCCCCGCTGGCAGATATGCGGCTGATTCAGCGAACTCGCACGCTCGGATCGATTCTGCAGAACATCATCAACGTGGTGGTTCTGGTGATCGCGCTGCTGCTGATCGTGTGGACGCTCTCGCCTTCGCTGTTGAGTTCGCTCACGCTGCTGACCGCCGCGGTCGGCGCGGGACTCGGCTTCGGCGCCCAAAACATCGTCAAAGACGTTCTCAACGGCCTGTTCATCGTCGCCGAGGACCAGATCGGAATCGGCGACGTCGTGGATGTGGGTCTCGCCAGCGGCATGGTCGAGTATGTGAGCGTGCGTGTGACCCAGCTACGGGATGTGAACGGCACGCTCTGGTACGTGCGCAACGGTGAGATCCTCCGGATCGGAAACATGTCGCAGGGATGGGCGCGCACGATCATCGACCTGGGCGTGCCCGTCGATGCCGATGTGGCCGAGGTCGAGCGCGCGCTGCTCGCGGCGGCCGAACAGCTGGCGAAGGAACCCAAGTGGCGTACGCGCATCATCGAACGTCCAGAGGTGTGGGGCCTGGAGTCGATCTCCGGCGATGCTCTGGTTATTCGCGTTGTGCTCAAGACACGCGCGAATGCAAAGGATGACGTGGCCCGCGAACTGCGCATGCGACTCAAAGCAGCCGTTGAGGGGCTGGATCTGACCATTCCCCGTATGGAGTCCGTCATCCCCACCGGGCCCGAGGGTGCCCGTCGTGTGCGCGGCGCGAACCCACCGCTGACGCGCCCTAATCCGGTCACGGGCGTGCCGCCGGTGATCCGCGGGATTTGGCGCAAAAAGAACACCCAGGCACACGACGACGAAGCCAAGGACAGCGAATGACTTTCTATGATGAGGTCGGCGGTTACGCGACGTTCGAGAAGATCGTAAACATCTTCTACCGCGAGGTCGCGCTCGACCCGGTCCTGAAGCCGATGTATCCGGAAGAGGATCTCGGCCCCGCAGAAGAGCGCTTCGCGCTGTTCCTTGCGCAGTACTGGGGCGGCCCGTCGACATACAGTGAGCGCCGCGGGCATCCGCGCCTGCGTATGCGGCACAACCCCTTCCACGTCAATCCGGATGCCCGTGACCGCTGGCTGCGCTGCATGCGCACCTCGCTCGACGAAGTCCAATTGTCCGCACTGCACGACGCGACGCTGTGGGACTACCTCGAACGCGCCGCTTACGCCATGGTGAACACCATGGAACCCACGAGTATCGGCCCCGATGCCGCCGGCCGGCCCACGCTCGAGACCCGCACGACCAGTCAGGATTCAACGGAGAACGCATGACGACCCCACCCCTGTCCGCCGACGTCCTAGTGATCGGATGGGGGTTGGCCGGTCTCGTGGCCGCCGCCGAGGCGACAGCCGCCGGTAAACGAGTGATCCTGCTCGACCAGGAGCCCCGATCGAACCTGGGCGGTCAGGCATGGTGGTCATTCGGCGGATTGTTTTTCGTCGATTCACCGGAGCAGCGACGCCTCGGAATCAAAGACTCGCTCGAACTCGCCACCCAGGACTGGTTCGGCAACGCCGGTTTCGACCGCGACGAGGACCACTGGCCGCGTCGATGGGCTGAAGCGTATCTGCAGTTCGCCGCGGGTGAGAAACGTGCCTGGTTGCGTGAGCGCGGCGTCGGCTTCTTCCCCGTGGTCGGGTGGGCTGAGCGCGGCGGCTACGGCGCGATCGGTCCGGGAAACTCGGTGCCGCGTTTCCACATCACCTGGGGTACCGGCCCGGGCATCGTCGCACCGTTCGCCGATGCCGTTCACCGTGCGGAGGATGCCGGAACCCTCACTGTGCTCCCCCGCCATCGCGTCACTGAGCTGCTGAGCGCCGATGGCGCTGTCATCGGCGCACGGGGCCACCGTCTCGTCGATTCCACGAGTGCCCGCGGCCTCAGCACATCACGCGAGGTCGCCGGTGATTTCGAGATCTCCGCGGGTGCGACCATCGTCGCCTCCGGCGGCATCGGCGGAAATCACGACCTGGTGCGCGCTGCGTGGCCGAAGCGGCTGGGCACAGCTCCTGAGCACATGGTGACGGGAGTGCCGGCCTATGTGGACGGGTCGATGCATGCCGTATCTGCAGCAGCCGGTGCGCACCTCATCAACGGCGACCGCATGTGGCATTACGTCGAGGGAATCAGCAATTGGGATCCGGTGTGGCCTTCGCACGGCATCCGAATCCTGCCCGGGCCGTCATCCCTGTGGCTGGATGCCACGGGACAACGTCTACCCGTCCCGCTCTTCCCCGGCTTCGACACACTGGGAACTCTCCAGTACCTGCGCCAGACCGGGCACGACCATTCCTGGTTCGTCACGTCGCGACAGATCGTCGAGAAGGAGTTCGCGCTTTCTGGCAGCGAGCAGAACCCCGATCTCACCGGCAAGGATGTCGGGCTGCTGCTGAAGTCTCGTCTGGCGAAGGGCCCGACCGGTCCCGTGCAGGCATTCCTCGACGAGGGCGCGGACTTCATCGTCGAGAACGACCTGGAGAGCCTGCTGGAGCAGATGCGCCTGCACGACGGCGGCGAAGCGCTCGACATCGATACTGTTCGCCGTGAAGTCATCGCTCGTGACCGCGAGATCGAGAACGACTTCAGCAAGGATGCGCAGATCGGGATGCTGCGCTCCATGCGCGGCTACCGCGGCGACAGACTCATCCGCACAGCGTCGCCGCATCGACTGCAGGACCCGGCGGCCGGCCCGATGATCGCGGTGAAGCTGCACGTTCTGACGCGGAAGTCGCTCGGCGGCATCGAGACCGACCTCGATGGACGCGCGCTGGACTCTTCGGGCAACGCCATCACCGGGCTGTTCGCTGCGGGTGAGGCCAGCGGGTTCGGCGGCGGCGGCGTGCACGGGTACCGCGCACTGGAAGGCACCTTCTTGGGTGGATGCCTGTTCTCCGGACGTCAGGCGGGACGAGCGGCTGCGCAGTAGGACCCGCTACGCTGCACCTACGCCCGTTCCGCGAACGGCGGTGAGTCCGGTGACCATCGGACCGCGCGAGAGCACGTGCCCGCGCGCGAAGCCCAACCGCGTCCAGCGCCCGGATGCTGTCACGGTGACGTTCTCCTCGCCGGAGATGAACCCGAAGGCGTGTGCGGCGAATGCCACGCCTCGCGGGAGACCGGCGAGGTCCTCGTCCGGCTCACCCCAGATGGCGGCCCGGAGCGCTCGGACCGCCTCTTCGCCAGCGCCCGGTGTCGCCCCGCGCGCCACGGCCGAGATTCCCCATTGGGCTCGGTTGGCAATCACCGACGATTCCAGGCTTCCGGTGCGCTCCCACCCTCCACGTGGCGGCGCGACTCCCGCCCAGGCCGGAGAACGTCCGGTGTCGGGTAGTTTCAGCATCCGCTCGTCTTCATCTGCGGTGAGTTCGTCCACGACGATGTCGCACTCCAACGCCGGATCGGCGCGGACGATCCGCATGGCGAGAACCGTCGGGGTCTGGTCGAACAGCCCCTGGGGCGCCAGCGCAGCAGCGGTCACGGCCAGGATGCCATCCGCGCCCTGCAGCCGTACCCCGTCCTCGGAGACCAATCCTGCTCGGCCGAAAAAGGTGAGGACGTCACGAGCGGTGTCGGAGTCTGCGAGAACAAGGCGATGGTGCACGCGTTCTAAACTATCAAGGAGGCGATCGACGGTCGCGGGAGGAGCGCCATGAACGCAGACGCACAGGCTCAAGCATCCGTTGACACCCTGCTGGACGTGCTGGATCTCGATGAGAGCCAAGCGCGGACCACCGAAGACATCTTCACCGGCAGTTCGCACAGTATGCCCACCGGGCGCATCTACGGCGGGCAGGTGCTCGGCCAATGCCTGATCGCCGCTGAGCGGACGATGCCAGAGGATCGCGCCGTGCACTCGATGCACGGGTATTTTCTCCGCCCGGGCGATTCCACCCAGGGCGTGACGATCGCCGTCGATCGCATCCACGATGGTCGGTCGTTTTCGACCAGACGGGCGCAGGCGTACCAGAACGGCGTTCCGATCTTCTCAATGATCGCTTCGTTCCAGGACGAGGCTCCCGGGCTCGAACATTCCACGCCGATGCCAGTCGGCATCCCGCAGCCCGAGCAGATCCCGCCCGATGAAGATCTGGCACCGGACAACAAGCCGGTCATGCGGCAGCTGCTGATGGAGCGTCCCGTTGAAGTGCGTCATATCGACCCGCCGATTTATCTCGCCGTCGACGGCGAGCAGGCCGCGCGGCAGGCCGTGTGGATGCGTCTGCGGGCGCCGATGCCGGATGACCAGCGTCTGCACCGCGCTGCGCTGGCCTACCTCAGCGATATGACGATCCAGGAGTCGATCCTGCGCGCGCACGGTGTGTCCTGGGTGACGCCGGGGCTGAAGGTGGCGAGTCTGGACCACGCCATGTGGTGGCACCGTCCCGCGCGCGTCGATGAGTGGCTGCTGTACGTGCAGGAGTCACCCAATGCTCGCGGCGGTCGTGGTCTGGCTACCGGCCGTGTCTACACGCGCGAAGGCGTGCTGGTCGCCAGTGTCTCGCAGGAGATCATGATCCGCGTCCCTGCGGACCGCTGACGCTCTCAGCGATGCGCGTACTGGACAGGGTCGCCGATATACGGCGCCCAGGCTTCGCGCATCTGCGAGGTGATTCGCGTCGGACGACCTGATTCGGCGTTCACCAGCACCAGCACCGCCGTCGAGCGGGCGTAGAGCACTCGGGTCTCGCTTGCGGGGTCGTTGAAGACCTCATAGCAGACATCGACGCTGGAGCCACCGATCTTGCCGAACCACAACTGCACTTCGAGCGGGCGGCGCTGGTACGGAACGGGCGCGAGGTACTCGATCTCCTGCCGTGCGATGAGTGAGAGCATGCCGGATTCGATTCCGGTCTCCAGGATCGCCGTCGGCGGTGCCTGTTCTCCCGGTCCGGGCGCCCAGAATGCACGCACACGCGCTTCTTCGAGCAACTTCAGCATGGAGGTGTTGTTGACGTGGTTGTACGCGTCAAGATCTCCCCAGCGCAGCTGGATCGGAACGGAGATACGGGAGGCGGGCGTTGTGCCCGCCTCCCGATCTGCTTCAGTCACGCGTGAGCTTGCGGTGCGTCGAACGGTGCGGGTTCGCCGCATCCTGGCCGAGGCGCTCGATCTTGTTCTGCTCGTACGCTTCGAAGTTGCCCTCGAACCAGTGCCACTGGGCCGGGTTCTCATCGGTGCCCTCGTAGGCGAGGATGTGTGTGGCGATGCGGTCGAGGAACCACCGGTCGTGAGTGATGACCACGGCGCAGCCGGGGAACTCCAGCAGGGCATTCTCGAGCGAGCTCAGCGTCTCGACGTCGAGGTCGTTAGTCGGCTCGTCGAGAAGCAGAAGGTTGCCGCCCTCCTTGAGCGTCAGGGCGAGGTTCAAGCGGTTGCGCTCACCACCGGAGAGTACCCCGGCCTTCTTCTGCTGGTCGGGCCCCTTGAAACCGAACTTCGACACATAAGCGCGCGAGGGAATCTCGATCTTGCCGACCATCATGATGTCGAGGCCGTCAGAGACGACCTCCCACAACGTCTTGTCCGGGTCGATGTTCGAGCGGGACTGGTCGACATAGCTGATCTTGACCGTCTCACCGATCTTGAGTTCGCCGCTGTCGATCGACTCAAGACCGACGATCGACTTGAACAACGTGGTCTTACCGACGCCGTTCGCACCGATGATGCCGACAATGCCGTTGGGCGGCAGGCTGAAGCTCAGGCCGTCGATGAGCGTGCGGTCGCCGAAGCCCTTCTTGAGGTTCTTCGCTTCGATCACGACGCTGCCCAGACGTGGGCCGGCGGGGATCTGAATCTCCTCGAAGTCGAGCTTCCGAGTCCGCTCCGCCTCCGTTGCCATCTCTTCGTAGCGAGCCAGACGCGCCTTCGACTTGGTCTGGCGTCCCTTGGCGCTGGAGCGCACCCACTCGAGTTCGTCCTTGAGGCGCTTCGCGAGCTTCTGGTCCTTCTTGCCCTGGATGTCGAGGCGCTCGGCCTTCTTCTCCAGATACGTCGAGTAGTTGCCCTCGTAGCCGATCAGGCGTCCGCGGTCGACTTCGGCGATCCACTCTGCGACGTTGTCGAGGAAGTACCGGTCGTGGGTGATCGCGATGACTGCACCCTTGTAGGACTTCAGGTGCTGCTCGAGCCAGAGAACGCTTTCGGCATCGAGGTGGTTAGTCGGCTCATCCAACAGCAACAGATCAGGCTTCTGGAGCAGCAGCTTCGCCAGTGCGACGCGGCGCTTCTCACCACCGGACAGCGGGGCGATCGCAGCGTCTCCGGGCGGGGTGCGCAGCGCATCCATGGCCTGCTCGAGCTGCGAGTCGAGATCCCAGCCGTCAGCGGCGTCGATCTCTTCCTGCAGCACACCCATCTCAGCCAGCAGCGTGTCGAAATCAGCATCCGGATCGGCCATCAGCGCCGAGATCTCGTTGAAGCGATCGAGCTTCGCCTTGATAGCGACGCCGTCCTGGATGTTCTCCAGGACAGTCTTCGATTCGTCGAGCTCGGGCTCCTGCAACAGAATGCCGACAGTGAACCCCGGGGAGAGCTTGGCTTCACCGTTTGACGGGATGTCGAGGCCTGCCATGATCTTGAGGATCGTCGACTTACCGGCACCGTTCGGGCCGACCATACCGATCTTCGCTCCGGGAAGGAACGACATCGTCACGTCATCCAGGATGAGCTTCTCGCCCACTGCCTTCCGCGCACGCACCATCGAGTAGATGTACTCTGCCATACCGTTTCAACGCCCTATCTCGTCGTACATGATCCGTTGTCGCACCGTCGTGACGGCACACAAAGTCTTGTACCAGCTTACCCGGGATCCGTCACCGTCACTGAGGGTCTGCCCGATACTCGGCGGGTTCGACGAGGGAGCTGAGCGCTACCAATCACCAATCGATCGGACGCGTATTCCCGATCAGGCAGCGCCCCTCGGCAAGCTGATCCATGATCATCGTGACGGGGGCACCGGTTGACGGTCCCACCTGTCCGACCAGGCAGAGGTCTTCGCCCCAGCGGACGGAGAACTGGATGCTTTCGGCAGGATTTCCCACAGTGGTGCCGTCTTCGGTGACCTGCATGCCGGCGCGATCGAATCCTGCGGCCACGAGCGCGTCGATGTACGCCCGCCCGGAGACGTTCTCCGGAGAAGCTCCGACCTGTTCGACGATCTTCGTGAAGACCGGAAGGTTGTCTTCAGCGGTTCCGTCGGGGTGAAAACTCGGCTCGGGCGCGGGAGTGGTCGTCGGGGCACTGCTCACCGCTGGCTCCCCTGACGGTTCTGGATCGGCAGTGGGCTGGGGAGTGCACGCTGTCAGCGCGAGACCGATGATTACCGTCGATGCAGCCAGGGCGAGCAGCGAGCGCAGGGAATGAAGTCGACGGGGCACGCTCCGATCCTACGCGCGCACCCCGTCTCGCGCTCTCAGGCCCCGCCACGCGTAGAGCATGACTGGGCTCAGTTCGCTGACCAGTTCGTCGAGGGCACGAGTTCCGCTTCTTCCAGCTCAAGATCCTCCTCACTATCGTCGGGTGCGTGCACTGCAGGGGCAGTGCTCTGATCGGCGCTGATCTCGGCGCTCGCATCAGATAGCGGCTGCGGCGCAGCCGACGCGCTGTTCGCCTTCACATACGCGCTCGCCCCCCACCGCAGGTCGTGACCGATGGCCTCGGCCTCGATATCAGCGCTCATTCCCTTGCGACCGCCGCTCTCCCACTCACGCAGCTTGAGTTTGCCGGTGACGATCACTCCGTCCCCCTGGCGCAGCGACGCCTTCGCATGATCGGCGAGCTGGCGGAACGCCGACACGTTGTACCAGTTGGTGCCGGTCTCCACCCACGCCTGCACCTTCGAGTCGTACCGGCGCTGCGGACTCGCGACGCGGAAGTTCACAACAGGGACCCCGGTCGTGGTCGCGCTCCGGTTCGGATCAGCACCTACTCGTCCCAGGATCGTCACGGTGTCGTTCATAGCTGTCTCCTTTGTGTTCCCGGGGCGTACCCGGATCACAACAGCGTGCCGGTGTTACGGCCAGCACGCAGGCCGATACCCACGTTCGGTGGACAACTCGTGCAATACGCAGGTCAGTGCAGGAAAGGATTCCATCGAACGCGGGATGAATGTCGGTGGTCGCTCATATGTTCGAGTCGAAAGGAGATTCCGATGTCCACCACTCAACTCCAGCATTTGCCCGAGGTTCCGTACTCCTCCCCTGCTCTCTCCTCGACGCGTGAGCACCTGGTACGCGCATCCGATCATCTCTGGCGCGTCGAAGACGCCGCCGGACGCATCCTCGGCCACCTGCGAATCATCGCCGACCCGCTGGGCCTCCGGTACCGCGCCGAACGCCTGCACCTGGCATCGGGTGCTTTCCGGCTGGTCGGTGACTTCTGGCGTCCCGACGATGCGGTGCAAGCCCTACGAAACGGGTAGCGCGGTCTGCGAGGACAGCGCGAGCGCCGATGATTGCAGCCGAGCGGGAAAACATCGCTAATCTAGATGTCGACCCCCAGTAGCTCAGCGGAAGAGCATCGATCTTCTAAGTCGCCGGTCGCACGTTCGAATCGTGCCTGGGGGACCACAGCGTTCAGTGTCCGTGCTCTCGATAGAATCGAGTCATGGTATCTGCGTCCGAAAATGACCGTCTTGTCTGGATCGACTGCGAAATGACAGGTCTCGACCTCGCGGTGGATGAACTCGTCGAGATCGCCGTCGTCATCACAGACTTCGAGCTGCGCCCCATTGATCCGGGGTTCCAGGTGGTCATTAAGCCCAATGACTCCGCTCTGGCGAATATGAACGACTTCGTCACGCAAATGCACACGTCGTCCGGGCTCATCGAGGAAATTCCGCAGGGCATCTCACTGGCAGATGCTGAGGCGCAGACGCTGGCATATATCAAGAGATTTGTCCCGCTGGAGCGCAAGGCGCCGCTCGCAGGAAACACGATCGGCACCGATCGCATGTTCCTGGCGAAGTACATGCCGCAGATCGATCAGTGGCTGCACTACCGCAATGTCGACGTCTCCAGCATCAAAGAATTGTCCCGGCGCTGGTACCCACGAGTCTTCTTCCAGGCCCCCGCCAAAAACGGCGGACACCGCGCACTCGCCGACATCCTGGAGTCGATTCGAGAGCTTCGTTACTACCGCGAAGCCGTGTTCGTCGCCGAGCCAGGCCCGACCAGCGATGAGGCACGAGACATCGCCGCGCGCACCGTTTCGTCATTCAGCCCAGAGGTGTAATACACTCTTCTAGTTGCCTGTTTCGGCGGGCACATGGTGGCTATAGCTCAGTTGGTAGAGCACCGCGTTGTGGTCGCGGGGGTCGCGGGTTCAAGCCCCGTTAGCCACCCCACAGGAAGGCCCGAGTTGAACACTCGGGCCTTCTGCATTCTCCCGACCATGGCTCAGCGCAATAGGCTGGATGGTGATGGAGATGGATGCCCCAGCTTTCGAACGGCTCGTCATCGACGAGCTCGATCAGCTGCCCGATGAGATGGTTGACGGACTCGACAACGTCATCTTCGTCGTTGAGGACCGCCCGGAAGACGGCAGCCTCGACCTCCTGGGCGTCTACGATGGGCTCGCGCTCACCGAACGCGGCCAGTACGGCATGGGTGAACTCCCCGACCGCATCGTCGTATTCCGCGAACCGCATCTCGCTCAGTGCGACACCGAAGAAGAGCTGCGCGACGAAGTCCACACCACTCTCGTCCACGAGATCGCACACTTCTACGGCATCAATGACGCCCAACTGCACGAGCTGGGATGGGCATGACAATCCCCGCGGTGCTCCCCGAACTCGACGACCTCACCGATCTGCACGCCGTTCCCGCGCAGCCGTGGCAAGTCGTGGTCTGGAATGACCCGGTCAACCTCATGAACTATGTCGTGCGCGTATTCCGCTCGTACTTCGGATACTCCGTCGAACACGCGACTCAGCTCATGCTCGCCGTCCACCACGATGGACACGCGATCGTTGCCACCGGACCCCGCGAGACGATGGAGGTTCATGCCCAAGCCATGCACGACTACGGCTTGTGGGCCACGGTGAGATTGGCCCCGCAGTGAACGGACGCAGCATCCGCCTACCGCTGGCGACCATCGAGTGCTTGCACCTCAGCGGACTCATCGACGAGTTCACCAGTGTTCTGGCGATGTCCGCCGACACATCCGACCCTGGCATCGATCGACTCACTCCCGATGTCTACCCGGAGGATGCCGCAGCCTCGGCCGAGTTCCGATCAGCAACCCGCGATGACCTGATCGATCGTCGTGTCCAGGACGCCACGCGTGTGCAACACGCTCTCGCCCCTTTCGTCACCGCTGATTCCGAGACGCTCACCGAAGAACAAGCGCTCACACCCCGAGACATCACTATCCCGCCGGAAGACCTTGACGCGTGGCTGCGCACACTCACCGCGATCCGCCTGGTGATCGCGTCACGGTTGGACATCACCACCGACGATGAACAGCGCGATCCGGACGACCCGCGCTTCGGCGTCTACGACTGGCTCGCCTACCGTCTCGACACCCTGCTCACGCTGGCCGACGACGTGGACGAGACGGCGTTCTAAGGAATCGTGACGGTCAGCGTCGCGAGCTCGTGCGGATCGTGACGGCGAATGTGACTGTCCTCCTGTGCGGCCCACCGGTCCCAGTGCGGTCGGAAGGTGTCACCATCGCGCTCGAGCGCGCGTCGTTTACGCGCAGGCTCCGGTGACTGCACCCATACGCGCACATCAGCCAGTCGAGCCGTAGCCGGGTTGAGCGCGCCGCAACCCTCGAGTATGACACCGAGCGCGGGCGTCACTGCGCTCGCTTCCGCTTCCATCTCCAGCTCCCAATCCCAGCGCCGCCAGGTGCTGAGCAACCCGCGGGCGTGCGGCCGAAGAATATCGTGCAGTGCACGCTCCACACCCGCGTCCATCCCGTCCCAGCCTGGGTAGAGCGAGTCCAGCGCAATGAGTTGCGGTCGTCCTGCCAGCGGCCAGTTCGCCGCGACCAGACGCGCGAGCGTGGACTTCCCGGCGCCGGCCCGACCATCGATCAACACGACCGGGTTGGATGCGGCCACATCGACGATCGCATCCAGGATGCTGGCAGCTCCACGCTGCAGTGCGAGCGTGACTGGGTCGCTACTTCTTGAGTGCACGGATCACGCGCGTGAGAGCACGACCTGCCACGCAGACGAACGGGATCGCTACCGCAAGCAGCGTGACCAGATTCGGCTCGAAACGCAGTCCTTCCTCGCGTCGGACATATACGCCAAGCGGAATGGACACACCTCCGCCGCTCCCACCCTCGCCGCTGCCGCCGCCCTCGCCGCCGGTTCCCGTTCCTCCAGCGAATCCCGACATGGTCAGAGCGACAGGGGTAATGCTCACCCCATCGACATCCTGCGGCTCACCGTAGGCGCTCTTCACGCCGAATGCGGCTACTTGTTCTCCGAGTTCTACTGCGATGTTAGGCATGAGGCAACGCTATCGCGGAACGTCCATCTGCGCAGATGAATCTGACCGTTGTCAGTCGAGTCCGTGCGCCTGGGGGTGCTGCGGTGCACCGCGTCCGGCACCTCGACCCAGGTGACGCGCCCGACTGATCGTCGTGTTCCCGAAACGAGCACGCGCATCATCCAGTGCGCCCTCGACCTTGCGCCAATGCTCATCGTCGTCCCACAGCGCGAAGGCTGCTCCCCCAGCCGGGCGCAACTTCTCCGCGCGAACGCCCACGAGTCGGACTGGATCACGCCGGTCGATCGACTCGTACAGCGTCTGCGCCGCTTCTCCGATCCGCTGACCGACAGATGTCGGCTCGGACAACGTTTGGGATCGGCTCAGCGTGGAGAAGTCATCGAAGCGGATCTTGATTGCAACAGTCCCACACTCCCAATCCGCCCGGCGAAGGCGAACAGCGACCCGATCCGCAAGCCGTAACAACTCGGCGCGCAGGAACTCACGGTCGGAGACGTCGACGTCGAAGGTCTCTTCATGTCCGATGCTCTTCTCGACGCGCTCCACCTCAACTGCGCGAGCATCCTCACCCCGGGACAGCTGGGCGATTCGAGCGCCCAACGCGGGCCCCACGGCCCGATCGAGCATGTCCTGCGGGGATTGGCGGATGTCACCGATAGTTCGGATGCCGCGTCCCTCCAGCGTCTCAGCCGCCTTCGGCCCGACACCCCACATCGCGCGCACCGACAGCGGTTCCAGGAAGTCAGCAGTATCCGCAGCCGCGACAATGAGGAGCCCATTGGGTTTCGATATCGTCGAGGCAATCTTGGCGACGTGTTTGGTGGCGGCGACGCCCACGCTGCAGGTGATCCCGACCTCTGCATGAATCCGCTTCCGCACGAGATGAGCGATCTCGCCCGGACTCCCCCAGAGCCGCCGCACCCCCTGAACATCCAGGAATGCCTCATCCACCGAGAGCGGTTCGACCAGCGGAGTGATCGACTCGAACACCGCCATCACCTGCCGGGAGATCTCCTGGTAGCGCTCGAAGTGCGGCATGACGATCCGAGCCGTCGGGCACAGTCGCATTGCCTGTCCCACCGGCATCGCCGCGCGCACACCGTACCGGCGAGCTTCATACGATGCGCTGGAGACGACCGAGCGTCCGTCCGGCGCACCGATGATCAGAGGAAGTCCCGCCAGCGATGGATCATCGAGCACTTCGACGGCCGCATAGAACGCGTCCATGTCAACGTGGAGGATCCGGGTGCCGGTGTCATCCGCCCCGTCAGGAGAGACGAGTCTGCCTCGCCCGTCGCCTCGTCCCATGCATCCATTCTCGCCGATGCGTGCGACATTCTCAGACGACTACCCCGCAGCACGCTCCAGGATCAGCTCACGCACGCGGGCGGCGTCTGCCTGTCCCTTCATCGCCTTCATCACAGCACCGATCACGGCACCAGCAGCCTGCACCTTGCCGTCCTTGATCTTGGCAAGCACGTCGGGCTGGGCAGCGAAAGCGTCATCGATAGCAGCGATCAGCGCGCCATCGTCTGAGACGACAGCAAGACCGCGCGCATCGACGACCTCTTGCGGAGTTCCCTCACCGGCGACAACACCTTCGAGCACCTGACGCGCAAGCTTGTCGGTGAGGGTTCCCTCATCCACGAGCTTCTGCAGCGCGGCGACGTTCTCCGGGCTGATGAGATCTGCGGCGACCTTGTCCTGGGTGTTCGCCAGACGAGAGATCTCGCCGGTCCACCACTTGCGCGCAGCGGCAGGAGCCGCACCCGCAGCGATCGTCGCCTCGACCTCATCGATCAGACCGCTGTTGCGCACATCTTGGAACTCCAGATCCGTGAAGCTCCACTCTGCCTTCAACCGGCGGCGTCGCGTGACGGGCTGCTCGGGAAGCTCTGCCCGCAACTTTTCGATGAGTTCGATCGCAGGCTGCACGGGCAGCAGGTCGGGCTCCGGGAAGTACCGGTAGTCATCAGCATCCGACTTCGGACGGCCCGGCGAAGTCGTACCGGTGTCCTCGTGCCAGTGCCGGGTCTCCTGCGTGATGGTGCCGCCATCTGCGAGGATCTGCGCCTGACGCTGGATCTCGTGGCGAACAGCACGCTCCACCGAACGCATGGAGTTGACGTTCTTCGTCTCCGTGCGCGTCCCCAACGGTGCTGGTTCTGCACCCTCGGCGACACGCGGACGCAGCGAGACGTTCGCATCGCAGCGCAGGTTGCCGCGCTCGAGACGCGCTTCGGAAATGCCGAGGCTGCGCACGATGTCACGGATCGTGGCGACGTACGCCTTCGCGATCTCGGGAGCACGGTGCTCCGCGCCGTAGATGATGTTCGTGACGATCTCGACCAACGGGACACCGGCACGGTTGTAATCGACGAGCGAGTACTCAGCACCCTGGATGCGCCCGGTGGCACCGCCCATGTGGGTGAGCTTTCCGGCATCCTCTTCCATGTGCGCGCGCTCGATCGGAATCGTGACGAGTGTGCCGTCCTCCAACTCGACCACGACGGATCCCTCGTAGGCGATCGGCTCGTCGTACTGCGAGATCTGGTAGTTCTTACCCAGGTCGGGGTAGAAGTAGTTCTTTCGAGCGAAACGACTGGATGCTGCGATCGAGCAGTTCAGCGCGAGTCCGAGACTGATCGACGATTCGATGGCGGTCGCGTTCACGACCGGCAGCGCACCGGGAAGACCCAGATCCACAGCAGCGATGAGCGTGTTCGGCTCCGCGGCGTGGTATTTCTCGTTCGCCGGGTTCGGGGCATCCGAGAACATCTTCGTATTGGTGTTCAACTCGACGTGCACCTCGAAACCGAGCACCGGCTCGAACATCTCGAGAGCCTTGTCGAAGTCCATAAGCTTTGCCGCGGTCATCAGCGGTTCCCTCCTGCGAGCTGGGGTGCCCGCGTGAGCAGTGGTGCTCCCCACGAGTCGACGAGTGCGGTCTCCAGAGCCGCGCCGACGCGATACAACCGGGCATCCTCGTAAGCGGGGGCCAGGAACTGGATGCCGACGGGCAGACCGTCGTCGTCAGCAAGCCCGGACGGGATCGAGATCCCGGGGACGCCAGCAAGGTTCGCCGGGATCGTCGTCAGATCGTTCAAGTACATCTGCAGCGGGTCGCCGATGCGCTCGCCGATCTTGAACGCCGTGGTCGGAGCGGTCGGGGTCGCAATCACGTCGACCTCGGCGAACGCTTTGTCGAAGTCCCGCTGGATGAGCGTGCGCACCTTCTGCGCGCTGCCGTAGTAGGCGTCGTAATATCCGGCCGAGAGCGCATACGTTCCGAGGATGATGCGGCGTTTGACCTCGTCCCCGAAGCCAGCTTCACGCGTCGCCGACATCACGTCTTCAACGGTGGCGGCACCTTCGGGTATGACGCGCATGCCGAAGCGCACGGAGTCGAACTTCGCCAAGTTGCTGGATGCCTCGGCCGGCAGAATCAGGTAGTAGGCGGCCACGCCGTACTCGAAGTGCGGGGTCGAGATTTCGATGATCTCCGCGCCGTTCGCCTCGAGGATGTCGAGAGAAGCGCGGAAGGATGCCGCAACACCAGGCTGGAAGCCCGAGTCCGGCAGCTCCTTGATGACGCCGACCTTCAGACCTTTCAGCACGTCTCCGCGGGCGCCCTCACGGGCAGCTTCTGCGAACGACGGCCACGCGTCGGTCAGCGAGGTGGAATCCTTGGGGTCGTGCCCGCCGATGATGTCGTGCAGCAGCCCGGAGTCGAGCACTGTTCGCGTGACAGGACCGACCTGATCGAGGCTCGATGCCAGCGCGATCGCACCGTAGCGGCTGACGCCGCCGTAGGTCGGCTTGAGGCCGACCGTCCCGGTCACGTGGGCGGGCTGACGAATCGATCCGCCGGTGTCCGAGCCGAGCGCGAGCGGCGCCTCGAACGCTGCCACTGCGGCGGCCGAGCCACCGCCGGAACCACCAGGGATCCGGTCGAGATCCCAGGGGTTGCGCGTGGGGCCGTACGCGGAGTGTTCGGTGGAGGAGCCCATGGCGAACTCGTCCATGTTGGTCTTGCCCAGCGGAACGAGACCAGCAGCGCGCGAACGGGCGACCACGGTCGCGTCGTACGGCGACATATAGCCCTCGAGGATCTTCGAACCGCTCGTGGTGGGCTGATCGGTGGTGACCAGGACGTCCTTGATCGCGAGCGGAACGCCGGCCAGAGAGCCCAGCTCCTCCCCCGCGGCGCGCCGTGCGTCAACGGCGTCGGCAGCAGCCAGTGCGCCCTCGTTCACGTGCAGGAATGCGTGGACGTCGCCGTCAACGGCGGCGATCCGGTCGAGGTGCGCCTGAGTGGCCTCGCGGCTGGAGACTTCACCGCTGGTCAATTTGGCGGCAAGCTCTGCGGCGGTGAGGCGGATGATGTCGCTCACTGTTCTTCTCCCAGGATCGCGGTTACGCGGAAGCGGCCGTCGGCGGCATCCGGGGCGTTCTGCAGCACCTGCTCATGCGTGAGCGTCTCGCCGACCACGTCGGGACGGAAGACGTTCGCGAGCGGGATCGGGTGGCTGGTGGCCGGGACGTCCGGCGTCGCCACCTCCGACACCTTTGCGATGTTGTCGACGATGGCGTCGAGTTCACCGGTCAGGCGAGTCACCTCGTCGTCGTTCAGCTGGATGCGCGCAAGCACGCCGAGATGGCGCACAAGATCAGGGGTGATTTCAGACACCACTCCAGTCTAAGGCGCACACCGCGTGAGACCTGCCGCGTGTGCCCATAGGCTGATATTCATGCCGATCTTCGATCCCCCTCGTCCGTGGACCTCGTCTTATGCTCCCGGTGTCCCATCCGATCTCGGCGAGATTAACGGTTCCCTCCTCGACATCGTGGAGGCATCCGCTCGCGACTACCCGGATGCTGTCGCGTTGGAGTTCTTCGGCCAGGAGACGACCTACCGGCAGTTGCAGGAGTCGATCGAACGTGCCGCGGCTGGTCTGCACCAGTGCGGCGTGCGCGCGGGAGACCCGGTCGCAATCATTCTGCCCAACTGCCCGCAGCACATCATCGCGTTCTACGCGGTGCTGCGCCTGGGCGCGGTCGTCGTCGAACACAACCCGCTCTACACACCGCGGGAGCTGCGCAAGCAGTTCTCCGACCACGGGGCCACACATGCGATCGTCTGGAGCAAAGTCGCCCCGACGGTGCAGGAGTTCCCCGCGGACCTCACCGTGAACACGCTGATCTCGGTCGACATCACCCATGCGATGCCAGCACTCATGAGAATCGCACTCCGTCTGCCGGTCCCCTCGTTGCGAGCTAAGCGCGCTCAGCTCACCTCTCCTGTGCATGGCGTACTCAAATGGGAGCAGATCCTTGCCCATGAGCCGATCGCGTCCTCGCATCCGCGTCCGGGCGTCAGTGAGCTCGCAATCATCCAATACACCAGCGGCACCACCGGTGACCCGAAGGGCGCCTCGCTGACGCACCGCAATCTGCTCGCCAATGCCATGCAGGCCGGCGCGTGGATTCCCGAGGTGCAACGTGGCGCAGGAACAGTGTTCTACGCGGTCCTGCCCATGTTCCACGCCTATGGGCTGACGCTGTGTCTGACGTTTGCGATGTCGATGGCCGCGCGTCTGGTGTTGTTCCCCAAGTTCGATCCGGACATGGTGCTCGACGTCACACGCAAGCGGCCGGCCACGGTGCTGCCGCTGGTACCGCCGATCGCAGAGCGCCTCCTCATTCGAGCCCGTGAACGCGGGATTTCCCTGGCGGGGACCGGTATCGGCGTATCCGGAGCCATGGCACTGGACGCGAAACTCGTCGAGCCGTGGGAGGCTGCGACCGGCGGCTACCTCGTCGAGGGCTACGGTCTTTCCGAATGCTCACCGGTGTTGATGGTGAACCCCGTGGCGCCGAACCGGGTGGCCGGAAGCATCGGACTGCCGATTCCTGGCACCGAGGTGCGTGTCGCAGATCAAGACGACCTCAATCGCGACGTCGCCGTGGGCGCGCCGGGCGAGCTGCTCGTGCGGGGTCCCCAGGTGTTCTCCGGCTACTACGGGCGCCCGGAAGCGACAGCCGCGGTCTTCCACGACGGCTGGTTCCGCACCGGAGATGTGGTCACGATGGATGAGAAGGGCTTCCTCCGTGTCGTTGACCGCATCAAAGAGCTCATCATCACCGGTGGATTCAACGTCTCACCGACCGAAGTGGAGATCGCACTGCGACAGCACCCCGCCATCGCCGATGCGGCCGTCGTCGGACTCCCCAGCGGTCACAGCGGAGAAGAGGTCGTCGCTGCCGTGGTCATGGATGCCGGAGTGGAACTCGATGAGCAGGACGTCCGTGATTTCGTGCGAGGCATCCTGACCCCCTACAAGGTGCCCAGACGATTGTTCGTCACCGACGAACTTCCCACGTCGATGATCGGTAAGGTCCTGCGACGTCAGGTGCGTGAACAGTTGATCGAATCGACCAAGGATCAGTAGCGCGTCGGCCGCGTCATCAGGCACCTTCTCAGGTGAAGGCGCTATTCTCGGGAAGTGACTGCTGACGAAGATCTGACACCCGACGCCCCCGCCGCTCCCGGATTCGAGGAGCTCGGTATTACCGGGCCGGTGTTAAAAGCCATCCGCGACCTCGGCTATGAGACTCCCTCGCCGATCCAGGCCGCGACTATCCCGACTCTCCTGAACGGCCGCGATGTGGTCGGCATGGCCCAGACCGGAACCGGCAAGACCGCGGCATTCGCTCTCCCTGTGCTTGAGCGCCTCGATGCCTCGCAGAAGACCCCGCAGGCACTCGTGCTCGCACCGACCCGCGAGCTCGCGCTGCAGGTGTGTGAAGCGTTCGAGTCATACTCCGCGAAGATGAAGGGCGTTCACGTCCTTCCCGTGTACGGCGGTCAGGGTTACGGCGTTCAGCTGTCGGCGCTGCGCCGTGGCGTGCACGTCGTCGTCGGCACGCCCGGTCGCATCATGGACCACCTCGCTAAGGGCACCCTCGACCTGTCTGAGCTGAAGTACCTCGTCCTTGATGAGGCCGACGAGATGCTGAAGATGGGCTTCGCAGAAGACGTCGAGCAGATTCTTTCGCAGACTCCCGTCGAGAAGCAGGTCGCGCTCTTCTCAGCGACGATGCCGCCGCAGATCCGTCGTCTTGCGCAGAAGTACCTGCGCGATGCCGAAGAGATCACGGTCAAGTCCAAGACCGCGACTGCCACGAACATCACGCAGCGCTACCTCATCGTCTCTTACCAGCAGAAGGTCGATGCGCTCACCCGAATCCTCGAGGTCGAGAACTTCGACGGCATGATCGTCTTCGTCCGCACGAAGAACGAAACCGAGACTCTGGCTGAGAAGCTCCGTGCTCGCGGGTACTCCGCAGCGGCGATCAACGGTGACGTTGCTCAGGTTCAGCGCGAGCGCAGTGTCAACCAGCTGAAGGATGGCAAGCTCGACATCCTCGTCGCTACCGATGTTGCCGCGCGTGGACTTGATGTCGAGCGCATCAGCCACGTCGTGAACTACGACATCCCGACCGACACCGAATCCTACGTGCACCGTATCGGCCGTACCGGTCGTGCGGGTCGCTCCGGTGATGCGATCAGCTTCATCACGCCGCGCGAGCGCTACCTGCTCAAGAGCATCGAGAAGGCCACCCGTCAGGCGCCGACGCAGATGACTCTGCCGAGCACCGAAGACGTCAACACGACGCGCCTCGCACGCTTCGACGATGGCATCACCGCTGCTCTCGCCGAGACCGCGCGCATCGCCGCTTTCCGCGACATCGTGGCCCACTATGTGCGCAACCACGATGTGCCTGAGGCTGATGTTGCCGCAGCACTTGCTGTTGTTGCTCAGGGCGCGACCCCGCTGCTGCTGGACCCCGCGAACGACCCGCTGACGGCAGCCGTCGAACGCGACAACCGTCCGCGTGTCGACCGTGACCGCAACGATCGTCCGGCTCGCGAACCACGTGAGCGTCGCGGCCGCGGAGACTACTCCGCTTACCGCATCGAGGTCGGCCGTCGTCACCGCGTCGAGCCGCGTCAGATCGTCGGTGCGCTGGCGAACGAGGGTGGCCTCGGACGCGATGACTTCGGCGCCATCAACATCAAGCCGGACTTCTCCATCGTCGAGCTGCCCTCGAACATGAACCCGTCCGTGCTCGACAAGCTCAAGGACACCCGGATCTCCGGTCGTCTCATCGAGATCAAGCCCGACCGCGGCCCCCGTGGTGGCAGCTCCCGCGATGGTGGATCCCGCGATGGTGGCTACGCCTCACGTCGTGAGGGTGGCTACGGCGACCGCCGCGGGTCTGACCGCAACGAGGGCGGATCCGACCGCGCGCCGTTCCGGAAGCCGCGTCACAAGGACTGATTCCGCTCGAGAAACACTTTGCTGCATGAGACAGGGCCTAACAAGGCCTGTCTCATGCAGCAAAGTGTTTTTGGCGCCAGGGGTTCAAGGCGCCCCTGGCTAATCCGCTCAGCCGCCCAATGCGGCCGGGCCCTCCGTGACGAGAACATGGAACTGCGCAGCATCCAGAATGCGGATGCCGAGATCCTCTGCCTTCGCGAGCTTGGAGCCCGCTCCGGGCCCGGCCGCCACGAAATCAGTCTTCTTCGAGACGCTGGATGCCGCCTTGCCGCCGGCCCGGATGATTGCTTCCTGGGCGCCATCGCGGGTGTATCCGTCGAGAGATCCGGTCGCCACGATCGTGAGCCCGTCGAGCACTCCCCCTTCGGCGATCGCTGCACCAGGACCGGGATGCCCCGGCGTTACCCACTGCACACCGGCCTCAGCCCACTTCTCCACGATCTCGACGTGCCAGTCGACCTCGAACCAGTCCAGCAGTGAGTCGGCGATGATTCCGCCGACGCCCTCGACAGCGGCGAGTTCTTCACGGGATGCCGCGCGAATCGCCTCGAGCGACCCGAACCACTGTGCCAGGGCTCGGGCAGCGACCGGTCCCACGTGGCGAATGTTCAGCGCGACCAGCAGTCGCCAGAGCTCCTTGGTCTTCGCCTTCTCGAGTTCGGCGAGCAGCGTGTGCGCCTGTGAGGAGGGCTGAGCACCGGTCAGACCGGACTTCTTCTCAGCCGACGTCGCATTCCGCCGGAAGGGCGAGCGGGTCTTCACGATCCCGTCGTCGTCTTGCTTCGGCAAACCCGTTTCCGCATCACGGACGACAACAGAGATCGGCACGAGATCTTCCAACGCGAGAGAGAACAACCCCGCCTCTGTGTCCAGCGGGGCGACCGCAGGTGCTTCGGCCTGGGTGAGCGCCGCAGCAGTGACTTCACCGAGCGCTTCGATGTCGAGCGCGCCGCGCGAGCCGATGTGATCCACCCGTCCGCGCACCTGCGCAGGACACGACCGCGCGTTCGGGCAACGCAGATCGATATCGCCCTCTTTCATCGCGCGAAGCGGCGTGCCGCACTCGGGGCAGCCTTCCGGCATGACGAACTCGCGTTCCGTTCCATCGCGCTTCTCGACGACCGGCCCCAGCACCTCGGGGATGACATCGCCCGCCTTTCGCAGCACAACGGTATCGCCGATGAGAACGCCCTTGGCCTTGACGACATCCTTGTTGTGCAGCGTTGCCTGCCGCACCACAGACCCCGCCACATGTGCGGGCGCCATGACGGCGAATGGGGTGGCCCGACCGGTGCGTCCGACCGAGACGACGATGTCGAGCAGGGTCGTCTGGACTTCTTCCGGGGGGTACTTGTACGCGATCGCCCAGCGCGGCGCGCGCGAAGTCGTTCCCAGCTCATCATGCAGCGCCAGCTCATCGACCTTGACGACGATTCCGTCGAGTTCGTGCTCGATATCGTGCCGGTGCTCACCGAAGTACGCTACGAAGGCGGCGACCTCATCGATCCCGTGATGCACCTGGGTGTGCGGGCTCATCGGCAGTCCCCAGGTGGCGAGCAGGTCATAGACCTCACTCTGCGATGCGACCGGAGGGTCGGGCCACGCCCCGATGCCGTGCACGTACAGCGACAACGAATCTACTCGCAGCAGACCCGCCTCGAGCTCGAGCCCGTCCTTCTTGTCGATCTGCTGCCGTAGTCCACCGCTGGCGGCATTGCGCGGATTGGCGAACGACGGGAAGCGGCGTGCGGCGGCTGCTCGCGCCTTCTCTTCATCGAAGGGGCGCTTCGCGCCACTGCGGGCCTCCCAGCGCGCCGCATTGTCGGCGTACGCACGCTCACGAAACGATGCCTGAGCGGCGTTCAGCCGCTCGAAGGCCGCCACCGGGATAAAGACTTCACCACGGACCTCGACGATCGGCGGATGCCCCTCGCCGCTCAGCCGCTCGGGGATATCAGCCAGCCGCAGCGCATTCTCCGTGACGATCTCGCCGACCCTGCCATCGCCACGCGTCGCAGCGGAGGTCAGCACACCGTTCTCATAGCGCAGGTTGATCGCGAGGCCATCGATCTTCAACTCGGTGAGCCAGGCGACTTCGCGGCCGGAAGCCGCCGTGGTCTTCGCAGCCCAGTCACGCAGCTCCTCAAGGGAGAACACGTTGTCCAGGCTCAGCATCCGCTCCGCGTGCTCGATCGTCGCGAGGCCGGTCGATTCAGCGGCACCGACCATCTGCGTCGGCGAGTCCTGCCCCTGCAGCTCGGGATGAAGCCGTTCCAGCTCTTCGAGCCGGTGCATCCACCCGTCGTAGGTGGCATCGTCCACTACTGAGGTGTCGCGGCCGTAGTAGGCGTCTTTGGCATCGAGGATGCGGGTGGTCAGTTCCTCGGCCTCGACACGGGCGGCTTCCAACGAGATGTTCTCAGGCACCTGGCAATTCTACGAGCGACCGCCGACATCGCGGGGAGCCCCGACTCTTACGCGTCGACCGGAACCGCCGAAACCGTGTGATCAATCGTGAACTGTCCCAGCACGCGCGTGCCGACATAGAGCACAGCAGTCTGGCCTGGCGCGACGCCATCCAGCGGTATCTCCGGAATCACCTGCACCCCGTCATCCGAAACCGTCGCATGTGCGGGAACCGGCTCGGAATGCGCGCGAATCTGCACGTGGCAGTCGAATTCCGACGATACCGGTGCGGCCCCGGCCCACGAGAACCGAGCTCCCGAGATCTCACCGATAGCGAGCGCTTCCTTCGGACCGACGACCACCGTGTTCGAGACCGGGCGAACCTCCAGCACGAACCGGGGCTTGCCATCAGCTGCCGGCACGCCGAGCTTCAACCCGCGACGCTGCCCGACGGTGAAGGCGTGGGCACCGTCATGCGAGCCCACCACCGCTCCGGTGCGGTCGAGGATCTCGCCCTGCTCAGCGCCAACCTTCTCCGCGAGCCAGCCACGGGTGTCTCCGTCAGGAATAAAGCAGATGTCGTGACTGTCGGGCTTCTGCGCGACGCTCAGTCCGCGCTCGGCGGCTTCTGCCCGCACCAGAGCCTTTGACGGCGTCTCACCGAGCGGGAAATACGTGTGCGCGAGCTGCTCAGCAGTGAGGACCCCCAGCACATAGGACTGGTCCTTGGCGTTGTCCGATGCGCGGTGCAGCTCCAAACCGCCTTCGCCGTCGACCAGCGTGGCGTAGTGCCCGGTGCACACAGCATCGAAGCCCAATTCCAACGCCCGCTCGAGAAGGGCGGCGAACTTGATCTTCTCATTGCAGCGCATGCACGGGTTCGGTGTACGGCCGGCCTGATACTCGCTGATGAAGTCGTCGATCACGTCGTCACGGAAACGCTCGGAGAAGTCCCAGACATAGAACGGGATGCCGAGCATGTCAGACGCGCGACGCGCATCCATCGCATCCTCGATCGTGCAGCAACCGCGGCTGCCGGTGCGCAGGGTGCCACCGGCGCGCGACAGCGCCAGATGCACGCCGGTCACATCGTGTCCTGCTTCCACGGCCCTCGCGGCCGCAACAGCAGAATCGACACCGCCGCTCATTGCTGCCAGAATACGCATTCGTCCAGTCTAAATGCGTTCAGCTGTGCGTGCTCCGGATGCTCTCAGATACGCGTCCGCGATCGTGGCCAGCACCGCATCCACATCAGCATCCGTCGAGGTTCGCCCCAGCGTGAAGCGGAGCACGCTGCGGGCTTCCTTCTCACTCCGCCCCATCGCCATGACGACGTGCGATGGCTCAGCGACGCCTGCCTGGCAGGCAGATCCCGTGGATGCCGCGACACCGGCGACGTCGAGCAGGAAGAGCAGGCTCTCACCCACGGCATCTGGGAACAGCACATGCGCATTGTTCGGCAGACGGTCGACGGGATCCCCGAGCAGTTCGGCTTCGGGAACGGCACTGCGGATGCCCTCAACCAGGCGATCTCGCAGCACGCGAAGCCGTGCTGCCTCAGTTTTACGCTCAGCCTCGGCGCGTTCCAGGGCGACAGCGAAGGCGGCGGCACCGGCGACATCCTGGGTGCCCGCCCGCAGCCCGCGCTGCTGGGCGCCGCCGTGCAGCAGCGGTGCCATCCGTGCCGTGCGTCCCACGACGAGCGCGCCGATGCCTACGGGCGCTCCGATCTTGTGCCCGGCGACACTCATCGCCACCAGGCCGGCTCCTGCCGGGGCATCCGAACGCAGATCACGGAACGACACCGGCACGTGTCCCACCGCCGCAACCGCATCAAGATGCAGCGGCACGCGAGCGAGTGCGGCGACAGCGCTCAGCGATCCGGCGTCATTGAGCGTGCCTACCTCGTTGTTGGCGATCAGAGCCGTCGCCAGCGCGGCGCCGGGGAGGGCTGCCTCGAAAGCTGACACACCGATGCGACCCTGTTCGTCCAGTGCGACGGCACGTGCTCCTGCGCCATCGGCAACGAGCGCGGCAACCGTGTCCATCGTGGCGTGATGCTCTCCATCAGGAAACACGATCGTCTCTGCCCCTGCTTCACGCGACACCCACAGTCCCCGCAGCGCCGTGTTGATGGATTCGGTTCCCCCCGAGGTCAGCACCACCTCGATCGGATCGCATCCGAGTACCGCCGCGATCCGCTCACGCGATTCTTCCAGGAGACGACGAGCGTCTTGCCCGGCACCGTGCGTCGATGATGCGTTGCCGACCACCTCGGTCGCCGCCAGCCACGCATCACGTGCTTCTGGCCGCAGTGGAGTGGTCGCCGCGTGGTCGAGATAGAACCGCATCCCTTAACTCTCCCGCATTTCTCGCGGCTTTGGGCGTCGACACTGATGATCCCGCCTAATGTGTACTCATGCCAGCGACCCCTCACTTCACCGCACCCGGTGGCGCGATCCTCGACAACCTGGGCGTGAGCCTGCACGACGGCACCGCGACTCTCCGAGTCTGGTCGCAGCACGCCTCAGCTGTCGAACTGGTCATCTTCGATGAGACCGATCTGGATTGGGTCACCGACAGCGTCGATCTCGACCGTGACGACGACGGCGTGTGGCAGGTCACCTCTGAACTTCTGCAACCAGGAACCCGCTATGCGATTCGTGTGGACGGGCCCCACGGTGCGGGTAACACGTTCAATCCGGAGACGCTGCTTCTGGATCCGTACGCGCGCGGTCTCGCGCAGGGCGACGGCTACGAGGAATGGCGTTCGGTCGTCATCGCCGACGGATTCGACTGGGGAGAATCGCACAAGCCCCGGATCCCTTTGCACAAGACGGTGATCTACGAAGGGCATGTGAAGGGAATGACCAAGCGTCACCCCGACGTTCCCCCCGCACTGCACGGCACCTACGCCGGGCTGGCGCATCCCACGATGATCGAGCATTTCCGATCTCTCGGAATCACCTCCATCGAGCTGCTGCCCGTGCACGCCTTCGTCCCCGAGCCTCGTCTGCTGGAACGCGGCCTCACCAACTATTGGGGTTACAACACGCTGAACTTCTTCACACCCCACGCCGCATATGCCACCGAGGAGTCACGCAAACAGGGGCCCGAAGCGGTCCTGACCGAATTCAAGGGCATGGTCCGGCTCCTGCACGAAGCAGGCCTCGAGGTCATCCTCGATGTCGTCTACAACCACACCTCAGAAGAGGGCATCGGCGGCCCCCGCTCCAGCCTGCGGGGCATCGACAACGCCAGCTACTACCGACAGCAGGCCGATGGCGTGTACATCGACACCACCGGATGCGGGAATACCCTGAACACGGCGGCCGACGCCGGCGCCAGACTCGTACTCGATTCCCTGCGCTATTGGGCGCAGGAGATGCAAATCGACGGCTTCCGCTTTGACCTCGCCGCAGCTCTCGGCCGTGACGAGAAGCATGAGTACAACCGGGATCATCCGCTGCTGGCTGCTATCCGCACCGATCCGGCGCTGCAAGACGTGAAACTCATCGCCGAGCCATGGGATGTCGGAATGGGCGGTTGGCAAACCGGTAATTTCGCGCCGGGCTGGCACGAGTGGAACGACCGGTACCGAGACCGCGTGCGCAATTTCTGGTTGAGCGACATCGACTATGCGCGCCGAGCATCGGCCCCGGTCGGAATCGGCGGATTCGCGACGCGGCTGGCTGGTTCATCGAACACCTTCACCGCGGACCGCGGCCCGCTGGCGAGCATCAACTTCATCACGGCGCATGACGGATTCACCCTGCGCGACCTCGTCTCGTACGACGTGAAGCACAACGAAGCCAACGGTGAGAACAACCGTGACGGCGCAGATATGAACCGTGCCTTCAACCACGGGGTCGAGGGGCCCACCGATGATCCCAACGTTCGTGCGGTTCGCCGCAAAGCCATGCGCAACCTGTTGGGCACGCTGCTGCTCTCCGCGGGCATCCCGATGCTCACCGCGGGCGACGAGACCGGTCGCACTCAGCGCGGCAACAACAACGCCTACGCACACGACTCCGACCTCACCTGGCTCAGCTGGGACCACGAGCCGTGGCAGTTGGAGCTGCGCGAGCACGTTGCGACGCTGATCCAGTTGCGCCAGGAAAACGCCGCGTTGCGTCCGAGCCGATATGCGCGCCTCGGCGAGCACACTCCGCACGCTTCCGTCATGGACTGGTTCAATCAGTGCGGCGAGACGATGGAGGAACAGCAGTGGACCGACCCCGGAAACCGGACTCTGCAGTATGTTGCAGCATCCACTCCCCTCGCCGATGAACCGGTCAATCGGATCCTGCTCATCGTCCACGGCACGGAGAGTCCGGTCGAGGTCACACTGCCCGTGGATATCGAGAATGCGACCCGTTTCGTGTCGCTGTGGTCAAGCGCAGATGACAGGCCGAGTGGGGGGAAAGAAGAGTTCGCCCCGGGTGATGTCGTTTTGACCGCGGCCACATCGATGCGGTTGTTCCGCATCGAGCAATGAGAGCACTACTCGCTTCCGATCAAGGCTGTTCTGAACAACGCCGGCGCGGTAGATTCAGGGTGTGGCTGCACGTTCTAGCATTCGTCCCACGGGGCTTCTCAGCCCCGCACAGATTCCGTTGCGGCCACGCGCCGTCGACCAGGCCGAGACGCGAACCGGGCGCATACCGCTGGCCGATCCACAACCGTCGGTACCGGGCGGATTCGCCGCCAAAGCTTTCTCCTCGGAGGTCGTACCCTTCGGCGTTGTCGCGTTCCGTGAGGGACACGACATCATCGGAGTGCATCTGCGGCTCGTATCTCCCACCGGCGACGAGAGTCTGCACCGGCTGAAGCCGCTCGCTGACGGAACCGATCGCTGGCAGTGCGAGATCGCGCTGCACACCCAGGGCGTCTGGCAGTACAGTTTTGAAGCCTTCGCCGATGATTTTGCGACCTGGGCACACGCAGCCACGGTGAAAATCGCCGTCGGCCTCGATGTTGCGGTCATGACAGCACTCGGTCGAGAACTGCTCACGCGCGCCGCAGCGGATAAGACGCGCCCTGCCGCGGAACGCACGAGCCTCGCGGCTCTGGCGAAAGATCTCGACGAGACGGATGCCGTCGCAGCCCTCGCTGTCGCCACCGACGCCGACCTCGCCGGTGTGTTCGCCGCTCGCCCGCTCACCTCGCTGTCATCAGCGACAGCACAGCACACGATTCTCGTCGAGCGCGAGAGGGCCGGTGTCGGCGCCTGGTACGAGTTCTTCCCGCGCTCAGAGGGCGCGAGGCGATCAAGTGACGGCACGATCATCAGCGGCACTTTCCGTACCGCAGCGAGGCGTCTGCCCGCCGTCGCGGAAATGGGCTTCGATGTGCTGTATCTGCCGCCGATTCATCCGATCGGCCGCACGCACCGCAAGGGAAAGAACAACACGCTGGATGCGGGCCCCGAGGACCCCGGCTCACCCTGGGCCATCGGCGCTGCCGAAGGCGGTCACGACGCCGTGCATCCAGACCTCGGCACTCTGGCCGACTTCCGTTTCTTCGTGCGCGAGGCAGCGAAAGTCGGAGTCGAGGTCGCGCTCGATCTGGCGCTGCAGGCATCCCCCGACCATCCCTGGGTCACATCCCACCCGGAGTGGTTCACGACTCTTCCAGACGGTACGATCGCCTACGCCGAGAACCCGCCCAAGAAGTATCAGGACATCTATCCGCTGAACTTCGATGGCGACCCAGTCGGTCTCCGGGAAGAAGTGCTGCGCATCGTGAAGCACTGGATCGGCCAGGGCATCCGCATCTTCCGCGTCGATAACCCGCACACCAAGCCGCTCCAGTTCTGGGAATGGCTCATCGCTGAGGTCACCGCAGCTGATCCCGACGTAATCTTCCTCGCCGAAGCATTCACGCGTCCCGCTCCCCTGCGCGGACTCGCCGCTGTCGGCTTCCAACAGAGCTATACCTACTTCACCTGGCGCAATACGAAGCGCGAGCTGGAGCAGTTCCTCACCGGACTCGCCACCGACACGGCCGATTACCTGCGCCCGAACCTGTTCGTGAATACCCCGGACATTCTGACGGAGTACCTGCAGTACGGCGGGCGCGCGGCGTACCGTGTCCGGGCCGCGATCGCGGCGACAGCGGCCCCGACCTACGGGGTTTACGCGGGCTACGAGCTTTACGAGAACGTGGCGCGTCCGGGTTCCGAAGAGAATATCGACAACGAGAAGTATGAGTACAAGGTTCGTGATTTCGCTGCAGCTGAAGCCACCGGCGCCTCACTTGCTCCCTACCTTGCCCGTTTGAATGAGATTCGCCGCGCGCATCCCTCGCTTCGCCAGTTGCGCAATCTGTCGGTGCACTGGAGCGACGACGACGCGATCCTGGTCTACTCCAAGCACCTCGATGGCGCCTTCACTGCCAACGGCAAGCCAGACAGCATCATCGTCGTCATCAATGTCGATCCGCACTCCGTCCGCGAGAGCACCGTTCACCTCGATACCCGTATCTGGGCAGTGGAGCCAGGCGATCCGTACCTGGTCGAGGACCTCGTGACCGGGTCCGTGTGGACCTGGACGGATCACAACTTCGTTCGACTCGATGCATTCACCGAGCCGGTGCACATCCTGAGGGTGAAGGAGCGATCATGACCGACATCGACAACGGTGTTTCCACTGCAGAGTGGGAGGCTGTGGCAACGGGATCTCATCATTCGCCGCATGACATCCTCGGCACTCACCCGACCACGGATGCCGACGGCCACGCACGGAGCATCATCCGGGTTCTGCGACCGTTTGCCGACGAAGTCATCGTCATCCTCGCGGACCGCACGCGGGTGTCTCTCACCCATGCCGCACACGGCATATGGGAGGGCGAGCATGCCGGAGGCGCAGTTCCCTACCGCGTCGCCACTGTTTACGGCGACGATGATGAGATCATCGCCGGCGACCCGTACCGCCATCTCCCCACCATCGGCGAACTCGACCTTCATCTGATCGGAGAGGGACGTCACGAACGGTTGTGGGAGGTGCTCGGGGCTAACGCCCACCCGCTCGACGGCGACATCGGGTTCTCTTTCGCCGTGTGGGCACCCAATGCCCGAGCCGTCCGCGTGGTCGGCGACTTCAACCAGTGGGACGGCGCCGGTCACGCCATGCGCTCGATGGGTCGCAGCGGTGTCTGGGAGCTCTTCATCCCCGATATCACGCCCGGCGCGCACTACAAGTTCGAGATCCTCACCCCCGATGGGCGATGGATTCTCAAGGCTGATCCCCTGGCTCGACGCACCCAGACCCCTCCAGAGACAGCGTCCGTGGTCCCCTTCTCCGCGTACTCGTGGAAGGACGGCGCGTGGATGACCCGCCGCGCCGCCACACACGCCGTCGCGCAGCCGATGTCGATCTACGAGGTGCATCTGGGCTCGTGGCGCGAGGGACTCGGCTACCGAGAGGTCGCCGACCCGCTCATCGCCCACGTCACGGAGACAGGCTTCACTCATGTGGAGTTCATGCCGCTCGCCGAGCATCCTTTCGGCGGCTCCTGGGGCTATCAAGTCAGCGGCTATTACGCACCTACGGCCAGGTTCGGCGACCCCGACGGGTTGCGCTATCTGATCGATCGTCTGCATCAGGCGGGGATCGGCGTGATCCTGGACTGGGTACCTGGGCACTTCCCCAAGGACGACTTCGCACTGGCTCGATTCGACGGGATGCCCTTGTACGAGCATCCGGACCCGCGCCGTGGTGAGCATCAGGACTGGGGCACGCTGATCTTCGACTACGGGCGTCCAGAAGTTCGTAATTTCCTCGTTGCAAATGCCCTGTACTGGTTCGATCAGTTCCACATCGATGGATTGCGGGTGGATGCTGTGGCGTCCATGCTCTACCTCGACTACTCCCGTGAGGACGGCGAGTGGGAACCCAACATGCACGGCGGACGCGAGAACCTCGAAGCGATCCGTTTTCTGCAGGAGGTCAACACCACCGCTTACCGCGCTCACCCCGGGATCGTCATGATTGCGGAGGAATCGACCAGCTTCCCCGGAGTCACCGCCCGCACCGACCGCGCCGGCCTCGGTTTCGGCTTCAAATGGAACATGGGATGGATGAACGACTCGCTGCAATACATGGCACGCGATCCGCTCTACCGCGCCCACCATGAGGGTGAGATGACGTTCTCCTTCGTCTACGCCTTCGGCGAGAATTATCTGCTGCCCATCAGCCACGACGAGGTCGTGCACGGCAAAGGAAGTCTGCTGTCGAAGATGCCCGGTGACCATGGCCAGAAACTCGCGAATGTGCGCGCCTATCTGGCGTATATGTGGGGCCACCCCGGCAAGAATCTGCTGTTCATGGGCCAAGAATTCGGCCAGATCGCAGAATGGTCGGAGAGCCGCGAGCTGGACTGGTGGTTACTCGATCAGCCCGCGCATGCGCAGTTGCAGCGATTCGTCGGCGCCATGAACACGGTGTACCGCAGCAATGCGCCGCTGTGGGAGCGCGACGGCGAAGCCGTGCACTTCCAGCGTCTGGGCGCTCCGTCCTGGGACCCCAACGTCATCGCATTCGAACGGCGCGACAGACACGGAGGTCGCGTCGTCGTGGTCAGCAACTTCGCCGGTACTGAGCGCGCCAACCTCAAGCTCGATCTGCCGGTCGCCGGGTTGTGGGACGAGATCTTGAACACGGATGCCGTCGAGTACGGCGGAACCGGCATCGGGAACTACGGCCGGGTCGCCGCGCATCCCGAGGCCGACCACGACACCCCGATGACGAGGATCACCGTGCCGGCGCTGTCAACGCTCTGGCTGCGCCACCGTCATTAAAAACAGCAGCGACTAGAACAGCAGTGACGACAGGCGCGTGCGCGCGGCGATGACCCGGGCGTCGTCTGCGCCGATGAGTCCGAACAGCTCGACCAGGCGTTCGCGAACGGGCGTCCGCTCGTCGCTCGGCAACTGCGCGAACAGGTCGAGCAGCCGCTCGAAAGCGTCTTCGACGTGACCACCGGAGATGTCGAGGTCGGCCACCAGCATCTGCGCGGAGATGTCCTTCGGCACAGCCGCTGCGGTTGCCCGCGCTTGCTGAAGGTCGACTCCCTGCACGCGGTCAAGCAGCCGCACCTGGCCGAGGCCGGCACGGGCGTCTTCATCGCGCGGGTTCTCGGCCAGCGCCTTCTCGTACGCCGTGATCGCAGTGGCGAAGTCGCCTTCTTCAATCGCGGCGAATGCCTCGGCGTGCAGCGGAGGCAACGGCACTTCCTGCTGCTCTTCTTCTTCAGCAGGCTCAGCAGCATCTGATGCCAACGATCCCGTCACGCCATTCTGCGCTGCCAGCTGCAGCAACTGGTCGAAGACCTGGCGCACCTGCTCTTCAGGAACGGCTCCGGTGAACATCGGGACCGGCTGTCCTGCGATCAGCGCCACTACCATCGGGATCGATTGAGCCTTGAAGCTCTGGGCCAGTTGCGGGTTCGCATCAACGTCGACCTTCGCCAGCACGACGCGTCCGGCGAGTTCGAGGACGACCTTCTCCAGAATCGGGCTGAGCTGCTTGCACGGGCCGCACCACTCGGCCCAGAGGTCGACGACGACCGGTACGGTGCGCGACAGCTCGAGGATCTGCCCGAAAGTGGCGTCGGTGACATCGACGATGAATCCACTGGGTGCTACAGCGTCGCCGCCCGCTGATGCGGCTGGCGTTGCGGGAGCTGCGGGTCGATTGCGCAGCGTCGAAAGGTCTACGGCGCCGCGAAGAGCTGCGGCAGAGATGTCGCTCACTTGATCACTTCCACGTTGAGGATGTCCTGATCGACGGCGAGCAGGCGGACCTGTGCCGTCGATCCCTGGCTGGGTACCGAGAAGAACAGTTGCAGACCATAGGTGGTCACAACGCCCTTCGAAGCCTCTTCCACGCCGGTGAGCGTCTTGGCCTCGGCGTTGTCTCCGAATCGGATCACCGCGTCATCGGAGGTCGGTGCGATGGTTTCGCTGTCGACGAGCGAAACCGCGACAATAGCCCCGCTGTCGAGCGTTGCGAGTGCTGTCGGTTCGGCGGAGCTGGGTGTGATGTCGAAGGCCGTGCTGGAGGTCTCTGCAGCACCGTTGTCCACGAGCGATTGCACGACAGCATCACGGCTGGCCTTGATCGATTCCGCGAGAGTGATCGCCACCGGATCGAACAGCTCGTAGCTTTCGCTCGATTCACCCGCATCCACCACATCGGCGAACGCCGCGGCGACTTCGTCCGGAGTCAGCGCGAGGAAGGCTGCGGCATTGTCGGTGATGAGGCTCGTCCCCAACCACGCCGGAGCCAGCTGCGGCACCTCTGCCGAAGCCTGCATCTCTGCGATGTTGGTGACCTTGTAGTTGGCCCACGGGTCGTTCTGGGTCATGGTGAGAACGACCGGGGGCAAAGTTTCGTCCGTCTTGCTCTTGCTGAGCGCCAGCACCGTACGCGGCCAGGTGTCTGTGGCCTGCGGCAACAGCACTTCGATGGTGTCGGTGGGGATGATTGCTGGCAACGGGCGATCGGTCAGAGTCCCGCGCAGCGTGTAGTCGGTGCGACGGGCATCGAGCGGTGCTCCGTCCAGACGCGTTGCAGCCAGATCGATGTCGAGCGCGGTGTCAGCCTCGCTGAGTGTCGTCGAAATCTCCTGCAGGATGCGGGAGGCCTGTGCCTCGGTGACAGCCGGGGGCTTCTGGTTCTCCGGTGTCACCACAGTCGGCGACGGCGTCGGAGAGGGAGTCGCCGAGTCGAACTGCGGCCAGGAATCACCGGAGCAGCCAGCGAACAACAGCGCTGCCACGCCGAGAGCTGGCAGTGCCAGCAGACGTCGCCGAGGGGTGATGGCCCGACGTTCGCTCTTGGGCGCAGCCTCGTCTGTCGGAGTCGGATCTGCCGGGGTGGAGTCCGTCGGGTCGGCCGCTGCCGGTTCGAGTTGCGCACGCGGCTCAGGACGATCAAGCGCGAAATTGATCGGTTCGGTCGGCGGCAGCGGTCCGGGGCCCTTACGCCGAGGGCCGCGCCCGCGACGCTGGTGGCGGATCGCCAGCACATACATGACCAGCCCGAACAGCAGCACGGCACCGCCAGCGGCGATCAGCGGACCAACCGAGGGCGTGGAGGTGTCCAGCGGCCAGGAGATGACGATGTCCTGCGGTGCGTCCGCGGTTCCGTCCCGCGCGATCAACACGCTCATGCCTTCCGGGAGCTGCATATCGGTGATCAGCTGATCCGGCTCGCTGAAGGAGTCCAACCACAGGTCCGAGCCGACAGGGCTGCGCCCGGGCTCCTCAGCGCCCTCGGCGCCCTCATCGGGAGCCTCTACGACAGGTTCGATGAGTGTTGTCGTCGTCGTGCCGTCCTCAGCGGGGACAACCGAGTTGTAGGTCGCATCCGACAGCCATGCTTCGAGATCTGCCGTGCGCCCGTAGGCTGCGAAAATTTCCCCCTCGCCACGAACGAGCAGGGTCTGCTGACCCGGATGCTCGCGTAGCACCGCGCCATCGACGAGCAGATAAGGTGCCGGTTCTTCGATACTGAGCTCAGCCTGCTGCGCGGAAGGGCCCATGAAAATGGTTCGCTGAGCTATGCCCGCTCCGATCAGAAGCGTGGCCAAGACGAAGGCCACGACGGCCCAGACGAAACGCACGAAAAGACTCCTTACGTGACCAAGGCGCCTCGCCCCAGTCACCACTCGACATTTCAGACTATCGAAACTGGCTGTGTGTTGACCACGAGGCGGTGAAGCGGCGATTGATCGGCACGTCGTGAAATCTCTCACCCAGCGCGGACTAGCCTGAGATCAGTCTGACGAGGAGCACGCATGAAGGTCCATAATCCGTTTCGCACCGCACTGGTGGCCACGCTGGGCGTGGGCCTCGGCATTCTGCTAATCGGCAGCGTCGAATCACTGTCCACGGTGCTGCTGTACGTCGGCACGGCGCTGTTCATCAGTCTGGGACTCGACCCGGTCATCTCTTTCTTGGAGCGTCGCAAGCTCCCGCGCTGGCTGGCGGTTGTGATCACTATCTTCGGCGTGCTGGGAATCTTCGCCGGAATCGTGCTGATCGTTCTGCCCATCATCGTCGACCAGGTGTCCCAGCTGGTGCGGCAGATCACGCGGCTCGTGCAGAGCAGCAATAACCTCTGGGAGGACCTGCGCGAGTGGCTGGGCGCGGTCTTTCCTGCGCTCGACGTCGATCGAGTGCTCAATGAGGCGCAGAACTGGTTGCTCGAGAACATGGGCGACATCACCAGCAGCGTGATCGCGGCGAGTGTGAACATCGTCACCGGCCTGTTCGGCGCGTTCATCGTACTGATCCTTACGATCTACCTGACCGCTTCGACTCCGTCGCTGAAGCGCTCGGTGTACCAGCTGGTGCCAGCATCCAAGCGTGCGCGGTTCGTCGACCTCGGTGAGCAGATCACAGATTCGGTGGGCTACTACGTCATGGGCCAGGTGACGCTCGGCGTCATCAACGGCATCCTGAGCGCCATCTACCTCAACATCATCGGCGCACCGTTCGCTGCTGTGCTCGCAGTCATCGCGTTCTTCGCGTCATTGATCCCGCTGGTGGGGACGCTCACCGGGTCGACGATCATCGTCTTGGTCTGCTTGCTTCCCGGCCTCGGATCCCCGGGCGTCGCGCTGGCCGCCGCGATCTATTACCTGATCTACATGCAGATCGAGGCGTACCTGATCTCGCCGCGGATCATGAGTCGCGCCGTTTCTGTTCCCGGCGCTGTCGTTGTCGTCGCTGCCCTCGCCGGCGGTTCGCTCCTCGGCCTGCTCGGTGCGCTCATCGCGATCCCGGTCGCGGCCAGCATCCTCATCATCTACCGCCAGGTGCTCATCCCCCGGATGAACGAGCGTTGACGCCAGCCTGGTCACGGCCTCGCGTAGCGGACTGACTCAGGCAACCTGCCAGCAGTGCGTGTGCCAATGCCGTCTGGCGGCCAGATCCGCTGCATCACCGAGTACACCGTCGGCACGCCAGACAACCTGGTGTGCCGTTCCCGGCAGAATCGCGCCGCCGCAGCCGGGGCAGATGTACTGCTTCTGCGCCTTCAGCGCCGATACCGGCTGCACAGTCCATTCGCGACCCTGGCGGCTCTCACTGCGTTTCCACCCGGCGAGCAGACGGTCGAAGGAGTCGTCAGAGTGCGAGCGCTCCTGGCGCCGTCGATGGGATCGTGCCATATCGGAGCATTACCACCAGTGGTTGTTGATCCAGAAGTTGTAGGCGCCTGCCCAGCTGCCGTACCGCCCGGTCGCGTAGCCGTTCGCCCAGCGAAGATTGTCGACCGGGTTGTAACCGTTGCCCGGCACCTTGCTGCACGGCAGAGCCTGCACAAGACCACAGGCTCCGGAAGACCTGTTGGTCGCGTTCGGGTTCCAACCGCTCTCGCGTCCGACGATGTAGTCGACGTAGCCCCAATCACCGGATGCGAGGCCAGCAGCAGCCATCCATTCGGCGGGTGCGCCGCCACCGGTGTAATAGAGCGGTCCCCCGCCGCCACCGCCACCGCCGGCAGAGGCCGGCGCTGGCACCGGTTCCGGAGTGGGGGTCGGTGTGACGTAGACCTCGAACGCACCACGCTGCACGGGCGAAATCGTCGCCCCCTCCGCCGTGATGGTGAGATTCTGGGTGTCGCGCGCCGCCAGAGAGAAAGATGTTTCGACTTCAACCGCCGGCGGATCGGCCAGGGCCATACCCGTCGGCGCGACGATCGCAGCGGTGAATCCAACCACGGCGAAAGCCGCCAACACACCACTGACACCACGGCGTTGGGTCCAGCGGCGTCGCGGGCGGACGGCTGATTTTCGGGATGCCGCAGCGACCGTCGTGCTGCGCACGCCGACGTGGTCGATCTCAGTACCGGAAGTCACAATGCCTCCAGTGTATCCAGGCGCGCCTGAGTCCACCATGAGTGCCTCACCGCACAGCGAGAATCACGTCGATGGTTGCGTCCAGAAGGGCATCGACCTGCTCCTCGCGGTAGCCGCGCCGCTGCATCCGGAATGCTGCCGAACGCAGCTGCTCAGCAGAAAGTGCATCGCCGTCGCGCAGATAGCGCACGATGCGTTCTGCGACATGATCGACCTCATCGATGCGGTAGCCGAACGAGAGCAGGCCGGTGCGGGCGAACTTGCGCCGACGATCACGAGACAGATGATCGAGAACGATCTGCGCCTCGCCGCGTGCTGCGACGACCCACGCTTCAGGGCCGTCCTCGCGCACCACACGTTCGCGTTCCCGCGCGGCGAAAGCGTCCTCAACGCGTCCCAGCGCGGCATCCACCTCGCTCACAGCGTACCCGCCCTTCACCAGCGGGAAAGACGCGATGCGAATCTCAGCCGCGGTGAGCTGGTCTTGATCCTGCTCAAAGCTGTCGCGCGCTGCGGCGAGAAACGTATCCACGGCGGTGCGGTGGTACCCGCGTTCACGCCCCTGGGTGACGCGGAAGGCCGATTGCGTCTCGGCCTGGTCGTACTCAGTCAATTCATTCACCGTATTCACACTCATCACGCCATCGCCCAGGGCGAAAGCAGGAAGTACAAGCTCAGCGCGGGGATCGTCGACGGCAGCACGCTGTCGAGTCGGTCCAGCATCCCGCCGTGACCTGGTAGCCAGGAGCTCATGTCTTTGATTCCGAGATCCCGCTTGATCATGGATTCGCCGAGGTCGCCGAGCGTGGCCGACAGCAAAATAGCGACGCCGAAGATAGCCCCGGCCCACCAGGGCATCTCCAGCAGGAAGATCGCCAGCAGGACACCGGCCGCGATTGCAGCGATCACAGCTCCGGCGAAACCTTCCCAGGTCTTCTTCGGGCTGATTCGCGGAGCCATCGGATGCTTGCCGAAGGCCACTCCAGCCGCATAAGCACCGGTGTCGGCTGAGACGGCGATGGCGACGAATCCGAGCACCCACCACTGCCCACCCTCTTGTGCCAGCAAGAGCAGTGCGATGCCGGCGAGGAAGGGTACGTAGATCTGCACGAAACCGCCGATTGCAGCATCCTTGAGAACGTCTCCGTACGTGCGACCGTCCTTCGCGATCATCTGCGCCAGCAGGCGCCATACGATCACGAAGGCGACCGCGGAGATCAGTGCGACCCAGATCAGCCACGGCGGAGCGAAGAACCCAGCCAGCGCGAGCGCGGTGCCAGCGATGAGCTGGGCTGCGACGTCGATGCGCCGTCCAGATGCACGCAACGCTCTCGTTAGTTCCAGGATGCCGAGAATAACGATGGCCAGCGCGATCGGAACGAAGAGCTCTTTGATGAACGCGAGCGATCCCAGCAGCACGGCGCCGAACCCCAAGCCGACCAGGATCGCCAGAATGAGGTCGCGACCGGTACGAGCCTTGATGCGCTCATTAGCCTGGTCGAGGTGCTCGCGGGCCTGATTGACGTGCGTCTCGAACTCGCCGCGCGCCTGGCGCAGCTGTTCCCGCATCGCCGCGCCCGTTTCAGCAGGCGCGGCGTCCGGGGTCACCACGGAGCGAGTTTCGTCCGACGATATCGGGCGTTGCTCGCTTCCATCTCCAGATGCATCGCTCATTGCGGGCTATACCTCGAGGAGCTCGACTTCTTTGCGCTTGAGTGCCTCATCGATCAAATCGACGTGCTGGCGGGTCAGCTGGTCGAGTTCCTTCTCGCCGCGCACCAGTTCGTCCTCACCGACTTCACCCTTCAGCGCGTCGAGTTCGTCCTTGGACTTGCGGCGGACGCCGCGGAGGTGAACCTTCGCGTCTTCGCCCTTGGTGCGTACGAGCTTGACGTACTCCTTGCGACGCTCCTGAGTGAGCTCGGGCATCGTCACACGGATCGTGTTGCCGTCGTTCGTCGGGTTGACACCGAGGTTGGGCATGTCTCGAATCGCCTGCTCAATAGCCCTGAGTGCAGACTTGTCGTATGGCGTGATGATAATTGAGCGCGCTTCCTGAATTGCCATCGAGGCAAGCTGTGCCATCGGCGTGGGCGAGCCGTAATAATCCACCATCACCTTTTGGAAGAGCTGCGGGTTCGCGCGACCCGTACGAACGGTGGCGAAATCCTCCTTGGCAGCGTCGACCGCGCGTGTCATGCGCGAGGTGGTATCAGCGAGGACATCCGCGATCACGGTGACTCCTATCGTCGGGGGTGTGCATGTAATTCTAGCCAGGTGCGTGGCGTGCACCTGGATACCGCGCTCAGGCGGTGACGAGTGTTCCGATCGGTTCTCCCAGCAGAGCGCGCGTCACGTTGCCGCTGGGCTCCATGCCAAACACCCGCATGTCCATGTTGTTGTCCATGCAGAGGCTGAAGGCGGTGGAGTCGACGACCTTCAGGCCGCGCTGCAGTGCGTCCAGATAGGTGACCGTGTCGATGCGAGTTGCCGAGGAGTCCTTCTTGGGGTCGGCCGTGTAGATGCCATCAACACCGTTTTTGGCCACGAGTACTTCCTGTGCGCCGATCTCCAGTGCACGCTGCGCGGCAACGGTATCGGTCGAGAAGTACGGGAGGCCAGCGCCGGCGCCGAAGACGACAACGCGCCCCTTCTCCATGTGACGCTCGGCACGCAGCGGAATGTAGGGCTCGGCGACCTGTGTCATCGAGATGGCGGACTGCACACGCGTCGGCGCGCCGGCCTGCTCGAGGAAGTCCTGCAGTGCGAGAGCGTTCATCACGGTTCCGAGCATGCCCATGTAGTCGGCACGACCGCGGTCCATGCCGCGCTGGCTGAGCTCTGCGCCGCGGAAGAAGTTTCCGCCGCCGACGACGATGGCGATCTCGACCTCGTCAACGGCAGCCGCGATCTCACGGGCGATCTGGCTGACGACGTCTGGATTCACTCCCAGCTGTCCGCCTCCGAAGGCTTCGCCAGAGAGCTTGAGAAGGACGCGTCGGCGCCTGGTGCGTTCGGTCATGGTGTGTGGATCCTCTCGTCCCGATTCAAGATAGTGCCTTTTGGGCATGAAGAAGGGGTTCGGACCCTTGTGGATCCGAACCCCTTATGCACTGCTACGCGCCAACCTTGAAGCGCGCGAAGTCCGTCACGGTGATACCGGCGTCCTTCGCCACCTGGGCGACAGAGAGCTTGTTGTCCTTGGCGTAGTCCTGCTCAAGCAGGGCAACCTGCTTGATGAACGCAGAGACACGGCCTTCGACGATCTTCGGCAGAGCCGCTTCTGGCTTGCCCTCGTTGCGGGAGATCTCGGTAACGATCTCGCGCTCCTTCTCGACAGCGTCAGACGGAACGTCTTCGCGGCTGAGGTAGGACGGGTTGGCGAACGAGATGTGCTGCGCGATGCTGCGAGCAGTCTCTGCGTCGTCACCCGTGTAAGCGACGACAACGCCGATCTGCGGAGGCAGGTCCTTGCTGGTGCGGTGCAGGTAGACCTCGACGGCGTCGCCGGTCACGGTGCGAACCTGGCGCAGCTCAACCTTCTCGCCGATGATTGCTGCCTCGTCCGAGATCAGCTCTCCGATGTTCTGGTTGCCGGCAGCAGCGACGAGGGCATCCTCAACCGAGTTTGCCTGGGCGGCTGCAACCGCGTCAGCGATCTTGTCAGCGAGTGCGATGAAGCGCTCGTTCTTCGCGACGAAGTCGGTCTCGCAGGCGAGCTCGATCAGCGTCACAGCGCCGTCGGCCTCGCGAGCGACGACGAGTCCCTCACTGGTGGAACGGTCAGCGCGCTTGGCATTGCCCTTCGCACCCTTCAGGCGAAGCAGCTCAACGGCCTTTTCGCGGTCGCCGTTGGCCTCTTCGAGAGCCTTCTTAGTGTCGACCATGCCGGTGCCGAGCTGTTCGCGCAGCGCCTTGATGTCAGCGATGGTGAAGTTGGCCATGTGTGGTGGCTCCTTGCTTCGATATGGGTGTGTACGCGGAATTACTTGGCGTCGGCTTCGGCCGGAGCCTCGGTCGCCTCAGCTGCGGGAGCCTCAGCCTCAACTGCGGGAGCCTCGGTTGCCTCAGCCTCAGCTGCGGGAGCCTCGGTTGCCTCGGCTGCGGGAGCCTCGGTCGCGGGCGCCTCAGCAGGCGTCTCGAGAAGTTCCTTCTCCCACTCGGCCAGCGGCTCAGCGTCGCCCGACTCGGGGTTGTGCTTCTGCTGCAGGCCTTCGGCAGCTGCGTCCGCGATGATGCGGGTCAGCAGCGAGACGGAGCGGATCGCGTCGTCGTTACCGGGGATCGGGTACTGGAAGTCGTCCGGGTCGGCGTTCGTGTCGAGGATGCCGATCACGGGGATGCCGAGCTTCTTGGCCTCGTCGATCGCGAGGTGCTCGCGCTTGGCGTCGATGACCCACAGAGCCGAAGGCGTCTTGGTCAGGTTGCGGATTCCGCCGAGCGACTTGTGCAGCTTGTCGAGCTCGCGCTTCTTGAGCAGAAGCTCCTTCTTGGTGAAGCCACTGTTGGCCGGCACCTCGTAGTCGAGCTCTTCGAGCTCCTTCATACGAGCCAGACGCTTGGAGATCGTCTGGAAGTTGGTGAGGAGGCCACCGAGCCAGCGCTGGTTCACGAAGGGCTGACCAACGCGGGTCGCCTGCTCTGCGAGGACTTCCTGAGCCTGCTTCTTCGTGCCGACGAAGAGGATGGTGCCGCCGCGGGCAACAGTCTCCTTGACGAAGTCGTAGGCGCTGTCGATGTAGCCCAGCGACTGCTGCAGGTCGATGATGTGGATGCCGCTGCGCTCGGTGAGGATGAAGCGCTTGACTTTCGGGTTCCACCGACGGGTCTGGTGTCCGAAGTGAACGCCGCTGTCGAGCAGCTGGCGGATGGTGACCACAGCCATGGTCGTCTCCTGATTCTGGCGCTGGCGCGCCGTTGAGGTTATTTCGCTGATCGGGCGATCAGCATTCCTGGTGCCCGGCCCACGCCCGCCCGTTCCGGAGAACGGGACCTGAGGGATTGGATGCCACGACCGAGATCGCTTTGGGCACGCGTAGTCACCTCGAGATCGAGGTGCGACCTCAAGTGTACAGGATCGCGTCGCATCCACTGCTTCTGCACTGAAGCGGAGTTGACCCGTGTTCTCAACGAAAAGTGGGTAGCAGCTATGGCCCGTGCCGCACGATCGATCAGGATGGCCTGATGCGATCCCTGAGAGTTGGTGCACGCAGGTGCGTGGTCCTCTTGCTGTCCACGTTGCTCGCGGCGATTCCCGCTGTTGCCACGCCGGATTTGCCGCGCACATGGCAGTGGCCGGTTCCGGGCGCACATCACGTCGTCACACCCTTTCAAGCGCCGACGCACGACTACGGCCCCGGTCATCGCGGCATCGATCTCTCGGTCGCCGTCGGCAGCGTCGTTCATGCGCCAGCCGACGGTGTCGTCGCTTTTCGGGGCGTCGTCGTCGACCGGCCGCTGATCACCATCGATCACGGCGACGGGCTCGTCACCACTCTTGAGCCGGTCAGTTCACAGCTCTCAGCAGGAACAGCGATCGCCGCTGGTGACGAGGTGGGCACAGTGGCACATGGCGGCCACACGCCGATCGATCAACTACACCTCGGGGTTCGCCTCAACGACGTCTACATCAATCCGATGCTGCTGTTCAGCGATGTGCCGCGCGCGGTGCTGCTCCCCTGCTGCGCATAACCGGCTCTCAGGCGCGGGGATGGGCGAGCCGGTAGGTCGCTGTCAGTCGTTCCGAAGACACGTGCGTATAGATCTGCGTGGTCCCCAGGCTCGCGTGCCCGAGGATCTCCTGGACGGCGCGCAGGTCTGCTCCCCCATCAAGCAGGTGAGTGGCAGCCGAGTGCCGGAGAGCATGCGGGCCGACGGCATCCGCTCCGATGATCGGCCCCAGGGCGTCCGCGACGATCGTGTAGACCGCCCGCGGCCCGACACGAGCGCCACGTACGCCGAGCATCACCGCCGGAGTCGCCCGTGCACTGCGTGCCAGAAGCACCGGCCGCCCGCGGACGAGATAGGCATTGAGTGCATCGCGGGCGGGGATCCCGAATGGAACAACCCGCTCCTTCGCCCCCTTGCCGAGCACCCGGACAGTCGCGCGGTCCTGATCCACGTCGTCGACGTCGATTCCGCACAGCTCCGATACCCGCATGCCAGAGGCATAGAGCAGCTCGAGGATCGCGTGATCACGCAGGTGAATCGGATCGCCGTCGACGGCGATCTCACGGCGTTCATCCAGCAGTTGCCGCATCCCATCCCGCGATGCGACTACCGGAAGCGAACGCCCGCGTTTCGGCGCCACCAGTCGCAGGCTGGGATCGGTGTTGATCAGCTCTTCCTCATGAGCCCAGGAGAAGAACGAGCGGGCAGAAGCCGCACGGCGCGCGAGTGTGCTGCGTGCGTCGCCGCGCTGGGTGGCACGCCACAGCCAGTCGCGCAAAGACTCCAGGTCAATCTCTCGGAGCACGCCGTCATCGGTCGCTTCGGCGAGGTCCCGCAGATCCGAGCGGTAGGCGCGCACCGTCGCGGGCGACAAACGGCGCACATTCTCAAGATGCGTGGCGTACAACGCAGCCGCAGCGGACAGCTTCATGGTTCCAGCATGCCTATTTCAGCCGGACTGTCTGAATGCCTCGCCGGGCGAAGACAGCGCGAACCCCGAGAATCAGGGAGGGATCCTCGGGGCTCGAACCTGTCCAGTGGGTCAATAGGACCCTGTCCAATAGGTCAGTTGGACCCTGCCGAAGCAACCGACGCTGCGCTGGGGGCGGATGCCGGGCTCGGAGCGGACACCGGGCTCGGTGCAGACACCGGACTCGGAGCTGAGACAGGACTCGGGGCCGAGACGGGGCTCGGGGCAGACACGGGACTCGGTGCAGAAACCGGGCTCGGTGCAGAAACCGGGCTGGGTGCAGAAACCGGGCTGGGCTCAGAAACCTGCGCCGGGGCCGATGCGGCCGACACCGCAGAGACAGCCGACACGGCAGAAGTGACGTTCGCCGCGGAGGGTGCACTGACGACCGTGACGCTGGAGTTCGTCTCCTTCAAGTGCACCGTCTTGCCGCTGAGCACGCCGGAGCTGTCGTTGATGGCACCACCGGGGATGACCGTTCCATCCGTGGTCTGCAAGTTCATCGTGCTAGCCACCGCCGCGGCACCGCCGGCGACGACGCTGAGACCGACGACACCCGCGATTCCCGTGACGATCCACTTCTTGCGTGTATTCATATCTGTTTCCTCTGTCCGTGTGCAGTGACTGTCTCCCTGTTATCGGGATGATTCAATCCTCGTCGCCCTCCCTAAGGTCAATCCAAAGGGCGGATGAGAGCGTTCTTATCTCGCTCCGGTTGACGGCATCCGTCCGTCCAGCACTGCATGAGCCGATGCCCGTAGTTGGTCCGCAGCATCCGCATCTCGTCTGTCGTTCGCCGCGATCAGGTGACCGAGTAGTTGCACACCTGTCAAAGCGCGCACCAACGGGTCATCTCCCCAACGCGCGAGAGCGCCATCGGCCAGGTCCCAGACGCGTGCGCGGTTATGCGCATCGGTCAAGCGTGCGCTCGCGATGGCGTGCGCGGCGAACGCAGCAGCATCCTCCGCCGGATCGGCAATACCCAGGGTGTCGACATCGATCACTGAGCAGATCTGACCCTGATCATCGAGGAAGAGCTGGCCGTAGTGCAGGTCGCCGTGCACGACAGTGCGAGGGCGCCCACCGTCGATGCGTCCGATGAGGGTACGGATGCTGTCGAGGAGGTCCGCGGTACCGTCGACCTCGCGAGACTCGTACCAGCGGATACGTCGCTCAGCCCCAGGGCTCCGCTTGGTCCAGGAAATACTCGAGAACCGCGCCCGCAGCCGATCGGTCTCGTCGAGCAGGGTTTCCGGCTCCCACGCAAAATCGGTCGCCGGCGTTCCCGCCGCCGCCGACATGATCACCATGCCCTCGGCGGACCACCCGTGCACGAACGGGACTCCGATGCCGGCATCGGCCGTGGCCGTGTGCGCCCGCACCAACGATTCCACGCGCGAGGGGCGGACGATTTTGACCCAGACCGACTCGTCCCCGGCAGCCACGCGGAGCACTGCGCGGCGACCCGGTCGATAGGCGATGAACTCCGGGGCACTCGTCGCGGTGAAGCCCAGGCGCTCCAGAAGCGCCGTGGCCGCGTGGTCGAATGAGATGGATGCGAGTGCCGGCAGATGCGGGTCTGCCGGATGCATCCACACGCGCGTATCCTCGCTCGCCCACCCGGTTTCAGCGGCGACGGTAATCTGCGAGGTGTCCACGTAGTACAGCAGATTCTGCGCGCCCAGCACCTCGATGCCCGTGACCGATCCGGCACCCAAGGGCTCTTTCGAGTGCAGAGTCATCGTCGCTGCCGAGACGCCGAGGGCCTCGCTGAGAAGGTCTCGCTCCGAGACTTTGGTGTTGGCACTCACCTGACGATTGCATCATGAGTGGGCGCACAATGGGATGAGATCTCTCTTAGGAAGAGGCTGAGACCCTCCGGACTCGGGATACTTGACACGTGGCAGCAGGAAATAAGGACGACTCCGGTCGCAGGCGTCGTCGTCGATTCGCGGTCTCGGTGCGTACCCGCATCGTCGCAACGATCACCGTCGTAATCACAGTGGGCCTGTTTGCCGTTGGCTTGTCGGTGTATCTCGTCGAGCGTCAGCGGATTCTTGAACAGGTGGATGCGCGGCTGCACGCGAACCTCGAATCCGCGCACTTCATCGTCGAATCGCCAGATCCGGAAGCCGGTCCCTGGGCATCGTCCTCGGACGCACTGGCCGTGGTCGTGCAGCGGATGAGCCCGGATGACAACACCGGCGCCATGGGACTCGTCAACGGCGTGATCACTTTCGTGCCCGGGTTCGATCTGGATCTCGATCTGCAGTATCAGGGGATGTTCGCGGCCCACGTGGATCGGGAACTCGACCCCGGCGAGGCGATCATCGGCACCTACGCTGAGCGGGGTGTGGCGTGGCGCTATCTGGCGACGACTGTCTCCGTCGAGGGATCGTCTGCGCCAGAAGAAGTCGTCTTCGTCATGGTGTACGACCTGCATGCGGAGCTTGCCGAGTTCAACGAACCGGTGCGGATGTTTGTGATCGCGTCTCTCATCGTCATCGTCGTTGTCGCTGCCACCGGCACGATCGTTGCAACGCGTCTGCTGCGTCCGCTACGCCAGATGCGCACCACCGCAGAGCGGATCTCGGCTCAGAATCTCAACGAGCGCCTCGACATCGTGGGAAACGACGATGTGGCCGAGCTTGCCGAGACAATGAACGCGATGCTCGATCGCATCGATGCTGCACTCGACTCGCAGCGACAGCTGCTCAGCGACGTCGGCCACGAGCTCAAGACCCCGATCACGATCGTGCGGGGGAACATCGAGGTCATGAATCCGGACGATCCGACGGATGCTCGGGAGACCCGGGCGCTGGCGATGGATGAGCTGGATCGAATGGCCGATCTCGTGCAGGATCTGGCCGGTGCTGCTGCGTTGCACGGCCCGAAACCGATCGATCCGCATGCGATGGATGTTGCCGAATTGCTGGCGCAGATCGCACGCAAAGCGAGTGGAATCGACGGTGCTGATGTGTCTGTGGCTGACGCAGCCGGAGGCACGGCGATGCTCGATTCGGCCCGGATAACCCAAGCCATGCTGCAACTCGCGCAGAACGTCGTCACACATGCCGACGGACGGATGGAGATCGGCGTTTCCGATGCCGGCGAGCACGTGCAGTTCTGGGTTCGTGATTTCGGCCCGGGCGTTCCTGAGCATGCGAAGAGTCAGATATTCGAGCGCTTTCACCGCGGCTCCAACGCCGCAGACAAGCCCGGGAGCGGCCTGGGGTTGAACATCGTGCAGGTGATTGCGCGCGCGCACGGCGGGACCGTGCGGGTCGAGGATGCTGTCGGCGGTGGTGCCGTGTTCGTTCTGAGCGTTCCCCGAGGCGCGGGTCCAACTGCTGCGCCACCGCCCGACGGCCCAGTGATCCCACCACGACCACCTCTGCCCGGGCCAGACCCCGATCCAGACCCCGACCCCGACCCCGACCCGATGATCGATCGAAGGAAGTAACCTGTGGCATCCATCCTTGTCGCCGATGACGAGCCGCGCATATCCGGCTTCATCGAGAAGGGGCTGCGCGCAGCCGGCTTTGCCACACGCGTCGCAGCGACCGGGCCCGAGGCACTCCACCTTGCGCAGACTGATGAGTTCGATCTGATGGTGCTCGATGTCAATCTGCCGGGATTCGATGGTTTCCAGGTCCTCGAGCAGTTGCGCGGCTCTGGCTCGCGGCTGCCGGTGATCATGCTCACCGCCCGGGTAGAACTGCACGACACGATCGCCGGGCTTGAGGGCGGCGCGGATGACTACCTGGGCAAGCCCTTCCGCTTCGACGAGCTACTCGCGCGCATCCGACTGCGGATGCGACGGGACGAGGCTGGCGCCACGACTGACCTGACGCATGGTGCGTTGCATCTGGACGTGCGCACCCGTCGCGCCCGCGTCGGCGCGGTTGATGTCGAACTCAGCGCGCGCGAGTTCGCCCTGGCCGAGGAACTCGTCCGCAACGCCGGCCAGGTTCTCAGCCGCGAACAGCTGCTCAGCCGGGTATGGGGATACGACTTCGACCCCGGCTCCAACGTGGTCGATGTTTACATCGGCTACCTCCGTCAGAAGCTCGGCACCGGACAGATCCAGACCGTCCGCGGCGTCGGCTACCGGCTGCCATGATCTGCTGCCCCGCTCACATCGGCACGCGCTGCCATCCGGCGTCGGTCCGCTGAGCGATCCCCTCAAGCGCGAGCAGACCGAGGATTGCTGCCACACGGCCCGCGTCGAGACCCGATCGTGCCGCAAGATCCCCGGCACTTCGCGCCGTTCTCGTGCTCAGGGCGTCCAGCAGTCGCACCTGATCCGGGTTAGTACTCTCCGGTGCGGCCGGTGCCGATTCAGTCATCCCGAGCAGCTCACGCACCTCTTGCGCGTTCGTGACGCACTGGGCGTCGTACTCGCGCAGCAACCGATGGCATCCCGCCGACGCTGCCGAAGTCACCGGACCAGGCACCGCCCCCAGAGGTCGCCCCAGCGTCGATGCGTGCCCGGCGGTGTTCAAGGATCCGCTGCGCCATCCCGCCTCGACGACGACGGTGGCCGCCCCCAGCGCGGCGATGAGCCGATTGCGAGCAAGAAATCTCCATTTCGTCGGTGCTGCACCGCAGGGCAGCTCGCTGACGATCGCACCGGCCGCCTGAATTCGTTGAAACAGATCCTGATGCCCGGCGGGATACGCCCGGTCAACGCCGCCGGCGAGAAATGCAACTGTCGCACCGCCGGCGCCCATCGCGGCGCGATGTGCAGCGCCGTCGATCCCATAGGCGCCACCGGAGACCACCAGTGTGCCGGTCGCCGCGAGGTCACCGGCGAGTTCTGCCGCCACGGATTCCCCGTACGCGGTCGCCGCACGTGCGCCGACGATCGCGACCGGATTCGGAGACGAGAGATGGTGGGATGCACCTCGCGCCCACAGCATTGCGGGTGCGTGCTCGCCCAGATCTGCCAAGGCTTGCGGCCACTGAGCGTCACCGGGAAGCAGCAACCGCGCCGCGACCTCGGTGGCGCCTCGCAGCGCCTCCGTCACCGACCGAGGGTGTGCACGCGGCATCCACCGTTTTCGTGCCTCATCGATCGCTTTTTCCGATAGATGCTGCTTCGACAGGGCGAACTGCAGCGCGTCCACTGCGCCCAGCTGCTCGATCAGGGCGCCTGCCACCCCATCGCCGGGTTCAGCGATGATGCTCCAGGCGACCCGCGCCAGCGTTTCGGTCGGGTGAGTGTCCGGGCGTGCGGATTCTGCGGCCCTCCGAGTCTCGGTGTCGCCGAGCAGCGCCTCCATCATGCGATCAGTCCTCTCTTCAGAAACAACGCCCGTCCCAACTCGTCCGGTCCTGGGGTGTCCACCGCCGCAAGGTCCGCCATCGTCCACGCGAGCCGCAAAACACGGTCATAGCCTCGAAGTGTGAGCTGACCACGCTCCAGTGCTCGATCCAGCGGCCCGCGCACACCCGACGGCAGGCGAATCTCCCCCTGCCGTAGCCACGTACCGGCCACTTCGGCATTCATCGTCCAGGGTGTTCCTGCCCAACGATTCGAAGCACGTTTCCTCGCTGCCACCACCAGCTCACGAGCATGTGCTGTCGTCATCGCTGATCGCTCGGTGGAGGTCGCCCGCGACGCGGCCACCCGAGCCACCTGCAGATCGATGTCGATCCGGTCACGCAGCGGGCCGGACAATCGAGCGGAGTAGCGGCGAATCGCGATCGGCGGGCAGATGCACTCTGCACCACGCACGCCGTAGTTTCCGCATGGGCACGGATTCGTCGCCAGGGAGAGCTGGAACCTCGCCGGAAACCGAGCATGAAATCCGGCCCGATCGATGTCGATGCTTCCCGATTCCAACGGTTGTCTCAGGGCATCCAATGCCGCGCGTGAGAACTCGGCGGCCTCGTCCAAGAACAGCACCCCACGATGTGCCCGCACAATCGCTCCCGGGCGCACCGTGCGCGATCCACCGCCGACGAGCGCCGCGACCGAGGCGCTGTGATGGGGTGCTTCCAGTGGCGGCACATCATCGAGCTCGCTCACCATCGCACCCGCGAGCGAGCGGATCGCCGCCACTTCCAGCGCGGCCGATTCTGACAACGGAGGCAGGATGCCGGGCAGACGCCGTGCGAGCATCGTCTTTCCCGCCCCGGGCGGGCCGCTCATGAGAATGTGATGCCCGCCCGCAGCCGCGGCTATCAACGCCTCCACAGCTTCCTCCTGGCCGACAACATCTGCCAGGTCCAAAAGATCTGTCTCACGCGGCACCGCGGCAGTGCCTGCTACGGGTTCAACCTCGGCTACCGCGATGTCAGCTCCGTGCCACATCGCCACCTCTGCCAGTGTGGTGGCCGCTTGCACGCGCATACCCGGCACGAGGTTGGCTTCCGCCTCGTTCGCGTGCGGGACGATCACGCGATCGAACCCGGCGCGCGAAGCGGCGAAGACCGCCGGAAGCACCCCAGGCACCGGGCGCACCCGCCCGTCCAGGCTGAGCTCTCCGATATGCACCGTGCGGGCGATCGATGAGGCGTTCAGCACTCCCCCTGTCGCCACCGCAGAGATGGCGATGCCCAGTTCCAACCTATGATTACGGCATGTCTCGTCGCGCAGCCGTTTACGTCCGTCAGTCCATTAGTAATTCTGAGGGCATCGACCGGCAACTAATCCGTTGTCAAGCGCTCATCGACGCGCGGGGCTGGCAGTTGACGGAAATCTACACCGACAACGACGTGTCAGCCTCGAAGGTGCGCGGCGAAGGCACGGCATGGGCGCGCATGCTGGCTGACGCTCACCGAGGCGCATTCGATGTAGTCGTTGCCGTCGACCTTGACCGCCTATTGCGTCAGGTGCGCGACCTTACGGCGCTCATCGATACGGGCGCAAAGGTGCTGACCGTTGACGGCGAAGTCGATCTCACGACGGCTGACGGCGAATTTCGGGCAACGATGCTCGCGGGCATCGCGAGGTTCGAGGTTCGACGCAAGAGCGAGCGACACCGCCGCGCGAATGACGCACGCGCAGCTAAAGGCTTCCCCAACGGCAGGGCACGCACTTTCGGCTTTGAGGATGGCAACCTACTCCCCTTCGAGCCCGAGGCATCTCTCATACGCACGGGCGTGCAGACGATTCTCGACGGTGGCAGCGTCCGCAGCATCGCGGCAGCATGGAACGTCGCAGGCAGTACTACTGTGCGGGGCAACGTGTGGCGCAATGTCGAAGTTCGCGCAACCCTCATGCGCGAGCGCAATGCGGGCATCCTCATGGTCAAGGGCGTTGAGCAAGAGCAATCGCAGATTCAGCCCATCGTGCCCCGCGAAGAATGGGAGGCGATGCGCGCGATCCTGACCGACCCCAAGCGCCTTATCGCTGGCCGTCCTACCGGTCAGCGGTGGCTGTCTGGCGTGATGGAATGCACATGCGGGGCACCGCTTCACGTTTCGACCTCATGGTCGCAGGGAAAGGGTCAGCCTGGCTATGCGTGCTCAGCCATCAAGCGCGCCGAGACTACCGGCGTTCAGCGGCGTGGGCGTCACGGACAGATCGCGGCTTACTACGTTGAGGATGCGATCCCGGCTCGCGTCATCGGCGCGCTGCTCGCAGACGCCGTACGAGACAAGCACAACGCCGCGCCCGAGTCCGCCGACGTTGTACGCCTTCGTAACGTGCTCTCAGGCATCGAGAACGAACGCCGAGGCGTGCAGGAGATGTACCTCATCCCGGGCGCTGACCGCGCCCACTTGGCCGCACGGATCACGGCACTAGGCGACGAGCACGAGAGTGCATCTGAGGAACTCACCCGGGCGCTCGCGTCGAGGAGTGCATCAGATCTAATCGCGAGCATTCAGGCAGTGTTCGCCGATGTCATGGAGAACGACGACGCCGACCCCGAGCACGACACGATGGATGCGGCATTCGAGGTCTGGGAGTCGTTGCCCCTGGAGGCCAAGCGGAAGGTGACCGCCGCGAAGCTTCGCATCGTCGTGCAGCCTGGCGGTAAAGGCGTAGGCCACGGCATGAAGCGCGTTACAGTCATCCCGCGCTGACGAGCCCTTGCGCTACTCTCTGACCATGAGCCGATTCAAGTACCTGGCAGGGGTAGCGGTGCTCAGCCTTCTCGCTCTAACCGGATGCACCACGAGCAGCGGCGTTGCGCAAACCGGACAAACCCCCCGAGAGAGCGAATACGAAGCTGTCGGGCCGGTCGCGAACGACGACTCGGGGCTGTCTGCGACTGAAGACGACTTCATCGACTTCATCAAAAGGAATGCGCCCGTCGGCTACGCCGTGAGCACGGATCGCGAGGTTATCGCTTACGGCTACGGAATATGCAAGCTTCTCGACGATGGCCTCTCTGTCGTCGAGATAATGGCTCGCACGGTAGAGCTATCCACTGACGACAACGCGGCTCTAGCTGAGATGGCTCAGGTCTCGGTTGCCGGTGCGCCTCAGACACTTTGCCCCGAGCATCTGGAGTCAGTGCAGGCACAGTTCGAAGAGTTCAGCTAGCCCCTCGCTAACGCTGAAACCTACTGGCAAACCTAGGGCTTACTCCGTACCTCCCGAACCCCTCTCTAGTTCGGGGGTTCGGAGGTACGTAGACGCTTTAGCCCCGGAAAATCAAGGAATAACGCGTACCTGAGGGGCAGGTACGAGCCCTCGGCGCAGGTACGCCGTTTGGGGGAAATCCCACAAGGTAAACTTTTGAGTAATCCCAATTTGGGCAGATCAAACCCCAAACCTTAAACACTGTCGCAAGTGCAACGGTACAGGGTCGGATCGAACTTCGCAACATCGGCATTTTGCCGAAGGAAGGCCGACAATGGCTGACAAGATTTCTGATTTCATGCAGGACGGCGACGGAATCGCCTTGCGGTTGAACGACGGCACGACCCCTTTTAAGGCCGTCGTGCGGTTCGTAGACTTCGCGGGCGTCATGACATACGCCGGGGTGAATGGCGAGAGTCCATTCGTTTTCTACCCGTGGTCGGCAATCGACTTCCTGACGGTGTCCAAGTGACCGCCGTCTACGACCACCTCGCCGACGTGCACCTCGTAGCTACGGATGCCGAGCGCGACCGCTGGGCGTACGCGCCCGAGTCCAATGAGCCTCACTCCGTGCGGACAGGCTGGAAGCCCGAGTATGCCCGCGAGCCATACGAGCGCCCCGCTGACGCGCTGGACGGGGCTTGGCAGGCATATCAGGATGCCGCGCGGCTCCACGCTGAGACAGCGGCGGACGCGCTTTGCAAGGCAGGCGATTGTGAGTGCTCACTGCCCGAGTGGCAGGCTCTGGAAGCCGCTATGAATGGCGAGCGGATAGCGGCAACTGTGAAAGCTAATCCGATCTTCGCGGACGTCGGCGCGATCCTGGATGGCACCCTAGAACGCCCGAGGGCGACGGTGGGGCGCATGACGAGCGGCAATCACCTGTTTTACCGTGCCAGCCATAACCAACTGATCGGCGATCCCGAGTCGGCTAAGTCGCTTCTGGCGCTCTCAGTAGCCGCAGACGAGCTATTCAACGGCGGCAGCGTCTTCTGGGTAGACATGGATCACAACGGCGCGGGTTACATCGTCAACCTGTTTCGCGAGTGGGGCGTGCAGCCCGAAGTGCTCCGCGATCCGAGCCGATTCTTACTTCTCGATCCCGAAGACAAAGAGATGCTCAAAGAGGGCATGGACGTTGCCATCAGTGCCGGCTTCACGTTCTCAGTCATCGACTCCATCGGCGAGCTTCTCGGCCTGTACGGAGTGTCAGCGAATGACGATGAGGGTTATACCCCCGTCAACCGTGCGGTAATGGCACGCATGGCCCGCGCTGGCCTGTGCGTCATCTCAATTGACCACATGGCGAAGGGGCATGATTCCCGCGAGTACGGCGCTTCGGGCACCATCGCCAAGAAACGCGCCATTGACGGCGCGATGTATGAAGTGGCCATCGTTGAGCCCTTCGCCCCTGGCAAGGGTGGCCGATCCCGTTTGAAGCTTCGCAAGGATCGCAAGGGCAACATTCGCGAGCACGCAAACGATAAGGGCAAGGCACCACACATCGCGGACTTCGTACTAACCCCGCTCCCCGAGGGCGGCAACGCCTGGAAGTTCTATGCGAAGGAAGCGCCGGTCACACAAGAGACTAAGCAAGAGCAAGACGTCAACCGCGTACTCGCAGATCTGGACGCCATCACGGTAACCGGCGTCAAGGCGCTGCTCGGATGCGCGACCGACTACGCGGCACTCATCGCGAGGCTCGCCAAGGCTCAAGCCACCGACGGCGAGGCGAAGTAATGGGGACGCGGACGCTCTCGGCACGCATTCACTCCGCACGGCAGTTCGCGCGCGGCATACCCGCATGGGCCGCTCACCTCGCAGCACCTATGGCCTCAATCGTCACCGCAGCCACCGCCCTGTTGCACTACGGGTAACTCACCGGACACGCCAACGGCTGAACGTCTTAATCAAGACCCCCGGACTTTACGCGGTTATCGCGGATCAGTTCCCACCCTTGTCGCGCACAGCGCACCAACGGAAAGCGACGCTCTTGAAAGACTCGATCTCTTCCTGCGGGCGCCCAAGACGCTCAGCACTCTTGAATGCGCGCCACCACACACGCCCATACTCAGCGGCCTGAGATTTGGTGGCCGATCCCGACGCGGGCGGGATTGGGTCAAACCCTTCAGGCGGCTTGCGTTTGCGACTGCGACTCGGCAACCCCGCTACCTTCCGTGCCATGTCCAGCCATGACGCCTCATCGTCCGCCGCCTTCACAGATGCCGCCCGAACCTCGGCGTCTGAAACCACTCTCGTTACAGCAACAAGCTCGATACCACGTGGCGGCTTATTTCCAACCTCGACAACAACAGCGTAGGCGGCTCTCTTATCGCCACCCGGGACAACCACTCGCATCCCAACCTCGGGAAACTCACGCAAGTTCCACGCATACGAGTACCCGCCACCCGATGTTGCGGGCCGCGATGATGCGAGATCACGAAACGCGACGGCCACAACTTTGGGTCTTCGTTTGAACCAGGGCGACATGACCACACTCTAGAACACCCAGCCAGGCGCGAGCGAGATCGCGCCAAGAGTCGGCGGGGATGTCATCGTGCTTCACCATCCCGGCAGCGCGGGCCCGTCAAACTCTGGCGGCTTCCGTGCGGGCGGTATGGGTAACCGATAGCCGCATTCCGGGCAGACGAACGCGCCCGGCTCGTCACGCAGCGTGACCCCATCGTTGGGGCATGCCGGTTGAGTTCCGAAGTCATCCATAGCGCTACTCAATCAATCCCTGGCAGTACAACTTCACCTTCGCAAGTTCGCCGTAAATCGTAAGGTTCAGTTGTTCTAGCTCGTCGTCGTCGATCTCTCTGCTGACAATCAGCGGGGTTACGTCCGCCGTCCGCTTGAAAGCCGCCTCAATAGCGTCGATTGATTTATCGACGTCCTCATTCCCGAAATCGATCTCGGCAAAGCCATCGCCTATCTCCCGCGACGTGCGCTCATATAGCTCGGCGTCATCGGGCGATTCAACCAACGCAAGGAGCGCGTCCTGTTTGACCATCAAGCTCGCGACTTTCTCGCATGAGGATTCTTTCGAGCTGGCGCAGCCCGTCAGCATAAGCGCGACACCGAGAGATGCAACGACAAAGGCGAGAGAGCGGCTCATAGGTGGAGCATATCGATCTCGGCAGATAGAGCGATAGACACACCTTGACCGTGCGGAAATACCGCTTCAAAGCGCCCCGCGTCCACAAACTAAACTTGTAGCATGTTTGCTACAATGCACCCCCGCTCGTCATTCACCCCGCCTATCGAAAAGGCGCTCGCGCCCGTCTGGCGCTCTGAATCGACCAACACTGGCGCGGATACCATCGCGTCCTACCGCGAGCAGGTACAGGCTCGCCGAGTCGCTCTCGGGCAGATTCTGAGCATCGAGGGACGCTATGTCTGACCGCCCTATTTGCAAGACGCCCGGTTGCGGTTCTCCGGCGGGACGGCACAGCACAGCACCGAGCGGCAGGACGAACTACCGCACACAGTGTGGCCCGTGTTACCGGCGCGACCTCCGCGAGCGTCGGGGCGGGCTCATCGACAACCCGATCAGCTTCGATTGGTCAGGCGTTACGACCGTCGTCGTCTGCTCAGCGTGCGGGCAGACTTTCGGGCCTTGCCTCAGCGCGCAAGACGCTTACGACCTCGCGGGCGCTCATCTTGCCAACGTGCACGCAGGTATCTCGTACCGTGCCCTGTCCCGTAGCGCAGTGGATGCCGAGCACGCCGAACAGCGCGCAGCCGAGCGGGAAACCAAACGGCAAGAGCGGGAAACCGAACGGCAAGAGCGGGAAACCAAACGGCAAGAGCGGGAAACCGAACGGCAAGAGCGGGAAACCGAACGGCAAGAGCGGGAAGCCGAGCGCAACGATGCAAGGGCACAGCGCGATGCCGTGATTGTGGCGGCAATCAACGCTGGCCGCACCACCCATTCGATCCGCGTTGAGTTCGGCGCAGGCCGCGCGCGCATCGACCGCGTACGTAATACCTATTTCACTGCTGAGCAACTGGAGGCCGCAAGCGCAGCGCATGAGGCTGAGCGGGCACAGCGGGACGCCACAAAGGATGCCGAGATTGCAGCGGCACGCGATGCCGGTACACCCCTCAAGGCCATTCAGCGGGCGTTCAATGTGGGCGCCAAGCGTGCCCGCAATGCAGGTCGCAGCGAAGGGACGCAATCATGACCACTACCCGCCCGCCCCTCTGGCTTGAGGAACCTTCATACTTTGGCGCTGTCGGCGTCTGCACCGCGTGCGGTTATCAGTGTGGCCCGTGGCCCGACCTGGATGACGGCGAGGCACACCTACTCGCACACTGGCGAGCCCATCACGGGCAGACAAACCAAGGCGGGCGCGCGCCGGTTGTCGTTCGCGAGGGCGAACAGGCGCAGTGCCTCTCCCCCGGTTGCACTCGCCCCGCCTATCACCCCAGCACTGGCGAGTGTCGCGCGTGCTACCGACGGCGACGACGTGGCGAAGGGCACGCAGCGTGAGCGTGTACAGCGCCACGGGCACAGCCTGGCGGGCGCAGCGGCTCCGGGTACTGGAGCGCGACGGCTGGCTCTGTACCGCGTGCGGCAAGACGCTCGACGGCGAAGATGCAACGGTCGATCACGTTGAGCCTGTCGCGCTGTCCGAAGGCCGCGACTATCGCGACGACGAACTCGTATCGATGTGCCGAGGGTGCAACTCCCGCAAGGGTGCCCGGTTGCTCATCCGTATGCCGTGGTTCAACCCCCGGTGGCTGGCGAGCCTCGCATGAGCGCCGTCGTTTTTCTGAATGTGCCCCGAGTTCACCCCGCCCCCTCCGCTTCCTCTCACGAACGACCCCGAAATATTCCGATTGGAACCCGACTATGACCGCGAACACCCCAGATACCTTCGCGGGCGCTGTCGAAGCATTCAAGAGTGCTTCGCCTTGGCTCGGCGCTTCCGATATGCCCGCCCTCGTGACGCTCAATAAGCTCGCCGAGCTGCTCGACAACGGCGACTTGACCCCGGCGCTCGTCGCTCAGTTCGGGCTCACGTTCCGCAGCCTTGCCAAGCTCGCCCCGGCGACGGATGATGCGCCCGACCCACTGGAGAAGGCGCTACGCGAGGCGAAGGGCGCGTGACACGTCTAGTCGCGCTACTTCCAATAGGCGTCGCAGTGGTCTACGAAGTCGGCGTTGATCCCGTCCAACGCCTTCGTTGCCTTTCGACTCATGTCGTCATCGCCGTTCCGCAATGCAGATACGACATTGAGCGCTTCCCTTTTCATACCGTCCGCGAACGCTCTGAGTTCGCCGCTCATGGGCGTATCTTTGGCGTCGATTGCGCCGCCGATGCCCTCAAGCGTGCCGTACCAGCTTTCTTCGCCGAAGTCCTTAGCCATGTCGCGATTACCGAGCGCGTTGGCGAACACATGTGCGCCCGTGGACACGCGCGTGCATGCGTGGGCTTCCTGATCGTCGGTCACGCTGGCAGAGCATCCCGCCAAGCTGACCGTCAGCATCAGTGCCGCACCCACCGCGTAAGCATGTCGCATGGTTGAGACACTAGCGCCATTCGAGGACATTGCGCCGTGGCCACCGACGCGGCACACTCCCCCGCTGTCCGCTGGCTTCCGATCACTGTTCGATCCCTATGCCCGCGCGTTCGGCATCATCTGGCGGCAAGCGTTCGGTTACGACCTCGAAGCCTGGCAAATCGAACTCATCCGCGCGATCCTCGAAGTCTTCCCCGATGGGCACCCCCGTGCGGGCGAACTCCGCTGGATGCAAGCTGTCGTCTCGCTGGCGCGGCAGAACGGCAAGACCGAGATAGCGGCAGCGCTGGGCTTGTGGCGACTATTGCACCGTGCGGGCGCGCTCGTCATCGGCATCGCGTCTTCAGCCGAGCAAGCGGGCCTCGTGTACCGCCGCACGATGCGCGCGATTGTGGGTAACCCCTCGCTCGCTCGTCGCTTCGATGGGCTGACGGAGACTCGCGGCATCCGCGCGCTCGACGGCGGGCGTTACGAGCTCAAGGCCGCACGGTCGGCAGCGTTGCAAGGTCTCCCTATTGACCTCGGGCTCGTGGACGAATTGCACCTACTCAAGCGCGAGCTTTGGGGCGATCTTGTCTCGGGCACGGGCGGGCGCGTCGATTGCCTCGTCGTCGGGATCACGACGGCAGGCGATGCCGAGAGTGAGCTACTTATCGACTTGTACAAGCTCGGCGACAAGTCCATCGCGAACGACGGCGAGGGCCGCGTCGGCTTTTGGGTCTGGGAAGCGCCCGAGGCGCGCGTACCCGAGGACGACGAGACACTAGGCCGCTGGCTGGCGATGGCGAACCCGTCGATTGCGAGCGGACGGCGCGACCTTGAAAACCTCATATCTCTCGTACGTAGCAAGCCCGAGCCCGACGCCATTCGCTATCACCTGAACCAATTCTTGGCAGCGTCCCGCGCACCCTTCCTGCCCTTCGACAAGTGGTTCGCAGCCCGCCGACTGGATGGCGAGCCGTTCCCAACCTCGCGCCCTATCTTCACCTTCGACGCAAGCCCGGGCCTCGGCTACGTCGCCGTCACCGCGACCGCACGCGACGAGAACGGCGTACTGCATACCGAGCTTGTCGCTTCGCTTGTGAGCCCCTCGCTCGATGACCTCGTGCGCCTGGCGCTCAAGTTGTCCGCTCATGCCCCGTTGAGGTATGCGCTGGACGGCTACCGGCTCCGGGCGCTCGGCGACGAGCTCAAGCGGCGAGGGCTCCCGGTCTACATCGGCACGGGCAGCGATGCGCTCCAGTCGGCGGCGCTGCTCTATCGGCTCGTCGCGTCCGGCATGCTCAAGCACGCGGGCGACGACTTGCTCAGTCAACAGATGCCACGCGCGATCCGTAAGAACGTCGGCGAGTCTTTCCGCATCTCCCGTGCGGATTCTTCGACCGAGATTGACGCCGTATGTGCAACAGCGCTAGGCGTGCTCGTCGCCGAGATGACCCCTGACTCTGGCATTCAAGTGTTCTGAGCATTCCGATAACTCAGGTTGTCGCAGGGGCATAAAATGGGCATGTCTTGCTTCCTAGACTTGACAGTATGATCAGTTTCTCGCCCCAACACCTTCCATTCTGCTAATGGGGCGCTTCTGGGACTTGATCACGGGCGCGGAACTCTCCCATAACCGCGCAGCCGAGGGTGAGCCGGGCGGCATTGCGATTCCATCTCGCGATGCCGCCCGCACCGTCGGTGGCATCGAAGCACTCTCGCTCGGCGCTGTCTATCGCGCAGTGTCGATCCGCTCGACTGCGATTGTTCAACTCTCGATTGACGTTGAGCGTGCGGGCGAACTCATTACGACGCCTTCGCTCATCCGGCGCCCTGATATCGACACCCCGCTCTCTGTCTTCCTTGAGCGCACCGTCGTATCCCTCAACCTCGCGGGCAACGCGTACTGGCGCATTCGCCGTGACTCTGCCGGGCAGGTCAATTCACTTGAGGTACTCAACCCTCACGACGTCACCATTCAGACGACGCCCTCGGGGCGCATCTCGGCATACGTCTATCGCGGACACGACCTCAAGCCCGCCGACGTTCAGCACCTAAGCAAGCTTCGTGTTCCCGGCTCGCCGTATGGCCTGGGCCCGATTCAGGCCGCAGCGGCTGAGATTCGCGGCGCTCTCGACCTTCGCGACTACGCCTCAGGTTGGTTCGCATCCGGCGACGTCCCCTCGGGCGTGCTCTCGGCAAGCGCACATCTGACCGACGAGCAAGCCGACGCCATCCGCACGCGCTGGACAGAAACACGCGGCGGCACTCGCGGCGTTGCCGTTCTCGGGCAGGGCACGAGCTATGAAGCCGTGCAGCTATCCCCCGAAGATGCACAGTTCCTCCAGTCGCAGCAATGGAACGTTACGAGCATCGCTCGCCTGTTCGGCGTCCCCTCGTCGCTCATGCTGGCTGTTCTCGACGGCAACTCGATGACCTATTCGAACGTGCAAGACGAATACCAAGCCTTCGCACGTTACGGGCTCGCCGATGACATTCGCGAGATCGAGGAAGCCTTTACGGCGATCCTGCCTCGCGGGCAGCGCGCCCGTTTCAACGTCGAAGCCCTTTTGCGCATGACTACGCGCGACCGCTACTCAGCGCACGCCGTCGCTCTCAACTCGGGCTGGATGACCCCCAACGAGATTCGCGTCGTCGAAGGGCTCGACCCTATCGATGGCGGCGACGTACTCCGAGCCCCCAACACTCCCCCGAAGGCGGAAGCATGACCGACCTACTTACGCGCGCGTTCGACATTCGCGCAACCGACGACGAGACACGAACCGTTGAAGGTGTCGCTGTCCCGTGGGGCGTGACTATCGCCGTCGGCGGCATCCGCGAGCGCTTCGAGCATGGAGCCGTTGAGGTTCCCGCAGATGGCCGCGTGCTGCTCTACGACCGCCATGCCGAGCCCATCGGGCGACTGACTGCTCACGAAGACACCGAGGCCGGATGGAGCATCCGCGCGGAATTCTCCGACACCGCACGCGGGCGCGATGCCTGGACGCTCGCAAAGGACGGCGTTATGTCGCAAATGTCTATCGGCTTTATCGCTCGCGAGGACGACGAAGACGCCGACGGCACCATCGTTCGCCGCCGCGTCGAAGTACGCGAAGTCTCCCTAGTCCCGTTCGGTGCGTACGGAAACGACGCCCCGGTTACCAATGTCCGCCATGACTCGGCGGCTGACAACAACGCGGCGCAGTCCGCAGAAAGGAGTCGGCAGATGACCGACCCCGTTACCGCCGCCGAGGCCACCGAGCTTCGCGGCGCAATCGATGACCTCGCACGCACTGTTGAGGCACTCAACAGCCACGAGGATGACTCCATCGCAGTAGATACTCGCACCGCAGGCGAGGCGCTCAAGGCCATTGCCGCAGGCGACGACACCAGCATTCGCGGCTATGAAGACACGCTCGTGCGCGCATACACAGGCGGCACAACCGCTGACACCGTGGCGCAGGCCGGTTGGGTCGGCGACCTTACCCGCATCTTCGACGCAAGCTCGGGCGCGCTCGCTGACGTGTTCTCGACGGGCACTCTCCCGGCGACTGGCACGAGCATTGAGTACGCCGAGCTCAAGTCGAATACTGTCTCGGTTGACGAACAGCTCGCCGAGGGTGACAACATCACTTTTGGCAAGGTAGCTACCGAGATCAAGTCGGCTCCGGTCAAGACCTACGCGGGCGGCACTGAGCTTTCGCGTCAGCAGATTGAGCGCGCCTCGGTCAACGTCGTTCAGACCTCACTGGAGGCGCTCGGCACCGCAGCGGCAGCACGTAAGAAGGCCGTACTCCGTGCGGCATTCATCGCGGCCGTCACGGCTCGCGAGGCCATCGCCGTTAATGGTGGCGTCGTCGTTCTCGGCGCAGTGCTCGCAAGCTCGACCGCTCTCCAGTGGACTAACAGCGTCGTAGATGCCGCAATCAAGCTCGATGCCGAGAACCTCGCCATTGACGCTCTGATCGTGTCCCCGTCCGTGTTCAAGCACCTCAACGCGCTTGAGACTGAGGGGCACCGCGTGTTCCGAGTCGCAGACGATGCACGCACTGTCGGCACGCTGAACCTGCCTGGCCTCGAAGGCAACCTCGCGGGCATCCGCGTTGTGGCTGACGTTGGCCAGACCGGCGACAAGGCCGCGTTCGTCAACGGGCGGGCGATCCGTCAGTATGACTCGCCGCTCGTGTCGCTCCAGGACGACAACCTCGTCACCCTGTCGAAGTCGTTTGCGGTCTACCGTTACGGCGCAATTGCCGCCGAGATTCCGGCTGGCATCGTCCCCGTCAAGCTCGCAGCTTCCTAAGGCTGACCAATGACCGCCGCCGACCTCGCGCTCTATGTAAGCCCCGATATGCCTCTCAGCGAGGCATCCTCGGCGTACGCGGGCGAGTGCTGGGAGGAAGCCGAAGCGCTCATCTCCCAGCACGTCGGCGCGGCCTCTGTTCCCGCTGTCGTACTCAAGCGAGCAACCCTTGAGGTTGGTTCCGAGCTTTACCACCGCCGCAAGGCACCGAACGGAATTGCGCAGTTCGCAACTCCCGAGGCGTCAAGCCCCGCGCGCATTGCACGCGATCCGCTCGTCGGCGCGTACCCGCTGCTCGCTCCCTGGCTCGGGCGAGGTATCGCATGATTCTTGTCTCCGAACGTAAGGCCATCGCCGAGGTGCTGACCGGCGCGGGCATCCGCACCGTGGCTCACGTGCCAACGCGCCCCGAACCGCCAATCGCATTCGTCGTCCCCGGCTCGCCATACCTCGAAGGCGGCGACACCTTCGGACAGAAGACGCTCCGACTCGACATGTGGATCGTCGCGGGCCAAGGCGATAACGACTCGCTATCCGACGCGCTCGACGCGCTCATCGTGACAGCACTTGCCGCGCTCGAAGCCGACGACTTGACCGTCGAAAACGTCAGTCAGCCCATCGCATGGCAACCGTCAACGGGCGGCGAATACCTCGTCGCTGTCATCGGTATCCGTACCGAAATCTCCACCCCAACCCCAAGCGCCTAGGAGGCGACAAAAATGACAAGTACTCGTATTCGAGGAAAGCGCCTCGGGCTCATGCTCGGCGCAGCAGACGGCACCCCCGCCTGGCAGGACATTACGACCTACACCCTCGCGAACGAAGACCTCGATTCACCGACGTTCGGCGACGTGGCAACTGGCGCTGGACAGTGGATGCTCTCGGGCACCGCGATTCAGTCCACGGCAGCCGATTCGTTCTGGCAGTACGTCTGGGCGAACGCGGGCAGCGAAGTTGCCTTCACGCTCGCACCGCACGGCAACGAGACTCCCAGCGCCGCGCAGCCGCATTTCCTCGGCACTGTGACGATTGGCCGCAAGCCTTCGCTCGGTGGCGATGTGAACTCGACCGGCTACACCTTCGAATTCGAATGGGAAGTCGTCGGCGAGCCAACGCTTGACGACGGCACCGGCGTCTGACGCATGTACCCCCGGCTCGGCGCACGCTCTCGACCCTCGGTTCGTTTCGAGGGCGTTGAGCGTGCGTTCGAGTTGACCTCATACAAGATCGTCAGTGAAGACGGCGTAACAGGCTTCCTGTCGCCGTTTGAGGGCGCAGACGATAGGCCGACGTACCTCGAAGGCACCGCTTACCAGTCGCTCGCCGAGGGCTCGCTATGGCGCTTCGCTCGTGACCACTCGGGCGAGCGAGTCGAGTTCGTCGTCGCACCGCACGGCAATGCCGAGCCTGGCATCAATCAGCCGCATTACCGGGGCAGCGTCGTCGTAGGGCCAAAGCCTGACCTTGGCGGCGAAGCCGAGGATCGAACGTTCCTATTCGAATTCGCATGGCGCGTCGTGGGCGAAGTCGAGGAACTCGCATGAGCGACGAGTTCGAGGTTGTCAGCGGCACAGGCCGCGTGCGCGTCAAGGGACTTCGCAAGACGCTTCGCTCGATGGAACAGGCGGGCGCGGATGCCGAGAGCATGCGCGACCTCATGCATTCCATCGGCAGCATCGTCGTTCGCTCGGCAAGCCCGCCACGAGTCAGCGGCGCTCTCGCGGGCACGATGCGCGCAGGACGCGGCAAGACAAAGGCCGTCGTTCGTGCCGGTGGCGCGCGCGCTCCCTATGGCCCCGTCATTCATTACGGCTGGCCCGCACGGGGCATCTCAGCGCAGCCATTCCTTTCGGACGCGCTCAACCGCAACCAAGCAAACATCTTCCGCGAACTCGACACGGGCATCGCGGACATCCTCAGCCATAACCGGCTGACCTAACAGAAAGTCGAGACGACTAAATGGCAATTGATTACTCCACCCTGACGATGGGTGAAATCGGACAGATCGAGTCCCTCTCCGGGCAGGGCATCGCCGTACTGGAGAACGAACAGGCACCTAAGGGCTTGGCACTGGCCGCGCTCGCGTTCATTGTGAAGCGCCGCGAGAACCCGCGCTTCACCTGGAATGAGGCACAGTCCCTCACCTTCGCCGAGGTTGGCGACGTGCTCGGGCTCGACACGTCCGACGACACCGAGACGGAGACCACCGACGCCGACCCTTTCGAGTTGCCCGAAGCGTCCACGACTTCGGGCAAGCGTCGCTCGAAGACGACCGACTAGGCGACATGGCGACGTTCGTCGTGCGGCTCCGTTGGACGCCTTCGGATTACTGGCGAATGACCGCCGCTGAACGTGACGCCATCATTCGCGAACTCAACAGATCCCACTAACTCCCTGCCCTCGGTTGGTCTCGCACCGAGGGCAGGGCATCCCAGCCCGAGACGGAACGGAGCGAGTGCATGAGCAAGCACACAATCGCAATCTCAGTGCTCGCTGACACGAAGCCATTCAGTAAGGCCATGAAGGGCATTGGCGGCATCGCAAAGGGTGTCGCCGTCGGTGCTGGCGCAATCGCCGCCGCAGTCGGCGTGATCGGCATCAAGGCCATCGGCGCAGCGTCTGACCTTGAGCAAGCGATGGGCGGCATGCAAGCCGTATTCAAGGGCGCAGCGGGCGAGATGGCCACGCTCGCCACTAACGCGGCGCAGTCCGTCGGGCTCACCACGTCTGAGTACGCCTCGCTCGCTACCGTGCTCGGCAGTCAGCTAAAGAACATGGGCGTCAGCACTGACGACCTGGCGGGGCAGACCGATTCACTCGTCGGGCTCGGCGCTGACCTCGCGGCGCAGTTCGGCGGCTCTACCGCCGACGCCGTAGGGGCGCTCAGCTCCCTCATGCGCGGTGAGCGTGACCCCATCGAGAAGTACGGCGTTTCGATCAATGAGGCGCGCATTCAGGCCAAGCTCGCCGAGATGGGCCTATCGGGTCTGACCGGCGAAGCGCTCACTCAAGCCAAGACGCAAGCGACCCTTGCACTGCTCTATGGCCAGACCGCCGACGCACAAGGCGCGTTCGCTCGCGAGTCCAACACGCTCGCAGGTCAACAACAGCGGTTGGGCGCATCGCTCGCCAACATCAGCGCCACGATTGGCACGGCTCTACTTCCCGCCGCTACCGCCGCAGTCGGCGCGTTTGGCCAGATCGTGCAAGTCGTGTCGAACTCCGCTGGATTCGCCGCATTCACGCAAGGGCTGGCAAACGTTTCTCAGGGCATGGCGGATGCCGTGGCCGGATTCATGGCAGGCGATGGGCTCGACTTCACAAGCATTGCGACCGGGCTACTCAGCGCGCGAGATGGCATCGTCGATGCCGCGCTGAACGCGCTTGGCGGCATCCTGGATGCGGCGACTGAGATTGTCCCGCTCGTCATTCAATCAACCGCGAGCCTCATTGAGCGCGTCGTCGGCTTCCTCTCCGCTAACGCCCCGATGCTGCTCGCGGGCGCTGTCGCCCTGTTTACGGGCCTACTCAGCGCAGTTGCGACCATTCTTCCGCCGCTCATTACTTCGCTCGCCACGATGCTCCCTGGCATCGTTACGGCGCTGCTCGGCATGCTCCCGGCGATCCTCGCGGCAGCTACTCAGATGTTCACCGCGCTTGTGCAGGCGATCCCGGTTGTTATCCCGGTTCTGCTCTCGACGCTCGTAACGCTCATCCCGGCACTCGTCGCCGCGATCCTTGGCATGATCCCCGCAATTCTCGACGGCGCGATTTCACTGTTTGCCGCCATCGTTGAGGCAATCCCCGTCATCATTCCGCTCGTCATCACGGCGCTGCTCGGGCTCATCCCGACGCTCGTATCGACAGTGCTCGGCATGATCCCGACGTTGCTCGAATCAGCATTCAAGTTGTTCACCGCGCTTGCCACGGCGATTCCAAAGATTATCCCCGAACTCATCCCCGCGCTGCTCGGGCTACTCCCAACCATCATCAGCACGCTGCTTGGCATGATCCCGTCGCTGCTCAGGGCGGGCGCTGACCTCATCGGCGGGCTCGTCAAGGGACTTTGGCAAGCCGCAAGCTCGGTCGGCTCCGCGCTACTCGACATCGCCAAGAGCGCTATCGGTGACTTCCTATCGTTCCTCGGCATTCAGTCGCCATCACGCCTGTTCGCCGGATACGGTCAGAACGTCATCGCCGGTTTGGCTCGCGGGCTCGGGAAGGCGCGCCCTGTTGACCTCGCGATGCGGTCACTCGCACGCACGGTCGATACGAGCTTCGCGCCGACCATGACGCTCGGCGCTGACCGCGTTACGAGTTCGGCTCGCCCCGTGCGGACGGCAGCGCAGATGCCGAATGTCGTTCACCTGTCGCCGCAGGATCGCGAGCTACTGCGAACCAACAACGTGCAGTTGCGGATCGGCAATAGGGATATCGCGCAGGCGCAGGGCTCGGCGAACTTCGTAACCAAGCGGCAGGGCGTCGGATAGCAAACATGTCCTAATTGACTGTTTCGCAGGTCGAACCCGCTGCCGTGCTTGGGCAGACTCGCCGGCGACAGGTTCACGGTAAGTCGCTGGCGCGTCAACTCGAGTTGAGCGTTCGTCACCGCGTTGTGCACGCGCTGAGCCGCTTCACCCAGTGCTTTGTCCGGCAGCCCGACGATTTTGAATCCCGGCGTCTGATTCGACACGTCAGCTTCGATCTCGACCAGGTGACCGTCCACGCCCGTCAGCGCGACCGCCCAGGTTCGCGCCGTCCTCATCGCAGATCCACCAGATGCTCAAGCTGACCTGCAGTCGGGTCTCCGCCAATGATCCCGATCACATCGATGCGCAGCATCCGATTCTTGGCGAGGTCGGCATGATCTCGGCACCAGGCGTACCCCAGCCGCCAGAGGCGCTCCTTCTTGCGCTCATCGACCGCTTCGAAGGGATGCCCGAAATCAATACTGCGCCGGGTCTTCACCTCGACGATGCACAGTGCTCCATCGCGCTCTGCGACGATGTCGATCTCGCCCTGCGAGCACCGCCAGTTACGCGCCAGAATCTGATATCCGCGCTCGATCAGATGCTGCGCCGCGCGTTCTTCACCCGCGCGTCCGAGGTCGTCTTTCGCTGCCATGACGACAGCATGCTCAAACCCAGGAGTGCGGGTACCCCGCGATTACACGAACCGTGCAGAATCCTCGTAGAACCGGAAATGGGGATAACTACTTGCCGTCCAGCGACAGGTCCTCTGGCAGCTCGAATTCTCGTCGCTGGAGCTCTTCAACGTTGACGTCCTTGAATGTGAGCACGCGCACGGCCTTGACGAAACGATCGGCACGGTAAATATCCCAGACCCAGACGTCCTTCATCGAAAGCTCGAAATAGAAGTCATGCTCGGTGTCACGACGGACGACATTCACCTCATTGGCGAGATAAAATCTGCGCTCGGTCTCCACTACGTATGCGAATTGCCCTACGACATCGCGATACTCGCGAAACAGTGCGAGTTCGAGCTCGCGGTCGTAGTCGTCGAATGCCTCTTCATCCATGATGAGTCCATCCTATGAGTTCCTGGGCTGGGAAGCTCAGAACAGGGTCGGTGCATCGGCTATCGCCCACGACGACCGATGAAACGGAGACAATCCCCGGTCTCTGATCGCGGCACGATGCTCGGCGCTGGCGTAGCCCTTGTTGCGATTCCACTGGTACGGCGAGTGCTGCTCATGCAGCTCGGCCATGTGTGTGTCTCGCGCCACTTTGGCGATCACAGATGCTGCCGAAACAGAGGCGCAGTCCCGGTCTCCCTTGATCACCGAGCGCACCTGCAGTGGCACCGGGTGCACGGCCGAAACATAATCGTGGTTGCCGTCCAGGATCACCAGCGTGCGCTCGAGAGACACGCCCTGTACGACCACGGCGTCGATTGCCCGGGATGCGGCCAGCCCCAGCGCGCGGATGATTCCGACCTCGTCAACCTCGGCGGCGCTCGCCCAGCCGACACCGGATGCCGGCACCCAGGCTGCGGCACGGGCGGCGACATCGGGACGACGCTTCTCGGTCACCAGCTTCGAGTCGCGCAAGCCTTCCGGCACGCGGCGGCGGGCCCCGGCAGCATCCATCACAGCCGAACCGACGGCGACCGGGCCTGCCAGCGCACCGCGCCCGACCTCATCGAGCGAGATGATCAGGTCGTACTCGGCCAGGAGTTTGCGCTCCAGACGCAGGGTGGGCGCGACTACCGTCATTCTGGCTCCGGAACCCCGTTGAATACGGGATGATGTCCATCGATCGTGCCGATGCGTCCGAGCGGCCACGTCGTCAAGAAGGCCTTGCCGACAACGTTGTCCAGGGGCACGAAACCACCACTGGGCAGGTCTTGATGGGCGCGAGCATCCTGCGATCGGTCGCGGTTGTCACCGAGCAGCCACAGTGAGTCCGCGGGCACGGTGACATCGAAGGGCTCGTTGGATGCGGCGGTGTCCCCCTCGGGCAGGTTCAGATACGACAATTCATCAACGGGCGCCCCGTTGATCTCGATCTGACCGAGCGCGTTGCAGCAGACCACGTGGTCGCCGGCGGTACCGATGATGCGTTTGACGAGGTGATCTTCGCTGTCAGACGAACTCAGCCCGATCACCGTGAGCAGCGAATCGATCGCTTCGATCAGCGGTGGCCCCGCCGGCTTCTGCACCTGCGCTGGCAGCCACCCGCCCGGATCCTCGAACACGACCACGTCGCCGCGTTCGTATCCCGTCCAGCGCGGCGTCAGCTCATCGACCAAGATTCGGTCGTTCACCAGGAGCGTGCGCTCCATGGATGCGGAGGGAATGTAGAACGAGCGCACGATGAAGCTCTTCACCAGGAACGAAACCAGAGCGGCGATCACGATGATCACCAGCACGTCACGTAAGAAAATCCAGAATCCGCGGCGCCTCCTACCGGGGACCTCACGGGCGGATTCAGTCGTCATCGCGTTCCTTCACGGGGAGCTTCACACCGCGCACTGACGGCTCATTCAAGGTTCCCATACTCCAGGCCGAACAAAAGCACCCCGAGACGCTGTGTCCCGGGGTGCTTGAAAGAATATCGCGATCAGTTGTCGCGCTTCTCCTTGATCTTGGCCTTCTTGCCGTGCAGCTTGCGCAGGTAGTAGAGCTTCGCGCGGCGCACGTCTCCACGGGTGACGACCTCGATGCGGTCGAGCACCGGGGAGTGCACCGGGAAGGTGCGCTCGACGCCCACCTGGAAGCTGACCTTGCGGACCGTGAAGGTCTCGCGCACGCCATCGCCCTGGCGGCCGAGGACGATGCCCTGGAATACCTGGATACGAGAGCGCGAGCCCTCAGTGATGTTGACGTGCACCTTGACGGTGTCGCCGGGACGGAAGTCGGGGATGTCGGAACGGAGCGAAGCCGCGTCGACGGCGTCCAGGATCTGCATGATCGTCTCTCTCTGCACTCGCCACAGGTCGGATGCATGAAATGGAAGGAATACGTAGGTGTGTGCTGAACGGCGCTTGACACGACCGCGGGCTCCCCTGAGGCAGAGCCGGTCACGGCACAACGATCCATTCTCGCACGGAACGCGCACCGCACCAAACCGCAGATCAGGGTTCGGCTACCGGCTTTTCCTTCACGATGATGACTTCCTGCTGGCGAAAGGCCTGGTCCCAGGCATCCGGCTCAGAATCCGTCACCATCGTCGGCGTGACGCGGATGCCGACACTCGCGCTGCGAGCCTCATTCCACAGTTGCCAGAGCATCAGCCAGAACAGCGCTATGGCCGCGGCGATCGCGCCGGTCAGCAGCAGCGGGAACCACGCCTGCGGGTAAAAGCCGACCGCAATCGTCAGGGCGTGCCACACGCCGAAACCGAGCACGTCCCACCACGACAGCATCCGGGTTTCCCGCACCGATGCACGCGCCCGTGCCAGGAGGGTCAACACCAACTGTCCGAGGAACACAGACGGAATCGCGATGAACAGCACCCAGAGGAATGCCCAGCCGCCCGCGTTGAAGATGCCCCAGCCAATCAGCAGCCACAGCGGCAGCACAACCGCGGCCGGAAAGAGCCAGCTGTACAGTGCACGTCGCAACCACATGTCACGATCGTACGTCGCACTTCTATGTGCGTCACCAATGTTCGCTGTGAGCGACCACAGCCAGGATCAACGAGAATAGAGAGGACGAGAGGAACACCCATGATCGAATTGCGCACTCCTGCTGAGATTGAAGAGATGCGAGCGGCGGGACGATTCGTTGCCGAGACCCTGGCGACGCTGCGCGATGAGACCAAGGTTGGTACGAACCTGCTCTCCATCGACCGCAAGGCGCACGACCTGATCCGCAAGGCGGGAGCTGAGTCCTGCTACATCGACTACGCACCGTCGTTCGGCAACGGGCCTTTCGGCAAGGTGATCTGCACCTCGATCAACGACGCCGTACTGCACGGACTCCCCCACGATTACACGCTGCGCGACGGCGATCTGGTCTCGCTCGATTTCGCGGTCGCGGTGGATGGCTGGGTGTCCGACTCGGCCGTCTCTTTCATCGTCGGCACGCCGCGCGATGAGGATTTGCGTCTGATCGACACGACGGAGCGTGCTCTGGATGCTGCAATCGCTGCCGCGACCGTCGGCAATCGTATCGGCGACATCTCTGCGGCGGTCGCCGCGATCGCGCACGGCGAGGGCTACTCCATCAACACCGACTTCGGCGGGCACGGCGTCGGCCGCACCATGCACGGCGACCCGCACGTCGCCAACGACGGTCGCGCTGGTCGGGGCTTCCCGCTGCGCGATGGACTCGTGCTGGCCTTGGAGCCCTGGTTCCTCGCCACCACCGACGAACTCCGCACCGATGCAGACGGCTGGACACTGCGCAGCGCTGATGGCTCTCGCGGCGCTCACTCTGAGCACACGGTGGCGATCACCGCTGATGGTCCGATCGTGCTGACTGATCGCACGTTCCTCGGAGTGAAGTAGAGCAGTTCTTCGTGATGCGGTGCCGGCTTCACGCAGCGCCAGGGCTTATGCCATCCTGAGGGCATGATTCCGCAGGATCGACGAGTGCCAGAACGTGTACTGCTGGCTCGTCATGCGCAGGCGGAATGGAATGTCGAGGGACGGCTGCACGGACAGCGGGATTCGCCGCTGACACGTGAGGGAATCGCCCAGGCAGCGCGTCTCGCTGACAGTCTCGCGCCGTACGGGGTCAGCATGGTCTTTTCGAGCCCGCTGGGCCGGGCGCTGCGAACGGCCGTCATCATCGCCGAACGTCTCGGTACCGAGATCGTCGAGATGCCCGAGCTCGCAGAACTCGATCTCGGGGATATGGCCGGGATGACCCGCCCCGAGATCGAACAGGCATTCCCGGGCGCCCGCGAGGAGCGGGCGGAGAACCGCTATGGCTGGGCATTCCCTGGCGGCGAGAGCTATGCACAGGCTCGTGGACGAGCTCGCGTTGCGCTGTCTGCCTGCGGGTGGGAGTCGGATGGACTGCCTCTCATCGTCTCGCACGAAATGATCGGGCGGATGCTGCGCGCCGAGCTGCGCGGCCTGAATCCTGCCGAGACGCTGGAGCTGAGGCATCCGCTCGGCACAGCCTTCGACATCAACGGCCGCGCCGAGCATCTGGTCTGACGCGCATCCGCTGAGTCTCAGACGTCGGAGCGGTACACGAACACGTCGGTGAGCATCGGCAGGTCGAATTGCTCGCGGCCACGGGTCTGCGGGTCAGCGTCGAGAATGTCCTCGAGCTGCGCGAGCATGCGCCCACGGGTCGTTTCGTCGGCAACGAGGAAGCTACTGACGGTGAGCCAGCGGCTGAGGTAGTCCCCCCGCGTGATCTGCTCGTTCCAACGGATCTGGATCTGCTTCTCGAAGGCGAACCCGGGCAATTCCTCTGCTGCGGACTCAGTCGTGCCGTCAGTTTCAGCTACTGCCGGATGCGCGACGCGATGGCAGGCATGGTCCCACGTGCACGTCGGGTCAGAATGATTCCAGAGCAGCTCGAGGATGCCACCCGGCACCAGCACGCGCGCGATCTCAGCGCACGCCTTCTCCCTGTCGAACCAATGGAACGCCTGGGCCACCGTCACCGCGTCGACCGCAGCATCCGGCAGCGGAACGTTTTCTGCTCCCCCGATGATCGCTTCGACTTCGGGCAACTTCGCCCTGAGCACATCGAGCATCGCAAGAGACGGCTCCACGGCGAACACTCGCTCGGCCCGGTCCGTCAGCAGTTCGGTGAATTTCCCGGTGCCTGCTCCGAGGTCCAGTACTGCGGCGACGCGGGTCGGGATGATCACCTCGGCGGCAGCATCCGGAAATCCGGGTCGGTACCGCTCGTACTCTTCGCCGATGTTCTCGAATGACTGCGCCAGTTGCTGGTGATCCGCCATGCTTCGACGATAGCGTCGATGGGAAGTGGACGAGCCACGAGAAATGCCCTGCTGCATGAGAAATGGCGTAGCAACACGTTTCTCATGCGAGACGACGTTTCTCGCGGCGGCGGCAACGCGGGGCGCGCGGCGCGCGCCTACGCGAGCTCGATGAGGTCCTGGTACTCCTGGTTCCAGATGTCTTCGACACCGTCGGGCAGGATCAGCACGCGCTCGGGGTTCAGCGACTGCACAGCCCCCGGGTCGTGCGAGACCAGAACCACAGCACCCTCATAGTGTGCGAGCGCGTCAAGGATCTCCTCGCGCGACGCCGGGTCGAGGTTGTTCGTGGGCTCATCGAGCAGCAACAGGTTCGCGGATGACACGACCAGGGTCGCCAGCGACAGACGGGTCTTCTCGCCACCGGAGAGGACACCGGCCGGCTTCAGCACGTCATCCCCGGTGAACAGGAACGAGCCGAGCACGCGACGCGCCTCCATCTCGGTGATGTGCGGGGCCGCAGACACCATGTTCTGCAACACCGAACGGTCCACGTCGAGGTTCTCGTGCTCCTGTGCGTAGTAGCCGATCTTCACGCCGAAACCAGGCTCGAGCTGCCCGGTGTCCGGCTCGTCGACACCGGCGAGCATCCGCAGCAGTGTCGTCTTTCCGGCACCGTTGAGTCCGAGCACGACCACTTTGGAGCCGCGATCGATAGCGAGATCAACGTCGGTAAAGATCTCCAGGGAGCCGTACGACTTCGACAGACCGGTAGCCATCATCGGCGTCTTTCCGCACGGAGCCGGCTTCGGGAACCGCAGCTTCGCGACCCTGTCCGTCTCACGCACGTCATCGAGACCAGCAAGCAGCTTCTCCGCGCGCGCAACCATCTGGTGCGCTGCGGCAGCCTTGGACGCCTTGGCGCCGAAGCGGGCAGCCTGCTGCTGCAGCGAGGTCGCCTTCTTCTCGGCGTTCGCGCGCTCCTTCTTGCGGCGCTCTTCGTCCGCTACCCGCTGACGCAGGTAGTTCTTCCAGTTCATGTTGTAGATGTCGATGCTCTGACGGTTCGCATCGAGATAGAACACGCGGTTGACGGTCTCGCCGACGATCTCGATGTCGTGGCTGATCACGATCAGCCCGCCGCGGTAGTTCTTCAGGAACTCACGCAGCCACACGACACTGTCGGCATCCAGGTGGTTGGTCGGCTCGTCGAGGATCATCGTCTCGGCATCGGAGAACAGAATGCGAGCGAGTTCGATGCGGCGTCGCTGACCACCGGAGAGCGATGACAGCGGCTGGTCGAGGATGCGATCCGGTAGCGACAGGTTGTTCGCGATCGAGGCCGCTTCAGCTTCAGCCGCATACCCGCCTAACGCTTCAAAGCGCTCCATCAGGTTGCCGAACTTGCGCATCGCCTTATCGGCGACGGCCTGATCAGCGGATGCCATATCCTCGCTGGCCTTGGCCATGCTGAGCTGAATGGATCCGAGTCCACGAGCATCCAGAATACGCGTGCGTGCGAGCATCTCCGGGTCGCCGGTACGCGGATCCTGCGGAAGGTAGCCCAGCTCACCGGATCGGGCCACGTTGCCGTCTGCCGGGGGCAGGTCACCGGCAAGCACCTTCGTCAAAGTGGTCTTGCCGGCACCGTTGCGTCCGACCAGCCCGATCTTGTCGCCGGCAGAGACGCGAAAGGACACGTTCTCCATCAGGAGGCGGGCGCCAACGCGAATCTCGAGGTCGTGCACGGCAAGCACAGCGGAAGTCCGTTTCGTCAGGGGAATTTGGCCGATGGGCCAGCCTCCCAGTATAGGTCTCCCGCGCTGGTAAGACGCCGACAGCCCCCGATGCAAAGACCCCTCTGAAGTATGACGCGTTCGATACCTCAGGGTGATGTGGTCGTAGCAGCGCAAACCATAGGTTCTACGGGTGGACATCATCAACGACCTCATCCTGCAGGCTGCCGCATCCCCGTGGCTCTATCTTGTTATGTTCGCCACGGCCGTGCTCGACGGCTTCTTCCCTCCGATCCCGAGCGAGACGGTGCTGGTCGCAGCCGCTGCGGTTGCGACATCCACCGGTGAAACGAATCTGCCCCTCTTGATCGGCGTCGCCGCTATCGGCGCGATGATCGGAGACAACCTGGCGTATGCAATCGGCCGCACAATCGGAACCACCCGATTCGCCTGGATGCGCCGTCCTCGCGTCGCCGCCGCCTTCGAACGCGCACAGCGCACACTCCGACGCAACGGCGCCGGCCTCATCCTCGGCGCCCGTTACATCCCGGTCGGACGCGTGGCCGTGAATATGTCAGCCGGCGCGCTGAGCTACCCGTGGCGGCGCTTCCTGCCCTTCAGCATCCTCGGCGGCATCACCTGGGCCGCGTACAGCGCGGGCATCGGGCTCCTGGCCGGGCACTGGCTGAAAGAGCAGCCACTCCTGAGCGCCGTCTTCGGCGTCGCGTTCGCTCTCCTCCTCGGCGTGATCATCGATCGCATCATCGCCCTACGACGTCGGCGCCGCGAAAGCGAGGATACGGATGCCCCGACCCCGGCTGAGATCGAGATGCACGAGTCGCAGCCTGCGCAGGTGCAAGGATGACTTCCATGAGGTCGAAGAAGCGCGCTGCGCCGCAACCCGCCGCACAGCGCCGGTGGCCGTGGCCGCGCAACCGGCACACCGCCCTCATCGTGATTCTGACGACGGCCGCTGTCGCGCTGTACAGCGTGCTGGTTCCGGTGCACGTCACCTTCTACGGCAGTCCGGTTGCTATGACGATGCTGCTGGGCGCGATCGCCGTGGCCGCTCCGCTCGTCTCGCTCCGTTACCCTCGGGTCGCGATGATCGGCTTCACGGCATCGGCCGTACTGATTCCACTTATGGTCTCCCGCCAGATGGTCGTGGCAGCCCCGTGGCCCTGGTCGGTTCCGCTGCTCATCGCCTTCGCGATCATGGTCGCCAGCGTCACGTTCCGCCACGGGTGGCGATATGGACTCATTCAGCTGATCGTCGGTGCCGTCGCCGGAGTGATCGCATCGGTGATGCTCCCGGCAATCCCGAGCGGTAACTCGCTCATCGTCACCACCTCAATCCTGACCGGTGTCTACCTGCTCTCCTTCCTGCTCGTCGGCCGCCTGCGGCTGGGGGACGAACTCACGCGAGAACGCGCACTTACCGCGCAGGAGCAGTCCCGGCGCGAACTCGTTGAAGAGCGCACACGGATCGCACGAGAACTGCACGACGTCGTGGCCCACAGCCTCTCTTTGATTCAGGTGCAGGCATCCACCGCGCGTTACCGTGTTCCCGATCTCGCACCCTCCAGCGCCGCCGAATTCGAATCCATCGCCGCCTCGGCCCGTGAATCGCTCTCCGAGATGCGAAGGATCCTGGGCGTACTGCGTATGGAAGACCACACTGCCGACCTCGCCCCGCAACGCGGAATCGAGGACATCGCCGCGCTTGTGGATGCCACCAGGCGCGCCGGTGCCGCCGTCTCACTGATCCACCACACGGCCGGCGAAGATGTGAGCGCTTCGACCGGGCTCGCCGTCTACCGCATCGTCCAGGAATCACTGAGCAATGCTGTGCGCCACGCGCCCGGCACCGCAATTTCCGTGACCGTGACAGATGACGATTCTGACATCGTGCTGATCGTCCATAATGTTCACTCTCCTCAGGCCGGCGACCCGGCGGCGAGCCAGACCGCCACCGTGACGATGGGGCATCCCGGCGGCCATGGTTTGCGCGGTATGACCGAGCGTGCGACGCTACTCGGCGGGAGCATCCAGGCAGGCGATGATGCTGACGGCGGCTGGACAGTCGCCGCACGCGTGCCGAAGAACCCCCTCTCCCCTCCCGCGGAAGGCAATCTGTGACGATCGAAGTACTCATCGCCGACGACCAGGCGATGGTCCGCGCCGGATTCGCTGCCCTGCTGGATGCCCACGACGGCATCACCGTCACCGGCCAAGCCGCCGACGGCGCAGAAGCAGTTGCGGTCAGCACCCGCGTGGACCCGGACGTGATCTTGATGGACGTGCGGATGCCGAAACTCGACGGTATTGAAGCGACCAGACGCATCCTCGGTGACGGTTATCCCGCGGCGAAGGTACCGCGCATCTTGATGCTGACCACTTTCGACATCGACGACTACGTGTACGACGCGCTTCAGGCTGGCGCCAGTGGGTTTCTCCTGAAGGACGCCCTGCCAGAAGAGCTCGTCCACGCCGTGCGCGTGATCGCCGCAGGTGACGCGCTGCTGTCGCCGAGCGTGACGCGTCGCATGATCGCGCAATTTGCCGCGCAGAAGCCACGCACCACGGCATCCGCCCATCTGCTCAGCGAACTCACCGAGCGCGAGCGCGAGGTGTTGATTCTCCTCGGTCAGGGAAATTCGAACAGCGAGATCGCATCCGCGCTTTTCATTGCGGAGCAGACCGTCAAGACGCATGTAGGCAAAGTGCTGGCCAAGGTCGGTGCACGTGACCGCGTTCAAGCCGTGATATTCGCCTACGACACCGGCTTGGTCGAACCCGCCTGACGCCTCTGCCACCTGGGTAGGGGGTCACTCGACACCTCCGGGTGATGTGCGGCTACACAGCGACTCCATAGTCTCCTCGAACAGTCACCGAGGAGGAACCCCATGGCCATCGCCGAGGCACCCCAGCGCAGCGCACCGACCGCCCGACACTTCACTACCCGCGACCCGGGAATCGACTTCATCCGCGCCCTCTGCGTACTGGGCGTCGTGCTGCTGCACTCGATGATGGTCGGGGTGACGGTGACGGCATCCGGTCCCGTGTTCGAGAATGCCAGCGACGGCACGGCATGGATCGCTCCGCTGAGCTGGATCCTCCAGGTCATGCCGCTGTTCTTCGTCATCGCGGGGTTTTCGGGCCTGCTCGCCTACCGGCGCGTGCGCGAAAGAGGTGGCACCCCAGCAGAATTCATCGCAGCTCGAATCCATCGCTTGCTACTGCCCGCCACCTTCGCGATCGGGATCGTCGGCGTCGCTCTTGCCATGCTCACCGTCGCCGGCGTCCCGGCCGATCTCATTGCCGTTGCCGGGTTCAGATATGGGCAGCCCCTGTGGTTCCTCGGAGTCTTCCTGATCTGCCAGGCGCTGCTGCCGGCGCTGGCTGGGGCCCACCGCCGCGCTCCCCTGCTCACCATCGGCGCTCTCGCAGCAGCGGCCGTGACGGTCGACGTCATCCGTTCGCTGACGGGGTTGGATGGGCTCGGTTTCATTAACCTCGCGTTCGTATGGATGACACTGCAGCAACTCGGTTTCTTCCTCGCCGACGGGAGCATCGACGCGATGAGCAGACGAAACCGGATGCTGGCGGGCATTGCCGCCGCCACCGCACTGATTCTCACCTTTGTCTGCGGAATCTACTCCCCCGACCTCATCGCGAACATCAACCCACCGACCGCGGCATTGCTGCTGGTCGGAGTCGCACACACTGCCGCCCTGTCGCTGTTCCGAAACCAAATCGCACAGTTCAGCCGGCGCCCGCGCGTTGCTGCTTTCACGCGATTCGTCACCCCTCGCACGATGACGATCTACCTCTGGCACATGCCTGTACTGCTGGCGATGGCCGGCGCGACCGCCCTGTACGCGATGTCGATCGGGATCGCCCTTCCTGAGCTGAACAGCATCGAATGGTGGATTGGCCGCCCGCTGTGGCTGGCCACAGCGCTTGCCTGCACCACCACGATCGCGATGATCTTCGCGCGGATCGAGGCTCAGCGGGCACCCGCAGCTACCGGGTCACTTCGCCGTCTGTCCGTCGCGATCCTCACCGGTGCGACCGCGGTCGTGATGCTGCTCGTCTTCGGTACCAGTCTGCTCACTGCCTGCAGCGCCGTGCTGATACTCGTTCTGTCGCTGCGACTCGCTCGAGCAGACAGCGCACGCGTTGCGGTCAGCTGACGTCGAGAGCGGCGATACGAGTGATGGCCTCGGTGATGATCTCGGGACTCGTACCGAAGTTCAGCCGGACGTGACCGGCCCCTTCGGCTCCGAACGCCGGACCGAAGTGCAGCGCGACCCTCGCCTCCCGAAGGATCCGCTTCGATGGGTTGTCACCCCAGCCGAGACCGGCAAGGTCGATCCAGGCGAGGTATCCGGCATCCGGCAGGCGATAGCGCGCGGCCGGGAGATGCTGGGCGAGCAGATCTGCCACCAACCGTCGGTTCTCATCAAGGGTGACCAGAAGACTGTCGAGCCACACGTCGCTCTCTTCCGCGAATGCGGCGACGGCGGCGAGCATCCCGAACTGGCCGGTGCGCCACTCGACTTCGATAGGCAGAGACCGCAGGACTCGAGTGGTGTCGTCAGAGGCTGTCACCATGAGCGCACACTTGAGACCGGCGAGGTTGAACGCCTTGCTCGCACTGACGACGGCGTAGCCGACCGCGCGAGCATCATCCGATATCGACAGGAAGGGCCGGAACCCGGTATTCGGTTGCACGAGGGGCGCATGGATCTCGTCGGACACCACCGCAGCGCCGTGCGCGGCGGCAAGCTCAGCAAGCGCGGTCAAAGATGCCGCCGAGTGCACGGTGCCGGTCGGATTGTGTGGATTGCACAACAGCACCGCTCGGGCGCCGGCTTCCAGCGCCGCATGGATGCCGTCGAGGTCGAGCTCCCACCCTGTTCCCGAGTCTCGCAGCGGAACACGTTCGACGATGGCGCCGGCCTCTTCGACGAGGTCAAAGAATGGCGGATACACGGGCGTCGTGACGATCACACGCTCGCCCGGCGATGTGACGCGCCGCAGAATCTCGACGATGCCCATGCTCACATCGGCAGTAGAACGCATGCGCGCAGCATCCGGAGACCAGCCGAAACGACGGTGCGCGAATTCGGCGTATGCCTCGGCAAGTGGGGTGCGTGAAGCCACGTAACCGGTGTCGCCGATCGAAATGGCACGCTCAAGCGCCCGAGTGATCTCGGGCGCCAGAGCGAAATCCGTTTCGGCTACGAACAGCGGCAGCACATCGGCGGGGTACTCCCGCCACTTCTCGCTGGTGCGCTCGCGAAGAGCATCCAGCGAAAGAGCGCGGAGCCGTTCCATGTCAGATAGCGAAGCCGAGCGCCCGCATCATGTCGCGTCCGTCATCGGTGATCTTCTCCGGACCCCACGGCGGCATCCACACCCAGTTGATGCGGAAGCGGTCAACGACGGAGTCCAGCGCCTCTGCCGTCTGCTCTTCGAGCACATCGGTCAACGGGCAGCCAGCGCTCGTCAGTGTCATGTGGATGACGAGAGCATCGTTCTCGTCATCCCAGCTCAGGTCATAGATGAGGCCGAGGTCGACGACGTTGATCCCGAGCTCCGGGTCCATGACGTCCTTCAGAGCCTCGGTGACCTCGTCGAACTTCTCTGGGGCAAGCGTCGCGGTCATGACCTCAGCCTACGCTTCGATCGGCGCAGCAGGGTCGAAGAAGCGGTCGTAGCCTTCTTCCTCAAGGCGATCAGCCAGTTCAGGCCCGCCCTCTTCGACGATCTTTCCGCCGACGATCACGTGCACGAAGTCCGGACGGATGTAGCGCAGAATGCGGGTGTAGTGCGTGATCAGAAGCACGCCGAGTCCGGTGGACTCCTTCGCGCGGTTCACGCCCTCCGACACGATCTTCAGCGCGTCGACATCGAGACCAGAATCGGTCTCGTCGAGCACGGCGAACTTCGGCTTGAGAACCTCGAGCTGAAGAATCTCGTGACGCTTCTTCTCGCCACCGGAGAAGCCTTCGTTGACGTTGCGCTGCGCGAACTTCGGGTCCATGCGCAGGTTGGTCATCGCGGACTTGACGTCCTTGGTCCACGAGCGGATCGCGGGAGCTTCGCCGTCGAGCGCGGTCTTCGCGGTGCGCAGGAAGTTCGTGACCGTCACACCGGGGATCTCCACCGGGTACTGCATCGCGAGGAAGAGACCGGCGCGCGCACGCTCGTCAACGCTCATCTCGAGAACATCGTCACCGTCGAAGGTGATCGAGCCGCTGGCGACGGTGTACTTCGGGTGACCGGCGATCGTGTACGCCAGTGTGGACTTGCCTGAGCCGTTCGGGCCCATGATGGCGTGCGTCTCACCGGTCTTCATGGTGAGGTTGATGCCGTTGAGGATCGGGGTCGTCCCCGCCTCGGTCTCGACCGTCACGTGCAGGTCGCGGATCTCAAGAACAGACATTTCAGACTTCCTTCGTCACGGTCGGATCAATGAGCACGTCATCGCCGTTGATTTCAACGACGTAGACCGGAACGGGCTCATAAGCGGGGAGATTCTGGGGGATGCCGGTACGCAGCGAGAAGGCGGAGCCATGGGCCCAGCATTCCAGCGTGTCGCCTTCAACAAACCCTTCGGACAGCGAGATCTCGCCATGGGTGCAGGTGTCACCGATCGCATGGATCTCACCGGCGGAGTCGAGAACGATCGCCATCGGGACACCATCGAGCTCAACGCGCAGCGGAGTGTCCTGCTCAAGATCGGTGATGCCGCAGGCGCGCTGAGCGCTCATACGTTGACTCCGGCGAGTTCGGTATCGATCGCCGCGAGCAGTTCACTTTCCAGCGACGGGATGCCGAGGCGCAGCACGATGTCGGTGAGGAAGCCGAGCACCACCAGACGGCGAGCCTCTTCTTCAGAGATGCCGCGAGTCTGCAGGTAGAACAGCTGCTCGTCGTCGAAACGTCCTGTAGCGCTGGCGTGGCCGGCACCGAGGATGTCACCGGTCTCGATCTCGAGGTTCGGAATCGAGTCGGCGCGTGCGCCCGCGGTGAGCACCAGGTTGCGGTTCGCCTCATAGGAGCTGGTGCCAGTGGCATCGCGTCCGATGAGAACATCGCCAATCCACACGCTGCGCGCACTCTCACCCTGGAGCGCGCCCTTGTAGAGCACGTCGCCGGTGGTGTGAGCGCCCTTGTGGTGCATGTAGACCTGGCTTTCCAGGTGCTGTCCGGCATCTGCAAATGTCAGGCCATACATCTTGCCTTCGGAACCGGTACCGGCCAGCTCCAGGTTCGGGTTCACGCGCACGATTCCGCCGCCAAAGCTGACGATGAAGTGCCTCAGCTGTGCGTCCTTGTCGACGCGCGTCTGATGTGACGCGGCGTGGATGGCATCGTCATCCCAGCGCTGGACGGAGACGACGGTGAGGCGCGATCCTGCCCGAGCAATGATCTCGATGTTCTGCGCGTACTGGGCAGATCCCTGGTGACGCAGAATAACTGTTGCCGCGCTGTTCTCCTGCGCCTCGATCACGATGTGAGAGTCGGCACGCTTGTCAGCGCCCTGGCCTGTCACCGTGACAAGGATCGGTTCAGCGACCTCTTCATTGCGCGGGATGCGCACGTGCATGCCGTCGACGCTTCCCTGCCAGGCCACAGCTGCCACGATGTCTTCCGGAACGAAGAACTCGCCACGCGGCGCTGTACCTGCGGCCAGCGTGTCGGCAATGTACTGCTCGCCGCTGGTGATCTCGTAGGTGACACCGTCATTTGATTCAGCCGGAGTGAACAGGCCGCTCAGACGAGCAACCGGTGTGTGCTTCCAGTTGACCTCGCGGCCGGTCGGAGTTCCGAAGTCGGCGGGCTCGAATGAGCGCGGTCGTTCGGATCGGGTCTGCACGGGAACGAATCCAGCATCTGCCACCTGGGCTGCCGGGTCGATGTGCGCGTTCGTCTGCTGCGCCGAGGTGGGCGCTGTCGTAGAGGCCGCCATTTAGCCGACCGATCCTTCCATGCCCATTTCAATGAGCTTGTTCAACTCCATTGCGTACTCCATCGGAAGTTCGCGTGCGATCGGCTCGATGAAGCCGCGGACGATCATCGACATCGCTTCGGTCTCTTCCATGCCACGGCTCATCAGGTAGAACAGCTGCTCTTCGCTGACTTTCGAGACGGTGGCCTCGTGGCCGAGTTTCACGTCATCGACACGAATGTCGATTGACGGATAGGTGTCCGATCGAGACTGGGTGTCAACGAGCAGTGCGTCGCAGATGACCGAGTTCGACGAGTGGTGCGCGGCTGGATCAACACGGACTTCTCCGCGATAGCCCGTGCGTCCGCCGCCACGGGCGATCGACTTCGAGACGATCGATGACTGCGTGTACGGAGCCATGTGGATCATCTTGGCGCCAGCATCCTGATGCTGACCGGGACCTGCGAAAGCAACGGAGAGCGTCTCGCCCTTGGCATGCTCGCCCATCAGGTAGATCGACGGGTACTTCATCGTCACCTTGGAGCCGATGTTGCCGTCGACCCATTCCATGGTTGCGCCCTCGTGAGCGACAGCGCGCTTGGTGACGAGGTTGTAAACGTTGTTCGACCAGTTCTGGATCGTCGTGTAACGAACGCGTGCGTTCTTCTTCACGATGATCTCGACGACGGCCGAGTGCAACGAGTCCGACTTGTAGATCGGGGCGGTGCAGCCTTCGATGTAGTGAACGTAACTGTCCTCATCGGCGATGATCAGCGTCCGCTCAAACTGACCCATGTTCTCGGTGTTGATGCGGAAGTACGCCTGCAGGGGGATCTCGACGTGGACGCCCTTGGGGACGTAGACGAATGAACCACCCGACCAGACGGCCGTGTTGAGGGCTGCGAACTTGTTGTCACCAGAGGGAATGACGCTGCCGAAGTACTCTTCGAAGAATTCGGGGTGCTCACGCAGCGCAGTGTCCGTGTCCATGAAGATGACGCCCTGCTCCTCCAGATCCTCGCGGATCTGGTGGTAGACGACCTCGGACTCGTACTGGGCGGCGACGCCGGCGACAAGACGCTGACGCTCGGCCTCCGGGATTCCCAGACGCTCGTAGGTTTCACGAATCTCAGCCGGGAGCTCTTCCCACGACTGCGCCTGCTTCTCTGTGGAGCGGACGAAGTACTTGATGTTGTCGAAGTCGATATCGCTGAGGTCTGCGCCCCAGGTCGGCATCGGCTTGCGTCCGAAGAGCTGCAGAGCCTTCAGACGGGTCTTCAGCATCCATTCGGGTTCTTTTTTGAGCCCCGAGATACCGCGGACAACATCTTCAGAAAGACCGCGCTTGGCGATGGCGCCAGCGGCGTCTTCATCGTGCCAGCCGAACTCGTACACCCCCAGACCATCGAGTTCTGGGCGGTCGATCAGCACATCCGACATCACACACTCTCCTTGTTGGACCCAAACGGTGTCATCCGCCCCGGCACGCCATAGCCCCGCAGATGATACGGGGTGGGAGCCGCTGGTGGGCCTCATCACGGACGCATTCTTCGCGCCTAAACTGTTGGTGATGCACCTTGCGCTGAGCGCATGCATCGCAACAATCCGATTCTACAGGTTCCCCCTGACAAACGGGCCGTGCCCAGCGCCAGGAACGGGCCGGAGGACGCATGCCCGAAACCGCAGAACTCACCGACTCCCCCGAACGCGTTGGCGGATCCGCCATGATCGGTCGACCGTTGCGCGTTCTGGCGTGGTTGTCGTTCCTGGCCGAGGTGATCATCATCGGCACCGGCGGCGCTGTTCGACTGACCGGATCGGGACTCGGATGCTCGGAATGGCCGCTGTGCACACCGGAGTCGCTCGTTCCGACACCGGAACAGGGCATCCACGGCATCATCGAGTTCGGCAACCGCACGATGACCGGCTTGGTCGGGCTCCTCGCTATCGCCGTGCTGCTGCTGGTGCTGCACTCGGTCGGTGGACGCCGCCCCGTCAGCGCGGCGCTCTGGTTTGCGGGCGGCGGCATCGTCGTCGGCGTCGTATGCTTCGCGATCACTTCGGCACTCGGACTTCCCGGCTTCCCGTTCTTCTCCCTGGGCCTGCTGCTGGTGACGATCGTCGCAGGGGTGCATTCCCTTCGAACGACGCCGATGCGCCGCGATCTCTCCGCGCTGGCGTGGATCGTCCTGATCGGTGTTGTCGCGCAGGCTTTCGTCGGCGGCATCACCGTGCTCACCGGATTGAACCCCTCGATCGTCGGGTTCCATTACGTATCATCTCTGCTGCTGGTGTGCGCGACCGCGGCATTCCTGGTTCGCCTGGATGCCGCTCCCGGTCCGCGCGAGCGCGCCGTGCCCGTCTGGTTCGCGATCGTGACGCACGTCACCGGTCTGGCTCTGGCCGCGACGATCTTCTTCGGTGTGCTCACCACGGGGTCCGGGCCGCACTCGGGCGATGTGAACGTCATCCGTGACGGCTTCGACGCCACGGTGCTCGCACACATTCACTCCTGGCCCGGCTACATCCTCGCGGCGCTGCTGACGGTACTGACAGTATTCGCCTGGGTGCAGCGGCTTCGGCCGCGCCGGTGGCTCCTGGTGCTCGTACTCGCTGTTCTGGTGCAGGTGGCAGTCGGAGTGTGGCAGTCTCGCGATGGCCTCCCCGGACTCCTCGTCGGCATCCACATGGTTTTGGCCGCGCTCTCCGCCGCCGCGTACACCGTCGTGGTGCTGCGCCTCAAGCGCCCCGCCCCCTGATCCACCCGCGCATCCCTCTTGCGAGTGGGCGTCCGTGGCTCACTTTTGGGGAAAAAGTGCGCCACAAATGGCCACTCGCAGGCGGTATTCAGGCGTGGGATCAGAACGGCAGCAGCGGGTTAACCGCTACGGCGCGAGAAGCGTCATAGCCAGCCCCGGATCGTGCAAGACCACGAGAACTGTCAGGCAGGTCCCGAGACGCAACTGTCAGAAAAGCAGTGGGCGTCCGTGGCTCACTTTTGGGGAAAAAGTGCGCCACAAATGGCCACTCGCCAGCGGTATTCAGGCGTGCGATCAGAACGGCAGCAGCGGGTCAACCGCTACAGCGAGGAAGAGCAGCGTCAGGTAGCTGATCGATGCGTGGAAAACGCGCATCGGACGCGGGTTCGTCCCCCGAACCGCCTGGCTGTACAGCCGGTGCGACTCGTACACGAACCAGCCGCCGAAGACGACTGCCGAGACCGAATAGACCAGCCCCATATTCGCAACCGGGATGAGCAGCAGCGAACATGCCAGCGTCGCCCAGGCATACAGGATCACCTGCAGGCCCACCTGCGAGGCGTTGCGCGTAACACCGAGCATCGGAACATCCGCGTCGACGTAGTCATCGCGGTACTTCATCGACAGCGGCCAGTAGTGCGCCGGGGTCCACAGGAAAATGAGTGCGAACAGGATGATCGCCGGCCACGCGACTTCACCGGTGACAGCTGACCAGCCGATGACGACCGGGAAACATCCCGCAATACCGCCCCAGATGATGTTCTGCTCGGTGCGGCGTTTGAGGATCAGCGTGTAGATCACGACATAGAAGAAGATCGCACCTACCGACAAGGCTGTCGTCAGCCAGTTGGTGGTCAGCGCGAGCCAGCCAGTCGATACCACGGCGAGCACCCACGAGAAGATCAGGGCTGCTCGCGGTGACACTTCGCCAGTGATGATCGGCCGGTTCTCGGTGCGGCGCATATGCGCGTCCATGTCACGGTCGATGTACATGTTGAAGGACGCGGCAGAGCCCGCGCTCAGCGATCCGCCGATGACGGTGGCCAGCACGAGCCAGAGGTTCGGCATACCGCCCTCGGCAAGGATCATGACCGGAACGGTGGAAACGAGAAGAAGCTCGAGAACACGCGGTTTCGTCAACGCGACATATGCCTTGATAGTCCGACCGAACGAGCGGTTCACCGCCGTCGTCTGCGACATGGTCGAGATAACGATCGCCTCCTCAGCGCACACCAACGACAACCCTCTCATTCTAGGGCAAGCAAACTGAACGACTCGCGACGTAAAGCGCATTTCGCGGTTGCGCTCACAGCGCTATGCTGAAAACCACTCGCGCGCCCGGCGCTGTGCACCTGTCCGTGACGATGCGGACGCGCTGAAGGAATTCGGGCGCCCTCGTAGTTGTTGGAAAGGGTATGACCGTGACAGAACTCCAGTGGGCTGAGATCGATCGACGCGCGGTAGATACCGCCCGAATCCTTGCGGCGGATGCCGTGGAGAAGGTCGGCAACGGTCACCCTGGTACGGCGATGAGTCTCGCTCCCGCGGCGTACCTCCTCTACCAGCGTGTCCTGCGCCACGACCCGACCGACACCGATTGGCTCGGTCGCGACCGTTTTATCCTTTCGGTCGGTCACTCCTCCCTCACGCAGTACGTACAGCTCTACCTCGGTGGTTTCGGTCTCGAACTCGACGACCTCAAGTCGCTGCGCACGTGGGGCTCGAAGACTCCGGGGCACCCCGAGTACGGCCACACTAAGGGCGTCGAGATCACCACCGGACCGCTCGGTCAGGGGCTCGCATCCGCTGTCGGCTTCGCCTACGCTGCCCGCTACGAGCGCGGCTTGTTCGACCCGGAAGCCGCCGCTGGCACCAGCCCGTTCGACCACTTCATCTACACGATCGCCGGTGACGGCGACCTGCAGGAGGGCGTCACCAGCGAAGCGGGATCGCTCGCCGGTCACCAGCAGCTCGGCAACTTGATCGCGATCTACGACTCGAACCAGATCTCGATCGAAGACGACACCGACATCGCCTTCACCGAAGATGTCGCCGCCCGCTATGCGGCCTACGGATGGCACGTGCAGACGGTCGATTGGAAGAAGACCGGCGAGTACATCGAAGATGTCGCCGAGCTTCACGCTGCGATCGAGGCAGCAAAGGGCGAAACGACTAAGCCGTCGCTCATCATCCTCAAGACGATCATCGGCTGGCCCTCGCCCGGAAAGCAGAACAGCGGCAAGATCCACGGCTCTGCTCTCGGCGCCGACGAGCTCGCCGCGACCAAGAAGGTTCTCGACTTCGACCCCGAGCAGAGCTTCGTCGTCGCCGACGACGTGCTCGAGCACACCCGGGCCCTGGCTGATCGCGCCGCCGAGGAACGCGCTGCCTGGCAGAAGTCGTTCGATGCCTGGGCCGCCGCAAACCCCGAGCGCAAGGCGCTGCTCGACCGCCTGGAGGCGAAGGAGCTTCCCGCCGACATCGACTCCGCACTGCCGGTGTTCGAGGCGGGCAAGGAGGTCTCCACTCGCGCAGCATCCGGCCAGGTGATCAACGCGCTGGCTGCTGAGCTGCCTGAGCTGTGGGGCGGCTCCGCCGACCTTGCCGAGTCAAACCTCACCACGATCAAGAACGCCGCCTCCTTCATCCCCGCGGAGTGGTCGACCCATGAATGGTCCGGCAACCCGTACGGCCGCGTGCTGCACTTCGGCATCCGCGAGCACGCGATGGGCGCGATCATCAACGGCATCGTGCTGCACGGCCCGACCCGGGCCTTCGGCGGCACCTTCCTGATCTTCAGCGACTACATGCGCCCGGCTGTGCGTCTGGCTGCGCTGATGAACATCCCGAGCATCTTCGTGTGGACGCACGACTCTGTCGCCCTCGGCGAAGACGGCCCGACCCACCAGCCGGTCGAGCAGCTCGCAGCACTGCGTGCGATCCCCAACTTCACCGTCGTGCGCCCCGCGGATGCGAACGAGACCTCGGCCGCCTGGCTCGAACTGCTACGCCGCCACGGCTCCCCCGCTGGCCTCGCGCTCACCCGTCAGAACATTCCGGTGTTCGAGCGCGGTGATGGCGAAGCATCCGGCGAGGTCTTCGCATCGGCTGCGAACGCCGCCAAGGGTGCCTACGTGCTCGCCGAAGCACCCAACGGCACGCCGGACGTCATCCTGATCGCAACCGGCTCTGAGGTTCAGCTCGCTGTGGCCGCTCGCGAAACACTTGCCGGCGAAGGAATCAACGCCCGCGTCGTCTCCGCTCCGTCATTGGAATGGTTCGACGAGCAGGATGCCGCGTACCGCGAGTCCGTGCTCCCGGCCGCCGTCACGGCGCGTGTTTCGGTTGAGGCCGGATCCGCGCTGACGTGGCGCGGCATCGTGGGTGACAAGGGTCGTTCCGTTGCGATCGACCACTTTGGTGCATCCGCCGATTACAAGACCCTGTTCCAGAAGTTCGGCATCACCGCCGAGGCCGTCGTCGAGGCGGCGCGCGAAAGCATCAAGGAGAACGCATGAGCACCCCCACCGCAGATCTCGCAGCCGCCGGCGTCAGCATCTGGCTCGACGACCTCTCTCGCACCCGCATCAACTCCGGCAACCTCGCGGAGCTGATCGAATCGCGCAACATCGTCGGTGTGACCACTAACCCGACGATCTTCGCAAACGCGATCACCGATAAGAACGACACCTCCTACGACGCTCAGGTCACCGAGCTGGCCGGCTCCGGTGCCATCGCTGAAGACGCCGTGTTCGCGGCCACCACGCAGGACGTCGCCGCCGCTCTGGACGTGTTCCGTCCGGTGTGGGAGAAGTCCGGCCACGTCGACGGCCGTGTCTCGATCGAGGTCTCCCCCGACCTCGCACACGACACAGACGGCACCGTGGCACAGGCCAAACAGCTGTGGGAGAAGGTCGACCGCCCGAACCTGCTGGTGAAGATTCCTGCCACCAAGGCCGGGCTTCCCGCAATCGCGCAGGCGATCGGCGCTGGCATCAGCGTCAATGTCACGCTGATCTTCAGCCTCGAGCGCTACGCCGAGGTCATTGACGCCTACCTGACAGGCCTGGAGACCGCGAAGGCTGCCGGCATCGATCTCGCCACGATCCACTCGGTTGCATCGTTCTTCGTCTCGCGCGTGGACACCGAGACCGACAAGCGCCTCACCGTCATCGGCACCGCCGCTGCGGAAGCGCTCAAGAGCAAGGCCGGCCTCGCCAACGCGCGGCTCGCCTACGAGCTGTTTGAGCAGACGTTCGCCGCCGACCGTGCGAAGGCACTTGTGGATGCCGGTGCAAACCTGCAGCGTCCGCTCTGGGCCTCGACCGGTGTCAAGGATCCGGCGCTGCCCGACACCCTGTACGTCACCGAGCTCGTCGCCCCCGGCGTCGTCAACACGATGCCCGAGAAGACTCTCGAGGCGACCTTCGACCACGGCGTCATCACCGGTGACACCATCACTGGCGGTTACGAAGAGGCGCGTGCGGTCTTCGCCGGGCTCGCCGAGGTCGGCATCGACTTCGCCGACGTCACCCAGGTGTTGGAAGACGAAGGCGTGACGAAGTTCATCGACTCTTGGCACGACCTGCTCACCCAGGTCGCAGAAGGGCTTGAGGCGCAGCGATGACGTTCTCGATCCACGCCTCGGGCGCCGCGAAGGCTGCGATCGACGAGGTCGTCCCACAGCTGGTGGGCGATCTCATCGCTTCGCGCATCACCGGTTTCGATTCCACACTGTGGGGCGAAGCCGCTGAGGAAGAAGCATCCAAGCGCCTGGGCTGGGTCGAAGCGGTTTCGGTCTCGCGACCGTTGGTTCCTGAAATCATCGCGTTGCGGGATCAGTTGCGCGCCCTGGGCGTGAATCACGTGGTTCTCGCCGGTATGGGTGGGTCGTCTCTGGCGCCTGAGGTCATCAGTCAGACCGCGGGCGTCCCGCTCACGATTCTCGACTCGACCGCTCCTGGACAGGTTCTGGCCGCTCTTGATGAGGGGTTGGAGCACACGGCGCTCGTCGTGTCGTCGAAGTCCGGGTCCACTGTCGAGACCGATTCGCAGAAGCGAACCTTCGAGGCCGCATTCCGCGACATGGGCATCGACCCCACCGAGCGCATCGTGATCGTGACCGACCCCGGTTCGCCGCTGGATGCTGCCGCGCGTGCCGACGGATACCGAGTCTTCAACGCCGATCCCAACGTCGGTGGGCGCTACTCGGCGCTCACCGCCTTCGGCCTGGTTCCGTCGGGACTTGCCGGTGTCGACATCGCCGAATTGCTCGACGAGGCAGAAGCCACGCTGCTGCAGGTCGCGGTCGATCAGGCTGACAACCCGGCGCTGCGTCTGGGCGCTGCGATCGCCGCCACGAACCCGCGTCGCGACAAGCTCGGGCTGATCACCGATGGCACGCACATCGTGGGGCTACCGGATTGGATCGAGCAGCTGATCGCCGAGTCGACCGGCAAGGAAGGCACTGGCATCCTTCCGGTCGTCCTGCTTCCGGTTTCGCCCGAGGTCGACGAGGTGCCGTCGGATCTGCAGATCGTACGCATTGTCGACGACGCCAACGAATTCCACCTGCGCGAACGTCACCAGGGCGAGATCCTCGTCAGCGGCACGCTCGGCGCGAATCTGCTGGTCTGGGAGTACGCCACCGTGATCGCGGGCTACCTTCTCGGCATCAATCCCTTCGACCAGCCGGATGTCGAATCCGCCAAGGTCGCAGCCCGCGGTCTGCTGGATGCTCGGCCCGAGCCGACTGCGCCGGCGTTCGTGGAGAACGGCATCGAGGTGCGTGTCTCGGATGCTGCTCTTGCTGTCTCCGGCAATATCGAGGCCGTGTTGGATGCCCTGTGGGCGCAGCTGCCCGAGGACGGTTATGTCTCGATTCAGGCATATGTCAATCGCCTGGAGCTGACGCAGCTGCAGGGCCTTCGCGAACTTGTCGCGGCCGATTCGGGCCGCCCGACGACATTCGGGTGGGGTCCGCGCTTCTTGCACTCGACGGGTCAGTACCACAAGGGCGGCCCGGCCCAGGGTGTTTTCCTGCAGATCTTGGAGCGCACTGACGTCGACCTTGAGATTCCCGAACGCCCGTTCACTTTCGGCCAGCTCATCCAGGCACAGGCTGCCGGCGATGCCGCTGTGCTCGCCGAGCACGGTCGTCCGGTCGTGACCCTCACCATCACCGATGACTCAGCCGATGTGCTCGCGCTGTTCGAAGCCGCCCAGAAGTAAATTCGTAGGAGACTCCCGCACCGATGACCGTTTCCGTTTCGCGCGGCAATAACCCCCTGCGCGACCCCGATGACCGTCGCCTCAATCGCATCGCCGGCCCCAGTGCCCTGGTGATCTTCGGCGTGACCGGCGACCTGTCGCGTAAGAAGCTCATGCCCGCGGTGTACGACCTGGCAAACCGGGGGCTGCTGCCCCCGGGTTTCGCGCTGGTCGGCTTCGCCCGTCGCGATTGGGAGGACCAGGATTTCGCTCAGGTCGTCTACGAAGCGGTGAAGGAGCACGCCCGCACCGAGTTCCGCGAGGAGACCTGGCAGCAGTTGCTGCAGGGCATCCGTTTCGTCTCCGGTGAGTTCGACAACCCGGAGTCCTTTGCGAAGCTGCGTGAAACCGTCGAGAAGCTCGATGTGGAACGCGGCACGATGGGCAACCACGCGTACTACCTGTCCATCCCGCCAAAGTCCTTCCCGCTGGTGACCAAGCAGTTGAAAGACTCGGGACTCGTCGGTGAGGATCGCGACAGCGATCATTGGCGCCGCGTCGTCATCGAGAAGCCGTTCGGACACGATCTGGATTCGGCGCGTGCGCTCAACCAGGCGCTGGAGGTGGCTTTCCCGGCCGACTCGATCTTCCGCATCGACCACTACCTCGGCAAGGAGACGGTGCAGAATATTCTGGCGCTGCGCTTCGCGAACGAGCTGTACGAGCCGATCTGGAACCGCAACTACGTCGACCACGTGCAGATCACGATGGCCGAGGATATCGGCGTGGGCGGGCGGGCCGGCTACTACGACGGCATCGGTGCTGCGCGCGACGTCATTCAGAACCACCTGCTGCAGCTCCTGGCACTCACCGCGATGGAAGAGCCCATCAGCCTGTCGGCGGAGCACCTCCGCTCCGAGAAGGAGAAGGTTCTCGCGGCGGTCAAACTGCCAGACGATCTGTCCCAGGCGACAGCGCGCGGGCAGTACGCCGGTGGCTGGCAGGGTGGCCAAGAGGTCGATGGTTTCCTCGGCGAGGACGGCATGAACCCCGAGTCGATCACCGAGACCTATGCCGCCATCAAGCTGGAGATCGCGAACCGTCGCTGGGCTGGCGTGCCGTTCTACCTCCGCAGCGGCAAGCGTCTGGGCCGCCGTGTGACCGAGATCGCGGTGGTTTTCAACCGCGCCCCAGAGCACCTGTTCGGGCGCAGCAATGCTTCTGAGCTCGGGCAGAACGCGCTCGTCATCCGTGTGCAGCCTGATGAGGGCGTCACAATCCGATTCGGTTCGAAGGTTCCCGGCACCGGCACGAACGTGCGCGATGTGACGATGGACTTCGGTTACGGCCATGCCTTCACGGAGGCGAGCCCGGAGGCTTACGAGCGGCTGATCCTCGACGTGCTGCTGGGCGATCCACCGCTGTTTCCCCGCCATGAGGAGGTGGAGCTGAGCTGGAAGATCCTCGATCCGGTAGAGAAGTACTGGGCAGCCGTCGGCGGACCGCTGGAGCAGTATGCTCCCGGCTCCTGGGGGCCAGCATCCGCTGATGCCCTTCTTGCCCGTGACGGACGCGTTTGGAGACGACCGTGATCATCGACCTTCCCGACACCACCGTCAGCCAGGTTGCCAAGCAACTGGTCAAGGTCCGTGAAGAGGGCGGCGCTGTCGCTCTCGGCCGTGTTCTGACCCTCATCATCTCGGCGCGCAACGGCGTCGCCGAGGCCGCTATCGACGCCGCCAACGATGCCTCGCGCGAGCATCCGATGCGTGTCATCGTGCTCACCACGGGCGAAGGTGACGCTCATTTGGACGCTCAGATCCGCGTTGGCGGGGATGCCGGAGCCAGTGAAGTGGTCGTGCTGCGCGCCTACGGCGCGGCGGCCAGTAACGAGGAAAGCCTCGTCACAGGTCTGCTGCTACCCGATGCCCCTGTGGTTGCGTGGTGGCCGGAGCAAGCACCGGTCGACCCGGCAGCATCGCCGCTGGGCCGCATCGCTCAGCGCCGGATCACGGATGCCGCCAACAGCGACGATGTGCGCGAGCAACTCATCCTGCTCGGAAAGTCGCATGCTCCGGGTGACACTGATCTCGCCTGGACGCGTCTGACGCACTGGCGCGAGCAGTTGGCTGCTGTGCTCGACCAGCCTCCGTACGAGACGATCACCTCGGCTGAGGTGCTTGGGGCTGCGGCTTCTCCCTCTACCGCTTTGCTCGCCGCTTGGCTGCAGTTGTCGTTGGATGTGCCGGTGCGCTGGCAGTACGAGGATCCGTCCCACTGGGAAGCAGGCATCAAGTCGGTACGGCTCACCCGTGCCAGCGGCGACATCCTGCTCGAGCGTCCTGAGACCAGCGTCGCTGTGCTCACGCAGCCCGGCCAGCCCGACCATGAGCTACACCTGCCACGACGCACCCTGCGCGAGTGCCTTGCTGAGGAGCTCCGGCGCCTCGACCCCGACGTCCTGTACGGTCGAGTGATCACCGAGGGCTGGCAGAAGCTCGGTGCGCCTGAGACAGGAGACTGAACGCAATGGTGGCATCCGCGGAGAAGCTCGTCGTCGTGGAGCAGACCCCGACCGCTCTCGCCGAGCGCGTCGCGGATCGTTTCCTCACCCGGGTGAAGGCACGCACCAAGAACGGTCGCATCGCACACATCGCGCTCACCGGCGGCTCTATGGGCGGTTCCGTACTGCAGGCTGTCCGCGAGCACCCGAAGGTCGACAAGATCGACTGGTCACTCGTGCACTTCTGGTGGGGAGATGAGCGCTTCGTTCCCGCTGATGACGCCGATCGCAACGCGGTGCAATCCCGTGAGGCGCTGCTGAACCACATCGCGGTTCCGGCTGAGAACGTGCACGAGGTTGCCGCATCTGACAGCGGTAAGACTTTGGATGAGGCGGCCACCGACTACGCAGCCGAACTGCAGAAGTTCGGCACCGACGAACACCCGTGGCCGTCGTTCGCGGTGTGCTTCCTCGGTGTCGGCCCCGATGGTCACATCGCCTCGCTCTTCCCGGATCGCACCGAGGTCACCGAGACGGATGCTGCGGCCCTGCCGGTGCGGGACTCGCCGAAACCACCGGCAGAGCGGGTGACGTTGACGCGTCCGGTCATCAACTCGTCCAAGCGGGTCTGGCTGGTGCTTACGGGAGCCGACAAGGCCTCCGCGCTCGGACTCGCTCTCGCTGGCGCCAGCTACACGAATGTGCCGGCAGCCGGCGCCAAGGGGCGCAAGCGTACGATCTTCTTCGTCGACCAGGCAGCAGCCGCTGAGGTCTCCGAAGACCTCATCGATCAGGCTTACTGACCGCGCAGTTCACCGTCTTCGTCGCCGCGCAGCCCGGCTGCGCTCCCGTCCGCTGATTCCGTCGGAGGATTGGCCACGATTCCCGTGCCGTCGCTGCCGCGGCGAATGGCCAGCTCCTGGCTCTCGCTGAGGACCTGTGGGTGGTACCGGGCGAGTCCGACCACTCCCCACACGGCAATCGCACCGGCCACTGCGAAGCACACCAGAACCCACTGCGGGGCTGCTGCGGCTTCCCCGAGGACCAGCATTCCGATCAGGACGGCGATCAGCGGGTCAACGACGGTGAGACCGGCGATGACGAGGTCCGGCGGGCCGGAGCTATACGCGGTCTGCACGAAGTATGCGCCGACGGCAGAAGCCGCGACGAGTGCGATCACGCAGACCAGGGTGATCCAGTCGAACTCCCCTGCCTGCACCCGTTTGATGACCGCTTTGGCCAGCGTCGCGACGAAGCCATAGAGAATGCCGGCACCGACCACGTAGAACAGCGCGCGCATGCGGTGGCGCAGGACCAGCCAGCATCCGCCGAGCGCGATGATCACGACCAGCAGGATCGCCAGAATCGTGAAGAGCTCGCGGTCCGCGATCTCTTGCTCGGTGGCGAATATTGCAGCGAAAAACACGAAGATGAAGATGCCGCCGACGCAGGCGCCGATCGCGATCAGCGATTTCTTCGTGGGCGTGTGTCCCGAGATGCGGGCGTTGAGGAGCGTAGTGATCACCAGGGCGATCGCCCCTAGCGGCTGGACCACGATGAGCGGTGCGACCGCGAGCGCGGCGAGTTGACACACGATGGCCAGCATCAGCATGACGGTGCCGATGATCCAGGACGGGCGGGTCAGCAACCGCTTGAGCTGCTCGATGCTCAGGCCCGTGGCACCGTCGGCACCGCTGAGCCGCTCCACCTTCTCCACGCCACGGTGCTGATACTGCGCTCCGAGCGACATGAACACGGCGCCAGCGAGGGCGAGCGGGATCCCCAGCAGGAGTGCCGGGTTCTGAAATGCGCCGACAAGCTGATCGCCGACATCCGACGCGGTCATCCATACGCTTGCACTCACAGGGAAAACATTACCGGGCGTAACCTGCACAGTAGGGTTGTGGCGTGGCTGTTCTACCGATTCGCATCATGGGCGACCCTGTTCTGCACTCTCTCGCATCCCCCGTCGAAGAGATCGACGACGAGATCCGCGCTCTCGTGGCTGACATGTACGAGACGATGGACGCCGCTCCCGGCGTCGGATTGGCCGCACCTCAGGTCGGTGTGGCCTTGCGCATTTACACCTACGCGTACGTCGACGACGATGACCAGCCCTGGCGCGGGGTTCTGATCAATCCGGTCCTGTGGATGTCACCGCCGGAGCCCGGCTCCCCCGACCCGGAAGAGGAATCCGAGGGATGCCTGTCATTCCCCGGTGAGCGTTTCGCGCTGCGACGAGCGGACCGCGTTCTCGTGACCGGTCTCGATTTGGACGGTTCTCCCGTGCGCATCGAGGTCGACGGGTGGCGTGCGCGCATCATGCAGCACGAATTCGATCACCTCGACGGCATCCTCTATGTCGATCGCCTGTCTGACAGTGATTGGAAGACTGTGCAGAAGATCTCCCGCAAGCGTGGATGGGGGCGTCCCGGATCGAGTTGGATGCCCGGCATCGACGATCTGGATGGCTGAGCGCGTAGCGTTTTTCGGACGCATTTTCAAAGTTGCGGCGCATATTCACGCTGAGTAGCGTTCACTGAGGGCAGGTTGATGTTTCCTGCCCTCCACAGCTTTCTATGAGGGAATGACGAATGAAAATGCGTACACGCACGGCTTGGGCCTTTGCCGGCTCCGCGGTTGCTCTGAGCCTTGCGCTCAGCGGATGCAGCAGCATGGTGCTCGGCGTCGGCGACGCCCAGCGCGATGACGGAGGCAACGTCACCGAAGAGGCGACGATCGACATCTTCTCGCTCAAGGTCGGCGACTGCATGCCCGAGAGCGACACGGCCGGCGAGATCCAGGACACGCCCGTCGTGCCCTGCGAAGAGCCGCACACCAACGAAGTGTTCTTTGAGTTCGAGCTCACCGGCGACACCCTGCCCAGCGATGACGAGATCACCGCCGAGGTTGAGGCGCAGTGCGTGCCGGCGTTCGCCGACTTCGTCGGATTCGACTACTTCGAGTCCGTGCTCGACTTCTGGTGGCTGACGCCCACAGAAGAAACCTGGGACAGCGCCGATGACCGCCTCGTGCAGTGCGTCCTCTACGAGCCCGACCCCGCTGACCCGACCGGCGAGACACCGCTGGAGATCACCGGATCGCTGAAGGGCGCCACACGCTGATCGTTTTCTCGCACTGTTTTTGAAGAGGCTCCACCATCCGGTGGGGCCTCTTCTGCTTCTGGTGAAGCAGGCGCTGCCGCACGCTGATTACGCCGCGGCGGCCGCGCACGCCCAACGAGAGAAGGCGCCCCATCCCGGAGGATGTGGCGCCTTCTGTTTTGCTCCCCAAATTGGACTCGAACCAATAACCTGCCGATTAACAGTCGGCTGCTCTGCCAATTGAGCTATTGGGGATCAGGCACTGTCGCCGAGGCAACTCTACAATCTTAGCAAACTCCTGCAGGTGCTTGCGACATCGCCCGAGCCCTCGGGCGTGTCGTCGAACCACGCCGCGAACGGGTCACCGCACGCGCGAATCGGACTGCCCATTCGGCACCCAGAGCAGGTCCTTTCCCACCCCGCGGGCAACGACGTGCCCACCCCTGAGCATCAACGTCTCCGCGTTCAACTCGCGGATGAATGCGGCGTCGTTCGTGACCAGCAATGCGCCGAGCCCCTGATCCTTGCGCCGACGGGTGATCGCATCGAACACGACCGGTCGAACCTCGAGATCGAGGTTGGCCAGTGGCTCATCGGCGATGAGTACGCGCGGCTCGAGTACGAATGCCCGGGCAATCGCCACCCGCTGGCGCATCCCGGCGCTCAGCTCATACGGAAACTTCGATGCGGTTCCCAACGGCAGGTGCATCTCATCGAGGAGCGTCGCGACACGGATCGCGAGGGCCTTGGTGTTCACCCGCTTCTCACGGATAAGAATGGGTTCGGAGATCACTTCGCTGATCGTCAGTGTGGGCGGCAGATCCGCACCGGCGCTCTGCGGGATAAACCCCGTGCGGTAGGTGAGCTCGCGGTGCCGACGTCCCGGCTTTCGCACGTTCACACCGCAGACCGAAGCGTGTCCGCCCACGATTCGAACCGAAGGATCGGTAGAACCTGCCAGAGCAGCCACCAGCGTCGACTTGCCGGAGCCGGTGGGTCCCGCGACGCAGATGAGCTCACCGGGCGAGAGCTCGAAGCTCACCCCGTCGACGGCCCGGGTGGCAAGGCCGTGCCCGACCCGATCGATAACCAGATCAGAACAGTCGATCGCGTACGGGGAAGAAGACCTGCCAGACATAACGCCCATCCTCCCCCGGATTCGGTATACCGGGCGGTTACGACTCGGTGAACCGCTGACGCTCGATGTCAAGATCCCGCAATCGTATTCGTAGCGCGCGACCACCGTCGGAATCTGCCGGCACGCGCTGCACGGCACCGAGAAGCTCGTTCTTCTCCCGATCGAGGTTGCGCAGCACCATACGCCGACAAAGATCGGCCGTCGACGCCACGGCCCCAGCCTCATCGCGCGCCGGGAACGGCGTCATCAGCAGCTCGCCGGCGAGGGAGCGGTACGGTTCACGCACGGCGTTTACTGCATCCATCGCCCACCCGACCCGGGTGCGATCCGGCACAGCCACGATGACCTCGCGGATGGCTTCGAGAGCCGGATGCCGGAACGGCACCTCCAGCGCCCGTGCCAGCATCGGCTGATCGACCTGGTGCCCGTATTGCAGGGCGCCCATCAGTGCACCACGCTCCATCACGACATCCGCCGTACGCGGCAGACTCGCCAGTGTCACCGGGGCGACAGCGGCGCTCGCAGCGTCAGTCGGCGCCGCCTGTGCGGGTTCTCGTCGTGCCTGTGTCTGACTCTGCCCGCGTGCCGCCCGCTCGACTTCAGCGCGCACCTCGGTGGGGTCCATGCCCAGCCGTCGCGCGAGAACCCGCTCGTATCCGGGCCGCAGAAGTCGATCCCGGATCTCGGCCACGATCGGGGCAGCAGCGCGCAGCGCTCCCACCTGGCCCTCGACTGTTGCCAGGTCGAATCCGGCAAGCTTTCGATCGATCGCGAATTCGAACATCGGCACTTTGGTGTCCATCAGCCCACGCACGGCGGCATCACCGCGCTGCAGGCGCAGATCGCACGGATCGAGGCCATTGGGCGCAACCGCCACGAACGTCTGTGCGTTGAAGCGGTCGTCTTCAGTGAATGCGCGCAGCGCGGCCTTCTGACCTGCCTCATCACCGTCAAACGTGAAGACCACCTCGCCGGATGCGGAATCATCACCCATGATCCGGCGCAGCACCTTGATGTGTTCGGTACCGAAGGCGGTGCCACAGGTTGCCACCGCCGTCGTGATCCCCGCCAGATGACAGGCCATGACGTCGGTGTACCCCTCGACGACAACAACGCGTCGCGGATCCCCCCGGGCGATGTCACGCTTGGCGAGATCGAGTCCGTAAAGGACCTGCGCCTTCTTATAGATCACGGTCTCTGGCGTGTTCAGATACTTCGGGCCCTTATCGTCGTCGAAGAGCTTCCGCGCACCGAATCCGATCGTCTGGCCGGTGACATCTCGAATCGGCCACACCAGGCGTCCGCGGAACCGGTCGTAGACACCGCGCTGCCCCTGCGACACGAGCCCTGCGGCCAGAAGTTCGTCGCGGGTGAAGCCCTGTGCGGTCAGCGCTTTCAGCATGCCGTCCCAACCCCGCGGAGCGAAGCCGACGCCGAAGTGCGCCGCTGCGCCCGCGTCGAAACCACGCTCGCCCAGAAACCGACGGCCGGTTTCGGCGTCGCTGGTGAGTAGTTGGCCGCGGAAGAACTCCGCTGCGGCGGAGTTCGCCGCGTACAGCCGGCTGCGCCCACTGTTGTCGGGCGCCGTTCCGCCATCTTCGTAGTTCAGTGTGTAACCGATGCGTCCCGCGAGCCGCTCAACGGCCTCGGTGAAGCTGACATGGTCCATCTCCCGCAGGAACGAGTAGACGTCGCCAGACTCGCCGCAACCGAAGCAGTGGTAGTAACCGACCTGCGGGCGAACATGGAAGCTCGGGCTCTTCTCATCGTGAAACGGGCACAGCCCCTTGAGGGATCCAACACCGGCAGACTTCAGTGCCACACGCTCACCGACGATATCGGCGATGTTCGTGCGGGATTTCACCTCATCGACGTCTGCTTGACGGATCCGCGCCATGTCAGAAGGCCCCTTCGACCGTTTGCGCAGCGGCCAGCGATCGGTTGGAACCGACCCGTGCGGTGCGCGGGCTCCAGATGCCCACCTCGGCCGGGTCGATGTCTCCCACCAGTCGGTTGTGCCAGTCCAATGCTGTCTGATCGGTCAGGCTGGCGATCTGGTCGACGATGACCCTGGAGCGCTCGGCATCAGTTGTCGCGTCTAGGAAATCTGCAGCGAACGCGGGCTCCAGCACGTCTTCACCGGCGTTCCACAGCGCGTCCGTCGACCAGAGCGCATCGGCGAGGCGTTTGAGTACACGACGCTGCTCCTTGTAGACGCCCTTGCGCGCTTCAATGGTGACGATCGCCTGCCCCATGATGCCTTTGAGTACGGCGATCTCGGTCTCCACGACGCGAGGAACAACGACATGCGCGTTGTAGCGGGCGAGCGTCGGGCCGCCATACGCATCTCGCGTCGCGGCAACAGCAGCCCGAGCGAAACGGCCGATCATGTCGCTCGTGAGGTTCTTCAACCGGGCGAGGTCCTGACGGGAACGATCGAACGACTTCAGCCACATCGGCTGACGCGTGAGCCGATAAAGACCATCGGCGAGCTCCTCGCGCGTGAAGTCGTAGCCGACCCATTGCTGGATGCGTCCGACAAGAGCGTGGTGCTCCGCCGGATCCGACAGCTGAGCCACGTCGAGGTAGCCGTTGACGATGGCATCCTCGAAATCGTGCACCGAGTACCCGATGTCATCGGAGAGATCCATGATCTCGGCTTCAATGCAGCGCAGGCGCCCGGGAGCGCCATCACGCATCCAACGGAACACGGCCTCATCTTCGGGGTAGACGCCAAACTTCAACCGTCCGCCCGGATCCGGCATCGGACTGTCGACTGTCCACGGGTATTTGCAGGTCGCATCCAAGCTCGCCCGGGTGAGGTTGAGCCCGACAGAATGCTCGCTGCTGTCGAGGACCTTGGCTTCCAGACGCGTCAGGATTCGCAGTGACTGCGCATTGCCCTCGAAACCGCCGATGGCCTCAGCCCAGTCGTTGAGCGCTCGTTCACCGTTGTGGCCAAAGGGCGGATGCCCGAGATCGTGGCTGAGGCAGGCTGTGTCTACGACATCGGCAGAAACTCCTAACGCGACCGCCAGCTCACGCCCGACCTGTGCAACTTCCAGCGAGTGCGTCAGACGGTTGCGGGCGAAATCAGCCGTGCTGGCGGGACTCAGTACCTGGGTCTTCGCAGCGAGCCGGCGCAGTGCGGCTGAGTGCAGCACGCGCGCACGATCACGGGCGAAGCCGTCGCGCTCAGATCGGTGAGTCTCAGCGACGTAACGCTCAGCGTCGCGGGGCTCGTAGCCCTCCGCGAGAACCTCAACCACCGTTATTCTCGATTTCCGCTCCTCGCAGCATCTCGCTGGCATCGGCTGCGACGTCCCGGGAATCCAACCACTTCTCCGGCAGCGCCGTGCGCTTCGGGCGGCCAGCACGTCCGCGCTGACCCTCAGCATCCTCACCGGGGTACGGCGCGTCATGATCGAGCTGGCCGAGTAGATCGTCGATGTGCGCCAGGCTCTGCGCAGTGGCGAGACCGGTGCGCACGTCGCTGCCGACCGGGTAGCCCTTGAAATACCAGGCGACGTGCTTGCGGATATCGCGGCAACCGTGATCTTCGTCGCCGAGGAACTCGATGAGCAGCTCCGCATGACGACGGAACGCATCCGCGACAAAACCGAGTGTCGCATCGACCGGACGAGACTCAGCGCCGAAGGCCGTGGCCAGCTCTCCGAACAGCCACGGACGTCCGAGGCATCCGCGTCCGACGACCACGCCATCGCAATCGGTCTGCGCCATCATCCGCACAGCGTCTTCACCCGACCAGATGTCACCATTGCCCAGCACAGGGATGCTTGTGACTGCCTGTTTCAGCTCGCCGATGGCATTCCAGTCGGCGTGGCCGGAGTAGAACTCGTTGGCCGTGCGCGCGTGCAGCGCGACAGCGGCGGCTCCGGCATCTTCGGCGGCGCGGCCCGCGTCGATGAACGTGAGGTGGTCAGGGTCGATGCCCTTGCGCATCTTCACCGTCAGCGGAATATCTCCTGCTGCCTTCACAGCCTGCTCGACGATATCGGCGAAAAGCTTGGTCTTCCAGGGGAGAGCTGCTCCCCCGCCCTTACGCGTGACCTTCGGCACGGGGCATCCGAAATTCAGGTCGATGTGATCGGCGTGATCGTCGTCGACGATGACCTTGACCGCATCAGCGATGGTCTTCGGGTCGACGCCGTAGAGCTGGATCGAGCGCGGCGTCTCACTCTCGTGGTGCTGGATCAGTCGCATCGTGGTCTCGTTGCGCTCAACGAGCGCACGCGAGGTGATCATCTCGCTGACGTAGAGTCCGGCACCATACTCACGGCAGAGCCGGCGGAAGGCGGTATTGGTGATCCCCGCCATGGGCGCGAGGACGACAGGCACGTCGAGGGCGATCGGGCCGATGCGCAACGCGCGCGCGGGTGCAGGAGCGATATTCATGTCCTCTCCATTCTCCCACCCTCCGGCCTCTGCAGCCTCAACGCGTCATAGGCTGTGGATATGACCGATTCCGCGCTGCGCCAGATTCCGTTCATTGATGCTCAAGGAGCCGAGAAGACCCTCGACGACTTCGGCTCCGACGTGCTGCTGGTGGTCAACGTGGCGTCGAAATGCGGCCTCACCCCGCAGTACGAGCAGCTCGAACAGCTCCAGCGCACCTATGGCGAACGGGGTTTCAGCGTTGTCGGGTTCCCGTGCAACCAGTTCCTGGGCCAGGAGCCCGGGTCCCTGGAGCAGATTCTGGAGTTCTGCTCGACGACCTACGGCGTGAGCTTCCCGGTCAACGACAAGGTCAAGGTCAACGGCAAGAACGCCACCGAGCTCTACAAAGCGTTGAAGCAGTCAGCGGATGCCGGGGGCAAGGCCGGTCGCGTGGAGTGGAACTTCGAGAAGTTCCTCGTCCTGCCCGACGGCTCAGTTCAGCGGTTCCGACCGAAGCAGAAGCCCGACTCGCCGGAGATCGTCGAAGCCATCGAGACGGCGCTTACCTCGGCTGCTCGCTGACCGCGGGAACGGGCTTTGCGGCCCAAGAGAGTATTGGCATGGACCAAGAAATCCTCATCTACCTCCTCCTCGCGATCGTCATCGTTCTGCCCATGGTGGGGTTGATCCTGAAGCGTAAGGCCCGCCGTGCTGGAGCTCAGCGCTGGGAAGCGAAGAAGGACCGTCAGGCCGGCGATGACGGGCTCGGCGCAACAATCACTTTCGCTGCCGATGAGGCCACGGTCCGAGCCTTTGCGGCGCCCCTCATCGAAGGCACAAAGCGCGTCCGCACGCAGGATGACGGCACCTGGGCGCAGACGCACTACAACGACGACGACGTCGTGTACCAGCTCGTTTCGACTGCTGAGGGCGCCACTCTGGGTGTCTCACGTGCGATCGAGTTCTCCGGAACCCTCAACGGCATGAAGGCGTGGAAGAAGCTCCGCGAACAGCTCGTTGCCGCGGCGGCCGAGCGCGAAATCGCTGTCACTACCGGCAATCGTCCGCTCGTGCGCACCGCCGACGCCAGCCCCACCGGCGCAGTGATCTGGCGGCCTGCCGCCTGATCAAAGCTCCGGCTTCAGCTCGCGAGGGATTCGTCTGACTTCAGGCGGATCCCTCAGCAGTTGCCACCGGCTCGCCGCGCTTGGACCACAGGTCCTTCAGGACGTTCTCGAACGTCGCCGGTGGCTGCGCACCGGAGATGCCGTACTGCCCGTCGATGACGAAGAACGGCACACCCTGGATTCCGTAGGCACGTCCCTGCGCCTGGTCCTGTCGCACGGCCGGCAGGAATTTGTCGTTATCCAGCGCATGGCGCGTGGTGTCGGCATCCAGTCCCACCTCGACAGCCAACTCGACCAGATCGTCGACGCGTCCCACGTGCTTGCCCTCGGTGAAGTAGGCCGACATTAGCCGCTCTTCCATCTCGAGCTGCAGGCCCTGCGACTTCGCATGGTGAAGCAACTCGTGTGCCTTCACCGTGTTGGTGTGCTGAAGCAGATCGAAGCGGTACTCCAGGCCTGCGTTCTTTGCGACATTGGTGACGTTCTCCAGCATGCCCTCGACCTGCTCACGAGGCATCCCCTTGTGTCCGGACAGGAAATCGACCTCGTTGCCGTCGAAGTCGACCGGCGTATCGGGTGCCAACTCGAAGGAGTGGAACGTGATGTTGACCTGCGGGGCATCCGCGCCCTGCGTTTCTTGGAGCGCCGCAAGGCCCTGCTCGAGGTTGCGTTTGCCGATGTAGCACCAGGGGCAGGCGATGTCGGACCAGATTTCAATTGCGATGGGTTCAGTCACATCACCAACAACCTCTCGTCAGCCGCGTGTATTCCGCAGATAGAATTTTCGGATGCTCTGTGTCGATGACCCGCTCCCCGTAGCGCCGATGCGCGTACTCATCGCGGGGGTCACCGGATCGGGAAAGACGACCCTGGCACGGCGCATCGCCGAGCGCTGGAAGCTGGATCACCATGAGATCGATGCGCTCTACCACGGCCCGGAGTGGACGCCCCGACCCGAGTTTCTCGACGACGTTCGTACCTTCGCCGCCACCGAGCGATGGGTGACCGAGTGGCAGTACACGAGCAAGGGGACCAACGAAGTCCTCGTGCCGCGCGCCGATCTGGTCGTCTGGCTCGACTATCCCTGGCCACTCGTTCGACGGCGGCTCGTGGCTCGCACCCTCCGTCGACGGGTCATGCGCACCAGGCTATGGAATGGAAACGTGGAACCGGCCCTGTGGACGCGCGAGGCCTGGTCCGGCGAGAACGACATCATGCGCTGGCAGAAAGACACCCGGTACAAATGGGACCGGCGGATGCCGGAGATCGAGAAGGCCTTCTCGTCTTTGCAGATCATGAGGTTGCGTCATCCTCGTGAGACGGAGCAGTGGTTGCGCAGATGACCGCGCCTCTGTTGACCGCGGCTGATCCGCTGCCTTTCCTGCCCGAACGGGTACTGATCGCAGGGGTCACCGGATCGGGAAAGACGACCCTGGCACGGCGCATCGCCGAGCTCTGGAGACTCGATCATCATGAGATCGATGCGCTCTACCACGGCCCGAATTGGACACCGCGACCCGAGTTCCTCGACGACGTTCGTACCTTCGCCGCCACCCAGCGCTGGGTGACCGAGTGGCAGTACACGAGCAAGGGCACCGACGAGATCATGACGCCGCGCGCGCAACTGGCGATCTGGCTCGACTATCCGTTCCCGGTGGTGCGGGCTCGGCTGATCCGACGGACGCTGGCGCGGAGCATCCTGCGCACGCAGATGTACAACGGCAACGTCGAAAAGCCGCTCCGGAAACTGCTGGCGACACGCGACCCTGCCGAGAACATCCTCGCCTGGCAGACCCAGACGCGCGGGTTCTGGGCAGACCGGATGCCGCTGAAGCGGGCGCAGTTCCCGCATCTGACAATCGTCCGGCTCGCACACCCGCGTGAGACGGAGCGGTGGTTGCGCGCGCAGCGGGAGCACGAATCTCGCTGAACAACAGCAACTTCGCAGCAATTCCAGCAGATCCTGCGAAATTCGTGCTGTTCTGCGGTCTGGGGTTCTACGATTCCACGCGGCTCACGTGCCAGCATCCGGCACATCGACCGCACCGCCGAAGCGTCGGTCACGCGACACGTAGACCTCGATCGCACACCACAGCTCCTCGCGGGAGAAATCCGGCCAGAGCGTGTCGAGGAACACCATCTCGGCATAAGCCGACTGCCAGAGCAGGAAGTTCGACGTGCGCTGCTCGCCCGAAGAGCGCAGGAACAGGTCGACGTCGGGCATGTCCGGAACGTACAGGTTCCGACGGATCATCTTCTCGCTGATCGCTTTGGGCTTGACCTTGCCGGCGGCGACGTCCTCAGCGATCCGGCGCATGGCGTCGACGAGCTCCACCCGACCGCCGTAGTTCACGCACATCGTGAGCGTCAGGACATCGTTGCCCTCGGTGAGCTTCTCGGCGTACTGCAGCTCTTTGATGACCGATCCCCACAGCCGCGGTTTGCGCCCAGCCCAGCGCACCCGCACACCCCACTCGTTGAGCTGATCGCGACGCCGGTGCAGCACATCACGGTTGTACCCCATCAGGAAGCGCACTTCTTCGGGTGAGCGCGCCCAATTCTCGGTCGAGAACGCGTAGACGCTCAGGTGCTTGACGCCCGCCTGGATGGCGCCGGCGACGACATCCAGCAGAACTTCCTCACCGGCTTTGTGCCCCTCGATGCGGGTGAGTCCGCGCTTGTTCGCCCAGCGCCCGTTGCCATCCATGACGATCGCGACATGCTCGGGAATCTTCCCGAACGCTGGCGGGTGAACACCGGTCCAGTCCAGCGGGCGATACGCGACGGCGTCTTTGTGGGTGTAGGGCTTAGTCAATAGTTTCCCTCTCGTGGCGAATCCGAGACATGGGCGAGCGAGCGGATGCCGCGCTCCAGGTGGAACTGCGCATAGGCCGAGATCAGCCCCGAGGCCGCTGCTGTGGCGGCGTGCGGCGCTGCGTCGACCTCGTCCCATTCACCGCGGAGGAGCGATCTCAGCAGCTGCAGAGTTGATTCGGCGATCCGTGGGCTTCCGGCGGGAGCACAGTCCGCGCAGATCATCCCGCCCATCTGCCCGACGAAGCTCCGGTGTGGCCCGGGCGACGCGCACCGAGCGCAGTCGCTCAGAGACGGTGCCCAGCCCGAAAGCGACATGACGCGCAGCAGATAGGAATCGAGGATGCTGCGTGGGGCGTGCTCGCCACGAGAAAGCGCGCGCAGGCCGCCGACGAGCAACAGGTACTGCTCGGGTGTGGCCTCTGCGTCGTTCAGCCGATCAGCAGTCTCAACCATGGCGTTGGCCGAGGTGAAGCGATCGTAGTGTGCGGCGATATCACTGCCGTAGGCGCCGAGCGACTCCGCCTGTTGCACAATGTCGAGCGAGCGCCCCTGATACAGCTGCACGTCGGCGACCATGAACGGCTCCAGCCGTGAGCCGAACTTCGATGAGGTGCGGCGTACGCCCTTCGCAACAGCGCGGATCTTGCCGTTGCGCCGCGAGAGCATGGTGACGATGCGATCCGCCTCCCCCAGCTTGTGGGTGCGGAGGATCACCGCTTCGTCTCGGTAGGTGGGCACTGTTCGATTATCTCCCGTGCGCGCGAGAATGGCTGGGTCACCGCACCGAACGTCGAGACCCCCTCGTATTCACACGCGGGGGTCTCGACGATAAAACCGGATGCCGAGAGGACGAGCCAGACTAGACGCTGGCGAGCTCCGGATTCGCCACCCGCGTGCGGATCGACCGGTTCACACCCGACACGATCGCCTTGAGCGATGCGGTGGAGATATCGCCGTCGATGCCGACGCCCCACAGCCGCTGATCTCCGATCTGGAGTTCCACATAGGCCGCGGCCTGGGCGTCGCCGCCCGAGCTGAGAGCATGCTCGACATAGTCGTACACCGTGATGTCGAAGCCCTGCGCACGCAGCACCTCGACAAAAGCTGCCACGGGGCCATTGCCCTGGCCCGTGACTGCGTGCTGAGCGTCTCCATCGCGGATCACGACATCGAGCACGACCTCGCCGGACATATCGCTGCGCGTCTGCGTTGCCAGCAGCTCGTACCGGCCCCACTTCGCCTCCGCGGCCTCGGCCGGCAGATACTCGTCGTTGAAGATCGACCAGATCTGGTCGCTGGTGACCTCGCCGCCCTCGCTGTCGGTTTTGGACTGCACGACCCCGGAGAACTCGATCTGGAGCTTGCGCGGCAGATCGATGGCGTGATCGGTCTTGAGCAGGTACGCGACGCCGCCCTTGCCGGACTGCGAGTTCACCCGGATGACTGCTTCATAGGATCGACCGAGATCCTTCGGGTCGACGGGCAGATAGGGCACCGCCCACTCGATCTCATCGATTGTCTTGCCCTCAGCCTCGGCGCGGGCCTCCATCGCCTCGAAGCCCTTCTTGATGGCGTCCTGATGCGATCCGCTGAACGCGGTGAACACGAGGTCACCCGCCCAGGGGCTACGCTCAGGCACCGGCAGCTGGTTGCAGTACTCGACAGTGCGCTTGACCTGGTCGATGTCGCTGAAGTCGATCTGCGGGTCGATGCCCTGCGTGAACATGTTGATTCCGAGTGCGACCAGATCGACGTTTCCGGTGCGTTCTCCGTTACCGAATAGGCATCCCTCGATGCGGTCGGCTCCGGCCATGTAACCGAGCTCCGCAGCCGCAACCGCGGTGCCGCGGTCATTGTGCGGGTGCAGCGAGAGGATGATGTTCTCCCGATGGTTCAGGCGCCGGCTCATCCACTCGATCGAATCGGCGTAGATGTTCGGGGATGCCATCTCAACCGTCGCGGGCAGGTTGATGATGACCTTGCGCTCGGGAGTCGGTTCGAAGACCTCGATGACCTGGTTGCAGATGTCGAGAGCGAACTCCAGCTCGGTGCCGGTGTAGCTCTCCGGTGAGTACTCGTAGAAGACCTGCGTCTCGGGAATCCGCTTCTCGAACTCGCGGCACAGCCGCGCGCCCTCGAGAGCCAGATCGATGATGCCCTGCTTGTCGCTGCGGAACACGACCTCGCGCTGCAGCACGCTCGTGGAGTTGTACAGGTGCACGATCGCCTGCTTGGCCCCGGCGATCGACTCGTAGGTGCGCTCGATCAGGTGCTCTCGCGCCTGGGTCAGCACCTGAATGGTGACGTCAGCCGGGATGAGGTTCTCTTCGATCAACTGGCGGACGAAGTCGAAATCGGTCTGGCTCGCCGAGGGGAAGCCGACCTCGATCTCCTTGTATCCCATGCTCACGAGCAGCTGGAACATGACGCGTTTACGCTCGGGCGACATCGGGTCGATCAGCGCCTGGTTGCCGTCACGCAGATCGACTGCGCACCAGCGGGGTGCTTCAGTGATGCGCTGAGACGGCCAGGTCCGGTCCGGGAGGTCGACAGCGATCAGCTCGTGGAACGGCCGGTACTTGTGAATCGGCATCGCAGACGGGCGCTGGAAGTTTTGCATGGTGGGGCTTCTTCTCTTCGTCAAATTGAACGGGCCAACACAAGCGCCGCGACGAGGAAGGCCCTAGCTTTAGGACTCGTCGCGGCAACTAAGAAGAAGCTGTCCGCCGAAAGGCATGTGGTCATGCTAGCAGGATGCGAGGGCACCTGTGCGCCATCTGCGTGCTGCTAGAAGCCGAGCTTGCCCAGCTGCTTCGGGTCACGCTGCCATTCCTTCGCGACCTTCACGTGCAGCCCCAGGAAGACGCGCGTGCCGAGCAGCTCTTCGATCCCGACGCGCGCACGCTTTCCGACATCTGCGAGACGCTTGCCCTTGTGCCCGATGATGATCGCCTTCTGGCTATCCCGCTCGACGACGATCTGCGCGTGCACGTCGGTGAGGTCGCTACCCTCACGGGGAGCCACATCGTCGATCACGATGGCAATCGAGTGCGGCAACTCATCGCGCACGCCTTCGAGTGCGGCCTCACGGATCATCTCGGCGATGCGATCTTCGTCGGATTCATCCGTGGTGATTCCTTCGGGGTACAGCGCCGGCCCCTTCGGCATCAGCTTGAGAACCTCGTCTGTCAGCACATCGAGCTGTTCGCGTGTCAGGGCTGACAGCGGGATGACTGCGGCCCAGTCCTCCCGCAGCGAGTCGACTTCCATCAACCGCTCCGTGATCGCGTCTCGGCTCGCGGCATCCGTCTTGGTGACGATCGCGACCTTTTTCGCGCGCGCATAACCGTCCAACGATGCGGCGATGCGCCGGTCGCCAGGGCCGACCTTCTCCGTGGCTGGCACGCAGAATCCGATGACGTCAACGTCGCCCAGAACCTGCTCCACGAGGTCGTTGAGCCGTTCGCCCAGCAGGGTGCGCGGCTTGTGGATGCCCGGTGTATCGACGATGACGAGCTGTCCGTCCGGGCGGTTCACGATGCCGCGAATCGCACGCCGGGTCGTCTGAGGCTTCTCACTGGTGATGGCGATCTTCTCGCCGACCAGGGCATTGGTGAGCGTCGATTTGCCGACGTTGGGACGCCCGACGAACGTCACGAATCCGCTACGGGGTTTTTCAGACATCGTCGGTCTCCTCTAGTGCGCCAGCGGCGCGTTCCACGAATACAGTTGCGATTCCGCGGCCTCGGCCGCGCGATGCTCCACCGGTCAGGACGAGCCCATCGATGGTGGCGGTCACGCCAGGCTGCGGAACCTGATCGACAGCTTTGCCGAGCAGGCCACCGATCGAATCGACGTCCTCGTCTTCCAATTCAATGTCGAACAGGTCGCCCACGTCGTCGAGCGACAGCCGCGCGCTGACCCGGTAGCGGCCTTCGCCCAGGTCGACGATCTCAGCAGCCGCCTGGTCGTACTCGTCAGAGATCTCGCCGACCAGCTCTTCGATGAGATCCTCCAACGTCACCAGTCCGGAGATTCCGCCGTGCTCGTTGATCACCAGACACACGTGCACGGCGTCGCGCTTCATCTGCTGCAGCAGCGTCTCCGCACGCATCGATTCCGGCACGAACGTCGCCGGTCGTGCAATGGGGCGAATGGATGCTGCGCGCCAGGCCGAGTCGTCGCGATAGGCGAACTGCACGAGGTCTTTCAGATACAGCACACCGACGACGTCGTCTGCATCGTCATCGACCACGGGTATCCGCGAGACACCCCGATTCAGGAACAGTGACATCGCCTGGTCGGTGGTGGCCTCAGCATCCACTGTCACCATGTCAGTGCGCGGCACCATCACGGCGCGCACGAACTGATCGGTGAAGTCGAAGACCGAGTGGATCAGATCGCGATCGTCCTCTTCGATGAGATCGTTGGACGCGGCCTCGTCGACCATGCTGAGTAGCTGGTCTTCCGAGGCGAACGAGCTTCTTCCGGTGCCGGGAGTGACCTTGCTGCCGAGCACGACGAGTCCCTGGGCGAGCGGGCCGAGGCTCAGACGCAGACCGCGCACGATCGATGCCGTGCCTCGGATCATCCCCTCCGCGTGGTGTCGGCCGATCGACCGTGGGCTCGCCCCGACCAGAACGAAGGTGATGCCGGTCATCAGGATGGCCGCGGCCATCATCGCCCACCAGATGTTCTCGAACAGGACCGTGAACGCGACGGTGACCAGCACGGCAGCGGTGACCTCGACGAGCACGCGGATGAAGGAGACCGCGTTCACATGAGCGTCGAGATCGTCGCCGATGCGGGTGAGGGCCTTCGCGTTACGGCCTTCACTGGCCATACTGGCAAGATCAGCGCGGGAGACGACTCCGTAAGCGGCATCGATGGCTGCGGAGAGCCCACCGAAAGCGACGAGCAGAAGAGCTGCGAGAAGCAGGAGGATTTCGGTCATCAGCCGCGTTCAGCATGCGCGAAAGCCACGATCAGCTCCTTCTGCAGTCCAAACATCTCACGCTCCTCGTCGGGCTCGGCGTGGTCGAAGCCCAGCAGGTGCAGCAGGCCGTGCGTGGTGAGCAGGATCAGCTCGTCCATCAGCGTGTGACCGGCGGCCTGTGCCTGGGTCTCCGCAACCTGGGGGCACAGCACGATATCTCCGAGCAGCCCAGGAGGGGTCGGACGTTCTTCGGTGCCGGGGCGCAGCTCATCCATCGGAAAGCTGAGCACGTCGGTGGGTCCGGGCTCGTCCATCCACTGCACGTGCAGAGCTTCCATGGCGCCTTCGTCGACGAGGACGATCGCGACCTCGGCATCCGGGCTCACGTGCAGCTGGGCGAGGTTGAAGTCCGTCAGGCGCTGCAGGACGGTCTCGTCGATGGAGATCTCCGACTCGTTATTGATCTCGATCATGATGAGTGTCCTCGTTTCGGGGAACGGTCGCGCGGACCGGGACGCAGGTTGCTGCGGCGCTCCGCACGGTTGGCGAACTCGGCTGCTTGCTCGCGCTCGTATCGTGCGGCGACGCGCTGCTCGTCGTACTCGCTGTACGCGTCGACGATGCGTCCGACGAGCGAGTGACGCACGACATCGGCGCTGGTGAGGCGGGTGAAATGAATGTCGTCGATGTTGTCGAGCACTCGAGTCACGAGGCGCAGACCTGATGCGCCCTGCGGCAGATCGACCTGGGTGATGTCGCCGGTGATGACCATCTTCGTGCCGAAGCCGAGCCTGGTCAGGAACATCTTCATCTGCTCGGGCGTGGTGTTCTGTGCCTCATCGAGCACCACGAACGAGTCGTTGAGCGTGCGTCCGCGCATGTAGGCGAGCGGAGCGACCTCAATGGTGCCGGTCGCCAGCAGCCGGGGCACGACCTCGGGGTCCATCATCTCGTTGAGCGCGTCGTAGAGCGGGCGCAGATACGGGTCGATCTTGTCATTGAGCGTTCCGGGCAAGAATCCCAGCCGCTCCCCTGCCTCGACCGCGGGACGGGTGAGGATGATACGGGTGACCTCTTTGCGCTGCAGTGCCTGCACCGCCTTGGCCATCGCGAGGTAGGTCTTTCCCGTTCCGGCCGGGCCGATACCGAACACCACGGTGTTCTCTTCAATCGCATCGACGTAGCTCTTCTGGCCAGCGGTCTTCGGGCGGATCACCCGACCGCGGGTCGACAGAATTGCTTCGCCGAGCACCTCGCTGGGACGGGGGCCGTCTTGCTGGCGCAGCATCCGCGCCGAATTCTCGACGTCGCCCGGGACGAGGTCGTGACCGTCGCGTGTCATGGTGAGCAGTTCCTCCACCAGAGTTTTTGCTGCAGCAACGTGAGCGGCTTCACCGGTGATCGTGATCTCATTGCCGCGCACGAGTACGTCAACATCGGGATGCTGGCGCTCCAGCATCTTCAACAGGCGATCCTGCGGACCGAGTACCCGCACCATCGCGACGCCGTCGGCGTAGATGCGTTCGGTGACGCTGTTCTGTTCGGGCTCAGGCACCGACGCTCTTCTCCGTCAGGCCGCCAGCGAGGATGTGCGCGTGCACGTGGAAGACTGTCTGGCCGGCGTTCGCGCCGACATTGAAAACCAGTCGAAAATCGCCGTCGGAGTGCTCGGCGGCAAGATCCTTCGCGAAAGCAGTCAGTTCGGCGAGCAGCGCGGGATCTCCCGCTGCGAGTTCAGTGACGTCGCGATACTGCTCGGTCTTGGGGATGACGAGCAGGTGCACTGGCGCCTGCGGAGCGATGTCGCGGATGGCGAACAGCCGATCAGTCTCCGCGATGATCTCGCCGGGAATGTCGCCGCCCAGGATACGGGTGAAGATCGAGGGTTCCGTCATGATCTCAGTCTACTGGCGTCAGTTGCTGGCGTCGCCGAGCCGCCTCTGCAGGGGCGCGCTGCCTCACCAGCGACCGAGTGCGGCCGACAGTACAGCGATCGCCGCGGGCCCAGCGGTTGACGTGCGCAGCACCGTGTTCCCGAGGAGCACCCGCTCGGCGCCGGCTGCTTCGAACTTCTGCAGCTCCTCCGGGGAGATGCCGCCTTCCGGGCCGACGACCAACAGAATGTCCCGGTGATCGGCGGCCACGGACGAGAGCCGCACTGTGGCGGTCGGATCCAGGACCAGCATCCGCTTGCCCTCGGCGCGCGCGATGAGCTGTGCTGTCGTCAACGGCGCCGAGACCGGCGGCACCCAGGCACGATGCGCTTGTTTCGCAGCCTCCCGAACGATGCTCGCCCAGCGCTCGCGCCCCTTTGCTGCCTTCGGTCCCTCCCAGCGAGAGATGCTCCGCGATGCCTGCCACGGCACGATGTCGTCGACGCCGAGTTCACAGGCTGCCTGCACGGCGAGCTCGTCGCGGTCGCCCTTCGCCAATGCCTGGACCAGAACGAGTCGCACGTCCGGGATTTCCGCCTCCGTGCGCGCGGCGATGTCCACATCGACGCGTGACGCGGACACGTCAGTTACGGTGCCTTCCAGCCACACGCCGGATCCGTCGCCGATCGTCACCGATTCCCCGACCCGCAGCCGTCGTACCACCGCAGCATGCTTGGCCTCAGCGCCGGTCAGAGAGACTGTTTCTCCGACAGCGACCGATGACGACCCCTCGACAAGAAAGTGCAGAGCCACGTGTCCTCCGGTTCAGAAAATGCGAATCAGTGCCGGAACCGGTCCCGCAACTTCGAGAACAGCCCCTGCTGGAACTGCGCAAGCTGCGGCGACGGAGACTTCTGCTTCTTGGCGAAGTCCTCGATCATCGCACGCTGCGCCGAGTCGAGCTTCGTCGGGGTCACAACCTGCACACCGACGCGAAGGTCGCCGCGCTGAGTTCCTCGCAGCGGCGTGATCCCCCGGCCCTTGATGGTCAAGATGTCGCCCGACTGCACACCGGGACGAATCTCGAGGTCGACCTGGCCATCCAGGCCGTCGATCGATGTCTCGGTACCGAGAATCGCGTCCGCCATCGACACCTCGAGCGTCGCCAGCAGGTCGTCCCCGTCGCGGCTGAACGCCGCGTGCGGTGAGACAGTCACCTCGACGTACAGGTCTCCGTGCGGTCCGCCAGCCTTGCCGACCTCACCCGATCCCGGCAGCTGCAGACGCAGCCCGGTCTCGACTCCAGCCGGAATGTCCAGAGACACCGTGCGACGAGAGCGCACACGGCCCTGACCGGCGCAGGTTCCGCACGGGTGCGGGATCACTGTGCCGTATCCCTCGCAGCTGCCGCATGGCTGTGACGTTACGACGTTGCCGAGGAGGCTGCGCACCTGACGCTGCACGTGACCGGTGCCGCCGCAGATGTCGCAGGTGACCGGAGATGTGCCGGCCTGTGTGCACGAGCCGTTGCAGGTCTCGCACAGCACCGCGGTGTCTACCTCGATGTCGCGATGCGCACCGAACACGACGTCGCCGAGCTCGAGCGTGACGCGCACCAGCGCATCCTGCCCGCGTTCGCGGCGTGATCGTGGACGAGCGCCCCGACCACCGCCCTGACCGCCGAAGAACGTCTCGAAGATGTCTCCGAATCCGCCGAAGCCACCGAAGTCGCCACCACCAGCGCCGTCTCCGCCGCCCATGTCGTAGCGGCGGCGCGAGTCGCCATCGCTGAGCACGTCGTAGGCGTGCGTGACGAGCTTGAACTTCTCGGCGGCATCGTCTCCCGGGTTCACATCCGGGTGCAGCTGCCGAGCGAGCTTGCGATATGCCTTCTTGATCTCGTCCGTCGTCGCATCCTGCGACACTCCGAGAACCTCATAGTGGTCCGCCACAATCACCTTCCTGCCTGTGAGAACGACCCGCCTCAGCGGCTCGCATCGTCTTCGTCGAGCAAACGCGACAGGTAGCGGGCGACGGCCCGTGCTGCGGCGAGATTGCTCGGATAGTCCATTCGTGTTGGCCCCATGACGCCAACACGTGCTGTGCCGCCGGGTGCCAGATAATTGCTCGCGACAATGGATGCCTCGGGCAAGCCGAAAGGTTCATTCTCGGCACCGATGCTCGTCGCGAGACCGTGCTCGTCAGTCACCATCTCGCTCATGAGACGCAGGAGCGTCACCTGCTCTTCGATCGCTTCGAGGAGTGGATGGATGCTGCCGCGAAAATCTTGCTCGCGCCTGGCCAGGGTTGCCGCCCCCGCCATCACGAGGCGTTCCTGTCGGAACTCCGCAAGCTCTTCGCTGATGATTCCCGCCACTGTGCGCAGCGCGATATCGGTGCGGGAACCTGCGGTGGAATCGATCAGCCCCTGAACACGATCAGTAGCCTCACGCACCGATTGCGCGGTCAACAGTGCGGACAGTCGTGCACGCAGCACCGCGACATCGGCGTCCTCAAGATCAAGCGGTAGTCCAGCGATGCGCTGCGATACGCCACCCGCATCCGTCACCAGGATCACCAGAAGCCGATTCGGGGCAAGGGAGACGAGCTCGATGTGGGTGAGATGGGCGCGCGCAAAGGACGGATACTGCGCCAGCGCCACCTGACCGGTCACCTGGGTGAGCACGCGAACAGTGCGCGCCATCAGATCGTCAAGGTCTGCGGGGTCGGCCAGGAACGTCTCAATGGCGCTGCGCTGCGCGTTCGACAGCGGGCGCAGCTGCGCCAGGTGGTCCACAAAGACCCGGTAGCCCTTGTCCGTGGGCACCCGCCCTGACGAGGTGTGCGGAGCGACGATGAGATCCTCATCTTCAAGCTGCGCCATGTCGTTGCGAATCGTCGCAGCGGAGACCCCGAAGGAATGGCGTTCGACGATCGACTTGCTGCCTACTGGCTCATGCGTGGCCACATAGTCCTGCACGATCGCTTGGAGGACCTGAAGTCCACGTTCAGAGACCATCTGCCGACCCTCCCCTCTGGCACTCAAACACTTAGAGTGCCAATTCTAACCCGCCGTGCCGATGCCGCAGCGCTAATCCGTGAGCTCGCGAACCACGGCATCCGCCAGAAGCCGACCGCGCAAAGTCAGTCGAATCCGGCCCTTGAGGGCTGCCGCAGCATCCACCAGACCGTCGGCGATGAGTCCGGCCACCCGTGGGCGGTTCTGCTCGGGGATAGCTGCGACCGCGATGCCCTCGGCGAGCCGGCTCTCAAGAAGAACCCGCTCCAGCAACCGCGCCCGGGCATCGGGGCGCTCGGTTCCGGCGGCCGGCGATTCGGATGCCGCGAGCCGCTGGGCATACGCCGCCGGATGCTTGACGTTCCACCAGCGCAGGCCAGCGACATGGCTGTGCGCACCGGGGCCAAAGCCCCACCAGTCACTCCCCCGCCAGTAAGCGAGGTTGTGGCGCGACCGATTGCCTGCGGCGGACTCTGCTCCGTGCGATGCGCGCGCCCAGTTGCTCAGCTCGTACCATTCGAAGCCGGCCGCCGCGAGGCGTGAATCTGCGAGCTCGTACATGTCCGCCTGCAGGTCGTCATCGGGCGCGGGCACTTCACCTCGGCGGATCTGGCGCGCCAGCTTCGTGCCGTTCTCGATGATCAGCGCATATGCCGAGATGTGATCGGGTTCCAGAGCGACGGCAGCCTCCAGCGAAGCTTCCCAGTCGGCGAGGGACTCCCCCGGTGCCCCGTAGATCAAATCCACGCTGACGGCGAGACCGGCATCCTGCGCCGCTTCTACCGCGGTGCGGACGTTCTCCGGCTGATGCGTGCGATCCAGCGCGGCCAGCACGTGCGGCACGGCAGACTGCATGCCCACCGAGAGCCGGGTCACGCCGGCATCCACCAGCGTGCGCACGACCGCGGGAGTGACCGTATCGGGGTTGGCTTCGACGGTGATCTCGGCGCCTTCGGTGAGCCCGAACGCATCCACAGCGCCGTCCAGCATCCGCGCGAGATCGCCGGCTGGGAGCAGAGTGGGCGTACCGCCGCCGAAGAACACCGTGTTCATCGGGCGCAGTGCACCGGCATCCGCCAGCACCCGCTGGGCCAGCGCAATCTCGAGGCCGAGCGTGTCGGCGTACTCGTCCTGCCTCGCGCCGCGCAGTTCACTCGAGGTGTACGTGTTGAAGTCGCAGTAACCGCAGCGCACCCGACAGAACGGCACATGCAGATACGCCGAGAACGGCGCGCCGACATCGATCGGCAGGTCCTCAGGAAGTCGGCCGTCTGACGGCGCCGGATCTCCGAGCGGCAGGGGTCCGGCCATCAGAGCGGCGTCGCGTACAGCGGAGAGATCGCACGCAGGTATCGGGCGAAGAGCTCTTTGCGACGGCGCTTCACCAGACCCGGCACGAATCGATACAACCAGGAAGTCGGCGCGTCGAAAGCGCGCACCGTGAACCACACCTCATCGTTGTCTTCGCGCCATTCGACCTCGAACAGCTCCTCACCGCTGACGACCGAGCCGCTGACGGTGCCGAGCACGAAACCGATCCGCCGTGCGTCTTCGGTGACCGAGATCACTCGAAGCTCAGCATCCGCACGCATCCCAGAGACGCGTCCGCGAACGCGCAGCGTCATGCCAGCGCCGGCATACGGGGTGCCTTCGGCATCGAAACGCTGCTCGATCTCGCGTTTGCTGGGCACGACCGGATTTCCGTCGGCATCGAAGCTCACACCGGCATAGGTGGGACCGGCCGCCGGACGTACGTCCTCGAGCACGAGTCCCGCCGCCCGCTGTGCGGTCCAGGAAAGAAGTGCGTCGCCGGCGGTACGGAAGCGCTCTTCGCCGCTGCCCAGTCGCCACGCAGCTTCTGCCGGGATGCTGCGCTCCGGCGGATACTGCATCAGGTCAGGGGCATGGGTGGCCCCGACGGCTGCATAGTCAACCGTCTCGTCTCGGAAATTCCCGCGCCGCATGAGTTCCAGACTAGTTGGGCGTAGCTGAGTGATCGCCCCCACTCGCCGTGGGAGCGCACACCACTACTTCTTCTCTTTACCTTCGACGTCTCCGGAGAGCGCAGCGATGAACGCCTCCTGCGGGACCTCGACACGACCGACCATCTTCATACGCTTCTTGCCTTCCTTCTGCTTCTCCAGAAGTTTGCGCTTACGGCTGATGTCGCCGCCGTAGCACTTGGCGAGCACGTCCTTGCGCAGGGCACGGATCGTCTCTCGGGCGATGATTCGTGCGCCGATGGCCGCCTGAATCGGAACCTCGAAGTTCTGGCGAGGGATGAGTTTGCGCAGACGGTCGGTCATCAGCGTGCCGTAGGCGTACGCCTTATCCCGGTGCACGATCGCGCTGAACGCGTCGACCTTGTCCCCCTGAAGCAGGACGTCGACCTTCACCAGATCTGCCGTCTGCTGCCCGGCAGGTTCGTAATCGAGGCTGGCGTAGCCCTGCGTCTTCGACTTCAGATGGTCGAAGAAATCGAACACGATCTCCCCGAGCGGCATCATGTAGCGCAGTTCGACGCGCTCCTCCGAGAAGTACTCCATCCCCAGCAGCGACCCCCGTCGTGACTGGCACAGCTCCATCACTGTTCCGACGTAGTCCTTCGGAAGCAGGATGGCCGTCTTCACCATCGGTTCGGCGACCGAGGCGACACGCCCGTCCGGGTACTCACTCGGGTTGGTGACCGTCACCGTTTCGCCGGTATCGGTCGTGACCTCGTAGATCACGCTCGGAGCCGTGGTGATGAGATCGAGATCGAACTCGCGCGAAAGCCGCTCGGTGATGATCTCGAGGTGCAGCAGCCCGAGGAATCCGCACCGGAAGCCGAAGCCGAGGGCCACCGACGTCTCCGGTTCGTACTGCAGCGATGCGTCGGAGAGCTTCAGCTTGTCCAGCGCCTCGCGCAGATCCTCGTAGTCACTGCCATCGATCGGGTACACGCCGGAGAAGACCATGGGCTTCGGGTCGGTGTAGCCGGGAAGCGCTTGGGTGGCGCCATCGCGCACGGTGGTGACCGTGTCTCCGACCTTCGACAGGCGCACGTCCTTCACACCGGTGATCAGGTAGCCCACCTCGCCGACGCCGAGGCCCTGCGACGGAATCGGTTCGGGGCTGGAGACACCGATCTCGAGCAGTTCATGATGGGCGTGCGTCGACATCATCTGAATGCGCTCACGCGGGGACAGTGTCCCGTCGATCATGCGCACATAGGTGACCACGCCGCGGTAGGAGTCGTACACCGAGTCGAAGATCATCGCTCGCGCCGGGGCATCCGCATCACCCTGCGGAGCCGGGATCTCCTGAACGAGACGCTCCAACAGCTCCTCGACACCGACGCCGGTCTTACCTGAAACGCGGAGCACGTCCTCGGGACGCCCGCCGATCAGGTCGGCGAGCTCCTTGGCGAACTTGTCTGGATCAGCGGCAGGCAGATCGATCTTGTTCAGCACGGGGATGATGTGGAGGTCATTCTCCAGCGCCAGGTACAGGTTGGCGAGCGTCTGGGCTTCAATGCCCTGAGCAGCGTCAACGAGCAGGATCGCGCCCTCGCACGCGGCAAGAGAGCGCGAGACCTCATAGGTGAAGTCGACGTGCCCCGGGGTGTCGATCATGTTCAGAGCGAAGGTTTCACCGTCGACCGACCACGGCATCCGCACGGCCTGGCTCTTGATCGTGATGCCACGCTCGCGCTCGATGTCCATGCGGTCGAGATACTGAGCGCGCATGTCTCGGTCGGAGACCGCCCCCGTGATCTGCAGCATGCGGTCAGCGAGGGTCGACTTGCCGTGATCGATGTGAGCGATGATGCAGAAGTTTCGGATCTGCGAAGGCGGCGTCGCGGCAGGCGAGAGCGGAGTGAGAGCGCGTGGTGACATGTCCAGATGATTGTACGGTGACCACCTCACAATCATCGATTCGCGCCAAGCGATGATAGTCTCACGAGGTTGCCCTGCACGATCTCGGCGGAACCGGGTGTCATGCACAACCCGACTCCGTCCCAGGCGTTAGGACTGAGATCGGTCGCACAAACGAGTTGAAGATGTTTGACTACTTCGACTCAGCGCACCGTCGGCAGATCCCGAGCGCGCCTGCAAAGAGAAAGACAAAACCTTGATCAAGTATCTCCTGCGCCGTACTTTCGGCTGGCTGTTGATGATCGTGATCGCGACCAACATGACGTTCTTCCTGGCTTGGGGTTTCCTCAACCCACGGAACAACTTCGTCGGTCGACGCCCACCGCTCAGTGAAGAGCAGATCGTCAACCTCCTGGAACCACGAAACCTCAGCGATTCCGTACCCATCTGGGAACGGTGGTGGAACTGGTTCAGCGGAATCCTGTTCCGCTGGGACTGGGGCGTGAGCCCCACCGGCGGTTCGGTCAATGAGCAGGTCGCTTATCGCATGTGGGTCAGCGCTGAACTGGTGCTCGGTGCAACCGTGATCATGACCGTGCTCGGCATCGCTCTTGGTGTCTACACCGCTTCGCGCCAGTACAAGCTCGCCGACCGCATCGGCCAGGCGACCTCGATCATCACGATGAACATCAACATCATCGTCGCAGCCCTCGGCATCGTGCTGCTGGCGATCGCGCTGAACGACCTCGTCGGCGTCCGCATCTTCTACGTGACCGGAGCATCCAGCAAGGGGGTCGAGGGCTTCTTCCCGGTGCTCTTAGACAAGCTCCAGCACGTCACACTGCCCACGATCGCTTTGGTCATCACCGGGTACGCAGGTACGCACTTCCTGCAGCGCTCCCTGCTGCTGGACAACATCAACGCCGATTACGTCCGCACCGCCCGTGCCAAGGGACTGACCAAGCCGCAGGCTATCCGCAAGCACGCCCTGCGCACCTCGCTCATCCCGGTCGCAACGCAGGTCGCGTTCAGCATCCCCGGTGTGTTCACCGGCGCTATCCTCACCGAGCAGATCTTCGCTTGGAACGGTATGGGTGAGTACTTCATCGAGACGATCACGAAGAGTGACATCAACGGCGTGGTGGCCATCGCCGCCTTCGCCGGACTTTTGACCGCACTCGGAGCGATCCTCTCCGACATCGTGGTCGTCGTCCTTGACCCGCGAGTGAGGGTGAACTGATCATGGCAAACACCGCAACCGATACTGCCGTCGTCACGACGAGGCCGATGTCGAAGTGGACGCTGTACACGCGGCGGTTCATGCGCAACAAGCCGGCAGTCGCCGGCATCGTCATCTTCATCCTGCTCGTGCTGTTCGCGATCATCGGACCGCTGATCGCGAAGTTCGATCACGTCGAACTCGACTTCCTCGCGCTGAGCGAAGGCCCATCCGCGGACCACTGGTTCGGCACGACCGCGTCCGGTAACGACACCTTCGCCCAGGTCGCCGTCGGACTGCAGCGTTCGCTGATGATCGCCGTGAGTGTTTCGCTGGGAACCACTATCCTGTCGGCCATCATCGGCACCGCTGCCGCGTACTTCGGCGGTCGCACCGAGAAGATCACGCTGACTGTCATCCACTTCATGATGGTGATCCCGAGCTTCCTGATCCTCTCGCTGCTGTCGAACCGTTCCGGCGGCGACTGGCGAATCATCGCCCTGATCATGATCTTCGTGGTCGGCTGGTACTTCCCCGCGCGCGTCGTGTGGACAACAGCACTGTCACTGCGCGAACGCGAGTATGTGCATGCTGCTCGATACATGGGAGTGGGCGGCATGACCATCGTCATGCGGCACCTGCTGCCGAATATCGGTTCGCTCCTCGTCATCAACTTCACGCTCGGCATCGTCGGTGCGGTGATGGCTGAGACTGGCTTGTCCTTCATCGGCTTCGGCGTGAAGATCCCGGATGTCTCGCTCGGCTCCCTCATCGGATCCGGAGCGAGCACGATCACCAGCGCGCCCTGGCTGTTCTATTTCCCAGCCGCTGCGCTGACCATGCTCACCGTCTCGATGTCCCTGGTCGCCGACGGACTGCGCGACGCCCTCGATCCCACCTCGGCAGCCGGAGGACAAGCATGAGCGCCATCATCTCAGTACGTGATCTGAACGTCAGCTTCGCCTCGGAGGCAGGTCGCGTCGACGCCGTGCGTGGTGTTTCCTTCGACCTCGAAGCGGGCAAGACTCTCGGCATCGTCGGCGAGTCCGGCTCGGGCAAGTCGGTCACCTCTCTCGCTATCATGGGCCTGCTCGATGAGAACGCCCGTGTCTCCGGCTCGATCATCTACGACGGTGAGGAACTGCTCGGCAAGAACGACAAGCAGATGTCGGTCCTCCGCGGCAACGGCCTCGCGATGATCTTCCAGGACCCGCTGACCTCGCTTACTCCCGTGTTCACGATCGGTGATCAGCTGATCGAAGCGCTCACAGTGCACCGCGGTCTGTCCAAGAAGCAGGCGTGGGACCGCTCGATCGAGCTGCTCAACCTGGTCGGCATTCCGCAGCCGGAGAAGCGTATGAAGGGCTTCCCGCACGAGTTCTCCGGCGGAATGCGTCAGCGCGTCGTGATCGCGATCGCGATGGCCAACAACCCGAAGCTGATCATCGCGGATGAGCCGACCACGGCACTCGATGTGACCATCCAGGCGCAGATCCTCGACCTCATCGAGAAGGCGCAGGACGAGACCGGCGCCGCCACGATCATGATCACCCACGACATGGGTGTTGTTGCGCGTATGGCCGATGACGTCATGGTTATGTACGCGGGTCGCCCCATCGAGCATGCCCCCGTGAGTGAGCTCTTCCACCACACCCGGATGCCGTATTCGATCGGGCTTCTCGGCGCCATCCCGCGCGTCGACAAGTCCGAGAAGGAACCGCTCGTTCCCATCAAGGGCAACCCTCCCCTGCTGATCAACCTCCCCGACGCGTGCCCGTTCGCGAACCGCTGCCCGATCGTGATGGACGCCTGCCTCACACGCGAGCCCGACCTCGTCGCGGTGCAGACCGGAACCGGTGCCTCGCATCAGGCTGCCTGCATCCGCGCTCATGAGATCGAGGACGGCGGCCTCATCGGAGGTCTTCCCGTCTACCCGGTGCCGGAGATCCCGGAGAGTGACCTGACCCGCACTCCGCGCGAGCAGCGCCCCATCACGCTGGAAGTGCGCAACCTGAACAAGTCGTTCCCGCTCATGAAGGGCGCTTTCTTCAAGCGCAAGGTCGGCGAGGTGCATGCCGTCAAGAACGTCACATTCGACGTGCGCGAGGGCGAGACAATGGCCATCGTCGGCGAATCCGGATCCGGCAAGACGACGACGCTGCTGCAGATCATGGATCTCGTCAAGCAGAACGACGGCGACATCATCATCAACGGCACCAGCGTCAACGACATCACCAGTCGTTCCATCGAGCGCCAAGTGCGTCGCGACATCCAGATCGTCTTCCAAGACCCGATGGGTGCGCTCGATCCGCGTATGACGGTCTCCGATGTGATCGCCGAGCCGCTGCGTGCCATCGGTACTCCCAAGGCCGAGGTGCACCGCCGCGTTCAGGAGCTCATGGACCTGGTGGGGCTCAACCCTGCTCACATCGACCGATTCCCGGGTGCCTTCTCCGGCGGTCAGCGCCAGCGCATCGGCATCGCCCGGGCGATGTCGACCAATCCGAAGATCATCGTGCTCGACGAGCCGGTCTCGGCGCTCGATGTATCGATCCAGGCCGGCGTCATCAACCTGCTCGATGAGCTGAAGGTGAAGCTCGGGCTGTCATACCTGTTCGTGGCTCACGATCTCTCCGTGATTCGTCACATCGCCGACCGGGTCGCCGTCATGTACCTCGGTGATTTCGTCGAGCACGGCGACGTTGAGACGATCTTCGAGAACCCGCAGCATCCGTACACCAAGGCGCTGCTATCGGCGATTCCCGTGCCGAATCCCGACATCGAGCGCACTCGTGAACGTCTCATCTTCAACCCGGAAACGATGCAGGCTGAGCCTGTTACGCGCTGAGACTGTTACCGGCAGGTAACAGTCGGTCACTGTCCGATAACAGTTAAGCGCGATTCACTGTGCGCGGGGGAATTCGGGCGGTGTGCGAACTATTCTCGCCTTATGACACGCCGAAAGGCGAAAGGAGCACCATGAAGCAGTACAAGCTGATGGGGGCGCTCGCATTCAGCGGAGCCCTCGCACTTGCCCTCTCGGGCTGTGCAGCCGACACCGGAAACAACAAGGGTGACGGCGGCGACAAAGACGCAGCCCCCGTTGAGACCAAGTCCGCGGATTACAACCCGCAGGACCGCGAGAACCTTGCCAAGGGCGGCGAAGCGCGGTTCCCGATCAACGAGATCCCCGAGCAGATGAACGCCTTCCACGGCGATGGTTCTGCGGACACTGCCCGCGTTGCCGCGTGGTACATGCCGCAGGTCATGCTGCAGGAGGCCGACGGCACCCCGTACAAGAACGATGCCTACCTCGACGAGTGGAGCATCGACGAGGTCGACGGCAACACCCAGATCACCTTCACCTTCACGGATGAAGCGCACTGGAACGACGGCACCGACATGGACTGGACTGCCATCGACGCCACGTGGAAGGCCAACCGTTCCATCGACGAGGGCTTCGTCCCGAACGCCACTGATGGCTACAAGGCCATCAAGTCGGTCGAGCAGGGCGACAGCGCGAAGACCGCGATCGTCACCTTCGACGGCATCTTCGCCTGGCCGGAGATGCCCTTCCTGACGGGTGTCCTGCACCCCGCACTGGCAGACCCGACCACCTTCAACGAGGCTCTGATCGGCGAGCCGCACCCCGAGTGGGGCGCCGGCCCGTACAAGATCGAGGAGTTCGACAAGAACTCGCAGTACATCTCGTTCGTTCCGAACGAGCTGTGGTGGGGCAACGAGCCGCTCCTCGACCGCGTTTCCTTCCAGGCGATGGAAGCCTCCGCCTCGATCAACGCCTTCAAGGCTGATGAGATCGACATGGTCGGCGTGGGCACCAAGGACCGCATGGAGCAGGTCAAGGACATGGAAGACATCACGATCTACCGTTCCACGCAGACCGCGAACACTCTGCTCGAGATCGACGCTGACAAGCCGCAGTTCGAAGACGTCAAGGTCCGTGAGGCGTTCTTCAAGGCTGTCAACATCGACCAGCAGAAGGAGATCGCCTGGAACGGTCTGGACTACGAGGAGGAGCCGGCCGGCTCGTTCACGCTGTTCCCGTTCCAGCCTGGCTACTCCAACGCTCTTGCCGAGGCCGGCTGGGAGTACAACCCCGACGCCGCCAAGGAGCTTCTTGACGAAGCTGGCTGGACCGAGGGCGAAGACGGCATCCGCGAGAAGGATGGCGAAAAGCTCTCCGTCGTGTACCCGATCTTCGGCGATGACCCGACGACCGAAGCACTCGCCAAGGCACTTCAGGCGCAGCAGAAGGCTGTCGGCATCGACGTCCAGATCGAGGTTCGCCCCTCGACCGATTTCTCCAACGACTACGTGTCGAAGAACTGGGACATCGCGTCGCTGCGCTTCACCTCCTCTGACCCGTTCGGTGCTGCCTGGTTCTGCCAGCTGTACTGCATGGACATGGGCCTGAACCTCTCGGGCGTCCAGACGCCTGAGATGGACGAGCGCATCCACGAAGAGGTCGAGTCGCTTCCGACCGCCGACGAGCAGACGGCTGCGGCCATGAAGCTCGAGGCAGAGATCTTCCAGGAGTGGGGCCTGATCCCGCTCTACAACGGTCCGTCGATCTCGGCTGTCAAGACCGGTCTTGCTAACCTCACCCCTGAGCCCTACGTGGGCCTGGATGGCTTCGGCGTCCAGCCCGTAGAGAACGTGGGCTGGGAGAAGTAATCCCCTAGCCGTTCCCTGAGATTCTCGAAGGGGCGGCCGCGAAGCGGGGTCGGTGGTTTTCCACCGGCCCCGCTTTCTTTATGCTGGAGGCGTGAGCATCCAGGTTGTCCTCGTGCATGGCATCCGCACGTCGCAAACGATGTGGCGTTCGCAGCTCGCGCATCTCGCTGAACGCGATATCGAGGCCACAGCGGTCGAGCTGCCCGGGCACGGTACGCGCATGGCCGAGACATTCACCCTCACCGGTGCACTGTCCGCGATCGATGAGGCTGTGCAGGATTCGGCCGGCCGCGGGCCGGTGCTGCTCGTGGGGCATTCGATGGGTGGCCTGCTCTCGATTGCGTACGCCGGAGACGCATCTGCGCCGCCGGTCGCCGGATTCATCGGGGCGTCCTGCACCGCTTTCCCCCGCGGTGTCGGGCTGACAACCTATCGCACCCTCGCACGGACGTTCAATGCGCTCCCCGATCAGGGCATGTGGCTGACGAACCGGGTTCTTCAGGCGACGCTCCCCCGCGATACGCGCGCCGACTTCGCTGCCGGCGGCTATGCCTTCGATGCGCAGGACATCGCTCTGGCGAGTCTCGGCGCGCTCGATCTGGCCGCCGACCTGCATCGGCTGCGCATGCCACTGTGGTGGATCAACGGGCAGTTCGATCAGCTGCGCATGCAGGAGCGCCTCTTCCAGGGCCTCACACCGCATTCCGAGCTGATCGTCGTCCCGCGCACATCCCATCTCGTAACCGCGATGCGGCCGCGGGTGTTCAATGCCCTGTTGGATCTGGCAATAGCGACGCTGCAGAAAGACGAACGGCCACAGTCATAAGGGCGCCCACCGCTGACAGGATTCCGGCGATCAGGAACAGTAGCCAGAAACCGCCGACGACCGCGACCAGTCCTGCGCCCAGCAGCGGCCCCAACAGCTGTCCGAGGCTCGCCGAGACATTCACCACACCGACATCGCGGGCATGGTGTTCGACGCGCGGAAGCAGATCCGTGGCCAGCGCGAGACTCACCGCCATATAGGCGCCGTACCCCACACCCATCACACCGGCCGCTATCGCGGTTCCGATGAACGTCGGAGAGATCAGGATCATGACGGCTGAGAGCGCTTGAATGAGCGCCGCGATGAGCACGATCGATTTGCGCTTGCCGGTTCGGTCGGAGATGGATCCGGCAATGAGGGATGCTGCGACCACGAAGATGGTGTAGATCACGATGAGCACCAACAGATCATCCTCTGCGCTCTCGGCCGGAGAACCGACTCCATAGAGCAGGAAGAACAACAGCAACGCCGTTCCGAGCGCGTTACCGAGGTTGACTGTGAACCGGCTCACCAGCACCCACACGAAATTCCTGTCCTGCAGTGCACCGAGCCGATCACGTACACTCTCGGTGCTGTCTCGCTTCCGGTGAGCGACAACGGGGTCAGGCAGCAAAATCGCCGTTCCCACCCCGACGATGAGGATGATGCCGGCCAGCAGAAGGTAGCTGGCACCGATGCTGAGTCCCAGCAGCACCACGGCACCGACACCGACCACGATTCCGACCGCTTGGGCGGAGCTCACGAGGGCGGATGCTGTGCCCCGCTGCACGAAAACCTGATCGGCAATCATGGCGGTCAGGGCCGCAGACAACACAGCGACCCCGATCGAGACTCCCACCCAGGCTGCGCCGACAGCGAGCGGCTCCGTTGCCGCCCCCGTCAGCAGCAGTGAAACCGCGGCGAGTGTGGAGCCGCCGATCGCCCAGGGCCGGCGTCTTCCCCACCGGGATTCTGTGCGGTCGGACAGCATCCCGGCCAGCGGTCCGGCGAAAACCCCCGCCATTCCGCCGACCGAGAGGATCAGCCCCGACCAGATGACGCCGGTGATCCAATCGCTCTCGGCGCCCGGGGTATCCAATTGCAGCGGAAGCAGCAATTGCACCGGGGTGAGCTGTACGGTCCAGACTGCCAACCACGCCACGGCGAACAGACTCAGCCAGGTTGCACCGACTCTTCCCTCACGGGGCAGCAGCGACTTCATCGCCGGCTCTCCGCGATCAGCGTCCGGTACCAATCATAAGAGCGTTTCGGGGTGCGTTTCGAGGTTTCATGGTCGACATGCACGAGCCCGAAGCGCTGCGTGAATCCGTCGGCCCATTCGAAGTTGTCGAGCAGGCTCCACACCGTGTACTCCTCAATGCGCACGCCCTGGGTGATCGCATCAGCCACCGCGCCGATGTGACCGGCCAGGTAGGCGACCCGATCGCTATCTCTGATCGGGGCATCCACCGCATCCGGTTCTGGAAATGAGGCGCCGTTCTCACCGATGATGATCGGCGGCAGGCGGTCGCCGTAGCGTCGAGCGGCCTCGGTCAGAAACGCGGTCAAAGCAGCTGGGTCGATGGGCCACAGCTCACCGAAACCGGTGTGCGCGACTCCCGGCGTGGGCACCTGCACGAACGGCACGGGTGCATCGGCCGGCGCTGCGGCGATCGTGGTCGGATTGTAGAAATTCACGCCGTAGAAATCGGATGCCGTGGCGATGATGTCCATGTCGCCATCCTGTATCGGAAGGTCGACGCCCAACGGCCGCAGATCTGGATAGTTTCCGGTCAGTACGGGGTCGGCGAAGAGGCGGTTGTGGATGAGGTCGTACAGATGCGCCGCGGTCTGATCTGCCTCGGAGTCAGTGGCCGGACGCACCCAGGTGTGATTGTTGACGATGCCGACGGCATCCGCTCCGTGCTGACGAAGCACGCCGGTAGCGAGCCCGTGCGCGAGCAACTGGTGATGAACAGCCGGCAGCGCGTCGAACAGCAGCTGCCGACCTGGAGCCAGCTCACCGATCGCGTAGCCCTGCAGGGCGGTCGAGATCGGCTCGTTGATCGTGTACCAGTGCTTCACCCGATCGCCGAGCGCGGCGGCGACGATCTCGGTGTACTCCGCGAAGCGCTCGGCTGTGTCGCGGACGAGCCAGCCGCCGTCCGCCTCGAGCGTGGCGGGCAAGTCCCAGTGATACAGCGTCGGAAAGGGCGTGATACCGACCTCGAGTAAACCGTCGACGAGTCGGTCGTAGTATGCGATGCCCCGAGGTTCGGGCTTGCCGCGGCCGTCCGGCTGCACGCGAACCCACGAGATCGAGAAGCGATACCGGTCCACGCCGAGCCCCTGCAGCAGCGCGATGTCTTCCGCGAAGTGTTCGTAGCTGGCAGGTCCGGGTTCTGCGGTCGTGGCATCCACAACCTGTCCCGGAGTATCGACGAAGTCATCCCAGATCGACCGCCCACGGCCGTCGCCATGACGCGCACCCTCGATCTGGAAGGCTGCCGTCGCTGCGGACCAGCGCAGGCCCGCGGGCGGGGTTGACGGTCGGCCGAATGCATCCACCATGAAGAGCCCCTTTGCTCGGTTAGCGCCAGCATGCCGTATCCAGCGACACCGTGCGAGCGGCGCGCGATGAACTCAGCCGAGACCTGATAGAGTTGGTTCTTGGCTTGCGTGTGGGTTTATCCCTCACGAACGTCGAACAGCAGCCCTCTTCTGCTCTCGACATATCCCATCCATCACTGAACGGAAGTTTCCACGCGTGGCAAACATCAAGTCGCAGATCAAGCGCAACAAGACCAACGAGAAGGCTCAGGCTCGCAACAAGACTGTCAAGTCGGAGCTCAAGACTGTCGTCCGCAACGCCCGCGAGGCCATTGCCAAGGGCGACAAGACCGCTGCTGAAGCAACGCTCAAGCTCGCGTCGAAGAAGCTCGACAAGGCCGTCAGCAAGGGCGTCGTGCACGAGAACCAGGCTGCTAACCGCAAGTCCTCGCTCGCGAAGCAGGTTGCAGCTCTCTGAGCTGACTCAAGCCGAGCTGACTCAAGCCGAGCTGATTCAAGCCGAGCTGATTCAAGCCGAGCTGATTCAAGCCGAGCTGAAGCTTTTCGAGAAGCCCGTCCCGTTCGCGGGGCGGGCTTCTTGCGTTCCATTCCCGCGTGCGCGTCCGGACGCGCCCTCCCCGCGTGCACGCCCGGATGCAGGGCGATCGTACGGATGCAGGGCGAAACGCCGATGGATGCCCCTGCATCCGTGCATCGGCACTGCAAGTGTGCAGCGCGGAAGAGTTCCGGGGCGACCGGGTGGGGCGACTACTCGCCGAACGGGGCTCTCGTCGCAATGACGGTGACCATGCGCTCCAGCGCGAAGATCGGGTCGCGGGCAGCACCCTTGACCTCGGCATCCGCCCTCGCCGTCGCCTGGATGGCGAGGCCAAGAGACCGCTCATTCCACCCGCTGAGGTCGCGGCGGGCTCGATCCACCTGCCAGTCCTTCATTCCCAGCCGCTGTGCGAGGCTGCGGCTCGGCTCGCGCTGACCGGCCACGCGGGCCATCGTGCGCAGCTTCATGGCGAAGGCGGCAACCATCGGCACCGGATCGGCACCGGAATCCAGCGCGTGGCGCAGAGCGACCAGTGCCTCGCCGTACCGGCCCGCGATCGCCGTGTCGGCGACGACGAACGCCGATACCTCGACCCGCCCGCCGTAGTACTTGGTGACCGTGTCTTCGCTGACGTCTCCCTCGACATCGCGAATCAGCTGCTGACATGCAGAAGCAAGTTCTGTGAGGTCGTCAGCGAACGCTGAGACCAGGGCGCGCAGAGCCTGCGGGGCAATGCGGCGCCGGGCCGCGGTGAATTCCCCGGCGGCGAAATCAACCCGATCGCTGTCTCGTTTGATCGTCGGGCAGGCGATCTCGATGCCGCCGCCCGTGCCAGAACGCAGTGCGTCAAGAAGCTTCTTCCCGCGGACACTCGCACCGGTGTGCCGGAGCAGCACCGTCGCGCCCTCCTGCGGGTTGCTGAGGTACGACACCGCCTCCTGCAGAAAAGCATCCGAGCACTTCTCCACGCCGGCCACCCGAACCAGTCGCGGCTCGCCAAACAGCGACGGCGAGGTGAGCGCCAGCAGCGTGCCCGGGGCGTAGTCGTCCGCGCGAACGTCGCTGACTTCCAATGCCGGGTCTTCGACGCGCAGGTAGTCACGGATGCCGGCGATGGCGCGCTCAGCGCACACCTCTTCCGGCCCCGAAACCAGCACGATCGGCGCTGGTCGCGGTTCGCGCCAAGACACCTGCGGGACTTTCGTTGCCTTCGCGCCACCACGAGCTGAGGAACGAGGAGCGGCCATGTTCCGAGCCTACCCGGGGTTGGGGACATCCTCGGTGCTGTCCGGGCAGGGTGCAGCAGTGCTTTCGCGGATTACTCGGGCGCGGCAGACGTCGATGGCTCAGGCGTGCTGGGCGGCTCCGATGGCTCCTGCGTCGGAGCCGGCGGTGCCGGAGGTTCCGGCGCGGCCGGAGGGGCTGTGGGCTCCGGTGCAGATGGAGGTTGCGTGGGCTCCGGTGCCGCCGGAGGATCCGTGGGCTCCGGCGTGGACGGCGGGTCCGTGGGCGTGGGATCTGGAGTCGGTGTCGGCGTGCCTGGCGGGTTCGTCGGTGTCGGTGTCGGCGTGCCTGGCGGGTCCGTCGGCGTCGGATCCGGAGTCGGTGTCGGAGTGCCTGGCGGGCCCGTCGGCGTCGGAGTGCCCGTCGGTGTCGGTGTCGGTGTTGGTGTCGGCGTCGGTGTCGGTGTCGGTGTGGACGTCGGCTTCGCCGGCTGCTCCGGCTTCGGAGGCTCCGGAACCTGCGCTGGCGTGCCACCCGTGATCGGAGTCCACGGTGCAACCACGACGGGATCCCCTGCGCCATCGAGGTAGCGGCGTGGATCGACGGCCGTACCGTTGACCCGCACTTCGAAGTGCAGGTGATCACCGAAGCTGTGGCCGGTGTTCCCCACGAGGCCAATCGGATCCCCGGCTTCTACCCAGTCGCCTTCTTTGACGGCGCGGCTGCCGTGGGTCAAGTGCCCGTAGAGCGTCTGCACGCCGTTGATGTGTTGGATGATGACGGCGACACCGTAGCCGTAATGCGACTCGCTGGAGAGCACGACGATTCCGGGCGACGCAGCCGTGATCGGTGTTCCGCCCGCGGCGGCGAGGTCCATGCCTTGGTGCCGCCCGCCTCGCGCGCCGAAGTGGTCCGAGATCCTGGCGTTCGCGACCGGCCAGATGAACTCGCCGATGGACGACATCGCAGCAGCATCCGGGAACCGTGAGAGGTCGACATTCATACCAGATTCGATGGCCGACCGGATGAGAGCTTCCCGGGCCGCTCGACTCTTCTCGGCGAGCTCTTCCATCGTCGTCGCCGAGTAGACGCTTGCCGAGCGAACTGACGCCTCGGCGAGGGCGCTCTCAGCAAACCGTTTCGCCACCTCGGAGAATCCCGCGGTGTGCGACTCCGGAGCCTCGATGTGGTCTGACACATCGTGTTCTGTGCTCGAGGCAGCAGCCTGCGGAGGGTTCTCGTTGCGTGAGCCGAGGTGCGTACCCGCTCCGATTGTCGCGACAGCCAGCGCGGCCGTAGCCATGCACGCGTAAGAGACGCGCATCCACCGTTTCACACGGGTGCGCGTAGCGCTCGCATCTCGATCTGATTCACCGGCTTGCATTCTTCCCCCGCATCCATCCTGAGCGCTTCGGACGGATGATACAAGCCCTCCAGCGTCCCCAGGCCACAGCGCCTGCTAGGAACCCTTCTCCCGCTCCGTCCACACCAACAGTTCTCCGTCCCGGAGTCCGATCAGGATGCGGCCCTGAAGGTCCGTGCGTACAACGAGAGCGCCAGCAGCCTCAGCAAGGTCAAGAGCCTCATCACGCGGATGCCCGTAGTCATTGTCCACCCCGGCGCTGAAGATCGCCACAGCAGCCCCCAGACGCTCGTACAGGCCGGGATCCTGGTCAGCACTGCCATGGTGCGCAACCTTCACCACGGCGTAGGGGCCAGTCAGCTGCGGGCTGAGCATGCGTTGCGGCAACGCCGAGATGTCGCCGAGGAAGATCGATCGCGGCACGTCTCCCCCGTCGAATTCGATCACAACGCTGGCGTCGTTGCCTGCCGGGAACGCTGCCGAGTCCTTCCGTGGCCACAGCACCTTCCACGATGCTGATCCGAGCGTGCCGTGCAACCCGGTGGATGCGGAGACCAGCCGCGCCCCGCCACCAGCGAGGCGTTCGAGCAGTTCCCGCTGATCCGCCGATTCACTGGGTCCGTGCAGAACAGTGTCGACACGCCCCTCGATCACTGACACCGCCCCGACGTGGTCCGCGTCGAAGTGCGTCAAGACCAGCAGGTTGATCCGGTCGACCGCCAGCGCATTGAGGCACGTTGAGAGCAGGTCAGGGTCCATGCCGGTGTCGATGAGTGCAATCTGCCCGGCAGATCGTATGACGAGCGCATCGCCCTGACCAATATCGCATGCGGCGATCGACCACCGCTCCGGAACCGCCGTTGCCGCCAGCGGCCCGGTCAGCAGCATCCGAGATCCCAGCAGCGCCGCCATGATCACGAGCACCGCGATGGATGCTCCGCGCACCCAGCGGATCGCCGCAAACCCGCCCGTGCATAGCAGCGCCCCCAACGCACCGCTGAGAATCGTTACGAGCAGCGCAGACCCGATTCCCGGGACGATGAGCACGGTTCCGCCCGGTACATTCGCCGAAACCGTCGCGGTGGTCGAGATCCACGCGGCCGGCAACCAGGCGAACGCCGCGAACAGATCGGCCAGCGGCGGAATGGGAGCGGCCAGACAGGCCAGCAGGCCGATGACGGTAGCGATTGGTGCCATGGGCCCAGCGAGCAGATTCGCGGGGATGCCGACGATCGACTGCTGCTCGGCGAACAGCGCGATGATCGGGCCGCAGGCGAGTTGGGCTGCCAACGAGATGCCGATGGCCAGGGCCAGGGGCGCCGGCATCCACTGGGCAAGCCCCCGCGACACGGGCGGCGCGAGCACGATGAGTGCGGCGGTCGCCGCGGCAGACAGCGCGAACCCGGGCGTCGCCGCCAGCCACGGGTCAGCGATGAGAATCGCCACAGCCGCGAGGCAGAGCACGCCCACCCCGGCGCTCGGACGCCCGCACAGCAGCGTGAGCATCGCCAGCCCCGCCATCACGCCCGCGCGAATGACGCTGGGTTCGGGCGTTACGAGAACCACGAACGCGGCAAGGGCGATCAGAGCCAGAACCACCCGCAGCGTGCGGCCGCCGCCGCAGAGCGACACCAGCCAGAAGACCGCACCCACCACGATTGCACAGTTGGCGCCCGACACAGCGGTCAAGTGGCTGAGGCCCGATGTCAGCATGGCTGCGTTCAGCTCTTCGGACACTGCCCGGGTATCGCCCACCGCCAACCCGGGCAGCAATCCCGCCCCGGGTTCGGGCAGTGCGACGGCCCGCTCAACGAAGTCTTCTCGTACCTGCGCCGCGACGTCGAACACACCGCTCGCTGGCTGGATGATCTCCGCCCGCGTGCCGAAGATGACCAGCGCCGCGCGTTCGCCAGGATCGGTCGTTTTCGCCTGCCCACCGATTCGAACGAGCGCCCCCAGATCGAGTCCGGATACCGGATCGACTCCGACGCGCATCGGCACCGCCAGCGGATCGGGATCACCGGGAACACCCGCGCGCGAGGTTTGCACGTCGAACCACAGCCGCTGATCGGTTCCGATCGACGACGATGATGAGATCACAGCGACGACCTCGATGAAACGACCGTCGAGTTCTTCGGCTTCGGCTCGTTGCGGTGCAGCGAAACCGGCCGTCATCGCCACGGCAGCCATGGCCAGCGCCACGACTGCCATCAGTCCCCCGCTTGTGACCATCGACGTCAGACGCGACGCCGAACGTACGCCGCGCACGGACTGCCGCGCGAGCACGCCCAGCACGGCAGCGCCCACCACGACGCCGGCCGCGACGCACCAGCCCGCGGCATCCGGCACGAAGACGCAGACGAGCGCCGCAGCCCATACGCCCAGCGCGAGCGGCACGAGGCGAAGATCGCGCACACGCGTGCTGCCGTTCACACCCGCACCAGATCTTGCAGCCCGGCCAGAAGCTTCTCCCCGATGCCGGAGACCGCCAGCAGATCTTCCACGGCCTGGAAGCGGCCGTTCTTCTCGCGCCACTCGATGATTCGCTGCGCCAGCGCCGGTCCGATCCGGGGCAGCGCCTCCAAGGCCGCCTGATCGGCGCTGTTGAGATTCACCAACCCATCGCTGTGCTGTGCTGCCCCGCCGGTGTCGACAGGTTCCCCGATGGCCGGCACGAGCAGCTGCTCACCGTCGCTGAGCGGCCGTGCCAGGTTCACCGCCTGCAGGTCGGCATCATCCAGCGTCCCGCCCGCTGCGGACAGGGCATCCACGACGCGGGCGTCGACATCGAGCAGGTACAGCCCAGGATTTTCGACCTGGCCGAGCACATGCACATATATCTCGCCGCCGACCGCGCTCTCCTCGCCGCCTGCGACTTCCGTCTGCACCGTCTGCACCGGCTGCGTCTGCCCGCGCACGATGCCGAGACCGACCGCAGCAGACAGCACGACCAGCCCGAGCACGACGGCCGCGCCGATACTCAGCTTCAGGCGAGATGCCCTGGGGCGAGCGGTCGCCGATTCAGTCGCTGACACTCCGCCACGTTAGGCAGACCGTCATCCAGGCGGCGGCGCCGATCACGGCATCCGTGGAGAAGTCATGCCTCGGCGCGGGTGTGCAGAAAGACTCAGCCCTTGACGGCGAAGCTCACGATCTTCGGCGCACGGACGATCACCTTCACGATCTCCCGGTCGCCGATAGCGCGGATGACACGTTCATCAGCTCGCGCCAGCGCCTCAAGCTCTGCCTCGCTGATCTTCGCCGAGACCTCGAGCTGCGCACGAACCTTTCCGCCGACCTGCACCACAGCGGTGATCGTCTCGTCCACCATCAACGCCGGATCTGCTTGACGCCAGGTAACCAGGCCCACAGACGGCTCGTGCCCGAGTGCTTCCCACATCTCCTCCGCAGTGTGCGGCGCAATGAGATCGAGCATCACCGCGATGGTCTCCACCGCTTCGCGAACCGCGGGGTCCGCGGCTCCGGCGCCGGAGTCGATCGTCTTGCGGGTGAGGTTCACCAACTCCATGAGGCGTGCGACGAGCACGTTGAATTTCGTCTGTTCGACGAGCCCGGGTGCCTCAGCCAGCAGGTGGTGGGTGCCACGGCGCAGCGCCGCATCGCCGTCTTTGAACAGCACGTCGACGGGGCTCGCCACATCGTTGCTCAGTCGCAGCGCACGGGCGAGGAACTTCTGCGCACCGGTCGTCGAAACGTCGGCCCAGTCCTTGTCGTCCTCCACGGGTCCGGCGAACGCAAGGCCGACACGCAGAGCGTCGGCACCATGCTTGTCGAGCTCTTCCTGGAACAGCACCAGGTTGCCCTTGCTCTTGGACATCTTCGCGCCATCGAGGATGACCATGCCCTGGTTGATCAGGCTGCTGAACGGCTCAGTGAAGTCGATCAGCCCCATGTCGAACAGCACCTTGGTGATGAAGCGTGCGTACAGCAGGTGCAGAATCGCGTGCTCGACACCGCCGATGTACGAGTCGACCGGCGCCCAGCGGTCCGCCTCGCTCGTCTCGAACGCCACCTTGTCGTTGTTCGGCGAGAGGAACCGCAAGAAGTACCACGAGCTGTCCACGAAGGTGTCCATGGTGTCGGCATCGCGCAGCACGGGGTCACCGCTGACGGGGTCGACGGTCTGCACCCAGGATTCTGCAGCACCCAGGGGGGACGTCCCCTTGGGCGTGAGGTCGAGTCCGGCGACGCTGGGCAGCTTCACCGGCAGCTGATCTTCTGGCACCGGCGTGACGTGGCCGTCTTCGTGATGCAGCATCGGGATCGGTGTGCCCCAGAAGCGCTGCCGGGAGATCAGCCAGTCGCGCAGACGGTAGTTCTTGGCCGCACGACCATTGCCGTTGGCTTCGAGCTGCTCGATGGCGCGTGCGACGGCGTTGCGCTTGGACAGTCCGTTCAGCTCGCCCGAGTTGATCATGCGTCCCTCGCCCGTGAGCGCGACACCCGTGACCGATGGATGCTGGTCGTCGAGACTCGCAGCGCCCGTGTCAATCGGAACGCCATCCTCGTCAACCTCGATCACCGGCATCGCACCGGTGATCGGAGCCGTCGTGTCGACAACGACCTTGACTGGCAGATCGAATGCGCGAGCGAAGTCGAGGTCGCGCTGATCGTGTGCGGGAACAGCCATCACGGCGCCGTGACCGTAGTCGGCCAGCACGTAGTCCGCCGCCCAGACCGGCAGCTTCTCACCGTTGACGGGGTTGATCGCATAACGCTCGAGGAAGACACCCGTCTTCGGCCGATCCGTGGCCTGACGATCGATATCGGTGGTCTTCTGCACCTTCGCGAGGTACTCCTGGAAAGCCGTCTTCACATCCGGCGACGCATCGGCGACCAGCTCTGCAGCCAGCTCGGCATCCGGTGCCACCACGAAGAACGTTGCACCGTGCAGGGTGTCCGGACGCGTCGAGAACACCGTCACCGGCTCCTCGCGGCCCTCGATGACGAAGTCGACATCGGCACCGATCGAGCGCCCGATCCAGTTGCGCTGCATCTGCAGCACCTTGTGCGGCCAGCGACCCTCGAGCTGGTTCAGATCATCCAGCAGGCGGTCTGCGTAGTCGGTGATCTTGAAGTACCACTGCGTGAGCTTCTTCTTGATGACCTCGGTGCCGCAGCGCTCGCAGCGACCATCGACGACCTGCTCGTTCGCCAGCACAGTCTGGTCGTTCGGGCACCAGTTGACCGGGCTCTTCTTGCGGTAGGCGAGCCCCCGCTCGTGCAGCTTCAGGAACAGCCACTGGTTCCAGTGGTAGTACTCCGGGTCGGAGGTGTGCAGCTCGCGCGACCAGTCGAACGATACGCCGTAGGCCTTGAAGCCCACCTTCTGCTGATCGATGTTCTGGTACGTCCACTCGCGCGGGTCGGCCCCGCGGCGGATAGCGGCGTTCTCCGCGGGAAGCCCGAAGGAGTCCCACCCGATCGGGTTCAGAACGTTGTGTCCGCGGTGCCGCCAGAAGCGCGCGACGATGTCGGAGTACAGGTAGTTCTCGGCGTGCCCCATGTGCAGGTCACCGGAGGGATACGGGAACATCGCCAGCACGAACTTGCGCGGCCTGGTGTCTTCTTCACCGCCCGCGAGGAACGTGTCGTTATCCGCCCAGTACTTCTGCCACTTGGCTTGGACAGCGTGCACCGACAGCGACTCGTCGGCGGCCTCGGTGGAGGGGGACAGATTTTCAGACAACGAACGGCCAATCACATAGAAGCGGACTGCGCAAAAAGTCAGGAACTTCCAGGATATCCGATCCCTACCGGCGCCACGCTTCCGGAAGTTCCGCGCCCAGAGCCGTCAACGGCGCCCGTGCCTTCGTCGCGACCTCATCGACTTCGGCAACAGCCACCGAGCCCCAGGTGATGCCGCCACCCGCGCCGATAACGGCGTCCTCCGCTGTGATCACGATGCTGCGGATGACCATCGCCAGATCAACTGCTCCGTCAACACCGACGTAGCCGAAGCATCCGCTGTACACGCCCCGCGGCCGGTGGCCCTCGAGCTCGTGCAGCACGGTCATCGCCGACAGCTTCGGCGCTCCGGTCATGCTGCCGGCCGGAAAGGCTGCCGCCCACAGCTCGTTCACCGTGAGACCGCTGCTGGCCTTCCCGGTGACCGTGGACACCAGCTGATGAACGGCCGGATAGGACTCGATCTTCCATAGTTCGTCGACCTGTATCGAACCCGGAACGCAGACACGGGACAGGTCGTTGCGCATGAGGTCGACGATCATGACGTTCTCGGCGCGTTCTTTGGGACTGTCGAGGAGCTCTGCGGCGAGCGCCGCATCTTCTGCAGGTGTGACCCCGCGCGGACGCGTCCCCTTGATCGGCCGGGTCTGGATGTGGCCGCCGGATGCACGCAGAAAAGTCTCCGGACTGGCGCTGAGCAGTGCTGTGTCACCGATCCGCACGAATCCGCCGTGGTGGGCGGGGGTCGCGCTCCGCAGCCGCAGGTAGGTCTCCAGCGGATCGTGCCGGCCCGGCACGATGAACCGTGTCGTCAGGCACAACTGGTAGGCATCTCCGGCGCGGATTACGGCGCGGCACTGCTCGATGAGACTCTCGTACTCCTCCGGCGTGTGCCGTGCGACGGCGACGGTTCGGTCGGATGCTGCCGCGGATGCTGCGCCGGCCTTCACCTGCACACAGCGCTCGAGCACCGGGTCTGCCCCCAGCATCCATACCGCGCCGGTCGGGTGATGAATGGCAATGGCGGCGCGCACGCGTATCCAGGCGGGTCCGACCTCGGAGCCGGCCGCTGTTGCACCGGCAGCCGCCGCCCCTGATTCGAAGTCCAGCCATCCGACCCAGCCACCGCGAAACGGCGGAGCGTCTGCCGGCGCGGCGAGCACTGCGGGGTCCGCGTCGATCAGCACGTTCCCCGGCCCCTGCGCATCGACATCTCCGGTACCGAGAACACTCCAGCCCTGGGTTGCTCCGTCTCCGGCATCCAGCCAGAACACGTCGGTAAACTCCGCGGCGAGCGCACGGAACGCACCGACGACATCGAGGGAAGAATCCAGACGTCGAAGTTCCAGCGGCGAGAGGTGCGGCACCCTCTCAGCGTAAGGCTCGATCAAGCACGTATTCTCGTGTGCGTGGACGACTTCCTCCAATGGCTTCTCGATGCTGTACAGGCAGTCGACCCGATTGCCCGCACACTGATCGCCGGTATCGCTGTCATGTTGGAGACCAGCATCCTGATCGGCTTGATCGTCCCGGGTGACACCATCGTGATCATCGCGTCCATGGGCGTCGAAGGGGTGGCCGAAGCAGTGGCGATGGTGCTCGTCGTGGTGGCGGGAGCGTTGATCGGCGAGAGCATCGGCTTCTGGCTCGGACGTTGGCTGGGGCCACGCATTCGCCATTCCTGGATCGGGACGAAGGTCGGCGAACGGCATTGGATGCGGGCCGAGCAATATCTGGCGCGGCGGGGCGGCATTGCAATCTTCATCTCGCGCTTCCTCCCGGTCCTGCACTCCCTCGTCCCCCTCACAGTGGGCATGAGTACCTACTCGTACCGTCGTTTCCTCGCTTGGACGGCACCGGCATGCCTCATCTGGGCAACGGCATATGTGACGGTCAGCTCTCTGGCTGCCGGCAGCTTCCGTGAGCTCGTGGACCGGGTGCACTTCGCCGGTTACGTGTTCGTGGGAATCATCGTGCTTTTTCTGCTGGTGGTCTTCTTCGGCAAGAAGCTGCTGACCCGCTGGGAAGATCGGCATATGCGCAGCACAGACGACGGCGAGAATGCCGCGTCGAACATGAAAGACTGAAACGATGTCCGAAGACAGCCCCACCAAGACCAGGATTCACTGGTTCGCCCGCCTGGAGCACCGCCTGCACAGCTGGCGCGAGAGCAGGGCGAGACGGCGTGGACGCACCGCGACGATTCAACCCTTCGCCGGCTACGGCGGCAGCGGCTGGGTGCGCGTCGTCGGTCGTGTGCTGATCGTTCCCCCGCAGCGCCGCACCGAGAACGGCGAGTACGCGAGTGTGCGCGGGTGGCGCAGCTTCGTGGGTATTCCGGTCAGCTTCGCCACGGTGCGCGTCATGATCGGCGGACGCACTCATGAAGTGATCGCCGATCGCGGTGGTGTCATCGACACCGTGATCAACGCGGATCTGCAACCGGGCTGGCAGAGCTTCACCGTGGCAGTGGAGAATCAGGAGCCCGTCGAAGCCAGCGCGTTCATCGTGGCTGACGACGTGACGTTCGGTGTGCTCTCCGACGTGGATGACACGGTCATGGTCACTGCGCTGCCTCGGCCCTTCATCGCCGCCTGGAACTCCTTCGTCATCGACGAGCATGCTCGTCTTCCTGTCCCCGGTATGGCTGTGCTGCTCGAACAGCTGGTGCGCCAGCATCCGGGCTCCCCCATGATCTACCTGTCCACCGGCGCATGGAATGTCGCCCCCACACTCAGCCGGTTCATGAACCGGCATCTGTTCCCCCGTGGCTCGATGCTGCTCACCGACTGGGGTCCGACGCACGATCGCTGGTTCCGCAGCGGACGCGAGCACAAGCTCACCAATCTGCGCCGACTCGCCGAAGAGTTCCCGAACGTGCGCTGGCTGCTGATCGGCGATGACGGGCAGCACGATGAGTCGATCTACACCGAGTTCATGCAGGAGCACCCTGATCTGGTCGCCGGCGTCGCCATTCGTCAGCTCTCCGCCACCGAGGCCATGCTCGCCGGTGGTCGGGCCGCATCCGATGACCATTCCGAGGACACCGTGCTGTGGGTGGCGGCATCCGACGGCGCCGGGCTCCGCGAGCGGCTGACCGAGCGCGGCATCCTGCACTGATGCCTCCCACCGTGTCGCTCGACCGCACGAGGTGGCAGCAGCGCGAACGCCAGCACCAGGAACGTGCGGATGCTTTGACCGCTGCACACCGCGAACGTGCCTCGCGCGGCGAGAAGCATCCGGTATGGGATTTTCTCTTCACCTATTACTCGTATGCACCCGCGCAACTACGGCGCTGGCATCCCGGAGCCGACGTCCAGCTCGACAATGCACCCGAGCGGGCCGGATGGCGCTGGTACGCGCCCGGCACGCGCACAGATTCCGTCGTTCCCGATGCCGGGGCCTTCGCTCGCGAGAAACAGCAGTTGGCTTCTCTCACCGAGCGGATGCTGCGCCGCACGGCCGCACGCCCCGGACAGTTCGGCTGCTTCGGACTGCACGAGTGGGCAATGGTTTATCGCGCCGACGAGCATCGGCATGCAGTACCGCTGCGCCTCGGCCGGGCCGGTACTGACGCGGTTGTCGAATCGCACGAGTTGCGCTGCACGCACTTCGACGCGTTCCGCTTCTTCACCCCCGAGGCCGTACCGCTTAACCGTCAGGTACTGAGCCGCGCCGATCAGCCGGAACGGGAACAGCCGGGGTGTCTGCATGCCGGTATGGACCTGTACAAGTGGGCAATGAAGCTCGGACCGCTGATCCCCGGTGAAGTGCTGCTCGACACCTTCGAACTGGCCCGCGACATCCGGCTGCTCGATATGGAAGCCGCCCCCTACGACCTGTCCGACTGGGATGTTACGCCCGTGCCGATCGAGACGGCAGAGGGCAAGGCCGATTATGTGCGTCGACAGCGCGGCTTCGCCGAACGCGGTCAGGCGCTGCGCGAGCGGATGCTGTCAGCGTGGCTGGGTCAGGATGCCGGTTCACAGTCCGCGCACGGCGCCCAGACAGCACCGGATGCTGCCAGCTCCAGCCGCAGCGTCATCACGCGCTCTGCAGCATCCTGAAGCCGTTCGGCAGAAAGGGATCCGGACTCGACCGCGGTCGTGATCCCGGCGGTGAGTTCGGATGCGGTCTCCGGAGTCGTGTGCGCGATCGACAGGACGAGGTCGTTGCCGGCGGCCACTGCAGCCACCGCGTTGGCAATCGGATCGGCGTATTCGGGGATCCCGGTGGATTGCAGCATGCCTAGGTCGTCGGTGACGATCACGCCGTCGAAACCGAGGTCGTCGCGGGCGATCTCGTGCCACCGGGGAGAAAGCGATGCCGGTGCCGAATCGACTGCTGTGTACGACAGATGCCCGAACATCAGCAGCGAAGCTCCGGCCTCGATTCCGGCAACGAACGGCACCGCGTCCGACTGCCGCCACTCATCAAGCGTCTTATCCGTGCTGGGGATCAGCTCGTGCGAATCGCCCGGGGCGGCGCCATGCCCGGGGAAATGTTTGAGTGTGGAGGCGGCGAACTGCTCCTCCGCCGTCACGGCTGCCGCGACGCGTTCGGCAGCGCTCGCCGGATCGGCTCCGAGAGCGCGGCCGAAGATGAACGATGTACGCTCCGATGTGGTGTCGGCGACGATGCCGAAGTTCACATTTGCTCCTGCTCGGGCGACGAGTGATCCACGAGCAGCGAAAGAGGCAGCGACCTCCGCGGCCGGGCGTTCCTTGAGGGTGGTCGAAGCGGGAAATTGGTCCCAGGGTAGCCGGGAGACGATCCCGCCCTCCTGATCGATGGCGATGAGCGGGCCCGGCAGGGACGAATCGGTTGCGAGCGCCGCGGATACTCGCTGCAGTTCGGCCTCCGACCCCGGCACATTCGCTCCCATGAGGATGAATCCGCCGATGCCGGTCTGCTCCATGCACCCCGACAACTCGGCGGGGTTCTGCGAGGAGATGTGCCCCATCACGATGCTTGCGGCTCGCTCGGAGGTTGTCATCTCGGCCACGAGCCGTTGTGTGGCGGCCGATGTCTCCGGGGCATCGGCAGGGTGCACAAGAGTCGGCTGGCCGGTCGCGGTGGGTGCGGTCGCGGTGGGTGCGGCGATAGCGGGCCCGGTGGTGACAGCGGCCGTCATGGCCACGACGACGGCAGCCAGGACGAATGGATGGCGGCGGCGCATGCTCACCGCGCGAGCGCGAGCGCAATGGGTTCGGATGATTCCGGTGTGCCGTTGCCGAAGCGGATTGTGCGTCCGATCGTCAGTGGCTCCGTCAGCGTGGCAGCGATGACAGCTGCGACATCGGCGCGCGCCACGGCACCGCTGCCCTGGGCATCCAACTCGATCCGCCCGGTCGGTTCATCGAAGGTGAGAGCGCCTGGCCCGAGGATCGTGCCTTCGAGATCGGTCGCGCGCAGGTGCTCATCAGCGGCCCATTTCGCATCGGCGTAGGCGAAGAATGAGTCATCCTCCGGCACACCGTGATCCGCCGTGGACCCGATCCACGAGACCATCACATAGCGGGCAACGCCGGCGCGCGCGGCAGCATCCATCGAACTGATCGCGGCATCGCGGTCGACGGCGTAGGTGCGGTCGGGGTTTCCCCCGCCCGCACCCGCAGACCAGACCACCGCGTCATGCCCACGGATGATCTCGGCGAGGGCTCCGACATCCGCGGTTTCGACGTCTGCGACCACGGCGGTGGCCCCGGTGGCTTCGACGTCGGCCGCGTGGTCCGGGTTGCGGATGACCGCGGTCACGTGGTCACCGCGATCCACGAGCAGGGGTGCGAGCAGAAGGGCGATGCGGCCGTGGCCGCCGAAGACGATGACACGAGACATGCGTCCAGGCTAACGCTGATGCCGCATAGAATCACGGGAGCATTCACCGGCCCCGATAGGAGCAGTCATGATCGAGCGCGAGATCACGCAGCGGGTATCGCTCACCGCGGAGAACGGCGGGCTGAACCACGCCGCCCTGGGGTGGACGCGCACGCCGCTGCATGACACATCGGGGATTCCCGGCCGCGGCCAGTGGGGGCGCAATAAGCGCTGGGAGTACTGGAGCGTCATGACCCCAAAGCACATCATCGCGCTCACCGTCTCCTGCATCGACTACCTGTCGTTGCATTCGGTGTGGGTGTACGACCGTGCCACAGGTGAGGCGATCGACACCACGGTGCTCTCCCCCGGCGGACGCAGCGCCACACTGCCGGCATCCCTCGGCGATGGTCCTGCCCGAGCACGCACCAAGAAGGTGACGCTCGACATCGACGAGATCGATGGTGGCACCCGACTGCGCGGCACAACACCACGGGTGTCTTTCGACATCATCGCCGATCGTCCGGCCGGACATGAGTCGCTCGGCGTCGTCGTGCCGTGGCGGCGCGGCGGCAGCACCCGTCGGTTCCAGTACACGGTCAAGGATGCCGCGCGGCCCGCGCACGGCACTCTCACCGTCGATGGCACAGCGCTCAACGTGCCAGAGGGCAGCTGGGCTGTTCTCGATCATGGGCGTGGACGCTGGCCGTACCAGGTGTGGTGGAACTGGGCGTCTGGCAGCGGAATCGTCGACGGTCGAGTGATCGGCCTGCAGCTCGGCTCGAAATGGACCGATGGATCAGGGGCGACCGAGAACGCCGTCGTCGTCGACGGAACGCTCTCGAAGATCAGCGAAGAGCTGGTCTGGGACTACGACTCATCCGACTGGATGAAGCCGTGGCACATCCACGGCAAGCGGGCGGATCTGACGTTCACGCCGTTTTACAACAAGCATTCGCGGACGAACGTGCTGGTCATCTCGACGCGTACCGATCAGCTGTTCGGAACATGGAGCGGCTGGGTGCTGGATTCCACCGATGAGCGCGTCTCGGTCGATGGGATCGAGGGCTTCGCCGAGGACGTCCTCAACCGGTGGTGATGAGTTCTGCGGCACGTTTGAGCGACCGTTGCACGCCCGTGGCAGCGCTGCGTCCGGCACGGTTCGCGCCGATCGTGCTGGCTGAAGGACCGTAACCGACGAGTTGGATGCGGGGGTCGGCGACGGCTGTCGTGCCCCGTCCGTTGCGGTCGAGCTGGATGCCGCCTGCTGCACTGCGCAGACGCAGGGGCGCGAGATGGGCGATCGCCGGGCGGAAACCGGTGGCCCACAGGATCACATCGACCTCCTCGAACGACCTGTCAGACCATCGCACACCGTCCGGCTCGATCCGCTCGAACATCGGGCGTCGGCGGGCATAAGCGCCGAGGCGTTCGGCTTCGCGCTCCTGAGGACGCAGCATGAGACCGGTGACTCCGACGACGCTCTGCGGCGGCAGGCCCTGGGCGACCCGCTTTTCGACGAGGGCAACCGCTGCGGCGCCGGCCTCGGGTGTGAAGTCGTCATCGCGCCACACCGGCTCGCGGCGGGTGACCCAGAGAGTTTCCGTCACGGGCGCGAGTGCGCCGAGGAACTGCACGGCGGAGGCACCACCGCCGACGACGAGGACGCTTTTGCCGGCGAAGTGGGCCGGCCCCGGGTAATCGACGGTGTGCAGTTGTTCCCCGACGAAGGTCTCCACCCCCGGATAGTGAGGCAGGAACGGCTGTGTCCAGGTGCCTGTCGCATTGACGAGCGTTCTGGTGTGCCAGTGGCGATCACCCGCGTGCACGACCAGCAGACCGTCGTCATCGGTTACCCGGTCGATCTTCACCGGCCTGAGCACCGGAAGCGCATGGTCTCGTTCGTAGTCTGAGAAGGATGCTGGCACCGCGACGTTCGCGCGTTGCATGCCGCGTGTCGGTGCTTCAGCTCCGGGAAGCTCGGCGACCCCGTGTACGTCGTTCATCGTCAACGCATCCCAGCGATGCTGCCAGGCCCCTCCCGGAGCGTCGTTCGCATCGAGAACGAGGTGATCGATGCCCAACCGCTTCAGATGATAGGAGGTCGACAGGCCCGCCTGGCCTGCTCCGATGACGATGCTCTCCGTGATCTCCATATCCATCACAACGCATACACTCGTGCCGATGTTCCCGCATACGCGGGTCGAAACACCCGGCCGCCCGCTCAATTGGCTAACGACGCTTCAGATGTTGTATTCTTTTCAAGTTGCCCCGTTCACCCGGGGAAGCAAGACGGGCCTGTGGCGCAGTTGGTAGCGCACCTGCATGGCATGCAGGGGGTCAGGGGTTCGAATCCCCTCAGGTCCACCAAAAGAAGCCCCCGGGAAACCGGGGGCTTCTTCGTTTTGTATGCCTAGCCCGCGCGGCGGTCCGACTAGTGCAGGAATGACCTCGCTTAGCATCGAGGTATGCCCCGAACAGCGTTGATCATTGAGGCACCAGCATCAGCCACGCTTGCTGCCCTGAGACAGAAGTTGGCCGTCGATGCGTGGCTCGCGCCAGAATCGCCCGCCCCGTTTATTGAGCTCACTGCAGCAGTCACACACGTATTCCCGGCCTATCCGCCTTACGGAGGGTTACACGATGCGCCGGTACCCCATGCCACGGTGGGCGACTCCGCTGGCTATGAAGAATTGCAAGAGGCTGAGCGAGCTATCGCCGCGGAGTTGCCACTGAGCGGGACAGCATCTGCCGTCGTCCTCCTCGTAGAGGGCTCACACGGCCGATGGCACGAGGCGAGACGTTTCCCGCTCTCGCTGGGCAAGGACAAATGACCTCCGCCGTAACTGCTGGAAGACGCGGCGTTCGTACGTCCGTCATGTGATGAGACGCCATCGGGGCGAGCGCGTTCGCCCCACGCTATCTTCCGCTACTACTTCGCTCGAGCTGGGGTCCCCTCAGACGTCGCCATCCGCGATGCTGGCGAGAGCGGCAAGGTGGCCTTCCAGAGCGCGACTTCCGTCTGGCGTGATCGCTATCCACGTAAGTTTTCGGGCATCCGCGCGGAGGGGCGAGCTTTCTTTTCTGACGGCGACGAGGCCCGCTTCACTGAGTATCTTGAGGCTTCTCGACAGATTGACGTCAGTGATCTCAAGGGCCTCACGAATCACCCCAAATTCCAATTCCGCCACGCGCCGCAGCAGTCCGCAGATACGGAGGCGCGTCGGAGAGTGAATCACCTCGTTGAACATAGGAATGATCTTGGCGCTCATCGCGTCTGGTCTCTCGTGCCGGCAATCTCGTTCCGGAGGGCGTCGTCGTATCGACGGCCCAAGACGAGAGTGACAGTGAATGCAACAACCGCGGGAATAGCAACCCACCACGGGCTGGCGCCGACGACCTTAATCGCAACCCCTGCTAGGAACGCCAGAAGGACTACCCCTAGCGTCACCAGGAGCAGACGCCTACTAAGCGGTCCTGCCGGCTGGGTGACCGTCACTCCATAGCGACTGCTGTAGGTCATGGTGAGAACTGGAATGGCCACAATGCTGAGGGCCACCACCATAATTGACGCTGGGCCCGAGAATGCTTGCGATCCCACGAGCAGTGCCACGATCAGCCCAAGCGCCGTGTGGTACCACCAGGGAGTGACAACCCGTTGAGACAAGCTCTTACCATCAGCGTCGAGGGTATTTAGCGCCTCGCGTGCTTGCGCTGATGTCGGCTGTGCCGGGGGTTTCGGAGAATCTCCCGAAGAATCGTTTTCCATAATTGAAAGTCTATGTGTGATTTACACTTTTAGAAAGTAACTTTTCGCGCTTCATCGTGCGGTGCCGTGCGCTGCTTACTATCGACGCGGCCGATCGGATCGGCGCTCTCGCTGAGGGCAGCTCGGGCTGCGGGCCAGTTGCTTTCATCGACATGCAGAGCGGTCCGAAGATAGGCCGTGCTCATCCGCTGGATCACCGCGACCCGCTCCGGGTTCTCGTCGGTGGTCTCGGCGACTTCATATCCAACGATCCCGCCCAACGCATGCTCGGCGCCGTAGAAGGAGAGCAGGTCGGTAGCTCCCGGGCTGTACGTGAAGGCATCGGCAAACCAATCGGGTCCGCGACTCGACATCATTGACTGGTCTTGGTCGCCCGCAACGACGAGGGTTGGCGTGGCCAACTCCCGGAACGAGGGTCGCATGAACGGGAAGTTCGCCTGCGCAAACGGGTGCAGGTCGTCACCACCAACACCGGTTGCTGAGAACAGGATGCCCGCGGTAACGCGGCTGTCAGACATATCTTCACCGACTTCGCCTGCATCATTGAGGATCCGTGCGCCAAGGAGCGACTGAGCGGTTTGCCCACCCCAGGAATGACCGGTGGCGGCAACGCGACTGTGGTCGACGCGCCCCGCAAGGCTCGGGACGGCTGCCTCGATCGTGTCGAGCTGGTCTAAGACGCGCGTGAGATCCGCGATCCGCTCAGACCAAATCGACGGGAAAACCGGGTGATCGAGACCGAACCCATTGCGGCGCGAGTCCAGATGCGTCGGCTGAATCACGACGAATCCGCGGGAGGCCCAGAACGCCGTCAGCGGCGCGTACCCGTCGAGGTTCCACCCGTTCCCGTGAGAGAACACGACGATGGGGAGGTTCGTGCCGGTTGCCGGGGCAGACACTCGAACTTCCAATGGGACAGGTCGCCCCGAGGCGGACAACTCGACGGGAGCGACGGAGACGACCGGAGCGCCTCCCCCAACGATGCCGTCCAGCGTGTCGACGATGAATGAAGCCATGACAGGTTCCTTCCTCAGGGGGCGCTGTGCGATAGTAGTTATCGGAGCATTGTTCCGCAACAATACGGAACAACGTTCCGAAACACAAATGCACGCCGCCAGTTTCGATGGGATGTCACATGACCATTGCTCGTTCCAAGCAGGTTGGTCGCCCTAGAAGCAGCGCCGAAACACTGCTCAGCGCAGCGGCAGCAGTGTTCGTGACGTCCGGAGTTGATGCCCCGGTACGGGAGATCGCGGCAAAGGCTGGCGTCGGCGTGGGGACGATCTACCGCCACTTTCCGACGCGTCCGGAGCTGGTGGTTGCGGTCTACCGCCACCAGGTCGAGGCATGCGCAAATGCGGGACCACGACTGCTCGCGGAGAGCGCGACGCCAGAGGCGGCTCTGCGGGCTTGGCTGGCCTTGTTCGTGGATTTCCTCGTAACTAAGCACGGACTCGCCGGCGCAATGCAAGGAGACAGCGCCGGATCCGACGCTCTGCACACCTATTTCGTTGACCGGCTCGTCCCCGTGTGCGCCGCGCTCCTCGAGGCAGCGCGCGAGTCTGCACACGCAGTGCCCTCGGTGAATGCCTACAACGTACTCAGAGGAGTCGGGAACCTCTGCATCGGTGCAGCGAGCGACGATCGGTATGAGGCAGATACTCTCGTGCAATTGTTCATTTCGGGCGTTCTAGCCCCGGGTGCTCGCTGACACGCTGCTAGATGCGACTCACTTTAGGGGCTGCCAACGGCCGTCTCATAGGCATTTGCTACCCTGACGGTAGTCAGTGACACCGAGGGACGACCTTCGGCAGGTGCATCATCAGGGGACGGCCCCATCAAGGAGCCCGTGGTGTCCCCCACAGATCTGAAACACCTGGTCGGAGCATCCGACATCGTCCGCGTCGTACTCGGCTGGAGCGCATTCGGCGCGCTACTGCTCGTCCGTCCACTGCTCGCAGCACCAGTCCCGGCGGCACTGCTGATCATCGCGCTCGTCGTGATCATCGCCGTGATCCTGGTCTGCGCGTTCGGCGTCGTGAAGCAGGCGGAAGCACTCGCCCATCGTCTCGGTGATCCCTACGGCTCGCTCGTGCTCACCCTCTCGATCGTGCTCATCGAGGTGATCCTCATCTCAGCGGTCATGCTCGGCCCCGGCGAGCATGCCACGATCGCCCGCGACTCCGTCATGGCGGTGTCAATGATCATCCTCAACCTCGTCGTCGGCCTCGCCCTGCTCGTCGGCGGCATCCGTCACCGCGGTATGACTCACAACCGAACCGGTACTTCGGCGTATCTCGCGATGCTCGTCGTGCTCGTCGCGCTCGCGTTCGCCCTGCCCGCGCTCATCGGAGAGAACGGCTCGTACACGCCGACGCAGCAATTCCCGATCATCGTCATCACACTCGTGCTCTACAGCTTTTTCCTGTTCCGCCAGATGGGATCGCAGGCAGGGGACTTCGTCGAGGTCGATGAGCGAGTATCGTCTGCCCCGCAGCACGCGACCCAGACCGCGACTGGGAGGCTCGGCGTCCGGCAGGTGATCCGCACACACCGCACCGAAGTGCTCGTCCGTCTCACGTTGCTCGTGATCACCGTCGTCCCGATCGTGCTGCTGTCACACGATATGGCTGCGCTCCTAGACGACGGCCTCGGCCGCCTCGGCGCACCGGCCGCACTCGCCGGCGTACTCATCGCCGCCATCGTGTTCCTCCCTGAATCCATCACCGCCGTCCGTGCAGCACTGGGCGGCGAGGCCCAGCGTGTGAACAACCTCTGCCACGGCGCACTCGTCTCGACCGTCGGACTCACTATTCCGGCTGTGCTCGTGATCGGTATGCTCACCGGCCAGACCGTGATCCTCGCGGAATCACCGGCGAACCTGTTGATGCTCGGCGCGACGCTGCTGCTGTCCGTCACGACCTTCGCCGCGAAGAGCGTGACGGCAATGCACGGGGCAACGCACCTCGCCCTCTTCGCCGTCTACGCGATCATTCTCTTCAGCTGACAACTGTCCACCGCGCTGGAAACGCCCCGGAATCCGGCGCGTCCAGACCTTGCTATGGTGGAAAGGATGCTCGTGGCCTCACGAGCAGGGAGCGCTTGCGCGCTCTCACGCGGGACGCGCCCGACTGCGCGACAACCGCAACCGATCTACTTCCCCCTCGAGGATGCACCGTAATTCGGCGCGCCTCAAAGCACCCCGAACCGAAAGGAGTCGCACCCCGGGTCTCTCGTCTGTGTGCTGCCATGCACCTCAGTGACCCAGGTTCGTTCCCCGTCATGCTGACAGCATCATCGATTCATCTGCCCATCACCACCCCCTCTCACTACTCCCCCACTTAGCACGCACTTTCTCTTTTCAAACAGCGGCGCCTGCCGCACCAAGACGAGAAAGTGAGAACCACCGGTGGGAGACCTCCAAACACTGTCAGGACCGATCGTTGTCCTGCTCATGCTGCTGTTCTTCGGCGGCAGCCTGTACATGTCGATTCGCATCTCCAAGAAGAAGGAGAACGCCGACGGCTACATGACTGCCGGCGGCAAGCTCGGATTCGGCATCTCTGCCGCATCGATGACCGCCACATGGATCTGGGCATCGTCAATGTATGCCTCAGCCACATCCGGCTACACGTACGGCATCTCCGGCCCTATTCACTACGGGCTCTGGGGTGCCCTGATGATTCTGCTCATCTACCCCTTCGGCCGTCGTATCCGCAAGGTCGCGCCGAAGGCGCACACCATCGCCGAAGTGATGTTCGCCCGACACGGCCGCTCCAGCCAACTCATGCTCGCCGGATCCAACGTGCTCGGCAGCGTTATCAGCCTCACCTCGAATCTGATCGCTGGTGGTGCGCTCATCTCGATGCTGTCGCCGTTCTCCTTCACGCAGGGCATCGTCGCCATCGCGATCGGCGTGCTGGCTTACACACTGTGGTCCGGTTTCCGAGCCTCGGTGCTGACTGACTTCGCGCAGGTCGTAGCCATCCTGGGTGCCGTAGCGATCATCGTCCCGATCATCTTTTTCGCCGCAGGCGGGCCTGATCTGTTCGTCGCGGGAGCGAAGAACCTCACTCCGCAACAGGGAGACTTCTTCTCCTCTGACGCGTTCTTCAACCAGGGTGCGCCGTACATCGCTGCCGTACTCGCCTACGCGATCGGCAACCAGACCATCGCCCAGCGCCTGTTCGCCGTGCGCGAGGATCTGATCAAGAAAACGTTCATCACCGCCACCTTCGGGTACGGCGCGAGCATTATCGGTATCGGCATGCTCGGAGTGATCGCGCTGTACGCCGGCATCGAGCCGATGGGCGGCGACGTCAACAACCTGATTCCACAGATGGCGGCAACTTATCTGCCACCTGTCTTGATCTGCCTGTTCTTCGTCATGATCATCGGTTCGCTGTCCTCGACCGCAGATGCCGATATGACGGCACTTTCATCGATCATGATGGCGGACATCTACGGTCAGAACATCGCCGGCAAGAAGAACGCCAACCCGAAGACGATGCTGCTCGTCGGCCGACTCACCATGGTCGGAGCGACTGCGGCAGCACTGGGCTTCGCGTCGATGCAGTTCAACATCCTCGATCTGCTCGTCTTCGTCGGTGCGATGTGGGGTGCGCTCGTGTTCCCCGTGATCGCGAGCTTCTACTGGAACCGCGTCACCAACGTCGCATTCAGCGTCGCTGTCGTCGCAGCCCTCGCCGCGTTCCTGCCGGTGCGCTTCGAGTGGGTCGATCTGTCCGGCGGGCTCGGCGTGGTCAGCGACGTGGTATCGGTGATCGGCATCGGCGTCGTGCTGGCGCTCATGTCGTTCGGGTTCTTCGGTCTGAGGGTCGCTCTCATCGTCGGAACTGTCGCAACCGTGGCATCCGCCCCGTTCGCGATCGGATTCTTGCACACATACCCCGTGCTGTCGGGATCGCTGGTCGCCTATGCGGTCAGCACTGTCGTATGCGTCGCTCTGACGATGATGAATAAGACCAAACGCTTCGACTTCAACCTCATCAGACAGCGCACCGGTGACTTCGACACTGCAGAATCCGAGATCATCGCGCAGGCCGAAACCGTCGTGAAAGACGCGGATGTCACTGGCACCACGGCATTCACAGGAAAGGACGCATGATGGAGATCATTCTGCTGACGGCATATGTGCTGGTCTGGCCGGTTGCGGTCATCGGCGTACTCGCCGTGATCATTCGTGCATTCACCAAGGATGCGCGCGAGGCCAAGCGTGAAGGGCGTCAGATCATCTGACGCCCTTCACGGGATTCCCAAGTGCGATGATGATCACATGATCACGAATCTCACGGCGCTTCAGGAGCAACTGCTGTCCAAGGCACGTTCAACGAACGCCCAGCGCGCCGCGGAGACGGTCTATGGCGGTCGCGACGCTGTCCTGCGTCAGACTGCCATGGCCCTCCTCGCGGGGGCTGAGCTTCCCGAGCATGAGAGCCCGCCGGAGGCGACGCTGCAGGTGCTCGTCGGAAGCGTGCAGCTCAACGGGCAGGACAGGCACTGGCAACTCACTGCCGGAGACGTCATCCCGATTCCGCCCGAGCGGCACAGCGTCAGAGCAGAGCAGGACAGCGTCTTCCTGCTGACGGTGCGACGCTCGGTGGAGTAGCCAGACCCTGCTGATCAGCCGGACGGGTTCTCCAACGGCATCCCGTTCGCATCCGTCTCGGACTTGTCACCGACGATCACTGGCGCAGACGACTGACCTCCGCCGTCGCCGATGCCGCCGGTGGGCTCGGACTCGACGACCGTGTGGCGCGTTCCACGCTCGCCAGCCAGGCGTGCACCGGCCATAACAGCCTCCTACGATAGGTCGCAGGCGCACACACTCCGAGGCCCTTGCGCCCATCGGAGTGCGAAGCTACAAGGAATCAGACGCCGGGTCGAACCGAGAGATCCGTGATCTGTGCGTCGCGTGGCAGGTCGAGGGCGGTGAGAATCGTCGTCGCGACCGACTCGGGGTCGATGAAGCGCTCGGGCACGTACTCGGTGCCCTCTTGCTGATGTACTCGCTCCTGCATCGGCGTCGCCGTACGTCCGGGGAAGATCGAACTCACCCGCACACCGTGCTCTGCTTCCTCGGCGCGCAACGCGTCGGCGAGAGCTTTGAGGCCGTGCTTGGATGCCGCATACGCCGCCCACTCGGCGTTCGCCCGCAGACCAGCACCCGAGTTCACGAACAGCACCTGACCGCGCGACACGCGCAGCACCGGTAGCATCAGTCGCGTCAGCTCGGCGGGAGCGATCAGATTCACGGCCAGCTGCTGCTCCCACAGTGTCGGCGGAAGGTCGGCAACGCGGCCGAGGTCGACGACTCCGGCGATATGGATGAGCGAATCGATGCGCTCCGGCAGCGGCTGCTTCGAGAACGCCCAGGAAAGACGTCCCGGTTGACTCAAGTCGCCGACGAGGGTCGTCGCGCCGGGGAACTCGGCAGCGATCGCGCGTGCTCGACCGGCATCCCGTGCGAGAAGAACGAGCTCGTCACCACGCTCGTGAAGGCGGCGTGTCAGTGCTGCACCGATTCCGGAACCGGCGCCGGTGATCAGATGCACAGCCATGCTACGGACGCTCGGAGGCGGTCTCGGTCAGCTCGAACGGCACGACAGGGCAGTCCTTCCACAGGCGCTCCAACCCGTAGAACACGCGCTCTTCCGAGTGGAAGACGTGCACGATCAGGTCGCCGAAGTCCAGGAGAATCCATCGCGATTCTGCGCGGCCCTCGCGGCGGACGCGCTTATGTCCCGCCTCGATGAGCTTGTCTTCGACCTCATCGGCGATCGCGGCGACATTGCGCTCGCTGTTTCCGGTAACGAGCAGGAAAATATCGACGAGCGGCAGAGGCTCTGAGACGTTCAGCGCGACGAGATCCTCTCCCCCTTTGGAGGAAGCGGCGTCTACGGCGAGTTGCAGCATCTCTTCGGCTGTTTCAGGTGATTGCATTAGAACACATTCGAGGTGAAGGCGATGACCAGAGCCGCCGCCAGGACGAGCGCCAGACCACCGGCGGTAATCGCCAGAGTCAGCATGAGCTTGTTGCCCTTTTCGGGCGCCGGTGGGCGGATGACCTCGCCGGCGGGTTTGATCGTGCTGACCGCGGCACTGGCTGCGATCGGCGTGGGTGAGGATGCCGGAGGCAGTTCCCCATCGATGAGAACGGCGTCTGCTTCCTTGCCGTCGGCGGTGCCGTGGGCGTGCCCCTGCGAGCCGATGCCCCGCGGCAGTTCGTAGCTGCCGGTGACCAGAATCTCGCCGGTAGAAGCAACGGGCCCGGACAGCGAGCCCTCCCCTGCGGACGGAGTGAAGATCAGGGTGTTCGGTGCGAGGTTCTGTGATCCACCCGAGTCCGAAGTGATCAGTTCATCGAACGACGGTGTGAAGGCGGGAACAGCGGACTGCTCGGTGAACAGTTCCTTGCCGAACTCGGGATTGACTACAGGGGCTTCATCGACGACGTTCTCATCGACGACGTTCTCATCGACGACGTTCTCGTCGACGGGCTCGTCTTCAGCGGTCGGCAGGTCTGCTTCTGCGGGCCGCTCTTCAACGGCCAGTTCATCCGTCTCATCGGACTCTTCGACGGCTACGGGTTCGACAGCAACGGGTTCGACAACATCCCATTCGATCGCCGACTTTGCGGCAAAAGGCATTTCGGTCGCGGCTTCTTCGTCGACAGATTCTTCATCGACAGCTTCTTCGGTCGAAACAGCGTCATCGTCGACGAGCTCCGGCTCGATAACCGGAACAGATGCGGTACGAATGAGCTCCTGCTGTCGAACACGGCGACGAGTCAACGGCGCCTCGCCGGTTTCCGGATCGATCTCGGGTTCCGGAGCGGATGCGACGGGCGGGGCGGGCGACGGAACGGGCGCGACCTTTGCCGCCGCAGCGTCTTCTTCGCTGATGATCGGCGTGGTGCCGGTCAGACGCATCTCTCGCAATTGCTTGCGGGTCAGCGGCTGGCTTCCCGGCTGATCCGATGTTGTCATGCCTTGCTCCGATACAGATGATGCTTCGCTATGTACTGGACGACGCCGTCCGGAACGAGGTACCAAACGGGCTGGTCGTCACCTACACGGTCACGGCATGCAGTCGACGAGATCGACAATGCCGGAACCTCGAGTTGGCTGACATTCTCGCTCGGCAGGCCATCCGTACTCAGCTCGTGCCCAGGACGGGAGACCGCGACGAAATGAGCCAACTCCCACAACTCATCATGGTCCCTCCAACTGAGAATTTGCGCTACGGCATCTGCTCCGGTGATGAAGAACAGCTCAGCATCCGGACGCTCATTCTTGAGGTCACGCAGCGTGTCTTTCGTGTAGGTCGGACCGCCACGGTCGATGTCGACGCGACTCACCGTGAACTGAGGGTTCGATGCGGTCGCGATCACCGTCATCAGATAGCGGTGCTCACTGGGGCTGACATTCGCCTTCTGCCAGGGATGCCCCGTCGGGACGAAGACAACCTCGTCAAGGTCGAACGAGTGCGCAACTTCGCTCGCCGCGACCAGGTGCCCATGATGGATCGGGTCGAACGTCCCGCCCATCACTCCGATACGGGGGGCACGCGTGGTCGTCGTCTTCATACGCCCTAGTGGCCGTGTCCGTCGGTGCCGTGTCCGTCAACACCGTGCTGCTTGGCCCAGGCCTCTGCCTTAGCCGAGTGACGGTTGGCAACATGGCGGTACGAGAACGTAACCAACGCGAGCAGCCCGAACAGGATCGCGGCGATGACACCGAAGATAAATGTCTCCGCAGCCACGTTCCCGTGGTGCTCAGTTTCGGCGGTGGCCATCGCAAGCTGTGCGATGAGGTTCATCCTGACTCCGTTTCGTGACCGGTTGCGAGTAGACGCTCCCCCATCCTATCGCTCAGCCGCGGGTCTGACCTGACCCACGCGCCAGCCACTTGGTGCTGGTGAGCTCTGACAGTCCCATCGGCCCGCGCGCGTGCAGTTTCTGCGTCGAGATCCCGACCTCGGCTCCAAAGCCGAACTCGGCGCCGTCTGTGAAACGCGTCGATGCATTCACCATCACCACCGCGGAGTCCACCTCGGCGAGGAATCGCTCGGCACTGCGAGAATCCGTCGTCACGATCGACTCGGTGTGGCCGGTGCTGTACTCACGAATATGTGCCAGCGCCTCATCGAGAGTGTCAACGACCTTGATCGCGATCTCGAGGCCGAGATACTCGGTGGCCCAGTCCTCTTCCGTTGCCGGAATCACTTCGGTGACCAGGCCCGCCACCACATCGTCACCGTGGATAGCAACGCCTTCACTCTTCAGCGCAGCGCCGATCAGCGGAATCAGCCGCGGTGCTGCCGCACGCAGTACGAGCACGGTCTCCACCGCGTTGCACACGCTCGGACGCTGCACCTTCGCATTCACGACGATGTCCCGCGCCCACTCGTCCGGCGCGCTCTCGTCGAGGACGATGTGCACGTTACCGGCGCCCGTCTCGATGACCGGCACCGTCGATTCGGTGACGACGGTTTCGATGAGTCCTGCACTACCGCGCGGAATGAGAACATCCACGAAGCCTCTCCCCTGCATCAAAGCCTTGGCGCCGTCCCGACCGAAGTCGTCCACGGTCTGAATCGCCTCCGCTGTGATGCCGGCGTTCGTCAGTGCATCGCGCATGACCTGAACGAGCACCGTGTTCGATTCGCGTGCTGCACTGCCACCGCGCAGCACGCTCGCATTGCCGGAGCGCAGCGCCAGCGCAGCGATGTCTACAGTGACGTTGGGGCGGGCCTCGTAAATGGCTCCCACCACCCCGAAGGGCACGCGGACCTGTTCAAGAGCGACACCATTGGGCATGCGGTGTCCGCCGAGCACCTGTCCGACCGGATCGGCGAGGGCTGCGACCTCTCGGACCGACGAAGCGAGAGCCGCGACCCGCCGCTCGTCGAGCCGCAGCCGATCGATGAGAGACTCACCGATGCCATCTGCGCGTCCACGTTCGACATCACGGGTGTTCGCCTCGATGATGTCGGCCGCCTTCGCCTCGAGGGCGTGGGCGATCGCTTCCAGCGCTTTGGCCTTCTCATCGCTGGTCAGGCGTGCGGTCGCACGTGAAGCTTCTTTCGCACGCGAAAGCCGGTGCTGCGGGGTCTCGACGGTCATGCCGCCAGCTTATCGAGACTGCGTCCGGCGGGCGCCGCGTATGACGCTTCAGCCGATGGGCGACACGGCCTGCTCAGCAGGCTCGAACCAGGTACCGATATCGGCGCCCTTCAGCGCACTGTCGACAAGATTCGCACTGGTCACCAGAACTCCGATTCCGGATGCTGCCGCCAGCCGCGCTGCGGACGCCTTCGTGGCTGCACCTCCGGTACCGACACTGTTGACCACGGTCGCACCGAATTCCATCCCGGCGAGGTCGGCATCGGCGGCTATGACGTCGATCGGTTCAGCACCCGGCTCCGACGGCGGTTTCGTGTACAGCGCTTCGACGTCGCTCAACAGCACCAGGGCATCCGCCTCGATCAACTGCGCAACCAGGGCGGCCAACCGGTCGTTATCGCCGAAGCGGATCTCCTGCGTCGCCACCGTGTCGTTCTCATTGACGATCGGGATCACGCGCAGGCTCAGCATCCGATCCATGGCTCGGCGCGCGTTGCTGCGCGAGGTGACCTGCTCCAGATCACCGGTGGTCAGCAAAACCTGACCGGCGACGATCTTGAAGGGACGCAACGCTTCGAGATAGCGGTACACGAGCACATTCTGCCCGACTGCTGCCGCCGCCTGCTGGGTCGCCAGATCAGTCGGTCGGGCTTCCAGATCCAGATCCAGATAGGGAATCCCCGTCGCGATGGCACCGGATGAGACCAGGACGATCTCGCAGCCACGGGCATGCGCCGAAGCCAGCGCGTGCACGATCATCGGGATACGCCACGACGACTCACCACTGATGGACGAGGAACCGACCTTGACGACGATGCGCTCGGCGTGCGCAAGCTCCGCACGCGTACGTGCGGTCATGCGCCTTCTCCGTCGTAGTCCTCCTCGGCCGTGACACGACGCTTGTGCTCCTGCTCGGCCCGTTCCACTGCTCGCGCATCCATGCGCTCGTAGTACTGCTCGCGGCGCTCTTGCGTGGTGCGACGCGAGTTCGGGGCCAGTCGAGGATCGGTTCCGCGCGGTGCCGCCACCAGCTCGGCAGCCGAACGCACGGACGGCTCCCAATCGAATACGAGCCCCTCGCCTTCGCCGATGACGACGGTGGCGCCCGGTGTCGCACCGAGGCGGAAGAGCTCCTCCTCGACGCCGAGACGCTCGAGCCGGTCGGCGAGATAGCCGACGGCCTCTTCGTTCTGGAAGTCCGTCTGCTGCACCCAGCGCACCGGCTTATCGCCGATAATCCGGTAGTAGTTCCCGTAGGAGCCACCCTCCATCCGGATAGTGAACGCCTTCTCCGAACCACGCGGGCGAATGACGATCGGTTCAGCCGGCATCTCGACAGCGTTTTGCGCTCGGTGCTGCTCGACGATGTCGCCGAGAGCGAATGTCAACGGGCGAAGCCCCTCATGCGAGACCGTCGAGATGTCGAACACGCGGAACCCGCGCGCTTCCAACTCAGGGCGGACGAGATCAGCGAGATCACGAGCTTCAGGAACGTCGATCTTGTTGAGTGCGATCAGCTGCGGGCGATCAAGCAGGGGAATCTGCCCCTCTGGAACCTCGTACGCTGCGAGTTCGGCGAGAATGACGTCAAGATCAGAGATCGGGTCGCGTCCGGGATCGAGCGTCGCGCAGTCGAGCACGTGCAACAGCGCCGAACAGCGCTCGACGTGACGGAGGAACTCCAGGCCCAGCCCGCGCCCCTCACTTGCTCCCTCGATGAGCCCGGGGACATCCGCGATCGTGTAGCGGGATTCCCCGGCCTGCACGACGCCGAGGTTAGGATGCAACGTTGTGAACGGGTAGTCGGCGATCTTCGGCCGCGCAGCAGACACAGCCGCGATCAAGCTCGATTTACCGGCCGAGGGGTATCCCACCAGCGCCACATCGGCAACGGTCTTGAGCTCGAGGATGATCTCGCCCTCGAAGCCCGGCGTGCCCAGCAGCGCGAAGCCAGGGGCCTTGCGCTTGGTCGTGGCCAGCGCAGCGTTTCCGAGGCCTCCACGTCCGCCTTCGGCGACGACAACGCGCTGGCCTGGTGCGACCATGTCGACCAGGACCTCGCCGTCCACCTTCTTCACGACCGTGCCTACCGGAACGGGCAACACCAGTTCTTCACCGGCGTAGCCGGCGCGGTGATCGCCCATGCCGAATCCGCCGTTGCCGGAAGAACGGTGCTGTGAGTGGTGGTACGACAGCAGTGTTCCGACCTGCGGGTCGGCGACCAGGGTGATGTTGCCGCCATCGCCGCCGTTGCCGCCGTCCGGGCCGCCCAAGGGCTTGAACTTCTCACGGTGAACGGAGACACAACCGTTGCCGCCCTTACCGGCGCGCAGTTGCAGCTTCACCGTGTCGACGAACGTAACCATGTGTCCCTCTCAGTCCCTGCTTGTGACAGGCTCAGCGACCGGCCGAGTGCGGATACGCAGACGGGGCGGGCCGAAGCCCGCCCCGTCTGGATGTCTACTGTGTTGCGACTACTGAGCAGCAGCGACGATGTTGACGACCTTGCGGCCGCCCTTCGCGCCGAACTCGACCGCGCCCGCTTCCAGAGCGAACAGCGTGTCGTCGCCGCCACGGCCGACGCCTGCGCCGGGGTGGAAGTGCGTGCCGCGCTGACGGACGATAATCTCGCCTGCGCTGACCTGCTGGCCGCCGAAACGCTTTACGCCAAGACGCTGGGCGTTGGAGTCACGACCGTTACGGGTGGAGCTTGCGCCCTTTTTGTGTGCCATGTCCTGAGCCTCTTCTGTGCTTACTTGATGCCGGTGATCTTGACGCGCGTGAGCTCCTGGCGGTGGCCCTGACGCTTCTTGTAACCGGTCTTGTTCTTGTACTTCTGGATGACGATCTTCGGGCCGCGGAGGTTGCCGACGACCTCAGCCGTGACCTTGACCTTCGCGAGCGTGTCAGCGTCGGTGGTCACCGTAGCGCCGTCGACGAGGAGCACAGCGGGAAGCTCGATCTTCTCGCCCTGGGCTGCCTGAACACGATCGAGCTGAACGATCGTGCCGACCTCGACCTTCTCCTGCCGTCCACCGGCGCGCACTACTGCGTAAACCACTTGATACCTGTTTCGTTGGGGAGCTGAACGCTCCGTAAATCTCACGGGAAGACTGTGCCTGCGTTCATCGCAAGTCCGACGGTGCGAGCCCGGCTGTACCGCACTTACACGTGGGGACGACTCAGCTCGCGCACCAAGGGACAACTTTACCGGATCAGAGGCTCACTCGCAAAGCGAGCCTCTACCGTGTCGCGCAACAGTAGGATCACGGCGTGACCCTACTGATCGATGATCCCATCTGGCCCGCGCACGGACGTCGTTGGTCTCATCTGGTCAGTGACTTCAGTTTAGACGAACTCCACGCATTTGCGCGCCAAAATCACCTGCCGGCGAGATCTTTCGACCTCGACCACTATGACGTGCCTGAGGACGCCGTCCCCCGACTCATTGCCGCCGGTGCCGTACCGGTCGGCGGCAAAGAGCTCACCAGGAGATTGATCGCCTCAGGACTCCGAATCCCCGCTCGCGACCGAAGTCGCTGACGAGTTCACCGAGATCGGCGTTCCGGTCAGCGCAGCGGTCGTCACCCGGCGACGGTTGCGCCCCTGCCCCGGAGCCTTCGGCTCGGGAAGTGCATCCAGGACCGAATCCAGGAGTTGTTCAGCTTCAGTCTTGGGCGCCTTGCCGCGATCGGACGAACGCTTCTTGCGCGGTTTCTTCGGACGCTCCGACGCCACCGGCTCTTCGCGTTCGACGACCGGAACGATGACGGGTGCATCAGCTACCGGCGCAAGCGTCGACGCAGCGATCTGTGCGAGCGCGGTCTTTGCCCCTTCCGGGATGCTGTGCGCGACAGGGCTCGGAGCCTGCGAGTTCTGGTTCTGCTGGTTACTGTTTCCGCCGCGCTGGCGACGGTTGTTCGACTGACCGGAGTTGTTCGAGCTCGAACGGTGCTTCACGACCGGATCGTGATGCACGACGACGCCGCGGCCTGCACAGACCTCGCAGGCTTCGCTGAATGTCTCCAGCAGTCCCAGACCGAGCTTCTTGCGCGTCATCTGCACCAGACCCAGCGAGGTGACCTCGGCAACCTGGTGCTTCGTACGGTCACGACTCAAGCATTCGATGAGCCTGCGCAACACGAGGTCGCGGTTAGATTCGAGAACCATGTCGATGAAGTCGACGACGATGATGCCGCCAATGTCACGCAACCGCAACTGACGGACGATCTCTTCAGCCGCTTCGAGGTTGTTCTTCGTGACCGTCTCTTCGAGATTTCCGCCAGACCCGACGAACTTGCCGGTGTTCACGTCGACGACAGTCATCGCCTCGGTGCGGTCGATGACCAGCGATCCACCCGACGGTAGCCAGACCTTGCGGTCAAGCGCCTTCTCGATCTGCTCGGTGATCCGGAAAGCGTCGAACGGATCCGTCTCGTCCTCGTAGGGCTCGACCCGCTCCAGCAGATCAGGGGCAACGCTTTCGAGGTACCCCCGAATCGTGTTCTGGGACTCTTCGCCCTGAATCAGCATCTTCGTGAAGTCCTCGTTGAAGACGTCACGCACGATCTTGACCAGCAGGTCGGGCTCAGCGTGCAGCAGTGCCGGAGCCTGCTGGCTGTCGACCTGCTTGCGGATGTGCTCCCACTGAGCAGTCAGGCGCTGCACATCGCGCGTCAACTGGTCTTCAGTGGCGCCTTCAGCCGCGGTCCGGACGATAACGCCACTGGACTCGGGCAGCACCTCCTTGAGGATCCGCTTCAGGCGTGCCCGCTCGTTATCGGGAAGTTTGCGGCTGATGCCGTTCATCGACCCACCGGGCACGTACACCAGGTAGCGGCCGGGCAATGAGATCTGGCTGGTCAGGCGAGCGCCCTTGTGGCCCACCGGATCCTTCGTGACCTGCACGAGAACTCGGTCGCCGGGCTTGAGTGCGAGCTCGATGCGTCGCGGCTGATTTCCGGTCTCGACGCCGTCCCAGTCGACCTCTCCGGAATACAGCACTGCGTTGCGTCCGCGGCCGATGTCGACGAAGGCGGCTTCCATGCTCGGCAGCACATTCTGTACGCGGCCGAGGTAGACGTTGCCGATGAGGGACGCGTCCTGGTTGCGCGCGACGTAGTGCTCCACGAGCACAGCATCCTCAAGCACACCGATCTGGGTCCGTCCGTTCTTCGAACGCACGACCATCTTGCGGTCAACCGATTCGCGCCGAGCGAGGAACTCCGCCTCGGTCACGACCGGGCGGCGCCGTCCGGCGTCGCGCCCATCCCGCCGACGCTGTCTCTTGGCTTCAAGTCGCGTGGAGCCCTTGATCGCCTTCGGCTCGGTGATGTACTCAACAACACGCTGGCGCTGACGCGGCTCGTCGCGCTGTTCGTCCGTGTCCGTGCTGCCGCCACGGCGGCGGCGCCCACGGCGTCCGGAACCCGACTCCTCGTGATCGCGGTCATGGTCACGATCGCGATCACGGTCGCGGTGGCTTCCGTGATCAGGACCCGCGAGCGCAGGCAACGGAACGATCTCCGGCGCGTAGAAGTGCAGCTGCGTGGAAACCTGCGAGACGAACACCTCGGGGATCAGCCCCAGCGCGACAGCGGTCAGCGGCTGTTCGGCTTCGACCTCCTCGATCACGGAGGTTTCCGGCGTTATCGGACTCTCCGCGTTCTCGTCGATGGTAGGTGTGTTGTTGTCATTGTTCTCATCGGCCATCTCTGGCTTACTCCCTGCGCGGAACACCCGGTGCTCCGCGAATTCTCATGCGGCACCCGCAGGTTCCGCGAACTCACTAGGTTTGCGACCGGCTCGTAGCTCTGGTCGCGAGGGGCATTGGACCCCGAAGTCTGCGTCGATGCTTCGTACGGCACGCCGAGCGCATGCATCTCAGCTCATTATCGCACCATGTTGGCCAGTTCGCGGCATCCGGGGTCCACGGATGTTATTCGCGGCGCACTTCACGTCGCATCCATAGCGTTCGCTGAGATAATCCGGATATGAGCGAGCAGCGCACCCGGCCCACCTTCTACGCTGTATGGCTGATCATTGCCAGCATCATCGGCTGGTGGGCTGCTTTCCAGCTCACGATCGACAAGTTCATCCAATTGGCGAACCCGGATGCCGATCTCAGCTGCAACATCAGCACGATGATCCAGTGTGGCAAGAACCTCGACTCGTGGCAGGGCGAGGTCTTCGGTTTCGCCAATCCGATCATCGGGTTGACCGGCTGGATGGCTCCGCTGGTGGTCGGGGTGGCTATTCTCGCCGGTGCGAAGTTCCCGCGGTGGTTCTGGGCGGCCTTCGGCGCCGGCATCACCTTCGCGTTCGTCTTCATCTGCTGGTTGATCTCGCAGAGCCTCTACGCGACCAACCTCGGCTACCTGTGCCCGTTCTGCATGCTGACCTGGTCCGTCACGATTCCGACGTTCTTGGCAACAATGGTGCACCTGTTCCGTAACGGCACCTTCACCCGTTCCGAGCGAGTGATGGCGCGCGCTGACCGCCTGATGGCCTGGGTGCCGTTGGCGACGATCCTGGCCTACGCCGTCATCATCACAATGATCCAGATGCGTGGTCTAGATCTGCTGGGCGAAGTCGTCGGCATGATCTTCTGACGCGACAGCGACCCAGAAAAAGCGCGAAGCCCGCGACCTCAGGTCGCGGGCTTCGTGCTTTTCAGCTCAGATCAGGCGAACCAGATTCCCAGCTCACGGGCTGCGGATTCTGGGCTGTCCGAGCCGTGCACGAGGTTCTGCTGCACGGCCAGGCCCCAGTCGCGACCGAAGTCGCCACGGATGGTTCCTGGCGCAGCCCCCGTCGGGTCAGTCGTGCCGGCGAGCGAGCGGAAGCCCTCGATGACCCGGTTGCCTGCGAGGCGGATCGCCACGGAAGGTCCCGACATCATGAACTCCAGCAGCGGCTCGTAGAAGGGCTTGCCTTCGTGTTCTGCATAGTGGGCCGCGAGACGGTCGCGGTCGGGCTCGACGAGACGAATGTCCACGAGTGCGTAGCCCTTCGCCTCAATGCGGGCAAGGATGGATCCGGTCAGTCCGCGGGCGACGCCGTCCGGCTTGACGAGGACAAGGGTTTCTTCGGTGGCCATGTCAATCACTCTCTGTGTGAGTTTCGGTTTCAGAACTGTTCGGATTCGCGACGGCTGGACGTTGTGCATCCAACCGGGCCCCCATGATCGTCGCATATGCCCACATGCCGCCAAAAACCAGCGCCGCGATCACGATGGCAGGAACGAAGATTCCCGCTAGCGCCACGATGACCTGCAGCACCCATCCGGCCCCGATGGCCCAGGGTTTGGTGATCATGCCGGCGACGACGACCATCGCCAGCGCAACGACGGCGCCACCGACGATCGCCCACCATTGCGGGATACCGTCCGGCAGAGCATTCAGGCCGAAAATCGTAAGGCCGGCGAGAATGACCACGATCGCTTCAAAGCCGAGCACCATGGGCGCGAGCTTCTGTACCAGTGTGCGCGGAGCACGCGCGGGACGAGGAGCGGTTGCTGGATCATTCATGCGTGCCACCCTGACTTCCAGTCTTCCTCGTCCGCGAGCAGCATGGCCTCACCAGCGAGCACAATGGATCCGGCGATCACCACTGCGCGGCGCTCGGACGAGGCTGCCCATTCTCGAGCGGCGTCGGCAGCATCTGCGAGCGCGGGGAGAACCGTGACACGATGCCCGGTCGCCTCGACGAGATCGCCGATCAGGTCGGCGTCGCTCGCGCGCTCCGATGTCGGAGACGTCGCGAAGATGTGCGCTGCGGCCGGGGCGAGCTCAGCGATAATCCCGGCTGCATCCTTGTCGGCGAGTACACCGATGACCAGGCCCCATTCATCGAAGTCGAAGCTGTCGTCCAACGACTGAGCGAGTGCCTTCGCACCGTGCGGATTGTGCGCTGCATCCACGATCACCGTCGGCGCGATGCCGAGCAACTGCAGGCGTCCAGGAGACGTCGCCCCCTGCAGACCATCTGTGATGATGTCATCGGCGATGCGCTGTGATGCGCCGCCGATCAGCGACTCGACCGCCGCGACAGCAAGAGCTGCATTGTGCCCCTGGTGCGCACCATATATGGGCAGATACTCCTCGACATACACGCCGGCCAGACCGCGGATCGTGATCAGCTGCCCGCCGACGGCGAGCTTCTGCTCCGCGAGACCGAACTCGTCACCCTCGAACGCGATCGTTGCGTCCTGCTCTGCTGCGACACGGCGCAGCACAGCGGCCACGTCATCCGGTTGCTGCGCTGACACGACGGCTGCACCCTGCTTGATGATTCCGGCCTTGACCTCGGCGATCTGGGTGATCGTACTGCCCAAGCGGTCGACGTGGTCGATGGCAATGGGCGTGAACACCGCAACGTCGCCGTCGGCGGTGTTGGTCGAGTCCCATGCGCCGCCCATGCCCACTTCGAGAACGAGCACATCGACCGGAGCATCCGATGCCGCGACAAAAGCGAGAACAGTGAGCAGTTCGAAGAAGGTCAGCGGCTCGTCGCCAGCCGTTTCGAGCTCAGCATCCACAATCCCGACGAAGGGTTCGATCTCGTCCCAGGCGTCAGCGATCGCAGCATCCGCGATGGGCTCGCCGTCGATCTTGATGCGTTCGGTGAAGCGTTCCAGGTGCGGGCTGGTGAACAGGCCGGTGCGCAGGCCGTGCGCGCGCAGGAGACTCTCAATCATGCGCGCGGTCGACGTCTTGCCGTTGGTGCCGGTTATGTGCACGACGCGGTACGTCTTCTGCGGATCATCGAGCAGCTCGAGGATGCGGGCGGTGCGCTCCATGCGCGGTTGCACCCACCGCTCGCCGGCGCGAGCCAGCAGCGCGTCATACACAGCATCGGCGCGGTTGCGGTCAGACATTCTTCGCTCCCTCGATGTTCGTATCGATCGTCACGATGATGGCTGCCTTCTCTGATCCGAGCGTCGTGGCGCCACTACAGAAGACTCCGTCGCCGGGGTTCGTAACGTTCTGCACTAGCTCATCAATGTCATCGGTCGCCTGCACGGCAAATCCGATAGCGAGGGTCTCCCCCGCGATCAGCTCAGCGTGTGCCTGCAACGCCTCCGCGTTCGCCGCCGAGACGTTGAGTGCGAGCACGATACGGTCACTGACATCGAGACCGGCGTTCTTTCGCGCTTCCTGAACGACCCGGATGGCGTCACGCGCCATACCCTCGGATTCCAGCTCCGGGGTCGTCTGCGTGTCAAGCAGCACGAAGCCGCCGCTCGGGAGGATCGCGAGGGCTTCGCCCTCGGGCCGGCCGGAGGTTTCCAAAGCCATCTCGTACTCGGATGGTTCCAGCGCGATGCCGTCGACGACGACCACGCCATCGCGTTCTTCCCAGAGCCCAGCACGTGCACCCCTGATGACGTGCTGCACCTGCTTACCCAGACGCGGGCCGGCCGCACGGGCATTGACGCTGAGGCGATGGCTGATGCCGTACTCGGCGGCTGCGGTGTCTGTGAGCTTCACCAGCTCAACGGATTTGACGTTGAGCTCATCGCGCAGGATGTCCTCGAACTGACCGAGCGAATCGGCAAGTGGTGAAACAACACTGAACCGGGCAAGCGGCAGGCGCACACGCAGCTTCTCTTTCTTACGTAGCGCATTGCCGACGTTGGAGAATTCGCGCACAGCATCCATCGCGCCCTTGATGTCGTCGGCTGCGGGGAACGCATCAGCATCCGGCCAATCCGTCAGGTGCACACTGCGCCCACCGGTGAGCCCCTGCCAGACCTTCTCGCCGACCAGCGGAACGAGCGGCGCTGCCACCCGGCAGAGCGTCTCGAGTACCGTGTACAGCGTGTCGAAAGCCTCACGGCTCTTCGGCTCGTCGGTCACACCCACCCAGAACCGGTCGCGCGATCGGCGGATGTACCAGTTCGTGAGCACCTCGGCGAAATCACGCAGGCGAGCGGATGCCGTCGTCGAGTCCAGCCCCTCGAGATCGGATGCCACGTCCCGCACAAGATCGCCCAGGCGGGCGAGGATGTAGCGGTCAAGAACGTCGGTGGAGTCGGTGCGCCAGGTGGCCTCGTAGCCATCGCCGGACGCGTTCGCGTAGGTGACGAAGAAGTACCACGAGTTCCACAGCGGAAGCAGGAACTCCCGGACGCCCGCACGGATGCCCTCCTCCGTGACCGCGAGGTTGCCGCCGCGAAGAACGGAGCTCGACATCAGGAACCAGCGCATCGCGTCGGAGCCGTCACGGTCGAGCACCTCGGAGACGTCCGGGTAGTTGCGCAACGACTTCGACATCTTGTAGCCGTCACTGCCCAGGACGATGCCATGGCAGCTGACCCCGGTGAACGCAGGCCGGTCGAACAGCGCCGTCGAGAGCACATGCATCACGTAGAACCAGCCACGAGTCTGCCCGATGTATTCGACGATGAAGTCCGCCGGCGAATGCGAGTCGAACCACTCCTGGTTCTCGAACGGGTAGTGCACCTGCGCGTACGGCATGGATCCCGAATCGAACCACACATCGAAGACGTCCTCGATACGGCGCATCGTGCTCGCGCCGGTGGGATCGTCCGGATTCGGGCGCGTCAGGTGATCGATGTACGGACGGTGCAGGTCGATCTCGCCCTCGGGGTTGCGCGGCAGCGCTCCGAAATCGCGCTCGAGCTCTTCAAGCGAACCGTACGCGTCGACGCGCGGGTACTCCGGGTCGTCGCTCTTCCAGATCGGGATGGGCGAGCCCCAGTAGCGGCTGCGGCTGATCGACCAGTCGCGCGCACCCTCGAGCCACTTACCGAACTGGCCCTCCTTGACGTTTTCCGGCACCCAGGTGATCTGCTCGTTGTTCGCGAGCAGGTCGTCCTTGATGTCGGTGACGCGGATGAACCAGCTCGACACCGCCTTGTAGATCAGGGGGTTGCGGCAGCGCCAGCAGTGCGGGTAGCTGTGCTCGTAGCTCGCCTCACGGATCAGACGTCCGCTGTCCTTGATGAGACGGATCAACGGACGGTTGGCATCCATCCACAGTTCCCCGGCGACGTCGGTGACGTTCGGCAGGAACTTGCCACTGTCATCGAGGGACAGGATGGTCGGGATGCCAGCCTGATCGCTGAGCCGCTTATCATCCTCACCGTAGGCCGGGGCCTGGTGGACGATACCGGTGCCATCGGTGGTTGTGACGTAGTCATCGACGAGGATCTGCCACGCGTTCTCGGTGCCGTACGTCTCAACGTCCGTGTAGTAGTCGAACAGCGGCTCGTAGCGCAGGCCACCGAGCTCGGCGCCGGTGATGGCGCGCTCGACGGCTGCGGATGCGGATGCCGCATCCTCGTAACCGAGCTCCTTCGCGTAGCCGCCCAACAGGTCGACGGCGAGCAGGTAGCGTTCAGTGCCTTCGGCATGCGGCACGACCACGTAGGAGATCTCCGGCCCCACGGCGAGCGCGACGTTGGTCGGAAGCGTCCACGGGGTCGTCGTCCACGCGAGGGCGCGCACGCCGGCGAGGCCCTGGGCCTCAGCATCCGATCCCATCAGAGGGAAGGAGACCGTCACAGAGGGGTCCTGACGCATCTGGTAGACGTCGTCGTCCATGCGCAGCTCGTGGGCACTCAGCGGTGTCTCATCGCGCCAGCAGTAGGGCAGCACACGGTAGCCCTCGTAGGCGAGGCCCTTGTCGTACAGGGTCTTGAATGCCCACAGCACGCTCTCCATGTAACCGAGATCGAGCGTCTTGTACCCGCGGTCGAAGTCGACCCAGCGCGCCTGACGCGTGACGTACGCCTTCCACTCCTCGGTGTAGGCAAGAACGGAACTCTTCGCCTTCTCGTTGAAGACGTCGATACCCATGTCTTCAATCTCGGCCTTCTCGGTGAGTCCGAGTTGCTTCATCGCCTCAAGCTCGGCGGGAAGACCGTGGGTGTCCCAGCCGAAGACACGGTCGACCTTCTTACCGCGCATGGTCTGGAAGCGCGGGAAGAGGTCCTTGGCGTATCCGGTCAGCAGATGACCGTAGTGCGGCAGCCCGTTAGCGAAGGGAGGGCCGTCGTAGAAGACCCACTCGTCGGCGCCGTCACGCTGGGCGATGGATGCCCGGAAGGTGTCGTCCTGCTTCCAGAAGTCGAGGATCTCCTGCTCGATCTGCGGGAACCGCGGGCTGGACGGAACGGCGGCGGGGCCGAAGGCTGAGGTGCCTGCGCTGGCCGAAGGGCGTGGGTAGGTCATCATGTCTCGCAGTGTCGTGGGCGGATGCTGCTTGCGAGGACGATCTTGTGCAAAGACCGCGGTACCACCCCACGTGCTCTTCGCCCCTTCGACAAACTCAGGGATCGATGAACCACTCTCACTGCGGCGATGACGGGCCTGCCCCGCTCGGTTCTAGTTGCAGTCACCTGCGTTCTTCCGAGAGCTCCCCGGTGATGGCCGGATCAAAGCGTGTACGTCCATTGTACGCGCGGAGGGCGCTGCGCAGGAACTTCGCAGAACATCACGAATCTCGCAGGTTTGAGGCGAATCTCTGCGAGATTGATGCGGTCCTGCGGGGTATGCGCTCGGGCTGCGCGGCTCAGGCACGTCGGGAAGCGAGATGCAGCCCCTGCGCAACAGCGCGCATGATGAGATCTTGCACCATGTGCCACTCATCCATCAGTTGGTCGTAGCTGATGCGGATCACGTGGTAACCCATGAGCTTGAGCTCCGCGTCATGCCGAATATCTTCGGAACGCTGCTCGCCGACATGGTGTCCGCCATCGATCTGCAGCACGAGCCGGTCACCGATCAAGGCGTCCACACGATGCCCGGCAATCCAGATCTGCGTCCGAATGGGGAGCTTCAGCCAGCGCAGGCGCGGACGCAGATAGCTCTCGGTTCCGGCGTCCGCGAACGGCTGCACTTCGCTCAGCAGTCGACGAGCGGACGGACGAAGCGGGAGATTCCCCATCGACTCACGGGCAATCAGGCCGAGCTTGAGCGCCGATTCCCAGGTCGCCAGAGCCTGTTCGTACGGCTCACACTCCGCGATGATGGCAAGCACGTTCTCGATCGAATCCTCCAGCACCCCCGGTGGGCGGGGAATCAACGGCTTGGACCAGTGCACGCGGATGTGCGTCGGCTTCCCGCCTGCGCTCCCCGGGGTCGCTGCTACGTGCACGCCCGGGTTCTGGTCATGCACCCAGACTCCGAGCCGGCGGGCCTGCGTCACACAGGAGAGCACGACCCCGCGCTGCGCAGCCGAGACCAGCAGCGGCGACGCATCAGGCAGGGCCACCCACCCCTGCCTGATGCGCTGAATCGCACCGGTGGCAAGAGCAGCGTCGAAATCGGCACGACGAAACCCGAGATCGATCAGCGCGGACACTCGTGCGACACCGCCGAGGTCTGCGACTTCGAGGGAGATATCTCGACGTGCGCGTGGATGCATGAACGAGACTGTGGCACAGCATCGGCACAGCCGTGGCGCTCGATCACGTGTTCTGCGTAGAGGCCTGGGAACTCTCGATCTGTGCAGAACGAGTGGCGATCCCTCGCAGAACAACCCATAGTTCGCAGGAACCGCGGCGGATCGTGCGAAATTAGTGCGGTCCTGCGAAGTTCGTGCTGAGTCTTACCCCGGCACCAGCCCGAACACGGCGACGTCGTGGCGGACAGGGCCCACTGGCAGCGCGCTGCGCAGAGTTCCCTCGTGGGTGAAGCCCAGGCGTTCAGCCAGGCGGATGCTGCGGACATTGTGCGCGGCAGTACGAATCTCCGCGCGTTCGATGCCATCGGCGAACATGTCTGAGATCAGAGCTTGACAGGCCCGCAGGACGATCCCTTTGCCCTCGGCCTCAGCTGCGATCCAGTAGCCGAGCTCCCCCGTCCGGTAGTACCGATCCAGCTGCGCAGACACCGATCCGATCGGCCGCCCGTGTTGCAGCACCACCGTGGGGATGGCAGTACCGGCAATGAACCGCCGCAGCTGCTCGCTGTTCCAGTCGTCGTCCACCCCGTCAGGGTCGAGATTGTGTGCCCAGGGCTCCCACTGACGCAGCCGCTCGAGATTGGCCAGGGCAACCGGACGCACCGCCCGAGCCAGATCGGGTGTCCGCAAGGCCAAGGTGATCCCGTCGCCGAGGTCCCGCTCGAAGCCCATCAGCGGTGGTATCCGTGCATGTCGTCCTGAACGCCGTTGATCCAGATCTCATCGCCGCCATCGGGGTCGGCAATGCGGATCGTGCGCGCAAAGGCCTCATCCACGACGGATGCTGCAAACCCGGCATCCCGCAATCGCGCAGCACGAGCATCGAGGTCTCCGCGTGCCTCGAACGAGAGTCCGATCCGTGGCTCTCCGGCGTGCAGTCCGATCGAGCCCCCATCACAGAGCATCTCGGTCCAGCCGCCGCGATCAGCGGCGATCCCGGCCCGGAATCCGAGCGCCTCAAGAATCGCACGCGGCTGCGTGAGGTCTTTCTGGAACCAGATCGGCTGCACGGCGATCTCGCCGGCACCGCGCTGCACTGCTCCCTCAGACACGGAGATCGAGACACCGGATGCCGCACGCACCACGAGCATCTCCCCCACGCCTTCCATCGTCATCGCCTCGACGTCGAATGCAGCAAGGGCGGATGCCGCAGCATCCGTGTCTTCGACGATGAGGTGGATCTCGGTCACACCCGGTCGGTGCTCGTCCGTCGCCCCGTGCACGGCGAGGACGCCGTCGGCGTGAAACTCGGCCCACTCCGGTGCCGGCGGGAAGGGGGCAACGAACCCGAGGGCCTCGGCCAGCGTCCACCAGCGCTCGGGCTGCGCGGTGTACAGGATCTGCTGTACGACGGTCATGACTGTTCCTCCAGGTATCCCCGCAGCGCTGCCTCGACGAGCCCAGACAGACTCGTGCCCTCATCGATTGCTCGGTGCTTGATCTCGCGGATCAACTCCGGAGGGAGATAGACGTTGAACTGCGCCTTCTTCTCGCCAGACCCACTTGCTTGCATGCTAGCAATTTAGCATGCAGTACCCGATAGCCTCGACCTATGGCCCGAGTAACCGATTCTCCTGCAGCTCCGCGACTCTCACCGCCCGATCTCCCGCCGCACCTCGAGCCAGCACGCCCCTCTCGCGGCGCCGACATTCTGCAGTCGGCGCTGGAACTGTCCGGTGACGTCGATCTCGCCCATTGTTCGCTCGAGCAGTGCACCATCACGGCCGACGCGAACAGCATCGATCTCACCGGAGCCACGATTCTCGACGTCGCCGCCACAGATCTGCGCGCCGCGTCCATCACGCTGCGCAATGCTGGCATCCGTCGTCTGCGCATCAGCGGCGGACGCATCGGGACCCTCGACCTCAGCGGCACGCGCATCAACGAACTCGAGATCCGCGACGTGCGCATCGATTATCTGACGCTCGGCGGTGCGAAGGCGACAGACGTCCTCATCACGGACGCGACCATCCGCACCCTCGATCTCCCCCAGGCCGAGATCTCACGCATGGCGTTCAGTGGATGCCGCAGCGAAGAGGTCGACCCACGCGGCCTGCGCGCCAAGGACGTCGATCTGCGCGGACTCGACGCTGATGTCTTCGTGGATGCCACGAGTCTGCGCGGCACGACGCTCACGACCTTTCAGATCCAGCAACTCGCCCCGGCGATCGCCGCGGGGCTGGGCATTCGGATCCTGGACTGAGCCCCCTGGCCTGATCAGTCAACGCCGACGAGCAGGTCCGCCAGGGATCCCAATGCGCCGATCCCGGTGAGCTCTCCTGGCAGGAGCGGTATCTCGACGAGTGGCATGTCGGGGAGCGTTTTCCGCACCGTCCCGAGGTGCCGATCTTCCAGAGAGCGACGCGCGCGCAGCAGTTCACCGGCGTCTGCGGGCGAACGTCGATTCGCAACCAGCGCCGCCACTGGCACCTGCAATTCGCGTAGGGCATCGACGACTTCGATCGTCTCGGCCACTGGCAACGCTTCAGCAGTGAACACAACGATGAACCCGGCAGTTGACGGATTACTGATCGCCTCTTGCAGCGCGTCAAAGCGCGCACGACGCGCCTGCAGCGTACGGCGCAACTGCGCGTCTGAATCCGCGGCCGGTTCCGCCCGCCCGGCCAATCCACGCATCGCCGCAGAGAAGCGTTCTGATCGATCTCGGTTGCGCAGGAGAGACTCGGTCCATCCGGACAGCTGACCGGGCAGTGCAAGCAGCCGGAGAGTATGACCCGATGGGGCGGTATCGAAGACCACGAGGTCGTATTCGTTGCGCGCCAGCTCCGCAGCCTCGGCGATCCGCTCCAGCACGGCGGACTCATGACTCCCCGGAGCATGCCGAGCACGATCGAGGTGTTCTCGCGCCTGTGCGTGCTGACGCTCGGGCAGCATGCGCAGCATGGTCTGCTCAACCGCTGCGAGGTGTCGCTCGACCGTGGCGTGCGGGTCGATCTCCATCCCGTCGACCGCGCCCGCCGGTACGTCGCTGTTCACGTCGAAGCGGGCCAGACGCACCGGCTGATCCCCGACCTGACACTCCCAGAGATGTCCAAGATTGTGCGCCGGGTCCGTGGAGACCACGAGCACTCTCGCACCCTCTCGCGCCCGGGCGAGGGCCACGGCCGAGGCCAGCGAAGTCTTCCCGACGCCACCTTTTCCGCCGAGGAACACCACACGTCTGTCGCGGATCAGATCTAACAGCATGCGACCTGATCCAACGGCGAGCGCGGCATCCCCATACGCCGATGCCACGCATGAAAGTCATCCGCGAGCATGGGCATCAGCTCGACGCTGTAGTACGCAGCAGGATCGGGTACACCCAGAGCCTCACCAAGAACGACCATCGTGAACAGATCGTCCTCATCGCGTCGCTCCCGAGCGAGAGCCTGCCGATAGGGGCCGGCGTAGTACTCCGCCAGCCCCGATTGGAAGGCGGCCCAGCGCCGGGACAGGCGCCGGGCCGCCTCTCTGTATGTCACAGATCAGACCTCCTCGCGAACCGCCTGCAGCTGTGCATCCTCATCCTCATGCTCGGGCGGCTCTTTCGCGGCTTTACGCATCGCGATGACCGCCTCAACAGCGACCCAGATGCTGGCGACGATGATAATGACGTCGAGCACGAACAGCAGCCAGTCCGGCTCGCCGGGGTTAGCGAACGCCGCGAGCTGCTCGATCGCCGCCCAGAACGACATCACGAACACCAGGACCAGCGGGATGAGCGCCACCAGCGGATTACGCCGCTTCCGGATGAGCATCACCGCGATGATCGACAGAGTAAGCGAGGCCATGAGCTGGTTTGTCGTACCGAACAGCGGCCAGATCCGCAGCCCTCCGTCTCCTCCGAGCCCCTGCGAGAAGGTCAACCCGAGCCCGAGCACCACAACAACGACGGTCGCCGGGAACTTCGTGATGCGAATCTTCATAGATTCGCCCATCTCCTGCACGACAAAGCGGAGCAGACGCATACCTGTATCCATAGTCGTCGCGGCAAACAACACCGCCATCGTCGCCAGCACTGTCGCGCTCAGCGACGCCGGAAGCCCGATACCGGTCTCCATAAGTTGCCCGCCACCCTGAACGAACGCCTCAACACCGCCAGCGCCGAAGGAGCTGTAAACCTCATTCCACTCAGCCACCGTGCGGAAGCCGCCGATCACTGCGAGAATCGTGCCCAGCGCGAGCAGCCCTTCGCCGACAGCTCCGAAGTATCCGACGAAGCGAGCGTCAGTCTCCTTGTCGAGTTGCTTCGAACTGGTACCCGAGGACACCATGCCGTGGAAGCCAGAAATGGCTCCGCACGCGATCGTCACGAACAACAGTGGAATCATGCTCGGCGTACCTTCCGGTACCGCCATGTTGATCATCGGGGCGACGATCTCGGGCTTATCTGCGGTGAAGAGAGTTGCGATCAGCACCGCGCCATACAGGAGGATCAGTCCCACGAAAAGCTGCACGCCGTTGATGTAGTCGCGCGGCTGCAGCAGCACCCACACGGGCAGCAGCGAGGCGATCGCGCCGTAGACGAACAGCGCCACAATCCAGAACGTGGCCGGGCTCATCCCCAGCGTGCTTTCCGGCAGAACCACCGGCACCTGGTCACCGAGCACGATGAGTGCATACAGCGCGACGACACCGACGACGGTGATGGGAATCAGCGGCCAGCGCAGACGGTACACGGCGACGCCAACCAGCAGCGCCACGATGATCGCGCCCCATGTCGGAATGACCGCCGACGGCGTGCTGATCAGCAGGTTTTTGATGACCACGGCGAACGCTGCGATGACCATCAGGAGCAGCAGGAAGATGACGACGAGGAACAGGTTGGCTCCGCGTTTGCCGATGTACCGGGCAGAGAGCGCGCCGATTGAACGCCCCTTGTTCCGCGTAGAGGCCCACAGCGCGCCCAAGTCGTGCATTCCTGCGAAGAGCACCGTGCCGATGGTGACCCAGAGGAATGCGGGCAACCAGCCCCAGATGACAGCGATCGCGGGCCCGACAATGGGCGCGGCTCCCGCGACCGAGGTGAAGTGGTGCCCCCACAGAATGTATTTGTTGGTCGGAACGTAGTCGACGCCATCATTCAACTCATGCGATGGCGTCTTGAATGACGCGTCGAGCTTGAACACGCGCTTCGACAGATATTTGGAGTAGACGAAGTAACCGAAGACAAACATCGCGATGCCGATGAGCATCAACAATAGGGGAGTCATGAGACGTTTTCCTCTCCAGCAGCGACGGCTTTGTCACTGCGTGCTCTTACGCTAGCAAACCTGAGAGTTCCCTGATAGAGACGCGCTCAACGTCCGGCCGCCAGCAGCTCCCTGGTGAACGGATGCTGCGGTGCGGCGAACACATCCGCCACCGGCCCCTGTTCGACGATCGCCCCGTCGAGCATGACGAGAACGTCATCGGCAACGGCCGCGACGACATCAAGATCGTGCGAGATCAGCACCATTGAGAGCCCTCGTTCGCTCTGAAGCCGTTTCAACATCTGCAGCACCTTCTCGCGTACTGACGGATCCAGCGCCGAGACCGGTTCGTCAAGGATCAGCACGTCGGGCTCTGCGGCGAGCGCACGGGCGATAGCCGCTCGCTGGCGTTGTCCTCCAGACAGCTGCGCCGGTCGGCGACGCGCGAGCTCCGCCGAGAGATCCACCTCGGCCATCAGCTGTGCGACGCGCGCCTTCCGTGCGTTACGCGCAACGCCGCCCGCAGCCAGTGCTTCACGCAACGAGCGGCCGATGCTCCAGCGCGGGTCGAATGCGCCGAGCGGATTCTGATGCACAAGCTGCACCCGGCTCCTGCCGCGCCAACGAATGCTGCCGGCATCCGGGGTCTCGACTCCGACGAGCATGCGGGCGAGTGTGGTCTTTCCTGATCCCGACTCCCCCACGATCCCCAGCGTCTGGCCCTCGAGCAGAGTGAAAGATGCATTCGCCACGGCCGTCCTGCCAGCGAAGCTCTTCGACAGTTCGACGGCGCCCAGCACCGCGGTACCGAGTCCGAAACGATCCTCCGACCGCGGCTCATGCCGGCTGGCTGCGATCAGCATGCGGGTGTAGTCCTCGCGAGGCGCATCGAGCACCTCAGTGACGAGTCCCTGCTCGATCACACGCCCTGCTCGCATCACGAGTACGCGATCAGCGACGCGCCGAACCGCGGCGAAGTCATGACTGATAAAGACGACGGCGGTGCCAGCATCTACGATCTGGCGCATCAGCGTCAGCAAGCGCGCCTGCACAGTCGTGTCCAGCGCCGTCGTCGGTTCATCGGCGATCAGGACGGCGGGGCCTGCGGCGAGCGCTGAGGCGATGAGCGCCCGCTGACGCAGACCGCCGCTGAGCTGGTGAGGATACTCCCGTGCACGCACCTGAGGGAACGGCATGGCAACAGATTCAAGCAGTTCGACTGACCGATCACGACGCTGGGAGCGGGTCAGGTCGGTATGTATGGCCAGGGGCTCGGCCACCTCGGCCCCGATTCGGCGCAGCGGGTCCAATGAGACCAGGGCGTCCTGGGAGACCAGCCCGATGCGGTTGCCGCGCAGCGCGCGCCACTCGCGATCGCTGTGCCGCCGAGCATCCACGCCATCGACAGTGAGCGTGTGAGCGGAGACGCGAGCGGTATCGGGAGCCAAGCCCAGCAGCGCGGCCGCGGTCAGCGACTTCCCGGCCCCCGATTCGCCGACGATGGCGAGGCATTCGCCGGGAGCGACGGTGAACGAGACACCGTCGACGAGTAGCGCCCCGCCGATGGAGATCGACAGTTCCTGCACATCGAGGGCCCTCATATGCGCCTCCCTTCGGCCCGCGCCCGCAGCGTGCGGCCGACGACGGTCGCCGATATGACCGTCAGCGTGATCGCGAGTCCGGGGAAGAGGGCGATCCACCAGGCTTGCGCGAGGACATTGCGCCCGCCGGAGAGCATCAGGCCCCATTCCGGGACCGGCTCGATCGGACCGAGACCGAGAAAGCTGAGGCCTGCGGCGGCCAGGATGCTGGAGCCGACCCCGATCGTGGCCAGCACGCTGAGTGCACCCAGCACGCCGGGGATCACGTGCCTGGTGAAAGCCGGCACGGGCGGCACGCCGAGGATGCGCGCCGCTTCCACGTGCTCGGCACGCACGAGGATGCGCGTCTGCACCCGCGCCAGTCGCAGGTACACCGGGATCGCGGCGATCGTCACGGCGATCGCGATGTTGACCGGTCCGGGTCCGAGGATGGCGACGACCACGAGGGCTACGAGAAATTCCGGAAACGCCATCCAAACGTCCGCGACCCGCATGAGAACAGCATCCACTGCCCGCGGAGCGATCCCACTGAGCGCACCGATGATCAACCCGACGACCAGGGCGAGGGCTGTGGCAAGCAAGCCGATCCCGACGGAGCGCCCCGCTGCGTAGACAACGCGGGAAAAGACATCGCGTCCGCTCTGGTCGGTTCCAAACAGGTGGGCGGCGCTCGGCGCTTCGAGGGCGGCCCGTACGTCGGTGCGCAGCGGGTCGTGCGTGGCGATCAATTGGGGCATCAGCGCCATCACCGCCACCACGGCAAGAACGAGCAGGGCCGCGCCGAGCAGGATGCGTCGCGACGCCGTCATGCGCTCACCTGCCGTCGCTGACGCGGATCCAGCACGGGCTGCAGCAGTTCGACGAGGAGATTCACAACGACGAACACGACGGCACTGAACAGGATGATCCCGGTGATCACCGGAAGATCACGATCGGAGATCGCCGCGAGGGTCACCCGGCCGAGCCCTGGTCTCGCGAACACCGTCTCGACCAGCACAGCGCCGCCGAGCAGCGATCCGATCAGATAGGCCGTGAGTGTCAGAGCGCCCGCTGCCCCGTGCCGGAGGGTGTGGTGCATTGCCAGCCGGGTGTACCCGGCGCCGCGTGCGCGTACCGTGGTCGCGAACGGCTGGCGTTCAGCCGCCTCGATGCCATCGCGGAGCACTTGGCCAAGGAGAGCTGAGACCGGAAGAGCGAGCGTCACCGCCGGTAGCACGATGGTCGCCGGATTGCGGGTTCCGGCGACCGGGAACCAGCCGAGACCGAAGGCGAACACGCTGAGCAGAATGAGGCCGATCCAGAACACCGGCGATGACAGCACAATCAGCTCGATCCCTGCGATCACGGTCCGCGAGATCTGCCCGTGAAACAGCAGCGTCCCGCAGAGCGCGAGAATCACAGCGATGACCAGGGCCAGTGCGGTCAGCTGCACGGTGGAGCCGAGCTGGCGGCCGATCACCTCGGTCACCGGCATCCGCAACTGGTAAGACTCTCCGAGGTCGCCGCGCACGAGCTGCCCGAGATAGCTCAGGTACTGCTCCCCCGGCGGGCGATCCAAACCGAGCTGAGTGCGAATACCGTCCTTGACTGCGTCACTGACCTGGGCCTGCGGCCCGAGCATCACCGAAACCGGATCGCCGGGGATGACTCGGAATGCGAGGAATGCGACGGTCGCCGCGCCCCACAAGACGACGATGACGGATGCCGCGAGCTCCGCAATCCGCGTCAGGGTGGCTCTCACCGTTCCCCCTCCGCCGAGATCAGCTGACCGTCGCCGCGTAGAACAGCGGCCGTCCGTACAGATCGTAGGCCAGGCCGTCGACGCTGTCGTTCACTGCGGTGATCAGCGACGGACTGTACAGCGGAACAATCGCGGTGTACTTGGCGTTCCACTGCTGCAGCTGCTGGTATATCGCGGTGCGCTCTTCCGTGTCGGTGGTCGCGATGCCCTGCTCTAGCAGAGCATCCACGTCCGCGTTCGACACCTGTGACGCGTTCTGGAAGCCATCGGTGTGCAGGTGGCTGCGCAGCAGGTCGCCGTCGACTCCGGAGAAGCCCCAGTCCGTCAGGTCGAAAGTCTTCGGCCCGTACTGCTCGTTGTACGCGCCCGGCTCGAGGACCTCGCGCACGACCTCGAAGCCGATGTCGGCGAGGTCGGACTGAATCGCATTGCCGAGAGCCGCCTTGTCATCGGGAACCGGCGTCCACGCGATCCAGCGCACTGACAAGCGCTCGCCGTCTTTCATCCGGATGTCGTCGGCATCGCGCTCGGTCCACCCGGCGTCGTCGAGCAGCTGATTCGCCGCATCCTGGTCGAACGGCCAACTGCCCTCGAGGGAGGCGTCATAGCCTGGCGTGGTCGAGCCGAGGATGCTCCAGGCCCGCGGGAACTGGCCGAAGAAGATCTCCTCCACTGCTGCGTCGATGTCAATGCCACGCGCAAACGCCTGCCGCACCTTCTGATCTGCGAACACCCCGTACTTCTCATTGAGGTACAGCGAGTACGGCAGGCCGGGGTACTCAAGAGACTCGACAGTCAGTGTGTCGGGAAGCGTGGCGGCGAGGTTCGGCGGCAGATTGCTGGCGAGGTCTGCCTCGCCGCTCTCCACGACGCCGGCACGCACTGAGGCCTCAGGCAGAATCTCCACGCGCAGGGTCTCGAACTTCGCAGCCTCTGCACCATCAGGGCCCCACGCATAGTCGGGGTTGCGGGTGTAGACGAGCTCTTGATCGGGCGTGTACTCGGTGAGCTCGAAGGGACCGGTACCCACCGTCACGTCGGGTCCGCCGGCCTTTAGCTGATCGGCAGAACTTTCCAGTACAGCTGGCGAGTAGAACCCGAGTTGCGCGGTGCTCGCAGCCTGCAGGAACGGCGAGTACGGCTGAGTGAAGTTCACCTCCACGGTGAACTCGTCGATGACTTCGGTGCCCGCGTAGAAGTCAGCGCCAAGCATGCTGGCGGCCTGCGCTGATGCCGTCTCCGGATCGACGATGCGGTCGAAGTTCGCTTTGACCGCTTCGGCGTTGAAGGGCTCACCATCATGGAATGTGACATCGTCGCGGAGCTCGAAGGTGTAGCTGGTGGCATCCTCGGAGACCGTCCAGTCCGCAGCGAGCCACGGTGAGAATGACCCATCAGCCTGCTGGGAGACCAGAGAATCCAGGACGACGCGCTGCACCATGCCAGACACGTCGAGCTGACTGGTCTGCGGGTCCATGTGACCGGCCGAGAGATTCGCTCCCTCGATGGCCCAGACGACCTCGCGGTTCTCAGCCGCTGGTGGATCGTTCACCGTGCCCGTGCAGGCACTGAGGGCGAGTGCGGCAGCAGCGGCGAGCGCGGTGATGGGCAGAATACGACGCACGAGTGGAGTGGGCATGCGGGTCCTCAGAAAGGGTGAAGGGGGTCGACCCAGTCTACTCGCAATTGTTGGACTCGGTCGAACTAGCCCCCGCTCCACCGCGCTCACTCTTCGTTAGACTGGTCAGCACATTCCACACTCAGGCACGCTCACACAGTGCCGCATACATCGCGCAAGGAGACCTTCATGGCCGCGTCCAGTCAGAATCAGATCCCTGAAAAGCCCGTCCTCGAAGGTCTCGAAGCGAAGTGGGACGGCACCTGGTCCGCGCAGGGCACTTATCTGTTCGATCGCGTCCGCGCAGCAGAGATCGGTCGCGAGGGCGTTTACTCGATCGATACACCTCCGCCGACGGCATCCGGTTCTCTGCACATCGGACACGTGTTCTCGTACACGCACACCGATGTGAAGGCGCGCTACGAGCGCATGCGCGGCAAGAGCGTCTTCTACCCCATCGGGTGGGACGATAACGGCCTGCCCACCGAGCGCCGCGTGCAGAACTTCTACGGAGTGCGCGTCGATCCGACCCTCCCCTACGACTCCGATTTCACTCCTCCGTTCGAGGGCAATGCGAAGAGCCTGAAGGCCGCCGACCAGCAGCCCATCAGCCGCCGCAACTTCATCGAACTGTGCGAGCGCCTCACGATCGAAGACGAGAAACAGTTCGAAGAGGTTTTCCGCCAGCTTGGCCTCAGCGTCGACTGGACCCAGACATACCGCACGATCTCGGATGAGACGATGCGCCAGAGCCAGCTCGGCTTCATCCGCAACCATGAGCGCGGCGAGGCATACCAGGCGCTCGCCCCGACGCTGTGGGACGTCGACTTCCGCTCCGCCATCGCGCAGGCGGAGCTCGAAGATCGCGAACAGCAGGCCGCCTTCCACCGACTCGCCTTCCACAAGACCGACGGCACCGGCGACATCCACATCGAAACCACCCGCCCCGAGCTTCTCGCGGCATGTGTCGCGCTCGTGGCGCACCCGGATGATGAGCGTTACCAGTCGTACTTCGGCCAGACCGTGCGCACCCCGCTGTTCGATGTCGAGGTTCCGGTGCTCGCGCATCATCTCGCCCAGCAGGACAAGGGGTCCGGCATCGCGATGGTCTGCACCTTCGGTGATGTGACCGACATGATCTGGTGGCGCGAGCTCGACCTGCCGATCCGTGCGATTCTGGGGCTGGACGGCCGCGTGATCGCCGATGCTCCGGAGGCGATCATTTCGGATGCCGGCAAGAGCGCCTATGCCGAGTTGGCAGGCAAGACCGTCTTCAGCGCCAAGAAGCGCATCGCCGAACTGCTCGAGGAATCCGGCGAGCTGCTGGAGGTCTCCAAGCCCTTCAACCACGCCGTGAAGTTCTTCGAGAAGGGCGACCGCCCGCTGGAGATCGTGTCGACGCGTCAGTGGTACATCCGCAACGGCGCCCGCGACGAGAAACTGCGCGAGCAGCTCATCGACCACGGACGCCAGATGCAGTGGCACCCGGACTTCATGCGCGTGCGCTACGAGAACTGGGTCGGCGGTCTCACCGGCGACTGGCTCGTTTCTCGCCAACGCTTCTTCGGTGTGCCGCTGCCGGTCTGGTACGGCCTGGACGCGAACGGTGACCGCGACTATGACCGCGTCATCATGGCTTCCGCCGAGCAGTTGCCGGTTGACCCGACCGTGGATGTGCCGGTCGGTTACACCGAGGATCAGCGCGGCCAGGCCCTCGGCTTCGAGGCCGAGGTCGACATCCTCGACACCTGGGCCACCTCGTCTCTGACGCCGCAGCTGGCCGGCGGATGGCAGCGCGATGAGGAGCTGTGGAACCTGGTTGCACCCTTCGACGTGCGCCCGCAGGGACAGGACATCATCCGCACGTGGCTGTTCTCGACGATGCTGCGCTCGACGCTGGAAGACCAGCGCTCGCCGTGGCAGCACGCGTCGATCTCCGGCTTCATCGTCGACCCCGACCGCAAGAAGATGTCGAAGTCCAAGGGCAATGTGGTCACCCCGGCCGACATTCTCGAGAAGCATGGATCGGATGCTGTTCGCTACTGGGCGGCCTCCAGCCGCCTCGGTGTGGATGCCGCCTTCGACCCGCAGAACCCGACGCAGATGAAGATCGGTCGCCGCCTGGCGATCAAGATCTTGAACGCGGCGAAGTTCGTCCTGTCGTTCCCGGTTCCCGAAGGTGCCGAGGTCACGCACGCTCTGGATGCTTCGATGCTCGCCACGCTCGATGGTGTCGTCGCCGAAGCCACCAAGGCGTTCGACGCGTTCGATCACGCCCGCGCACTGGAGATCACTGAGTCGTTCTTCTGGACGTTCTGCGACGACTACCTCGAGCTGGTCAAGGAGCGCGCCTACGATCAGACCGACGTCGGACAGCCCTCAGCTGCGCTCGCACTGCGGATCGCCCTGTCGACGCTGCTGCGGCTGCTCGCCCCCGTCGCGTCCTTTGCGACGGAAGAGGCCTGGTCCTGGTTCGAGGAGGGCTCGATCCACACCGCTGCCTGGCCGACCAGTGGTGACCTTGCCGGCGGCGACGCATCCGTGCTCACCGCCGCCAGCGCCGCTCTCATCGGCATCCGTCGGGCCAAGACCGAGGCGAAGGCCTCGCAGAAGACGCCGGTATCACGCGCCGTGATCGTCGCCCCCGCCGAGACCCTCGAGTCCATTCGCGCGGCCGCAGATGATCTCCGGGCCGTTGGCCGCATCGCCGAGTTGGAATTCGTCGAGGGCGCTGAACTCGCTGTCACCGAGATCGAGCTGGTTCCTGTGGAGGAGAGCTGATGCAGCTGGGTACGCGTTGGGCGGCGGGATCGGATGCTCCGGCATCCGTCCCCGCTGTCCTGCGTCCAGCGATCACTGAAGTGGAGGCCCGCGGTCTCGCCGGGCACTGGACGCTCACCTGGCTCGAGGGCCGTCCGATTGCAGAGTTGGATGCCGGGTGGGAGGTCTTCGTGACCGCCACCGGCGAGGTGATTGCGCGTGAGTTCGAGGACTGACGACCTCAGCGCAGTGGCAGGCCCATGTGCAACAGGGCATGGTCAGTGGCGCGCGGATCAGGCTTGCGAGTCTGTTCCGCTTTGATCGCTGCGAGCATCGCCTCTCGCCGATCCTGTCGACGCTCTACTCTGCGGGTTGCCCAACGCGTCATCGCATCGGCCAGCCTGATGGAGCCCCGCTCGAGAGCGTTCGCTCCGCGCGGCACGGGAGATGTACGGGTGACTGCGACAGCGCTCATGATGCGGACTCCTTGTTCGTCGTATGACTCTTCAGTGGGAAGACGTCGGCTCGAACACTGACCCGCCGCACACCCTCGCCCTTCTGATCCCGATACTGTTCAGCAGCCTCGTCGATGAGCGCCTCGATCTTCTTCGTGAGTTCGATGGTCTGCTCTGCGGTCATGCTGATCCCGCTGGTCATCGAGGTGCTGGCACCCCTCCATTCGACCGGCTCTTTATCAATGCGCCCGGTGAAGAACTCCATGAGCTCGTCATGCCGGCGGCGATGCACCTCTGCGACCGCGACCTGGAGTGCGGCTTCCCCCGAGGGTGAGCCCTGCACCGCGCGGGAGTCGTAGACGATCCCGCCCACCGGCCGCTCCCACCAGCGCTCTCGGCCTGCCCTGACACCGTCGACCTCACGGATCAGGTCGTGGCTGGCCAGCGACCGCAGGTGGTAGCTGGTCGCACCGGACGACTCCCCCAGTATTTCAGCGAGCGTGCTGGCGGTCTGCGGTCCCTCATTCGCGAGGATGTCGAAGATCCGCACCCGCAGCGGGTGCGACAGTGCCCTGAGTGCACCAGCATCCAGAACGCGACGTTCTGCTGCAGCGGGGGTCTTCTTTGCTTCGCTCATAATGCAAAGATATCCTTGCAAGGCTTTCTTTGCAAGCTTTATTTTGCAATCGTTTCTTTGCACGACACCATGCGCGCGCGTCGTAGGCTCGTTTTATGACCGATGCCGCGAACCCGCTCCTGACGCCGTCCGCTCTTCCCTATGCACTTCCGGACTATGCCGCGATTCGCCCCGAGCACTATCTCCCCGCTTTCCAGGCCGCGTTCGAAGAGCACCTCAATGAGATCGCCGCGATCACCCGCGTGCGATCGATGCCCACATTCGAGAACACAATGATCCCGCTCGAGCAGGCGGGAGCCCTGCTCGAGGCCGTTGCACACGCCTTCTACACGGTGAGCTCCGCGGACGCTACCGACGAGATCCAGGCGATCGACGAAGAGTTGGCGCCCCTGATGGCCGCTCATGAAGACGCCATCCGGCTTGACGCTCAGCTGTACTGGCGTGTGAAGAACATGTACGAGCAGCTCGATCAGCTCGACCTCGATGGCGAGAGCCGATACCTCGTGGAGCGGCACTACCGTGAGATGACGCACGCTGGCGCTGGACTGGATGAGGCCGCAAAGGCCCAGCTGACCGCGCTGAACCAGAAGCTGTCGATGCTGACGACGACGTTCGAGAAGAATCTGCTGGCCGATACCAACGACCTGGCTGTGCTCTTCGAGAGCGCGGAGGAGCTGGACGGCCTTTCCGAAAGCGAGCTGTCCGCGGCATCTCGGGCAGCGAGCGAACGCGGCGCTGATGGCGGCTACCTGATCTCGCTGCCGCTGTTCACCGGGCATCCGTATCTCGCTTCGCTGACGAACCGCGAGAGCCGCCGACGGATCATGGCCGCATCGCGCTCGCGCGCCACGCGCAACAATGCCAACGGCAACCGGGCCACCCTCACGGAGATCGTCGCCGTGCGCGCAGATAGAGCTCAGCTGCTCGGATATTCCTCGCACGCCGCCTACGTCACCGCTGATGAGACAGCTGGCACACCGGAGGCCGTGTCGGAACTGCTGCACCGGCTGGCCCCTGCCGCGGCAGCCAACGCTCGCACTGAGCAGGCTGCCCTGCAGGCGATCATCGACGAGACAGAAACCGATCCTTTCACCCTTGAGGCGCACGACTGGGCGTTTTATACCGAGAAGGTGCGCACCGCAAAGTACGACATCAATACGGCCGCGCTGCGGTCCTGGTTCGAGGTGGAGCGCGTCCTGCAGGACGGCGTGTTCTTCGCCGCAACGCAGTTGTACGGCGTGACGTTCGTCGAACGCGACGATCTTGTCGCGTACCATCCGGGTGCGCGGGTATTCGAGGTGCACAACGCCGGCGGCAGCGCGCTGGGGCTCTACGTTCTCGATCTCTACACCCGGGACTCCAAGCGCGGCGGTGCCTGGATGAACCCGATTGTCAGCCAATCCGCGCTGCGCGGCACAGCGCCCGTCGTCGTGAACAACCTCAACGTGTCGCAGCCGGGAGAAGGGCAGCCGACGCTGCTGACCCTCGATGAGGTGACGACGCTGTTCCACGAATTCGGGCATGCGCTGCATGGGCTATTCGCGACAGTCAACTACCCGCATTTCGCGGGCACCAATGTGTTCCGTGATTTCGTGGAGTTCCCCAGCCAGGTCAACGAGATGTGGATCCTGTGGTCGGAAGTGCTCGACAACTATGCGCGGCATTTCGAAACCGGCGAGGCGCTGGATGCTGCGGTCGTCGAGCGGCTGCGCGCGACAGAGACCTTCAACCAGGGGCACGACACGAGTGAATATCTCGCCGCTGCCTGGCTCGATCAGGCCTGGCATCGGCTCGCGGCTGACGAGTCGGTTTCGGATGTCGCGGCATTCGAGGCGGCAGCGCTTGCTGAGATCGGGCTAGACAATCCGGTCGTCCCCACCCGCTACTCCTCGACGTACTTCGCGCACATCTTCTCGGGCGGGTACAGCGCGGGTTACTACTCCTACATCTGGAGCGAGGTACTCGACGCCGACACCGTGGAGTGGTTCCGTGAGAATGGCGGGCTCACCCGCGAGAACGGCGACCGTTTCCGCGCAAGGCTGCTCGGTGTCGGCGGCTCAAAGGATCCGCTGGATGCATACCGTGACTTCCGCGGCCGCGACGCCGATATCGCGCCGCTGCTGAAACGCCGCGGGCTGGACGGGTGACACAGATCGACGCGATCCCCTAGCGCTCTCGCGCTGATGGGCGACTCACTCGGAATTTTCAACGTGGATCGTCGCTGACGGGCACAGTTCCGCCGCTTCGCGAACTGCCGCCCATTCGGATTCTGGCGGGCTCGCGTCGAGAAGCCGGACGAACCCGCCGTCTTCGTCCCTGTTGGCGAACACCCGGGGCGCAGTCCTACTGCAATGCGCCGAGGCGACGCAGGCGGTCGGGTGCACGGTGACCTTCATGATCTCTACTCTCGTTGTCGTGGTTGCTCATCCGCGATACTCGCGGACCAGCGGACAGGTATACAAGTCACGGTTCATGTGCCCCACCTGGTTCAGGTAAGCGAGAATCGTCCGAAACGACTGACTGAGTGTGGCTTCTTCGTAGGGGATGTCGTTGGCCGCACAGTGTCTGCGGACGATCTTCTGCAGGGCAGGAAGACTCGGTCGCGGCGCCTTCGGGAACAGGTGGTGCTCCACCTGATACTCCAGGCCTCCCATGAAGAAGTGCACGAGCGGACCACCGCGCACGTTCCGCGACATGCGCACCTGGCGCCGCAAGAAGTCGATTTTCGCGTCATGCGGAACCGTGGGCATCCCGATGTGGTTGGGCGTGAACGCACCGCCGAGGAGGAATCCGAACACGGCCACCTGCACCGCCGCGAAGGCCGCAGCCATGAGCGGCGGAAGGACGAGGAAGAGGAACGCGAGAAAGCCGACGATGCGGATTCCGACGAAGAGGATCTCCGTCCAGCGATGCGTCACATTCTTGCCGACGAGGATCGTCTTGACCGAGTCAATATGAAGGGAGAACCCTTCGAACAAGAGAAGCGGGATGAAAAAGAATCCCTGGAATCGGCCGATCCGTGACAGGAATCCCGTACGCCCATCAGTGCCTTCTGGGGTGAAGGAAAGCACGCCCGCCCCCACATCCGGATCCGAACGCTCCTTGTTCGGATTTGCGTGATGACGACCATGCTTGTCGACCCACCAGCCGTAGCTGAGGCCGGTGAACAGACCCGCGAGAACCCGGGCTGTCCAGTCGTTCCAGCGACGTGACTCGAACATCTCCTGGTGAGCCGCCTCATGACCGAGGAAGCCGAGTTGCGCCATGCACAACCCGAGCAGCGCTGCCAGGATCAGCTGGAACCAGGTGTCTCCGAGAAGAATCACGCCTACGAGAATCACCACTGCCGACAGCATCCAAAAGAGCATCATTGCCCAGTAGAAGCCGTAACGCCTGCGCATCAGATCGGCCTCATTCACCTCTGCCGCAAGTTGATGGTAGGCCTCCGTATACCGCTCGTCATGCATCGTTGCTCCTGTGATCACCGCCAGCGCAGTACAAATACAACATCTGTCGATGCTAACCAGTGGCGCTCGAATGATGCCACCCCTGGACCCGTTGCTGCGGGACAGGGATACTACGCACTCAGAGCAGTCCGAGCCCGGAGGCGAACTCGCGCATCCTCGTCGCCATTGCCTCCGGCACCTCGGCGATCGCGAAATGCCCACCCTCCGGCATCCGTCCGAAGGAACGCAGGTCGCGGTAATACGCCCACGCAACGCTCTCGGGGTAGTCATACTCGTGCCGCTGGATTGCGACTGCGGCTGGCACCTCGACGGGAGGGATGCGCTCATACTCGCCGCCGTCGAAGTAGCTTCGGAAAGAGGTTGCAATGCTCTGCGTCGACCAGTAGATCATCGCCTCGGTGAGGATGCGATCGCGCGAGATCCTGCGCTCGAGCAGCTCTGGTCGAGCCGTCGGAGTATCGCTCCATTCCACAAGTTTCTCGGTGATCCATGCGATGAGACCCGCCGGAGAATCGTTCAGAGCCGCGGCAAGCGTGTCCGGACGTGTCCCCTGGACATGCCCGTAGGCACCGTCCGGACCGCCGCTGGCAGCGAGGCGTGCAAAGAACGCGCGAGCGGCCGGGTCTTCCGCGTGCGCCCGTTCCTCATCCGTGCCGAAATGCGCATGTGTCGCGAAGATGCCCTGCACGCTTTCAGGGTACGTCGCCGCGATCAGATCGCTCACGTTGGCGGAGAGGTCCTCTCCGTAGGTGAGATACCGTTCGTAGCCCAGTGTGTCGCTCATCAGCGAGTGCATCAGCCGAGCCATCACGCCCTCTGACATGGTTCCGTCGTACGCAGCAGAGAATGCGAATCCGGGCAAGCTCGGGACGACCACGTGGAAATCAGGAAGCAGCCGAGCGAACTCGAGCTGAAGCGCGAAGGTGTGCGGCCACCCATGCATCACCAGCAGCACAGGAGCATCAGCGCGTTCCGAGCGCAGATGAACGAAATGAATATCGGTGCCCTCGACCTCGGCGATGAACTGGGGGTGCTCATTCAACCATCGCTCGCGCGCGCGCCAGTCAAACACGGCCCAGGCTTCGACGAGCTCGCGCAGATAGGCCGCCGACAGCCCGGACTGCGGGCGCCGGGGTGAGTCCGCAAGCAGGCGCGCATGCAAAAGCCGCTCGCGCAGGTCATCGATGATGCCATCAGAGATCGAGATTCGGAAGCTTCGCATGGCGTCACCTTAGACCGGAGCGCCGACATCCGAGGCGATGAGCTGTGTCTGCGGAATCAGAGTGGCGGCGCGGTATACAGCTGCGTCGAGCAGCCTTGCTCACCAGGTTGGAGCCAAATCTGATCGTACGAGGGGGCGAGCAGAGCCCCCGTTGCATCCTTGACCCGCAGAATGCAACCCGTCCCCGGTCGCACGCCGACGGCAACGACAACCTCTCCCGCTTCGGTCTTGACGACCTCGATCGTGAACTCCTCCCCCGGAAACTCGGCGCGCAAGCGGTCGGCCACTGTCGAACCGGGAGCGTCTGTCAGAATTATTTCCACCCGCTCCGCGGCGCCGTCAGGGAGCGCCGGGCGATTCGACGCTGGCGGCGTTCGCAGTTCCGGTAGCTCGGCGCAAGGGATCATTTCGAAGCGGACATCCTCGCGAAGCGTGATCGTGTACCGGTAGCACTGCACGGCCGACCCGGCCGAGTTGAACGGTCCGTAGTATCCACCGATGGAGTTCTCCGTGACGCTTGCGCTGAGGCGGGCTTCGATCGTGCCTGTCTGCTCGAGTCCGATCGCCCCCGTCCAAGTCAACGGTTCGACCGTCGCAGCACGCGAATGGAATCTTTCGGCGGCCACCGTCTCTGCATCAATCGGCTCACGGATGCCGTCAAGGTCCTGAGCCAGAGCACGAGCGACGTCCTCGACCCGCGCGGCAGCAAGCTCGTCACCATCCCGGTCTCGCATAGCTGAGATGAGGATGACCACGAGGACGACCGCGACGACCACGACCGTCAGCACCGCAATCGTGAAACTCGCCCCCAACTTTCGCACGAGCGCGCTCATCGCCACCTCAGCAGCTGCATCGCCTTGTACCAGGTGAGCTGATGGAAACTCTGCAGCAGCCACTCGCCGGCCTTTGCCAACGGCACGACGCGCACGGAAATGAGTTCGCCGGCATCGAGCGATTGTGCCGCCACCTGTGTACAGTCGCGAGCGAGGAAGTGGTGAACGCGGTTCGTATGGTTGCCGAAGTTCGCCCAGGTGGCGCCGAGGTCAATGATCTCGCTTGCTTCGCAACCTGTTTCCTCGCGAAGCTCCCTCGCCGCAGCGTCCTGCGGCAACTCTCCGGCATCGACCGCTCCACCGATCGTGCCGAGCGCCATGACGCCCGCGCCGTGTCGGTACTCCTCGACGAGCATCGCATCACCGTCGGCGTTCAGCGCGAGGACCGAGATCCACTCCGCTGGCTCCATTACGTAGTACGGCGCGATTGTGCGACCGGCGGCATCCAGGCACGTGTCTGCACGCAGTCGGATCCAACGATCGGCCACGACGATCTCGGAATCAACCACCGTCCACGGCGCAGGCTGTACCCGGGCCGCAGTCATCGTCCGCTCAGGCGCTCTTGCGCTTGCGCTCCAACACGACCGTGGGTGCCGCGCCATCGTCAACAGCCTCGCGGGTGACAATGACCTTCTTCACGTCTTCCGCCGACGGGATCTCGAACATGATCGGGCCGAGCACATCTTCCAGGATCGCACGCAGACCGCGCGCACCTGTCTTGCGCTCTACTGCAAGATCGGCGATCGAGCTCAGCGCATCATCGTCGAACTCGAGCTCCACACCGTCGAGCTGGAACATGCGCTGGTACTGCTTGACCAGGGCGTTGCGAGGGCCCGTGAGGATCTCGATCAGCGCCTTCTGGTCGAGCGGCGTGACCGATGCGACCACCGGCAGTCGACCGATGAACTCGGGAATCAATCCGAACTTGTGCAGATCCTCGGGCAGCACCTCGCTGAACAGGTCGAGGTCTTTGCTCTTGTCATGCAACGGTGCACCGAACCCGACGCCGTGCTTGCCTACCCGCGAGGAGACGATGTCTTCCAGCCCGGCGAAAGCACCGGCGACGATGAACAGCACGTTCGTGGTGTCGATCTGCAGGAACTCCTGATGCGGGTGCTTACGACCGCCCTGCGGTGGCACCGCCGCGACAGTCCCCTCGATGATCTTCAGAAGCGCCTGCTGCACGCCCTCGCCGGAGACGTCACGAGTGATCGACGGGTTCTCCGACTTGCGAGCGATCTTGTCGATCTCGTCGATGTAGATGATGCCCTGCTCGGCACGCTTCACGTCGTAGTCGGCGGCCTGGATGAGCTTCAGGAGAATGTTCTCGACGTCTTCACCCACGTAACCTGCTTCGGTAAGCGCTGTGGCATCGGCGACGGCGAAGGGTACGTTGAGCCGCTTGGCCAGAGTCTGCGCAAGGTAGGTCTTACCGCAGCCGGTGGGGCCGATCATCAAGATGTTGCTCTTCGCGATCTCGACTTCGTCGGCCTTCTGCTCGGCGAGCTGCAGGGTGCCATGCGCACGAACGCGCTTGTAGTGGTTGTAGACGGCGACAGACAGCGAGCGCTTGGCCTGCTCCTGTCCGACGACGTATTCCTCGAGGAAGCTGTAGATCTCGCGCGGCTTGGGCAACTCGAAGTCCGCGACGCCCTCGGCCGAGGATTCCGCCATGCGCTCTTCGATGATCTCGTTGCACAACTCGACGCACTCGTCGCAGATGTACACACCGGGGCCAGCGATCAGCTGCTGCACCTGTTTCTGGCTCTTTCCGCAGAATGAGCACTTGAACAGGTCAGCGCTTTCACCGATTCGGGCCATGCGCGTCCTCCTTGGGGAGACTGAGAAACTCCTTCGAGCCTAACCGCTACCTCCGACACTGCGCCGCATTGGCACGGTCGGAGCGCACACTCCCGTGTCGATTGTCAGTAGTCGCTGGCTGTCTCGACGTCTTCGACGATTGCGCGGGTGCTCGAGACGCCCAGGCGTGTCGCGCCCGCGGCGATCATGGCCTCGGCAACCTCACGCGTGCGAATTCCGCCGGAAGCCTTAACCTCGAGACGGTCGCCGACGGTGCTCTTCATCAGCTCGACCGCGTGAACGGATGCTCCACCCGCCGGGTGAAAACCGGTCGATGTCTTCACGAAATCCGCTCCGGCGGCTTCTGCCGCGCGGCTGACGGCCACGATGGCCTCATCGCTGAGCGCCGCCGATTCCATGATCACCTTGAGCACGATGGGCGCGGGAGCAGCTTCCCGGACGGCGCGGATATCGGACTCCACTCGGGCGTAGTCACCCTCGATCGCGGCTCCGATGTCGATGACCATGTCAAGCTCGTCGGCACCCTGTGCCACCGCAAGCGCAGCCTCTGCAGCTTTGATCTCTGAGTGGTGCTTACCGCTGGGGAAACCGATCACGACAGCCAGCTTCAATCCCTCGGGCAGATCGATCGGGAGCATCGACGGCGACAGGCACACACTGTAAGCGCCGAGCTCGGCTGCCTCTGCAATGGTCGCGGCGACATCAGCTCGGGTTGCCTCCGGCTTCAGAAGAGTGTGGTCGGCGTAACGCGCGAGGTTCTGCGTCATGAGTGTTCTCCTTGAGATCTGGATCGGACAGATGTGGGTCATCGGCACGATGGCCGATGACCCACATCTCGATTAGGACCGCTTACGCGTCGTCAACACCTGGTCAACGACACCATAGTCAAGAGCCTCAGCCGCGGAGAGAATCATGTCGCGGTCGATGTCCTTGTTGACCTGTTCAACGGGCTTGCCGGTGTGCTTGGCCATGGTCTCTTCGAGCCACGTGCGCATGCGCAGGATCTCGGCAGCCTGGATCTCAATGTCCGACGCCTGACCGTGCCCTGCTTCACCCATTGCCGGCTGGTGCATCAGCACGCGGGCGTTGGGCAGAGCGAGACGCTTGCCTGGTGCTCCTGCTGCCAGCAGCACCGATGCGGCAGAGGCCGCCTGGCCGAGAACGACAGTCTGAATCTGCGGCGCAACGTACTGCATCGTGTCGTAGATCGCCGTCATCGCGGTGAAGGATCCCCCGGGTGAGTTGATGTACATCGTGATGTCACGCTCGGCGTCCTGGCTCTCGAGCACCAAGAGCTGCGCCATGACGTCGTCAGCGGAGACGTCGTCGACCTGTACGCCCAGGAAGATCACGCGATCTTCGAAGAGCTTGTTGTACGGATCCTGACGCTTGAAGCCGTACGCCGTGCGCTCCTCGAACTGCGGGAGCACGTAGCGGCTGGAGGGCAGGTTGCCAGCGGATTGGAAAGTAGGGGTGTACATAGATATCCTCTCGAATCCGTTATTCAGCCGAGTCGGCGGTGCCGCCGCCGCCGATGACATCGGAGGCCGACTCGCGAATGTGATCGACGAAGCCGTACTCGAGCGCCTCAGCTGCTGTGAACCAACGGTCACGGTCACCGTCTTCGTTGATCTGCTCGACGCTCTTCCCGGTCTGTGCGGCCGTGATCTCGGCCAGACGGTTCTTCATCGAGACGATCAACTGGGCCTGCGTCTGGATGTCACTCGAGGTGCCACCAAAGCCGCCGTGCGGCTGGTGCAGCAGAACGCGGGCGTTGGGCGTGATGTACCGCTTGCCCTTGGTCCCAGCAGTGAGCAGCAGCTGCCCCATGGACGCCGCCATGCCGATGCCGACCGTGACGATGTCGTTGGGCACGAACTGCATCGTGTCGTAGATCGCCATACCCGCGGTGATCGAGCCACCGGGCGAGTTGACGTAAAGATAGATGTCCTTCTCCGAGTCCTCTGCGGCGAGAAGAAGAATCTTCGCGCAAATCTCGTTGGCGTTATCGTCACGCACCTCTGACCCCAGCCAGATGATGCGGTCCTTCAGCAGTCTGTCAAAGACGCTTGTCGCGACAAGGGGTTCTGCAGCCATTTCAGCTCCTGTTTCCGTGTTCGGTGATTCGAATCTACCGGCGCACGCGCCGCGCTCAGGCCGTGTTCGCCGTCGGCATATCAGCGTGGCGCACCAGATGAACGATCGCCGAGTCAGCAGACCTGTTCAGACGCCGGTAGCGTCGAGGTATGAGTGATACCGCACCCCTGCTCGGACTGCTGCTCGATGTCGATGGCCCGATCGCCAGCCCTGTGACCCGCACGGTCGCGATTCGGTCGATTGTGACCGATCTGGTGGAGCTTGCCGGCGCTGGCATCCCGATCGTTTTCAATACCGGACGCTCCGACGCTTTTCTGCGCGAGGAAGTCGTCATGCCGCTTGTCGCCGCCGGTCTTCCCGAGCATGCGCGGGTTTTCGCCGTGTGCGAGAAGGGCGCCGTGTGGTTCGCCATCACTCCCGAAGGTGCTGGCGAGATCGAGGTGTCGCATGAACTCGCGGTTCCGGCATCCTACGCAGAATCGATCGAAAAGCTCGTCGGGGAGCGATTCGATGATCACATGTTCTTCGACCGCACCAAACGCGCCATGGTTTCGATCGAGCAGCACACGAGTATCGACAACGCCGCCTACAAGGTGCGACAGGTTGAGTTCGACGCCGCGGCCTTCGATGAGATGGGCCGGCACGATCTAGGGATCGAACACAATGGCAAACGCGCCGCGGATGCTGTCGGCGACGTCGGGTACCGCATCGACTCGACGATCATCTCCACCGATATCGAATCGGTCCGGCTCGGCAAGGATCTCGGCGCAATGCGCGCGATCGAGATGCTGCTGCCGAATGGCCCGCTGCCTCAGCAGTGGCGCACGGTGGGCGACTCGCGCACCGACTACGCGATGGCCGACTGGCTACACGAGCAGGGCTTCGCTGTTGCTCATGTCGATGTGCGGCCGGCCGATGGCATTCCGGAGACGCCCTACCCCGTACTGACCGCCGGAGAGTTGATCCACGACGAAGCAGGGGCTGCGTTCCTCACGCGCTGGGTCGAGATGGTGCGCGGCACGGCCACGCACGATACCGACGTGCGCTGAGCTCCTCGAGAACGAGTTCGTTCTCGAAGCTTCCCGCTTCAACGCGAAAGGACGGATGCCGAAGCATCCGTCCTTTCGTCAAATTACAGCGCGATTACTCGGCTGCGTCAGCCTTCTTCGCCGGAGCCTTCTTGGCGGCCGGCTTCTTCGCAGCGGGCTTCTTCGCGGCCGGCTTCTCGTCAGCAGCGTCAGCGTCGGTAGCCTCAGCGTCAGCAGCCTTCTTGGCGGCCGGCTTCTTAGCGGCGGCCTTCTTCGCCGGAGCCTTCTTCGCAGCAGGCTTCTCATCGGCGGAAGCGTCAGCCGACTCAGCAGCCTCGTCCTCGTCATCGACGGCGACCAGGCTCGACAGGTCCACGGGCTTGCCGTTGGTGTCGACCACGTTGACCTTGCCCAGGGCGATCGCGAGCGCCTTGTTGCGGGCGACCTCGCCGACCAGTGCGGGCAGCTGGTTCGAGGACTGCAGCGCCTCGACGAACTCCTGCGGAGCCATGCCGTACTGCGCAGCGGACTGGATCAGGTACTGGCTCAGCTCTTCCTGCGAAACCTGCACGTCAGCCTGCTCGGCGATCGTGTCGAGGAGGACCTGCGTGCGGAACTGCTTCTCGCTGGCCTCGGTAACCTCAGCGCGGTGCTCGTCATCCTCAAGGCGGTTCTCACCTTCGAGGTGGTTGTGCACCTCGTCTTCGATGAGCTGCGGCGGAACGGGGATTTCAACCTTCTCGAGCAGCGCCTCGATGAGCTTGTCGCGTGCGGCCGAGCCCTGTGCGAAGATGGCCTGCTCGCTCACGCGCTCGGCGAGGCTGTCGCGCAGCTCAGCGATGGTGTCGAACTCACTTGCGATCTGAGCGAAGTCGTCGTCTGCCTCAGGAAGCTCGCGCTCCTTGACAGCCTTGACGGTCACGGATACCTCGGCCTCGGCGCCGGCGTTGTCGCCACCGACGAGCTTCGAGCGGAACGTCGTGTCCTCGCCAGCAGTGAGCGACTCAACGGCGTCATCGATGCCCTCAAGCAGCTCGCCGGAGCCGACCTCGTAGGAGACACCCTCGGCGCGGTCGATCTCGTTGTCGTCGATCGTGGCAACCAGGTCGAGCTCAACGAAGTCACCCTTCGCTGCCGGACGGTCGACGGGGATGAGCGTGCCGAAACGGGCGCGCAGCTGGTCAAGCTCAGCGTCCAGCGCAGCGTCGTCAGCTTCGACTGCGTCAACGGTCAGCGTGATCTCGTCGAACGCGGGAACCTCGATCTCGGGGCGCACGTCCACCTCGACATCGACGAGCAGGTCTCCAGAGAAGTCCTTCTCGTTCGGCCACTGGGTGATGTCAGCGGACGGACGGCCGACGACGCGGAGCTTGTGCTCGTTGGCAGCCTCGCGGAAGAACTTGTCAAGCGACTCGTTGGCAGCGTGCTCGATGACGGCGCCGCGGCCGATGCGCTGGTCAATGATAGGAGCGGGGACCTTGCCCTTGCGGAAGCCGGGGATCTGGACGTCCTGCGCGATGTGCTCATACGCGTGCGCGATGCTGGGCTTCAGGTCGTCCGGGGTGACCGTGATGGTGAGCTTCACCCGGGTCGGGGTCAGCTTCTCGACGGTGCTATTCGCCATGCTTGTGTGTCTCCTTTTGGATTTCCGCGCAACGGCGCGGCCGTGAGGTTTTAGGGGGCCGTTGTCGGGGCGACAGGATTTGAACCTGCGACTTCCCGCTCCCAAAGCGGGCGCTCTACCAAGCTGAGCTACGCCCCGGTCGATCCCGTAGACGGGAACGGCCTCGTCGAGTCTAACGGACAGGAACACTCTCAACGTCCGCTATGCTAATCAGGTCCGGTTTTGACCGGGTTCGGTCCCAGAGCTAGTCGATGGGTCCGGGGCTGTAGCTTAGTGGTAAAGCCTCTGTCTTCCAAACAGATGATGCGAGTTCGATTCTCGTCAGCCCCTCCACTTCTTCGGAAGGATGCGCCGTGACCGAGTCACCAGCTCCTCCGGGTTCAGCACGACGCATCATTGTCATTCGCCTGGCAGTGACTGTTGCTGTGATCGGCATCCTGTTCGGAGCTGTTCAGCTGACAGCGAATCTGCTTTATGACGACGCGCGACGCGCATTCGATTCGCTCGCAACGGATGCCGAGAACAGTCACTCATCCTTGGTCGAAGCCGTCGACGAACTTCACGCGGTCAGCAAAGCTGGAGAGAGCGTCATCGCCACAGCCAGCGTCTGGCTGATGGATGCTGAGGCCAAGCAGAACCTCGCCACTGCTGTTGACGACGCTGCGCCCGTGGCGGAGCAGATGACCACGACGGCAGGCGAAACCGTACCCACAGCAACGACGAAGCCCGGGTGGGCATGGGAATTGTTCGGCGCGACAGCGCAGCTCAATGCCGATTCTTCGACGACCGTCCGACTGATCGACGGCTACAGGTCGGCGAGTCAGGATGCTGCGGCCGCCACGAGTGTGCTGCAAGAAGCGGGCACCGCTGCTGTGACCTCGGCAACCGAATCAGCCGAACAGTTCGAGGCCGACCATATCTCGGCGCGCAACCCCGATATCGTGGCTTTTCGCGCTGCTACTCAACGCCTGACTCGGTCTTCCGATGACTTCTCCACCGAAGCATCCACCGCTTACTTGGACATGGAACAGGCAGCTGCCGCCATGCTTACATCCGAGCATGCCGAACTCATGGAGAAGAGTGGCCCGCTGAACTCCGCTCGAGACGAGGTCGAGACCTTCGCTCGCAGCCTCGCACCCGGCCTCCTTCTTGACTTCGACTGGGCACCGCTCGTCAACGGATTCGGGGATGCAGACAGCATGGGCGGTTACGCAAGTTGGTGGTACGGCGATCCGGGCTACGCGAATATCGAGTTGTCGAACTCGGTGGCGGAGCGCTGGCCGAGCGAGCGCAGCAGAGCCCTGGTCGCGCATGAGGTCGGTCACGCGATCAGCGTTCGATGCGAGGGCGCATATGACGATTCGTCACAGGACAAGGTCGAGGACTGGGCGACAGCGTGGGCCATCAGCATGGGCTACCTCAACCGGGCCAACGGAACATCCACCTACGGCACTCCCCCACAAGAACTGATCGACACTGCCGCTGCATGCCGTTAATGAGCCCGATTTGCATGCGTTCGCATATGGATTTGGTATGCTGATGTTTTTACCGATATCGACCAAGGCCTCAACGGGGGTTATGGTGTCGAGTAACAGGGCGTCCTACCCAAACGCCCACTATGAGGGGGATCCATCATGACCGAAGCTGTAGCCACACCTAAATCTGTCAGTTCTCGCACGAAGGCGATCGTCGCCATCGCCGCTGGAGCCGTTCTCCTGCTCGGCGGCGGAACCACGCTCGCGTACTGGTCGACGACACAGACGCTAGCCGGCGGAACCGTCGCCAGTGGTGACCTCGACATCCAACCCGTCGGCGGACAGACGTGGACCCTTGTCGGAGAGGACGGTACAGAAGTCGTCGTCACCGATCTGTCCACCATCGACATCGTCCCCGGCGACACGCTTCAGCTCACCGGTGATTTCGCGCTCACCCTCATCGGTGACAATCTCGTTGCCGACCTCACCGTGTCTGACGTGGCTAATCTTCCCGCTGGTATCGTCACACCCGTTGTTGTGAACGTCGAGGATTCAACGGGCGTCGCCTTCCCCGGTACCGGGTTGACCAGTGACCTGAATGGGGAGACTGTCAGCGTCAACGTCGACTTCCAGTTCGATCCCCAAACCGTCGGCACCGACTTGCAGTTGACCGATTTTACTTTCGAGGACATCACGCTGACGCTCACGCAGGTTCAACCGTAAGGCAACGTCTGAAGCAGCGGTAAGCATGCGTCGCCTGGTGATCGGTGCCGCCGCCGGGGTCCTCGTGGCCCTAGCGGCGGCAACCGGAGTGTCCGCTTACTGGCAGGCACAGCAGACAATTCCAGGCGAGGTCGTCACGAGCGGGGACTTGGCAATCTCGGCTGACTGGCTAGGGGGTACCCCGGTATGGGCGGCGCTCTACCCTGGGCAGAGCACAGCGGATGCCATGATTCGCGTGACTTCGACCAACTCAGGAGACAACCTTGCTTGGAAGGTACGTCTCACCGGCGCTGTCCCTGCCAGTTTCGATCCGTATGCCACCCTCCAGGCGTGGGTGGGCGCATGCGGCACAGGTGCGCCGATCCCGGCTGATGGATACGGAGAGTTCACCTCAAGCACGAGCGCCGTCGACATCTGCGTGCGCTACGGTTTGTCGGCAAGCGCGCCAAACACTCTGCAGGGACAAGTGCTGGACCCGACGATCACAGTGACCGCCGAGCAGGTGAGTCCGTGAAACCTCAGCGAGCGAAGAAGTTCCGCCGCGCCGGAGTCGCCGCAGTTCTGGCCGCGGTGCTGGCATTCGGCGTGTCGTCATCGTCGTGGGCGTACTGGAGCGCGAGCGCAACGCTTCCTGCCGTGCCACTCGTCGCTGCGGTTCCGACGCCATCAAATTTCACATGCACGAGCATCCCTGGCGGTTTACTAAACATCCCGCCGCCATATGTGCGCCTCAATTGGGAAGCAGCGTCACCTGCGACGGGGTGGACGTATCAAGTCGTCCTGCGCACTGACACGCAAGAAGCCGTGCTGACCACTACCTCGGCGAGAAGCTACGACGTCAAGGGGAACCTGCTATCGGGTGTGACAGGCACCCTCGCGATAGTCGTCAACGCACTGCTGACAGGTAGCTCGCAGGTCTACGTGGAGGTGCGGGCGATCCAGACCTCGTCTGGTTGGGTATCTGACCCCACAGTCGGTCACCAGATCGCGCTTTCTGGTGGGCTTCTAGGTGGCCTGTTAGGCGGATTGCGATGCGCACCTTAGCCCAACGGAGCTCACGCCCATTGGCACGCACCCGCCGCATCGTTGGCACGATTGTGCTGTCCGCCGTCTGCGCCCTTGCTTTCTTCACCGTCGTCATCCCCTTCGTGCTCGGCGCGCAGAGCTACACGGTCCTCACTGGCAGCATGCGTCCGGCTCTTGACCCCGGCCATCTCATTGCCGTCCGGGAGACACCAATCGACGAGATCAAAGTCGGCGACATCGTCACTTTTCAGATCGAATCAGGTAAACCCGAGGTCGCGACACACCGCGTCGTCGGCATCGGCTATGGCGCGGACAGTGACCGTTTGCTCATCACTCAAGGTGACGCGAACAACGTGCAGGATGCGAACCCTGTGCAGGAGGTCCAGCTACGCGGGGTTGTCGTCTATGCGATCCCCTGGCTCGGGTACATCAATATCTGGGCCACGCCAGCGGTGAAGTCCACCCTCGTCACGGTTCTCGGTGTCGGCGCGATCGGCTGGGGCCTGTTCATGCTCGTGAAAGACACCCGGACGCGACGACGGGTGGCACGGGCGGGAGCAGCCGTCACCACCGCCGCACTGCTGGTCATCGCATTCCCTTTCGCCACGACCACGCCAGCTCAGGCTGCTACAACTTCGGAGTATCTCCTTCTCAGCACCGACGGCATCACCTGGACGACGGGATCGAACCTCGCTCTGCCTGACGTCGCCAAGCGGATCGTCCCTGGCAAGCAGGTTCCGATCGAACTCTGGGTGCGCAACGCGAGCAGTGATGCCGCTGAGTTCACGATCACCGGACTCTGGTCGCCCGGCGACTCGACCGCCCCAGAAGATATCGCCCTCGCGGCCGATCTCATCCCGCCGCGACTCGAAGGTCAAGCACTCGCCCCGGGCGACAGCGTCCAGGCTCCCGTCTCCGTTGGCCTCGCCGCATCCTCCAACAACTCGACGCGCACGGCATCCGCGGTCCTTACCGTGAGTGTCACGCTCACGCAGTCCGTCGGATCGCCCATCGATGATCCGCTGGCTACGACCGGCGCCACGATCCCCACCGGGCTCATCATCTCCGCAGCCGTTCTCGTCGGCGCCGGGCTGCTCGTGCTGCTTATTCGCCTCATCGCAGCCAGACGAAAAAACCGCCGCGACCCATAAGGATCACGACGGTTTCGTCAAAGAACTAAAGCGGCGGCAATCAGGCCTGTCCGCGGCGCTCGCGTAGTTGAGTGAGCGCGTCCTCCAGCAGCTGAACAGCCTCGTCGTCGCTGCGACGCTCCTTCACGTACGCGAGGTGCGTCTTGTATGGCTCGTTCTTGCCGATTTCGGGCGGGTTGTTCTTGTCGCGGCCGGCCGGCAGCCCCGAACGGGGGTGGTCGATCGTCTCAGGAATCTCTTCGTCGGGAAGCCCCGCAGCGAAGTAGCGAACAGTCTCGTTGCCGAGGCCGTCCCAGTACGAGACCGCGATGCGGTCGGCGTGGTAACCGTGGTCTTGTTCACCCATCGGGCCAGAACCGACACGGGTTCCGCGGATGGCGTTTCCTCCGGTAGCCATATTAGGCCACCACCTCCAGTTTGGTGATGAGCCCCAGCGCCACGATGGAGACGAACCACACCAGCGCGAGGATGATTGTGAAGCGGTTGAGGTTGCGCTCTGCGAGACCGGAAGATCCGACAGCAGAGGTCATCCCCCCACCGAACATGTCGGAAAGGCCGCCGCCGCGGCCCTTGTGGAGAAGGATGAGGAGAGTCAGCAGGACGCTGGTGATGCCCAGCACAACCTGCAGGACGAACTCAAGAATTGCCACGAGGGAGAGCCTTTCGCTGGGACAGAATTCCCGTAAGGGTCAAGTATACGACGGAGGCGGGGCCGAAACCCCGCCGCCGCTCATACGCCGACGTGCTTTTCGAATCGGATGATTGCGGCGAAGTCGTCAACGACGAGGCTCGCGCCACCGACCAAGGCACCGTCAACATCGGGTTCACGCATGAAGCTTGCGATGTTCGCTGCCTTCACCGAGCCACCGTAGAGAACACGGGTGCGCGCAGCAGCGTCCTCGTCCAGGCTCTTCGCCAAGACGCCGCGAAGCGCAGCGCACACATCCTGTGCCTGCTGCGGCGTCGCTGCCTGTCCAGAGCCGATGGCCCAGACCGGCTCGTAGGCGACCACAACGTCAGCGGATGCCGGAACGCCCTTGAGCGCCGCTTCCAACTGACCGGCCGGCACCGCACTGGCACCGAACTTCTCGAGGTCTTCTGCGGTCTCACCGACGCAGATCACGGGAACGAGCCCGTGCTTCAGCGCCGCCTGAACCTTCGCAGCCACAACGTCGTCACCCTCAGCGTGATACTCACGACGCTCCGAGTGGCCGATGATGACGTACTTCGCGTCGAGCTTGGCCAGGAATGCACCCGAGATCTCCCCCGTGTACGCACCCGAATCGTGTGCAGAGACATCCTGCGCACCCAGCTCGAACGGAATCTTGTCCGCATCGATCAGGGTCTGCACGCTGCGGATGTCGGTGAAGGGCGGGAACACCGCGACCTCGACCGAGCCCTCTTCGTGCTTGGCATCCTTCAACGCCCAGTGCAGCTTCTGAACGAAGGCGACCGCCTGCAGGTGGTCCAGGTTCATCTTCCAGTTGCCCGCAATCAGCGGGGTACGAGCTGTTACGCCCATCCGAGCACCTCCAGGCCGGGTAGTTTCTTGCCCTCGAGGAATTCGAGGCTGGCGCCTCCACCCGTCGAGATGTGACCGAACTGGTCATCGGCGAAGCCAAGCTGACGAACAGCCGCTGCCGAGTCACCGCCGCCGACCACGCTGAGGCCGTCGACCTCGGTGAGAGCCTGAGCGACTGTCTTTGTACCAGCAGCGAACGCTTCGAACTCGAACACGCCCATCGGGCCGTTCCAGAACACCGTCTTCGAGCTGCGGATCGCCTCGGCGAATGCCGCAGCGGTATCAGGTCCGATGTCGAGGCCGATGCCGGAAGCACCGAATGCGGACTGCTCAATGGCGTCTGCTGCGGTCACTTCGTACGCAGCATCCGCAGCGAACTTCTCGGCCACGACGACATCCGTCGGCAGCACGATCTCCACACCGCGCTCGGCTGCTTCAACGAGATAACCGCGAACAGTTTCGAGCTGGTCTTTCTCCAACAGGCTGGATGCCACAGCGTGGCCCTGCGCTGCGAGGAAGGTGAACAGCATCCCGCCACCGACCAGAATCCGGTCGACACGCGGAAGCAGATGCGAGATGACACCGAGCTTGTCGCTGACCTTCGAGCCACCGAGCACGACCGTGTAGGGGCGCTCCGGGTTCTCCGTCAGTCGGTCAAGAACCTCGAGCTCTGTCGCGATCAGGAGTCCAGCAGACGAGGGCAGCAGCTCCGCCAGTTCGTAGACGCTGGCCTGCTTGCGGTGCACGACGCCGAATCCATCAGAGACGAGCGCGTCGCCCAGTTCCGCAAGTTCAGCGGCGAAAGCCTGACGGGTTCCGTCGTCCTTCGACGTCTCTCCCGCATTGAAGCGCAGGTTCTCGATGACGACGACGCCGCCGTCCTCCAGCGAAGCAACAGCCTCACGGGCGGACTCGCCCACCGTGTCGCGAGCGAACGCGACCGGCTTGCCGAGCAGCTCGGCCAGCCGCTGCGCCACAGGCGCAAGGCTGTACTGCGGGTCCGGGGCGCCATCGGGGCGTCCCAGGTGTGAGCACACGATGACACGTGCGCCCGCATTGATGAGGGCATTCAAGGTCGGCAACGAGGCACGAACACGGCCATCGTCCGTTATGACGCCGTCCCGCAGAGGAACGTTCAGGTCACAACGGACGATGACGCGCTTGCCCTCGAGCGAACCCAGTGATTCCAGGGTGCGCAGGGTCATGATCTTCTTAGAGACGCTCTGCGACGTACTCGGTCAGGTCGACGAGACGGTTGGAGTAGCCCCACTCGTTGTCGTACCAGCTGGAGACCTTCACGAGGTTGCCGCTGACGTTGGTCAGCGTCGCGTCGAAGACCGACGAGTGTGCGTTGTGCACGATGTCGCTCGAAACGATCTCGTCCTCGTTGTACTGCAGGTAGCCCTTGAGGCGACCGTCAGCCGCTGCCTTCTTGTAGGCGGCGTTGACCTCGTCGACCGTGAGGTCGGAACGATCGGAGATGATCGTCAGGTCGACGATCGAGCCGGTGGGAACCGGCACGCGGTAGGAAGAGCCGCTGAGCTTGCCGTTGAGCTCGGGGAGCACAACGCCGATCGCCTTGGCAGCACCGGTCGAGGCCGGCGTGATGTTGATCGCTGCGCCACGTGCGCGACGCAGGTCGCTGTGCGGGCCATCCTGCAGGTTCTGGTCAGCCGTGTAGGCGTGCGCAGTCATCATGAAGCCGCGCTCGATGCCGAACTCATCGTTGAAGACCTGTGCCAACGGAGCGAGGCAGTTGGTGGTGCAGGACGCGTTGGAGATGATGTTGTGCGCGGCCGCGTCGTAGGTGTCCTCGTTCACGCCCATGACGAACGTGGCGTCGACGTCGGCGCCGGGAGCAGAGATCAGGACCTTCTTGGCGCCTGCATCGATGTGCTTCTGGGCGAGCGCACCCTTGGTGAAGAAGCCGGTCGACTCGATGACGATGTCGACACCCAGCTCGCCCCACGGGAGGTTTGCGGGGTCGCGCTCTGCGAACGCCTTGATCTTCTTGCCATTGACCGTGATGCTGTCGTCGTCGTAGCTGACTTCGGCATCCAGAACGCCGCTGACAGAGTCGTACTTGAGCAGGTGCGCAAGCGTCTTGTTGTCGGTGAGGTCATTCACCGCGACGATTTCGAGGTCTGCTCCCTGCGCGAGTGCTGCGCGGAAGTAGTTACGTCCGATACGGCCGAAGCCGTTGATGCCGATTTTGACAGACACTAAGGTCTCTCCCTGTTTCTCGAGCGCTCTCGCGCATTTTCAATAGAGAATTGGTGTGGACAACGGCGTCCCGACGAGCTGAATGCCCATCGGGACACTCGTCTTGGTTACGACAGTACCAGCAGGCCCTTCGTCTGGTTACGTGCAGTTTCGAGACGCTGGGCGACGTTCTCCCAGTTCGCGATGTTCCACGCGGCCTTGACGTAGTCAGCCTTCACGTTGAGGTAGTCCAGGTAGAAGGCGTGCTCCCACATGTCGAGCTGGAACAGCGGAATGGTTCCCATCGCCGTGTTCGAGTGCTGGTCGAACATCTGCTGGATGATCAGACGCTGGCCGATCGAGTCCCAGCTGAGTACAGCCCAGCCAGAACCCTGGATGCCCATCGCTGCAGCAGTGAAGTGCGCCTGGAACTTCTCGAACGAGCCGAAGAACTCGTCGATGGCAGCCTTGAGCTCACCCTCGGGCTGACCGCCGCCGTTCGGCGACAGGTTCGTCCAGAAGATGGAGTGGTTGACGTGGCCACCGAGGTTGAACGCGAGGTCCTTCTCGAGCTTGTTGACGTTTGCGAGGTTGCCGCTGTCGCGAGCCTCAGCGAGACCATCGAGCGCAGCGTTTGCACCAGTCACATACGCCTGGTGGTGCTTGTCATGGTGCAGTTCCATGATCTTGCCGCTGATGTGCGGTTCCAGGGCCGCGAAGTCATAGGGAAGGTCGGGAAGCGTGTAGATCGCCATGTCGTTTCATCCAATCCGCGCCGTACCGCGGCGCTTGTCGGTCCTCCACGCCACCCACATGCGGCGAGGAGCAGACTTTTTCATCCTACTGACGACAACGCCCGAGCGGTGGGGTTCCTTCCGCGGGTGGAGAAAATTGTCTGTCCTCTACCCGGGGGCGTGGGGATCAGACGTCGAGCCCGGCGGGGACGGCAGCTTCCGTGTTCGAGATGCCCTCCTGCTGGGCGCGCTTGTCTGCCATGGCCAGCAAGCGACGGATTCGGCCGGCGACGGCATCCTTCGTCAGCGGCGGCTCAGCGTGGTGACCGAGCTCATCCAGGCTGGCGTCACGATGGGCAAGACGCAGTTCACCGGCAAGGCGCAGGTGGTCGGGAACATCTTCGGCGAGGATCTCCAGCGCGCGCTCCACGCGGGCGCAGGCGGCCACTGCGGCCTGAGCTGAGCGACGCAGGTTCGCGTCGTCGAAGTTCACCAGGCGGTTGACGCCCGCTCGCACCTCGCGGCGCTGCCGCATTTCTTCCCAGGTGGCGGCCGTCTTCTGCGCGCCGATCTGGCTCAGGAGCGAACGGATAGATTCGCCTTCGCGGACGACCACTCGCGGCGTGCCACGTACTTCGCGTGCCTTCGCTGCGACCCCGAGCCGATGTGCGGCACCGACGAGGGCCATTGCAGCCTCGGAGGTCGGGCAGGTCACTTCGAGCATCGCCGAGCGTCCGGGCTCCGACAGCGTGCCGGCCGCGAGGAACGCACCGCGCCACAGACCGGCAATCTCTTCGCGAGACCCGGTGGTCAGACGGTTCGGAAGCCCGCGCACGGGACGACGGCGCTGATCCAAGAGGCCGGTCTGGCGAGCAAGGGTCTCCCCTGCCGCAATCACACGGACGGCGTAGCGTGCACCATCGTGGGAGCTGGCCGACTGCACCTGAGCGATTTCGGGGCGAACGCCGTAGATCTCGGCGAGGTCGCGTGCGACGCGACGCGCCAGCAGGTCGGCGTCCACCTCTGCCTCGACTGCGACGCGACCGGCGATCGAGTGAAGACCACCGGCGAAGCGGAGGATCGCAGTGACTTCAGCGACCCGCACTGTCGGGGGTGCGTTGCGGATGCTGATGAGTTCAGCCTTGACATCGGTGGTTAGCGCCACGGGACTCCTTGTAAAACCTGATGCGTCGGATCGCGACGCAAAGAACTAGTTTACCCGGCGCGGCACCGTTCTATTCCCGGCCGAGGTCGCGGTGACGCACGCTGATCGCGATACCGGGAATCACCGATAGCCGCTTGGCCAGTTCCTCCGCCATCGCAACAGAGCGGTGCTTGCCTCCGGTGCATCCGATCGCCACCGTCGAATGCCCCTTGTTCTCGCGCTGGTAGCCGGCAAGAACCGGGTCGAGCATCGTGGCGTAAGCGTCAAGGAATTCCGTTGCTCCCTCACGCGAGAGCACGTAGTCGCGCACGGTTTCGTCTTGTCCGGTCAGCCCGCGCAACTCTTCCCGCCAGTACGGGTTCGGCAGGAAGCGCATGTCCGCGACCAGATCGACATCGGTGGGCAGGCCGTATTTGAAACCGAAGCTCAGAATCGTCAGACGGTGGCGCGCTGCGCCCTCGTCAGAAAACGTCTCCGAGACCTGGGTCGCCAGCTGGTGGATGTTCAGCGATGAGGTGTCTATGACGATGTCGGCTGCCTCGCGAACCATTGTCAGCCGACTGCGCTCCAGACGGATGCCGTCCAGCAACGTGCCGTCCTCTTGCAAGGGGTGCGGGCGGCGAACGGCCTCGAATCGGCGAACGAGCACGTCATCAGAGGCATCCAGGAAGACCACCCGGACACTGCCTCGCGAGCGAAGGGCCCGCGCCACTTCCGGGAAATCGTTGAACAGGTTGCGGCCGCGCACATCGACGACTGCGGCCACCTTGGGCAGCGCTCCCCCGCCGAGATCCGTGAGATCAAGCAGAGGACGCAGCATCTGCGGCGGCAGGTTGTCCACGACATACCAGCCCAGGTCCTCCAAGGCATTCGCTACTGTCGAGCGCCCTGCACCGGACATGCCGGTGACGATGAGGAACTCGTTCTTCTCCTCGGCGGTCATCGGTTCTCCCTCTTCCTGTGAAGACCAGCCTATCGAGTCGCGAGATGCGTGTGGATGCTCTCCGCCAGCGCGGGTCCGATACCCGGCACTTCCTGAATCTCAGACGGGGTCGCCGAGCGCAGCGCGGTCACGGAGCCGAAGTGTCTCAGCAGCACCTTGATGCGCGCAGCGCCCAAGCCAGGCACCTCCTCGAGAACCGTGGAGATGTCGCGTTTGCGACGCTTACGCTGGTGAGTAATCGCGAAGCGGTGAGCTTCGTCTCGCAACCGCTGCAACAGGTAGAGCGCCTCGCTGGTGCGCGGCAGAATCACGGGAAAGTCTTCCCCGGGCAGCCAGATCTCCTCGAGCCGTTTGGCTATGCCGCACAGTCCGATCTCGGTGTGCCCGGAATCGCGCAATGCGCGTGCTGCCGCTTCTACCTGCGGCTTTCCGCCGTCGACGAGCAAGAGCTGCGGCGGATATGCGAACCGCGGCTTCTTCTTCGTCATGACGACTTCGGCATCTTCGGTGCCGTCGACAACGGTCTCATCGACTTCTTCCGGCCGATCCAGGTACGCGAGGCGACGCATGAGCACCTGGTACATCGAATCGGTGTCATCCGTCGTCTCGGCGATATTGAACGAGCGGTACTGATCTTTGCGCGGCAGCCCGTCTTCGAAGACGACCATCGACGCGACCACATTGGTGCCGCCGAGGTGCGAGATGTCGAAGCACTCGATGCGCAGTGGCGCGGCCTCGAGATCGATCGCCTCCTGCAGGTCGGTCAGCGCCTGCGTGCGCGCCACGTAATCGCTCGTGCGACGGGTTTTGTGTCTGATGAGCGCCTGCTGGGCGTTGACTGTTGCGTTGCGCATCAGTTCGGCGCGCTGGCCGCGCTGAGCGACAACGACCTCGACACGCCGACCCCGTCGCTCGCGCAGCCACGCTTCGAGATCTGCGGCGTCATCGGGCAAAGCGGGGACGATGATCCTTCGTGGCACGTCGACACCTTCGCCGTAGGCACGCTGCAGCACCTGGTCGACGAGTTCTGAGCCGGAGATGTCGATCTCCTTCTCGATCGTCGTCGCACGCACCCCGCGCACGCGTCCACCGCGAATAACGAACTGCTGCACAGTCGCGGCGAGCTCGTCCTCCGCGATACCGAACAGATCAGCATCCTCGTCCGCCGCAAGAACTAGCGAGCTCTTCCCGAGCACCGCTTCGATCGATGCCAGCTGATCGCGGTATTTCGCCGCTGCCTCGTAATCCATCGCGGCCGAGGCCGCCAGCATCCGCTTGGTTATCTGCTTAGTGAACCGTTCATCTCCGCCGGCCATGAACGCGACGAAGTCGTCGACCATCGCGCGATGCTCTTCGATGGATACCCGCATCGAACAGGGTCCGCCGCATTTGCCGATCTGGCCGGGAAAACACGGACGCCCCGTGGCCATCGCGCGCTTGTAGCTGGAGTCGCTGCAGGTGCGGATCGGGAACGCCTTCACCATCAGATCGATGGTCTCGTGCACTGCCCAGACTTTCGGGTAAGGCCCGAAGTACCGCGCACGCGGAATCCTGCGGTTGCGGGTGACCAGTACCCGTGGAGCTTCGTCTCCGAGAGTGACCGCCATGAACGGGTAGGACTTGTCGTCCTTGTAGCGCACGTTGAACGGCGGATCGAACTCTTTGATCCACATGTACTCAAGTTGCAGCGAGTCGACATCGGTGGGCACGACCGTCCACTCGACCGAAGCCGCGGTGGTGACCATCCGGCGGGTGCGCTCATGCAGTGTTCGCAGCGGAGCGAAGTAGTTCGATAGCCGCTGGCGCAGGTTCTTCGCCTTGCCGACGTAGAGCACACGCCCCTCGGCATCCAGAAAGCGATACACCCCTGGATTGGTCGGGATCTCCCCTTGGCGGGGTTTGTAGGGCAGGATGTCGGCCATCAGCCGACCTTCCGAGCCCCGCGTCCCGCACCGAGGATCTCGTCGAGGAACATGCCAGTGTGGCTTTCCTCGGCGCGAGCGATCTGCTCCGGCGTGCCGGTAGCGATGATCTGGCCGCCGCCGGAGCCGCCCTCGGGTCCGAGGTCGATGACCCAGTCCGCGGACTTGATGACATCGAGATTGTGCTCGATGACGATCACCGTGTTGCCCTTGTCGACCAGCCCGTTCAGCACTTCGAGGAGCTTACGAACGTCTTCGAAGTGAAGACCCGTCGTGGGCTCGTCCAGAACATAGATGCTGCGGCCGTTGCTGCGGCGCTGCAGTTCCGTGGCGAGCTTGACGCGCTGCGCCTCGCCACCGGACAGCGTCGTGGCAGACTGACCGAGCCGCACGTATCCGAGGCCCACATCCACGAGCGTCTTCATGTAGCGGTGGATCGCCTGAATGGGCTCGAAGAACTCGGCAGCCTCTTCGATCGGCATCTCCAAGACCTCGGCGATGTTCTTGCCCTTGTAGTGCACGGCCAGCGTGTCGCGGTTGTAGCGCTTGCCCTGGCAGACCTCGCAGTCAACGTAGACGTCGGGCAGGAAGTTCATCTCGATCTTGATCGTGCCATCACCGGAGCAGGCCTCGCAGCGCCCACCCTTGACGTTGAAGCTGAACCGGCCAGGCAGGTAGCCGCGCACCTTCGCCTCGGGTGTTTCGCTGAACAGCGTGCGGATCCGATCGAACACACCGGTGTAGGTGGCCGGGTTTGACCGCGGTGTGCGGCCGATCGGCGCCTGATCGACGTGAACCACCTTGTCGAGATTGTCGAGCCCGGTCACGCGGGTGTGCTTTCCCGCGAGGGTTCGCGCACCGTTGAGCTTGGATGCGAGCACGCGGTACAGGATGTCGTTCACGAGCGAGGACTTACCCGAACCGCTCACACCGGTGACGGCAGTCAGCACGCCGAGCGGGAAGTCCGCCGTCACGTTCTGCAGGTTGTTCGCACGCGCACCGACGACGCTCAGCATGCGCTTCTTATCGATCTTGCGCCGCTTCTTCGGTGTGGGGATCTCGCGCCGACCGGCGAGATAGTCGCCCGTCATCGAGTCGGTGTCGCTGAGCAGAGCCGCGTACGGACCGGAGTGCACGACGCTGCCGCCGTTGACACCAGCACCGGGGCCGATGTCGACGACCCAGTCAGCCGCTTCGATCGTCTCCTCGTCATGTTCGACGACGATCAGCGTGTTGCCGAGATCACGCAGTTTCTGCAGCGTCTCGATCAGCCGCCTGTTGTCTCGCTGGTGCAGACCGATCGATGGTTCATCGAGAACGTAGAGAACCCCGGTCAGCCCCGAGCCGATCTGCGTCGCGAGCCGAATGCGCTGCGCCTCGCCACCGGACAGCGAACCTGCGGCTCGGCTGAGGTTGAGATATGCCAGCCCCACCTGGAGCAGGAACTCGAGACGCAGTCGGATCTCGCGCAGCACCTGTGCTGCGATCTTCGCTTCACGGTCAGTGAGTGACAGCGTGTGCATGAACGTCGAAGCGTCGGCAAGGCTGAGATGCGAGACTTCGGCAATCGAGTGTCCGTGCACGCGGACGGCGAGCACCTCGGGCTTCAACCGGTCGCCGTTGCACGCCTGGCACGGCACCTCGCGGAGGTACTCGCCCCAGCGGGCGCGCTGGTTGTCGCTCTCGGCCTGCGCGTACTGTCGTTCGATGTAGGGCACGACGCCCTCAAAACCGGAGGCGTAGCGCATTTCGCGCCCGTAGCGGTTCTTCCACTTGACGGTGACCTTGTAGTTGTCGCCGCGGAGGATGGCATCCTGCACGTCCACGCGCAGGTCTTTCCACGGGGTATCGAGATCGAAGTTCAGATCACGTGCGAGGCCTTCGAGCAGCCGCTCGTAGTACTGGAACAGTCCCTTGCCCTGGGTCGTCCACGGGATGATGGCACCCTCGCGGATGGAGAGCTCTTCATCGCCCAGCATCAGGTCAACGTCGACCGACATGCGCGTGCCCAGACCCGAGCAGGTCGCACACGCTCCGAACGGGGCGTTGAAGGAGAACGTGCGCGGCTCGATCTCCGTCAGCGTGATCGCGTGCCCGTTGGGGCACGCCAGCTTCTCAGAGAACGACTGCCAGGCCTCGTCTCCTTCTGCGTCGACGAAGTTGATCTGCACGACGCCGCCGGCCAATCCCAGCGCGGTCTCCACCGAATCGGTGACGCGTCCGAGAATGTCAGCGGACGCCACGAGCCGGTCGACGACGACGGCGATATCGTGCTTGTAGCTCTTCTTCAGCTTCGGCGGTTCGGCGAGCTGGATGAGCTCGCCATCGACGATCGCGCGCGAGTAGCCCTTGGCGCCCAGCTCGCGGAACAGATCGACGAATTCGCCCTTCTTCTGCGAAACGATCGGTGCCACGATCTGATAGCGCGTGCGCTCTTCAAGCTCCATGAGCTGATCGGCGATCTGCTGGACGGTCTGACGCTGGATCTTCTCGCCGCACTCCGGGCAATGCGGGATGCCGATGCGGGCCCAGAGCAGTCGCATGTAGTCGTAGATCTCGGTGATCGTGCCGACCGTCGAACGCGGGTTGCGGTTGGTCGACTTCTGGTCGATCGAGACCGCAGGGCTCAGTCCCTCGATGAAGTCGACATCAGGACGATCCACCTGACCGAGAAACTGTCGTGCATAGGCACTGAGCGACTCGACATAGCGGCGCTGACCCTCAGCGAAGATGGTGTCGAATGCGAGGCTCGACTTCCCCGATCCGGACAGACCGGTGAACACGACGAGAGAATCGCGAGGAATGTCGATATCGACGTTCTTGAGGTTGTGTACGCGAGCACCGCGGACACTGAGTTTTCCGGGGCTGACAACGGGGACAATAGGCACCGGACAAGTCTACGAGGGGCCACAGACATTGGCTCTGTTAGGGCATTCAGGAACGCCTGCGCGAGTGCCCCAGAGCCAATATCAGCACAATGACGAGTATCGCGAGTGCCCCAGCACCAATGATCGTCGCCCCCGAGACCGTGACCGCCGTGCCGGTGAAGACCAGCATCACCAGGAGGGTCACCGGCTGGGCGATGAGTTGGATCAGCAGCAGTCGGCGCAGCGTCGGCCGAAGCGCCACCAGGACCACCCGCGAGTTCCATCTCAGCACGAGAAGCAGCGACGACAGTACGTGAATCACGTGCACAGCGAAGACAGCAACCGCCGTTTGCCACAGCATCGGTTCGCTCATCAGCATCCCGATCGCGATCCCGGCAATGGCGATCCATCCGCCGAAACTCTGCGGGAACACGATCCCGACCGCTGTTGCCAGCACGACGATGATCTGCCAGCCGACCACGGGCACCAGCAGCAGAGCGGTGCCAGAAACGAACACGAGGAAAAGCACCCATACAACGACGGCCGGAACAGCAGCAGTCGTGCGGACCGTGTCGTGCTTACGGCGCAGCTGGATCATCGTCGCGTCCTCGCCAACACGCTCAGGCTCGCCTCGATGCCTTCGCGCCACGCAACGGTGTCGACTCCGGTGTTGGCCAGGTCATGCATCACTTCATCGCGGTCCGCGAGCACGACACGAAGCGCCACCTGCTGCTCTCTGCTCAGTCGCTCGCGATTGAGCGTCGGCAGAGTATCTATGGCAACCACTCGGTGTCCGGCAGCCCGCCACATCAGTGCGACATCGGATGCTGCACCCTCGAAGAACGTGGAGACAACAAAGATCACCGACCCGTGCGGCACCGGCGGCGTGCGGTGGAATCGTGCGTCTTCACCGGCTTGGCCTGTTGCGGCGATCGCCGCTTCAACTTTGGCGAGATGGCGCGCTCCCGCGCCGCTGCGCACAGATCGGCCGCCGTGCATCAGCACGTGAAAAGCGACGCGATCTCCTGCGCCGACCGCCGCTGTCGCGATCGACGCGGCGGCCTCTCGCGCCAGATCCAGCGAGGTCACTCCGCTGCGCTTGAGGTCTCCGCTCCCCCAGGTTGCGACAACGGCGCCGAGGTCATCGGCGGTGTCCATCGATATGACGATGGTCGCATCGCTCAGCGTGTTGGTGCGTCGCACCAGGAGATCGCCTGGGCGTCGCGCCATGCGCGCAGTGGCGCGCCAGTCGACGCGGCGCAGCTCATCACCGGGGACGAACGGGTGGATGTCGCGGAAGTCTCCGCCCTGCCCGGGCCGGCGTCCTTCATGGTTGCCGTGCATGCCGGTGAGCCGGGGCGACAGAGGCAGCGGAGGCAACGCTGTCTGCGCAGGTGCGACGTTGCGGACGAGTTCAGCGATCTCGGTCGCAGGCCCGAGGATGGCGCCATCGGCAGAGAATCCTCTGGCGGATGCCCGAACCGCGGCCACTGGCCCCGAGTGCAATGCGGCACTGACGGACACCACGGGCGCCCCGCCAACGGGAAGAATCAGATGCCGTCGGCGCCGCGCCGACTGCACGATGACGAGTTCAGCGACTTCGGCGTCACCCGTCACCGCGACTTCGGTATGCAGCGTCCCATCGTTCGTCAGTGGCAGCGCCCGCACCGCGACAGTCGTCTGCTCGCCAGCATCCGCTCGGGTCAGAGCCAGCGCGCTGGCGATGGCCAGGGGCAGCCCCATCGCCGCTACATCAGGGCGAGAGAAGACGAGACCGAGGCAGGCGAGGCCGGTCGCAACGATGACTCCGATGACGAGGCCCGGCCCCCATCGACGTCTGGTGATGGGGCGTGTCACGCTGGCGCGCCGACCGTCGGAGGAACGGGCACCTGGCCCACAACCTGCTGCACGATCTGCTCTGCGCTGGTCCCCTGCGCCCAGGCCTGCGGGGTCAGCGTGAGCCGGTGCGCAAGCACGGGGACAGCGATCCTCTTGATGTCGTCAGGGCGCACGAACTCACGACCATCCAGCGCCGCGAGTGCGCGCCCGAGCAGCAGCAGTGCCAGCGAGCCGCGCGGCGATGCCCCGACCGCAACGTTCTGCGCCTGCCGAGTAGCCGCTGCGATGTCGACGCAGTATCGCGCGATGTCCGGATGAACCGAGATCGCCTCCACTGCGTGCTGCACTTCGAGCAGTCGCTCAGCGTCGATCACGGCGTCGACCGTGGTGGCTTCGGCTCTGCGGGCTACCCGGTTCAGGAGAATCTGCGTCTCACCCGACACCTCCGGGTATCCCACCGCAAGGCGCACCATGAAGCGGTCCAGCTGCGCTTCCGGCAGAGCGTAGGTGCCCTCATATTCGATCGGATTCGAGGTTGCGATCACGTGGAACGGCGCGGGCAGCGGAAAGCTGTTGCCTTCGACGGTGACCTGTCGCTCGGCCATTGCCTCCAGCATCGCCGACTGTGTCTTCGGCGTTGTGCGGTTGATCTCGTCGGCCAGCAACAGCCCGGTGAAGATCGGGCCCTGCCGAAAAACGAAGTCGCCGGTGTCCGGCGCGTAGACATACGATCCGGTGACGTCGCCGGGGAGCATGTCCGGGGTGCATTGCAGGCGACGAAAGCCGAGCCCGAGGGCGGATGCCAGGCTCCGAGCGGCAAGCGTCTTACCGAGTCCGGGCACATCCTCGAACAGCACATGTCCGCCGGCGAGAATCGTCGCGAGTGCGAGTTCGATCGGATCATCCATTCCCACCACAGCCGTGCGGACTGCTGCGAGGATCTGCGCTCCGGTCTCGGCGATCGTCATGTTCTGCGTCATTGCTTCTCCTTGGTCCGCGAAAGCGTGTCGATGGCATCCAGCGCACGCTCGATATCGTGACGTGTGGTGCCGGATCCGATAAGCCGCTCCCAGATGTCGAGGTCGATCAACGCCGCGATAGCGGCGCGATCGTCAGGATTGTCCGGATCGAGGTCTCGTCTTCCCAGGCAGCGCTTGAGCGTGTCGCGAACGCGACGGGTGATGAGCGCCCCGGCTGCTCCCGTTGTCGGGTTGAGCGACCATGCCATCCGCGCGATGGCGGTCCCTCGGCGTTCGGGCCCGGCGGTGATCGTCGGGGAATCGAGACGCGGTTCGTCCGGGATCCCCACGCGCAGACATACCGTCAGGATGCCAGCGAGGATGCCCCAGCCGACGGCGAAGGTGAGCTGCACACCGATGGCAAACACGAGGATGAGCGTGACGCCGGCAGCGACGGCGAGCGCCGTGATGATGTGTGAGCGCGTCATTGCCATCCCTCCTCGATAGTCTTCAGCGCAGTGCGCGCGGTGTCGCGGTCCTGTTCATCGGCGACATAGCTGCCGAATCGAACGCTCTCATACAGGCGCAGCAGTGCGTCAGCGGCATCTGAGATGCCTTCGCGCTGGGTGATGATGCGGATGGCGAACTCCGCCGGAGTCTCACTCATGCCACGAGCTATGCCAGCATCGGCTGCGCTTTCTTCCAGGCCGACCCACGAAGCGATGATGGCATCCGCGGGAATCGCGCGCTCGTCGATGAGTTTGAGCGCGCCTTCGATGCCGCGTCGGATCACCGGGGCGGCGGCTGCGGTGTCCTCGGCAGTCGGCTCTTCCACAAGGTCGTGGCCCGTGTCGCTTCCGGGTTGCGCACGCAGCGGACGATCTCGCCAGGCCCGCAACAGCGCCCGCACCACGAGAAAGAGAACGGCGATCACTGCCAGTGCGGCAAGAATCAGGAAGATGGTTCCGATGATCGCGCCGACGATGTCCGAGCCTGTCTCCGGAAGTGGAGCCGCGGAGCCGGTCGGCATCGGTTGCGCAGGTTCAGTGAACGTCGGGGCGCTCGGCGCGGGGAAGACGGGCGGGTTGATCGTCGGCGCACCTTGCACTGCTGCTGCAAAGATGACGAGGAGGAATAGTCCGCCGACCGCGGCCACAATCGCCGGCCGCTTCACACTGCACCCGGATCGGGTCTCGGTGAAGAACGGGGCATGCGTTCACCCTATGGGGTCACTGCTTCTCTACGCGTCCGGCAAACGGCGAAAGCCCTTCACGAAGCGTCGCAATCTGCTCAATACCCATGCTCACCGCGGCCATCACCTGGTGCGGCACATCGACGGCACGTGCACGGAGTTCGCGACCGGCTTCGGTGAGCGTGATGTCTAATCGGCGCTCGTCTTCGCGACTGCGCTCGCGCGCGACCAGTCCTTCTTTCTCCAGCCTCTTCAGCAGCGGCGATGCGGTAGCGGGATCAAGAGCAAGGTCAGCAGCCAGATCGTTCAGCGGTCGCGGCGAGCGCTCCCACAGTGCCAGCATCACCAGGTACTGCGGATGAGTGAGCCCGAGCGGCTCGAGAATCGGCCGGTAAATCGACACGACATTTCGGGCTGCTGTCACGAGGGCAAAGCACAACTGGTTCTCCAGCTTGAGCAGATCGTCAGAACTCGTCACATTTCGATTATACGTCTGCACTAATAGTTAGTACACTCAGCACTATGGAGAATCCGTCAGAGAGCGTGCCGCTTCGCACACGTATCCGCGAGGCGGGTGGGCTGTACCGCTGGTTCAATACGAACCTGATCCGCTTGGCGGGGCCTGCCGCGGTCGGCCCCTATGAAGCAACACCTCCTCCTACCCAAGCGCAACGCGCTGAGCGCGCGTGCCCGCTGTGCGGACAGGCGATGAACGCGCACGAAATCGATCGATCAGGGCCGAAGCCCCTGATTCGGTGCCCGTAGCTCGCACCACCGAGTACCCGCAGTATCGGTAACCTATGGCCAGCAGAGAGATTTATTCGCAGCTGGAGGGGTGACGATGCTCGAGGTGAGCGAAGCGGTCGACTGGGATGCCGCACCGGAGGGCTTGGATCGGATCACCGCTGACCTGCGCGCCATGCGAAACGCAGCCGGCGCCCCGTCGTTCAACGAGATCACTCGACGCATCAGTGTTCTTCGCGAGCAGCGCGGTATTCCTCTGCACGAAAGACGTGTTGCCAGGAGCACCGTGTGGGCATCGTTCCAGGAGGGACGCCGGCGCCTTGACGCTGACGCCGTCGTCGAGATCGCGGCCGCCCTGGGACTACCTGAGCCGTTCCATGCCACCTGGGCGCAGCGTGTGCGTGCTGCTCGAACCGCAGCGGATGCTGCTTTCGTCGCCGTCGCCCGACCCCAGGCCCCCGTACCGGTACCCTCTTTCGCCGGCCGTGCGCGAGAAGTCTCTGCCACGGCCACTGCGCTGTCTGAAGACCGCCGAGTCTGGATCACCGGAATGCCTGGCTCCGGCAAGACGCAATTGGCGTTCATGGCCGTGCAGCAGCTCAACAGCGGCGGGAGTGTGTTTCTCGATCTGCGCGGGCGCAACGCCGAGTCTCCGCCGGTAGCCCCCGAGGCGGCTCAGCGCGCGATTCTTCGGCAGCTGAAGGTTGATGACAGCGCAACGAAGACCTCGGCCGACCGCGCGCATCTGATTCTCACTGCGCTCGCCGTGCAGGATTGTGCACTCATCCTGGACGATGCGACTGACTACTCCCATGTCGATGCGATCATCGGGCCCGGTGGCACGGGTCGAGTCGTCGCGACAAGCCGGAGCCTCCATGAAGACGCAGACTGGCAGATGATCCGGCTGCTCGGACTCGACCAGAACGAGACCACGGCGCTGCTGCGCCGTTTCGCTCCGGGAGTCGACATCTCTGCCGCTGATTCCGAACGACTTTCGACGATCTCCGGCGGCTTGCCGCTGGCGGTCGCCCTGGTCGGTGCACGGCTGGCCACACACGCGGAGTGGACACTCGGCGAGCACATTGATCTCATGACCGAGCGGCTGAATTCTGACCGAGTCGATGATGAAGTGCGCGCGACACTGGAGCTGTCTTACGCCGAACTCGATGCACACGCCGCACAGCTGCTGCGCATCTTCGCTGATCTACCCATCGCCGAGATTGATGCGGAGAGCGCCGCGGCTGCGATCGAGACCGAGCCGGGCGCAGCGACCGTGCGCATCGCTGCGCTGGCTGATGCCAACCTGGCCATTCGGCGCGACGATGATCGCATCGCTCTCCACGCGCTCGTGCGCGCATTTGCCCGCGAGCGCGCCAACGAAACGGATCCGCCGCGCATGCGCTCATCAGCATTCGAGCGGGTCGCGCTCCAGGCGACGCAGAAGACATGGGGAGCATACGCGACGATCGCTCGCAGCATGAGCGACAGCCCCCGCCGGAGCGACTTCGTATATCCGGAGCGCGATTGGACTGCAGATGAGGCTAGCGACTGGCTCTATTCTCAGCTGTCATCGCTGCTGGCGATGGCGCATGCGGCCCCAGAACGCGGACACCCGGAGATTCTCTTCCACCTGTCGGATGGGCTGAGTTGGTGGATGAACATCGCCGGCCGTACGACCGAAGCGCTGAGACTGCATCAGGCAGCTGCCGAGGTGGCTTCCGAGATCGGCGCTGGGCGGGCTCTGGCGACAAGCAGCCTGGATGCCGGCCAGCTGCTTCTGTACAGCGATGACCCGAGAAGCGCGCAGGCTCATTTCGATCGAGCCCGAATACTCGTTGATGAGACCGGACAGAACCCCGATCTGAGAATGGCGGGGCTTCTGACGAACATGTCAGCACTGGTGGATCTGCGGCTGGGGCAAGTTCCCGCTGCGATCGAGAAGCTGCAGCGCACAGTGCAACTGCATGAGAACAAGGACGACGAGGTCCCGCTGTGCCTGTCGGCGCTGGTAAATCTGGGACTCTCCTTGCATACCGCCGGGCGCTTCGATGAAGAGCGCGACACTGTTTTGCGGGGACTCGAGCTGGCCGTTTCTGTCGGACATCGTCTGTTCGAAGCGAATCTGCGAACGAACTATGCAACCGTCCTGCTGGAGTACGACCAGTTCGAGGAGGCGATCCTCTCAGCTGACGCAGCCCGGACGATCGCCGAGGAACTCGGCCATCCGTATCTCACGGTATACAGCGAGGTGACCGCTGCGAAGGCGATGATGCGACTCGGTGACCCCACCGCGGCATTGGTCCGGGCAGAAGATGCGATTACAACGTCGCGCAGTCTGGGACAGCCGCTGGTGACGACGGAGGCGCTGATCCACTCGACACCCATCGCGCTGGCCGCCGGCGAGCACGATCGAGCGATGCGCATGCTCGACGAGGCCGAACCACAGCTCGGCGAGCAGGCCGACAACGTGCTGCGCGGTCGCCTTCTGCAGCTGCGCGCTGACAGCGCCACGGATCCGGCTGACCGCGACAAGCTGCTCCGCGCCGCCGTCGAGCAGTTCGAACTCGCCGGGTCGTATCTCGCGAACGACATCAGGGACCAGGTCGGAGCCCGCTGAGCCGAAACGGCTGGCGACGCTCGCGTTCCGATTCGTCCCGAATAGGAGCGCAACTGCTCCCCCTCTCGCCAGGATGTGCGTGATATGTGCCGTTGGCCGTGCACACCACGACCATCCACCGAGAGGGATCATGACATCATCACGTCGAAGCGCTCAGCGCTTCTTGCACCGCAGAAAGCTCGTACACCCCGCTGCCGTCACGATGGGCACGGGCATCGCATTCGCGCTTGTTCTCGCCTCGGCGTTGCCCGCCGCCGCCCTGGATGACTCGCAGCGCAACGCTGACGAGACCACTATCCCCGCACCAGCCGCCGCGCCCGCGGCAGCCGAAAAACTCGCTGGCGCCGCGGAGACCTTCGCCGTCCACGTCAATGCAGAAATCATCACGCAGGCGGAACTGGACATCGAAGGGCTCATCATCCAGGGCGTCGACTTCCCGGCAGGTTCCGAAGCGACCATCAGCATCCCTGGTGTCGTGTCAGAAACAGCCACTGTCGATGCCGACGGCTGGGTGTTCGCAACCCTGACCGCGCGTCTCGACGCTGGCAGCTACGTCGCGCGTATTTCAGCCGGCGGGATCACCCAGGAGACGGCCTTTGAAGTAACCGCGGGTGGTTACGAACCCTGGCTGTATCTCGAGGGTGAAGACGGCATCGCGCAGTGGGACATCAAACACAGCGGCATGCTCACCACCGGTGACGGGTTCCCGACGGATGCCACGCTCGATGTCCTGATCGACGGGGTCGCAGAGCACCAGGTCACGTCCGATGAGGCGGGTTACACCGAGTTCACCATCAGCGGCGAGTTCTCGGTCGGCGAGTACGACCTCACGCTCGCGGCAGCCGATGTGGAGGCATCCGCTTCACGGACTTTCGTCGTCGATGACGATGCTGATTGGTACTCCGGCTGGGATCAGCCCACTATCTCAGCGTCTGCGTTTGTCGTCACAGAATCAGAGCTCGCCGCCACCGCACTGGTTATCGACGGCGAGGGGTTCCCCGACTACGCCACCGTTGAACTGACGGTGGATGATGGTGCTCCGACGGCTGTCCGCGCCGATGTCCTCGGCGACGTCGAGGCAGAGGTGTCCGGTCCGCTCAGCGTGGGCGAGCACACCGTCACACTCACACACCCCGTTGGCACCGCATCGGTGACCTTCAGCGTCGTGCCCGATGAGCAGGGTGCTTTCCCCGCCCCCGGAATCTACGAGGGCACATCACGGCAGACGCACGCGAGCAGCAATGAAATGAATGACCCGGAAGTTCGGCCGTTCTCTCTTGAGGTGAATGATTCGGGCGCGATCACCCTGGTGACGGGCGAATACTGGTGGGCCTGCGTCACTGCCGGCTACCACGGATCGGGCTTCGATGACTTCTCCACCGATCCGATTCCGACAACACCCGTAACTGTCGGCCTGCCCTTCGAGATCGATTGGGAGGGGATCGCGATGACCTTCAAGCTACACGGCACCATCAATGCTGACGGCTCCGCGAGCGGACGAATCTGGGCAAACCTCGGCGTATGCGGTTCGTCGATCCTCGATTGGACTGTGCAGGGAGATGCTGCCCCGCAGCCGGTCGATCCTGACCCGACCGAGCCCGACCCGACCGAGCCCAAGCCGACCGAGCCGGCACCGACCGAGCCCAAGCCGACCGAGCCCAAGCCGACCGAGCCGGACCCCACGGAGCCCAAGCCGACGGAGCCCAAGCCGACCGCACCAGCGGCGGACTACCCGGCACCGGCCGAGGATCAGTTGACGGACGCCACGCTGGGCGAGATCACCACGGTCACCACCGCTCAGGCGGGCCAGACCATCACGGTGCACTTCGCTGGTGACCGGGCTGGTCAGAGCGCTGGCATGTGGCTGCTCTCGACGCCGTCGCCGCTCGGTGTGAAGACGGTGTCCGCCGAAGGCACGGTACAGATCACGCTGCCGAAGAATGTCACCGGAACCCACCGGATCGCAGCTGTTGCGGCTGACGGAACCGTTATCGGATGGCAGCAGATCACGATCACAGCGGCAGAAGACGAGCCGGGGCTGGCCGCCACCGGCGGTGAGGTGTCTTCTGCACTCATCTCGATCGCGGGGCTTACCGTGATCGCCGGAGCGTTGCTGATGCTGCGCCGTCGCACCGCCTGATCGATCGACTGGTAAGTGAGGCTTGTGCCCTGGAGTTTCTTCGGGGCACAAGCCTCACTTGTTTAACTCAAGCGTGGCCCGCACGCTCCATCGCCCGCAGCTCCTTCTTCATATCTTGCACTTCATCGCGTAGGCGACCGGCGAGCTCGAACTTCAGCTCTGCCGCAGCCGCAAGCATCTGGTTCGACAGATCCTCGATCGTCGCCTCCAGCTGCTGCGCACCCTCTGCCGCGATTCCCTGGCGTCGCAGCCCCGGAGTCGGGCTCTTGCCTTTGCCCGATCTCGCGTTCCCTCTGCCGCGCAGCATCTCCTGCGTGTCAGATGCTTCCCTCGCCAGGACGTCAGTGATGTCGGCGATGCGTTTGCGCAGCGGCTGCGGGTCGATCCCGCGCTCCAGGTTGTACGCAACCTGCTTCTCGCGCCGACGATCGGTCTCGTCGATTGCTTTCGCCATCGAATCGGTGATCCGGTCGGCATACATGTGCACCTGCCCAGACACATTTCGTGCTGCACGGCCGATTGTCTGGATGAGGGAGGTCCCCGATCGAAGGAACCCCTCCTTGTCAGCATCCAGAATCGCCACGAGAGATACCTCAGGCAGATCCAGGCCCTCACGCAGCAGGTTGATGCCGACCAGCACGTCGTACACACCCGCCCGCAACTCGCTGAGCAGTTCTACGCGTCGAAGGGTGTCGACATCCGAGTGCAGATATCGCACCCGCACACCATGTTCGCCGAGGAAGTCGGTTAGCTCCTCTGCCATCTTCTTCGTCAGCGTCGTGACCAAAACACGTTCATCGCGCTCGACGCGCACGCGGATCTCTTCCAGCAGATCGTCGATCTGCCCCTTGGACGGCTTCACGATGATCTCAGGATCGACCAGTCCGGTCGGACGGATGATCTGCTCGACAACGCCATCGGCGATGCCCATCTCGTACTTCCCTGGCGTGGCCGAGAGGTAGACCGTCTGCCCGATGCGGTTCTTGAATTCGTCCCAGCGCAGGGGGCGGTTGTCCATCGCGCTGGGAAGTCGGAACCCGTGTTCCACCAGAGTGCGCTTACGCGATGCATCGCCCTCGTACATCGCTCCGATCTGCGGCACAGTCGCATGGGACTCGTCGATCACCATCAGGAAGTCGTCGGGGAAGAAGTCCAACAGGGTGTGCGGCGGCTCTCCCGGTTCACGGCCATCCATGTGGCGCGAGTAGTTCTCGATTCCGGAGCAGAATCCCAGCTGCTGCAGCATCTCCAGGTCAAACGTCGTGCGCATGCGCAGTCGTTGCGCCTCAAGCAGCTTTCCTTGGCGCTCGAACTCGGCCAGGCGCTGTTCCAGCTCAGCTTCGATGGTTCCGATCGAGCGCTGGATGACATCTGTTCCGGCGACATAGTGCGAAGCGGGGAAGATGGGCACCGCGTCGAGTTTTTCGATGACCTCACCGGTGAGTGGATGCAGCGAGTACAGCGCCTCGATCTCATCGCCGAACAGCTCGATGCGGATCGCCGTCTCCTCGTAGACGGGAATGATCTCGATCGTGTCGCCGCGAACACGGAAGTTGCCGCGCGAGAAGTCGACGTCGTTGCGGTTGTACTGCATCGCGATGAACTGGCGGATGAGAGCGTCGCGGTCATAGCGCTCCCCCACCTGGAGCGCGACCATGGCTCGCAGATACTCTTCCGGCGCGCCGAGGCCGTAGATGCAGGACACCGTCGAGACCACGACGACATCGCGCCGCGACAACAGCGAGTTGGTCGTCGAGTGCCGCAACCGCTCGACTTCGGCGTTGACTGAGGAGTCCTTCTCGATGAACGTGTCTGTCTGCGGTACGTAGGCCTCAGGCTGGTAGTAGTCGTAGTACGACACGAAGTACTCGACGGCGTTGTTCGGCATGAGTTCACGGAACTCATTCGCCAGCTGCGCCGCCAGGGTCTTGTTGTGCGCGAGCACCAGAGTCGGGCGCTGAACCTGCTCGATCAGCCAGGCAGTCGTCGCCGATTTTCCGGTACCTGTCGCGCCGAGCAGCACCACGTCGGTCTCACCCGCGTTGATACGCGCGGCCAGCTCAGCGATCGCCTGCGGCTGGTCACCGGCCGGGGCATAATCGCTGATCACCTCGAACGGACGGACGCTGCGCGTGGGTTGCATACTTCCAGCGTAAGCGCAGCCTCAGACATCGGCATCGCGCATCTAGAGTAAGGCTGTGATCGAGTTTCTGATCGGCTCCAGCCTCGCAGCATCCGCTGGCCTGAACGCGTGGATGCCGCTGTTCCTGCTGGGACTGGCCGACCGCTTCCTGCCCACTGTCGAGCTGCCCTCCGGCTGGTCGTGGATCGCCAGCGACATTTCCCTGTGGGTACTCGGCACACTGCTGATCCTCGAGGTCGTCGCCGACAAGATCCCAGCCATGGACTCGATCAACGATGTGATCCAGAGCGTTCTGCGTCCAGCATCCGGTGGAATCGTGTTCGGCGCCGGATCCAGTGCGCAGACTCTCGCCGTCGATGACCCGTCTGCATTCTTCTCCGAGAACACCTGGGTGCCGATCATCACCGGCATCGTCATCGCGCTCATCGTGCACGTGGTCAAGGCGACCACCCGCCTTGCAGCGAACACCGTCACGGGCGGACTCGCCGCCCCGGCTCTCAGCACGGCCGAAGACGGAGCGTCCTTCCTGCTCGCGGCCCTCGCCATCGTGGTGCCGATTCTTGCCGGACTGCTCCTGATCGCGCTGATCGTCGCGGTCGTCATGTTCTTTCGCCGACGTCGACGCAAGCGCGAGCGCCGAGTCACCCCGCCGGACGGTCCGAACGCAGTAGCACCGTCGCAATAGTGGCGGCGAGCACGGCCATCGCGATCACCACGGTGAGAAACCAGCCCCAGCCGGCTTGGCCGAAGACCATGCCCAGCATCCAGCCGAACAGGCTCGATCCGGCGTAGTACGCAAAATAGTAGAGCGATGGCGCCTGCGCCCGAGTCTCCGCATCCGCGATTACCGGTGCCCAACTGGACGCGATCGCATGTGCTCCGAAGAATCCGGCAGTGAAGACGACGAGTCCCGCGAGGATCACGATCGGATGAGGTACGAGCATGAGCAGCACGCCGCTCAAAAACACGCCGATCGATCCGAGCAGAACGGTGCGACGCCCGACTCTGCTCGCGAGCGCCCCCGCCCACGGCGACGAGAGAGTGCCGGCGAGGTACGCGAGGAACAGAAGCGTGACCAGCCACACCGGCAACAGGAACGGCGGCGCTATGAGGTAGAATCCCAGATAGTTGTATACCGCGACAAAGGCCCCCATCAGCAGAAACCCTTGGGCGTACAGGGCCAGCAGCGGGAGGGAGCGCAGCGGACGGATAAGCCGAGTCAGCATGCCCGGACCAGCATCCGCACGCTTGCGACCAGGAATGAACCTTCGCGCACGTGGAACCAGCCGGAGAAACAGCACTGCCGCGAACGCGCAGAACACGATGACGCTCCACACGCCGACGCGCCAATCGAAAAGCTCGCCCAGCGGGCCTGCGATCAGACGCCCGGAAAGACCGCCGACTGTGGTGCCGGCGGTATAGCTGCCAGCGGCGGCCGCGACGTGACCTGCGCGGATCTCCTCGCTGAGATAGGCCAGGGCCACCGCTGGAACAGCCCCGAGTGCCAGCCCTTCCCCCAGGCGCAGCACGAGGAGTACCGCGATCTCGGTACTCAGCGGGGCAGCCAGACCGAGCACGGTCGCGGCGATGATTCCGATCGCCATCGCCGGAACACGGCCGATCCGGTCGGCGACGAGAGACCACGGGATGACCGCTGCGGCAATGCCGAGTGTCGCCGCCGAGATGCTCAGCGCGGCTGTCGACGGTGCCACTCCCAGGTCGGATGCGATCTGCGGGAGCACAGCCTGCAACGAGTACAGCTGGGCAAACGTCGCCACCCCCGCGAAGAACAGTCCCCAGATCAGCCGTCGGTAGGAGCGCGTCCCGCGGCTGTGGCCCGTGAACTCTTCGGCATTCACCCCGCCTCGAGCTGCTTCCAGAGAGCATCCGTCTGCTGATAGGTCTGCTCCATCGTGCCCGCGGTGTCAATCACGACATCCGCGATAGCAAGGCGTTTGTCGTCGGAGACCTGCGCGTTGATGCGGTCCTGGGCTGCGTGCGGCTCCATGCCACGCAGTTCGATCAGCCGGCACAGCCGCTCCTCGGCCGGCGCGTGCGCAACCACGATCATGTCCCACGGGTCATCGACGCGCGCTTCCACCAACAGCGGCACGTCGTATACGACGACGGCGGATGCGTCATCGGAGAATGCCGCATCCATTCGGCGCTGCGATTCCACACGCACCGCAGGATGCACGATGCCGTTGAGGCGTGCAAGTGCGTCCTGATCGGAGAACACTCGTTCTCCGAGGGCGGCCCTGTCCAGCGCACCGGATGCGTCGATAACGTCGGTCCCGAACGTCGCTGCGATCTCCTGGAGCACCGCAGAGCCGGGAGCTTGCACGTCACGCACGATCTGATCCGCGTCGATGACGACAGCGCCGTGTTCTTCGAGACGGCGAGCGATCGTGGACTTTCCGGATGCGATTCCGCCGGTCAGCGCGATGAGAGGCATGTTTACATCCTGGCACGCGGATGCCGCAGCATCCGCCCCAGCGAATGCGAAACGGACCGCCACCCGAAGGTGACGGTCCGTTTCAGAAGAGGCGTGGCTTACGCGTTGCCGCCCGAGAGCTTCTCGCGGAGAGCCGCGAGAGCTTCGTCGTCAGCAAGCGTGCCGGCACCGGACGAGTCGCTCGTGAACGACTGACCAGCGGCAGCGCCGAAGTCGTCGCCCGCAGCGGCCTCGGCCTCGGCTGCCTTGGCAACCGCAACCTTGTGAGCTTCCCAGCGAGCCTGGGCTGCAGCGTATTCCTGCTCCCATGCCTCGCGCTGAGTGTCGAAGCCTTCCTTCCAAGCACCGGTCTCGGGGTCGAAGCCCTCGGGGTACTTGTACTCGCCGTTCTCGTCGTACTCGGCAAGCATGCCGTACAGAGCCGGGTCGAACTCGGTGCCGTTGGGATCAACCGACTCGTTGGCCTGCTTGAGCGACAGCGAGATACGACGACGCTCGAGGTCGATGTCGATGACCTTGACGAAGACCTCTTCACCAACGGAAACGACCTGCTCGGCCAGCTCAACGTGCTTGCTGGAGAGCTCGGAGATGTGAACGAGGCCCTCGATGCCATCTGCGACGCGAACGAACGCACCGAACGGAACGAGCTTGGTGACCTTGCCCGCTGCGATCTGACCGATCGCGTGCGTGCGGGCGAAGACCTGCCACGGGTCCTCCTGCGTCGCCTTCAGCGACAGGGAGACGCGCTCACGGTCGAGGTCGACCTCAAGGATCTCGACGGTGACCTCCTGGCCAACCTCGACAACCTCGGATGCGTGCTCGATGTGCTTCCACGACAGCTCGGAGACGTGAACGAGACCGTCAACGCCGCCCAGGTCGACGAACGCACCGAAGTTGACGATCGACGAGACCTGGCCCTTGCGGACCTGGCCCTTGTGCAGGTTGTTGAGGAAGTTCGAGCGCGACTCGGACTGCGTCTGCTCAAGCAGTGCACGGCGCGAGAGAACCACGTTGTTGCGGTTCTTGTCGAGCTCGAGGATCTTCGCCTCGATCTCCTGGCCCAGGTACGGGGTCAGGTCGCGGACACGGCGCAGCTCGATGAGCGATGCCGGCAGGAAGCCACGGAGTCCGATGTCGACAATGAGTCCACCCTTGACGACCTCGATGACCGTACCGGTGACGACGCCGTCGTCTTCCTTGATCTTCTCGACATCGCCCCAAGCGCGCTCGTACTGTGCGCGCTTCTTGGACAGGATCAGACGGCCCTCCTTGTCCTCCTTCTGGAGAACGAGAGCCTCAACCTCGTCGCCGACCTTGACGACCTCGTTGGGGTCAACGTCGTGCTTGATGGAAAGTTCGCGGGAGGGGATGACACCCTCAGTCTTGTAACCGACGTCGAGCAGAACCTCATCGCGGTCGATCTTGACGATCGTGCCTTCGATGATGTCGCCGTCGTTGAAGAACTTCAGAGTCTTCTCGACCGCGGCCAGGAAGTCCTCAGCAGATCCGATGTCGTTGATGGCGACCTGCTTGGTGGCCGGGGCGGTCGTTGCGCTAGTCATGTAGTGGGTTGTCCTTGTTGGGTGGTTACTCGGGCCTCAGCAGTGCTCACGCACAGTTGTGTGAGCACGAGAAGCGGATGGATTGGTTCTCAGCCACTTTGACATGCGGTTGCCTGCCAAAGGTGACACCTCAGAATATCAGAGAAAACACAGACCAGGACCTGTGGATAACTTCGACGCGGTATCAAGAGTTCACGTTAGTGTGTGCGAGTGACTTCCCTGCGCTCAAGGACGAACCGATATCGGATGCTGGCGCTGCTGACCCTGGCGGCGGGCACACTGTGCGCCTGCACACCGACTCCCGCGCCGAGCCCGACGCCGACGGCCGCGTTCGCGAACGAGGAAGAAGCATTCGCCGCGGCGGAAGAGATCTATCGGGCCTACACGCATGCGCTCAATAGCCAACGATCAGGAATAGCCTCCAGCGACCCCGCCGGTTTTCTGGTGGGAGCTGCGCTCGAAGAACACCTGTCGAGTGAGCGAGACCTTGCGGAACGAAAGATCACTCTTGAAGGCGACACCGTGCTGGAGCAGCTGGTCGATGTCGAGGCGGATCTCGATAGCGACCCAATTACGTTGATCGGTGTCGTGTGCCTCGACATCGGTGACACACGTGTGATCGGAGAAGACGGGACGGACCTGACCCCGGCGCTCCGCGCACCACAGGCTGCTTTGCAGATCCAGTTCATGGCAGTTGACGACACATTCTCGATCTCAGATTCCACAGTTGATGAGGGTTCAGAATGCTAGAACTTCTCTTATCTGCAGCGGTCGCGCTTAGTACTCCCTCATCCCCGGTGGCATTTGGTTGCAGCCAAATCGACGTCTTAGTCGGCGAGTGCACGCCGGAAGGCGACGAAGTCGTCATCGGCGGAACCGAGGTCGTTCCGGGTTCGCCGCCGGGCCATAACCCCGGCAGGCCGATTGGCAATGATGGGCCGCATCCTGCGCCCGCTCCTATCCCTCCCCCGATCGACCAAGACTTCGTCGATTGCCTCGACGACTGGGACTCCTATATCCGCTGCTTCGAGCGCACCAATGAAGACGTCGAGCCTGATGAAGAAGACGTCGTCGAGATCCCGACTGTCACGATCAGCGATGTCGTGCGCTTCGCCCCGCACGGTTCGCTCGTCGCCGGCGAGCCGGACAACGTCGGCGTCGTGGGGCTTCCGACCAACTTCGTCGCTTCGGCTGACGAGCACACGGTGTCCGGTGAGCTGTTCGGCTATCCCATGGTCGTGCGATTCACGCCAGTGGGATTCGACTTCGACTACGGCGATGGAGCGACCACGACAACTTCCACCGGCGGGCTGAGCTGGGACGCACTCGGCGCAGCGCAGTTCACACCGACGGAGACGAGTCACACCTACGCCGCACGCGGCATCTACGCGGCCGACGTCTCGGTTCGATACACGGCCGCCGTCGACTTCGGTATCGGCTGGTTCCCCATCACCGGCGAGGTGACATCGACCGGCGCAGCGCAGGAGATCAGGATCTTCGAGGCACACACCGCCCTCGTCGCGCACACATGCGAACAGGATCCGCGCTCCCCCGGCTGTTGACCCGGACGACGTCGCACCCCTGTGTCATGCTGATTTCATGAGCGACAAGCTGATGCTGCTGGACACCGCCTCCCTCTACTTCCGAGCGTTCTACGGTGTGCCCGACAAGGTGAAATCGGCGGACGGCACCTCGGTGAATGCGGCACGCGGCCTGCTCGACATCATCGCCAAGCTCGTCAAGCTCTACGAGCCCACTCACATCGTCGCGTGTTGGGACGACGATTGGCGCCCGCAGTGGCGCGTCGACCTGATCCCGAGCTACAAGGCGCATCGTGTCGTCGAGCTCGTCCCAGCCGGCCCCGACATCGAAGAGGTTCCCGATCCACTCGAGGCGCAGCTGCCGATCATCCGCGAAGCGCTGCGACTTCTCGGCATCCCGATCATCGGTGTTGCCCAGCACGAGGCTGATGACGTCATCGGCACGCTCGCCACTCGCTCGACGATGCCGGTCGACATCGTCACCGGAGACCGCGACCTCTTCCAACTGGTCGACAACGATCGCGGCATCCGCGTCATCTATACCGCACGGGGAATGAGCAATCTTGAGATCGTCACCGACGAGACCGTCGTGAAGAAGTATGGTGTGCTGCCATCGCAGTATGCCGACTTCGCGACGCTGCGCGGCGATGCATCCGATGGGCTACCCGGCGTTACGGGCGTCGGAGACAAGACCGCAGCGACACTGCTGCAAGCGCACGGCGATATCGCTGGCGTCCGTGCCGCAGCCGAAGCCGGGGAGGGAATGAGCGCCGGCATCCGCGCGAAGCTGCTCGCAGCATCCGGCTATCTCGATGTCGCGCCGACGGTCGTCGAAGTCGCGCGGGGTCTCGACATCAACTGCCCGAGCTACCCCGTGCGTGCACTCGATCCTGCCGAGGCCGACGCCGCCACTGATCTGGCTGAGCGCTGGAACCTCGGTTCCTCTATGGACCGCGCCATCGCGGCGCTCGGGCGTTGACTCCAGCTCAGGCTCGTCGGAACGCGACGAACATCGCAGACACGAGAGCGATCGTATAGACAGCGGCGACAATGAGCATTGTGATCAGCGGCAGCTGCCAATCACCGGTGCTCTCGTTCAACGCGCCCATGATCGGCGCGCTGAACGCCGCAAGAACATATCCCCCACCCTGCACAAATGCAGACATGGTCGCAGCCTCCGATGCCGAGCGCGACGCGCGGATCAGCCCAGTGAAGATCAGAACGAATCCGCTCGAGTGAGCGATCGCGCCGAAGGCCGCCCAGATGCCCGCCAGCTCCGGAGCGAACAGCATCCCGAGCACCATCGTGGCGAAGCACACCCCCATGAGCACAGCCGACGGCACCGCCCCGACGTATCGCAGCAGAGCCGGAGCCAGAAAGGCGCCAGCGATAGCCACGCCCTGAAACAGTGACGCCAGCGCGCCAGCGGCCGCGGCATCAACTCCCGTCTTGTCCATCAGGATCGTCGGCAGCCACGTCGACATTGCGTAGTAGATCGCTGATTGCGTTCCGAACGCGGCGAACAGCAGCCAGACGATCGGCCGGCGAACCGTTGCCGCGACGCTGTTATCGACGATGACGGGCATCGGTCCGGTGATCGCCTCAGCATCCGCGCTCGAAAGCCCCGGCTGCGGCGCCGATCCGGAGAGCCGCTCCGCAGACCGCGTCGCTCCGCGCGATCGAATGATGTGCACCACCCACAGAGCGATGCCGGCAACGGTGAACACGCCCCACAGCAGAAGCGCTAGCCGCCATCCGGTAATCGCCGCCAGCGGCACCGTCCCCAGCGCTGTGATGAGCGAGCCGATGTTCATCGTCGCCGTGTATGCCGCCGTCGTTATCGCCGTGCGCTCGGGAGGCAGATCGCGGCGGATGATGACCGGGATCACGACGTTTCCGATCGTGATCGCCGCCCCCATGATGAACATGCCGGTGAGCATCGGCCCGAACCCGGGCAGGGCACGCACGAAGGTGCCCACCAGCACACCGCCGAGGGTGAGCAGAAGTGCGAGCTCCGCGCCGGCGCGCCTGATCAGAAGCGCCGCGAAAGGCGTCAGCGCCGCGAACATGATGATCGGCGCCGTGGTGAGCAAACCCGCCGACGCCGCACTGATATTCAGATCATCGATGATGTCGGGGAGCACCGGAGTCAGCGCGATGATGGGGGAACGCAGGCTCAGCGCCGCCACCAGGATTCCGGCGAGGACAAGCCAGGGAAACGCGCGCCGTGTCATGCCGCCCATGCCCGCAGCCGCTCCACGCCCCAGGTCGTGACGATCCGCTCCGCCGGAACACCAGCCTGTTCGGCGCGCTCGGCACCGTAGTCCAGCAGGGAAAGCTGGCCGGGCGCATGGGCATCTGAATCGAGTGCGAACAGGCATCCGGCATCCAACGCCAGGGCGATCAGTTCATCCGGCGGATCTTGCCGCTCTGGGCGCGCATTGATCTCCACCGCCACGGCGTTCTCGGCGCAAGCGTCGAACACTGCCCGCGCGTCGAACTGCGACGGAGGCCTGGTTCCGCGCTCGCCCTGCACGAGACGCCCAGTGCAGTGTCCGAGCACGTTCACCCGCGGATGCGAGACAGCAGCGATCATTCGCACTGTCATCGAGCCGGCATCCATGCGTAATTGTGAATGTACGGATGCCACGACGATATCGAGCTCCGTCAGAAGCTCCGGGTCCTGATCGAGTTCGCCATCATTCAGAATGTCGACCTCGATGCCGGCCAGCATGGTGAAGGTCTCGGTCGATGCGGCCCTGACCTGCGGAATCTGCTCACGCAGTCGCTCGGGGGAGAGCCCGCGTGCAACCCTGAGCCGCGGTGAGTGGTCGGTGATCGCGAGATACTCGTGCCCGAATGCTCGCGCAGCATCCGCCATCGTCTGGATGGACGTCATCCCGTCTGACCAGTCGGTGTGCGCGTGCAGATCGCCGCGCAATCTGCCCCGAAGTTCAGACGTGCGCTGCGGCGCCACCTCACCGCGGAGCGAGATCAAATACTCCGGGACATGACCTGCGTGCGCCTGCTGAATCACGGCGAAGGTCGATTCTCCGATGCCGGCAGCCGCGCGAAGGCGGGTCGGATCGTTCCGCACCGACTCCGCAAGGGACTCGTAGGTGGCGGCCGCCTGGCGAAAAGCCTTCGCCCGATAGCGCGATGCTCGTTCGCGCTCCAGGAGCGTCGCGATCTCGAGCAGAGCGGCTACGGCATCCATGACATCTCAGCTGGCGGCGAGCTCACGTGTGGAATCGACCCACGCTTCCAACTTCGCTGCTGCGCTGCCGTTGTCGACCGCAGCCTCCGCACGTGCGAAGCCATCACGCAGGCGCTCGAGAATCGGACGCTGCACCTGCGTGGCATCCTGCGACAACTCGAATGCGACGATTCCTGCCGCGGCGTTGAGGAGCACGATGTCACGCACCGGGCCCTTCTTCCCCGCGAGTGTGTCACGCAGAACGCCGGCATTGTGCTCCGGAGATCCGCCGATGAGGTCAGAAAGATCAGCGGTTGGGATGCCGAGATCGCGAGGATCGAGGTCGTGCTCGTGGATGTCACCGCGGGTGACTTCCCAGATACGACTGTGCCCTGTCGTGGTCAGCTCATCGAGGCCATCGTCACCGCGGAACACGAGCGCCGTCGCTCCTCGGGTGCGAAAGACACCGGTGATCAGCGGTACACGTTCGAGCTGCGCTACTCCCACCGCGTTCGCTTCCGCACGCGCCGGGTTGCACAGCGGCCCGAGCATATTGAACACCGTCGGAACACCGAGCTCGCGTCGCGCGCTGCCAGCGTGCTTGAACCCGGGATGGAATGCCGCGGCCCACGCGAAGGTGATTCCGGTGCGCTCAAGAACTTCGGCTACGTGCTCGGGTGGCAGCGAGAGCTCCAAGCCCAGTGCGCCGAGAACGTCGCTGGACCCCGACGCCGAACTCGCCGCACGGTTGCCGTGCTTGACCACAGGGATGCCCGTGGCGCCGATGATCACTGCGGCGGTCGTGGAGATATTCACTGTTCCGATGCGATCTCCGCCAGTACCGACGATGTCGAGCACGTTCGGCGATACGGGAAGCGGAACCGCTGCTTCAAGAATCGCGTCGCGGAAGCCGACGATCTCATCGACCGTCTCGCCCTTGGCACGCAGAGCAATCAGAAAGCCGGCGAGCTGGGCATCGGAGAGCTTCCCCTGCATCACCTGACGCATCGCCCATGTCGACTCCCAGACGCTGAGATCGCGTCGCTCGAGCAGAGAAGTGAGCACATCGGGCCAGGTGAGTGAGTCTGCCATGAGCCGATCTTATCGGCGTGAATAAATTCCAGCGCACACCGGCGAGCACCCGTATGCGCTGTATCCCTTGACTTCATCGAGTATTCGCAGGTACTTCTTAGGTAGGCCTAAGTACCCAATCAGGGAAACGGGCCACCCAGGTGCAAGAATCATGTCCCCGTATCGGCCATAATGGAGGAGTGACCACCTCAGCGACCTATGCCCCGGCGGCAAGAACCATCAAGCGCCCGAACTCGGTAGCTGTCGGCACCATCGTGTGGCTCGGCAGCGAGGTGATGTTCTTCGCGGGACTGTTCGCGATCTACTTCACCCTTCGCAGCACGTCCCCCGACCTTTGGGCCGAACGCACCGAACTGCTCAACGTTACGTTCGCGGCGATAAACACCGCGATCCTGGTGTTCTCCTCGTTCACGTGCCAGATGGGCGTGTTCGCGGCAGAAGATCTCCAGTCGTACCGCATCAAGAAGGGGCAGCTCAACGGCGCAGGACGCCGCCGCCTCTTCGGATGGGGAATGGTCGAGTGGTTCTGGCTCACCTTCGCGCTCGGCGCGATCTTCGTCTCCGGTCAGGTATGGGAGTACGCCACTCTCGTCGCAGAGGGCCTTCCCATCCAGGCTGATGCTTATGCATCCGCGTTCTACCTGACCACTGGCTTCCACGCCATCCACGTCACCGGCGGACTCATCGCGTTCCTACTCATCATCGGACGCGCGTTCGCAGTGAAGAACTTCACGCACAAAGAGGCGACCTCCTCGATCGTCGTGTCCTACTACTGGCACTTCGTCGACGTCGTCTGGGTCGTGCTGTTCTTCGTCATCTACTTCCTGAAATAAGAGCGGAGCTGACCTGCGAAATGGCACGAGAGAAGAAGCGTCGCTCAAACGGACGCCGTAGCCCCCTGGCCGCTGCTGCGTTGATCGGAGCAGGCCTCCTCATCACAGGAGGCATCTACGCCGGAGCATCTGCGGCATTTGCCTCAACAGATGCCCAGCCGACGGCGAGCACTCAGCTCACCGTCGAAGACGGCAAGAAGCTGTTCCAAGCGAACTGTGCGACCTGTCACGGCCTTGACCTGCAAGGAACCGACAACGGCCCGAGCCTGTATGGCGTCGGCGAACTGTCTGTCGAGTTCCAGCTGGCCACCGGTCGCATGCCCCTGCAGATGCAGGGACCGCAGGCACCGCAGAAGGAGCCGCAGTTCACCCAGCCGCAGATCGAAGCGATGGCGGCTTTCGTTCAGGAATCCGCCCCGGGACCCAGTTATCCCGCAGACGAGATCCTCGACGGCAACGGCGATGTCTCGCACGGTGCGGAGCTATTCCGCATCAACTGTGCGATGTGCCATAACGTCGCATCTGCCGGTGGAGCACTGACCGAGGGAAAGTACGCCCCGGGCCTCGCGAACACCAGCGCCCTGCACATCTATGCAGCCATGGTCACCGGCCCGCAGAACATGCCCGTCTTCGGCGACATGAACCTGTCGGACGAAGACAAGCGCGACATCATCTCGGCCCTGCTTTACCAGCAGGAGGCTGTGCAGATCGGAGGCTTCACGTTGGGCTCACTGGGCCCGGTCTCTGAGGGCCTGTTCATCTGGATCTTTGGTATCGGCGGCCTCGTCGGCCTCGCTGTGTGGATCACAGCGAAGTCCAACTAGCACGCTTAATCATTCAAGAAGGAACGTACGAGGAGCACCATGGCACACGACGACGACTCGCAGGCTCTTGACAGGGCCTACCAGCCCTCTCCGGGGCTGAGTGTCGCAGTCAGCGATCCCGCGCAGAACCCCGGGCTTCCGCCGCACCGCGAGCGGATGACCGACAAGGATCCGAAGGCGGAGAAGCGCGCGGCTCGCACGGTCTACACCCTGTTCTACCTGTCTCTTGCAGGGAGCATCTGGGCCGTTGCGGCATACATGCTGTTCCCCATCGAAGACCAGTCGCTGCTCTCGATCCGGCACAACAACCTCTTCATCGGACTCGGGATCGCACTGTCGCTCCTGTGCATCGGAATCGGCGCCATTCACTGGTCCAAGGCGCTGATGTCCGACAAGGAGCACATCGAGATGCGCCACCCCACCCGGGGCACGGACGCAACACGTGAAGCTGCCGTCGAGGTGTTCGCCGATGCAAACGAAGAGTCCGGCTTCGGCCGCCGCACGATGATTCGCAACTCGCTGATCGCAGCGATCGTTGCATCCATCGTTCCCGGTGTCGCGCTGTTCCGCGGCCTGGCTCCGCACAACAACGCAGACGGCAACCCGATCGCCGGTGACCCGGTCGCGCTTCTGAAGCAGACCATGTGGGAAAAGGGGCAGCGTCTCGTACGCGACCCCGACGGCACCCCCATCCGCGCAGCGGACGTCACTCTGGGTTCCGCGTTCCACGTCATCCCTGAGAATCTTGTTTCGCTGTCGCACCATGACGGCTATCTCGAGGAGAAGGCAAAGGCCATCGTGCTGATGATGCGCCTTCGCCCTGAGCAGTTGATCGAGTCCGAGGAGCGCAAGACCTGGTCGTACGACGGCATTGTCGCGTACTCCAAGGTCTGCACGCACGTCGGATGCCCCGTCGCACTGTACGAACAGCAGACACACCACCTGCTGTGCCCGTGTCACCAGTCGCAGTTCGACGTCACCGATCACGCCAAGGTCATCTTCGGCCCAGCCGCGCGTCCGCTGCCGCAGCTGCCGATCACCGTTGACGACGAGGGCTACCTCGTCGCGCGCAGCGACTTCACCGAACCTGTCGGCCCGAGCTTCTGGGAGCGCCATTGAGCACCGCAACGCTGTCCAAAGAGGACAAGGACAACAAAGCGCCCCTCGGCGGCCGCTTCATCGGAGCAGCCTCGAACTACATCGATGAGCGCACCAGCATCTCCGGTATCGTCAAGGAGCTGGGTCGAAAGATCTTCCCAGATCACTGGTCGTTCATGCTCGGCGAGATCGCGCTGTGGAGCTTCGTCGTCGTGTTCATCTCCGGAACATTCCTGACGTTCTTCTTCGAGCCCTCGATGGTGCCCACGCACTACACGGGCGCTTACGTCCCGATGCGTGGACTTGAGATGTCGGCCGCATTCGAATCTGCTCTGCGCCTGTCATTTGACGTACGCGGCGGCCTTCTTGTGCGCCAGATCCACCACTGGGCTGCGCTCGTCTTCATCGCCGGCATCGGTTTGCACATGCTCCGTGTGTTCTTCACCGGCGCGTTCCGCAAGCCGCGTGAGCTCAACTGGGTCATCGGCTTCGTGCTGTTCATCCTTGCCCTGGCAGAAGGCTTCACCGGTTACTCGCTTCCGGATGACCTCCTCTCGGGTAACGGTCTGCGCATCATCGACGGCATGATCAAGGGTCTCCCCCTGATCGGAACATGGACCTCGTTCCTGCTCTTCGGTGGCGAGTTCCCCGGCACCGACATCGTCGGCCGCCTGTACAGCCTGCATATCCTGCTGCTGCCGCTGCTTGTGATCGCACTGATCGTTGTGCACCTCATGCTCATGATCATCAACAAGCACACGCAGTTCGCCGGCCCCGGCCGCACGAACGACAACGTCGTGGGCTACCCGATGATGCCGGTGTACATGTCGAAGATGGGCGGATACCTGTTCATCGTCTTCGGCACCATCGTGCTGATCGCGACGTTCTTCCAGATCCTGCCCTTCTGGGAGTACGGTCCTTACGACCCGTCTCCGATTTCGGCAGGTACGCAGCCGGACTGGTACATCGGCTTCGCTGATGGCGCTCTGCGCCTGGCACCGCCGAACCTGGACATCGTGATCCTGAACCACACGCTTTCGCTCGGCATCCTCATCCCGGTCGCGGTCCTCGGACTGTTCATCGTCGCTGTCGCGATCTACCCCTTCCTCGAGGCGTGGATCACGGGCGACAAGCGTGAGCACCACCTGGCTCAGCGCCCGCGCAACGCGGCAACGCGTACCGCGATCGGCGTTGCGGGTGTCATCTTCTACGCAGTCCTGTGGGCAGCGGCATCCTCCGACCTCATCGCGACGCACTTCATGCTCACGATGGAAGGTGTGATCCACACGCTCCAGGCGACGCTGTTCCTCGGCCCGGTTCTCGGATACTTCATCACCAAGCGCATCTGCATCGCGCTCCAGAAGAAGGACCGCGAGATCGTGCTGCACGGCTACGAGTCCGGTCGCATCGTTCGCCTTCCCGGCGGCGAGTACATCGAGGTTCACCAGCCGGTCGACACGTACGACCGTTGGAAGCTCATCGACATCGACACCTATGAGCCCCTCGTCGTGCGCCCGAACGCCAAGGGTCGCATCCCGTGGACCGAGAACCTGCGTTCGTCGATCTCGCGCTGGTTCTTCGAGGACCGTCTTGCTCCGCTCACTCAGGCTGACGTGGATGCTGCAGACGCCCACCAGAGCCACGTGACCGCGAACACGGCTGAGGCTGAGGCCGAAGAGATCCAGGGCGCTCACGAGCGCGCTGGTGCTCCGGACGCCCCGCTCACGCCCACGCCGGAGACGCACGTCGATGAGACGCCCAACACTCCGAGTTCGGTCATCGCGACTGACCCGGTGAAGAAGCCTCGCAAGAAGAAGGAAGAGGGCAAGTAACACTCCCCTCCCCTGCTGAAGGGCCCCGTCCATCTGGACGGGGCCCTTTCTTCATGTAATCTGCTTCGCATGTCATCCGTCGTACAGCTCCTCCGCGCGCCCTTGCTCGCAGCCACTCCCTACGCCTATGCCGCTACGGCCCCGGCGGAGTCGCGATTGATCTTCCTTGCCGGCGCTTGCCCGCTCAACGCGGATGGTACGACGGGCCATGCGGGCGACTACACCGCACAGGCGGCGCTCTGCCTCGATACGCTGAGTGGTGCGTTACGTGCCGCCGGCGCTACTTTTACTGACGTCATCAGTACGAGAGTGCTCGTTGCATCTCCCCGACGCCAAGACCTCGTCACCGCGTGGAGCGTCGTCGAAGCCGCGTTTGGCGACCACGACGTTCCCAGCACCCTTCTGGGAGTTACTGTGCTCGGCTACCCTGACCAGCTCGTTGAGATCGAAGCAGTCGCAGCAGTATCCGATGCTTCGTCTCCGCGAATCACGTCGGGCGTAGGCTGAAGCCATGATGGATCGTGCAGATTTCTTCGCCGCAAAGCTTGCTTACGAGACCGATGCCAGCGATGTCTACGCTGCGCAGAAGGCCGGCGAGGACGTCGTGGTTATCGACGTTCGATCAGATGAGGCCTGGGCGCAGGGACGCGTTCCGGGCGCCATTCACATGCACTACGGCGAGATCGCCGCGCGTGCGGCCCAGGAGATCGCTCAGGACGCCGAGGTCGTGGTCTACTGCTGGAGCCCCGGATGCAACGCCGGAGCCAAGGGCGCGCTCGAGTTCGCCAAGCTCGGCTATCGTGTGCGCGAGATGATCGGTGGCTTCGAGTACTGGGTGCGAGAGGGCTATCCGGTCGCTGATGCCGACGGCATCCACCGTCGCCCCATCGACCCGCTCACTGGCATCCCCCGCATCCGCACCCGCACCTGATCCCCCCCCTCTCCTCTCTCCCCCTTGCCCCCTTCCACTGCGTGCGAGTGGGTAGTTGTGGCTCGAAGTATCGCCGAAAACGAGCCACAACCGGACACTCGCAAGCAGTGGACGCAGTGGGAGCAGTGGTGGGAGCGGAAGAAACACAAAAGAAGGCCCCCGGACGAATCCGGGGGCCTTCTCTAGTAGGGAGAGATCAGCGGGCGAAGTTGCCGCGGTAGAACTCGTAGACCCAGCCGACGATCGCGATCGCGAAGATAATGATCCCGATGGGGAGCAGGAAATGTCCGACGGCCAGTCCGACCAAGAACACACCGGCGGATGCCGCCAGCACCATCGGCCACCAGGACCACGGTGCGAACTCGCCGAGCTCCGGGTCGCCGTCATCGATGTCTGCGGTCAGGATGTCTTCCGGCAGTTCGCCGCCCTGCGCCTTGTGCGTACGGTCGAGGTACACCGCGATCATGGCAGCCATGAACGCACCAAACAGCAGTGCGATCGTGCCGACCCACTCGACCTTCGCTGCGCCGACAAGCTCCGGGTAGGCAACTATGTGCCAGACCGTGTAGGCCGCCGCAACAATCAGGAAGAACGCGGTGAGGATCCACCAGAGAACGATATTTGAACGCATGGCTTACTTGCCCTCTCCGGTCGTACCGGCAAGAGCAGGCTCAGGCGTCCCCACGGGGTGCTCAGCTGCTTCCGGGTGGTTCAGGTCGAATGCCGGACGCTCGCTACGGATGCGCGGGATCGAGGTGAAGTTGTGACGCGGCGGCGGGCAACTGGTCGCCCACTCGAGCGATCCGCCGTAACCCCACGGGTCGTTGACCATGACCTTGGGCGCCTTGCGGGCGGTGATCCAGACGTTCAGGAAGAACGGCAGCATCGATGCACCGAGGATGATCGAACCGATTGTCGACACCTGGTTACCCCAGGTCCAGCCATCGGCTGCCGAGTAGTCGGCGTAACGACGCACCATACCGTCGACACCCAGCCAGTGCTGGATGAGGAACGTCATGTGGAAGCCGATGAACAGCATCCAGAAGTGCACGTAACCCAAACGCTCGTTGAGCATGCGACCGGTCCACTTCGGCCACCAGAAGTAGAAGCCGGCGAACATCGCGAACACGACGGTACCGAAGACCACGTAGTGGAAGTGAGCGACGACGAAGTACGAGTCACTGATGTGGAAGTCCAGCGGCGGGGCCGCGAGGATGACACCGGTCAGACCACCGAAGACGAACGAGACGAGGAAGCCCAGTGCGAACACCATCGGCGTTTCGAACGTCACGGATCCGCGCCAGAGCGTTCCGATCCAGTTGAAGATCTTCACACCGGTCGGTACCGCGATGAGCATGGTCATCAGAGCGAAGAACGGCAGCAGTACACCACCGGTGACGTACATGTGGTGAGCCCACACCGACACCGACAGCGCCGCAATCGCGATCGTCGCGTAGACCAGAGTCTTGTAGCCGAAGATTGGCTTGCGGCTGAACACCGGGAAGATCTCCGAGACGATGCCGAAGAACGGCAGCGCGATGATGTACACCTCGGGGTGACCGAAGAACCAGAACAGGTGCTGCCAGAGGAGCACACCACCGTTGGCCGGATCGAAGATGTGGGCGCCGAGAATACGGTCAGCGGCAGCGGCGAAAATCGCAGCGGCGAGCACGGGGAACGCCATCAGGATCAGCAAGCTGGTGATCAGCGTGTTCCACGAGAAGATCGACATGCGCCACATAGTCATACCGGGAGCGCGCATGGTGATCACCGTGGTGATGAAGTTCACCGCACCGAGAATCGTGCCGAAACCAGACATGCCTAGTCCGAGCATCCACAGGTTTCCACCTGCTCCCGGCGAGAACGTCGCGTTCGCGAGCGGCTGGTAAGCAAACCAACCGAACGATGCTGCACCCTGCGGGGTGAGGAAGCCGGCGATCGCAATGATCGAGCCGAAGCTGAACAGCCAGAACGCGAAGGCGTTCAAACGCGGGAACGCCACATCAGGAGCACCGAGCTGCAGCGGCAGGATCGCATTCGCGAAACCTGCGAACAGCGGCGTCGCGAACATCAGCAGCATGATGGTGCCGTGCATGGTGAACAGCTGGTTGTACTGCTCCTTGGTCGGCACGATCTGCATACCGGGAGCGAACAGCTCAGCACGGATGACCAGGGCCATCACACCGCCGAGCAGGAAGAACAGCACCGACGAGATCAGGTACATGTACCCGATGGTCTTGTGGTCAGTGGACGTGATCCACTTGACGACGATGTTTCCCTTTTGCTCGGTGCGCGACGAGCTCAGCAGAGCCGCCTGACGCGCCGGTGTGCCGGTCGGACGAGCGCCAGCCGATGTGCTGGGCATCTCAGAGGTAGTCGACATGAGACTTACTCTCCTTCTTCCTCGGAGTCAGTCTCGGGCGCGGTTCCAGTGCCCGGGAAGTTGCTGAGACGATCGTAAGCATCGGAGATATCGCCCGTGTTGCCCTCGGCGCGCAGCGAATCGACGTAATCGTCGTACTCGTCCTGCTCAACGACCTTGACGTTGAAGAGCATCATCGAGTGATACTCGCCACAGAGCTCGGCACACTTTCCGGCGTACTCGCCGACGCGCGTCGGGATGAAGGACCAGGAGTTGTCCTTACCGATGTACATGTCCTTCTTGTACAGGAAGTCGATGATCCAGAAGGAGTGGATGACATCGCGGGACTGCAGGTTGATCTGGACCTTCTGGTCAACCGGCAGCACGAGTGTCGGAAGCTCATCGTTATCGATGTTTCCATCGGCATCCGGCTGGGCCTGAATACCCATTGTCCACACGGCGTCAGACAGATCGTCGTCCTCGCCGGCGTACATGAAGTCGAAGGCCCACTGCTTGCCGATCGCGGTGACCTGAACATCCGCGTCGTCGCCCCACTGGGTTTCGATCTCGGCCTGGTCGCGCGCCGTGAAGAAGAACATTCCCATCACGAGGATCAGCGGAATCACCGTGTAGAAGATCTCGATCGGCATGTTGTAGCGCATCTGCACCGGCAGGCCGGTCTGGCCCTTGCGACGGCGGTATGCGACGGCCGCCCACCCCATGAGGCCCCAGGTGATGAGGCCAACGAGGAGAAGAACGATCCACGAGTTCACCCAGAGACCGGCGACGCGGTCAGTCTGGTTCGTGGCGGCAGTGCCGTCTTCCACGAAGCCTGGGAGGAATCCATGAAGCTCGGTGGGAGAACATCCCGCCAGAGCCACGGCTGCCGCAATTCCTACTGGAATAGCGGCCCAACGAAGGCGGCGTTTCAAGGGCACGATGCACCTTTCAAGATCGCGGACAGGGCTTCCCTAAGTCTAGGGCAACCTCACACCTGATTCATGCCAACCACGCAGGCGTGGCCCAGCTGTTGATCAGTGGAAGCTGTCACCGCACGCGCAGCTGCCGCCGGCATTCGGGTTATCGATGGTGAAGCCCTGCTCGGAAATCGTGTCCTTGAAGTCGATGGATGCCCCATCGAGGTAGGGAACACTCATGTTGTCGATGATGACCTCGACGCCATCGAAGTCGACGGTCTCATCGCCATCGAGGTAGCGCTCGTCGAAGTAGAGCTGGTAGATGAGTCCGGAGCATCCGCCTGGCTGAACGGCAACGCGCAGACGCAAATCTTCACGTCCCTCCTGCGCGAGGAGGTTCTTCACCTTGGTCGCGGCCGCGTCGGTCAGCTTGACGCCATGTGCGTTGGTGGTCTCGGTGGTCAGTGTGGTGTCGCTCATGTCACTCCTTGGGAACAGGCCGTTCGCAGACGGCTGGTTGCTCTGATTCTACCGCCGGTCGCCTGGCTGCGGGTCGGATGCTGGCCAGCTCAGAGGGTGATCTCGTTCATGCGAGTCAACATCAGTGCCTCGGTCGCAACTGCATGCCGGAACGTGTCCAGATGCAAGGACTCGTTCGGGCTGTGCGCGCGTGCGTGCGGGTCTTCGACTCCGGTGACGAGAATCTGCGCGGCCGGGAATTCGCGCACGAGGTCGGCGATGAACGGAATCGATCCGCCGACACCGAGATCGACCGGGTCGACACCGTAGCCGTCCGCCATCGCCTGGCGGGCGAGTTCGACTGCCCATCCGTCGGTGTCGACGAGGAAGCCGTTACCGAGATCCACGTCCGAGAACGTCAGCTCGGCTCCGAACGGGGCCTGCGAGCGCAGGTGGCTCTCCAACGCCGCGTAGGCCTCTTCGCCCGTCTGGCCTGGTGCGACGCGAGCGCTGATGACGACCGTCACTTCGGGCAGAAGCGTGTTGGATGCTGCCTCCACACTGGTCGCATCGATGCCGATGACGGTGACCGCCGGCTTGTTCCAGATCCGGCTGAGGATACTGTCGCGTCCGATCGGCGACGTGCCATGCAGCAGCCCGGCCTCATCGCGCAGCGTTGCTTCGTTGTACTCGGGGGTATCGGCATCCAACTCTGTGAGCCCCTCGACGGCGACAGCGCCATCGGCGTCCCAGAGCGTGGAGAGCAACCGAACGGTCGCCATCATCGCATCCGGAACTGCGCCACCGAACATACCGGAGTGCGAGGCGTGGTCCAGGGTCCGTACCTTCAGCGTGAAGCGCGCGTTGCCGCGCAATGAGACGGTCAGGCCCGGGGTCTCGGAGTCCCAGTTACCGGAGTCAGCCACCACGATCGCGTCGGCACGCAGCGCGTCGACGTTGTCGCTGAGGAACTGTGCGAACGATCGAGAGCCGTATTCCTCTTCACCTTCGATGAACATCGAGACGCCCAGCTCCAGGTCATCCCCCAGCACCTCGGCGACCGCGCGCAGGGAAGCGATATGCGCCATGATCCCGGCCTTGTCGTCCGCGGCTCCGCGTCCGTACAGGCGCCCGTTGCGCACGGTCGGCTCGAACGGCGGGGTCTCCCACAGCTCGTCCGCTCCCGGAGGCTGAACATCGTGGTGTGCGTAGAGCAGGATCGTCGGCTTGCCGCCACGTGCTGCTCGTGTTGCCAGCACTGCGGGCTGACCGAGCTCGTCGGTGCCGTCGATCGTCGCGCGGAGCACGCGAACCGAGTCGAAGACCCCCGTCTCGGTGGCGAGCGTCGCAACGTGCTCAGCGCTGCGCTCGAGCTGAGTCTGGTCAAACGAAGGCCAGGCGATGCCCGGGATGCGCACCAGATCGCCCAAATCCGACAGCGCGGAGGGGATGCCGATGGCCACGGCCTCGGTGACGGCGGATTCGATGGCGGGGTCTGCATTCGGCGGCACTGAACTCATGCGAGTAATCTTAAGGCCGAACCCTAGTTTTCTATCCGAGGAGCCCCGTGGCCACTTCCACCCCATCGACGAACGACGACTCCCCCGAGACGCCAGTCGTCGGCAAGGGACGGCCGACACCCAGTCGCGCCGAGCAGGAAGCTGCCCGGCGACGCCCACTTGTCGCTGACACCAAAGAAGCCCGTGCTGCTGCGAAGGCGCAGCTGCGCGAGCGCCGTGACCGTGCTCAAGCGGGTATGGCCGCCGGTGAGGACAAGTATCTTCCGCCCCGTGACAAGGGTCCGCAGCGCCGGTGGGTGCGCGACTACGTCGATGCCGGCTGGCACGTCTCCGAGTGGGTGATGGCGCTGATGGTGGTGGTCATCCTCGTCTCGCTGATCCCGGATCCCACGTTCTCGTTCTACGCCTTCGTAGGCCTGTGGGCTTTCATCCTCGTTGCCGTGGGCGACATGGTCCTACTGGGAACTCGTGTGAAGAAGAAGGCCGCCGCGAAGTTCGGCAAGGAGCGTCTCGAGAAGGGCCTGGGCTGGTACGCCGCGATGCGCTCACTCCAGATGCGCTTCATGCGTCTGCCGAAGCCGCAGGTCAAGCGCGGACAGTACCCCGAGTAACCCCTAATTCCCTTTGCGAGCGGGCGCTCGTGGCTCTTCGCAACGCGAATCTCGAGCCACGGGCGCCCACTCGCAATTTAGGTGGGTGGTGGTGACGGGGGCGCTACGGGCGGCGGAGCGCGCGGTTGATCTGGCGCGCCCAGAGCGGGCCACGGTACAGGAACGCTGTGTAGCCCTGCACCAGGGTGGCGCCAGCATCCAATCGCGCTTGCACGTCGGATGCCGTCTCCACTCCCCCGACGGAGATCACGCAGAAGCTCTCCGGAACCGCCGCGCGCACGATCCGCAGAACATCCATCGAGCGCTCGCGCAGCGGCGCGCCGGACAGGCCACCGGCTCCAGCCGCTTCGACGACAGCGGCATCCGTCGTGAGTCCTTCGCGACTGATCGTGGTGTTGTGGGCGATGATCCCGTCCAGGCCCTCGCTGACGGCGAGCTGCGCGATCGCAGTGATCTCCTCATCCGGCAGGTCCGGAGCGATCTTCACCAGCAGCGGTGTTGAGCCGGCCGCATCCTTCACGGCGCGCAGCAGCGGCGCGAGGGTCTCGACCGCTTGCAATCCGCGGAGCCCGGGGGTGTTCGGTGAGGAGACGTTCACCGCCAGGTAGTCGGCCAATCCGGCGAGCTTCTTCGCACTCGCGACATAGTCGGCGGTGGCGTTTTCGACCTCGACCACCCGACTCTTGCCGATGTTGACACCGATGATCGTCTTCGGCCGATGGCGGCGGAGCTTCTCCAGCCGGCGTGCCGCAGCATCCGCGCCATCGTTATTGAAGCCCATCCGATTGATGACAGCACGGTCCGCGACGAGACGGAACAGACGAGGTTTCGGGTTGCCCTCCTGAGGGATGGCGGTGACCGTCCCAATCTCGACGTGTCCGAATCCGAGTGCAGCCAGGCCGCGCACGCCCACGGCGTTCTTGTCGAAGCCTGCTGCGACACCGAACGGCGAATCGAAGGTCAGTCCGAGCGCTGAAACCTGCTGATCCGGGCTGGGCGCGGCGATCGCCCTGGTGATCCAGGAGAACGGCGGAACGCCGAGCACACGGACCACCGCCATGCCGGCGTGGTGGGCGAACTCGGGATCGAAGCGCGAGAGAACAGCGCGAAAAAGCAGCGGATACATCCCTGCCAGATTACCGCTCGGCCGGGTCTGCTCCGGCCGCAACATGATCCGAGCGCAGGTCACTGATCGCGCTTTCGAAATCTTCCAACGAATCGAACGCCTGGTACACGCTGGCAAAACGCAGGTAAGCAACCTCATCCAAGTCGCGAAGCGGCCCGAGGATCGACAGGCCAATCTCGTTGGCATCCAACTGCGAGACACCCGTCTGACGCACGGCTTCCTCAACCCGCTGCGCGAGAACGGCGAGATCAGCCTCGGTGACCGGACGCCCCTGACAGGCCTTGCGCACACCCGAGATGACCTTCTCCCGACTGAACGGCTCCATCACACCGGAACGCTTGATCACGTTGAGGCTGGCCGTCTCGGTCGTTGTGAAGCGTCCACCGCATTCCGGACACTGCCGTCGACGACGGATGGAAAGCCCGTCGTCGCTCGTGCGTGAATCGATCACACGGGAATCGGAATGACGACAGAACGGGCAGTGCATGGTGTTACAGCGTAGTCGCTCAGACCGTCGGCTCGGGGAAGCGCGCCTCGACGGCATCACCGTGTGCAGGAAGCGCTTCGGCGTTCGCCAGCGCGACGACGTCCGCGCGTGCCCGGGCGAGAGCCTCGTGATTGTATTCGATGACCTGCTGCGGACGCAGGAAAGTGTACGCGCCGAGACCCGCTGCATAGCGCGCCTGTCCCCCGGTGGGCAGCACGTGGTTGCTGCCGGCCATGTAGTCGCCGAGGCTGACCGGTGTCTGGTCGCCGACGAAGATGGCTCCGGCGCTCGTGAACGCGGATGCCGCGTCCGCCGCATCCGCGAGGTGAAGCTCGAGGTGCTCTGGTGCATAGGCGTTACTGAAGGCGGTAGCCATCGCACGGTCATCGACCAGGACGATGGCCGACTGCGGCCCGCCGAGGGCAGCAGCGACCCGGTCGCGGTGCGCAGTGGATGCTGCCAGCTTCGCCACCGCGGTGGACGCACGCTCTGCAAGCTCCGTGGAGTCGGTGACGAGAACGGCTGATGCCTGCTCGTCGTGCTCGGCCTGGCTGATGAGGTCAGCGGCGATGAGCGTCGCATCTGCCGCCTGGTCTGCAACGATCAGGATCTCGGTGGCACCCGCTTCAGAATCGGTGCCGACGACTCCGGCGACGGCGCGCTTCGCGGAGGCGACGTAGTTGTTTCCGGGTCCGGAGACCACGTCGACGGGATCGAGGCCGAGGCTTGCGACGCCGTAGGCGAAAGCGCCGATCGCGCCGGCCCCACCGATGGCGTAGATCTCATCGATGCCGAGTAGCGCTGCCGCGGCAAGGATTGTCGGGTGCACGCGTCCACCGTGCTGGGCCTGGGGCGGCGATGCGAGCGCGATCGATGACACACCAGCGACCTGCGCGGGCACGACGTTCATGACGACGCTGGATGCCAGAGCCGCCTTACCGCCGGGAATGTACACGCCGGCGCGGTGGATCGGCTGCCAGCGCTGCAGAATTCGCGCTCCGGGACCGATATCGGTCGTCTGGGGCGCAGGAACCTGGGCGAGAGAGCCCCGCCGCACTCGTTCGATCGCATTCTCCAGAGCGGTGCGAACAGCGGGATCGACGGATGCCATCGCCTCGGCGATGTGCTCTGCCGGAACCCGGATCGCGTGGTCGGTCACCTTGTCGAAGCGTGCAGCCTGATCGCGCAGAGCACTCTCGCCATGAGCGCGAACGTCCTCGACGATGCGTGTCGCGGTCTGCAGTGCTTCTGCCCGGGCCTGTGCGGCGCGTGGAACCGCGGCGAGCATATCCGCTGGCGAGAGCTGCTGCCCTCGGAGATCAATGGTGCGCACTTCAGCCCTTCGTGATGTCGTTGATGTCGTGCAGGTAGCCGACGCGGCCGTCATCGTGGCGTACGACGTAGGTCTCACCGCGATCTTCCAACACCAGAGCCCAGGCTTCCGGACCGATCTGGAACAGCGTCTGGCCCTGCTCGTCGACGACCTCACGCGCGTCCGGCGCGAGCGCCCAGAACGGCTGAGCGGCGGAAACGGCCTGAGTAGCGGCAGCCGACTGCTCGTGCGCTGCCGCATCGGCTGTGGCCTCGACATCCTCATCCACGATGGAATCGACGCTGCTCACCGGCTCGGAAACGTCACGCTCGAAGCTCTCCGGCTCCGGTTCAAAAATTTCCGCGTCCGCAAAAGCGTCGCTATCGGCGTCGCTATCGGCGTCATTGCCGCGGGCGGATCGTGCGTACCCCGGTACATAGTCGTCGTCGATAGCGGTCGTCATGCCGAGCGCACCGCCGGACGCATGCGAGGTCAGCGGCACGCTGTTCAGCAGATCCGGTGGCTCCGCACCGCCCGTTTCCGGCGCATCCGACGCATCCGGCGCTTCCGGCGCATCCGGCGCATCCGGCGCATCCGACTGAGGTGATCCGTCAAGAACGGCAGATTCCGGGCGCGGTCGGGCGATCACGGGGCGCGCGGGGTTCGCGTTGCGATGAGCGAGTGTGACCAACCGGCCTTGAAAGTCCTCACGCAGTCCGGGGATGAACGGTGCGAACACGGTCAGCGCCACCAGGGCCAGCGCGCCGATGAACTGCACGATCATCACCCAGCTCAGCAGGAAGTAGCCCTGAACCGCCATCGCGGCGATCGACTCCCAGATTGTGCTGGCCCAGTACACCGCCGCGACGGAGAAGGCGACCGACGCGAACTGATCGATTCCGAGCGAGCCGACGCGTCGGATGCCCTCAGGCGAGAACCGGCGCAGCACGATCAAGAAGACCGCAACAGTGGGCAGCCCGATCGGCAGAATCCAGGAAATCCCCCGCATCCAGATCGAAGTTCCGCTGATCTGTGCGTACAGCGGGAAGAACGATGTCACGAAAATGACCAGCCAGACGGCAACGATGAGCAGCTCGCGAAGAGTGAAACCGAGTATGCCGTGCTCGGGAGTCACTTCCTCGTCGTAGAAGACACCGTCATCCTCAGTGACAGGATCGTCCGAGAATTCCGTACTCATCAAGCGAAGTCCTTTCGATTTGGCACGCACCTGATCCTGTGCGTCCAACGCGTCACGATATTACCCGCTGTGGTCGAACGGCGCCGCTGAGGGACGCGAGACGACGTCATCCGAGACAGGTCGGCCCGAGCAATGACTTGAGATCCCCGAACAGGTCAGCGGAGACCTTCACGGGCATCGGAACGTCGAACACCTTGGCCGTCTGCCCCCGATGCACGCGCAGCACAACCTCGGTGTCGCCGCTATGACGGCGGAGCACTTCAGCCAGTTCGTGCATGACACGCTCTGTAGCGCGTTGCTCTGCGAGAACGAGCGACAGCGGCCCCGACGCGTCAAAGGAGCCGATGTCGGGAGTGAATGCTGATTGTCCGTGCAGGTTTAATCCATCGTCACGGCGTGAGATGCGTCCGCGCACCGCCAGGATGGCATCCTGCTGCAGCGTGTGCTGGTACTCGGTGTACGTCTTACCCATGAACATCACGGTGACCTCACCGTTGAAGTCCTCGACGGTGATCATGCCGTAGGGATTTCCGCTGGCCTTCGCCACGCGATGCTGCACGCTGGTCACGAGGCCGGCCACGGTGACCTGATCGCCGTCTTGCAGGTCTTCGGACGCGAGCAGATTGTGGATCGAGATCGACGCGTGCTTGGCTAGCGGCACTTCCAGCCCGGCGAGCGGATGATCCGACACGTACAGACCGAGCATCTCTCGCTCGAAGGCGAGCTTGTCCTTCTTGATCCATTCCGGGCGCTCCGGGACCTTCGCCGGGACGGCTTCTTCGACCGCCTCGTACAAGCTGTCGAAGTCGAAGCCGATGGCGCCCTGCGCCTCATTGCGTTTCTGATCGACGGCCGCTTCGGTGGCATCCTCATGGATTTCCATCAGGGCACGGCGGGTGTCTCCCATGGAGTCGAAGGCTCCGGCCTTGATCAACGACTCAACGGTGCGCTTGTTGGAAACGTGCAGCGGCACCTTCTTCAGGAAGTCGTGGAAAGAATCGAAGTTCTCCTTCTTGCGCGACTCGACGATGCCGTCGACGACGTTGCTGCCGACGTTGCGGACCGCACCGAGGCCGAAGCGGATGTCTTCCCCGACGGCGGCGAAGAAATTGATCGACTCTCGGACATCCGGCGGCAGAACCCGGATCCCCATGCGCCGGCACTCATTGAGGTAGATCGCCATCTTGTCTTTGGAATCACCGACGCTGGTCAGCAGAGCTGCCATGTACTCGGCGGGATAGTGCGCCTTGAGGTACGCGGTCCAATACGAGACGAGCCCGTATGCGGCAGAGTGCGCCTTGTTGAACGCGTAGTCGGAGAACGGCAGCAGGATGTCCCACAGCGACTTGATCGCGGCGTCACCGAATCCGCGCTCTTTCATACCGCCGGCAAAGCCCTCGTACTGCTTGTCGAGCTCGGACTTCTTCTTCTTACCCATCGCCCGACGCAGAATATCGGCCTGTCCCAGGCTGAAGCCGGCGACCTTCTGCGCGATGGCCATCACCTGCTCCTGGTAGATGATCAGACCGTAGGAGGTGTCGAGGATGTCTTTCAGCGGCTCTTCGAGCTCGGGATGAATCGGGGTGATCGGCTGCAGCCCGTTCTTGCGCAGCGCATAGTTCGTGTGCGAGTTCGCACCCATGGGGCCGGGTCGGTACAGCGCGATGACAGCCGAGATGTCTTCGAAGTTGTCGGGCTTCATCAGTCGCAGCAGGGAGCGCATCGGCCCACCGTCGAGCTGGAACACACCGAGGGTGTCTCCCCGCGAGAGCAGATCGTACGCCGGACGATCTTCAAGCTCGAGGTGCTCGAGATCGACGTCCTCACCGCGGTTCATGCGGATGTTGTCGAGGGCATCCGAGATGATCGTGAGGTTCCTGAGACCCAGGAAGTCCATCTTGATCAGGCCGAGCGACTCGCATGACGGGTAGTCGAACTGCGTGACGATCTGACCGTCCTGCTCACGGCGCATGATCGGGATGATGTCGAGCAGCGGTTCGCTCGACATGATCACACCAGCCGCGTGCACACCCCACTGGCGCTTTAGCCCCTCCAGGCCGATGGCGCGATCGAAGACGGTTTTCGCCTCCGGGTCAGTCTCGATCAGCGCGCGGAACTCGCTTGCTTCTTTGTAACGCGGATGCTTCGGGTCGAACATGCCGTCCAGCGGCATGTCCTTGCCCATCACGGGCGGCGGCATCGCCTTGGTCAGACGCTCGCCCATGCTGAAGGGGAAGCCCAGCACGCGTCCGGCATCCTTCAAGGCCTGCTTGGACTTGATCGTGCCGTACGTGACGATCTGTGCGACACGCTCGTCACCGTACTTCTCGGTGACATAGTCGATGACTTCGCCGCGGCGCCGATCATCGAAGTCGACGTCGAAGTCAGGCATCGACACACGGTCAGGGTTGAGGAATCGCTCGAAGATCAGGCCGTGCTCGAGCGGGTCGAGATCGGTGATCTTCATCGCATAGGCGACCATGGATCCGGCACCGGAACCACGCCCGGGTCCGACGCGGATGCCGTTGTCCTTGGCCCAGTTGATGAAGTCGGCAACGACGAGGAAGTAGCCGGGGAAACCCATCTGCAAGATGATGTCGGTTTCGTATTCGGCTTGCTTGCGCACCTTGTCCGGGATGCCGCCGGGGTAACGGTAGTGCAGGCCCGCTTCGACCTCTTTGACCAGCCAGCTGTCTTCGCTCTCGCCCTCCGGGACGGGGAAACGCGGCATGTAGTTGGCCGAGGTGTTGAACTCAACCTCGCAACGCTCTGCGATCAGCAGCGTGTTATCGCACGCTTCGGGGTGGTCGCGGAAGAGCTGGCGCATCTCCTGCGCAGTCTTGATGTAGTAGCCGTCGCCATCGAACTTGAAGCGGTTCGGGTTATCCAGCGTCGAACCGGACTGCACGCACAGGAGAGCCGCGTGAGCGTCAGCCTCGTGCTGGTGCGTGTAGTGCGAGTCGTTCGTGCCCACCAGCGGGATGCCGAGATCTTTCGAGATCTTCAGCAGATCGGTGATGACGCGACGTTCGATGTCGAGGCCGTGATCCATGATCTCGGCGAAGTAGTTCTCTTTACCGAAGATGTCTTGGAACTCTGCGGCCGCGGCCCGTGCCGCGTCGTACTGGCCCAGGCGCAGCCGCGTCTGGATTTCGCCCGACGGGCATCCCGTCGTCGCGATGAGACCCTTCCCGTAGGTCTGCAGCAGATCCCGGTCCATTCGAGGCTTGAAGTACTGCCCCTCGAGGCTCGACAACGAGCTGAGCCGGAAGAGGTTGTGCATACCCTCGGTGCTCTGGCTCCACATCGTCATGTGGGTATATGCACCGGACCCAGAGACGTCATCGCGCTTCTGCTCGGGAGCGCCCCAGGCGACTCGCGTCCTATCGCCGCGGTGCGTTCCGGGCGTCACATAGGCCTCGAGGCCGATGATCGGCTTCACGCCGGCGTTTTTGGCCGCGTTGTAGAACTCGAAGGCTGCGAAGGTGTTGCCATGATCGGTGACAGCGATGGCCGGCATGCCGTAATCGGCCGCCGCCTGAGTCATCAATCCGATCTTTGCGGCGCCGTCCAGCATCGAGTATTCGCTGTGCACGTGCAGGTGAACGAAGGAGTCGGATGCCACGTGTTCGAGTCTACGTCGGGGCACAGACGTCGGCACTTTGATATGGGTCCGCAGATCACCCGAGCTCGTCGATCACGCCGATAACGCCGCTTTCTTCTCCGACTTCGATAAGTCCAGTCTCATCACGACGCGAGGAAAACCGTTGAGCACCGAACTCGTCTCCGCAGCCTGAACGAATCCCGCTTTCTCGAACAGCAATTTGGTACCGACGTACATCATCGTCAAGTCGACTCGCTCGCCCGCGTTGTCGACCGGGTACCCCTCCACAGCCGGCGCTTCACGCTCCTTCGCATATGCCGCCCCGCCTGCGATCAGCGCGTGCATGATCCCCTGCTTGCGGTAGCCCGGGCGCACCCGAAAGCACCACAGCGACCACACATCGAGGTCATCCACATGCGGAATCAGACGATTTCTGGCGAAGCTCGTGTCCCGACGCGGACGGACAGCTGCCCAGCCCACATCCGGTGTGTGGCATCCTCTGACTGGTCGCGTCACAGAAGATGCGCGTGCTTGCAGCCCGCACCCGCCACAAGTGAGACACGGCTCAGCGGCGTGTCTCAGAAATCGCGGCACCCGGCGTGTGGACCCGCCACTTCTGTGACACCAAGACGTGCGGATCCTGCACCGAGTCAGTCCCCGCGCAGGATCTCCAAGGCGTGCTCGAAGTCGGCGGGATACGGCGACTCGAATGAGACCCACTCCCCCGTTGCCGGGTGCGTGAAGGCGAGCCTATGGGCATGCAGCCACTGCCGAGTCAGCCCCAGCTTCGCGGCGATCGTCGGATCGGCGCCGTAGAGCGGGTCGCCGACGCATGGATGCCGGTGAGCGGCCATGTGCACGCGGATCTGGTGCGTGCGGCCGGTCTCCAGGTGGATCTCGAGCAGCGAGGCACCGGGGAACGCCTCAAGCGTCTCGTAGTGCGTGACCGAGTCCTTGCCGTCGGGAATCACGGCGAACTTCCACGAGTGATTCGGATGCCGTCCGATCGGTGCATCGATGGTCCCTGCCAGAGGATCCGGATGCCCCTGCACAACGGCATGGTAGATCTTCTCGACCGTGCGCTCCTTGAAGGCGCGTTTGAGCACGGTGTACGCGGACTCGGTCTTCGCAACGACCATCAGTCCGCTGGTTCCGACATCGAGCCGGTGCACGATCCCGGCCCGCTCGGCAGCCCCGCTGGTAGCGATGCGGAAGCCCGCACCTGCCAGGGCGCCGAGCACAGTCGGCCCTTCCCATCCCACGGAGGGGTGCGCGGCAACGCCCGAGGGTTTGTCGATCACGACAATGTCGTCGTCATCGTGGATGATTCCGAGCTCCGGCACGACGACCGGGATGATCTTTGGGTCCTCCTTGGGACGCCACTCGACGCTCAGCCATCCGCCGGCACGCAGCCGATCGGATTTGCCGAGCGTCACGCCGTCCAGACTCACGCCTCCGGCCTCAGCCACCTCAGCGGCAAAGGTACGGGAAAAGCCCAGCATCTTGGCCAGCGCGGCGTCGACGCGAGCCCCTTCCAACCCATCCGGGACGGGAAGCGAGCGAGTCTCCATACTCAGGCGTCCTTCTCGACGGCCTTGGCATCGGTTTCGGCAGAGGTTCCCGTGACCGCTTCAGCTTCAGCTTCAGCTTCAGCAGATACAACCGGGTCGTCCTTCTCGCGCGTGCCGTCCAGACGGAGTCCCAGTACGACCAGGAGCGCGACGGCGATCATGCCGCACACGATGAAGATGTCTGCGACATTGAAGATCGCCGGCATCATCCATGGCATAGAGATCATGTCCACGACATGACCGACTCCGAAACCCGGGTCCCTAAACAGCCGATCGGTGAGGTTGCCGAGTACACCGCCGAGCAGGCAGCCGAGAACCACAGCCCATAGCCGGGAATTGAGGCTGAACGCCTTCCAGATGATGATCGCTGAGACAACAGCGAGAGCGATCGTGAAGATCCAGGTGACTTCGCTGCCCAAGGAGAAAGCCGCTCCGGGATTTCTCACGTAGTACAGCTGAAGGAACTCACCCAGCACCGGAACCGCTTCATGCAGCGGCAGATGCTCAACGGTGAGGTACTTCGCAAACTGATCGGCGGCCAGCACCACAATCGCGAGAATCGCGACGATGATACCGGCCGCCGGTCGACTGATCAGGCGACGTCCTGACAATGCGACGACCTACAGGCCGATCGCGGAGACCGGCGTCGAGTCCGTCGAAGTCGCCTTCTCGTCAAGGTCACGCAGCTGGCCCTCGATGTAACCGCGCAGCTGGGTGCGGTAGTCGCGCTCGAAGTTGCGCAGCTCGGTGATGCGAGCCTCCAGCGTGTTGCGCTCGCGCTCCAGGCGTGCTGCCTCTTCGCGCTGCTTCACCTGTGCTTCGCTCTGGATGCGGTCGACCTCGGTCTGCGCCTCGGAGATCAGCTGGCTCTTCTTCGCCTCACCCTCGGCAACGTGCTCGTCGTGCAGACGCTGTGCGAGCTCGATGATGCCGGCGGTCGCGGTCGTGGAGCCTGCGGCCTCGACTGGGGCTGCAACGGCAACGGGCTGCGGAGCGGCGGCGGGAGCCGGAACCTCGTCGACGACGGCGGGCTTCTCTTCAGCCAGAGCGGGAGCCGCAGCAGCAACAGGCGCCGGGGTCTCACCGGATTCGTATGCGGCCAGCTTCGTCTTCAGCTCGGCGTTCTCTTCGAGTGCCTTGCGCCACTCGACGACGATCTCGTCGAGGAAGTCGTCAACCTCATCCGGGTCAAAGCCGTCCTTGAATCGGACGTGCTGGAACTGCTTGGTGACGACGTCATCCGGGGTCAGTGCCATTTTCTCGGCTCCTCTTTCGATGAGTTCTGTAGCCAGTGACTGAAAGCATGGCTCGGTATTGATTCGGCGCGTACCCGGGGCGCGCACCTGGGTGCAAGCATAGTCCCCGCTCGGCGAGCACGCGATGTGAGAAATCACATCGCGTGCTCGAGCGGCCAACTACACGCGGATGAAAGCTTGCACGACCGACATCAGAATCAGCACGGCAAGCATGGTGAGGGTGAACCCGAAATCCAGTGACAGCGTTCCGATGCGCAACGGAGGAATGAAGCGTCGGAACAGCTTGATCGGCGGATCGGTGACCGTGTACACGAGCTCTGCGGCGATGAGGCCGCCGCCCTTGGGTCGCCATTCGCGGTTGAACAGCGGGATGTAATCAAGGATCAGCCGTGCGAACAGAACGAAGATGTAGATCAGCAGGATCAGATGAACGATCGATGCGATCCCAGAGACCAGCGCGGTCACGGCTTAGGACTGATCAAAGCCCGCAGAATCTGGATCTGCGTGGGCGATGCCGCCGTGTCCCGAAACAGCAATGTTCTCCGGCGAGAGCAGGAAGACCTTGCTGGTGACCCGCTCGATGCGTCCGTACAGACCCAGCGAAAGACCGCTCGCGAAGTCGATCAGACGGCGTGCGTCAGCGTCGCTCATCTGAGACAGGTTGATGATCACCGGAACGCCTTCGCGGAAGTTCTCAGCGATCAACTGAGCATCGCGGTACTGCTTAGGGTGCACCGTGAGGATCTCGTTGACTGTTCCGGCCGTGGGCTGGCGCACGGCGACCGGGCGACGCAGTGGAGTCACAGGCGCGGGCGCCGACTCTTCCTGGTCACGGTCACGGTCACGCTCACGCTGTGCGCGCGCGGGGGCCGGAGCTAGCTCTTCCTCGTAGGCCTCTTCCTCATCGGCGAGGCCCAGGTACACCATGGTCTTCTTCAGCGGGTTTCCCATCGTGTCCTCCATATTTGGCGTGGGCTGATCTGTTTCGAGGTTAACCCCGGTCGGGCCGGGGTCCGGTTATTGCCGAGCCGATCCGCAGGTGTGTCGCACCGGCTGCGATCGCCTCCGCGAAGTCGGCAGTCATGCCGGCAGAAATCCAGGCGGCTTCTGGCTCGATTGCTCGAATGCTGTCGGAAATACCGCGCAGGCGCGCAAAGGCGGATGCCGGTGCCTCATCAAGCGGCGCAACGGCCATCACGCCCCGCAACCGCAGCGACGGCAACGTCAGGATGTGCTCCGCCAAGGACTCGGCCTCAGCGGGCACCACGCCCCCGCGTCCGGCGTCATCGGTGAGATTGATCTGAACGAGCACGTCGAGCAGGTCGTCGCTCTCTGCGGCACGGTGCAGCGCGTCTGCCAGCTTGATCCGGTCGACAGAATGCACGACAGCGGCGCTGCGACGAATCGCCGCGGCCTTCTTCGTCTGCGCCTGGCCGACGAAGTGCCAGCGCAGGTCATCCAAGGCCGAGTCAAGGGCCGAGTGCTTAGCGGAAAGCTCCTGCTGCCGGTTCTCTCCGACATCCCGAACGCCCAGGTCGTAAAGAGCGCTCACCAGTTCGACGGGATGGAACTTCGTCACCACGATGCGGGTGATTTCACCAGCATCCCGCCCTGCCGAGCGCGCGGCGTCCGCGATCTGCGAATCGATCGCGGACAACCGCGCAGCAAGGTCAGTCAAAATAATCGGGCCTGTCTTCGCCGGGGTTTACTTGAGGAACTCAGGGATGTCGATGTCGTCGTCGCTGAATGCCGGCTCGAGGCTGGTCGAACCAAGTCGCGGCGCAGGCTGGGCAGGCTCGCGCTGTGCGGCCGGTGCATCCGCTGCGGCGTTCTCAGACAGCTTTACCTCGGGCAGCGAGGCCGACTCCGGGCGAGAGACGACCATCGGGTCGAGGCGCACCGAGGGTGAACCTCCGTCGAACCCGGCGGCGATGACGGTGACACGCACCTCGTCGCCCAGAGTGTCGTCGATGACCGTACCGAAGATGATGTTCGCCTCGGGGTGCGCAGCTTCCTTCACAAGATCTGCAGCATCGTGGATCTCGAAGATACCGAGGTTGGAACCACCCTGGATCGAGAGCAGCACGCCGTGCGCGCCTTCGATCGATGCTTCGAGCAAGGGCGATTCGACAGCGAGCTCCGCAGCCTTGATGGCCCGATCGGCGCCGCGGGCGGAACCGATACCCATGAGCGCGGAACCCGCGCCCTGCATGACCGACTTGACGTCGGCGAAGTCGAGGTTGATCAGACCCGGGGTCGTGATGAGGTCGGTGATGCCCTGGACACCGGCGAGGAGAACCTGGTCGGCGGTGGCGAAAGCCTCGATCATCGAGATGCCGCGGTCGCTGATCTCCAGCAGACGGTCGTTCGGCACGACGATGAGTGTGTCGACCTCTTCTTTCAGCTTGGCGACGCCAGCCTCAGCCTGGCTCTGGCGGCGGCGACCTTCGAAGGAGAACGGCTTTGTGACGACACCGATGGTCAGCGCGCCGATCGACTTCGCAATGCGGGCGACGACCGGGGCACCACCGGTACCCGTTCCACCACCCTCACCGGCGGTGACGAACACCATGTCGGCACCGGTCAGCGCCTGCTCGATCTCTTCCGCGTGATCCTCGGCTGCGCGACGTCCGACCTCGGGGTCGGCACCGGCGCCGAGTCCACGGGTCAGTTCACGCCCCACGTCGAGCTTGACGTCGGCATCGCTCATCAGCAGCGCCTGCGCGTCAGTGTTGACCGCGATGAACTCGACCCCACGCAGGCCGAGATCGATCATGCGGTTCACGGCGTTGACGCCGCCACCGCCGACGCCGACGACCTTGATCACGGCGAGGTAGTTCTGGTTCTGGCTCATGGCCGGCCTCCGTTGTGTTGAGCCTGGAAAGAATGTGAACCTTAAACCTCAACTAGAGGTGTAAAGTATTTCCCGGTATTGCGTTCTCATCACTGACGGTATGCGCACTGACGCCGCGCGCGCGCACCAACACGGGCGTGTCGTGTGTTTCGAGATGAAACACGCTCAACCGACGACGGGAACCAGGTACGACGACACATCGACAGTGCGCGCATCCGGTCGTGGAATGAGCACTCGGCTCAGAGTTTCGGCCTTCATGACCGAGTCATCAGCGCTCCCCCAGACCACCGAGAGCCCCGTCGACAGCTTCAGCGAGACGTCATCGAGGGTGCTGGCGGAGACCTCCGTCACCGTTGCCCGGATATCCGCGGGCAACGACCTGATCACAAGTCCGACAGATTCGAAGGCGTCCGACTCTGTCCCCCCGACAACGTTCAGCACGGGTTGCCCGGCCGGGGCATCCGGTGTCGTCGACAATGCGACTCCCGCTGCGTCCACCAGGGTGTACCCGGCATCCGAGGCGACCACGCCGATCGGCGTGCGCTCGACGATCCGCAGGGTGAGATCGTTCGGGGGGCGCGCCTCGAGCGCATACGTCTCGATCAGCGGAAAGGCGATCAGCGCCGATTTAACGTCATTCTCGTCGACGAGCGCCAGCGGTGTGCCGAGCTGGTCAGCCAGAGCCGCCTCGATCACCATCGGGTCCAGAGCGGATGCTCCGACCACGGTGATCTTACGCACCGCGAATAGCGGACTGTACGCGGCGGCGGCTGTCCCACCGATCAGAATCAGCACCGCCGCCAGCGCGCCCAACCAGATGAGCCGACGACGGCGAGAGCGCTGCGTGAAGCGGCGGATCTCCGCGCGCAGCGTCTTGCGACGCGCGCGAGCAGCACGCCACACATCGCGGACCGTGAGTGTCTCGTCCTCCGTAGGCGCATCCGGTTCAGAAAGCGTCGCAGAACTCTCTGACGCGGCCGAAGTAGTCGAAGTCTCGGCGTCGATATCAGCCGGCCGCTCACGAGTGAAGCGCGCCACCCGAGACGTTTGAACCGGGGCTGGCTGTTCCTCCTGCTCAGGCGCTCTCGGAAGCGGTGCCGGACGACGCATCGCTCAGTCCTCGGCGGTCTTCCGCAGCGATTCGAGCACCTGCGGAATGATCAGGTAGACGTTTCCGCAGCCGAGGGTGATCACGTAGTCGCCCTCTTGAGCCACGGTCGCGGTGTAGTCCGCGGCCTCTTGCCAATCGGTCACGTAGTGCACGTGGTCAGGATCGGAGAAAGCGCCGCTGACCAGTTCGCCGGTGACACCGGGAACCGGATCTTCCCGGGCACCGTAGACATCGAGCATGACCGTGTGGTCTGCATAGGTCTCGAGCACTTCGGCGAACTCGCGGTACATGTGCTGCGTGCGCGAGTACGTGTGCGGCTGCTGGATAGCGATCAGCCGGCCGGCGCCCACGACGCTGCGTGCGGCTTCGAGCGCAACTTTCACTTCAGTGGGGTGATGCGCGTAATCGTCGAAGACGCTGACCCCGCGCTCGACGCCATGCAGCTCGAAGCGTCGCACGGTACCGGCGAAGCCCTCGACCGCACGAACCGCGTCCGCCAGGCCGTACCCCAGCGTCAGCAGCACGGCGACAGCCCCCGCGGCATTGATCGCATTGTGCTCGCCGGGCATCGCCAGTTGCATGCGCGCGCTCTGGCCCGCGTGGACGAGAGTCGCAGCGATAGGCCCTGCCGTGGACACGTCGATCAGACGCACATCGGCATCCTCCGCTTTACCGAAGGTGATGACGTTTTTGTGCGAAAGGCCCGCTTTCACTCGGAGAGCGCCCGGGTCATCGCTCGAGATCACAACGGCCTCGCTCGCGGCATCCGCAAAGCGAATGAAGGCGTCGTGAAAAGCCTCATCCGAACCGAAGTGATCAAGGTGGTCAGGGTCGACGTTCGTGATCAGCGCGATGGCAGTGTCGTACAGCAGGAACGTGCCGTCGGACTCATCCGCTTCGACGATGAACAGTTCATCCGCACCCGAGGCGCTCGAAGCGCCCAGCTGCTCGATGACGCCGCCGTTGACGAAGTTCGGGTCGGCGCCAAGTTCCTGCAGAGCGGTGACGAGCATGCCCGTCGACGACGTCTTACCGTGCGCACCGGCCACCGATACCAGGCGTCGTCCACCGATCAACCAGTGCAGCGCCTGCGAGCGGTGGATGACGTGCAGTCCACGCTCTTTAGCGGTGACGAACTCCGGGTTCTCCGGCCAGATCGCGCCGGTGTGCACGACAGTATCGGCATCACCGAGGTGGGCGGCATCGTGTCCGACGTGCACGATCGCACCGGCCGCAGCGAGAGCGCGCAGGCTATCGCTGTCTGAGCGATCGGAACCGGAAACCCGGATGCCGGCGTCGAGGAACATCTTCGCGAGTCCGCTCATGCCCGATCCACCGATCCCGATGAAGTGGGCAGCGGTGATGGACTCCGGAATCGGAAGGGAAAGGTCAGGTCTGATCATGTCCCGTCCATCCTAATTCGCTGCCCTGACAGTGACCTCTGGCCACGCCGCCCCAGTCACGTGTGTGCTGTTCAGGCGCCGAGTGCCCGATCGATCATCGCAATGACATTCTCAGTGCCGTTGCGGGTACCGACGTTCTTCGCAGCATTCGTCATTCGCGCCCGACGCTCGGCATCGGCCAGCAGCGGGATCACCTGCGCACGCACGGCGTCACCGGTGAAGTCCGCATCGTCGATGACGATCGCCGCACCCGCATCGATGCTCGAGGCCGCGTTGAGTCGTTGTTCACCGTTACCGACGGCGTACGGCACGTACACCGCGGGCATGCCGAGCGCGCTGATCTCGCTGACCGTCGCCGCCCCAGAGCGCGACACGATGAGGTCTGCCATGGCAAATGCGAGATCCATCCGATCGACGTATCGACGCAGTGCGTAGCCTGGCACCTCCGGATCGACGAGGTCGCTTCGCTCCCCCGTCACATGCAACAGCTGCCAACCGGCAGCGAGCACATCGCCCCAGGAATCAGCCACGGCCTCGTTGAGGTGCAGTGCGCCCAACGACCCGCCGAAGACCAGCAGCACGGGGCGTGTGGCATCCAGCCCAAAGTGCTCTGCCGCCTCGGCACGCAGTGCGTCACGATCCAAATTCACGATTTCACGACGCAACGGCATTCCCACAACCTCGCTGCCCTTCAGCGCAGTGCCGGCGAATGCGACACCGACGCCAGCGGCCGAACGAGCACCCAGCACGTTCGCCAGGCCAGGCTTCGCGTTGGCCTCGTGCACGACGAACGGCACATTCTCGCGTTTCGCGGCGACGTATGCCGGTGCCGAGGCATACCCTCCGAAGCCGATCACGACGTCGATGCTGTGCGCACGAATGTGTGCTCGCACCTGCGCGATGGCCGTGCGGAATCGTCCGAGAAACGCCAGGGCCTGCTTGTTCGGTCGGCGCGGGAACGGCACCTTGTCCACGATGAGCAGTTCGTAGCCCCGTTCGGGTACGAGGCGCGCTTCCAGGCCCTCCTTCGTGCCGAGCACGAGGATGTCGGCCTGGGCGTCGCGCTCACGAAGCCCGTCGGCGACGGCGAGCAGCGGGTTGACATGGCCGGCGGTGCCACCGCCGGCGAGAAGGTACGAAGTCACTTGGTGACCCTATCCCGCTCTGATGCGGGAATCGTGCGAGCGAATGCCAGCAGCACTCCACAGGCCAGCAGCACGGACAACAGCGCCGTGCCACCCTGCGACATGAACGGCAACGGCACCCCGAGCACGGGGAAGATGCCGATCACGACACCGATGTTGATGAGCGCCTGACCGAGGATCCAGACGGTGATGCCGCCGGCGGCAACACGGATGAACGGGTCGGGGGTCTTCCGCATGATGTGGAACGCACCAACAGCGAAGAAGGTGAACAGTGCCAGCACCACGATGCATCCGATGAGCCCAAGCTCCTCACCGACGATCGCGAAGATGAAGTCGTTGGCCGCCGCGGGCAGCCAACCGTACTTCTCCTGCGAGTTGCCCAGGCCCAGGCCGAAGACCCCACCCTTCGCCATGCCCCATACGGCATGAATCGACTGGTAGCAGTCGTCTTCGTAATTGGCCATGTCCGAGCAGACCATCGTGATGCGACGCATCCGGTCCGGGCTGACGACGGCAAGTGCGATGATGCCGACCACGCCCAGTAAGACCGGGAGGATGAACAGGCGCAGTTTGACGCCGGCGAAGAACAAGCATCCCAGCAGGATTGCCACGAGAACCATCACGGTTCCGAGGTCACGTCCTGCCATCACGGTGGCGATCGCGAGCAGTCCGACCGGGATGACCGGGATGAACACGTGCCGCCAGATACCGAGAAGTGTGCGCTTGCGCAGCAGTACGTAAGCGATCCACAGCGCGAGGGCGAGTTTGAGGAATTCCGAGGGCTGCATGGAGACGACGCCGAGGTCGATCCAGTTGCGGTTTCCGGCGTCTTCGATGCCCAGTGGCGTGAACACCAGAAGCTGCAGCAGCGTCGCCCCGATCAGCGCCGGCCAGGCCAGTTTCTTCAGGAATGCGATCGGAATACGGCTGACCAGGAACATCAGCGGGATGCCGACAGCGGCGAACATCGCCTGCTTGAGGGCGGTATCCATGGATCCGGATTCGGTGGCGCTGGTCGCCGAGATCACCATGATGATGCCGAACGCCGTGAGAAGCAGCGCGGTGGATGCGATCAGAAGGAACTCGCTGGAGGGCGGCGTGAAAATCCGCCCGAGTGAGACGCGTGCCGCGAGTCCCTGAGATTCAGTGCGCGGTGGGCGAGCTGTCTGCGTCATCCGCGCTCCCCCGCTCGATCCACGTGCGCACCGCATCGGCGAAGCGGTGGCCACGATCCGCGTAGCTGGTGAACTGGTCGAAGGATGCCGCGGCAGGAGCCAGTAACACTGTGCCCCCGTCGGTGACGATCCCTGCGGCAAGTTCCACCACACGAGTCATGACGTCTTCAGTCTCACCAGTGATGACCTCGATCACCGGGACTGCGGGCGCGTGTCGCTCGAATGCCGCGACCACCTCGGTGCGTTCGGCTCCGATGACCAGCGCCGCTCGCGCGATCCGCCCGGCATCCGCGACCAGTTCCGACAGGTCGACGCCCTTCAGATCTCCCCCAACAATCCACACCGCTCCGGGATACGCGCGCAGCGACGAGGCTGCGGCATGGGGGTTGGTGGCCTTGGAATCGTCGACCCAGGTGATGCCCTGATGACGGGCGATGACCTGAATACGGTGCTCGTCGAGGCGGAATGCCTGCAGCGCGCTGCGAATCGCCTCCGGCGTCGTTCCGAGAGAGCGGGCGAGAGCGGTGGCTGCGAGGATGTTCTGCACGATGTGCGGGGCGGACAGACCCGCGTTCTCGAGGTCGGCAAGCGTGGTGATCTCCAGCGCGCTGTTGCGACGGTCATCGAGGAACGCCCGGTCGGCAAGAATACCGTCGACGACGCCGAGGTCGCTGGGCCCGGGCACGCCGAGATCGAAGCCGATGGCTCGGGCTCCCTCCGTGACATCTGCTTCCTCGACCATGTGCTGCGTTGCCGCGTCGGCCTTGTTGTAGACGCAGACGACTCGCGTGTTGCGGTAGACGATGGCCTTTGTTGCGCGGTAGGCCTCGGCGCTGCCGTGCCAGACGAGGTGATCGTCAGCGAGGTTCAGACAAACCGACGCGTAGGGAACCAGCTCCCCTGCCGCGCTGCTCTGTGCGATGTACCAGAGCTGGTGGCTGGAGAGTTCGACGACCAGCACATCGAAGCCGGCAGGATCACGCACAGCATCCAGTACCGGAATTCCGATGTTGCCGCAGGGCGCGGCACGCAGTCCGCCTGCGACGAGCAGCGACGCCGTCAGCTGTGTCGTCGTTGTCTTGCCATTGGTGCCGGTGATGAGCACCCAATCCGCCGGAGTGCCGTCTGCGCGCACGACCTTATCGCGCACGCGCCAGGCAAGTTCCACGTCACCCCACAGGGCGATGCCGGATTCCTGCACCCAGCGGATTACCGGATGCGACGGCGAGAAACCCGGGGATGCGACGACGACATCAGCACCGAACTCGCGAAGCACTTCAGGAACCTCACTGAGCGGTCCGAGTTCCAGTTGCGCACCGATGACCGGGACGAGTCGTTCATACTCGTCCGAGGCTGATTCGGAGAGCACCAGCACGTCAGCACCGAGCTCGGTGAGGGTGTCGGCCGTGGAGAAGCCGGTCACCGACAATCCGAGCACTACAACCCGCAGACCCTTCCAGTCGGCGTGCCAACTGGTCAGAGCATCCAATCTGGTCATGCCAGCGTGAGCCATTCGACATAGAACAACCCGACCGCTGACACAGCAAGAAGGCCGGCGATGATCCACAACCTGACGACGATGGTCACCTCTGGCCAACCGCGCATCTCGAGGTGGTGGTGGAACGGGCTCATCAGGAACAGCCGTTTGCCGCGAGTGATCTTGAAGTAGGCACGCTGCAGGATCACCGATCCGGACGACAGCACGAAAACGCCGGCGATCACGAGCAGCAGCAGTTCGGTGCGGGTGAGGATCGCCATCGCGGTGATGACGCCACCGATGGCCATCGAGCCGACGTCGCCCATGAAGACCTTCGCCTTGGGCGCATTCCACCAGAGGAATCCGATCAGGCCGGCCGCAAAAGACGCAGCGATGATCGCGAGGTTGAAGGGGTCGCGCACCTGATAACAGGCCGCGAGAACATCATCTTCAGCACCAGCGCCGGTGCCGATGCAGGACTGCTTGAACTGCCAGAAGGCGATGAGGCTATAGGCACCGACGACGAACACACCGGCCCCGGCGGCGAGACCGTCCAGGCCGTCGGTGAGGTTCACGCTGTTCGATGTTGCGATGCCGATCACGGCGATCCAGATCAAATAGAGGATCCAGCCGATGATGACGCCGAAGCTGAAGAGGTTCAGCCACGGGATGTCACGGAACAGCGACACATGGCTGCTCGCAGGGGTCTGCCCCCACTGGTTCTTGAAGTTCAACGCGACGATGCCGAAGGGAATCATCACGATCAGCTGGCCGATGACCTTCCGCCAGCCGGACAGCCCGAGGCTGCGCTGCGACTTCACCTTCATGTAGTCGTCGATAAACCCGACGACACCGAAGCCCACCATGAGCCAGATGACAAGAATCGCGGACAGTGCCGGGGTGCTGCCGCCGACGTAGACGCCGACGAAGTAGCCGACGATCGTGCCCATGATGAAGATCACACCGCCCATCGTGGGGGTGCCGCGCTTGGCCTCATGACTCGGGTTCGCGATGTCTTCCGGGGTGCGGATGACCTGCCCCCAGCCCCAGCGGCGGAACAGCCGCAAGAAGACCGGGGTGAGGAAAAGGGTGAAGGCGAGCGATATCGCCGCTGCCATCAGGAGTGATCTCACGAGAACAATTCTCCCAGACGATCGCCGAGATGCCTGAGGCCCACGGAATTGGATGATTTGACGAGCACGCGATCGCCGTCGCGCAGCTCTGTGCTGAGGTAGTCGAAGGCTGCGTCCTGGTCGGGCAGATGCACAGCCTCGCTGTCCCACGATCCCTCGCCGACGGCGGCGAGATAGAGCCGTCGTGCCTCAGAACCGACCACGACGATGCGGCGAATGTTCAACCGCACGGCGAGCAGACCGATCCGGTCGTGCTCTTCCCCCGCGCTCTCGCCCAGCTCGCTCATCGCACCGAGAACAGCGACGGTGCGCTCGTCTGGCCCGGTGATCTGTGCGAGTGTGCGCAGAGCGGCAGCGGTCGAGTCCGGGCTGGCGTTGTACGCATCGTTGATGATGCGCACCCGGTCGTTGCCCATCGGCTGCATCCGCCAACGCTCAGCGATCTCAACCGTTTCGAGTCGCGCGATGGCATCCGCTGTCGAGACGCCGAGCACGCCGGCTGCGGCAATTGCCGCCAACGCGTTACTGATGTGGTGCGCACCGAGAACTTTCAATCGAAGTGGCAGTGACTCACCGGCCGCAGTGATCACTGCACTCGTGCCGTCGGCCGTGACGTGAATATCGCTCGCGCGCACGTCAGCGGAGTCGTTCTGTCCGAAGCCGACGACGCGCTGGCCGTGAGCGATCGCGATCTCGCGCATGGCGGACACGCGTGAGTCGTCGATGTTCAGCACGGCGACGCCGCCGGGCCGGGAGGCCGTGATCAGTTCGGATTTGGCCTGGGCCGTTGCCTCGATGCCGCCGAAGCCGCCGGCGTGCGCCATCCCGACCATCAGGATGACAGCGACATCGGGCTCGACCAGGCCGGCGAGGCGGGCGATGCTGCCGGGTTCGGCCGCGCCGAACTCGCTGACGAGGAACCGTGTCGTCTCAGTGACCCGCAGCATCGTGACGGGCGCGCCGACCTCGTTGTTGTATGAGGCGATGGGCGCGATCGTCTCTCCCTCATCGCTGAGGATGCGCGCGAGGAAGTTCTTCGTCGTCGTCTTGCCGTTGGACCCGGTGATGCCGATGACCTTCATGTCACCGGATTCGCGAACCCGAGCGACGACGGCACGAGCGAGGTCTGCCAGTGCCGCCACGGCATCCGGCACGATGATCTGTGAGATGTCGGCGACGACGGCGTGCTCCACGAGCGCGAGGACCGCGCCGTTGGCAGCGGCGGCCTCGACGAAACGGTGTCCGTCGGTCTCAGCGCCCGGCTTGGCTACAAAGATGCCGCCTGCGGTCATCTTCCGAGAATCGGTATCGACGACGCCGCTGGCCACTGCCTGTGCGGTATCAGCGTCGATGGTGCGCAGATCGCCGCCGGTGATGGCAGCGATCTCGGCAAACGACAGGGCGATCATGACATCTCCATGCGCGGCTTCACGCCGGCTACTTGAACTTGGGAAGCAGTTCGTCCATCGGTTCCGTGGACGGTGAGACGCGGTAGGTCTTCAGGACCTGGGTCATCGCCTTCTGGAAGCCGGCCGCCGTCGCTGCTGATGAAGTAATTCTAGTCGGCTCGTCGAGCGTGACGATCACGACGTACTCAGGATCGTCCACCGGAGCGAAGCCGACCATACTCGTGAAGTAGATGCCCGACTTGTAATCGCCGTGCCCGTCGGGAACCTCCGCCGTACCGGTCTTGATGCCGATGCGATAGCCGGGAACCTCGACCCGTTCAGCGAGGCCGCCCTGCACCGCGACGTTCTCGATCATCCGCGCGACCTTGTCGGCGGTGGCCTCCGAGACGATCTGTTCACGCTCAGGCGCCTCGGGCTTGACGACGGTGCCGTCAGGCAGCGTGCACGATTCGATGAGCGAGAGATCGATCTTCTCGCCGCCGTTGGCGATGGTCTGGTAGACGCTGGCGACCTGCGGGGCAGTGACGGTGAAGTACTGACCGAACGTCGTCGTGTAGAGCGACTGACTGTCCCACTTCGAAACCGGATGCAGGCTGCCGCCCTCCTCGCGCGGAAAGTTGATCGTCTTCTCGCCGACGCCGAATTTCTGCAAATAGTCGTACCGGGTCTGGGGATCAACCATCGTGCCGAATTTCGACAGGGCGACGTTCGACGAGTCGATCAGGGCTCCAGCGAGTGTGTACTCGTAAGCGCCGTGCACGAACGCGTCGTTGACCATTGCACCGTTCGGGAAGGTCTCTCGACTCGACGCACTCACGGTGGTGCTGTCATCGACGGCGCCCTCCTCGATCAGGGTCGCCGCAGTCACCGCCTTGTAGGTCGAGCCGGGCTCGAACGTGCGTGTAAAGACCTTCGTTCCCCAGTCGTCGGGATTCGAGGCGTTCAGATCGTTCGGGTCGAGCGAGGGCCACTCGGCCGCCGCCCGAATCTTTCCGGTCTTGACCTCGACGACCACGGCGGTGGCGGCTTTTGCCCCCTGAGCCTGTGCTTCCTCAGTCATCATCTGCTGCAGATACCACTGCAGATCGCTGTTGATCGTGAGCTGCACCGTGCCGCCGTCCTGCGCTTCGACGGTGCGATCGCTGCCCGGAATGATCACTCCGGTTGTGCTGCGCAGATAGCTGTGCTCACCATTGGTCGGCGCGAGGCACGATGTTTCGAGTTGCTCGACTCCAGCCTGCCCCTGACCCGCGCTGTCGACGAAGCCGACCACGTTTCCGGCCACCGCGCCATTCGGGTAGACCCGGGTCTCCCGCGGAATCATGTCGAGATAAACGAGCCCGAGGTCGCGCAGTTCGAGATACTTCTCCGTGCTGAGTCCGTTCTTCAGCAGGTAGTACTGCGAGTGCGGGTCTGCCTCGAGATTGGCGGCCACGGCAGTGCGAAGCTCATCAGCATCCTGACCGATGATCTCCGCGATCTTGTCGGCGGCTTCATTCCAGGGCAGCTTCGGCGGGTTCTTCTCGTCCTCCTCGACCTCGACGATCAGGCTAGGACTGAGCTGCGCGTCATAGACCTTCATGCTCGAGGCCAGAGTAACGCCACTGGCGTCGACGATTGTTCCGCGATCGCCATACAGAGTCTTGGTGGTGCCGAGCTTGCCCACATGCAGGGAATCATCGACGTGCTCGGTCGCGCTCACGACCTGGATGTCAACCAAGCGCACAACGAATGCGGCCAGCACAGCCAGGATCACCGCGAGAGCGACGACAGTACGTCGGCGTGGGCCGCGCGTTGCTCGTGTCGTCATGTGGGTGTCTCCATGTCCGATCAGCGGGTCGATGGGCTCGGAAGCCCCTCGGTGATGGGCGGGGGAAGGTTCGGATCGACCGCGTCCACAGCCTCGTCAGTTGCAGGTACTTCTTCTGCGGCGGGCGGCGGCGCCGGCTGCTGCAGCAGGGCGTTGTGAACGGCCCCGTTGCCGCGCGGGTCTACGGTCGATTGGCTGCCGGCTCCGGTGTTCGACCCGAAGATCGTGGCGTCGCTCAGTCGCAGGTAGGAGGCAGAGCCGGTGACGACGAGGCCCAGTTCTGCGGCCTTGGTCGCCAACATCTGCGGAGAAGATATGCCGGCCAGATCATCGCTGAGGGCGCTGGATTGCAGGTTGAGTTCGCGTTCTTGCGCCTTCAGGTCTGCGAGCACGAACGAGTCCTGCGTGATCGCCAGCGACAAGCCGATCTGGCCGATGCCGATCGCTGCTGCTCCCGCGAGGGCGATCAAGGCGTAGGCGAGTTTGGGACGCCGCCGCGGGGCGGGTGCTGTGACCGGCTTGAGTCGGCGATCAGGACGCGTCGCGGGGGCCTGTGGTTCGGGCAGCAGCGCTGCCGCGGTCGCGCGACTCATGCTGCCTCCCTGATTCGTTCAGCGGCGCGCAAGCGCACCGGGATCGCGCGCGGGTTGCGTGCCTTCTCTTCATCGCTGGCGAGTTCTGCACCCTTGGTGATGGTCCGGAAACGCGGAGCGTGCTCGGGGAGTTCCACGGGGAGCCCGGCCGGTGAAGTGGATGCGGATGCCGCGGCGAAGGCTTGCTTGATCAAGCGGTCCTCCAGCGACTGATAGCTCATCACGACGATGCGCCCACCGACGTCGAGGGCGTCCATCGCCGCGGGGATCGCATCGGCGAGAACGCTGAGCTCGGAGTTCACTTCGATGCGCAACGCCTGGAAGACCCGCTTGGCCGGGTGACCGGCTCGCTGCACTGCCGCGGGAGTGGCCTGCTGCAGCAGGTCGACCAGGTCCTGCGAACGGACGAAGGGATTCTCGTCCCGCGCCTGCACGATGAAGCGCGCGTAGCGTGCGGCGAGCTTTTCCTCGCCGTAGCGCTCGAAGATGCGCCGGAGGTTGCCCTCGCTGTATGTGGCGAGTACCTCAGCGGCAGTGACACCCTTCGTCTGGTCCATACGCATGTCCAGCGGAGCATCCTTCGCATAGGCGAAGCCGCGCTCCGCCTCATCAAGCTGCAAGGAGGAGACGCCGAGATCCATGAGGATGCCCGACGCGCCATGCACGTGCAGCCCGATCTCGTCGTACACGGTGTGCACCAGTGTGATGCGGTCAGCGAACCGCTCCAGTCGCTGTCCGGCGATGCGCAGTGCGTCGGTGTCCCTGTCGAGGCCGATGAGCCGAATGTTGTCGAAACGCTCCAGCAGGGCTTCGGAGTGTCCGCCCATGCCGAGCGTGGCATCCACCAGCACTGCTCCGTCGTGCTGCAGCGCCGGGGCCAACAGCTCGATGCAGCGCTCGAGGAGAACCGGGGTATGTATGTCGCGAAGATTCATGATCTTTTCCGGTTGACCTTCGACTCTGATCCCCCTCCGCTTCTCGACCCGGCACCGGGGAAGTGTGTCGGGGCGGGAGCGGCGGGGCATCACAGTCGAGGTCAGAAGAGTCCCGGAATCACCTCCTGTTCCAATTCTGAATAGCTGTCCTCGCCAGCAGCGAGGTAGTCGTTCCAGGCCGCAGCATCCCAGATCTCGGCGTGTGCGCCGACGCCCGTGACGATGAGCTCTTTCTCGAGCCCCGCGTACTGACGGAGGGGAGCAGGGATGGTGATGCGGTTCTGGCTGTCCGGCATTTCGGCGCTCGCTCCGGAAAGGAACATGCGCAGAAAATCACGGGCTTGCTTATTGCTGAGCGGCGCCTGACGGATCCGCTCGTGCATGGCCTCGAACTCGGCGGTGCTGAAGACATACAGGCAACGCTCCTGGCCACGAGTGACCACGATGCCGCCACCGAGATCCTCACGAAACTTCGCCGGCAGGATGACCCGACCTTTGTCGTCGAGCTTCGGTGCGTGCGTCCCCAACAACATCGGCCATCACCCCCTCTGTTTCCGGCCAAATCGAGGTTGGCCCCACTTTACTCCACTTTGCTCCACTTTTATATGGCAATGTCTCGACAGCATGGCAGATTCGTTCACCTCCCGCCAGGACTCCCCCGTGATCACGCGGAGAATCGGGTCGTCATGCGAGTGGAGGAAAACGGAGTGCACACAAAAAAGACCCGGATGCGATTGCATCCGGGTCTGTAAAGGGAAGAGGGTCAGCGACCGTCTTGGCGACGATCCCAACGATCGTTCATACGATCCATGAATGAGGCCGAACTCTGCGGCGACGTCGGCCGCTTCGTGTTCGAGACGCGGCTCGGGCCGGTTCGACGAACCGGCGTGGCTGCGAGGATCACACCGGCAACCATGGCCGCGAAGCCGATGACACCGATGATGATGCTGCCGACCGCGCCGATCTGGCCACCGAGCGCCACGCCAGCGACGAGCGCGCCGATGCCGACCAGAAGCAGAACAGCACCGTACACAAGGTTTCGGTAGCTGAGAGTGCGATCTCCGGAAGGCGCGCTGACGATGTCGGCGTCATTATGCAGGAGATGGCGTTCCATCTCATCGAGCAGACGCTGCTCCTGTTCTGACAGTGGCATAACGCCCCCCTTGGGTTCAGTGGCTTCAGTCTACGCTGGCTCAGGCGCAGAGGCTAGATATCAGCTGAGAACCTAAGCTGAGTATCGTGCTTTCTCCCACGCTAGTCCACGATGCCATCGCCCCTCGCCTCGACCTCGTTCTGAGCGGGCTTCGCGCCGAGTCAGCGCAGTATGGTCCGGATGCGGAGATGTTCATCGATGCCGCAGCTGAAACCCTGCGCGGCGGCAAGCGCCTCCGCGCCCGCTTCTGCCATGCCGGATGGCGCTCAGTCGCTCGATTCGCGGACCGAAATGCGGGCGAATCGAATGCCGTGTGGGATCTCTGCGCGGCGCTGGAGATCTTCCAGTCCGCCGCCCTCGTGCACGATGACCTCATCGATAACTCCGACACGCGACGCGGACGCCCGGCCGCGCACCGAGCTCTCGAGATGCAGCACCGAGAATCCGCTTGGGCTGGGGACGCCGAGGCCTTCGGGCGCGCCTCCGCGATCCTGCTCGGAGATCTGCTGGTGGCCTGGAGCGATGACCTGCTCGAGCAGGCGTTGACCGATCATGCTCACGCGCCCGCTGTGCGAGCCGAGTACGCACGCATGCGTCGCGGCGTCACTGTCGGCCAGTTCCTCGACATCGCTGAGGAGTCCGCGTGGCGGGTAAATCCAGCATCCGAGCATGCCGACCGTGCCCTGCGCATCGTCTCGTTGAAATCCGCGCGCTACAGCATCGAGCAGCCACTCCTTCTCGGCGCCGCGCTCGCGGGTGCCGAGAAGGCGCAGTCGGACGCTCTGCGCAGCTTCGGGCATCCGGTGGGAATGGCCTTCCAGCTGCGCGACGATGTGCTCGGCGTGTTCGGCGATGAGTCCGTCACAGGGAAACCAGCTGGCGATGATCTGCGCGAAGGCAAGCGCACTGTCTTGATCGCGTTCACCCGCGAACGACTTGAGCCGTCGGGGCGCCGAGTGCTCGATGAGATGCTCGGTGACCCCGAGCTTGCGCCTGAGCAGGTGGCCGCCCTGCAGGCGACGATCGTCGAGTCCGGGGCGCTCTCGCGTGTAGAGGAACTCATCGATTCCTACGCGCAGGAGGCGGACCGCGCACTTTCCGGCGCACGGCTGGACAACGCCTCGGTCAGCGAACTGCGCGATCTCGCGCGAGCGGCGACGGTGCGAACCGCCTGAAGCGGAGCAGGTTCCTGCTCAGGTGCAGGGCACCTGGCGAAAGTGCGCTCAGGCGAGAGTGCGCGCGACGCGGCGAACCGCGCTCTTGTGGCCGTCGAGAAGCGCTGCGATCGGCGTGCGCCCGAGTTCTTCCTGGTCGGCCATCAGCCAGTCGATGACCTCGTCATCACTGAACCCCGCATCCTTCAGCACGATGATCGTGCCGCGCAGCGAGGCCAGCGGACGCGCATCGACGATGAAGATCGACGGAACCGCGAACGCGCCGTTGCGGCTGGAGCCGACGAGGTACTGCTCGGCAATCAGCCTCCTGACGCGGCCCAGCGGTTCGTCGAGGATCTCAACGAGGTCCGGGGTCGTCAGCCATTCGAAGGCCGGGGTTTCGGGAGCAGTCTCAGACACTGTTCGACTATCTCATTTCCCGGGAAACATCGCACATTCTCCCGCGTGTCACTCCAGTAACATCAGCCACTCTGGTTGACATCTGTTTACATCCGTGTCAGCGTTTCATGAGCCCAAAAGGGGGGAATCCTTGAGACTCCAAACCGAGCGACACCGCACCCGCTACGCCCAGATCGGCGTCCCAGCAGCAGTGCTGGGGGTTCTGGCGACGGCGTTCAGCGCCGCGCCCGCCACCGCTGCCACAACATCTTTCGATACTGGATCGCATCATCGACTGACAGTGGTTCCCAAACCGATTCCGATGGCTGCGGCCCCGACCTCCTACGTCGTGCAGAGCGGTGACACTGTCTCCGCGATCGCCGCGAAGTTCACTCTCCGCACCGTCGACGTGCTCACGTGGAACGATCTGAGCTGGCGCTCGGTCATCTACCCCGGCCAGACGCTCTCGCTCACGGGTGCGGCTCCGGTCGCCACACCTACTCCCGCTCCCGCGCCAGCACCCGCCGCAGTGACGCACACCGTCGTCGCCGGTGACACAATCTTCGCCATTGCGCAGAAGTACGACACGTCGGTCGACGCGGTACTGGCCGCCAACGGGCTCAGCCGCGCATCGGTCATCTACCCGGGACAGGTCATCACGATCTCCGGCGCGGCGGCCCCGGCACCTGCGCCCGCCCCTGCGCCTGCCGCGGTTCCGCCCGCGGCGCCCGGTTCCGCAGCATCCACGCACGCGGTCGCCCCCGGCGATACGCTCTTCGCCATCGCGCAGAAGCACGGAATTTCTCTCGACGAGCTCTACCGTCTGAACGGATTGGGCCCTGCCTCGATCATCTATCCCGGCGAGAGCATCATCGTGGCCGCCCCAGCACCTGCGCCGGCACCTGCTGCTCCAGCGCCCGCCGCTACGGGGCCGCAGACCGCGGCGCTCGATACTCCGCAGGCGGAGAACGCGGCGCTCATCATCAGCATCGGACGCGAACTCGGCGTCTCCGACCGCGGTATCGCCATCGCGCTGGCCACATCGATGGTCGAGTCGTGGTTGCGCAACCTCGACTGGGGAGATCGAGATTCGCTCGGACTGTTCCAGCAGCGTCCGAGTACGGGTTGGGGTACACCAGAGCAGATCATGAATCGTGATCGCAGCATCCGGGTCTTCTTCGGCGGAGCATCCGATCCGAATGGCCAGACCACACGAGGACTGCTCGACATCGCCGGTTGGGAAAGCATGCGCTTCACCGACGCTGCACAGGCCGTGCAGATCTCGGCATACCCGGAGCGCTACGGCGCTTGGGAGGCTCAGGCGTACGAGTGGATCGCACTTCATGGCTGATTCCCCGGTGTTTCCGCGCCGAAAGGGTGAGCCGCTCCCCTGGCTTTCAGCCAGTTCTTCATAGACTCTGTACGTGACGACCAATCAGCAGGCCGACCCCCTCATCGGGCGGCTTGTCGACGGCCGTTACCGTGTGCGTGCGCGTATCGCCCGCGGCGGTATGGCCACCGTCTACGTCGCCACTGACCTGCGCTTGGAGCGCCGCATCGCGCTCAAGGTCATGCACGGGCATCTCAGCGACGATTCGGTGTTCCAGAGTCGGTTCATCCAAGAGGCTCGCGCAGCCGCTCGGTTGGCCGATCCACACGTCGTCAATGTCTTCGACCAGGGCCAGGACGGCGAACTCGCCTACCTCGTCATGGAGTATCTTCCCGGCATCACGCTGAGAGAGCTGATGCGCGAGCAACGCCGGCTGAGCATTGCTCAGACCATCACGATCATGGACGCGATCCTCTCCGGACTTGCAGCAGCGCACAAGGCCGGCATCGTTCACCGTGACGTTAAGCCTGAGAACGTGCTGCTCGCTGAAGACGGCCGGATCAAGATCGGCGACTTCGGTCTTGCCCGTGCGACGACTGCCAATACCGCGACGGGCCAGCAACTGCTCGGCACGATCGCCTACCTCGCGCCGGAACTCGTCACGCGAGGCATGGCCGACGCCCGCAGCGACATCTATGCGCTGGGCATCATGCTTTACGAGATGCTCACCGGCGAGCAGCCGTACAAGGGTGAGCAGCCGATGCAGATCGCTTTCCAGCACGCGACCGAGTCAGTGCCGCGACCGAGTGTGCGCAATCCGGGCGTTCCCGAGCCGCTGGACGAACTCGTACTGTGGTCGACGGAGAAGTCTCCGGATGAGCGACCGAACGACGCTCAGCAGATGCTCGACCGGCTCCGCGAGATCGAGCGCGAGCTCGGCGTATCGCCCATGGCTACAACGACGGCGACTGTGCCCCTGCGTTCCCAGAGCGACTCCGGTGATCTGACCAAGGTCATGCCGACGACGATGGCGCTTGATGATCCGACCGGACCGGTCGCCACGGCGGGTGCCGCTGTCCAGCAGCCCATCGACAATGCGACGCTGCTTCGACGTCGATCCTCCAAACGTCGCGCGCGCGGCGCATTCTTGCTCACTCTGGTGTTGCTGCTGGCTGTTGTTGCCGGCGGTGTCGGTTGGTGGTTCGGGTCTGGACCGGGTTCGCTCGTGGCCGTGCCGAGCGTTGCCGGAAAGACACTGGAGCAAGCGACCGCGCTGTTGGCGGATGAAGAACTCGTCGCCGTTCCCGGTGAGAGGAGCTCGGTCGAGGTTGCTGCCGGCACGGTCATCGACTCTGATCCCGGTGCTGGTGAGCGACTCGATAAGGGCGCATCCGTGACCGTGTTCGTCTCCACGGGTCCCACGCTGCACACCATCGAGCCTCTGAATGGCAAGACCGAGGAAGAGGCACGCCAGTACCTCGCTGAGCTCAACGTCAATGTGGCTGATGAGACGCTCGAGCTCTACTCCGACGCTGCCGACGACATCGTGATCAATGCCTTCGTGACGCCGCGTGCCGAAGGTGAGCCGTATATCTGCGGCGAAGGCTGCGACCTGTTCGAAGACGACTCCGTCGAGCTGTACGTCTCGCTGGGCGGGCTTCCTGATGTCGTCGGGATGTCAGCTGACGACGCAGTCGCAGCGCTGGCCGAGAAAGAGATCTCAGTCAGCGAGCAGGTCGAGGAGTTCAGCAACGATGTCGAGGCCGGCATCGTCATCTCCATGGCCGAACGTGAGGGCGGCGGCAACTGGCGCCCGGGCGATTCGACGCGTTTGGTTGTGTCGAAGGGGCCTCAGCTTTTTGAGGTGCCTAATGTCACCGGGATGACCCGCGACGCGGCCACCGCTGAACTCAGCAACGCTGGATTCAAGTACGCCTATGTGAGCGCGGAAAACGTCATCTTGCCGGACGGCGTCTGGGGCATCATCAACAACGCGAACACTCGCGTCGTGTCCTACAGCCCGACGAGCCCGCAGCTGAAGGGCACGACAATCACTCTCACGATGGATCTCGCCGAAGGCTAGCTCCCCCGCCCCCGTCCCCGTCCCCCGCGAAACTTCACTTGTGTCTCTAAATCGGGCCGGTTTCCGCACACAAGTGAAGTCTCGCGGTCAGGACATGGCGCGGCGGATGCGAGACATGAGAGCTGCCACGCGCGTCGGGCGGAGATCGTCCGCGCCGATGAGCATGGGGCGGTAGCCAGCATCCTCGAAGAGCTGCACGCGAGTGAGGTCCTCCAACCACTGCTTCCGGTCGGTGCGGTGGTAGTCGCCCTGGTACTCGAAGAGTAGTTTCAGCACCGGGTACCCGAGATCGGCATGCCTCAGCCCCTCTGCCGTCATCACCGGCACCTGCACGTCGGGCTCCGGCAGGCCATGAGCCACCATCGCCAACCGCAGCTGCGTTTCTTTCGGTGAGTGCACGGGTGAACGCACCTGATCGTATGCTTCCCTGAGCAGTCGCCCGCCGCGCTTGCCCTTACGACGCCGCAAGACTTCGAGCATCTCCTCGCGCGTGCACAACGGTATACGTCGCCCGTTCTTCGATGGTCCAGTCAGCAGGTAGTCCCCCACAGCGACAAGCCAGTCGTTGTTGAGATTGCGCTTGCGCCCCTCGACATCGAGCCCCATGGCGCCACGCACTGCGAGCTGTGCCCAAACATCCGCCGGACGCACGAGCGGCAGCCCGTCCAGAACGGTACGCGACATGTCAGAGCGTGCCGTCTCCCACCCAATGACATCCCGTCGTCGCATCGGCGCAGCATCCGTCAGCGTGAGCACGTGCATCTGCTCCATGACGGTCCACATTGTCGGCAGCGGAAATCTCCACAGGCGTGCGGCCGTCAAATGACTGAAGCATTGATCATTGGTGAGCAACGGGACAAGATTGCGACATCGCAGCTCGAAGGTGTCCTCAAGAGTGGACGGCACATAGAGCCCGCGATGAGGATGCGCGAGATCGGCACCTCTCAGACGGCTTCTCGAAACGCCCTGCGCCATCGCATCTTGGAAGGTGAACGCTCTCCGCGTAAACGATTCTGGGATGGGTTGCGGCCGCGGCATCCCCAAATGATGCCCGACGGCGCGCTGCCCGCTCCGAACTTATCCACACCCCGACTGCGAGACTTCACTTGTGTGCGTAAAACCGTCCGTTTTAGGGACACAAGTGAAGTTTCGCGGGCGGAGGGAAGGCGCTCAGCGCTTCTCGAGCTCCTCCGCCACGAGGAACGCGAGCTCGAGGCTCTGCATGTGGTTCAGGCGCGGGTCGCACAGGCTCTCATAACGGGTCGCGAGAGCGGCCTCGTCAATGTGCTCAGAGCCGCCCAGGCATTCAGTCACGTCATCACCGGTGAGCTCGACATGGATGCCGCCGGGGAAGGTTCCCACCGCACGGTGCGCCTCGAAGAAGCCACGCACCTCGTCCACGACGTCGTCGAAGCGACGCGTCTTGTAGCCGGTGGGCGTCGTGATGCCGTTGCCGTGCATGGGGTCGGTGACCCACAGCGGCTGAGCACCCGATTCGCGAACGGCTTCCAGCAGCGGCGGCAGGGCATCCCGAATCTTGCCGGCGCCCATGCGCGTGATGAACGTCAACCGGCCCGGCTCACGGTCCGGGTCGAGCTTGTCGATCAGCTGAAGCGCCGTCTCCGGTGTCGTCGTCGGCCCGAGCTTCACGCCGATGGGGTTGCGGATCTTGGAGAAGTAATCGACGTGCGCACCGTCGAGGTCACGTGTGCGCTCTCCGATCCACAGGAAGTGCGCCGAGGTGTTGTACGGAGTGTCCGTGCGCGAATCGATGCGCGTCATCGGGCTCTCGTAGTCCATCAGCAGGCCTTCGTGGCCGGTGAAGAACTCGACGCGCTTGAGCTCTTCGAAGTCCGCGCCAGCAGCCTCCATGAACTTGATGGCCCGATCGATCTCGGCCGCCATCCGCTCGTACCGCTGGTTCGCCGGGTTCTGCGCGAAGCCCTTGTTCCAGGAGTGCACCTCACGCAGGTCCGCGAATCCACCCTGCGTGAAAGCGCGGATCAGGTTCAGCGTGGATGCAGCTGTGTGATAGCCCTGCAACAAACGATCTGGGTCAGGCTGCCGAGAACCCTCGGTGAAGTCGTAGCCGTTGACGATATCGCCACGGTATGCGGGCAGTGTGACCTCGCCGCGGGTCTCGGTATCGCTCGAGCGGGGCTTGGCGAACTGCCCGGCCATGCGCCCCATCTTGACGACGGGCATCGACGCGCCGTACGTCAGCACGACCGCCATCTGCAACACGGTCTTGATCCGGTTACGGATCTGCTCAGCGGTCGCCCCGGCGAAGGTCTCGGCGCAGTCACCGCCCTGCAGGAGGAACGCGTTTCCGGATGCTGCGCGCGCCAAGCGGTCGCGAAGATTGTCTACCTCACCGGCGAACACCAGCGGAGGAAGAGCCGCGATCTGCTTCGACACATCGGCGACGCGATCGCCATCTGTCCAGATGGGCTGCTGCTTGATGGGAAGGGAGCGCCAGACGTCAAGGTTGGCATCGTGCTGCTGAGGCATTGCCCCAGCTTACTGGCCAGGAGAGCGGTAACCGGCGTCAGTTACGACGGGGCATCCGCTCTTTCACCGAAGAGGCGTAGACGTCGTCGTATTCCTGCTGACCGAGCCGCTGCAGAGCGACCATGATCTCGTCGGTGACCGACCGCAAGATATAGCGATCGTTCTCCATTCCGGCATAGCGCGAGAAGTCCAGTGGTTCGCCGATGACAATCCCGACGCGCACCAGCCGCGGAACGGTCTGACCAATCGGCATCGCCGTGTCGGTGTCGACCATGACCAGCGGGATCACCGGGACCTTCGCCTCGAGCGCCATGCGCGCAAGTCCCGTGCGGCCGCGATAGAGCTTGCCGTCGGGGCTGCGTGTGCCCTCCGGGTAGATGCCGAGCAGGTCGCCGCGGCCGAGCACCTGCAGCCCGGTGTTCAGCGATGCCTCGGATGCTTTGCCACCGGAACGGTCGATCGGAATCTGACCGGTCGCCTTCATGAAATACTTCGTGGCCCACCCTTTGATGCCGCGGCCGGTGAAGTAGTCGCTCTTCGCGAGGAACGACATCCGTCGATCGATCAGCAACGGCAGAAACACCGAGTCGGAGACCGAGAGGTGGTTGCTCGCCAGGATGGCGGCGCCGTGCTTGGGCACGTTGCTTCTCCCCACGATCCAAGGACGAAAGATCGCCTTGACGATGGGGCCGACCACAACGTACTTCATCAGCCAGTAGAACATCGTCTCGAAGTCTATCCCCGAGGCGATGCTTCCAGCAGCGCAGCCGCGCCATCGCCTCGCACGTGGTGCGACTCAGTTTCACAAACTGCGCAACTGGATTCCAGAATCACCCCGTTCCGGGTGCTCTCGTGCCCTAGACTCTTGGGAACCCGTGCCCTACCGGTACCGAAGGAGTTGCCGTGGTCCAAATTGAAGTTCCTGCGATCGTCCCCGCTGATCCAGAGGCGAACATCACCGATCTGCTGGTGAAGCGCGTCGAGGCAACGCCCGATCTCGCACTGTTCTCTCTTCCTCGCGGTGCCGGTTGGCACAATGTCAGCGCCGCCGACTTCCAGACCGCAGTGATCGCCCTTGCCAAGGGTTTCGCGGCCGCTGGCATCCAGCCTGGCGAGAAGGTCGGATTCCTCGCGCGCACCACGTATGAATGGACGCTGGTCGACTTCGCGCTGTTCTACGCCGGTGCGGTGATGGTCCCGATCTATGAGACCAGCTCCCCCGCGCAGATCCAGTGGATCATGGAGGATTCCGGGGCCAGCGCGCTCATCGTCGAATCCGCGGACCACTTCGCCAAGCTCGACGAGGTCCGCGGAGATCTCCCCCTCATTCGTGAGGTTTGGCAGCTGCATCTCGGAGCCATCGACTCGCTCACCGCGGCTGGCGCTGGCGTTGAGGATGCTGAGATCGAACGCCGCCGCAATATCGCCGTGGGCTCTGACATCGCGACGCTGATCTACACCTCCGGCTCAATGGGTCGCCCCAAGGGCTGCGTTCTCACACACAGCAACTTCGTCGAGCTGACCCGCAACTCGGCCAAGGCGCTCGACAAGGTTGTGGGAATGCCGAACGCATCGACGGTGCTGTTCATCACGACTGCGCACGTGTTCGCCCGGTTCATCTCGATCCTGAACATCCACGCCGGTGTCCGTACCGCGCACCAGCCCGATACGAAGCAGCTGCTCGAGGCGCTCGGATCCTTCAAGCCCACCTTCCTGCTCGCTGTTCCCCGTGTTTTCGAGAAGGTGTACAACTCCGCCGAGCAGAAGGCCGAAGCGGGCGGCAAGGGCAAGATCTTCCGCGCCGCGGCGGATGCTGCGATCGAACACTCCAAACTCCTCGAAGCGGGCAAGAAGATCCCGCTGGGGCTGAAAATCAAGTTCGCACTATTCGACAAGCTCGTCTACAGCAAGCTCCGCGCCGCGATGGGCGGCAACATCGCCTACGCGGTCTCCGGTTCCGCTCCCCTGGGCGCACGCCTCGGACACTTCTTCCACAGCCTCGGCGTTGTGATCCTCGAAGGCTACGGCCTCACCGAGACCACGGCACCGGCGACGGTGAACCTCGCTGACAAGTCCAAGATCGGTACGGTCGGTCCCGCCCTTCCCGGTGTCGGAGTTCGCCTGGGCGAAGACGGAGAGATCGAAGTCAAGGGCATTAACGTCTTCAAGGAGTACTGGAACAACCCCGAGGCGACCGCCGAGTCGTTCCACGACGGCTGGTTCCGCACCGGAGACATCGGCAGTTTCGACTCGGAAGGCTTCCTCACGATCACGGGTCGGAAGAAGGAGATCCTGGTTACCGCCGGCGGCAAGAACGTCGCACCGGCCGCCCTGGAGGACCCCATCCGGTCGAACCCGATCATCGGTCAGGTTGTCGTCGTCGGCGATCAGAAGCCGTTCATCGCGGCACTGGTCACGCTTGACTCCGAGATGCTACCCACCTGGCTGAAGAACAACGGACTCGACGAGAGCATGCCGCTTGCGGATGCCTCGAAGAACGAGGCAGTCCGTGCCGAGGTGCAGCGCGCCATCGACGCCGCGAACGGTAAGGTTTCCCGCGCAGAATCGATCCGCAAGTTCACGATCCTCGAATCGGAGTGGACCGAGGCGAGCGGCCACCTCACGCCGAAGCTCTCGATCAAGCGCAACGTGATCGTGTCGGACTTCGCCGATGAGATCTCGGCGATCTACGACGAGCCGGTGCACACCACGAACGTCGCCATCGGCTGAGCGCACAAGCTCCCTAACGAGAAATGCCCCCGCGATCGCGGGGGCATTTCTCGTTGAGCAGGCTACGGAGTTCGCATCAGAACCAGTCGCTCTCGCGAACCTGGCGCATCGCAATCTTGCGATCCTCGGGTGTGAGACGGGTGAGGTAGAGGTTGCCGTCGAGGTGATCGGTCTCGTGCTGCAGCGCCTGCGCGAGCAGACCTTCGCCCTCGAGGATCACCGGGTTGCCATCGAGGTCGATGCCTTCGACACGTGCCCAGGGATGCCGCAGCGCGTCATGCCAGAGCCCGGGCACAGACAGGCAGCCCTCCCCGGTCGGCACCGGGTCTCCACGCACCTCGGTCAGTACCGGGTTGAGCACGTAACCGATGTCGCCGTCGATGTTGTAGCTGAATGCACGAACAGCGAATCCGATCTGGGGGGCTGCGACGCCGGCACGTCCGGGCAGCTCGACGCTGTCCACGAGGTCAGCGACCAATGACCGGATCCCGTCATCGATCTCCTCGATCGGTGCGCAGACGGTTCGCAGCACCGGGTCGCCGAAGACGCGAATCTCCCGAACGGTCATCAGGCTGCGCTCGTACGCAGGGCCTCAATGAGGGATGCTGCGAGTTCCCGAGCGGCCTTGCGGGTCTCCGGCTGGAGGTTGGAGAACACGATGGTTCCGCCGCCGGCGATCTGCGTGTCGTACGGCATCCGCACGACGTTGCGCGCGCGCGTACCGAAGTGGGCTTCGAGCTCGTTCAGCCGCACCAGGGGGCTGCCGGGAGTTGACTGGTTGAGCACGATGATGGCGCCGCGCGCCTGATCCTCGTAGCCGTTGGTCTCGAGCCAGGTCAGCGTCTCCGATGCGAGACGTGCCTCATCGACGCTCAGCCCAGACACGATGATGAGCTGATCCGACAGATCAAGCGTCGCGCCCATGACCGAGTGCACGATGCCGGTGCCGGTGTCGGTGAGCACGAGCGAGTAGTAGTGCGCTGCAACATCAGCGACGTCACGGTAGTCGTCGTCACTGAAGGCTTCGGCAACACGCGGGTCGGAATCCGAGGCGAGCACGTCGAGTCGGGTGGTGTCTCGCGCGACGATCGCGGAGATGTCGTGATAGCCCTTGACCTCGTCGTGGATACGAACGAGGTCGCGTACGGAACGGCCGTTGGTGCGCACGACTCGGTCGGCCAACGTTCCCCGGTCCGGGTTCGCGTCGACAGCGATGACCCGGTCGTCACGGGCATCCGCCAGAGCCATTCCCAATAGAGCCGTGATCGTGGTCTTGCCCACGCCACCCTTGCGCGACAGCACCGGCACGAACCGGGCGCCACCGGCCAGCGGTGCTGCAATCCGAGCGCTCAACGCCTTGCGTGCGCGCACCTTCTTGCCATCACCGATGTTGAGCTTGCGACCGGAGATCGTGTACAGGAAACGGCTCCAGCCGCCCTCGGGCTCGGGCTTGGTGAGCCGCTGCGGGTCGAGCAACCGGTCGGCGGTGAGCAGATCGGCTGACTCGCGGTTGGACTGGCCGATCTGGTCGCCCAGACGCTTGGAGGTCAGCGCGACCTCTGGACGGGCCGCCACGGGGCGCTGCGCGAGCGCCGTCTCAGTCGGCTTCGGGTCTTCCTGGGAAGTGGTCACGGTCTCGCTCTTCGTTTCGGCGGGCAGGGTCTCTGCCGGTGCGTTCTCTGACTGCTTGGGCGCGGTCTGCGCCGACGTTGTCAGGGGCGACCCGGTCTGGGTCGACTCGGATGCTGTAGCCACTGACTCTGTGGACGTGGTTGCGGTGACATCCTGCTTCATAGCCGCCGCGATCCACGCGGATGTCGCGCTTTCCGCCTTCGGCTCCACCGGCTTTTCGACCGGGGTCACCGGTTGTGCGACCGGCGCGGCCGGCGCGGCCGGCGCGGCCGGCGCGGCGGATGCGGCCGGCTTCTGTGCGGCGGATGCTGCGGGCCGGGGTTCGGCGGGTTTCGGAGTCGCAGGCGCTGTCGTCTCGGCCGGGGTGGGCGTCGATTTCTTGGCCTTTGTCTTGACCTTGGCTTTGGCCTTGGGCGTGCTCTTAGCCGCAGGCGTGGGCCGGGAGCTCCCTGCTGCCGCGTCCACCGCGGCCGCAGCCGAAGCAGCGGCAGCCGGCGCCGGCATTTCGGGCTCTGCGACGACCTCGGCGATCACTGTTTCATCCGCAGAAACTGGGGCGGCAGCATCCGTCCGGTCACCGGTGTCGGGCTCGACCACGGGATCGACGATCTCGTCGACGGCATCCGCAACGGGTTCTGAGGAAGGCTCCGTGGCGGGGAGCTCGATGATGATTCCGGAACCGTCCAGCAGAATGCGTCCGGTCTCTGCCGACGGTGCCGGGAGTTCGGTCTCGCCGTCGATGACGAGCTCCGAGTAGATCTCACCGTCCACAACGGAGTCGTCGACGAGGTCGTCGTCTTCGTCACGCGGAAGCGCGACATTCACCTGCGCGGTCTGCCCGAGGATGCCCAAGGCGGTCGTATCCAACGAGGCGGCCTCGTCGAGAACGCCGAGGGAATCGTCCTCCGGAGAATCGGGTGTGTTCTTCGGTGTCACTGTGTCACTCCAAGCTTGTGCGAGCATGTCGCCCGCACAAGATTACTTGGCTGGACTGATTACAACCAAAAGGTCACCCGCGTCAACCTGCTGAGTGGCACCGATTGCGAGCCTGTCGATGACGCCGTCGACGGGTGCGGTGATAGCCGCTTCCATCTTCATCGCCTCGATGGATGCCACCGGTTCACCCGCACGAACGACCGCCCCCACCTCGACCTTCAGCGAGACGACACCCGAGAACGGAGCAGCCACCTGCCCCGGCTTGGACGTGTCTGCCTTCTCCACCTGGTGCGCATCGACAGCCACCGAGCGGTCCCGGATGAACACCGGCCGCAGCTGTCCGTTCAATGTGGTCATGACCGTGCGCATACCGCGGTCGTCTGCTTCGCCGATCGCCTCGAGACCGACGTAGAGCTGCACGCCGCGATCGATCTCCACCAGGTGCTCCTGGCCCTGCACGAGCCCGTACAGGTAGTCGCTGGTGTCGAGGACGGAGACATCGCCGAAGATCTCACGCAGCTGCGTGAACTCACTCGTCGGGCCCGGGAACAGCAGAGTGTTCAACCGCTCACGCCGTTCCTGGCTGCTGCCGGCCAGCGCCTTCTCATCATCCGCTGAGATCTCCGTGAATGCACTGCGCACCTCACGGCCTGCGAGCACCTTCGTGCGGAATGGCTCCGGCCACCCGCCAGGCAGATCACCGAGTTCGCCGGCCATGAAACTGACGACCGAATCCGGCACGTCGTACTTCTCGGGGTTCGCCTCGAAGTCCGCTGGATCGGCTCGCACCGCTGCGAGGTGCAGCGCGAGGTCGCCGACGACTTTCGACGACGGAGTGACCTTCGGCACACGGCCGAGAATGCGGTCCGCCGCGGCGTACATGTCCTCGATGAGCTCGAAGTCATCTGCCAGGCCCAGCGCCTTGGCCTGCTGACGCAGGTTCGACAGCTGTCCGCCCGGAATCTCGTGGTGGTAGACGCGCCCGGTGGGGCCGGGAAGGCCCGACTCGAACGGCGCGTACTGGTTGCGCACGGCTTCCCAATAGGGCTCGAGGTCCGACACGCCGGCCAGATCGAGACCGCTGTCGCGATCGGTGTGTTCCAGCGCCGCCACCAGTGACGAGAGCGAGGGCTGACTGGTCGTGCCCGACAGCGGCGCGGATGCCGCATCGACCGCATCGACGCCGGCATCACTTGCCGCCAGCAGAGTCGCCAGCTGGCCGCCAGGGGTGTCGTGGGTGTGCAGGTGCACGGGAAGGTCGAAGCGCTCACGCAGCGCCGTGACGAGCTTGGCAGCTGCGGCTGGACGCAGCAGGCCCGCCATGTCTTTGATCGCCAGGATATGCGCGCCGGCATCGACGATCTGCTCGGCGAGGCCGAGGTAGTAGTCGAGCGTGTACAGGTCTTCGGCGGGATTCAGCAGGTCCCCGGTGTAGCACAGCGCGACCTCGGCGACGGTTGTTCCTGTCGCCCGGACTGCGTCGATCGCCGGGCGCATCTGCTCGACGTCGTTGAGCGCATCGAAGATGCGGAAGATGTCGACGCCGCTCGCCGCCGCTTCGCTGACGAACGACTCGGTGACCGCCGCGGGATACGGGGTGTACCCGACGGTGTTGCGTCCGCGCAGGAGCATTTGGATGTTGATGTTCGGCAGCGCCGCACGCAGTTTGTCCAGCCGCTCCCAGGGGTCTTCCCCGAGGAAGCGCAGGGCGACGTCGTATGTGGCACCACCCCAGGCCTCCACCGACAGCAGCTCGGGTGTGAGACGTGCCAGGTACGGGGCCGCAGCGACGAGGTCACGTGTGCGCACTCGCGTCGCGAGCAGCGACTGGTGCGCGTCACGGAAGGTGGTGTCGGTGATCGCCAGAGCGCTCTGCTCGCGCAGACTCCGAGCGAAGCCCTCCGGTCCCAGCTCCAACAGACGCTGGCGTGATCCCGGGGCGGGCTGCGTGCTCAGGTCGAGAACAGGCAGCTTCGTCGCCGGGTCGGCTGCTCCCGGGTGCGCTCCGTTGGGCTTGTTGACGGTGACGTCGACGAGCCAGTTCAGCAGCTTGGTACCGCGGTCCTTCGACACCCGCCCCTGCAGCAGGTCGGGGCGCTCGTCGATGAACGACGTGCTGACATCGCCGGCGACGAACGCGTCATCGGCGAGCAGCGCCTGCAGGAACGGGATGTTCGTCGAGACGCCGCGGATGCGGAATTCTGCGAGGGCCCGGCGTGCGCGTCCCACCGCGGTCTCAAAATCACGGCCCCGGCAGGTGAGTTTGGACAGCATGGAGTCGAAGTGCGGGCTGATCTGGGCGCCCTGGTGCACCGTGCCACCATCCAGGCGGATGCCGGCGCCACCGGGCGAACGGTAGGTGGTGATCTTGCCGGTGTCCGGGCGGAATCCCTGCGTTGGATCTTCTGTGGTGATGCGGCACTGCAGCGCCGCGCCGCGCAGGTGGATGTCGCCTTGCTGGAGTCCGAGTTCGGCCAGCGTGGCACCCGCGGCAATTCGCATCTGGGTCTGCACGAGGTCGACATCGGTGACCTCTTCGGTGACCGTGTGCTCGACCTGGATGCGGGGGTTCATCTCGATGAAGACGACTTCACCGGTGCGCTCCCCTGCTGTCTCGAGCAGGAACTCCACTGTGCCAGCGTTCTCGTATCCGATCGATCGGGCGAAGGCGACGGCGTACCGGTGCATATCCTGACGGATCGTTTCGTCGAGGTTCGGGGCAGGAGCGATCTCCACCACCTTTTGGTGGCGCCGCTGCACCGAGCAGTCACGCTCGAACATGTGCACAGTCTCACCGGTTTTATCGGCGACGATCTGCACCTCGATGTGACGGGGGCGCACAACGGCCTGCTCCAGGAACATGCGCGCGTCACCGAAGGCGCTTTCCGCTTCGCGCATCGCCTCTGCCAGAGCGGGTGCGAGCTCACCTCGGCTTTCTACCCGACGCATTCCGCGACCACCACCGCCGGCGACGGCCTTGGCGAACAGCGGGAATCCGATGTCATCGGCTTGAGCGACTAACTCGTCGACATCGGCAGATGCTTCGGTAGAGCGCAGCACTGGCACACCGGCCTCTACCGCATGCCGTTTGGCTTCGACCTTGTTGCCCGCCATTTCCAGAACTGACGCAGGCGGCCCGATGAAGACGATGCCGTTGGCTGCCGCTTTCTCTGCGAGATCAGGATTCTCGGAGAGAAATCCGTATCCGGGGTAGATCGCGTCGGCGCCGGATTCTTGAGCAACTCGAATGATCTCGTCAACGTCGAGATACGCGCGAACAGGGTGTCCGCGTTCTCCGATCCGGTAGGCCTCATCAGCCTTCAACCGGTGCTGGGAACCGCGGTCTTCGTATGGGAAAACAGCAACAGTGCGCGCTCCCACCTCGACAGCAGCCCGGAACGCGCGAATGGCGATCTCACCACGGTTGGCCACAAGAATCTTCTGGAACATGCGCACCTCTGAGGGCTCGATATGCGGCATTTTCGACGCACATGGGGCGGGGCTGAGTGTTTTCCAAGCCTAGGGGACGGTAACGTGGTCTACGTGCACGTACTTAGCGTCAGCTCTCTCAAGGGAGGCGTCGGCAAAACGACCGTGACTCTCGGATTGGCCTCAGCGGCCTTCGCCCGAGGAGTCCGGACGCTCGTCGTTGACCTCGATCCACAGTCCGATGTGTCCACAGGGATGGACATTCAGATCGCCGGCCGGCTCAACATCGCCGACGTTCTGGCGAATCCGAAGGAGAAGACTGTCCGGCAGGCGATCACCTCCAGCGGCTGGGCGAAGGTTCACCCTGGAACGATCGATGTACTCATCGGCAGTCCTTCTGCCATCAACTTCGATGGCCCACACCCGAGCGTTCGCGACGTGTGGAAGCTCGAGGAAGCTCTGGCTTCGGTCGAGAGTGACTACGACCTCGTGCTGGTCGACTGCGCCCCGTCGCTGAATGCTCTGACCCGCACCGCGTGGGCGGCCAGTGACCGAGTGATGGTCGTCACAGAGCCCGGTCTCTTCTCCGTCGCAGCAGCCGATCGTGCGCTGCGCGCGATCGAAGAGATTCGCCGCGGTCTCTCCCCCCGTCTTCAGCCGCTGGGAATCGTCGTGAACCGCGTACGCCCGCAGTCGATCGAGCACCAGTTCCGCATCAAGGAACTGCGCGACATGTTCGGCCCGCTGGTGCTGTCACCGCAACTGCCGGAGCGTACGTCGCTTCAGCAGGCGCAGGGCGCCGCGAAGCCGCTGCACATCTGGCCCGGAGACTCCGCACAGGAGCTCGCTGCTGACTTCGACCTGCTGCTGGACCGCATTGTGCGCACGGGCCGGGTTCCGGTGCCGGAGAACGGCGCCCAGGCCTGATTCAGCGATACGAAAAACGCGCCCAGCATCGCTGAGCGCGTTTTTTATTTGCGCCGGTTATCGAGCCCGCTATCGAGTACGGCACCGGTACGACAGGGGCCTCGCGCCCCGAGGCTCCAGGCAGCGCGAAGCGGTGTCTGGAGTGGGCGTGGGGATCAGGCGGTGCGCTTCGCGCGGCGCGCCGAGAGGTCGTCGATGGGCTCAGGAGCCGTGGGCTCGAACTCGACAAGCGTTGACTCGACCTCGCGGAGTACCTTGCCGACGGCGATGCCGAAGACGCCCTGGCCGCGGCTGACAAGGTCGATGACCTCATCGTTCGACGTGCACAGGTAAACGGATGCACCGTCGCTCATGAGCGTGGTGCCGGCCAGGTCACGGATGCCGGCTGCACGAAGCTGATCAACGGCGATGCGGATCTGCTGCAGCGAGATGCCGGTGTCCAGGAGTCGCTTGACAAGCTTGAGCACGAGGATGTCGCGGAAGCCGTACATGCGCTGCGAACCGGAGCCACTGGCACCACGAACGGTCGGGATGACCAGTTCGGTGCGAGCCCAATAGTCCAGCTGGCGGTAGGTAATGCCGGCCGCGCGGGCAGCGACCGCACCGCGGTAACCAACCTCGTCGTCCATGGCTGGCAGCCCGTCGGTGAAGAGGAGTTCGGTCACGAACTGCGGGTCGCCTGTAAGCCCATCCGCTTTCATTTGAATTCCTCTCTGGAGTGCTTACCTCCACGCTAGAGCAGTGCCCCGGTACCGGCAATGACATCCGAGCCGGGGCGAAGGTGTGTCGCAATCAGTTCGTTACGAAAGCACTCGAGCGAGTGCTTCGCGCACGAAGATTGCCCGCACTTCGTCGATCTTGGTGGCAAGCTCTGGTGCCATCTCGCGGGCTTTTCCACGCGACGTGGCATCGGTTCGCCGAAGCAATGACGACAGCGACGACTCGATCAGCGCCACCTCACGCTCGGCGCTCTGACGGAGCGTGCGCAGGTGGCGAGGTTCGATTCCGTGACGGTCAAGAGCCACCAGGCCGCGCAGCAGCGTGACCGTGGACTCTGGGTAGGCTTCAGCGGCGGTGATGATCCCGGTGCTGATGGCATCGTTCAAGATCTGCGGACCTGCTCCCGCTGCGGACAGCAGCTCGTCCCGGCGATAGCGACGGGGGGCGGGAACGATCGATGGCGGCGGAGCGAGGGTTGCTGCTGCCTCACCGTTGGCCGCTGCCTCGTCGAGCTGATCACGGATGACGCTGAGCGGAAGATAATGGTCGCGCTGCAGAGTCAGTCCCAGCCGCAGGCGGTCAATATCCCCCTGTGAGAACTTGCGATAGCCGGAATCCGTACGAGACGGACTGACGATTCCCTGGACCTCGAGGAAGCGCAACTTGCTCGACGTCAGATCGGGAAACTCGGGCGTGAGTCGTGCAAGCACCTGACCGATACTGAGAAGCCCCGCGGACGCAGAGCGGTCGCGGGGATGAAGTGCCGCCATCAGTTCTGTGCCGCTGCGAGATCTGCGGGCGACGCAAAGAAGTTCAGTCGGAACTTGCCGACACGCAATTCGTATCCGTTCGACAGGATGCTGCGGTCGACGCGCTCACCGTTGGCGTAGGTGCCGTTGAGGGAACGCTGGTCGATGATCTCAAAGGCGCCACCGGATCGCGTGATCTCGGCATGCCGACGAGACACCGTCACGTCATCGAAGAAGATGTCTGCCTCGGGGTGGCGACCGATCGTGGTGACGTCGGTGTCCAGCAGGTAGCGGGCGCCAGCAAGTGCCCCCGAGCGAACGAGCAGCAGCGCGGCTCCAGCGGGGAGCGCGGCGATCGCCGTCTGCTCTACCTCGGTCAGATCTGCCCCGAAAGGCACGAAAGACAGATCGGAGTCGTGCCCGAACGTCTGTGTGGCGTCGTGCTTCTGTTCGCCGTCGCGGTGAATCGCCGCGTTCTGTGCCGATCGGCTTTCGTAATCTGTCACGGTGGCCCTCCTCGTGTCCAGACTAACTGATCTGCGACCGCCCTCGGGAGGGTCAATCTGTATCAGCGCTCGCATAGAGGCATTTCCTATGGTGAAGGTGTGCGCACACTCACTCTTCGACGCCCTCTGGTTCCGACAGCGCTTGCGGCAACTCTGCTGGCAGCGTTCGTTTTCCTCTTCGCGTGGCCGCAGTCCGCGGCCGCTCATGATGCCCTGATCGCCTCTGACCCGGCCGCAGACTCGACTATCGAGACGATGCCGGAAGAGCTCACCCTCACGTTCAGCGCTGCGCTGATCAGCGGTGAGGGAACGACGGCAATTAAGGTAGTGGATGCCGACGGCAACTCGGTCATCGATGGCGAGCCGACCGTCGACGGCGCAGTGGTGACTCAGCCCCTCCTGTCGGAGGCGGCAGCTGGCGAGTATCACGTGGAATGGCGTGTCCTCTCCAGTGATGGGCATCCCACCGACGGCGCGTTTGGCTTCACGACGACAACCAGCACGGTGCCCGATCCGATCGAGCCTTCCGCCACTCCGTCCGCAGAGCCATCAGCCGAGCCGTCAAGCGAGCCCTCTTCTGCGCCGAGCGCAGAAGAAAATGCAGAACCCACGCAAACCGCCGCCCCGGCGCCGGACGCGCAGGATGCGTCCCCCGCGACGGGATGGATCTGGACGATCTCCATCGTCGGCGTTCTGATCGCCGCAGGCGTCGTTGCCTGGCTGATCGTTCGCAGCAGGAAGAACGCTTCTCCAACCGGTTCAGACGCCCCCACAGAGCGATAGGCTTTAGACATGCCTCATTACGACGTCGTCATCCTTGGCGCGGGCCCCGGCGGTTACGTCGCGGCGGTCCGTAGCGCTCAGCTCGGTCTGAAGACCGCGATCATCGAAGAGAAGTACTGGGGCGGTGTCTGCCTGAACGTGGGCTGCATCCCTTCCAAGGCTCTTCTGAAGAACGCGGAGCTTGCTCACACCCTCAAGCACAAGGCCGACTTCTTCGGCATCTCCGGTGAATTCACCATCGACTTCGGCAAGGCATTCGACCGCTCACGCGAGGTTGCCAATGGCCGAGTCAAGGGCATCCACTTCCTGATGAAGAAGAACAAGGTGACCGAGTACGACGGTCGCGGCACCTTCACCGGCCCGAAGGCGATCTCGGTCGCGAAGGCCGACGGCACCACCGAAGAGGTCACGTTCGACAACGCGATCATCGCCACGGGCTCGAAGGTTCGCCTGCTTCCTGGCGTCGAACTCAGCGAGAACGTCGTCACGTATGAGGAGCAGATCCTCTCCCGCGAACTGCCGGAGTCGATCGTCATCGTCGGCGCCGGCGCCATCGGCATGGAGTTCGCCTACGTTCTGACGAACTACGGCGTGAAGGTCACGATCATCGAGTTCCTCGACCGCGCGCTTCCCAATGAGGATGCCGATGTGTCGAAGGAGATCGCCAAGCAGTACAAGAACTACGGTGTCGACATCCTCACCTCCACCAAGGTCGAGACGATCGTCGACAACGGCTCCTCCGTTACCGTCACCTACACCGGCAAGGACGGCAACCAGGCTTCCATCGACGCTGGCAAGGTGCTCATGTCGGTCGGCTTCGCCCCGAACATCGAGGGCTTCGGCCTCGACAAGACCGGCGTGAAGCTCACCGAGCGCGGCGCGATCGACATCGATGACTACATGAAGACGAACGTTGATGGCATCTATGCCATCGGCGACGTCACCGCCAAGCTTCAGCTCGCGCACGTCGCCGAGGCACAGGCCGTCGTCGCAGCCGAGACCATCGGAGGAGCTGAGACGCAGACGCTGGGCGATTACCGGATGATGCCGCGTGCAACGTTCTGCTCGCCGCAGGTCGCTTCCTTCGGTCTCACCGAGCAGCAGGCGAAGGACGAGGGACGCGAGATCAAGGTCGTGTCGTTCCCGTTCATGGCCAACGGCAAGGCACACGGGCTCGGCGAGCCTGTCGGCTTCGTCAAGATGATCGCGGACGCCGAGAACCTCGAGCTCATCGGTGCGCACATGATCGGCCCGGACGTCTCCGAGCTTCTCCCCGAGCTCACGCTCGCGCAGAAGTGGGACCTCACCGCTCTGGAGCTGGCGCGTAACGTGCACACGCACCCGACCCTGTCGGAGGCGCTGCAGGAGGGCTTCCACGGCCTCGCCGGCCACATGATCAACTTCTGATCCTTCGCAAAGGAGCCCGGCAGATTCTGCCGGGCTCCTTTGCGTCCACCTGCAGGGCGAATGCACGGATGTACGAGCACCCCACGGCGTGTCGCCCTGCGCCCGTACGATCGCCCTGCATGTGTGCGGGGCCCGAGCCGTCCTACAGGCCGCGCATCGTGATCATTCCGGCTGCCCGACTTCGCAGCAGCGGCGTACCGAGCGCCCTGATCACGGTGTTGCGGATGCCCACGCCCAGGCGCGGCGAGGGACGTCCCATCACCATATAAAAGGCGGACCTCCGCTGCGCGCGTACGGCAGCACGCTGGGCGCTGTGCTCGTACTCCCGAAAATCTGGTTGGCCCGTGCGCAATGATCGCTCGATTGCCGCCGCGACGTGGTGCGCGGCAATCCACCCGAGACTCATTCCCTGTCCGCCGATTGGACTGGTCTCATGTGCGGCGTCACCCACCAGCACTACTCTCCCCGCGGCAACTCGCTCCGCTCGATGCTGTCTCGCTTGAAACGCTGTGGGCTGCAGGCGGGCGGGCAACCGCAGCAGGATGCCGGTGCGCTCCCGAATCGCTTCTACGAACGACGCCGCATCGCCGAGGGTACGACGTGGATCTGCGGCGACCCAGCGCCTTCGATCCCCCGGAAGTGGAAACGATTCGACCAGCCCAGCGGGCTCACAGTACAGCTGGACGCGCGATCCAGTCAGCGTGTCCGGGATGTCCACCATTGCGTACGAACCGCGCCCCGGCCGCGCACGCCAGCCGATACCCTGCTGCTGGCGAATGCCGCTGCGCGCTCCGTCTGCAGCGACCACGAATGATGCCGAGGCCTCGCGCCGCTCCGCGTCCACATCCATCGATAGCCGGACGACACCCGCATCATCGAGGATGCCGACAACGTCGTGGCCACGATGCAGAGCACCGCTATGTAGCTGCTCCAACCGCTCTACCAGCAACGCGTGCGTGCGATGCTGCGGCAGAATCAGCACTCGTTGCTGCGCGTTGAAGGAGAGCGACGCGAGGATCCGGCCGTCACAGATCACCTCTCCCCCATCCAGTTCGAGTGCTTCACGACGCGCCTGTAATCCCAGACCCGCGGATTCCAGCACCGCGCGGCCAGGCGGGTGGATACCGATCGCGCGCGACCGATCATCAGTTCCCCTACGGCGTTCGTACACGCCCACATCGATCCCTGCTTGAGCGAGTAAGCACGCCAGCAGCAGACCGACCGGCCCCGCCCCGATGATCGCGACGTCGTGATCAGGCATGCGCAGCCTCCCATCGCAATTCCAGCCGCGCAGGAAAAGCCCGTCCCACCTGCCACGGCGATGGCACAACCGACGCGAGTTCGTCTGCGGTAAATGCCCGCCGGATGCTGGTGAGCCCATCAGCCCGAATGAACGAGCCTGCGAGCAGATTTTTCGCGAACGGCAGGGTTCCCGCAGCGAAGGCCCGGTAGGCGAACCTGCTGCGTTCGATGTCGCGATGGACCACGAGGCCTTCATTACTCACGAGGCGGGTCGAATCAGCGAGTGTCTCCTGCAGCTCCCGCTGGCTCAGATGATGAAGCAGGTGATTGGAGATCACGATGTCGAAGACCTCCCCGGCGCCGACCAGCTCCGTCGTATGCGCACACCGATACTCCACACCGCCGCCACGACTCTTCGCCCAGCGAATGGCTCTGGCATCGGCATCCAGCGCCACGACATCCACCGTCAGCCCGTCTCGCCGCGACCACCGGGCGATCGCCCGCGATACGTCCCCGCCACCGGCACCGACATCGAGAACTCTGACCGGCCCCTTCCGCGCGCGCGGGCGGATGTCCCGTCGGTACACCGTGCGCCAGCGCGACACCACGGCATTGACCAGCGCGAAGCGGTCATAGGTGCGCTCCAGCATTTGCGGATCCGCATGCGGATCATCCATCAGTTCGCGTGCATCCACCTCGCGAACCGCGAGATCACCCCGCACTGCGCCCGGGAGCGACGACGGTCATGAGCGCTGTCTCGGCGGTGAGGCCGGGGCCGAACGCCATCGCGGCGACGCGCTCCCCATCCCGCGTGCCGGCATCCTCCAAAATCCTCCGCAGCACGAACAGGACCGTCGCACTGGACATATTGCCGTACTGTCTGAGAACCTCGCGAGCGGGGTGAAGTTGCTGCTCCGAGAGACTCAGCCGTTCTTCGACGCGGTCCAGGATGCTGCGCCCGCCGGGGTGAATCGCCCAATGCGAGATCTGCTCGCCGATCGTGCCGTCCTCGAATGCCTGAGCGAGGGGAGCTTCTTCGCGGTACAGCGGCCGAAGAGCGTCGTGAATGTGCTCGCCGATGAGCTGCGGGACCGCCGTCGACAAGACCATCTCGAAGCCGTGATCCCCGATCGTCCACGCCATGTCTTTCTCCCCCTCGGGGATGATGCCGGTGTGAAACCGATCGAGCGCAAGGCCGGGCGCATCGGAATCGAATCTGCGCGCGGTGACGATCCCCGCAGCAGCACCATCGGCGAACAGCGAGGTGGCGACGATCATGTCCGGGTCATCCGAGGAGCGCAGATGCAGCGTGCACAGTTCGACGCTGACTACCAGCACCACAGCATCCGGACTGCCGGCGCAGATCTCGCTGGCCGCTCGAAGCGCGGGCATCGAGGCGTAGCAGCCCATGAATCCCAGATGATATCGCCGCGTGCTCCCACTCAACCCCAGGGCACGGACGATCTCATAGTCGGGGCCCGGCGCGTAGAAGCCGGTGCAGGAGACGGTGATCACGTGGGTGATATCGGCGGCGGTGATGTCGGCGGCGCCATCCAGAGCACGCCGCGCCGCTTCCACGTAGAGCCTGCCCGCTTCACGGATGTACACCTCGTTGCGCGCTTTCGTTCCCGGTTCGAGGAGAAGACCGGTGGTTCGATCGAAGAACTGCGGCGATTCGACCTCGGCAGTGAACGACAGCTCTTCGAGCACCGTGTACCGGGTGTCAATACCCGAACCGTTGAACGACGCAGACACGATCCGCTTCGCCAGCCGCCCGATATCGGGCTGTGCGGCGAAGACATCGCGAACCTCGTCCTGCACGAGCGGTGTATCGGGAACGATCGTCTGCAACGATCGGAGCACGGCCGGTCGGGTCATATCGTCACTCAAGCACGATAGAAGACCTGAGAAAAGGGGGTTGCGCAGCGCTGGCGGCTGTGCGGGTGCGGTTCAGACGCCGAGGGCGCGAGCGAGCTTGGATCCGGATGCCGCGTGCCGTCCGCCGGCAGCGAATATCGCCACCTCGACGGCGGCGAAGAACTCATCGCGACCCGCATCATCGGCGGGAGCTGCGGGTCCGAGTTCCATCTCCCACTCCCGCCATACGCGAGCGGTTCCCGACCGGAGATCCGTGGCGCGCACCTGATCGTCCACGAACTCCGCAACGACACCTGCCGGACCGGTGAACAGATAGGCCGTCCGGCTGTTCACGATGCGTGCCAATGGAGTGAGTGGCGCGGTCGTCCACCGCGCGAGCACGGCTGTGACAGCATCCGGGATCGTTTCATCGTCACCGAGCGGCCATCCCAGCTCCAGACGACCGTCGCCCTCGCGCGGCCCCTTGATGTGCCAGCCCTCATCAGGGCCGCCGGTGCGTCGCCGAAGCGCGACACCAGACTGCGACAGTGCGGCATCGTGGGTATCGAAGTAGCGGGCATCCAGCTCGCGCAGCTCACCGGAAGTGACAGCATCCACACCGGGGATCGCTCCCCAGACCGGCAACGGGGTCGACGTGTCGACGTCGTACTTGCGCTCGACCTCGAAACTGCGGGAGGCTCCGTCAGCCGATGGCTCAGTCGTCACTGGGCGTGATGTCGTCGCTGGACTCGACAAACCAGAAAGCTACCTCGGTGGGCCCGTCGCTCGTACCGGTGTTGATGGCATCGCCATTTCGTCGATAGATGATCTGCGTCGCACCATAGGGCGCGATCAGACTGTCCTGCTCGGCGTCGTCGAGAGGAAGAACCTGCCCGTCGAGCGGGCCACCGTGAAGTCGTGCGATTGCCATGTGCTCACCATAGTCCTGTGCCTGGGGATCGCGCTTATGCCACGGCGATACCCAGCACCGCGCCAATGATCATCCACGGGCCGAAGGCGATTCTGGTGGAACGATTCGCCCGCCGCAGCATCATGAGCACCAGCGCATAGAGAGCGCCCAGAACGAATGCGGATGCTGCGCCGATCGCGAGTGCCTGCCACCCGTGCCATCCCAGCAGCAGGCCGATAACCGCTGCGAGTTTCACATCGCCACCACCGATCCCTCCTGGACTTGCAGCACGCAGCACCAGATAGAAACCGCCGAGTATCAGCATCCCGATGAGTCCGCTGGTCAGTCTGATGGTGCTGTGCGTGGCCAGTGCGTCGATGCCGACCACGGCAAGCAGTGCGGCCAGGGTCGGCAGCACGATGCGATTCGGGAGCCGGTGCGTTCTGGCATCGATCACGATCAGCCAGACTCCGACTCCGGCGAGCGCGAGATGGGCGAGCACCACGATGATCTCGCGGAGCAACGTCGCAGAGGGCATAGCGGAAGGTTACGAGATCATCGGATGCCGCATGAACCCCCTGTGGATAACTCAGAGATCGATGATGTCGAGGTGGACCATGAGAGTGTCGCCCTCTTCAATCTGCTGTGCATCGCGAATCGCCTTCTTCAGCGGCAGCACGAATGCACCTTCGGAGAAGAAGATCGAGGTGCGCCAAGTCGAGGTGCCGATCCGCACCTGCACCCGGAGTGATCCGAACCCGCGCGGAGGGGCGGGCAGTTCGCGCAGTTCTCGCGAGAGCTCTTCGGGGAGCGTCGCAAAGTACCAGGCTTCCACCCGCTTCTCCCAGCGGGTGACCGGGCTGTCGAACTCGATCTGCATACGTCAACGGTAGCGCGAAAACGAATGTCTGATGTGCGAATTACGATCAACACACAGCTTGATTTATTCGTAAATATATTCGAGGATGGATGCATGGGCACAGCACTCTCCGCCCCTTCAGCTCTCCCCCGCGAGGGCAACACCTCCCGCGCTCAGGAGGTGCATCGACTGCGCAACGAGATCGCTCGCATGCAGCGGCGACGCAGTGATGTGCCCTTCCTTCCCCTTGATCCAGCTTTGGAGGGTCTTCTGCCCGATCCGGGATTGCGGGTCGGTTCTTCTTATTCGATTTCACCGTCGCCCAGCCTGCTGGGCGCGCTGCTTGCCCCACCCTCACAGAGGGGCTCCTGGTGTGCTGTCATCGGGATGCCGACGATCGGCGTAGAGGCAATGGCCGGATTCGGAATCGAATTGGAGCGTCTCATCCTGGTACCCGACCCTGGGCCGCGGTGGCTCACTGTTGCCACGGCGCTCTCCGAGGTGGTCCCTCTCATCGCGGTGCATCCGCGCAGCCGGGTCTCCGATGCCGACATCGCCCGGTTGAACGCACGTCTGAGAGATCGGGGATGCACTCTGCTGGTCACGGCACCCTGGCCGCAGAGCGAGGCGACGATCCGCGTTGAAGAGACTGAGTGGCACGGTCTGGGCTCTGGGTGGGGACTGCTCGCCGATCGCACCGTGACGTTGCGGGCGACGGGACGCCGACACGAGTCGGCAAGTCGCGTTCGAGTGCGCATGCCCACTTCTCTCGGGCGGGTGGATGCCGAGGCGACACCCCTGCGCGCCGTGGCATCGTTGCCGACTCCGGCAACTGCCGTCACAGACACCGGCACCTGGGCGGTGGCCGGATGATGCCCCCACGCCATCTGGTGCTGTGGCTGCCAGACTGGCCGGTGCGAGCGGCGTTGGGAGCACCACCCGCAGAGGAGCCCGTTGCGATCTTGCAGGCGAACATCGTTATCGCCTGCTCTGCAGCGGCCCGGGCTCAGGGAGTACGCCGTGGTCAGCGGCGGCGGCTCGCCCAGTCGCGCTCCCCTGCCCTGCAGCTGATTCCTGCCGACCCGCGTCGAGACGAGCGGGCCTTCCTGCCCGTGCTGCGTCTCCTCGAAGAGCTGGTTCCCGGCGTGCAACCCCTGCGACCTGGGCTCGCCGCTCTTCGTTCCCGCGGGGCCGCTCGCTATTACGGCGGAGAAGAGCAAGCAGCACTACAGCTCATCGGCGCTCTCACCGATCATGGCTATCCCGGCGCCCGAGCGGCCATCGCCGATGGCCTGTTCACCGCTGAGCAGGCAGCACGCCTGGCCGCCCCTGCGCTCGTTGTCGCCTCCGGCGGATCACAGGAGTTCCTCGCCCCGCTTCCCGTGCAGGCGCTGGGAGATGACGAGGTCACCGCCCTGTTGCAGCGACTCGGCATCCGCACTCTCGCTGAGTTCGCAGCCCTCCGCGAAGGCGACATCCGAGACCGGCTGGGTGAGCGCGGCGCGCGCTTGCATGCTCTGGCCTCGGGCGCCGATTCGCGCCCGCTCACACCCCAGCATCCTGAGCCTGAGCTCGCACGAGAAGTCGTCTTCGAAACTCCACTGGAGCACGCAGACCAAGTCGCTTTCGCGGTACGACAGACCGCGGATGCCGTCACCGCTGCTCTCGCCGACCTCTCCCAGGTGTGCACCGAAGTGCGTATCGATCTGACCGATGATGACGGCGTGATTTCATCACGCGTCTGGATGCATCCGACCTCCTTCGAGGCGAGCGATCTGGTTGACCGGGTGCGTTGGCAGCTCGAGGGAATTCGGCCGCAGGAGTCATCCGCTGAGCGCACCGGTGCCGGTATCAGCGAGGTGCGCATCGTGCCGACCAGAGTCGATGACAGCGCGCACCACCAGCCGGGCCTGTTCGGGCAGGGCCCGCAGCAGCGTTTGCACCATGCGGTCTCTCGCGTGCAGGCGATGCTCGGACATCGTGGGGTGGTCACCCCGGTCGTGATCGGCGGCAGAAGCCTCGCCGATCGGCAGTTGCTTCAGCCTTGGGGCGATCGGGTACCACCGGAGCGCGATGCGAATCTTCCCTGGCCAGGCAGTCTGCCACCGCCGTACCCCTCGGAGGTGTTCGTGCCACCCCGCCCTGCCCAGGTGGTCGGAGCAGATGGCCTCCCCCCGATCGTGGACGCGCGCGGGGTGCTCTCTGCGCCTCCGGCCTGGATCGAGCAGGCTCCGGTGCTGAGTTGGGCTGGCCCATGGCCGCTGCGTGAGCGCGCCTGGGACACCCACCGTGCTCGTCTAGCTCAACGCTTTCAGATCGTGGACGAATCGCAGCGCGCCTGGCTTGTCCTGTTCGAGAACGATGCGTGGTGGGTCGAAGGGCGGTACCACTGATGGGCTTCTACAACCCGCCGATGTCGTGGAAAGAGCTCGAGAAGACACTCAGTGCTCCGACAGCTCCCGCCTCCCCGACCATGACAGAGCCCGCACGCCACCCCGACCCTGGTCCGACTAGCCGACGGCGAAAGGCTGACCCTCCCCCGAAGATCGTCCGACCGACCGAAGCGGTCCCGTACGCGGAATTGCACGCGCATTCCTCCTTCTCGTTTCTCGACGGGGCATCCTCACCGGAGGATCTGCTCGCCGAGGCAGAACGGCTCGGCCTGACTGCTCTTGCCATCACCGACCATGACGGCTTCTACGGTGCCGCCCGTTTCGCCGAGGCAGCCGATGTCAGCGGCGCCCAGGTGCAAACGATCTTCGGTGCCGAACTGTCGCTGGGGTTGCCCGGGCCGCAGAACGGCGTTCCCGATCCGGTCGGTGAGCACCTTCTCGTGCTCGCCCGCGGTTTGGAGGGCTATCACCGGTTGTCCGGTGCTATCACCAGGGCACAGCTGCGCGGCGGCGAGAAGGGGCGACCGGTCTACGATCTGGACGACCTCGCCGCGAGCGCGGGCGAAGACTGGACGATCCTCACCGGCTGCCGAAAGGGCGGCGTGCGGCAGGGACTGGCACGCGGAGATGCCGCCACACCGCTTCGCCGGCTGGTTGATGTCTTCGGACAGGATCAGGTCGTCGTCGAGCTCATGAATCACGGCGACCCGATGGATGATCGACGAAACAGCGCCCTGGCCGATCTGGCATCCACCCATCGGCTCCCCGTCGTGGCAACCAACAATGTGCACTATGCGGCGCCTGCTCGTGCTCGTCTCGCCGAAGCTGTCGCGGCGGTCCGTGCGACCCGGGGGATGGATGAGCTCGACGGCTGGCTTCCTGCGCACGGCTCAGCGCATCTGCGCAGCGGAGCGGAGATGACCGCTCGATTCCAGCGTTACCCCGGGGCGATCTCACAGGGACTCCGCATCGCAGCCGAGTCGGCTTTTCCGCTGCGGCGCGCTCGCCCCGCGCTCCCTCGCCAAGAGGTGCCGGAAGGGCACACGCCGATGAGTCACCTCCGCGCACTGGTCTGGGCTGCTGTTCCCGAGGTGTACCCGCGGTTGGATGACGAAGGCCGCGCGCGCATCGAGCGGGAGCTGAACGTGATCGAAGAGAAGGACTTCCCGGGTTACTTCCTCATTGTGCACGGCATCGTCACCGAGGCGAAGCGCCGTGGCATCCTCTGTCAGGGTCGAGGCTCCGCCGCGGCGAGCGCCGTCTGCTATCTGCTGGGCATCACCGCTGTCGACCCGATCCTCTACCGTCTTCCTTTCGAACGCTTCCTCGCCACCACCCGCGAGGAAGAACCCGACATCGACGTGGATTTCGATTCGGATCGGCGCGAGGAGATCATCCAGTGGGTCTATGCGAAATATGGGCGCGAGCGCGCAGCGCAGGTGGCGAATGTCATCCAGTATCGGCCGAAGAACGCGGTGCGCGATATGGCCCGGGCTCTCGGTCATGCTCCCGGCCAGCAGGATGCCTGGTCGAAACAGGTCGACGGGTGGGGTGCGAGCCTGTCCCCCGTCGACGGCCATGACATTCCCGGCACGGTGCTGGAGTATGCCGGAGAACTGCTGAAGGCTCCTCGCCATCTGGGCATCCACTCCGGCGGGATGGTCCTCACCGCTCGCCCGGTCGGTGAAGTGGTACCGGTGGAGCACGCCCGCATGGAGAACCGCACGGTCATCCAGTGGGACAAAGACGACGCCGCCTGGATGGGACTGGTGAAATTCGACCTGCTCGGACTGGGCATGCTCGCAGCTCTCCAGCACTGCTTCGATCTCATCGCTTCCTCCACCGGTGAGCGGTGGACGCTGCAGACGCTGCCCAAAGAAGAAGCGGCGGTGTACGACATGCTCTGCCGTGCCGATTCGATCGGTGTGTTCCAGGTGGAATCCCGTGCACAGATCGGACTCCTCCCGCGGTTGCAGCCACGCCGCTTCTACGATCTCGTGATCCAGATCGCTCTCATCCGCCCTGGCCCCATCCAAGGCGGAGCGGTGCACCCGTTCGTTCGCCGCAAGCTCGGCCAGGAGAAGGTCACATACGCGCATCCGTCATTGGAGCCGATCCTGGAGCGCACCCTGGGGATCCCCATCTTTCAGGAGCAGCTCATCCAGATGGCGACCGTGCTGGGCGATTGCACGGCCGATGAGGCCGATCTGCTGCGTCGGGCGATGGGCTCCAAACGCGGTCAGGAGAAGATCGAACGAATCGAGAAGAGGCTCTACGCCGGGATGGCCGCACGGGGGATTCCGGATGCTACGGCCGATCAGATCTACGCACAGATTCAGGCATTCGCACACTTCGGTTTCGCGGAATCACACTCGCTGTCCTTCGCGTTGCTGGTCTATGCCAGCTCGTGGGTGAAACTGCACTACCCCGCGGCGTTCCTTGCCGGTCTTCTGCGTTCCCAGCCGATGGGGTTCTACTCTGCGGCGACGCTCACCGCAGATGCCCGCCGGCATGGCGTCGAGGTGCGCCGCCCTGACCTGCACGCCTCCGGCGCGGCGGCGGCGTTGGAGCACGCGGACGACTCTCCGGTTCCCTCCGGTGTGAAGACCTGTCTTCTTCCAGAGCACCCTCCCGCCGAGGAATTCAGCCGAACAGCCCCCGATGAGTCTGCGGCGCATCGGCGCGATGCCGCCTTCGCTGTGCGGCTGGGGCTGTCAGATGTGCGCGGCATCGGCATGCCGATGGCCGAGCGCATCGTCGCTGAGAGGGCGGCGAACGGCCCGTTCCAGGATCTGAATGATCTGGTGCGCCGCACGGACGCCACGGCCGCTCAGTTGGAAGCCCTGGCCACTGCTGGGGCATTCGAGTGCCTGGGGATGAGTCGCCGCGAGGCTATCTGGCTCTCCGGTGCCGCCGCCGAGGATCGTGCCCGGTTCTTGCCCGGCACGACTGTATCGGTGCAGCTTCCGCTGTTCACCGATCAGACGAGCTACGAACAACTCGCGGCTGATCTTTCCGCCACTGGCGTCTCAACCGACGATCATCCGATGGCCCACTTCCGCTCGGCGCTGAACGAACGCGGTGTACTCACCGCCGCGGGGCTGCAAATGCATGAGGTGGGCCGCCGCATCGAAGTCGCCGGACTCGTCACTCACCGGCAACGTCCGGCGACAGCATCCGGTGTCACATTCCTCAATCTCGAGGATGAGCATGGTCTCGTCAATGTGGTCTGTTCCACTGGGGTCTGGAGCCGCTACCGACGGGTTGCTCGTGATTCCCCCGCCCTCATCGTGCGCGGCATCCTGGAACGTTCCCCGGAGGGCGTCATCAACGTTCTCGCGGATGCGTTCCAGGATCTGCGCACCGGGATCGAACATCGCTCCCGTGATTTCCGCTGACGCCGGTCGATACGTTCGGAGCATGATGCGACTCTCCGCGGCACTCGAAAGACCAGGCGCCACCGTTCGCTATGTCGACAGCGGTGGGACCGGTCGACCCGTCGTCTTCACGCATGGCGCTGGCGTTGATCACGCCATGTTCGATGCCCAGTTCCGTGCGGTCCGCGATGCCGGATACCGCGCAGTCAACTGGGATCTGCGCGGCCATGGCGAGTCACCGCTGGATGAGGACACGCGTTTTATCGCACAGGATGCGATTGATGATCTCGCCGGCCTCATCGAACATTTGGGGTTGCGCCGCCCCGTTCTCATCGGACACTCTCTCGGCGGCAATCTTGTGCAGGCACTCGTGCGCAGCAAGCCCGATGCGGCAACAGGACTCATCGTCATCGACTCTGCATGGAACGCCGGCCCGCTCACGCGCGCCGAGCGCTTCGGGCTTCGCATTGCCGCGCCGTCGCTGGCGATGATTCCCGCTTCTCGATTGCCGGGGCTCATGGCGAAAGCATCCGCCAGCACGCCAGGCGCGATCGACTACGCCCAGCGGTGCTTCGCCCGCATATCAAAACGGGTTTTCCTCGATGTCTGGCGAGCTACCGTGTCACTCGTCACTCCCGATGCGAGCTACCGTTCGCCGGTGCCGCTGACCCTGATTCGTGGTGCAGATGATCAGACCGGTAACATTGCCACGGCGATGTCGGAGTGGGCAAGGGTCGAAGCAATAGTCGAGCACGTGATTCCCCGCGCCGGCCACATCGCACCATTGGATGCGCCGGATGCTGTATCCGTGGTAATCCTCAGGGCCCTAGACGCCACCGACGCCGACACCTACGCGGGCTGATTCTCACCAGAATCGCGGTTCCTCGGGTTCGGGCACGCGGTCGGCACCGCCCCAGCGCAACGCCTCACCCGTCGCAGCAGCTGCCGCAGCGTCCGCTCCGCGCAGCGCGATTTCAGCCTCTGCCGAATTGGCGCCGATCGGGTCGACCAGGAGCGTCGTACTGACACCGGAGCGGGTGGACGCAACGGTGCACTCCAGCACGCGGCCCGTCCAGGTGACCGCTTCACTGCCGTGCCGGGTGCTTTGCTGGTACCGAATCCTCGTCTCCAGGTCGGTCACCGCGATCACGACCGCAATACCCGTGTCGTCCAGGCGCTCGACCACCTCGACGCGATGCGCTTGCGGGATCGGCGCCGACACCGCAATCACAATCGTCCTGTCCATAGCTACAGCTTATGAACCCCACCCGGCGAAGCAAGTGGCACTTCCGATGTCTCCCCGCTGAACTCCAGACACCTGCCGTTACGCTGGAGACCATGGATGCCGGAGCCGAAAACCTTAATGCGATCGCTGCCTGGGCAGTCTCCCTTATGGAGACGCTCGGTGGAGTCGGCGCTGGCGTCGCCATCGCCGCCGAGAACCTGTTCCCGCCGCTTCCGAGTGAGATCATCCTGCCCCTGGCCGGATTCGCCGCCGCGCAGGGAACGCTCGGACTGATCGAAGTGTTGATCTGGACGACGATCGGATCCGTGGTCGGGGCGCTGGCTCTGTACGGCATCGGCGCGTGGCTCGGCCGGCGACGGATGTACGCGATCGCACAGCGGATGCCGTTGATCAAGGTCGAGGACGTCGAACGCACGGAGGCGTGGTTCGACCGGCACGGTTCGAAGGCGGTGTTCTTCGGGCGGATGATCCCGATCTTCCGCAGCCTGATCTCCATTCCGGCGGGCATCGAACGGATGCCGCTGCTGCGGTTCACTCTTCTCACCACTGCCGGCAGCGCCATCTGGAACACGATCTTCGTCCTCGCCGGTTTCTACCTGGGCGCGAACTGGCACGTCGTCGAGGAATACGCCGGTGTTTTCCAGAAAATCGTCATCGCCGTCGTCGTCATCGCCGTCGTGACGTGGATCATCATTCGTATCCGGCAGGTGCGACGGAAGCGTCTCGCCGTCGATTGACCGCGGCGTCGACGCACGCCCAACGGTCGAGTCCTGCTCCTGATCTGTTCTGCACCCGGCGCCCGCGAGCGCGCGTGAAAGTGTCAGGATGGATGCATGGCGGAGGTGAACGACCGGACGGACCTCATCGTGATGTGCCGTGTGCGCGATCGGATCGATCGAGAGTTCGCGCACCCTCTCAATATCGAGGATCTCGCCCGCGGCGCACACATGTCCGCGGGCCATCTCAGCCGGGAGTTCCGCCGGATCTATGGCGAGCCGCCCTATTCGTATCTCATGACCAGGCGGATCGAGCGGGCGATGACGCTGCTGCGTCGCGGCGACCTGAGCGTGACTGAGATCTGCTTCGCCGTCGGGTTCTCATCGTTGGGGACCTTCAGCTCCCGGTTCTCCGAGCTCGTCGGTGTGTCGCCCAGCGTGTATCGCGACGACCCGTCCCGCTCCGTCGAGGGCATCCCGCCATGTCTTGCGCGTCAGGTGACCAGACCGGTCAGAAATCGAGAAGCGCATCTCCGGACATCAACCTAGCGTTGTCGCTATGAACATCGACATCCACAACGCGTTCCTGCCCCACACCGACGCCGACGCGGCGCTCGGTTTCTACCGCGACCTGCTCGGGTTCGAGGTCCGTAAGGACGTCGGATACAAGGACATGCGCTGGATCACGGTCGGTCCCGTCGGCAGCGCGACCTCGATCGTGCTGCATCCGCCGGCCGTCGACCCCGGCATCACCGACGACGAGCGCGAGACGATCATGAATCTTATTGCGAAGGGCGTCTACACCGCCCTCACCCTCGCGACGGATGATCTCGACGGGTTCTTCGAGCGGATGGAGGCCGGTGGCGCCGACGTCGTCCAGGAGCCCACCGATCAGGACTACGGGGTGCGCGACTGCGCGTTCCGCGATCCATCCGGCAACCTCATCCGTGTCAACCAACTCTGACCGGATCGACTTCCGCCATACGATGGCCGGGTGGAGACATTTCGCGGGATGAAGACGCTCGGTGTCCTCGGCGCAGGTCGCCTCGGCACTGTGCTCGCCCGGTTCGCCGTTTCCGCAGGGTTGCGCGTTCTTGTCGCGCGGTCAGGCGATCCGGCGCCGATCGCACACCGCATGCGGTCGATAGGTGCGACAGCCATGTCTACAGCGGCTGTCATCGAAGAGTCAGATGCTGTAGTTCTCGCACTTCCGCTCGGAAGCCTCCAGACGCTGCCCGCCGATGCGCTGCGCGGCAAGCTGGTCATCGACGCCATGAACTACTGGTGGGCATCGGACGGCATTCGCGACGATCTGAGCGATCCGCGCACTTCGACCAGCGAGCTGGTGCAGGCCCATCTCGGTGGCGCTCGCGTCGTGAAGGCGCTGAGTCACATGGGGTATCAGGACCTCGAGGACGAAGCGCGACCGCCGGGTGCACCGGGGCGCAAGGCGATCGCAATCGCCGGGGATGATTCCCACGACATCGACGTCGTTTCGCAACTGGTGGATGCACTGGGCTTTGACCCTGTGCACGCCGGACCGCTCTCGGCGGGAATCATGCTGGAGCCCGGTGCCGAGGCGTTCGGAGCTGACGTCGATGCCGGTCAGCTGCGCGACATGCTCGCCGGGTTCTGGGAGTCGCAGCGCGGGATCATCGTCCGCCGGGCTCGCGCTCACAGCCAACGATGACGGCCGCCGGTGACGGCGATGGCCGCTCGAATTGTCAGCGGGCGCGTTGGAGCGGTGGCATGTTGATCCCGAGTACACGCGCCCGCCCCGGCCAGTCCGACTCCCCGCGATAGGGGAAATCGAGTTCCAGCAACGCCGAATTATCGAGCGCTGGAAAGATGTCGCGGTACCAGTTCGGGTCCAAACCGATGAGCTCGCAGAGCATCAGACGCATCAGCGTCGCGTGGCCAACGATGAGCACCCGGCCGTCGGGGAATTCGGATGCCAGTTCGTCGAACACGGGCATGGCACGCGCAATACCGTCGATGCCGGATTCACCACCCGGAAGCGGATGCTGTGCCGGCTGCCGCTCGAAACCTGCCCAGTCGACGGGGAAGGCGGCCGCCAACTCCGCTGGTGCCAGTCCCTCCCCCTGTCCAAAGTCGATCTCGACAAGACGCGGGTCGATTCGGAGGGGCAGCTCGGCGGCGTCGGCAGCGGGTTCAGCGGTCAGTCGTGCCCGGCTCAGCGGCGACGACACAATCGCCGAGAGCGCGGCGGTCCCTGCCCATTCGGCGAGCGCGGCGGCCTGGTGAACAGCCCCCGGAACGAGAGCGACATCGGACGAACCCGCGTACCGATGTTCGGCGTGCCAGACGGTCTCACCGTGTCTGGCGAAGTACAGCGTTGTCATACATCCTCCACTCGTTGCCTCCACTCTGGCGCACGTTCGCCGCCGCGCTGGCAACCAGCGGCGTTTCGCCACCGTGGCCGCGTCGCCATTGACGCCCGCAGAGGGTGATGCCATGGTGAGTTTTGAAGGAGCAGCCATGCGCGAATACGCTTTTGCCAGCATCCCGATCCTCCGACGGCGCAGTGGGACCGCGCTGAGAACGGATTATCGTGACGTGATCCGTGACCACGCCGCAACCGGTTGGGAGTTCGTTCAGGCGATCAGCTTCGAATCAGACGCACAGCCGCGCCTGGACCTGGTGTTCACACGAGAGGTAAGAGAATGAAGCATCCACTTCGCCTGTTGCAGGCCTTCACCCTTTTCTCAGCCGGACTATTCGGGCTGTTCGTGTTCATGGGCAATCTCATGGACTACGACTCCAACTACCAGTTCGTCAAGCACGTGCTCTCGATGGACACCACGTTCGACGGCAATGCGCTGATGTGGCGTGCCATCACCGCACCGTGGGTGTGGACTGTCGGCTATCTCGGCATCATCGTTGTTGAGGGGGTCTTCGCCGCACTCGGACTCATCGGTGGTGTCAAACTTTTCCTTCTGCGCGACGCCGACATCGCCCGCTACGACAAAGCCCGCGTGTGGGGATACGCCGCCTACGCCCTGGGCTTCGCGATCTGGTTCATCGGCTTCATCGTCATCGGCTCCGAGTGGTTCGCGATGTGGCAGTCGAGCTCATGGAACGGCAAGGACACAGCTATGCCGCTCGCTATCCTCTGGGCCGGGTTCGCGGTACTCCTCGCGCAGAATGAGCCCGTGACCGTTGATCAGGGACGGATGTAGACCGGCGTACCGACCGGAACCTGCGCGAGTGCATCGATCGCTGCCGGGTCGAGGCGGATGCATCCGTTCGAAATCGCGCCGGCTCGAGCGTCGTGATAATGGAAGGCGGTAACGGCAACATCGCCTCCGGCGAACCCGTCGAGGGTTGGTGACTGCACAGCCAGGTACACGATCGGATGCCCGCGCGTGTATCCGAACTCCGGAACGACAGCCGTCTTCATCACGAAGCTGCGTCCGATGGGCGTGGGCGTCGCTTCTGTTCCCCACGCGAAATCGATAGCGATGCGCTCTGGCACGCCGTCTCGAACGATGTCGACCGTGCGCTCGGACAGGCTCACCTCGACACTGACCGCGGACTCGGTGATCACGACGTCCGCGACGCGCAGCCATCCGGTGATCTGGGCGGGGTTGCCCTGCGACGGAATCGCCTGACGCCCGGCGAGCAGAACTCGCACCCAGTGCTCCTGCCGTTCGATCACCGGGACCGTCGTGCCGCCGTGCACGAACTCGATGGGCAGGTATGCCACCGGCTCCGCGGTGGGGTCAGCCCACACCGGCGCTCCCTCACCCTGCGCTGTGGCGTGCTGGCCGGAGGTAGGCGCATCAGGAGCGTCGTCGACGGGGAGCGCCGCGTTGACGGCGTACACATTCGCTTCTGGCAACACGGCCACGTCGTACACGGATGTGTTCGCGGGGAACCCGGTGGGCGTCGGAGATGGGGTGGGAGTCGGCGTCTGCGTCGGTATCGCTGTCGCGGCCTGTTCGGGCGGGGAGGCCTCTGTCTGTCGTGACCCGATGATCCACAGGAGCGTGAGCACCAGAGCAACAGCCAGCGCCGCCACGAGGGCGATCATCCAGCCCATTCTCTTCTGCACTCTGACCCCACCTAGCAACACATAAACATCCGGCGCCAATCGTAGCAACGGCATTAACGTTTCGTTTCCGAATCATTGACTCGTCGTTCATGCTGCCGCCGTACGGTCGCGTTTATAAGAGTCGACGCGGTCTGTGGGGAGCATCATCAACGGATACCGGCAGGCGCGTGGGATCGGCATTGTTATCGTCCTGGGCGTCATCGTGTTGCAGTTCATCGTTCCGCTCTTTTCGGACGGTCCGTACCTGGAGTCACTCGACCCGTTGGGCATTCTCATCTCAACCGGCGTCGGCCTCATCTGCCTTGTCGCCATCTGGTTCTCTTTCCGTCCTCCCGCGCATGAGCGCCGCGAGTTTCAGGATGCTCCCCTCGGTGTCGGCATGCTCGTCTCGGCTCGAGCGACTGGAACCTCCTTCAACGATCAACCGGAGATCGAGCTGGTCCTTGACGTCGATACCCCGGATGGGCGAAGCATCCGCGGCACAGCGCACACGATCGTCAATCAGGGTGAGCTCGCGCAGCTCACCCCCGGATCGACGATTCCGGTGCGGTATCGAGAGGATGGCCGGTTCGCGGTCGCTCCGGATGCTGAAACCGCGGACCTACAGAACTCTCTCTACGCTTCTCAGATCGCCCGCGGCATGCTCACCGAGCAGCAGGTCGACGTCGCCACCCGGGGCACAGACGCCACGGCCGTGATCATGGCGATGCAGCCTACCGGCGAGATCGCGCATGGCCAGGCGGTGCTGCATCTCGACCTGCGCGTGAACAGGCCCGATGGCACCAGTTTCGACGCCACGCGCGACATGCCCGTGGCAGACGCAGCGCTCGATGAACTACAGCCGGGGCGCATCATCCAGGTTCGATATTTGCCGAGCGACGAGAACTACGTCGCGATCAGTACACGGGTCGGTTGATCGTGGCTCGGCTCCGCAAACGTCTTCCCAAGGATTTCGAGCAGATTGTCGCATCCGGCGATCTGGAGGAGATGCAGGCGGTCTTCACTGTCTGCGATATCAACGCGCGCAGCGCCGGGAAGGCTCCAGGGTTATCCACCTACGGCATTCCTGAGGCGCTGATCCGGTGGATGGTCGCATCCGATGCCGATATCGAGGCGCCCGATGATGATGGTGAGACGCCGTTGCATCACCATGCCGGCGCGTGGAACGGCCACCCCGCCGTGCTGATCGAGCTTGGTGCGAATATCGAGGCGCGCGACCGGCGCGGGCAGACGCCTCTTTTCGGTGCCAGCATTCATGTCGACAACACTCGAATACTGCTGGCCGCTGGCGCCGACGTCCATGCCACGAATCTCGAGGGGCACACCGCGCTCGAGGACCGGATGCTGGATGCTGACACCGGCGATCTGGACCGCATCGCAGCGACTTCGCGGCTGCTCGTTGACGCGGGCGCGACTGTGACGGATGCCGGTCGGGCTGCTGTGGTTCGCCTGGGCGAGAAGTTCGAAGCCATCCGCGAGGTCTACAACCCGGACTCTGTGGAGCGGGCTGCACAGGACATGGCAGCGCTCTATGAGCTTTTCGACGCAGAGCCTGCGCCGGCTGTGCATCGTCATGATGGGGTCTCCCCCATCGAACTGCACAGCACCGACTGGCGTGACCAGTACGACGAGCTCTGGGCGAGTCTGGTGCCGGCCATGGGTCCGGCACCCACGGTTCAGGGTGAGACAGTGCGCATCGCCACGCGAGTACTCAACGAGATCGAAGACAACGGCTCGATCAACTGGGACGATGATTTCCGGGCGATGCTCGACTCGCTTCCCGCACACCTCTCATCCGGGACGCCACTCGCCCCCGACCGTCTCGCTGAGCTTGATCAGTTGGTGCGCACAGTACGGCGTGGCAGGTCCAGCGGCACCGAGACGCTCGAACTCGTACGGTTGGTCGTGGTCTGGGTGTCACACAATCTTGAGCCGATGCCCCTTGTCGAACCGCCGTACCGGCGGTGACCCCGACTAACGGTTGTTGACGTTGCTCAGTCCGTGCAGCGCTTGGGTAATGCACTCTGCGGGATCACTGGGATCTTCCTGCAGCCCCCACCAGTGGAGCGCCTCGATGATTGCCGTGTGGATTGCTGACACTCGGCGGATGATCGTCGATGGAGACTCCGGACTTGTGAAGCGTGAAGACGAGTCAATGGTTCACGGGCTATACGCTACTGGTAGAAATGCCGTCGGCGTCGGTTCCAATAGCTACATCAGCGGATTTTCGCTGGCTGATTGCATCTTCAGCGGACGTCGAGCCGCCGCTCACGCCACAACTCACCTTCCAGATACAGAAAAGAAGCTCACCGCATGAATATCTCCGGAAAAGTTTTCGTTGTCACCGGTGCTGGAAACGGCATCGGACGATTCACAACGCGGTTGCTCCTCGAGAATGGGGCGCGGGTCGCAGGAGTCGACCTGAATGGGGAGGGCCTCGCAACAACTGCCGCTCTCGCAGGGGCTGGCGAGCGCTTCAGCAGCCATATCGTCAACATTGCTGACCGTGAGCAGGTGATGTCTTTGCCAGCTGCAGTAATCGGCGCACACGGAAACGTCGATGGTCTCGTGAACATCGCAGGAGTAATCCAGAAGTTCGTCAAGATCCTCGACCTCCCGTTCGAGGAGATCGAGAAGGTGATGAACGTCAATTTCTGGGGCACCATGAACATGATCAAGGCGTTCCTGCCCACACTGATCGAACGCCCCGAGGCGAGCATTGTGAACGTGGCAAGCATGGGCGCCTATGCTCCTGTGCCTGGCCAGTCGGTGTACGGCGCTTCGAAAGCGGCGGTTCGGCTGCTGACCGAAGGGTTGTATGCAGAGCTTCTGAATACCAATGTGGCGGTCACATCTGTGTTCCCCGGCGCCATTGCGACCGACATCGCGTCGAATTCCGGCGTCACGCTCGGTGACGATGCTTCAGCCGATTCGCCTGCGTTCAAAATGACGTCCCCGGAGGCTGCCGGTCAAGCCATCGTCAAAGCCATCTGTAAGGGTTCTTTCCGCGTGACGATCGGGGCTGACGCATCAGCGATGGACAAGCTGGCACGCTTGAGCCCGAAGTTGGCGGCTCGCACGATCGCGAAACAAATGGGTAGCCTGCTGAACTGAGACAGAGCAAAGGACGTCACCACGGGCCACCATCAGGCGCGCGTTTTCCTGTCCTTCCCGATCCATCCCATATGGGTGTGCGTGAAGGCGTCTGGGAGCTTCAGACCATAACCGAGAGCCCGGTCGACTCCCACGTGGAACGCCCAGGCGAAGGCGATGATGGCGGACCACAACGACAGGGCGGGGGTGAAGCTGCTGGCTACGAGTGCGACAACAGCCAGAACGACAGCCCAGGCGTATGTGTGAATAGCGTTGTACCAGGCGGCTCCTGCGGCGGGAGACCGAAGGTATCCGAGTTGTGACAGATCGAACACCAAAAACAGCGCCAGTGGTATCCACCACCAGTCTGGGGCCAAGACGATTGTCCCCACGAGCGAGAACACCGCGATCAGGCCACCTTCAATACGCTGGATTACTGCTGGTCCTGTTACGCCGCCGTCTCTCATTTGTGATCTTCTCCTTCCGCTCGGACCGCCTCTGAGGAGGACAGGCCGGTCCGAGCTGTGGCCTCGAGGGCGCGGATGAGCGAGGCTGCGTCAAAGGGACCGGTGTGCCGCACGCCGTTGACGAAGAAGGTGGGCACGGCAGTGATCTCCATTGCCTCAGCATCGAGCGTGTCGTCGCGAACGCGTGCAGTGACCTCCGCCGAGTTGAGGTCGGTTTCGAATCGATCAACATCCAGGCCCAGCTCAACGGCACGCCGCAGGATGTCTGCCGGCAGCTGGTTATTCTGATCTGCGAACAGGCTCCGCATGAACTCAGGAAATTTTCCCTGCAGCGCAGCCGCTTCAGACGCCTCCGCTGCGGCGAGCGCGTTGGGATGGTAGCTCGTGAGCGGAGCATGCCGCCAGACATATCGCACCTTATCCCCGAGCCCACGCTGCACTTCCGCAATAGCCCCTGTTGCTTTGAGACAGAATTCGCACTGGAAGTCGCCGTACTCGACAAGCGTGTAGGGAGCGTCATCTGGCCCGAACGTATTATCGCGAGACTCATCAACGGGACGAACGAGCGTGCGGCTCACCTCAGTCATCGGGTGCACAAGATCCGAGATACGAAAGAAGAGGCTGGCGAGAGCAAACGCGATGACGGATGCTGCGAGCACGCCCACGCGCGCGATGTTTTGGGTATCCGGGTCAGAGATCGCTAAATCGACGATCAGCAGCGAGATCGTGAATCCAATGCCGGAGAGCAGCCCACCGCCGGCTATGCGATCAAGTGTGAGACCCGGCCCGAGGCTGCCGATGCGGAAGACCTGCATGAGCGCGGTAGCTCCAAAGATTCCGACGAACTTGCCGACGACGAGACCGACGACGATTCCCCACATGATCGGAGAACGGACTGCGGCAGTAAGGACTTCTCCGCTGACGTGCACCCCGGCGTTCGCCAACGCGAACAGCGGGATGATGGCGTATGCGACAAGCGGTGCATAGGCGGTTTGCAGTCGTTCGTTGATCGAAATCGATTCGCGCAAGCTGTTGGCGGCTACGCGCGCATACTGGGAATTTGGTGATTGGCGGAACGCGCGCGTGAGATCCAGAGCGTGCTCGACATCTCGGCGGTTGGGCCGATAGACGGGAACGAGGAGCGCAATAGTGACGCCTGCGAGTGTCGGATGCATGCCAGACGCGAGGAATGCGAGCCAGATGATGATCGAGAGCAGAGCGTACGTTGGCCCTCGACCGGCCCGAAGATATCGCGCGAAGTAGATTCCTGTGAGTCCGATTGCCGCGATGACGAGGGGAAGCAGTTGCACGTTCTCCGTATAGATGAGAGCGATGATTGCCAAGGCTCCGATGTCGTCAACGACGGCAAGAGCGAGAAGGAAGACGCGCAGTCGTCCAGGCGCACGCGGGCCGACGAGAACGAGAGCGCCGACGAGAAACGCGGTGTCGGTCGAGATGACAACGCCCCACGCGTCTTCATTGCCGGTCCCTGACGTAATCATGATGTACAGGAGCGCGGGAGCCCCGAGGCCCGCGATTGCCGCAGCGACAGGAACCATCGCACGCGACCACGTCGTGAGCTCGCCGATGGCGAATTCTCGCCGCACTTCGAGCCCGACCGTGAAGAAGAACACCGCCATGATCGATTCATTGACGAATCCGTGCAGGGTGAAGTTCAGCTGCAGATCTTCGACGCCGATGACAAGGTGAGTGCCCCACACTTGTTCGTACGAAGCGTACGAAATGTTTGCCCAAGCGATCGCGACGACCGTGGCGATCAACAGAAGGAGTGCACCGAGTCGACTTTGCCCCATAGCTTGGATGCGACTGCCAAAGGAGGGATGGGAACGAGATTCGGCCTGGTCGCGTTCCGGGTCTGGTGACCGCCGAATGACGGTCAGACCGACGTCGGAGCGCACAGATCCGTCCGAAGATGATTCATGTGCATTCATCGTCTGCGCCTTTGCTTGTCCTTCCTCCGTGCAAGCCATCTTGCTCTCGTTTGAGCCCGGGTGGTTAGTCAGTTTGGGCTACGCAGAGGGAGCTTGGTATGCATCGCTCATCGCGTCCCACCTCGGCTCGTGCGGGTCGGAACGGGTTGCGAGCCTGACCCTTGGCGAGGGCATCACGACGTTCGTAAAGCCATCGCCGGATGCGTTGCGGCGGATGTTCAGTTCCGCGTTCTTCCCGACGAAGAAACGAATGGATGCCTTCAACGAGTGGCTCTCTCCTGGTGTAACGCTGGCTCCCGAAGACATCGCTCTGGCGGCTGCCCCGATGAAGTTCAAGCGGTACACGCCATGGCTTGCGCCGCTCAGCGACGGCGAACTGCGCGCAATCACGCCCCGACGCTCGCCTTGTTCGGGTCGGAGACGCGCCTCGGCGACCCAGTCGCCGCGGGCGCGGGCATCACCCACAACATCCGCGGCTCCCAGGTCGAACTCATTCCCGGTGGTGGCCACGGCCTGCTCTGGCAGCTGAGAGACGAAGTGATGCCGCGCATCACTGGTTTCCTCCAGGCGCACAACTAGCGGTGTCCTTATCGGTATGCCAGAGCCGTGGAACGCGAGAAGGCCTGCAGTCTGAGTGCGTATAGCACCACTCAGACTGCAGGCCTTCTCTTCTATCGGTCACAAACGTACTGACCGAGTACAACTAAATCGCCGTGGCACCACCGTCGATGACGAGCTCACTGCCGGTGATGTACGTCGACTCATCCGATGCGAGGAAGACGACGAGGTCGGAGATTTCACGCACGTCGGCCATGCGCTTCACGGGGATGGTCTGCGCAAACGCGTCGACGTCTTCCTTCGGAACGCTGGCGAGCAGCGGCGTCATGACTGCTCCGGGGTGAACGGAGTTGGCGCGGATGCCCTTGTCGGCGTATTCGATGGCGACAGCCTTGGTGAGGCCGCGGACAGCGAACTTCGCCGCAGCGTAGGCGGCGTTCGTGGCCTGGTAGACGAAGCCCGCGACCGAAGAGATGTTGATGATGGAGCCGCCGCCGTTCTCGAGCATGCCCGGCAGTACAGCCTTGATGCCGTAGAAGACGCCGTGCTGATCGACAGCGACCGTGCGATCGTAGTCTTCAAGCGACAGTTCTTCGATCTTGGCCATGGGGCCCGCCAGGCCCGCGTTGTTGACGAGCACGTTGACAGGGCCGAACTTGTCGTTCGCCTGCTTGACCACGGCGACCCAGGCTTCAAAATCTGTGACGTCGTGCTTGATGAACAGTGCGTTCTCACCGATCTCGTTGGCGACCTTTTGGCCCGCCTCAGCGTTGACATCGGTCAGCACGACCCGGGCTCCGTGCTCAGCGAGCACGCGGGCGTGCGACTCGCCCATGCCTGCACCGGCTCCGGTCACGATAGCGACCTTGTTTTCTAGACGACTCATGAAGTTTCCTTTCTTCGCCGCGCCCGCACGCTGGAATCCGTATTTGCGTCGTGCGATACGCGCTCAATGGGCTTTTTAGGCTCAAGGCCGGCGCGGGTGTTTTATGCTTCCATCCTACCAGATCAATGCATACGCATACACTTGAGCACATGTCGTCGCTGGGCGCCCGTGAGGCACTTCTCACATGAGGCCTAAGTCTCAGGGGTGCCCGCAAGCCCAGACCACCATCGAACGCACGCGCGGGATCATACCGTGGGAGCATTGTTCGAGTACTCCGCGCAGTAGCGAACAGGCCGGAAGGTGGTATCAGTGACCATTCGAATTAAGCCTGCAACTCAAAGTCGCTGGCCTGATGTGGCCAGCGCCTTTGATCGCGGTGGCTCGAACCCGAACTCCTGCTGGTGCCAGCGGTTCCGTGATCACAATGCGGCCACAAACGAAGATGCTCTTCGTCGCGAAATCGACCGTGCAACAATTCCGGTAGGCCTGCTGGCGTACGACGACGAGCATCCAGTCGGGTGGACGCGAGTCATGCCGCGGCGAACTCTCCCCGGAGTAACCCGCAACCGTGCGCTCCGTCGTCTCCTCGACGACGACGACTCCGCCTGGTGGGTAGCGTGCGTGAACGTCCAACGCGGATCCCGCGGTGAAGGAGTCGGAGTTGCCCTGCTCAAAGCCGCTGTCGAGCATGCCCGCGAGCACGGCGCTTCGGTTCTTGACGGCCATCCGGTGGATGTCGCTATGAGTAAGTCTCGACCTTCACCGGCAGCCCTTTTCACTGGAACTGTCAGCATCTTTCGCGCCGCTGGCTTCCGAGAGTTCGGCCGCACGTACCCGACTCGGCCGGTCATGCGAATCGAGTTACGATGACCATTCGACCACCGCCCCCAACGGGAAGAACATCTAGTCCTAGTGCGCGGGTTGCACGCCGCGGAACGCTCGTGGACGGTGCGACAGCAGCAATGGCTGAGGTAATCCCGGCCGTTTGCCTTTCACTCCCCTAAGCGGATGCGTTCTTGTTCCTTCTACGCTTCCCCGTCCATCGTCGATGCGTACTCCACGAGTGCCTAGACGACGGTGATGAAATCGTCGCTGTCAGCTAGGCCGAGCAGCACCGGCTTGAACTGGCTGACCTTTTTGTCGTTGGTCACTCGCATTTCCCTACTCGATCATGTGGTTGTCGTCTCAACGCGGTCGTGGAATCATTCTTCGCCTGTTGCAGGAGAACGTCCTCGACCGCCGCTCCTTGGCCACCCGTGAGCGGCTGCGCATCGCGAGCGGCCACGCCGACTCGAAATCGGAACCCGCGCTGACCGCGAACTCGAACAACGCGCAACCCTCATCCAACTCAGCCCCGGAGACCTCGGAATCACGTCAGGCTAGGTTTCCTGCGTCTTGGCTGAACACCGGATCAAGAATTGCTGCCACTCGAACGACCTGTTCGTCCAGGTTCTCCTCGCAAACAGCTTCGAGCTTCTCTTTGCGACGCCAGGCAGCCCACTTCGACTGTCCTACTGCTCCGTAGCCTTCAAGGAGTGGCGTGATCGGCTTCAACTCGATACCCCGATAGTCAGATACTGCTCGGACTGCTTCTAGCAGTACCTCGGCGCCTAGTCCGGCGTTTCCGAGTGCCACGATGTCGACGTAATCCCTCCATCGAGTGCTCGTGATCCCGCGTTCGAGAATCGTCACACCCTTCTCAGCAACCGTTGATTCGGGGGCGTATCCGATGAGCTTGATGGGTTCGCCGAGAATTCTGTCGAGCGTCACTTCGCGCGGTGCTGGCACGATCGGATCTCCGGTTGACACGTCCCACGCCACCGTTCCCCTCCAGCTACTGATAGCGACTTTCACGCGCAGACGAACTCCGGGGTATTCGGCGCCGTCGCGGATCTCCTGAACAGTGAGAGTGTCGAGATCGAACTCGACCCCATCATCAGATTCGATCGCTGCGGCATCCCGAACAACGGCCGCCAGGTGTTCAGGCGAGACTTCCGCTCCGACCGCGTTCGAATCAGCGTCCTTCGTCGGGCGACGAACGCCGTACGCGCCGAGCAGATTCCCACCCTTCAGTACGAAATCATGCGCATGAGGTGTGCGATTCAGCCGGTCAAGAAACGATTCGAGCGCGTGTCGAATCAGATACTCCTCCCGTTGGTGCCGGGACACCTCGCTTTGCCGCGACCGATCGAGCTGCCGACTGAAGTTGACGGTACACGTCGTTGCCGGTCATGTAAGTGCCTCCAAGGTTTGCAGGAGCGGAGCTTTAGCTCGCGGGAGTTGTGTGGCGAACGCCATCAGCTCGGCGGGCTTACCGCCGCGGCGGAGCCATTCTTTGGTTGCGTCACGAGCCACTTCGTACCCGACTGACGACCGAAGGCGGAAGCAGTCTGTAATCGTGCGCTCGGCGCTGTACAAACCGATGTGTTGCGAGCTGCCTGGAATCAAGATCTCGTCACGTCCAAGTTCAAACGTTGCAGCGTCAAAACGATGCCAGCGAATCGCTCCTTCAGTCGCCGGTGCACGCATTCCGCGCGGGATTGCGACGTCCAGAGCATCGGGAATCGCATCGGTGAGGTCGTAGTACGCAAGCGCAGAAAGCAGACAAATGGTGGCCTCTGGTCGCCGGGTAGCTGCTTCAAGCTGATCCCAGTCCATCGCGGGCGCGTCAGCAGGCAAGTAGACGCCTCGGCCGATGCGTTCCCACCGTCCATCTGCATGCCCGCGATACAGGGCACTCCGCTTCTCAGCGGCAGCCTTTGGCCTTAAAGCCTTCACTTGACCACATCCTGACACGATTCGTATACATGTAATGTTATCTGAGTACGTTACGTTTCGCGAGGCAATGTGCTCGACGAATTATTCGCCCTCATCCAAACACCTTCTCCAGCGCCGCGGTTACGGGGTCGACGGTTTCGTTGCGGCAAATGTAGTGCTTAGTCGTGATCGTCGGGTCGGTGTGGCCAAGCAGCTGCGATGCCAGCTCGACACCGGCAATTTCGCTGATCGTGGTTGAGACCGTGCGGCGGAACTTGTGCGAGGTGACGCCTTCGATCCCTGCGATGTTCATCACGTGACGTGGCTGGCGGCGCACTTTGTTTGTTGTCAGCGGGTGCCCTCGCGAGAGCAGAACAGCAGTGCGTCGGGGTCAATCGTGTCGAGTTTCTTCAATCGAAACTGCACGGCCGTCGCGGCAAATCCCGGAAGCTGAATCGTGCGTCGCGACCGCGCCGTCTTCGGATGATCCTGCCGCGTTGTCAGTTCGCCCTTTCGGGCTGGTGATGGTTCCGGTGATGCGCACGGACGGCATGCTCAGGTCGATGTCGCGGCGGCGGATCGTGAGAACCTCACCGATGTGAGCGGAGGTGCCCGGCATGACCTCGATGATTGCGCCGGGTTGCCCACCTAGCTTCGGCACCGACGCCTCGCGTCCGGCCCCCGAATACAGCCGCGACATTCCGGGTATTAATAGAGATTGCGGCGCATCAGGCTCGCAAACACCATCAGCCAGTTTTTTCTTGCGTGTACCCTTGCGTGTACATTGCCACCAAGAAACGACAAAGCCCCGACCAGATTTACCATCTGATCGGGGCTTTCTGTCGGGCTGACAGGATTTGAACCTGCGACCCCCTGACCCCCAGTCAGGTGCGCTACCAAGCTGCGCCACAGCCCGTTGTTCTGCGCTCACGCGCAGGCAACTCCCCTATCTTAGCGGGATCTCAGCGCCTTCGCGAACCAGCATCCGAACCTTCCCTTGCCTGTGTCGGAGCCCCGGCGTAGCGTGCCGATATGCCAACCATCACGACCGCTCTTGCCCGTCCCGAGCTCTGGGACGACATCCAGCACGCGTTGAGCGGTGGCGGCGACGGACGAAGTTGCCAGTGCGTTTGGCCCGTGCTGACGAACAAGGAGTGGGAGTCCACGAGCCTCGACGCGCGCACGACGATATTCCAACAGGAGATCGCCTCCGACTCCTCACCCGGCCTCGTCGCCTACGTCGACGACGAAGCCGCAGGATGGATGCGCATCGGGCCGCGTCCGGCCCAGCGCCGCCTCGCCCGAACCAGCAACATCATCACCACCACCCGCGAACCGCTCGATGACGACAGCGTCTGGGCGGTCACGTGCTTCGTCGTCCGTAAAGAACACAGAGGGCAGGGCATCAACGCCGCGCTCCTGAAGGCCGGAATCGATTTCGCCCGGGCATCCGGCGTCCGCGTCATCGAGGGCTACCCGATCAACACCGCGCTGACGGGCGTGCGTGTGAACGATCTCTTTCACGGCGCGCTGTCGACCTTCTTGAACGCGGGGTTCGCCGAAGTGCCGAGTACCAAACCCAACCGACCGCTGGTGAGTCTCGACCTCCGCGGCTGAGCCGCCGATCTACGATGGGGGGATGCAGCGCAGCACCCCACCACGCACCGTCCTGGCCTGGGCTTTCATCCCGTACGTCGTGATGTCGATCGTGCATGTGATCGCCCTGGCCGTTCAAAGCGACATCGCCGGTCCCACCAAGCTCTGGCTCATGCCATTGCTTGCTCTGCCGATCCTGCTCTCTCTGAGGCTTCGTCCCCATCTGGCGATTGCACTCCTCGTGGCAGCCGTGTTCTTCTCCTGGCTCGGCGACGGTGCCGGTGCCTTCTTCCCGGGCGGGCCCGAACTCCCCCTGATGCTGCTGTTCTTCGGCATCGCTCACATCGCGTACATCATCGTGTTCCTGCGCACCCTGCGCATGCGAAAGATGCCGCCGTGGGCACTGGTCTACGCCGCTTGGTGGGTCGCCATGGTCGCCGTCCTCGGCCCGCACACGGGCCCGCTGCTACTCGCCGTCGCCGGGTACGGCCTGGTACTCGGCAGCACCGCCGCGTTCTCGACCCGCTGCCATCCGCTCATCATCTGGGGTGGTGTCTTCTTCCTCATCAGCGACACCGTCCTCGCTTTCCGCCTCTTCCTCTCCGACACGATGCCGCAGTGGACGAGTCCGCTGGTGATGCTCACCTACACGCTCGGCCAGGGGCTGATCATCGCCGGTGCTCTCGTGACCCTCCGTCTGAGAAAAACCTCATGATGGATGCCCCGGTCAGAGTCGACAGTTGGCTGTGGGCGATCCGCATCTACAAGACCCGCTCCGCCGCCACAACCGCATGCCGCGCCGGGCATGTGCGCGTCAACGGCGAAAAGGCCAAAGCCGCCCAGATGGTGAAGCCCGGTGACGAACTGCGGGTGCGTATCAGTGGGTTTGACCGTCTCCTCGTCGTCCGGCAAACGCTCACCAAACGCGTCGGCCCGCCGGTGGCCGCACTCGCTTACGAGGACCGCACTCCCCCGCGCGACCCGGTTGCCGCCCTTGGCCTGCGCGACCGCGGTGCAGGCCGCCCGACGAAACGCGAAAGACGAGACATCGACCGGTTGCGCGGGCGAGACTGAGTCCGCTCAGCCCAGCCTTTCGCGCAGGCTCGGCCACGCATCGGCAAACCCCGGATGCAGTGGACGCTCGGTGACCTCATCGACAGGCACCCACTCCAGAGCCACGCTCTCGGGGTCGCTGATCACCGGCTCGAACGGCCTGACCACGTCGGCGACGACCGTCGTATACGACCAGATCTTCAGATCGAGCACACTGGTGAACCGTGGCGAAACCGCCCCCACGGGGACACCTGCTTCTTCCGTCGCCTCACGCAACGCCCCGTCGATCGCAGATTCGCCCTCGTGCAACGCTCCCCCGGGCAACCCCCAGGTGCCGCCGAAATGACTCCAGCTGACCCGGTGCTGCAACAGGATGCCGCGCTCGGCATCCACCGCCAGTAAACCGGCTGCGCCGAAACGCCCCCAGTACTTCTCCCCGGTCGCCGCAACAACCCAGGCGTCACCCGGATCCCGCGGCCCATCCGGACGTCGCGGCTCACCGGGAACTGGAGGAACGATCGTCATTACCTCAGCATTTCACAGCATCCACTCCTCTGGGTCGGCGACAGACACGAGCGGCAACGTAACTCTGGGAGAATAGTCGGGTGAAGCTTCTCGTCGCCGCCCTTGATTCCGAACTCGTCGCCTTCCCCGAAGATCTGCCCGGGTTTGAACGCCTCGTGACCGGACCCGGCAAACTCAAGGCCACCTTTGCCCTCACCCGCGCCCTCGACGCCGGCACCTACGACGAGATTCTCGTGCTCGGCACCGCCGGTGCTCTCGACGAGTCCGTCGCATCCGGTGTCCACGAGATCAACTGGACGTTCCAGCACGACGTGATCAATGAAGAAGGCGTCCGCGGCGAGCATGTGTCTATGCCGCAGCGTATGGATCTCGGCGACGGCGACATGGTCATCGCCACCGGAGACAGCTTCATCGACGATGCCGATGCCGTACAGCTGATCCTGGCGCTGGGCGGTCGCCTCGTCGATATGGAGTCGTACGCGTACGCGTGGGTCGCCGCGCAGTTCGGCGTACCAATCCGCATTTGGAAGGCCGTCTCCGACCGCGCTCAGGATGACGCGAACACCACCTGGACTGAGGCCGTCACCGCGTGCAGCCACCAGCTGCGCGAGCGTCTTCGCGACGAGTACGGCATCTGAGCGGCCCCAGCCCCGCGACGATCAGCTCAGCGCGGGCGTAGGTGCCCCCGAGCGCAGACGTGCGGCCGCGAGCTCTTCCGCCGCCGCGAGGGGCGTGATCCCACGCTCTGCGGAATCGGTGAGGATCGTGCGGACAGTGTCGCCGATCTGCGCGACGCGCTCCATAATCTCAGCCCGCGTGCCGAGTTGCTTGGCCTCATGGTCGAGATAGATCACACCGCCAGCGTTGACGACGAAGTCCGGTGCGTACAGGATGCCGCGCGAAGCTAGCCGATCCGCACCGCTGTGCGAAGCAAGCGGATTGTTCGCCGGCCCGCAGACTGCGGCGGTGTCGAGGGCATCAATGACCTCGTCCGTCAGCAGCCCGCCGATGCCGGCCGGCACGAACACATCCGCCGGCACAAGGTGCTCAGTGCCAGGCTCCACCCACTTCGCCCCCAGCTCGCCCGCCAAATGCTGACGCGCGGAGTTGACGTCGGTGACCGTCAGCACCGCCCCCTCGGTCGAAAGCCGAACGGCGAGGCGTCCGCCAACCTGGCCGAGTCCGGAGATCGTGATGCGGCGCCCAGCCACGTCCGCCGAACCCGTGGTGCGCTCCAGTACAGCGCGCAATGATTCGTAGACGCCCAGGCTCGTGGGCCCGGCCGGTTCGCCCGAGCCACCGGCAGCATCCGGAAGTCCTACGACATGGGCCGTGCGCTCAGCAACAACAGCCATGTCGTCCATGGTCGAGCCAACGTCCTCGGCGGTGCGGTACAGACCGCCCATCGATTCCACTGCGTCGCCGAGATCGAGGAACGCATCACGACGCCGTTGCGCGTCAAGCTCGGTGCCGGGCTCCAGCCCGATGACGGACTTTCCGCCGCCAGCATCCAACCCTGCCGTCGCATTCTTCAACGTCATCGCTGCGGAAAGACGCAGGGCGTCACCGAGAGCATCGCTCCAGTGCGGGTACGTCCACAGCCTCGCACCGCCAAGGGCAGAACCGAGCACCGACGAGTGCAGCGCTACCGCAATGAGCAGGCCACTGCGCCGTCCGGTGATCACCTCCACACGTTCGTGGGCGAACTCGGGCAGGGGCAGGGTATGCGACATTGCAACCTCTTTCGACGGGCCTTGTGGGCGCAGAAGGTGGATGCCGCTGTGTCGCAGCATCCACCTTCTATTGCATCACTCGGTCAGCCGTTAGGCAACCTTCTGCGACTAGCGCTGGCGCTTCTCCCGAACGCGCATGTTGATGACGATCGGCGTGCCCTCGAACTCGTAGAGCTCACGCAGTCGACGCTGAATGAAGCGCCGGTAACCCGGGTCGAGGAACCCGGTCGTGAACAGCACGAACGTCGGCGGGCGCGTCGCGGCCTGCGTACCGAACAGGATGCGCGGCTGCTTGCCACCGCGCAGCGGGTGCGGGTGCTCGGCGATCAGTTCGCTCAGGAACGCGTTGAACTTGCCGGTGGGAATGCGGCGATCCCAGTTCTCCAGCGCCGTCTCCAGCGCCGGGACGAGCTTGTCGAGGTGACGACCGGTTTTCGCGGAGATGTTCACGCGCGGAGCCCACGCAACGTGCGCGAGGTCCTGCTCGATCTCACGCTCCAGGTAGCGGCGGCGGTCCTGGTTCTCCATGTCGTCGTCGGTCAGGCGATCCCACTTGTTGAACGCCAGCACGAGCGAGCGTCCGGATTCAAGAACGAGATCGATGATGCGCACGTCCTGCTCGCTGAGCGACTCAGAAACGTCCAGCACGACGACAGCGACTTCCGCTTTCTCAAGCGCAGCCGAGGTACGCAGCGAAGCGTAGAAGTCAGCGCCCTGCTGCAGGTGCACTCGCCGACGGATGCCGGCCGTGTCGATCAGGCGCCACAGCTTTCCGCCGAGTTCGACGACCTCATCCACCGGATCACGGGTGGTTCCGGCCAGTTCGTTGACAACGACGCGGTCTTCGCCGGCAGCCTTGTTCAGCAGCGACGACTTGCCGACGTTCGGACGCCCGAGGATCGCGACGCGACGGGGACCGCCGATCTCGTACTTCGCGACCGACGAGATCGACGGCAGCTTCTCAAGCACGGCGTCCAGCAGATCCGCGACTCCTCGACCGTGCACGGCCGAGGTCGGGTACGGCTGGCCGAGACCGAGGCTCCACAGGGAGGCGATCTCCGGCTCCTGGCGGGCATCGTCGATCTTGTTGGCGACGAGGAACACCGTCTTGCCGCTCTTGCGCAGCAGCTTCACGACGTGTTCGTCGGTGGAGGTGGCCCCCACCATCGCGTCGACGACGAACAGCACGAGGTCCGAAAGGTCGATCGCGACCTCGGCCTGGGCTGCGACCGAACGGTCGATGCCCTTGGCATCCGGCTCCCACCCGCCGGTGTCGACCAGCGAGAAGCGCCGGTCGTTCCATTCGCCCTTGTAAGTCACGCGGTCGCGTGTGACACCGGGGGTGTCTTCCACGACTGCTTCGCGGCGCCCGAGGATGCGGTTCACCAGCGCGGACTTGCCGACGTTCGGACGTCCGACGATCGCCACGACCGGAAGTGCGGGAAGGAATTCGACCCCGCCCTCGGTCTGCGCAAGGCCGGCAAGCAGCGCGGCGTCATCCTCGTCCAGGTCGTAATCGGCGAGACCGGCGCGCAGAGCCTCCGCACGCTGTTCGGCGAGCTGTTCGTCAAGCTCATCCATCTTCTCGGCGAGGTGGTCGGGACCACCCTCGTATTCGTCAGCGGCCATGTTCCGCTCCTTGCTTTCGTTCGATCACCGCGAGTACGGCGTCGATGGTCTGTGGGAAATCGAGGTCCGTCGAATCAACGACTTCAACGCCATCTGCGGCGTTCAGGAAGTCGACGACGGCGCTGTCCGAAGCATCGCGCTTGTGCAGCGCTTCTGCAACGGCAGCGGCATTCTCGCCGGCGAGTTCACCGGCTCGTCTGGCCGCCCGCACCTCGGGGGCGGCAGTGAGAAGAATCCGTACCGCAGCGTCCGGGGCGACCACCGTGGTGATATCGCGCCCTTCCACGACGACCGCTGGGTAGGGCGATGCCGCCACCAGCGAACGGAAGAAGATGTTGACCTGCTCGCGCACCGCGGGAACTCGTGCGACGCCGCTGACTGCTCCGGAGACGCGGGGCTCACGGATCGCTGCCGTGATGTCGTTATCGCCGACAGCGACGGTGCGGTCATCAGGGTCAAGCCCGAGACGAAGATCGAATTCGGATGCCGCGGCCAGAACGGCTTCGGCATCCTCGGTGTCAGCACCACGCTCGAGGACGTGCCAGGCCAGCGCCCGGTATGCAGAGCCGGTGTCGAGGTAGCCGTAGCTGCGCGCGCGGGCGACAGCCTTGGAGACACTGGACTTGCCAGAGCCTGCCGGTCCGTCGATGGCAATGAACTTGCCCGCTCCGGCCACCCCTTCGACAGGCTCAGCCAGTGGCGCGGGGATGGAAGGGTCACTCATTGGTTGCTCCTGCAATTCGCCATCCGCGCGTGTGCAGTCCTTCGATCGCGCCGAGCAGCGCAGCCGGGGCCACGCTGATCTCAGCGAGGCCGAACTGCGCGCCTGGCGAATGCTCCAGGCGCAGGTCTTCTACGTTCACTCCGAGCTCGCCGAGCTCACCGAACAGGCGCCCGAGCTGCCCCGGGGTGTCGTCGACCATGACGACCAACTGCTCGAACCGGCGATTCTGACCATGTTTGCCGGGCAGACGCTCCACGCCGTCGTTTCCCTGACGGATCGTCTCGGCCACAGCGCGGCGTGCACCGGGTGCCTCGGGTTCGCGAAGCGCATCCGACACGGTGCGCAGGTCTGCGGCGAGCGCGTCGAGAACCTCGACCACCGGCTGCGCATTGGCGCCGAGGATCTGCACCCACAGCTCCGGCGCGGAAGCAGCGATCCGCGTGGTGTCGCGCACCCCCTGCCCTGCCAGACGAAGGGCGTCCTCGTCGGCGGTGGCAAGTCGTGCGGCCAGCAGACTGGCAACCACCTGCGGCACGTGCGAGGTGAGCGCCACCGAACGGTCGTGCTCTTCGGGAGTCATCTCCAGCGGCATCGCTCCGACGTCGAGCGCGAGCGCCTCTACGAGCGCGAGATCAGCAGCCCGGGTTTCCTCGTCACGGCAGACAACCCACGGGCGACCGATGAACAGGTCCGCGCGTGCGGAGATCGCTCCCCCGCGCTCGCGTCCGGCAAGGGGATGCGAGCCGATGTAGCGGGTGATGTCGACACCGCGTTGCTTGAGCAGGCGGAACGGTTCCAGTTTGACGCTGGCGACATCAGTGACCACGGCATCCGGGAATCGAACAAGTTCCGCCTCGATGACGTCAGCTGTGACATCCGGCGGGACGGAAACCACGATCAAAGCGGGCGCGTCATCATCGCGAGCGGCACGCCCCGCACCGTAGTCAATCGCCAGGCGGAGTTGCGCGGGCGAGGTGTCCGACAGGACGACGTCCACACCCTTGGCTGTCAGCGCGTGCCCGATACTCGACCCGAGAAGGCCGGCACCGACGATGCGCACCGTCCCCGAAAGCCGCAGCGCTCGGCTGCTGCCATGGGTTCTGGCGGTCTCGGTCACTCGTTCTCCTGGGCGTCTCCCGGCGTGGTGTCCGAGGAGGAATCATGGCGCGAGAGAGTCAACAGCGCACCACGTTCGATTTTAGTCAGTTCCCGGGTCTTCCCCGCCGGGAGAGTTCCCAGGTGGAGCGGGCCGAACTGGCGACGGACGAGTTCAGTGACCGGATGCCCGACAGCGGCGAGCATCCGGCGGACGATGCGGTTGCGTCCCGAGTGCAGGGTGAGCTCTACCAGGCTGGAGGCGGCTTGACCGGTCACTGAGCCGGTCGACGTGTCCAGCAGTCGTGCCTTGTCTGCCTTGATCGGGCCGTCTTCGAGCTCGATCCCGCGGGTCAGCTGCGCGATCACCTGCGCTGTGACCGTGCCCTCGACCTTGGCGATATAGACCTTGGTGACCCCGAACGAGGGGTGCGCGAGCACATGTGCGAGTTCACCATCGTTCGTGAGGATGAGCAGGCCACTGGTCTCAGCATCCAGCCGTCCGACGTTGTACAGCCGCTCTTCCCAGTCCTTCGTGTACTGACGCAGATCCGGGCGGCCGTTCTCGTCTTTCATCGTGCTGACGACACCGGTGGGCTTGTTCAGCATGACGTAGCGCTTCGACACATCGAGTTGGATGGCGGTGCCGTCGACGTCGACCAGGTCGTTCTCCGGGTCGATCCGCCGTCCCAACTCTTCGACGACTTTGCCGTTGACGCGGATTCGGCCCTCGACGATGTACTGCTCCACCACGCGACGGGATGCCACGCCTGCCGCCGCGAGGACCTTCTGCAGGCGCACGCCGTCCGGTAATGCTCCGTCACCGAGGCTTGTGGACGGGTCGGGTGTCGAGTCATTCATCGGATATTTCCTTCGTCGAATCCATCAGCGCCGTCATCGAGGAGCGGCGATATCGGGGGCAACTCGTCGATCGAGTTGATACCCAGGTTCTGTAACAGCGCATCGGTGGTGCCATAGTTGATCGCACCGGTCTCAGAATCAGCGAACAGTTCGGTGATGAGCCCGCGGGCAAGAAGCGTGCGTACGACGGAATCGACGTTCACAGCGCGAATGGATGCCACCTGGCTACGCGTGACCGGCTGCTTATAGGCGATCACGGCCAGGGTTTCCAGCGCGGCCTGCGACAGTCGGGCCGGCGCCTGCCCGCCGATGAACTCGGCGACAAGCGCGTCGTGGTCCTCACGAACATACAGTCGCCATCCGCCACCGACCTCGCGCAGCTCGAACCCTCGCCGCGGTCCCTGCCCGTTGCCGTCGTAGTCGTCGACGAGCGTTTCGATCGCCTGGCGCACGGCCGGCACCGGAGCGCCCACGGCCGCCGCGAGAGCGACGAGTCCCAGAGGCTCATCGATGATCAGCAGAATCGCCTCGAGTTTCTCGGTGAGTGGTGAGACCGGCACTGCCTCGTCGACAGACTCGGGGCTGGTCGAAGTGTCATCGGTCATAGTCGGCCCCCAGGCTCGCAAGTGTCTCGTCAGACCAGGAATCGGCGGCCCAGCGCAGCGTCAGCTCGCCGAGCGGTTCGATCTGTTCGAAGGAAAGGGCTGCGTGTCGGTAGAGCTCAAGCACGGAGATGAACCGCGCGACGACGATTCCTGGCTCGGTCGTTCCGGAGACCAGCTCACGGAAGGTGAGGGACTCGGTGTTGCGCAGCAGAGTCACCACGATGGCGGCCTGCTCTCGAATGCTGACCAGCGGCGCGTGCAGGTGGTCGAGCCCGACACTGGGGATGTCTTTCGGCGCAAAGGCGAGCAGCGCGAGCGCCGCGAAATCGTCCACGCTCAGTGTCCACACCAGCTCCGGCGTCTGCTTGCGGTGCTTCTCGTCGAGGCGCACGGCGCGCGAGTGGCGCCGATCCTCTCGTTGCAGACAACGGGAGAACCAGGTCGATACCTCTTTGAAGGCCCGGTACTGCAGCAGTCGCGCGAACAGCAGATCTCGCGCTTCCAGCAGCGCAACGGCTTCGGCATCGACGAGTTCACCCTGAGGCAGCAGGCCCGCCACCTTCATATCCAGCAGGGTGGCGGCAACGACGAGGAATTCGGATGCCTGATCCAGCTCCTCGTCCGATTCAAGCGCGCCGAGGTACGTGATGAACTCATTGGTGACCGCGCTCAGCGAGACCTCGGTGATGTCCATCTCATGCTTGGAGATGAGATTCAGGAGAAGGTCGAACGGGCCGTCGAAATTCGACAGGGAGACGCGGAACCCTTCGACAGGTTCTTCGCTAGGCGACGGCGCCACGGGCGACCAGCTCCCGGGCCAGTCGCAAGTACGCCTGGGCGGCGGCATGCTCTGGCGCGAACTCGGTGATCGGAACACCCGATACCGATGCGTCAGGAAACTTCACCGTGCGTCCGATCACAGTTTCCAGCACGTCATCGCCGAATGTCTCGACGACCCGTTCCAGCACCTCACGGGAGTGCAACGTGCGTGCGTCGTACATGGTCGCAAGCAGCCCGTCGAGCTGAATGGCCGGGTTGAGCCGATCACGAACCTTCTCGATGGTCTCGATGAGCAGAGCCACACCACGCAGCGCGAAGAACTCGCACTCCAACGGAATCAGCACACCGTGGCTGGCCGTGAGCGCGTTGACGGTGAGCAGGCCGAGCGAGGGCTGGCAGTCGATGAGGATGACGTCGTATTCACTGGAGACCTGACGCAGCACGCGGGCGAGGATCGTCTCACGCGCAACCTCGTTGACCAGGTGCACCTCAGCGGCAGACAGGTCGATGTTCGCGGGCATCACGTCGAGCCCGTCGACGGAAGACTTCACGATGACATCGCGCGCATCGCGCTTGGTGTCCAGCAGCAGGTCGTAGATTGTGGGCACGTCGTGCGTGGGAATCCCGAGGCCGGCCGAGAGCGCACCCTGCGGGTCGAAGTCGACGGCGAGCACCTTGCGACCGTACTCAGCGAGGGATGCTGCCAGGTTGATCGTTGTCGTGGTCTTGCCGACTCCGCCCTTCTGGTTGCACAGCGCGATGATTCGCGCCGGACCATGGGACTCCAACGGGGCCGGGATGTCGAAGCCGTTATACGGACGCCCGGTGGGTCCCATCAGGGTGCCGCCAGCGTTCGACGTCTTACCCTTGGACTTCGCCACGTTCTGAGCCACCGAATCTCCTGCTTCCTTCGTGCTTGCTCGATTCTACCGATTGACTGCCCGTTGTCTTCCGCGCCGCCCCGCTCTCCCCCAGATCCCCGCTTGATCCCCGATTGATCCCGGCTTGCGAGTGGGTAGTTGTGGCTCCTTCTGGACGAGAAAGTGAGCCACGCGCGGCCACTCGCAACTAACGCGCCCGCGGATGCGAGGTCGCGTAGATGTCACGCAGCGTGTCCACCGACACATGGGTGTAGATCTGGGTCGTTGCGACGGATGCATGGCCCAGCAGTTCCTGCACCACGCGCACATCTGCGCCGCCCTGCAGCAGATGGGTCGCGAACGAGTGGCGGAGCGTGTGCGGTGATACTTCGGCGGTGATGTGCGAGGCCTCGGCCGCCGCACGGATCACCAGCCAGGCACTCTGACGTGAAAGCGGCGCTCCGCGTGCGCCGAGGAACAGCCGTGCTGATGCCTGGCCCTTAGCTGCGAGGGCCGGCCGCACCCGCGTGAGGTAGGCATCCACGGCATTCCGCGCAAACGAGCCGAGCGGCACGATGCGCTCCTTGGAGCCTTTGCCGCGAAGACGCAGCACGTCACCATGGGCGAGGTCGTCGACATCGAGGCTCACTGCCTCCGATACGCGTGCACCGGTCGCGTAGAGCAACTCGAGCAGAGCACGGTCGCGAATGCCGATCGGTTCCTCAGCAGACGGTGCCGCCAGCAGCCGCTCGACCTGGTCGATCGAAAGCGCCTTCGGCAGACGTTGCGGAGCCTTGGGCGGTCGAAGCCTGCCACTGGGGTCTTCGAGCTCGATTCCCTCGCGCACGAGAAAACGGTGCAGCCCCCGTACCGACGACTGCAGCCGCGCCAGGCTTGTCGCGGCAGGACGCGGCACCATGGCCGAACGGTCGGCGATGAAGCGGCCGATGATGGCCCCTGTCACCGCTGACGTGTCGTTGACCCCAACATCTGTCAACCAGGCCAGGTACACAGCCAGATCTCGGCGGTACGCGCCGACGGTGTGCTCGGACAGCCCGCGCTCGATCGTGACGTGTCGGAGGTACGCATCGATCGCGCGGTCGATCAGCACGACTAGCTCCGCAGTCTCCGCTCGGCCGCGAGCGCGCCGATGGAAAGGATGCCGTTGTGCAAACGCCCGGCAAGCACGCCGTCGACGACGTCAGACAGCGCCACCCACTCCACCCGGATGTCAGCTTCTTCATCGGATCGCTCGTAAACGGCCGCTGCCGAGTCGATGCCGGTGGCGAGATAGATGTGAATCATCTCGTTGTTGCCGCCCGGCGTCGTCCACGTCGACACCAGCAGCTCCCAGTGTCGGGCGACGATATCGGCTTCCTCGGCCAGCTCGCGCTGGGCCGCGACCATCGGCTCTTCCCCCGCGATATCAAGCAGCCCCGCAGGCAGTTCCCAGTCACGGTGGCGGATCGGATGCCGGTACTGCTGGATCAGCAGCACCCGGCCGTCGTCGTCGAGCGCGAGCACAGCGACCGCGCCGGGATGATCGACGTACTCGCGGGTGATCTCACCATCACCGTAGGCAAGGCGATCAGATCGGACATCCCACACCCAGCCCTTGTAGACGACATCACTGTTGACGGCCGCGGGCTCAAAAGGTTCGTCGCGCAGGCCGGCCTCAGGCATCTCGACGAGCAGAGCAGCCGAAGACTCAGGCATCGGACTCCACGTCGAAGAGCTCGCTGGAGCGGTGGCGCTCGATGGCAGCACCGATCAGACCGCGGAACAACGGGTGCGGGGTCGTCGGACGCGAACGCAACTCAGGATGCGCCTGCGTTGCGATGTAGTAGGGGTGCACGTCGCGCGGCAACTCCGCGAACTCGACGAGATCGAGCTCGGGGTTCAGACCCGAGAACACGAGCCCAGCATCCGCGATGCGCGCACGGTAGGCGTTGTTGACCTCGTAGCGGTGGCGGTGGCGCTCGGAGATCTCCGTCGAACCGTAGACCTCAGCCGCCAACGAGCCTTCGGCCAATGCCGCCTGGTACAGCCCGAGCCGCATGGTGCCGCCCAGGTCGCCGCCATCGATGATGTCGACCTGCTCGGCCATGGTCGCGATGACCGGCTCCGCCGTCTCAGGGTCGAACTCGGTGGAGGATGCTCCGGCGATACCGGCCACATTGCGTGCGTACTCGATGACCATGCACTGAAGACCCAGGCACAGGCCAAGAGTCGGAATGCCCTGTTCGCGCGCGAACTTCAGTGCGCCGAGCTTGCCCTCGATGCCGCGGATGCCGAAGCCGCCGGGAACGCAGATGCCGTCCAGGTCGCCGAGCGCCTTCTCCGCGCCTTCCGGCGTCTCGCAGGAGTCGGAGGGGATCCAGCGGATGTTGACCTTGGTCTCCTGCGCGAATCCGCCAGCCTTCAGCGCCTCGGTCACCGAGAGGTAGGCGTCGGGCAGGTCGATGTACTTGCCGACAAGACCGATCGTCACCTCGTGTTTGGGGTTGTGCACAGCGTGCAGCACCTTCTGCCAGCGCGACCAGTCGACTTCGTTCGCCTTGGCGTCGAGTCCGAGCCGGCGCGCGATGTATGAGTCAAGGCCCTGGTCGTTGAGGGTCGAGGGAATGTCGTAGATGCTGGGCAGATCGACGGTGTTGATCACACCTTCGACGTCGACATCGCACATGAGCGCGATCTTGTTGCGATTGCTCTCGCTGACGGGTCGGTCGCTGCGCAGCACGAGCGCGTCGGGCTGGATGCCGACCTGGCGAAGGGCTGCGACCGAGTGCTGTGTCGGCTTGGTCTTCTGCTCCCCCGAAGCCCCCATGAACGGCACGAGCGAAACGTGCACGAAGAACACGCTGTCTCGACCGAGTTCGTGGCGCAGCTGGCGCGCTGCCTCGAGGAATGGCTGCGACTCGATGTCACCGACGGTGCCGCCGACCTCGGTGATGATGACGTCAGGCTTCGGCGTCTCGTCGGCCTGCAGACGCATCCGGCGCTTGATCTCGTCGGTGATGTGCGGAATAACCTGCACGGTGTCGCCGAGGTACTCCCCACGGCGCTCCCTGGCGATCACCTGCGAGTAGATCTGACCTGTGGTGACGTTGGCCGCCTGCGACAGGTTGATGTCGAGGAAGCGCTCGTAGTGGCCGATGTCGAGGTCCGTCTCGGCGCCGTCGTCGGTGACGAAGACCTCACCGTGTTGGAACGGGTTCATCGTGCCGGGATCGACGTTCAGATAGGGGTCGAGCTTCTGCATGACCACGCGCAGACCGCGCGCGGTGAGAAGGTTTCCCAGGCTGGCTGCTGTGAGCCCCTTGCCCAAAGATGAAACGACACCGCCAGTCACAAAAATGTGTTTGGTCGTGTCGTTTTTGGGCCCCGCATCAGAAGAGTTCATCACGGGCTTCAATCCTAACAGTTAGCTCAGACCGGAAGGCTGAGAAGTTCTCGGGCATGGGTGAGGGCTGCGTCGGAATCGGCGAGTCCGGAGAGCAGTCGTGCCATCTCCTCTTCGCGCTCGTTCCCCTCCAAACGGCGGACACTGGACGCGGTTACGGCACCATCATGAGCTTTCACGACGGTGAGGTGGTTCGAGGCGAAGGCTGCGACCTGAGCGAGGTGCGTCACAGCAATCACTTGAGAAGTCTCTGCAAGCCGGGCGAGTCGCCGCCCAACCTCGATCGCAGCGGCACCACCGATTCCGGCATCCACCTCGTCGAACACGAAGGTGGGGACGGGGTCGGTTCCGGCGATGACAACCTCGATGGCGAGCATCACGCGCGACAGCTCTCCGCCGGACGCACTCTTGGCGACTGACCGCGGTTCAGCACCAGGGTGGGGTGCAAGCAGAATCGCCACATCATCGCGGCCACTGGCAGTTTCCGTTCCCGCACGCACCTCAACCTCGAGGCGCGCATCCGGCATTGCCAGCGCATGCAACTCTTCGGTGACCGCGGCGCCGAGGCGCGTGGCCGCTTCTGTCCGAGCCTTCGTCAACCGGGTAGCGGCATCATCCAGTCGCACACGTGCGGCGTCGCGCTCTTCGTGCAGTCGTTCCAGGCGGTCGCCGTCGTCGTCAAGCTCGGCCAGTCGTGTGGATCCGCTCTCCCAGAGCTCCAGCGCTTCGTCCAACGACCCGTGCGTGCGGATGAGTGCCGTGAGCGCCGCGCGCCGTTCTTCGACCGCCGCGAGCTCGTGCGGCCCGGTCTCGTCGAGGTCGGCGAGGTACGCGGAGAGCTGCAGCGCGAGATCTGTCACCCGGTAGCCGACATCGGCGATGCCCTCGGCAATCTCGCTGAGCGTGGTGTCGGCAGCCCTCTCGAGGTTGCGGCGCGCTTCAGCCAGCAGCTCCGCGGCGTCTGGTTCGTCTTCTTCGCTCGAGAGCGCGTTGCGCGCAAGGGATGCCGCGAGCCGCAGCTCTTCAGCGTTGGCGAGCCGCTCGGCCCGCTCGGCGAGAGCTGTGTCCTCGCCTGCCTCCGGCGCAGTCGCCTCGATCAGCTCCAGCGCCTCACGCAGCCGGCCCGCTTCTTCAGCGCGTCGGTCACTGTTCTCGGTGATCTCGATGATCTCCGAGTTCAGATCACGCCACCGCGTGAACGCCTCCGCATACGCCGCCACAGCAGTAGCGATGGGTGCTCCGCCGAAGCGATCAAGAGCGTCTCGTTGCGCTGCCGTTGATCGCAGGCGAAGCTGCTCGGACTGCCCGTGCACGACCACCAGTTCATCGGCCAGTGCTGACAAAACGCTGGCCGGCGCCGCCCGTCCGCCGACACTCGCCCGGCTGCGCCCCTCGGCGCTGAGCGTGCGCGAGACATACAGCTCACTGCGGTTCGCATCGATGGGTTCCAGTTCGCCGCCGGCATCCGCCACGATATCGGCGACAGCCCCTGTCGTCGGCACGATCCAGACACCGGCCGCCGATGCCTGCGCTGATCCTGCGCGCACGGCACCGGAGTCGGCGCGCTGGCCCAGCAGCAGTCCGAGCCCAGTGACGACCATGGTCTTTCCGGCTCCGGTTTCACCGGTGATCGCGGTGAACCCCGGGCCGAGAGGCAGTACCGCGTCGGCGATGACTCCGAGCCCCTGCATCCGCATCTCTTCGATCACGTCTGCGCTCCGCCGCTCTGCCCACGCCAGCCGGCCACTGGCAGCTGGAACTTGCGTACGAGGCGGTCAGTGAACGCGGCCGGATGAAGGCGTGCCAGACGCACCGGACGAGACGATCGACGCACGACAACACGCGCTCCGGGAGGAAGCTCATGCGAACGACGCCCGTCGCACCACAGAATGCCGGTGCCATCGGTGCGTTCGAGCATCTCGATGGCGACCGAGGCATCCGGGCTCACGACGAGCGGGCGCGCGAACAGGGCGTGCGCGGACAGCGGGATTACGGAGATCGCTTCTACGCCGGGCCAGATCACAGGGCCGCCCGCCGAGAAGTTATATGCCGTGGAACCGGTGGGAGTGGAGATGACCATGCCGTCGCAGCCGTAGCTCGACAGCGGCCGACCATCAATTTCGAGGACGACCTCGATCATGCGCTCGCGACTCGCCTTTTCGACCGTCGCCTCGTTTAGCGCCCACGTCTCGAAGACGACCTCTCCCTGAGCATCCTTCACGCGAACGGCCAGAGCAAGACGCTCTTCGACGTCGTAATCGCGGGCGATAACACGGTGCACGGCGTCATCCATGGCATCCCGTTCGATCTCGGCGAGGAAGCCGACGTGCCCCATGTTGATGCCGAGCACGGGGGCGCTGCGGGTGCCGCGAACCAGCTCAGCGGCACGCAGGATGGTGCCGTCACCGCCCAAGACGATGGCCAACTCGAGATCGTCCACAGCGACGACATCGCCCAACGTGTCGACGTCGGCGAAGATCTGATCAACGGCGGAAAGTTCAGTACGATCATCGACTGCCAGCACAGGCCGTGCGCCGGCGCTGCGCAACAGGTCGATGACACGACGGGCTGCTGCGACGGTGTCTTCCCGGCCGGCATGGGCGACAACCAGGATATTGCGCTCGTTCATCGTCCTCCTGCCAGCTCGTCGATGCGTCCCGTCCATTCTGTCGGATTGCTGCCGCGTCCGGGCGCCATGTGGATGAGGAACTCCGCGTTGCCATGCGTGCCGAGAATCGGCGAGGCGACGATCCCCAACATGCCGAGACCAGCATCCCAGCCGTGCCAGACGACGCGGGCAACAGCATCCGCACGCGTGGCCGGATCAGTGACCAATCCGCCCCTGACGGCTGTGCGCCCGACCTCGAACTGCGGCTTCACGAGCACGACGATGTCCGCAGTCGGCGCAGCAACCGCCGTGGCAGCCGGGAGAATCAGCTCGAGTGAGATGAAAGAAAGATCGCCCACGATCAGGTCCGGGGCTTCGGCTTCGCCGGTGGCTTCGGCCAGGCTTGCAGCCGTCATGTAGCGGACGTTGAAGCCTTCGACATTGACCACGTCCGGGTCTTCGGAGACTGAGGCGGCGAGTTGCCCATGCCCCACATCGACAGCGAGCACCTTGCGCGCGCCGCGCTCGCGCAGAACCTGGGTGAATCCACCGGTGGATGCCCCCATGTCCAGGGCGAGCCGACCGGTCGCCTTGACGTCGAAGGCATCCAGAGCAGCCACGAGTTTGTGTGCCCCGCGGCTGACATAGTGATCAGTTTCGGCGACGTCGATTCGGGATGATTCGCCCACCGTTGCGGAGGGCTTGATGATCTGTCGACCATCGACGCGTACCAGGCCTGCCGCAATCAGCGTGGCGGCATGGGTTCGAGAGCGCGCCAGACCTCGAGCGGCCAGAGCGGCGTCGAGACGAGTCACTTCGCTCCCGACGAATGCTTCTCTCGAGAGTCGAGCTTGGTGCCGCTCTCCAGACGTCGGAAAAGTTCGTCGTGGAGCGTCGTATAGGCATCGGCGCGCGCGGCAAGGGGCTGGCCCTCGATCAGGCGCAATCTGCTCCAGAGGCCGTCGGTCGGCGCAGCCCTATCTTCATCGCTCACAGTTCCACTGTACGTGCCACTACCGACATGGTCGATGCGGCGCACTCACGGACGATGGAACGGGTCTTCGTAGAGTTTCTCCGGCACGCGAAGCACGAACACCGGCGTTCCGGAGTCCCAGATCGCCGTCGCACCAGCACGCACGAGATCGATCTGGCGCTTGCCCTCGGCGAGGATCTCGACGTCGCCGCCGGTGACGCGAACGGATGCCCCGTTCACCGTGACCACGCCGTCCTTACGCTGGGTCTGCGGGTACGGCTCATGCAGTTCGCGCAGATCACTGAGGATGAAGGTGGGACGCGAGCCCTCGGGCGCTGCCAGCACATGCTTTGGCCGGTCGATACCGGTCAGCACCAGCGCCGAATCAATTCCGGCGCGTGCGGCACCGAGGATATCGGTGTCGAGGCGGTCACCGATGAAAAGCGACTTTGCTGCGCCGAAGCGGGCCAGAGCTTCTTCGAAGATGGGAACTTCCGGTTTGCCGGCCACTGTGGCGAGGCGGCCGATCGCCGTGTGAACTGCGGAAACCAGAGTTCCGTTGCCCGGTGCAACGCCGCGCTCTCGCGGAATGGTCCAGTCGCTGTTGGTGGCGATCCAGGGAATGCCACCCTCTTCTTCCGGTAGCTTGAGCGCGAATGCCGCCTCGGCGAGGTCAGTCCAGGCCACGTCGGGCGCGAAGCCCTGAACGACGGCATCCGGCGCGTCCTCTGCGCTGCGGGTGACCGAGTAGCCGGCCTTCTCCGCTTCGACGACAAGGCCCTCTCCCCCAACGATCAGCAGGGTTGCAGGAGCGGGAACCATCGTCTGGAGCAGACGCATGGCTGCCTGCGGACTGGTCACGACATCGTTGGCCACAACAGTCAGTCCGAGCGAGGTGAGGTGTTCGGCAACTGAGACATCAGTGCGAGACGCGTTGTTGGTGATGTAGCCGATGCGACGGGTCTCAGCTGCGGTGTTCAGGCTCTCAACCGCGTATGGGAGTGCGCCAGGGCCGGCGTAGACGACGCCATCGAGATCAGCCAGCACAACGTCGACACCGTCCAGCGGAGTCGGGCGAGACTTGGAGAAAAACGCCACTCAGGATGCCCCTTCTTCAGTCGGACCGTCTTCTTCCTCGATCAGGCCGTCTTCGATGATGATTTCTTCTTCGTCATCGCCACTCAGGCCGAGTGCGTCAGATGCGACCTCAGCGCGCTCTGCCCAGAAAGCAGCCTCGTCATCGCGTCCCAGATCTTCGAGTACGGCGGCATGCGCGCTGAAGAGAGCAGGGCTGAATTCGAAAGCACGGTCCGGGTCGAGTTCCGGAATCTGCAGCTCGCCGAGCGCGAGCTCGAGCTCGCCCTGGTCGAGTCGCGCACCTGACATCGCGATCGCAAGTGCGACGCGAACAGGAGTTGCCAACTTCGAACGATCGACGGCGCGTCCGGTCTCCAGCGCGCGGTCTGCGCGGCCGATGCCGCGTTCGCTGTCCACCATCAGAGCGATCTGATCGTCTTTGCCTGAAATCCGGCGGTAGGTGCGCAGTTCGCGCAGCGCGAGTGCGAAGTCGCCGATTGAGTAGGCGGTGATCGCCAGCGACTCGCGGACGATGGCGATACGGCCGGCACGACGGGATGCCGCCAGAGCGTGCTCGTGCGCCAGAGCGGGGTCTTCATCGATGAGACGAGCGGCCATCGCCAGGTGTCGCGCGACCTGCTCTGCGTTCTCCTTGCTCAGAGTCTTCAACTCGTTACGCGCGGAGGCGTGCAATGCGTCGGCACCGACGTCTTCTGGAATCAGTGGATCATCGTGCCGCGGACGGTCATCCGACTGGCGATCCGGACGGTCGCGTCCCGTTCCCCCGCGCTGCGGGAAGCCCCGACCAGCGGGCCGGTCATCGCGGCGTGATCCGCCGTCACGACCCTGGTAGCCACCCTCGCGACGGGGCGCACCGTCACGCGACTGGTAACCGCCTTCACGACGAGGCGCAGCACCATCACGACGAGGCGCACCATCACGCGACTGGTAACCGCCCTCACGACGAGGTGCAGCACCATCACGACGAGGCGCACCATCACGCGACTGATAACCGCCCTCACGACGAGGAGCAGCACCATCGCGACGAGGTGCACCACCATCACGGCGCGGAGCACCACCATCACGCGACTGGTAACCGCCCTCACGACGAGGAGCAGCACCATCACGGCGCGGTGCGCCGGACTTGCCAGCAGCAGTTGAGCGATCGGATCGTGGGCGCCCCTGACGGTCGTCGCGTCTGGGACTGGAGCTTTCATCGCGTCGTGGGCGACGCTCATCCTCGTTCGGCATGATCCTGATTCTCTCAACTTCCTGTAAAACGCAAAATGGCCACCCAGCGTTGGGTGGCCATTTTGTCTAAAAGAAGTTCGGCGGTGTCCTACTCTCCCACAGGGTCCCCCCTGCAGTACCATCGGCGCTATGAGGCTTAGCTTCCGGG